>JANBVI010000061.1 GCA_024239075.1 Fischerella sp. CENA71 | reverse complement strand
CGATCGCCAATTATAAACGGAAACTCTGCTTTGACATTCCATCGCTGACCATCGTGTCGTAGTAACGTTAAATGATTTGCTGTAAATTCAAAATATAACTCACGCTTTTCAAACTCTGGCCAAGCAGCTTTAAAGTTCTGACGTGTTAAATCTTTAAAAGCCACTGTCATGTGAGGCGCGAAAGGTCGAGTTTGAGATACTTGATCAACAATTCCCAGTTGGTTGGCTAAGTGTGTCATTAAATTCGCTTGTACAGCCAATAATTCTGGACTTGTGATCACATTGATATAGATGACACGGGCAATAAACGCACCATAACCACTCAGCGTAATTGGTATTGGGTTTTGAGTGCTAGCAAATTCCTGCAAACACGCTTCTAATGCTAATAGGTTTTGATCAGACCATTTAAAAGGTGGTTGTAGGGTAATGTGAGGCGGAGATTTTTGGGCGTGGCGACTGGCGTAGTTAAGAGCAAACTGCTGCTTGATTTGGTTAGCATAATCCTGAATTTCTTGTGGTGGTAGCAGGGCTACGAAAAAAAGAGTTTGTGATTTTTGCAAGGAAGTTTCTCAGATAATCAATTTACTCTATTTATACTTAATTAAGGTCTAAGAGCTGATTCGTAAACAAAAGATTAAGCTGCCATTCGTTTTACCATCAGACGAATCAATCAGCCGTAAATCATTGCTTTACTGATCTCTGTGTACAACTCATAATCCTTGCTCAGGCCTTTCCAATTAATAAAATATCGGTGCCCTCGCGTTCCCACGAATGTGGGAACGCTCACCAATTCTTAAGTTGAGCCAAAGTATATTTGATAGGGCACCGATATTTTATTTTTTGGAGATCCCCAATCAACAAACCTTGAGAATTCACAACTATATGTCGCTTACGGCCTTTAACTTTCTTACCACCATCGAAACCATCAGCTCTTAGGGTACACTCCTTTTTATTTTCACCGAGATCCCTTGAAAGAGAGTATAAGAATCAGTGACATGAGGTATACTTATTTTCCCCTGATGCGTCCAGGAAGGATAAATGTAATTTCGCAGCCAGCAAGAAAGTTCCCAAGAATATCTGTTAGATATTTCATCACATAATACAATAGCGCTATTTAAATCTAAAAAATCAACTGCTTCTCCATATAAGTCTAATGGAAAAACCAAAGTCTTTAAAATATTTGTATATTGAATATATGTTTGATTTTTCTTTTCAGTAAAACAATAATTCATTAGAGAAAAGCCTGCAATGCTTAAAGATGTACTATTCTCAGAAGCAAATACAAAAGTCTCACCATTTTTATCGGAATTATAATCACTGGGAAGCCAAAAATCTACACAAGAAAACTGGTGATTTGTAGATTCAATTATCATGGTTTCTCACCCTATAAGTAATAAAGATTAACAATTAATCAAACAAAAATATTAGTAACAAATTATCTGCATTTAATAATTCTGAAAATGTTCCTTCACATATATTCAAGCAGGATTTCGGATTTGATTAAGTATTTTTGATAATTTTTGATTGTCATTTTATTTTTTATTATTAATTTCTAATTTTATTTTTATTTGGAAACGAATGTTTTCATTATCTACTTTTTACAAAGCTCCTTTTTTATACTTTTTATTACTTTGCTTATATTTTGTGTTCATCACATTCTCATATTAATCACATTAGTGAATCTGTCGCGGACAGCGGAGTCACGACAGCAAATTTGATTAATTCTTCATCGATTTACCACATCAGCCATTATCTGCTTTCTCAAAAAAACATATATCTATCTGCTGGTTAATGTAATGTCAATAAAGTTTGTAAGTATTAATACATAAGCATCATAAGGTACAATCCTCTCTCTATCTTTAGAATGGGGTCTTGCCAGTTGCTATTACTTTTTTGGGATCTCGGTGAAATGGAATCCACACACTTTGCAAGGTCTTTGTTCTTCGTGCCAAAAATCCATATTTTCTCTGCTTGATTATTTATGAACTTCTACCCGAATTAGGTGACATACTCCTACACTGTCAGCATCACTGTAGGAGTATGTCACTAATCAGTATTTTCATCGGCAGAAGACCAGATGATTTTTAGTTGCTTCCAGCAAGCTGCCATCTCTTGATCTAGCCTGGTGTATGGTTGGAGTGCAGCCAAGTACGTTGACATTAACTCCCCATAGAACCAGAGATTTAACACTGCGTTCTCTGGTGATTGAGGATGAAGGACTTGCACGACAATTGCACATAGCAAAGCATCAGCCCAGTCTCAATATCAAATTTAAACAGGGGTGCATTTAGGCTGGAGATGATTTGCTGTAGCTTTTCACTATGCTCATTTAATTCTTCGGCTAACACGATTCTGTTGTTGCGATCGCACTGAAAGCTGACAATAGCCTCCGAATTTTTGTATTCGCTACCTCCACAATCCAAGATAATTCCCAACTGCTCAAAGTAATTTATTATGGCGTTTGCCATCCGCAAGTCATGCCGCGTGGTTACTGCCCAGTAGCGAGGGTTTCATTTGACTGGAAAACAAGTCCAGCCTTTTGGGTTGATTCGATACGTCAACAGTGCGATTCGCTGAGTCTATTAAGGCGCTTTCTTGTTTTTTGTGTCGCATCCAAGGGCGTCGTAATTTTTTAATTTCATCATTCAACTTCTTAGCTTCAGCAACAATTAAATCAATGATATTTTTCATGTTTTTGTTTCCTTATTCAGAAAAATGTTCTTTTGTTGGAATCATTGTTAGCCATCCCACCCAACGAGTTCTAATAATGTTCTAGATACCTTTGACTTTCCACATCTGACTGCTGCGCCTGCTGATTTAGTTGTTGCCCTAGCATCACTCCCGCTCCTGCCAGTACTAATAAGCAAGCCAAAATCAACTTTACTGATACTAATAGGTTGCCATTATTTGAGCGAGAATCACAGCGGCTCATTGCCCAATGAACCATTGCAAACTGCCAAGGCGTTAAATCGAACCATTCCCTTGATTTGATTAATTTCACCCGGCATCTGTTGAACTGACGATGCAGTTCTGTCTCAACTGCTTCCATATCTTTGACGTAAATAGTTTTCAAGATTTTTATGTCACATGGCGGTTGGTTATCATGAAATTTTTGAAGGCGCAGCTGTGGATTCCGGCTCAATCCGATTTTGCAACGACGGAGAAAACAGCCAGGAATCAAGCCGTGATAGCCAAGAGCCTCCATTAAGTAAATGTACCCTGGCTGATGATGATGTGTGTATGTAGTGTAGTGCGATCGCATTGATTCCCTATTTTCCTCAACTAAAATTCCGTTCCAACCAATCAATAAAATCTGAGACGACTTTGCGATCGCTACTGCGAGACACTTCAAAAACTTGCTCATATGCCAACATTTTGTGAACGCACGAGTCTGTCTTTTTGGGTAGCCGCTGCCATAATTGGAGGTATGCCTCATATGACAGATTTTGAAACTTAGAGGGTAGCTTGGACGCATCCTTAAAAACGCCAAATTCCTTATTCTGTAATCTGTCGGGCGTTGGACGCACTTGGACATTTTCTCTAGATTCTGTCCAATTGGACGCACCATTGGACATCAGTTTGGACAGTTTTGGACGCACTAATTCTTTATCCCATTCGTAGTAATTTGGAGGGGGAAGAGTGCCAAAAAATGCTTCTCCTTGGGTGGGACAATACAAAGCGGTGTATTTTAGCTGTGGATTGGTTTTTAGTGCCTTTTGCAGGAGATTGCTATTTTTAGAAATTAAATCAGCATCAACGTCACGAACCTTGTATTTTTGGCAACTCCTGATACTGTCACCAAAACTGATGTAAGCACAGTTGGCCAAATCATTAACCATCATCCCAAAACTACCTGGCTGAAGGTTTTGACCAGCTATCAACGATTTCACCCTGAGACTTCGCCCCGTCTGCCAGATGAACAATAGCAACTTCTTAGCAAACTGCTGCTTGTAATTGCCTAACTCTATCCTCATGAATCGATTGAAGTATTCCAATCTTTCCCCTGACAAAGTGTCTGCAAAGCGATCTAGAACATTCTCTAAATCTGCTTCGTTTATAGACTTCCATCTGGTAAATATTAAATTGATTTCATCTATGAAAAATAGTATCGGGTCAAAATCTTTTATCTCCTCCCCTTTTAAGAACGCTTGTTCATTGACGTGGATGCGGTATTGAATCTCTAACGCTGCTTCTAACAAACCAAAAACAGAATTCGGAACACCCAGCCAGTCAACGTGGGGGAATATTTTGGCTGTGTCTACATCTATTTTGGGTATTGTAGTTCTTATTGTTGGCGCTCCCCCTAATTCTTGAATCATGCCACCAATCACATTAGAAATCGCTGTACTCTTTCCACCTCCTGTTTCTGCCCACATGCCTACATGGTAGGGTAGTTGGCACTTCATAGCAGCTACCCTAACATTACCCCTACTTGAAAGCTAACCTTGGGCATTTACTAGATGGGGGTGCAAGCTTCGATAAGTTTCACCCACCCCAGGCACAGCTACCACACGGTGAACCGGGAACAGTGGAGGAGAAAGCACAGCAGCCAGTCATCGCCAACTCTGACAAATACCAATGGATGAAAAACCCTATTGGCTACCCTGCTTTACTGTTTGGGGGTATGGGTTCGGGTAAGTCGTGGACGACTAGAGAGATTGTCTGGCAGAAGGTAAACGCCGGATGGGATGTTGTAGCTTTAGACCCTCACGGGACTGAAGTTGAATGGCGAGGGGTAAGGCTGATTACTGGCTACAGGGAAATTGCCCTATTCATGCAATGGTACATGGATGAGATGCGATTGCGCTACGCTGCTTACCGTGAGTCGGGCATGACTGAGGAGCAATGGACACAGCATTTAAGGGCATCTGGGAAACAGTTATCGGTGATTTGTGAGGAGTTCACCACATGGACAGATCATATTATTGAGCCGATGCCACTCTCTGCGCCCGACAACTGGAAACCTGACCCAGATTTTATTGGTAAATGGTTTCGCTGTGCCATGACCGAAAGCCGCAAGCAATTAATGATTCCTTTGTTTGTCGCCCATGACCGGACGATGGAAATACTAGCCAAAGCTAAAGGGTTATCAAAACTGAGGGATGCGGCTTTATTAGAGATTGAGTTAATTGCACAAATTGACCCGGTGACTACAGAGGCTAAAGCATCGGGTATGGGGAAAATTAAACTACCAGGGCATGGTCAATGGTTGCCAATTGAACTACCTAAACTTGACCACAAGCGGATTGATTTTAGGGTTCATAAATCGGTGAAATCTGATGAATCGCCACCCATAGATAAAGCCACTTTAGAACGCATTTATGAACTGGAATTTAATCTCGGTGGCAAGACTGGTGATACCCCAAATGAAAAAAATAAGCTATCACCAATGGCGCAAAAGTTGTATGAATATCTCACCCGAACTGAGAGAATGACAGCCGATGTAAGAGAGTTTAAGGGCAACTTTAAAGTGAACGGTGAAAGATTTACTGTTGAGCAAATCAAGGCCTGGATGTATGAAATTGTGGGTGCAGGGTTAGCCAACTGGATAGGCGACGGTGTTATCAAACTCAATCAAATTTGACTGCTTTTGGTGAGGAGTGTCTGCCCCCAAAAACCCACTTTTTTCGCGGACACTCCTCACCAGACACCACAGATACAAAAGCCTCAAACCCTTATGTAGCAAGACACTAGCAGACACAACCCCAGACACAACCCAGACACCAAGTGTCTAGATGGTGTCCGGTAGACACCAATAATTTTGCAGCCGATAAATAGCCATTTATTATTAGAGAATTAACAAAATCATGCTAACAGGCGTTAGAAATAGAAAATTAACTTAAACCGTTGAAAATCTGGAATTGGTCATGGTATATCTGTATCCAAAAAAGAAATTTGTATACAGCGCCTAGCCATGTTCCAGGATTTCTCCGGTCAAAATCTCAGAGGTCGTTCTTTCAAAAATCAAAACCTTGAGAGGGCAATTTTTAGTGGTGCAGATATCCGAGGGGCAGATTTTACTGCTGCTAATTTAAAGGGAGCATTTTTTAATGGTGCTACAGCTGGGTTGCCAAAGCATAGGGAGGTTTTTTTAAAAATTATCTTATTACTGCTATCCTTTCTAGGAGGATTTACTGCCGCCTTTCCTGG
Source organism: Fischerella sp. CENA71 (assembly GCA_024239075.1). Classification (GTDB taxonomy): domain Bacteria; phylum Cyanobacteriota; class Cyanobacteriia; order Cyanobacteriales; family Nostocaceae; genus Pelatocladus. The sequence goes on along the minus strand of JANBVI010000061.1, from coordinate 34,024 downwards.
TATTTGGATTACAGATTTCTTTTTTATTAAAAAAAATTATTATTACAGTATTATTCCAGGTGTCCTAGCTTTAATTATAATTGCGAGTTTGTCTTTTACTATTGATAAAAAAGGTTTAGGTTTTGCTGTAGTTTCTGTTTCTATTATAGGTACGCTAGTAGGAGCAATAATAGGCACATTTCTTGCAATTTGGCTAAAAGCACAAGATTCATTAGGAGCATTGTCAGTAGGCGTAGCTGGAGCAATTACAGCTATAGAGCTAGGTTTTATTGTAGTTATCGTGACCGTAGCTACCAGCCTAACTATAAAAGATAAGAAAACTGTAATAGCAACAGTGGTAGCAGCACCAACAACAGCAGTGATGGCAGCAGTATTAGCTACGCCAAAATCAGTAGCATTTGGTGGAATTACAGTAGCTTTAATAGTAGCTGCGATAGCAGCTTTGTTAATTGATTATCTGGCAAGAAGCATCATTAAGAATGAACAGCAAAATGTTTTTTTTCGGAATTTTTTAGTTAGCTTTATTACTAAAGGTGGGACTAGCTTCCGCAAAGCTAATTTAACTGATGCTGATTTCCGCAACGCAAATCTCGAAAGGAGTGATTTCCGAGATGCTATTCTTATTCGTACTTGTTTCAAGCAAGTTAAAATGCTGATCTGTGTACGCCCAGGAAAAACTTACCTGCAAAAATCACAAATGCGTCAAGTGCTGGTTACAGGTCAAGGACAAGAAAAAAACTTTGACCGTGAAGATTTGCGAGGAGTCAATTTTCAAGGAGCCAACTTAGTAGATGCAAGTTTTATTGGTGCAGATCTGAGCCAAGCTAACTTGCAAGATGCAGACTTAACCAGGGCGAAATTAGTACAAACACAACTTAATGGAACTGATTTAACAGGAGCTACTCTCACAGGAGCTTACATTCAAGATTGGGGTATTACCACTGATACCAAATTTGATGGTGTGCGGTGTGAATACGTTTATATGCGACTCCCCACAACAGATAACCCAGACCCCTATCGGAAACCGGATAACAGGCAGGAGGTCTTTGCAGATGGTGAGTTTGGAGATTTCATTAAGCCAATTTTTGACACCCTCGACCTTTACCATAACCAAGGCGTTGACCCCAGAGCGATCGCAATTTCCTTTAAGCAGTTAGCAGAGAATCACCCGGAAGCTGACCTGCGAATTGTCGGTATGGAAGTGCGAGGTGAAGATAAATTTTTACTTCGTGCCAAAACCGCAGCAAAGGCTGATAAGTCCCAACTGAGTGCAGAATATTTTGAAATTTATCATCAAATTAAAGCGTTAGCGGAGCAAGAATTAAAAGCCCTAATAGCAGAAAAAGATGACAGAATTCGTAGTTTAGAAAATTTTGTTACTCAAGCGTTACAACGTCCTAATTTTTATTCAAGTACACAAATACAAGAGGTAGGTACAATGAATCCGAATCAAGGTGGAATTAACCAAAGCGTAAATAACAGCCAGATTGGGGGAGGAATGCAAGCAGCACAAGGTAACAATAATCAGCAAAATATGAGTAACGAAACTTATAGAACTAAATATGATCAAAGTCACGCAAACATTGGTGGCTTTGTTGACACTGCTCAATCTGGCAGTCAGCAAATATTTAATCAAAATATTTCTCAATCAGAGCAAAAACAAACCCTTGCAGAAGCCGCAGCCGAAATTCAGGCATTGCTAGAGCAATTAAGCCAGTCTTATCCTACTGAAACAATGTCAGGAAAAATGGCACTGGCAGCAGAAGCCACGCAACGCATCGAAAATAACCCAACTTTAATGCACAAAACAATCAGCGCGTTGAGGGCTGGTGGTACGGCGGCTCTAGAACAAGCCCTCAGCCATCCCGCAGCCAGCTTTGTCATTGCTGCTTTAGATGATTGGAATAAAAACAATCAATAAATTATTAACTTGAATTAGGAACACCAGACCAATTGGAACTACGCCCGATTTCTCAACTACTGCACCGAGCGATTATTCCTCCAGCGTGTAGGTGGTCGCTACCGCTTCATCCACAAATTGCTGCAAGATCACTTCGCCCAGATGGAGTTCAAACGGAATTAGGAAGATACAACTAACTCACGCAGGGCGATCGCCAATCCCGTCGCCTTTAAATTTATCGAAGGCTTGAGCCGTGAAAATCTGAGCTTTGATGTAGCTGATACCGTCACTGGATTTGTCTTAGTGAGCTATACTCAATTTTTATTCAAGCATCTAAGTAGACAAGATAAATATAATGACTAATAATCCTGGTGGAATTTCCCAAAATGTAAGCGGCGGTAATGTGTACGGTGGTATGCAAACGGCGCAGGGCGACAAAAACCAGCAAACAATGGAGACCAATGTAGTCGCATCTGGTGAAAAACAGCTAAATCAGGAAGATGTAATTCGGATGTTAGCGCAGATAGAACAATTAGTAGGTGCAAACTCAGAACTACCAGAAGCAGTTAAAGAAAAGTCACTCAAATATCTAGGAGCCGCTAAAGAAGAAGCTCAAGCTCCTGAACCTGATAAACAGCTGGCATCTGGTAATCTCAAACGGATGGCAGAAACACTGAAAACTGCCAGTGAAAGCGTGGCATCAACTAAAAACCTTTGGGAGAATGTCAAACCAATTTTGCTGGAACTACCTGGTTGGCTAGGTGTTGCTAAAAGTTTCTTCGGATTCTAGTGAGATAAGCTAATGAATCAGTCAGAGCAACCTGAATCTAGTCCACTACCCTCGCCTGAGCCAAATATTAAGCAGCAGGCTGATAGTTCCATATTAGGTGGTGGAATGCAGGCTGCAATCGGTGATGGTAATGTCCAGATTCAATTTATTTTTCATCCTAATAGTTCTCCAAATTATCAAACCGATTGGATAAAACTTATAGAACAAACAAGAGAAAATCTCACAATAATCCCAGACAGAATTGGTAATAAAATTTTTATTTCTCGTCTAGTAGAATTAGAAGCAATAGAAACAGCTTTTGAGAACAACAAGGTAGTTGTTCTTTTGGGGGCTTCAGGCTGTGGAAAAACTGTAATTTCTAAATCTTGGGCTGAAAAAGAACAGAATGCTAACAAAACCATCTGGTGGAAGGCTAGCAGCTTTGATGTTCCAGACTTTTCATCTTTTCAGAATCGTTTAGGGTTATCTTCTCCGCTTCGAGATGTTCTAGCTGCTGTTTCTGCTCCTCGCGTCTATGTGGTAATTGATGGACTAGATCGCATCTTCTCGGAAGCTTCATTTCAGAATTTATCTGTGCTAATTCATACACTTCGACTAAATGTGGAGGACAGCCCTTGGCGACTCCTTATTCCTTGCCAGTTAGAAGAGTGGAACAGAGTTCAAATGCTTTTGGCACGCGCCAATGTCTTGACTGAAGACTGGAAAATGCTTCAAGTTGGCGCTCCTTCTATTAATGACTTTGAACCAGTTTGGGAAACATTTCCTGCTTTGAAACGTTTAAATTTTCAACCTCAACTACAGTCCCTATTGTTCAAGCCAAAAGTCCTTGACTTACTAGCAACAAAATTGTCTACTGGCGGCTCTGTGGATACTACTCAGTGGGTTGGAGAATCTAACTTGATTGAATGGTTTTGGGAGACAGAAGTTTGTAAACAGCCCAATGCTAGAATGCGAGCTGGTCTACTAAAATCATTGGGTGAAAAGCAGGCAGATAATTTGGAAGCTGAAACGCCAACTGACGCATTTTCTATTTCTGACTTAGCGCAAGTAGACAGTTTAATTAGAGATCACCTCTGTCAAGAACGAGAAGAGTGCCTATCTTTTTGTCATGATCTCTATGGTGATTGGGCAAGGCAGCGAGTTCTCTTAGGACAAAAAAACAACCTACGGGACTATATTAAACATCGAGTCTCTTCTCCTCTTTGGCATCGCGCTGTAAGGCTTTACGGACTTCATCTTCTGGAGAAAAATGAAGATACGGCACAATGGCGCTCTGCACTAGTTTCTTTGTGCGGAGACGATAATACTCCTGATTTAACTTCGGACTTACTATTGGAAGCCGTTGTTTTCGCTGCCAACCCACTTCCACTTTTAGAGCGTATCTGGACTGATTTAGCTGCAAACGATGGTTTGTTTTTACGTCGGTTACTAGCCAGGTTCCTTTTCATTGCCACATTACCTAATCCTGCGATTTTGGCCATTGCTTCCCAACTTGATTCAGACTTGGAAACCACGGCCGCTACAATACAACGGATTCCATACATTCCCTATTGGTTGCCAATACTTCAGTTTCTCCACCGACATTTAACAGATGTCATTGAACTAGCACCTGAATATATTGCAGAGATAGCAAACACATGGCTACGACGATTGGATACAAAATGGCCACTGCGCCGGGAAGCTGCCGAGTTAGCTTTAGCCACTGCTGAAAGACTTTTAGAGTCCACAAAAGCTGGCAGATTTTTTTATGATAAAGATGATTTAAGTAAAAAAATTTATCATGCTGCACTTGCAGGAGTTTATGAACTTCCTGACGGTGTAGCTAATTTTGCACTAAAAGCTAGTGCTAGGAAAGAAGTCACAGCACAAAAGACTGAAACAGAAACTCAATCCGAACCTCTTATTAAAAGAATTATTGATGATCCAGAATATGGAACCTATGAATTAGAACTTGATGAATCCTCCTGGTCAAGGATAGATGAGCAGGAAATAGATCCAATAATCTTCAGAAACTTTAGCTGGGAATTCGGAGATGAGGAGGAACAGGAACCCGTTGCTTGGACGGACGGCCCTAGTCAGAAAATACACTCTGCATTTCGCCAGGTCTGCTTAACAACAGATGCTATCTATCCACTAATTATTGCCAACCCAAGCGTTGCACGCGAAGTCCTTCTTGCCCTGTTAATAGAAGAACCGAGCGCCCATCGGCAAGAATTGGGAATTGCGTGCGATAGAGAGTGGTATCCTCCCTTTTATACTCAAGGGCCATTACTTTTTTTCATTAAGCATCAGCCTACAGAAGGACTGGAATTAATCCTGCGCTTAATTAACTTTGCAACAGAAAGATGGGCAGATATTTGGCGACGTGAGAATCAAACTGTCCCTGATGTATCGATTACTCTAGCAGGTAATGAACATCGATGGCTTGGTAATCAAAACGTCTATTACTGGTACTGCAACTATAACTCTTGTCCATATCCAGTAACTGTGGCTTTGATGGTCTTAGAAAAGTGGCTTTACAACGAAATTGATGAAAATAAACCAATTAATAATGCGATAGAGTTAATCCTGCAACGCTCTAATTCTGTAGCATTTGCAGGATTGCTAAGTGCAGTAGCTCGCAAATCATCTTTTCTTGTCCAAGAACCTCTACGGTCGCTGCTTACAGTTCCTGAATTTTATCTTTGGGAATCCCGACATCAACCTTTGTCTGGGTCGGATATAACTATCACGATAACTTGGTTGGGGCAAAACGAGCAGATTATCAAATTAGTTCGCGAGTGGTACGAACTACCTCACCGAAAACAAGGTTTGTATAAATGGTCACAAAGCTTTTTCCTAAATATTCCAGAAATGCGAACTTTTTTTGAGGAAATTCGTTCAAACTGGCTCAAACGCCTTCAAGAAAATTCCAAAGAAGATGAACTAAAATGGTTTTTAGAGGAACTTGTTGACGGGTACAACATTGATAATTACAGAATTCAGAATTACCCTGAGCATGGTGATTTTTGGGTATTTCAAGCTCCTAACAAATTAAGCGAGAAGGAAAAAGCTTTTAGAGAAGACTCTGAGCGTCGGATAAAAATTTTGTCTTTTCCTTTTCGTTGTAGAGAAATCCTTAATGCAGGTCAACCACTACAAGATGAACAGCTTGAGAAGTTTTGGAATATCCTTCAACAAATGGCTGGATTTCCATCTGTGGAAGATGGGTCTGGATTATATGACATTGAGAACAGTATTTGTGGAGGCATAGCCGTTCTTATTCAGTTGCATTGGAACTGGCTTCAAAAATATCCAGAAAAAGAACAATGGTGCTTTGAGCAACTTATCAAAATTATCCACGACCCTCCAAAAGGGAGCAAATTTGGTCATGAAGAAAGCAGTATGGAATTGGAGTGGGATGTTTTCTGTGCCCAAGTAATCCCACTTATTTGGTCTAAATTTTCAGACTCTAATAAATGGCGAGAATGTGTAGTGTTGTTGGTTACAAGCTCGCGCTATGCAGTTGTCAGTACTGTCTTTGCTTATGTTGCCAAATTTAGGAGTTCTTTTTATGAAGACTTTAAGCGACTCCAACATCTACTTTTTCGTTGGGCAGCAGTAAGATGGAAGTGGGATAGCACTCGTTATGGTTTGGAATCCTCATTTGATATCGAGGTTGAACGACATCGAGAAATAAAAGCTTTTTTGGACAAGCTCATTTCTCCTAATCTACCTAGTTGGGAAGAAGTAGCAACCCAAGTTTGGGAAGAACTAGCAGACAAGAAACCTCACCAAAATTACAGCCAACCTAGTTTCTTTGGAGATATCACACCTAGCCAATTTCCTCGCTTAAGTTTTAGGCTAATTCAAGCTGCCTATGCTTGGCTACCTTCACTAGATCAGGCAATCAGTAGAACTGAGCGTCAAGAATGGATTACGTTTTGGAAAGAATCGCTCAAATATTCTCTTCAATTTCCTGAGAAAGACCGAACACTTAGTACTTGGAATGAGTGGCTTTCTCAGCATCTTGCTCCCTTAATTTTGCAATTGCCCACTACAGAAAAACCGGAGGATTTTTGGAAGCCAATCCTTAGTTTAGGAATGGAAGAGAATCACTGGATTGAAAAATTTCTGACGGAGTGGTTTATTACTGGCCTTAATTCTGAACCTATTTCTGACAGATTTATTCAAGAATGTCATGCAATGGTAGATTTTGCATTCTCTTCACCCAATTGGGAGTTTGACCCAAGACTCCGCCAGTACGGTTTAGAGGAGTTATGGTGTTATTTAGTAGGCTTAAACTCCAGTATTAACAATATGTGGGCAATAGCTCATAAGCCGATTATCAAGCAAATGCATAAAATTTACGAGAAATGGGCTAGACAACACTTGGATAAACCAGGGTGTGCGTTGCATTTTGTGGCATTTCTGTTGAAGCCAGCTGCTGAGGAACTTCGCATTGATAGCCTCACCTGGCTTTATACTGCTAGCCAATCTAATGATCACTTTTGGACTGAGGACAACATTCAAAAAAATTTAGCATCTCTGCTTGACGTTTGTTGGCGATATCAGGAATCAAAGCTACGTCAGCATAATGATTCCTTTAATGCATTTAAAAATCTTCTCAAGAAACTTGCTGATTTTCAAAACACGCTAGCGTTGGAGATTCAGCAGAGAATTGCTTCTAGTTAAATTAGTTCACTAAGAACTTTTCCTTACTCGGAGTCCTTCAACATTCCCGTTAACAACTCCGACATCTCCCACAGGTCTTTATTCCGATTATCATCATAAATCATCAACGTTCTGGGGTCACCATGACGGCTCAACTTCTGCACCTTTCTAATCTGAACTTCCCCCGTGCATTTGTACTAAAAAAGCTCGTAAGCCTTACTGTACAATCAATTTAGCTCTTAACGTAACAATAAGTGTACCCATGTATGGTCTGGAATTATTGGTACAACTAGGGTAAGCTAAAAATTGGGGGGTCAACGCCTCAAGTTCGCTCCGCAAGCCCCTTTGGCAATTTGTACCCAGTAAGAGCGAATCAAAAAACTTTGAAACCCGCTCTGGTTAACAGTTAGCTCTTTTTTCTTGGGGGGAAGTTCAGGTTAATGGGGCGTGACCCCCAAGTAATTCGTGTGGGCGAGAATACCCAAGGCGTCTTTTCTGATGTGCTCGAGCGCGAGTTACCTAACGGATGGCAGTTCGGTCTTCCTAACGAACTCTTCCTCACAGAGGATGGCAAGTTTTTTGACGTGACAGGCATTCCACCAAACATCTTGGTTTCGGTGTTACAGAGCAAAGATCTCAATGCTGGGCGCGATTCTGGTCTAGAGAAGGCTCTACAAATCTTAAGTGCCATCGCTCGTTGAATTTCAGGCTTATCTTGGCTATTTTCAATAAACTTTTAAGCGCGATCGCATCCACATTATTATTGTACCCTAAGCTTAGTCTTTACTACGGCGCTTGCTTTTAGGCCTTTCCAAGAAATAAAATGCCCAGCCATATTAAATATATTTTGGCATCCGCCCAAGTATTTAGGCGCTTTCGCCTCTTAGGCGAAAGCGACGGCTGGGCATTTTATTTTTTGGAGATCCCTTATTACGAGTAAGTGCCTTAGTTGAGAGCGATCGCTTTCCGATTGGGGATATATAAAAATGTTTGCCGACCATTGGTCGGCAAATTCCAATGCCAAGCGATTGTTGTGTTGTATGAACGTTTGGCATAGGCGTTGTCAGTTACAGTAAGGCACTTCCAAATAATAAAATGTCGGTGCCCTCGCGTTCCCACCACGTGGGAACGCTCATCAATCCTTGGGTCGAGCCAAAATATATTTGATAGGCTCATATCTTGGCGTAGATATAGCGTAGCTGACACCAAGGGCAAACTAAACTGTTTAGTTTAATAAAAACTGGAACTAAAGCTATTAAACCTTGCTGTGCTTAAGTTTGAGCAGCAGGTACACTGCTTTTATAAGGATGACCACAGATGGGACAAAAGCGATGTCTACTAGACACCATCAACTCACCACAATTGGCACAACTAGCCCGCAGTTGCGTACCGCAGAGATAGCAAAACTTAGCTTGAGCATGACTCCAAATAGGGTCAACAGCATTACCCGGACTCCAACAGTGGGGACAAAATTTCACACCTTGGACAAGTTGAACCTCTTTGCCTTTGCTGACAGCTTCTAAAAACTCCTGAGGTACAGAGAGCGCGACCGCCAGTCCGTGCAGCGTCTTTTGGTTGAGTTTGGTTGTCAGCGAAGAGACACTTAAGAATTTGGTAAAAGAATATAAATCAACAGGAAATGCTTACCGTGAAAAAGTATATACGGTGATGCGTAGTTCTTATGGTAGACATTATCGCCAGATATTACCTTTAATTTTAAATCAATTAGAGTTTCGTTCAAATAACGAGATACATCGTCCAGTAATTGAGGCTATTGAATTACTCAAGAAGTATGCTGACAGTAAACAGCGTTATTATGATGTTGGAGAAAGTATACCAATTGAAGGAATTTTACGTCCTGGTTGGCAAGAATTAATTCTAGAAACCGAAAGCGATGGTGAAATTAAAGTTAATCGCATTAATTATGAATTAAGCGTACTTCAAGCTTTAAGAGATAAGCTTAGATGTAAAGAAATCTGGGTAGTGGGAGCAAACCGCTATCGTAATCCAGAAGAGGATTTACCAACAGATTTTGATGAGCAACGCACGTTTTATTTCCAAGCCCTCAAACAACCATCTGATGTCGAGTTATTTATTTCTGACTTACAGAAACAACTGAACGATGCTCTTGAAATGTTAGATAGAGGATTACCTAATACGGGATTAAAACGTTTAAGCAGTGGTACTGCTGGCGGAAATTACCACGATTTATTGTATGTCAAACGTCGTTTTATTCATAAAGAACAGTTACGTAATGCCATTGCTAGCATTGCCAATGCTATTTTCGATATTAGAATGCCCCAAATTTGGGGAGAGGGGACGACTGCTTGTGCTTCTGACTCCAAAAAATTTGGTGCTTGGGATCAAAATTTAATGACTGAGTGGCACATTCGCTACGATTGCGACGAATCGTTTAGAAGACCAAGAATTGGCTGTGTTATCACTGCACTTATTGCAGATTTCGTTGGTGTATATTAATACCTTGATGATTCAGCAAGTTTGATCGCAACCTGAATGGATGAAGTCGATGAAGCAGGAGGATTTGCGAGCGCTTTCGCCATTAATTTGGGGTCATGTTAACCCCTACGGTACTTTTAATTTGGATATGGATGAGCGGTTACCAATAGAATCTGTTGCTGCATAAAGTTTGCTATAACAGGCTCAATCGCTTGTTTTGACGATATAACAGCGATATCAAGCTATTAAACTAAACTGTTTAGTTTGCACCTGGTGTCAGCTACGCTATATCTACGCCTTCTACTGGACTGGCGCTCTAGCACGGAGCAAAGCTTTGCTCCGTGCCACCACACGAATCAATCAGTGGACTTGTCGAATATATATAAAGGCTCCGCCGGGGTCCCCAGAGAATTCGCCGATTCAATCGGCGAATTTCTGGGGTGCCCCTCCGTCATTTTTAAACACATTGAATCGAAGGTCAGACAGAGCCACTAAATTCGGTAAAACCCGATTTGCCAACAATAGCCAACAATAGTTTCTACCTCAAAGTGGCAGATAAACAAGGGCATTTTTGTCCAGTATGTGGTGAGTCTATTTACAATGGTGAACCACTGCATCTACATCATAAAATCCCTGTGCATCAAGGCGGTAATGACTCTCTAACAGGACTTAGTTTGGCTACACCAAGCCTGCCACCAGACCATACACAGCAACAAATAGAGCAAACAGAAGCTTTCTTCTACGCCTAACGACTGGGAAGTTACTGAGGCTCTCTCGGCTTGATTGGTAACAGTCACGAGCCGTTCGCGCGGGGACTGCGGGGTGGGAACACCCCAACGTTACCCGACCCTTCGAGCGCGCTCGAAGGTGGGTTGAGCCAAAATATTTTTAATATGGCGCTTATCTAGACTGTCTAACCAACGTTGGCTTTCCTTGTCCTCGATCATCCGTCGCTTTTGATTGTTAAGTAGTAAAGCAAAAATATTTATACATTTAATGATATAGTATCCACTGGGAAATAAGATAAAAAGTAAAGGTGTAGGTGTGCGTTTTATTAGAGGATTAAGTCGAGAAACTATCGGGATCATTAGATGGTGCGCTAGTTGATTAGCCCTTTCATTAAGTTTTTGGTAAGTCAATTGCTGCCCATCATATTTTACTGCAACTGCATTCGGCGTCCGTTTAACTTGTTCTTCAAATAGTTGGTTAACAGATTTTAGTTGTGGAAAGACAATATTTGTATTATTCCATTGGGAAATTATTTGTCTCTTTTCAGCTGCTGTAATAATAGGAAGTCTATAAATCGAAAAATGCGGAGTTTCTATGGCTGCATTTAATAGCGTAATTATGTGTTCAGATACATTTTTTATTTTGTTTTGATAGTTATCTGTTGTTAACAACACATTATTAATGAACAGACAAAATTGAGTTCCTTCTTCATGAATAGCAATTGTCATTACACTATCACTTGAAGGTTTAAAATTTGCTAGGTTATTAGTGATAACAACTGACGATGGAATAGCTCGATAATTATTACGCAAAATAGAGTAACGTAAATTAATATCATGCAGATAAGAATGATGTTTTTTTATTATATTCAGTTCTTGAATAACCAGTTGTAGGGCAATTTCAAATGTCATACCCTTGTCAAAGGAAATGGTAAGCGGTACATGACTAGCAAATAAATTGTCTAATCCGTCAATAAATTGCTTTACATTAGAATTACTAAAGCGGATAACAAAAGAAGACGAATTATTATGCTTATATAAATAAATGAGCCAAGTAGTTAAAAGTATGTATTGAAGATGTATATTTTCTCCAAATCTAGCTATTAATGCATTCTTTAAATCTAGAGAAATAGTAGTATTTTGAATAACACTATAATTTTTTGAGACTAATTTATTATGTAATGGTTTTTCTATAAAAGACAGAAATGGTAATTGTGTAGGTTCTGCCGTTATCAATCGTTTAACCCAGAAGCTTTCATGAGGAGAACAATTAGAGACAATGTTGGCAAGTTTTTTTAAAACCTCTTTATCAGGTATAGGTAAGCAAGAACCTTCAGAGAGTCTGAATTGCTTTATTAAATCAGTTACAGTTAAGAATTGACCAGTGAGATTAGAAACTTCATATAAAATAACATCCTTTGTTCCAGTGGCAATTTGGGCAAATTTATTAGATATAGAAACAATCGTTCCAGGTAAACTGCCAGAACAAATATCAGTAATTTCTAAATTCCGCGGTACAAATACTTCATCTCCCAAGATGAACTTTGCTACACCAAGTGCTAACTCGCTGGGATAAGCGCCAAAGTTTAATGCACGACATAGTCTGTCAATTTCCTCTGCTGGCTCAGCCCAGGAAATTAAACCACCTCCTGGGCATGGTTTCTTTAAAGAATAATAGGTGCGCTGAGTTATATCCTGCTTGGTTCTTGTGAATGATTCTTTAGCAAGTTCATCTACAAGTTCATAGAATGCCTTTAAAGCATAATCGTAACATTTTAGATTAAGAGTTAACGTTGTTTCATTATCGTCTATTGGGATGATAGATTGTTTAAGAATATCTCCTCCATCCACAGTACCTGTCATTATATGCCAGGTGATTCCATGGTATGTTTCTTTATTTAAAATTGCCCAGGATGTTGCATTTACACCAGCATACTTAGGCAGAGGAGCATTGTGATAGTTGACAGCAAACTTACGAATACTTTGGAGTATTAATTCACTTACAATTTCACCGTTTGCAATACTGAACAGATAATCAACCTCTGACAAAGGGAATATTGAAAGTAAATTTTTTATAGAGTCGATACAGATAATTTGATAGTTAGTTGCCCAATCTTTTACTACTGAATCTGTTGAGATGATACCAACTATATCATGTCCTCGTTCCAAAAGAAATTCTGCACACTCTAAAAGCAGACCACCTTGACCGATAAGGCAACAACTAAAATATTCTCTTTTAGACATAACTCCCTCCTGTTAAGTGCTTGGTTATAATTTGTATAAAATTCACCTACCACTGGCTTTATATTTGGTCACCACCAATCGCAATGACCGCTCCGCTAAGTTACTTCGTTTAGGAAATTCTGGATGATCACGAAAATATCACCACTATTCGTACTTGTTGCATAATGCCGCGTGAAATAAGCAAAAATTATTGATTTGCATTTGATTTGCAACAACTTACAGCTATTTTTTGACGTCCTTGACCAACCAAGAAGTTTAATCAGCGTGGGTATTTGGTTGCTCTTTTTCACCCAACCACCTATCAGATTTGCGACTAATTGTGCTTGTGTGGCTTGCTAAACTTAGGTTGTTAGGGCAATTGCTTCTTCATAATTGTAATGTTCTCGTTCCAATATACCTCTTGCCAACTACCCTCCCTGAACTCTTATAAGCACTTACTCATAAATAATTGCAAGTGCCGTATATTGGGTTTACGCCTTTGGCGGCGAGGATTTGGAGAAAACGGCTGGGCATTATTTTTAGAGAACCATATATTAAGTTTTTGAAACCTAAACAGCCTATGGGGTTGGTCGCATTCATGAGTGCACGCTTACTCAAAAATACAAATATCCGTTTTGAGCGAGCCTCTTTCAAAGGAGCTTCGCTAACGCAGCTGTGTCTAGCTGATAAAGGCTATTAGGGAATCACTAAAATTCATTCTTATAGCTACACATCCACTCTTGTTAGCTCAACTACCTGTTGTTGGCGAATACATCTACCGCCTTCTTGTTGATTTTTCACATCCTCAAACAACAACATTGTAATCGCAGAAAACGCTTTGGTTTACGATGCAATCTGATTGCTGGACTTCTCAACTACGAACTAGCTCTCTTTTCTTGATTTATGCAAGAGGTCTAGTCTAATTTATATTCTTTTTGCTACCCTTTTAGATATCTATCTTTGGATAGATATCTAAAAAGTAATTCGTTTCATACTAGAAGCTTATTATATATCTCCGATAATTATATCAAAGCCTTTATGTGGCTAGCTCTTCGGGTGAAAATGTAAGATTGTGAATTAGCTAGTCTATACAGCAAATAATGATTTGAGATATTTTTTGTAGAGAACAAGACAAAATATATGGTGATGTGCCCTAATTTTAGCTCATGCACTCGCGTGTATTTCTAGTGGTAATATAAGTGAGTGCCCCAATTCGGAATCTTACTAGTCCACAAATTATCAATTTAGCGAATATTATCACGGTTTTCGACCAAAACACGGATGCCATACTTTCTACGTTGCGCCTCATGCCTTAGTCTAAAATCAGATCCTTAACCCATTAATTTAAATGTGCCAATTTGGCACATTTGGATACCCCTGCTTCTGTCCTTTATCTTTTAGTAGAATGGCACTAAGTAAGATAAGAGTGATCGCTTCCAAATCAATCACGCTATCACAACAATTTGACATAGTAGGTCAGAAGGTTGTTGCATTAATGGATAAGTTTTGGAACAGTGCTTTTTCACTCTGAATGCGCTTCGGCTTAGACGCTCTAGAACTGATAAGTGAATAATAATTTTTAGTAATATGCCATAAATTTTGTTACGTCTCATCCCAGAGCTAACCAATTATTCTGTAATAAAATTATCTAAGCGATGGCGGGTACTTTGTAAAGATAATCGCAATGGTGGCACACCATCGTAAATTGTACCTGCTTGCTACATCAGCTCATGCTATTACAATTTTATAAAACTGGCAAAGAAAGGATTATGTGACACTAAACTGGAAAATAGCATCAATGACGACAAATGATACTAGTTCCAAAGCAGAGGAACCAATATTGCTACAACCTGAGTTGAAGCCAGAAAAAGTTTCTTTACCCAAACATCAAAAATGGAGGGATTTGACTCTATTAATTTTGGGTTTAAGTGCAGTTTTTTTTGGTATTTTTGGTTATCAGTTGTGGCAGTATATTTTCACACAGGAAAGCACTGATAATGCCTATGTAACAAGCAACATTTACCCTATCAGTAGTCGGATTAATGGCACAGTAGTTGAAGTACTAGTAGACGATAACCAGACAGTGCAAAAAGATCAATTGCTAGTGAAGCTAGACACAAAGGAATATCAAAGTAAAGTACAGCAAGCCCTAGCGTCTTTGCAAACTGCTCGATATCAAGCAGATGCTGCACAGGCAAAGATTAATTTTATATCTCAAAATGCCGAGGCTGACATACAGCAGGCAAAAGGGAATGTCTCAAGTGCTATGGCAGAAGTTTCAATCGCCCAAGCAGCAGTCAAAGAAGTACAAGCCGGAACGCTAGCTACTCAAGCAACCTTAGCTCAAGCAGAAGCCAATATGCAGAAAGTACAAGCTGATTACCGTCGTTATAGCAACTTATATAAAGCAGGCGCGATTTCTCATCAGCAGTTGGATAGCGCTATCGCTGCCTATAAAGTTGCTCAAGCTCAGAAAAATTTGGCTAAGCAGGAAGTTATGCAAGCACAAGCGAAGCTTAATCAAGCACTTAAGAATGTAACCAAAGCGCAAGCTACTTTGGTTGCTTCTAAAGGAGAGTTGCAGAAGACTATCTCTGGCAATCTCCAAGTCCCGATTAACTTCAGTGAGTATGAGGCAGCAAAGGCTAATGTCAATCTGGCAGAAGCTAATCTAGAAGAAGCGAAACTACAGTTAACCTACACTAAAATTACAGGTTCTGTTCAGGGAAGGATAGGGCGCAAATCAGTAAAAACTGGACAAAGGATCGAAACAGGACAATCCTTAATGGTAATCGTGGATAATAACTACTGGATAGTTGCTAACTTCAAAGAAACTCAATTGAAACGGATGCAGCCAGGGCAAATGGTAAAAATTAAGCTAGATGCCTTCCCTAATCACTCCTTCAGTGGATACATAGATAGTTTTTCACCAGGTTCAGGGGCGGTGTTTACCTTATTACCCCCTGATAACGCCACTGGTAACTTTACTAAGGTGGTACAACGTATCCCAGTAAAAATAGTATTTGACTCAGCTAGTATTCGAGGATATGAATTGAGGATTACTCCTGGAATGTCAGCAACTGTCAGCGTAAATTTAAAGAAAATTAATCGTTCTTGTCCTACCCGAAAATCAAAAGTGCCGCATCTGGTCTCGCCTATTAGGGGTTCAACTTGCTCCCAAAGCTGATTCTTATTTTTATTCACCCATGCACCTTTTGGTCTAAGTGAAGTGTATCAGCCTGATTTCACTTATTGGCAAAATGACGAAGCTTCATCAACAGTTCACTGCTGTTAACCCTTCCGGACTTTCCCCTAGTCCCGCCCCGATTTATGCTATCAGGTTGGGATTCTTTCGTGGTCTGCATTCCGTTGGGTTCATTACTTATTGCCAACGTGACCGGAGTTTGAGACTCTTTTACCTGGGGACGGTGAGACAGACTTCACGCCTGAGAGTCGGCTCTCCACTCACTTTATGAGGATTTATTTAGTCCTCTGACACTCAACTTCTACATCGCACCGTTACTTTTCCCCCGTGTTAGAGTAATTTATAAGTTAGGGTAAAACGAAAAATCTGCTGCCCCTAACTTTATAAGTTTGAATTACTCTAAAGAAAAAACGCACTATTTGCATAGCTCTGGGGCTATGGTTGCTCTCCATTCACAAAGGAAAGGTTTCTCAGAATGACTATAACGACTATAAGTAGTTCAGCAATCGATAGAATCGAGAACCCGAGCGAAGCTTTTTTCCGGAAGAACTATGTGGAAAGAAGTCGTCCGGTGGTCATCGTCAATACTCAGCCGAGACCGGCACAGATGGATTGGAACTTCGAATTCTTCAGGGGAATACACTGGCACAATGGCCGTGAAGTGCAGGTACTTGAGAACCGTGGAGGTAATTGATGAGTACTGTGTTAATTACCGGAACGAGTCGCGGTATTGGACTCGAGCTTGCCACTCAGTATGCCGCTGATGGGTGGTGCGTCTTGGCGACCTGTCGTAACCCAAAGACCGCTAAAGTCCTGCAAAAAGTTCAACGACAGTACCCTGATACGGTCTACCTCCATGCCCTCGATGTGGGCGATCACGAGCAGATTGAAAGGCTAGGTACATTTTTAAGGGAGGAGAGCGTAGATATCCTTATTAACAATGCTGGCTGGGGCGAGAAATGCGCGACTCTTGCTGACGTCACCTATGAGTCTTGGGAGAAATCCATGCGTATCAACGCCTATGCAACCCTTAAGATGGCGCAAGTTTTTCTCGAACAGTTGGCACGGAGCCGTAAGAAAACCATTGTGACTATTAGCAGCCAGATGGGGAGCATTGCCCAAAATTACAGCGGTACACGCTATGCATATAGAGCCTCGAAGGCCACAGTGAATATGATAGTCAAAACGTTGTCGGTCGACCTTTCTCCTAAAGGGATAGTAGTTACCAGCTTGCATCCAGGATGGGTGAAAACCGATCTAGGCGGATCGAGAGCGCTGATATCGGTTCAAGAAAGCGTTAGCGGACTGAGACAGGTCATCGGGAGGCTAACGCAAGCCGAGTCGGGGCGATTCTTCGCTTATGACGGCACTGAAATTCCGTGGTAGGTCTCCACGAGTCGTCATTTCGGTGTTTTGCAAAAAATCTAAGTTTAGTGGCTCATGAACTTGCAGTTCAGCACTATGGATGAAAATAAGTACACTGGAAGTACAATATCTTCGCCAAATTTATGAACTAGTAGAACAAGGATCGGCAGGGTGGATACGCTCTAAATTGGTAACTCTGTGGAAAATATTGACAAGTAAAATTGGGTCTGGTTTTTCCGGAAGGAGTTTTATAGTCTCCTCAACAGCCTTTATAACCTCGGAACATTGCCTTGAGGTTCGTAATACTAAAATCAGGTGCAAATCTGATCAACAGTCTCACTTTTTTTGAGAAATTTCTCTGGTATCAATGATTGGATGTCTTAAGGTAGTACCAGCTGTCGCTTCCGGTGGGAAGCACGAATTTTCTTAATGACATTTAAATTTTTTCATACGAAGGCTAAATGACTAACTCCTATGCAGTTTACTACCTTTATCCAGGTACCTCTAAAGTGGGTCATCGGATTCACCGTTTCCCTAGCGGCTGTTCTCGAAGTCATTGATGGCAGTATCCTCGGCGTTACCATAAGTAATATGCAAGGAACTTTCGGAGCAACAATTAGCGAGATTGCTTGGGTCGAGACAAGCAATACAATCGCCGATGCTATCATGATTCCTTTGACAGCTTGGCTAGGAAATTACTTTGGTCGCAAAACCTACTTTATATTTTCACTGATTGGCTTTACTATCGCATCGGTTTTGTGTAGTCTTTCCTCTAATCTATCAATGCTGATTATGTCACGCGCTGTTCAGGGCTTGTGCGGCGGCGGGTTGTATACAAAAGCTCAAGCAATCCTATTCGAAACCTTTCCAAAAGCAGAGCTGGGCATCGCCCAGTCGGCTTTTGGGGTTGTGATGTCGGTTGGTCCTGCCATTGGTATGATCCTGGGGGGGTATCTGACAGATAACCTGAACTGGCGCTGTGTCTTCTTTATCAACTTTTCTTTTGGAGTGTTGGCAGTTGTAATGTCTTGGTTATTTTTGCCAAAGGACAGGGATAAGGGCAAACAGCATAACCAAGTAGTAGATTGGTCTGGGATTGCGTTTTTAGCGAGTTCACTGATCAGCTTTCAGATTGTGTTACAGGAAGGGGAAAGGAGCGACTGGTTTTCATCCAGCTTCATCATAATCGTAACGGTAGTTGGTCTGAGTAGCTTGGGGCTCTTCATCTGGCGCGAGTTCACGACTAAAAACCCTGCTGTTGATCTGAAAGTTCTGCGTTACCGCTGCTTGGCAGCCGGAAGCCTTTACAATGGAATTTCCAGTATGGGAGCCTTTGGAACGCTCTTTGTTGTGCCGATCTTCAGCCAGAGAGTACTCCAGTTTACGGCGATGCAGACGGGACTATTGCTGGCTCCTGGAGTTTTAGCATCAGCTATCATGATGGTTTT
This sequence comes from Fischerella sp. CENA71, assembly GCA_024239075.1. Classification (GTDB taxonomy): domain Bacteria; phylum Cyanobacteriota; class Cyanobacteriia; order Cyanobacteriales; family Nostocaceae; genus Pelatocladus. The sequence continues at coordinate 15,255 of JANBVI010000061.1, read as the reverse complement.
AGTGGGCAGGCTATCTACCAAGATCGATGCTAGGCTGCTTATGGCGGGTGGTACTGTGGGAATTACATTGGTCATGTTTCAACTGGCTTCCATCACTCCGCAAACTGGCACAGACGATTTATTTTGGTTGTTGGTAGAACGCGCAGCTGCTTCAACCCTAATAGTTCTTCCCCTAAGCTTAGCAGCTTTAAGTCCACTATCCCTGAAAGATGTGGGAGCAGGGTCTGGTCTCTTCAATCTCAGCCGCCAGGTGGGCGGCAGTATTGGAATCGCCTTGCTCTCGAGTATACTTGAGGGCCGGGAGGTCTTCCACAAAGCTGTGCTGGTGGAAAAGGTTAGTCTTTACAATTTAGAGACGAATCAGCGCCTCGATTTGCTTACTAAGGGACTCCAGAGTTGGGGTACGGACTCTGTAACAGTTCATCAACAAGCACTTGCCTTAATTAATCAATCAATTAATATACAAGCTGCCGTTATGTCTTTTGCTGACATCTTTCGGATAGTCGGGGTTGTGTTCCTTTGCTCACTGCCCTTGTTGCTATTTCTCACTAAAGTAGGTAAAGAAGGTTCTGCATAGAGGCGAATCGTTGTATCAACAGATTCTTCAGTATTGTCTGATTAGCGATCATAATCGCGCTTGGGTGCCCCCAAAGCGATTACCGCTACCGCCCACAAACTCGCACGTATGTTCTACCGGATGTGGACGACCACTGAACAATATTCTGACTCTGGCATGGACTACTACGAGCAAAAATACAACGAGCAAGTTCTAAAAAATCTGAGGAAAAAAGCTCATGCTCTCGCAAAATGAACTTGTCCCAATTTCTCAAGATACGCAAAATACTCCATCCTCTCCAACCCTTGCTACATAAGTTTTACGCAGAGTGTTTCTTGAAAGCAGCCCCATTGGCGGCGATCGCCACCTGCGATGAATGAAAGAAACAGTTACGCCTACCGACTCATGACACAGATATATTTATAAATGTCCTGACAAGTTAAAATCGAACGCATAATAGTGTTTCAGCCTGATTAGGAGCATGATTCTGGGGCAAATGGCGATGACATTGGTGAAGGAAAAAAGTTTTCTATCCCGTTTGAAAGATTATCTGTTGACCACATCCCCTCTTCAGGACATATTTAATTGATAATATTAAGGTTGCATCCATGAAATTGCCGCCAAATCAACGAGCAAATCAGTCTTTAGCCCACTCAAAAGCATCATCCCAATGGGAGCAAATTAATCAGAATGCGGCTGGTATCGACCTGGGCGGTGGAGAGCATTGGGTATGCGTTCCAGCAGATAGAACGGAAAAAACGCAGAAAAAATCAACTGCTAACCACCCTGATTTCAATTTGCGTAAATATCTTTACCGTATGGCTGGTGTCGATTTTACTCTGATTGATGGTCTTGATGCATTAACTGTACAGACGATTTTGTCAGAAGTTGGATTAGACCCAAAACGATTTCTCACAGTCAAGCATTTTACCTCTTGGTTGGGTTTATGTCCTGGGCAAAAAATCACACTCCGATAAGATCAAAAGTTCTCAGACTCGCCCAGTTGTCAATCGGGCGGCAAATGCTTTTCGGCTGGCTGCTTTATCTTTAACCTATAGTAATTCTGCACTCGGAGGTTTTTATCGACGATTACGTGGACGCATGGGTGCCCCTAAAGCGATTACCGCTACCGCACACAAGCTTGCACGGTTATTCTACTTAATGTGGACTACTGCTGGACAGTATGCTGACCCTGGTCTTGAGGTCTATGAACAACAGCACCGCGAACGCATGGTGAAAAATCTCCACAAAAAAGCTCAGTCTCTAGGCTTTGATCTTGTTGCTCAACCTACTGCCACAGAATATGTTTCTTGAAAGGAATAAGTCTGATTTGTTAACTATAAATCAAACTCAAGCAAGGGTTTTGAAGAATTAGCCATAAGGTTATATAAATGCTGATAACTGAATAGCAATGTAAGTGAGAAATCAGCGAACCAACCGTTTTACCTTTAACCGAACCGTATTGGTAACCTCGTAAGGGAAAAATTACAACGTTCATAACAAAAAACAAAGTAGGTATGATATAGTTTAGTTAAAATGTAAAGTGTTTTGATTGCAAAATAAATTCAAAAGAACCAACGCCTAAAAGGATATAATTGTTTGTGCGTAGTTTTAAGCATTTACACCACTTTACTTCTTAAAACGAAGTCAGCCGTCGATGAGATGGCTTAAGGAATGAACAGGCTCATAGCTCCAAGAAGCATAAAGCAAGAAATTTTCCGATAGCCTTTGCCCTCTATCTTGAAAACGTGTGTAAAGCTATAGGGGTGTGGGGGTGTAAGAAAGTTCTTTCTATTTTCGTGTTTTTGTTGTGTGATGAAATCACATGGGGATTTGACTTAAAAGAGCAGGGGAAGCTGGGGGAGAAAGACATTTTCATTCCTGGCGATGAAATTTGTTTTTTTGGGACTGCCCTCTGCTTTTTTTGTAACAATGGGTTCAATATTGTGAAAATAACCTTTGGTAGACTTCAGTAGATGAAAAGTTTTCCAGAAGCCTTAAGCACCCTTTATTTGAGCTAAGGAATACAGTCGGCCAGAATCGCCATAGAATTTGCTTTTCGGGTCACAGGGTTGTAAATTGGCTCTCCTACAAAGGCAAGTAGTCGCTCTTGTGAATCCCAAAAACGTTACTTGAAACCCTCATTCTTTCGTCACCTTATAAAAGTTTTCGATTTACTTATAGTAGGGCGTAGCTGTAAACTGGTTATTGTAAAAAAAGTAAAGTTGCTGGAAGTAGTTCAGCGTAAGCAAAATAGCAATTCAAGACGATAGTAGTCGAAGGGATTTGATTGATGAGCAGTGGGAGGCGCTCCAGTCCCTGTTGCCTCTAATAATTTTATCTTAGTTAGAGTATGTCATGAGCATTGAAATGAACCTCACTCTAAATTCTGTTTCCGCCCTAGCAAAGTATGCTAAAGGCATTGACCACATCGCTATTGCAGTACTGAACCTAGAAAAGTCTATCTCCTGGTTTACTGAGGTACTAGGATTTACAGTGATTGAGCGTCGAAAGACTGAAGGCAATGAAACTGCAATGATTTCAGCTGTTCTCAGTGCTGGACCACTCACGGTAGTGTTGCTGGAAGGTATATCTGCCAACTCTCAAATCTCGAAGTACATCGAACACTATGGCGTTGGAGTTCAGCATATCGCTATCGCTGTTGAAGACTTGTCGCAGGTAGCTACTGAACTATCAAAGGCTAACATGGAATTCGACACCTCTATTGTTGAAAGCACAGGGCTTAAGCAAATATTTTCTAAGCGTGACAAGCTTACAGGGATGATGTTTGAGTTCATCGAGCGAACAGGTAGCAATAGTTTATTCTCTGACCAAAATGTAGAGCAGCTTTTTATGCAACTTGAGCAGAAAGATTTGGTATGAACATAACTTTTTCTCACCTTGGAGTATTTTGCTTTGGTGGCAATTTCATATCGTTGCAACCCTGGTATAATTATTTAAAGATGTCCTGACCTGGGTTGTAATAATAGATAATTTCTCAACAGGATAGGAAATATTGTCCTTCACCAATGTCATAACCATAAAACTCGCAACTATGCTCCTAATCGGGCATTCTATGTACCAGGCAAATGCCAGTTTTAACTGTGAAGACACAAGATAAATATACCTCCTCATCGCTCACAAGCTTTGCCAATAAAGTTTTTTTCATGCATAACGAGTGGCGGGCAATCACCGCAGATGGGCCGCTTTCAAGAAACACTCTCAGAAATGTGCAATAAGGATTTTTGTCTGTGGTGAGTATTTCTTCCATCTATAATGGGTTGTGAGCGCTGTTAGTAGCGTGCTTTCAAGAAATACTCTTGAAGGTCAGCTTTCGGAAACTTCTCAAGCCGCCGTTATTGGGTACCTTTGTCAAAGGGGCGTGTGAAGCAAAATTGAGGCACTTGCACCCCAACTTTTAGCTTTGCAGGACGGTGGAACATCTCCAGAGCTTCGGTATACTACCTGTTTCATGGCTGTGGATCTATGGCATTCAGATTGACAAGTGAGCAAATTCAAATGCAGCGTATCCTCAAAAACTGCTTTTCCGATCCCTTATTAAATGTTATGAATTTCCTCAATGAGGTGGTTCTCGAGTTTCCAAAGGCAATTTCTTTTGCTCCTGGTCGTCCCTTGGAAAGCTTGTTTAACGTTGAGGAGAGTCTAGGAGCCATTCAAAGCTTCGTTGACTATCAGATAAAGGTCAACAATTTATCGCGAGCGATGGTTTTCGGAGACCTTGGGCAGTATAATAGAACAAATGGAATCATCAATGAGTTTATTACCCGTCAACTTGCCAACGACGAAAATATTCAAATCCAACCAAAGGCAGTAATAATTACCTCCGGCTGCCAGGAAGCGATGGCAACTTTGCTAATGGGGTTGTTTGATCCAGCAAAAGACGTCTTACTGGCGAGCGATCCGACCTATATCGGAATCACAGGTCTGGCTAAACTTTTAGGGATTTCCGTGATCCCCATATCAGTAACCGAAGAAGGTCTGGAGGTAAGAGCAGTTACAAGAGCAATCAACGAAGTTTTAGCTACAGGCAAGCGTCCAAAAGCACTCTATGTTATCCCTGACTTTAATAACCCTCTTGGTACAAGTATGACAATGGAGGTACGTAATGAAATTCTCCAAATTGCGTATAAAAATGGTCTCTTGATCTTTGAGGACAATCCCTATGGTATGTTTGCTTATGATGAAAAAAGAAAGCCAACTCTCAAAGCACTCGACGAACACGGTGTAGTAATTTATCTCAATAGTTTTTCAAAGACCCTTTTTCCTGGGCTTCGTTTGGGCTTTCTAGTTGCTGACCAGCAGGTTGATAATAGCAAATACCTGCTTGCCGAGGAACTCTCAAAAGTTAAGAGCTTAACTACGATTAATACGTCACCACTGTTACAAGCGCTGGTCGGAGGTCTCCTCCTCGAGTCAAACTATTCGCTGCTACCCATCGTGGAGGCAAAACTCTCTTTCTATCGTACGAATCGTGACTTCATGCTCAATAGGTTGGCGGAGGAGTTTGGTAGCAACGGACTGGACGGTGCAGTTAAATGGACTTGCCCGGCTGGCGGTTTCTTTCTCACTGTCACCTTGCCGTTCGAGTTTGATGCAGAGTGTCTACGAGTCTGTGCAGCTGACTACGGCGTTGTCTGCTGTCCAATGTCCTTCTTCTGTCTAAGCCGGGGTCGTGAACATCAGATCCGCCTTTCCTTCAGTTACGTAACCAAAGAAGAGATTGATCGAGGGATTCGACAACTCAATCGCTTTGTTCAGGCTCAGATTGCCCAGAATAGACTAGCATGATAGTAAGCAAATACTCAGAGATAATGAGTACTAAAGTAATCCCGTAAAAATCAAATATCTAAATTTACCCAAACTTATAAGCGTTAACGAGTAAACCAAACTGTTTTCCTAGCTGTGGTAAATATTGCAAGTCTTGTAGATGAAATTTTGGAAGGGAAGGGTTATGTTTTACTTCCCAGTGTATTAAGTACAGAGCAGGCGAATGAAGCACGCTCACTTGTTCTTAAACTGGCAAGGGAGCAGAGGCAAGAAGGACAGTTATTGATTTATGAAAACAGGGAAAGAGTGTATGACCTAATCTACGAGCACAAAATTTTTGAGTTTATGGTGCAGCATTCAAGAGTGATTGAAGTTATAGAAGCAATTTTAGGGACAGATATGACTCTTGGTGATTTTTCAGCCCATATTCTTAGACCTGGTGCATCTAGTATGGGTTTGCATATAGACTATCCTTACTGGACTATGAAGCCCCCCTTCCCTTCTTTCCCCGTAATGGAGATTCAAGTCATTTGGATGGTTGAGGATTTTACACAAGAGAATGGCTCCACGTGTTTTGCTCCTGGAACACAAAAGCTGTGCAGTCCTCCTGACCCTATACAATTTTCCAAAATGGCTCAAAAAATTACGGGAAAAGCTGGCTCGGTCGTTATTTCTCATGGTCTTTGCTGGCATGACACTTCAATTAATTCTACTCTTGAGCCAAGAGTGTCTATTCTCGGTAACTACAACCCGAAATTTGTGCGTCCCTTACGAGATCCATTGCACTATATGCAGAGATCTGTAATAGATCGCGCTAGTTCTAAGCTAAAACAGCTACTTGGATACGAATTTCAATCAGCCATTCTTAACGATTTCAAAAGAATTCGTTAAAAGGCCAGAATTAAGAGCCTGTCTATAAATTATCACTACAAAGAGGTGAGAAAAAAGATCTAAAGAACGTTTGAAAAGGATAGACTAAGCGTGTAATGCATCCTTAACGCAGTCAAACGTAGCAACAAAATAAGATGAAACGAGGTTATTGCTGAAGAAAAGAAAGCGGGACTTGACAAGCAGTGAAAGGAGCAAATGAAATCAATGTCAGAGCAGAAGTTAGCATTGATGGGCGGTAAACCCGTTTCTGAATCATTAGTGTGCCCACAATGGCCTCCAGTTGAAGAAGCAACTTCTCAAAAGTTAGTTGATATTTATTGGAGCAGACAATGGTCATTCAATGGTTTGTATGAGCGTAATTTTGCCTATAATTTCGCAACTTTTCACGACGTGAAATACGGTGTTTTTATGACTAATGGCACCGTCACACTACAGTGTGCGCTTGCAGCATATGGTATTGGAAAGGGCGATGAAGTAATTGTTCCTGCATTAACGTGGCTTGCCACAGCAATGGCTGTAAGTTACTTAGGAGCTATCCCAGTTTTTGTTGACATCGAACCAACTACGTTGTGTCTCGATCCAAAAAAGGTTAAGTTAGCTATAACAGATAAAACTCGTGCAATAATCCCTGTTCATCTATATGGGTCAATGGCTGATTTGGACGCTATTCTAGACATTGCACAACACCATAATCTTGTTGTTATAGAAGACTGCGCACATACACACGGTGGACGGTGGAGGGACCGAAGAGTCGGTAGCTGGGGGGACGTTGGTTCTTTTAGCTTTCAGCAATCGAAGGTCATGGCAAGCGGGGAAGGAGGAATTTGTATCACTAATAATGCTGAGACTGCTGAACGCTTGTTTCGCCTAAAACACATCGGTTATGCTTCTTATATGAGTAAGGGTCAGACTATAAGTGGTTCTACATCGGAGTTGACCTGCTACAATTTTCGAGCCACAGAGTTCCAGGCAGCAATCCTAGAAAATCAACTATTAGGATTAGAGCAACGCCTTGCAACGTATAATCAAAATGCTGCACGACTTAAGTCCCATTTAGCAGATGTGCCTGGAGTCCGGATGCAAGTACAAGGCAAAGCAGCTAATCCCCAGAGCTATTATGCTTTGGTTCTTATTTTTGATGAGGAGCCGTTAGTCCGTGTTCCACTTAAGATTTTGCTTAAAGCGATCGCTGCTGAGGGTCTACATATAAACCCAACGTATGGAGCTGTATATCAGCATATATTGTTCAACTTACCAAAAACAAAGTACCGTGTTGCAGAGACTCTATGCCCTGTAGCTGAGGAATTGGCTACTAAACATTGTGCGACCATAGCACATCAATGGCTTGGTGCTGACGAACAGACCATTAATATCATCAGCGACATTCTTATAAAAGTGATAGTTAACGCCGAAGCATTGGTGTACAAGTATGCATGAAGCATAACAGAATGGAGTGAAGAATTACTCAGTGACAGATTCTGATATCCATATCTATGAACAAAACTATCGAGAACGGATAGTGAAAAATCTGAAGAATAAAGCTTAAGGTTATCTCTATTACCTTGGTATACACATTCTACGTGTTTACTTATCTTTACACAGTTTGGTTTTTTTCACCTCGTTCTACTTATCTCCAATTAACCCTTATTTTACAAGCAAATGATAGGATGTCGACAAGTAAGTGCAAAGCATAGCTCAGTAGAGGATTTAATTGCAATTGGACAACTGCTTAAGCGGAATCTATCCATCAAGCCAGATGATGTGGCTTTAAAGCGCCTTTTTTCAGGAAATCGTTTTGTTGTTGATCCCTTGTCCACTTCGATTCCATCTCAGGAGTTACTCTTTCTAAAGCAATGTGGACTCATCGATGAATACAGCAACGGCTTCTCTTCACCTTTCTGCATTCATTTAGTAGAAGGCTTGGTCTTGTTCTCAGATCCCAAAATTCCCTCTACAGAACAGATACCGTCTTACTTAGACCCTCTTTGGGAAGCACCGTTGTTGACACGTCTTTTGGTAAGAGGCCCGACCAAATATGCCCTAGACATGGGAACAGGCTGCGGTGTGTTGGCGTTGGTGATGTCGCGCTACGCAGAGCAGGTGATGGCAGTAGACATTAATCCCCGCGCACTTAATATAGCCCAGTTCAATGCTATGCTCAATGGTGTCACCAATGTGGAATTTCTTGCTGGCGATCTATTCAACACTATTAAAGATCAGCGCTTTGATCGTATCGTTTTTAATTCTCCAACCTATGACGAGCAAGGTGAGTTTAAGAGCCCACTATTGGCCGGAGAGCAAATCTTATCTCGGTTCTTTAGCTGCATTTGCTACCACCTAACTACAGACGGATACTGCCAAGTCAATTTAGCGATGAACGACTACCCGGACTCTTCCTTTACACAGCGCCTTCAAACGTGGTTGTCCTCATCCGATATGACATTTAAAATCCTGCTTTTAGTGGCTGAGGAGCAACGAACTGAGCCGCTTCGCTGCTGGCGACGCGGGTGGCTCACAATGAAGCCTGGTCATTCTTGGCTATCCGAGTTGCAATGTGATTATAAAACTCAAACTCACCAGGTGACAGAAGATGCTATCTCCAATCTAATCATGAAGATGATGGAGATAGACCCAACGTTCCATCAGAATAAGTTCGATCTTGCTTCTGCCGCAATGTTATTTTAAGGAATTTGTAGTATACAATACTACAAAGAAATTTATAACTTGTATAGCCTGAACTGACTCAAGTAAGTTATAAAACTTCCTTAACTCACATCCTGCACCAAGAAAATTTGATGTAATTTAATTACCCTGTTTTCAAACTCGTTATATCCTGAAAGAGGCGATCACAGAGTGCGTTGATGATATAAAGCTAGCTAATTAGTTACACAGCAAGGAAATCAACTTTGTACTGCGTCAATATCGCAATCGCAGAAAACGGTTTGGTCTGCGATGTAATTTGATTGCCGGACTTCTCAACTATGAGCTTGCCTTGTTTTCTTGATTCGTGCAAGAGGTCTATTAAAACTAATTATGGCTAAGTTACTTCCTATCATTCAACTAGGTAATCCAAATCTCTTCCAAAAATCATCTTTGGTTGACAACATCCTGGATGAGGAGATACAAGAACTGATAGATGATTTGATGACAACAGTTGCACATAACAGTGGTCAAGGAATTGCTGCGCCTCAAGTAGCAAAATTTTATCGTTTATTTATTATTACTCCCCGTCCGTATCCCAAGTCTTCCGATGCTTCAGACATGAAACCCATTATCATGATTAACCCTAGAATTCTTGCTCATTCAAGTGATGTTGTCAAAGATTGGGAAGGTTGTTTTAGTATCCCAGGGATTAGGGGATTAGTTCCTAGATTCCGAACCGTCAGAGTAGAGTATACTGACCGTAATGGCAGCTTACTAAAACAAGAATTAACAGATAGTCTTGCTCGCGGCTTCCAACACGAGTACGATCATCTCAACGGTATTGTCTTTCTAGATCAGTTGCAGTCTACTTCAGATATAATTACCGAGCAGGAATATCAAAAGCAAATTCTTGGAAAGACTTAAACAAACCGGATTTATGACTATAATTTCACAAAGGCTGATGTGACCTATATTAAGGGGATGTTTTAAAAGTGGGGGGTTGTTGTAAGAAAACTCACAAGGTATAAGCTGAAAGATGAAAGAAATCAGCACCTTGTGAGCAAATGACTAAAACAATCCTAAGAATTTCACGTGGGAGCAGTGGCAATACGGTTCGGTTAAAGGTAAAAAGTTAAGGGGAAGGGAAAAAATTTACGTCTATTAACTCTTACTATTACCCTTTACCCTTTTACCCTTCCTCTTTGCTCGTTATCCAAACCGTATTGAGATTTATCCACATTTTACTATCTATGACCATTGGTTATAAAATGTCTAAAAACCTTGTGAAAAAATAGTTTAGTCGCCTTTACATCCTGTGCAGCACTCAACATAAACTCTACAGTGTTACTTCTGAATCCACGGCTCGATTCTGATGAATAGGTACTTTTATGGCGCGTATTGTATTTGTGGTCGCGAACTACAAGGGCCACTTAAACCCAACTTTTTCCATAGCTCGCAAGTTGCAAGCACGCGGTGACTCAGTCATCTACTTAGGGGACGAAGGAATTCGAGAAGCTGTTTTGGAGCAAAATTTTGCTTTCGAGTATGTATCATTTCTACGTCCATTGGGTGTCTTGCCTCAACAACAAGGCTCACTATTAAACAATAAACTACTCAATAATCCTTTGAAGGTGTGGTGTGATCGCCGATCTAAAGCTAAAGCCTTGCTCAAAGAACTTAATACTATACCAACTGAAGTTTCAAATCTAATTAGCAAACTCAAGCCTGACTTGATGATCTTCGATCCCTTCTTTTTGTGCTATTATATGCCTTTTTGGATAAACAACATTCCTGCCCTTTCAATAAGCGTTTATCCATTATTCACTTACGATCCACTCGTCCCACCATACACGTCTCGGTTAATTCCTGGAACCACGATCTATCGACGTCTACTAATACAGCTTGCATGGGCTTATCAACGACTCGTTTACTGGTGGTACCGCTTAGGTTGCGTCCTCCAAGAGTTTGTGAACGCCTATTCCTCACAGCTAGTTGTCAAGCGTCTTGCCGAACAGGCAAGCTTCCCTCTTGCAGAAGAATGGGTCACACGACCACTTAGGTTTGATTTTGCACTCAAGTGTGTGCCAGAGATTGTACTTAGTGTAAAGGAGTTTGACTTTCCACGTGAGCGGGGTATACCCAACCATACTGAGTATATAGGTCCGTGCGTTGACTTTCAACGATATGTTCCAAGCTTTTCCTGGAACGGTATAAACGGTAAGGCAAACATCATTCTTTGCTCATTGAGTACTGTTCATCATGCGCATGATTGGATTGCCATTCACTTTCTGCATAAAGTTATCAAAGCATTTGAGGGGGATTTGCTTTTTGAACTTATCATTGCAACAGGATCTGACTTTTTAACGCACAGATTACGCTCTGAGAAATCAAATGTACACGTATATACTTTTGTTCCCCAACTAGAAATTCTGCATCGTGCTAGCGTGATGATCACACATGGTGGTTTTAACTCTATTAAGGAATGTATAATGATGACCGTTCCGATGCTGGTTTACCCAAGGCGTACAGATCAGCCAGGCAACTCCGCTCGAGTTGTATATCATGGTCTAGGGCTACGTGCAAGAATGTCTTTAGAGTCCAGTGACGGCATTCGACAGAAGGTACTCTGTCTGCTTAACGATCCGAGTTATCGTTTAAGACTGGCGCAAATGCGAGAACACTTTATCCGATATAGTAATGACCATACTGAGTTGTACTGCATTAATAAATACCTCAAGGGGCGAGAATCGTTGCTAAACCAAGCCAGATAAAGGTTTGGTGATGATGGGATTAAGCTGTTATTAACGCTGCTACATCAACAGCCTTCATCTTGTCACACCATTGGTTGAGGCTTTCATAATGAGCTTTGACTTTATCTTTGGAGGGTTTAATGATGGTTTTATATCAATACCTTCGCTAAATTGGGGTAAAAGTAGCCAAGACAGATTTTGCCGCCACGTAAAGCTTGAAAGGCTTGCCATGAAAGAGTTACAGAAATAAAATCGCTGTTTTTATCAAAAAGCCTCAAGGGGTGACAAGCAGCCCAAAACCTTATTAAAACAAGGTTTTGGAGTTGTGACATTGCCGATAAAATCAATTTTTAAATGAAAATGATAATCATTGTAGAGAGGGTGGGTGGTCGCATAGCGACCACCCACCCCCTACCTTGGTATAAATTTATTTTTAATAATAAAAGACGATTTTATGGTAAAAAATATCGGTCTACGTTTGATAAAGAAGACCTAAAAATGCAATTATTACCATTATATGAGTCACATTTTAAACAATCCTTAACAAATGCACAATACCAAACTTTAAAAATTTTCATTTGGTTGTTAACTGTTCAAAAAACAGTAAGAATAGAAAGGTTCTTCTGCTTGTTTTCCCTTGCCAATAACATATGAAAGTCGTCGAAAACATATTCAAAGATTTTTAACTTTATCAAGTTTAAGCTTACCTTTATTTTGGTTTCCAATAGTTCAACTTATTATTCAACAAGAATTTCAGATGGGGAGCCGTTTAATTATAAGCTTAGATAGAACTCAATGGAAAAATAACAATGTTTTAGTAATCGCTGTTATTTATCAAAAGCGAGCTATCCCAATATATTGGAAAATGTTAGAAAAAAAAGGAAGCACTAATTTAGGAGAACAGCAAGCTGTTATTAAACCAGTATTACGTTTATTGAAAAACTATGAATTAGTAATTTTAGGAGATAGAGAATTTCATGGTGTTGAACTATCTTATTGGCTGAAGACTCAAAAATCACCTCAAAAAATATATTTCATTTTTCGTCAAAAACAAGGAACCTACTTGAAAAAGCATAAAGGTAAGTATCAAAAGCTTTCTGACCTGGGAGTTACTCCAGGAACAAAGATATTTTTATCAAATATCCACATCACTAAAAATAAAGGATTTGGTCGTTTTAATCTAGCTGCCTACTGTCAGAGACAATACAGTCAAAAAATAGAGAAAGAACCTTGGTTTTTATTAACAAATTTAGATAATCTTGAAGAAGTTATAAAAAATTACCGTCATCGTATGGGAATTGAGCGGAGTCGGAGACACTCCGCCTCCGAGCAATGTTTAAAGATTGTAAAACCGGGGGTTATAATCTTGAAGGTAGTAAAGCTAATACTCACCGCCTTACCAACTTGATTTTACTAATAGCAATAGCTTATACAATTTCGACATTAAAAGGTAAGTTGATTAAACAATCAGGATTTCAAAAATATATATCTAGACTGAATGAAGTTAAACGACGTTCAAGAAGACACAGTAACTTTTGGTTAGGTCTTTACGGTAATTTATGGATTATTGCCTGGGATTTTTTAGGAGATATTGTCCAAGATATTATCAATATAAACCGTCATAAAATTTTCAATTACCAAAAGGGTTTAAAAGCTATGTCAATACTAAAAGAAGCTTGATTATCATAATAATCTGACTGTAGTCATCGTTTTTCACTAATTATTTAAATCATTTTTTATATTAATAAAAGCCCTAAACTTCAAGTTTTTTGTTGAAAAACAAATCAACCAGGAGTAGGAAAAACCGCACAGCGGTTTCTCCTACTCCTCCCCAAAATAATGATTATCATTTTTATTTTTACCTTGATTATATTCGCAGCTTCAAAACTCTAAACCCTTGTTGAACAAAGCTTTTGAGGTGCTTGTCACTCCTTGAGTCAAAAAGCTGAGAAAAAGCTTGTTTTGGCTGTACCAGTAAAAGTCACTAGTTTTTAGCACAGCATTTTGTCACGTAGCCACAAGGGTTTCAGACCCCAAAAATTAGAGGGGTTCAAATGGTACGGCTAAATGTAGTGGATCTGGTCTGCCAAATCCTAAATTTTAGGTAAAAGTTAGTTTTTTTTCTAAAACAAGCGTCTGAGTAAGCTTTACAGACGACGCATGGCGGCAAAATGCGCTTTGGCTACTTTTACCCCATTTAGAAGCTAGTTTCTCTGCACCTTCTTGAAGGGTAATAGGTTGGCGACGGACGAGATGCCCTTCTTTGTCTTCTAAGCCGAAGTTCATCTCTATCCAAGCGGCGAGGGGATGCTTTTGAAACTTTTCTAAAGTTTGTTCTGATTCTGGTGGTAAACCTGCTTGAATACTTTGGCGTAGTTCTTCAATGGTTGGTTCATCACGTTTTATAGAACGTTCTAAGGTTTCATCGATAACATTGCTGGCTTTAATTTCTACGCCAAATAATTTGCTGGCGACATCTGCTACAACTTGGCGGCGTTGTTCACGAGAACCTTCCGTTGACATGGTGGCACTTGTGCCAATGCAGAGTAATTCGTCATTACTTTTGCTGCGTTGGCGGAGTTTGCGGATTAAGATGGCAACATCTGCACCTTGTCGTCCGATCGCATTGATTCCCCTTTCCCTAACTAAAATTCCGTTCCAACCAATCGATAAAATCTGAGATTACTTTACGATCACTACTACGAGACACGCCAAAAACTTGCTCATATGCCAGCATCTTATAAACAGTTCTATCTGGCTTTTTGGGTAGCCGCTGCCAGAGTTGGACGTATGCCTCATACGAGAGATTTTGGAATTTTTTCGGTAGCTTGGACGCATCTTTAAAAACGTCCAATCCCTTATCCTGTAATATGTCCAGCGTTGGACGTAATTGGACATTTTGACTGTCTGCCGTCCAATTGGACGTGCCATTGGACGTCGAATTGGATATTTTTGGACGGACTAATTCTTTGTCCCATTCGTAGTAATTTGGAGGGGGAAGAGTGCCAAAAAATGCTTCTCCTTGGGTGGGACAATACAAAGCGGTGTATTTTAACTGTGGATTGCTATTTAGTGCCTTTTGCAGGAGATTGCTATTTTTAGAAATTAAATCAGCGTCAATGTCCCTAACCTTGTATTTTTGACAACTTCTAATGCTGTCACCAAAGGAAATATAGGCGCAGTTGGCCAAATCATTGACCATCATTCCAAAACTGCCAGGCTGAAGGTTTTGACCAGCTATCAACGATTTCACTCTCAGACTTCGCCCCGTCTGCCAGATGAATAATAGCAATTTCTTAGCAAACTGCTGTTTGTAGTTTCCTAACTCTATCCTCATGAACTGGTTGAAATATTCCAATCTTTCTCCAGATAGTGTGTCAGCAAAGCGATCTAGGACATTCTCTAAATCTGCTTCGTTTATAGACTTCCATCTGGTGAATATTAGGTTGATTTCATCTATGAAAAATACTATCGGGTCAAAATCTTTAATTTCCTCCCCTTTTAAAAACGCTTGTTCATTGACGTGGATGCGGTATTGAATCTCTAACGCTGCTTCTAACAAACCAAAAACAGAATTCGGAACACCCAGCCAGTCAACGTGGGGGAATATTTTGGCTGTGTCTACAT
>JANBVI010000060.1 GCA_024239075.1 Fischerella sp. CENA71 | reverse complement strand
TGCCAACCTCAATTCCTGCTGTGTGGAAACCAACTACATCACCTATCAACCTACGATTTTCTGTTGCTAATTGGACTACCTTGCGTCCCTGCTTTATCTTCTCTAGTCGCACGTCTAAAGCATTATTCTGACGCTGGATTCTTAGCTTTTGTTGGTTCGCTTCTGCTGCGGTCATTTCGGGAACGTTGGCATCAGCCGCATATGGATCAGTACCCATTAGCTCTTTTGGCGAGATATCAGCAATCCCCAAGCTTTGGGCTATCTGCTCACCTCTGGCAAAGGAATCATCGCTTCCAGAAGTAACTAACTCGCTACCACCGTCAAATGCCCGACGCGCTGCTTTAGCATTTTGGGCAACAGCGCGAACGCCAGAAGCAACAGATTGAGCAGTGGTAGCTGCATTTTGTACTGTGCTAGCGAAATTCTCGACAACGTTTTGAACTGTTTCTAATGGTTTCTCAAATCGCTCTTTTATCTTTTGTCGTGCTGCTTTATCCCGTGCTGCTGCTTTTGAACCATCGGGATCTGTTAGTCCGTATTTTTTGGTTGCCATAATTCTTTTAAGTCTGTTAACTACAAAGGGGCAAAGATGCCCCTCTTTTTGAACTGCTTGGATATCAACGGGGTGGATTGCTGTACCCGTATAAACCGCAAATTTCATCTTTCATGTAGTTAATATCAATCGAGGGTTTGATATCCTTATTCTCTTGAACGAATTTTGCCATTGCATCCGCTTTTTCGTTCATCGCTTTCCACTGCTTCTCTGTCGTCATGGGGGATCTCCAAGAAATATTTGATAGGGCACCGATATTTTATTTTTTGGAGATCCCTTAAATTTCTTGAAAGGCTTCTAGTTGGGTAATATCAAAAGTTTTGATGGTCGGTGTTTCTTTGCGATGTTCCCACACTTTGTCCAACACCGTCTTTTGGGATAGCTCTACACTTACCCGTGTGTTGGGGCTTGTGTCAGAGAATTTCCAAAAAATATATTTTGGGTTTCACGCTCAAGTATGCAAAACTGGGCAACCTTTGCAGCAAGGGGGTTTGATTAAAGGATTAATTGTATTCCAAATCTCCTTGACCCCCTTGCTGCCACCTTCACGAGAGATATTAAATGTGGGCAAAATATATAAGGTTGCCCAGTTTTGCTCTTATTTGTCCAAGGGAATGCACCGGGGATTTTGTGGGAGTATCGCCAGTCGCCTGTTTTACCTTGGATACGATATTGCAGAGCTTTTGATAGTTCTGTTGTGTCATGCATTATGGTTCACCCTCCCCTATGTAATTGCTAAATCTTGCAGCAATTACCGTTCCATCATCATTTCCACAGGATTCTACCTGCATCCACCAATCACCATGCTTCCAATTAGCCTCGCTATTAGGCGTATGGGTATTTAGTTGGTAGTACTCGCTATCTCTTGTGTGGCCTTTCCAAAAAATAAAATGTCCAGCCCTGCGTTCCGCCCTCCAGGCGGAACGCTTACCAGTCCTTGGACGCTCGCCACAATATATTTGATAGGGCTGGACATTTTATTTCTTGGAGATCCCTGTTGACATAATTGTCTAGGTTGCATCGTTCAGAGCGTTTCATTAAACTTCTCTCCTGCATCAATTAATCGTTTTGCCTGAATTAGTGATGCGCTAGCAAAACTTTAAACTTGGGTCAAATTTTATCAGTGCGATGACATTGATGATTTTAGAAACTTTGTCATGCGATCGCATTGATTCCCCATTTTCCTTAACTAAAATTCCGTTCCAACCAATCAATAAAATCTGAGACTACTTTGCGATCGCTACTGCGAGACACTTCAAAAACTTGCTCACATGCCAACATTTTGTGAACGCACGAGTCTGGTTTTTTGGGTAGCTGCTGCCACAATTGGACGGATGCCTCATATCACAGATTTTGAAACTTAGAGGGCAGTTTGGACGCATCCTTAAAAACGTCCAATCCTTTACCCTGTGAAGTTTCCAGTGTTGGACGTAGTTGGACAACTTTGCTGGACTCTGTCCAATTGGACACTGAATTGGACATGGGTGGACGCACCAATTCTTTATCGCATTAGTCGTTTTCCTTGTTTTCCCTCGACATTTGATTACGAGGATTGGCCTTACTCGTGTATTCGGGCATTTAGACGCAAATCGCCAAAACACATATTTTGGTCTTGCACCAGGTATCTTGTGGCTATACTTCCAATCGCCTGATTTACCAGAGATTCGATACTGTGAGGATTTTGATAATTCTGTGGTGTCTAGCATTTTTGTACCTTGCTACTGCTAACCGAAAATGATCCACCTGGAGCGCGAACGCTTAACATTTCGCCTCCCTCGTAGATATAAGAAACTTCTCCTATATGCCCCCAGGGGAGAATAACTGAATCGCCTATCTTAAATCGCGGGGGTGGGGATTTAATTTTCTTCCCTAAATTCAAAGCATTAACCTTTATGGGCTTACCGCTAGCCAGAGAGCAGAAGAAATGATTTGAGCCGAAGGAGTGACTATAGATTGCTTGTTTCCATCCCTTGGGGACGCGATAGAGATAAATATTTCCTGGATGTAAGCTCATTCTTCTTTGTCCTCTTTTGACGCTGCTACGCCACCGCCTATTGCAGACGAGTCAGTGACATCCTCCCACCACTGACTCGAGTACAGAATACAGTGGGGGACTTACGGCGAATTAGTTAAACCAAGAAAAAGAGGGCGAACCTTCTATAATTCGACTAGCCCGCACATTGTCCCCTCCAAAATTGGGCAGGCTTGTATTACTTGGTTAATTTTCTCAATCCTCACACTAAGAGCATTGCTTTGACGTTGGATTCTTAGCTTTTGTTAGTTAGCTTCTGCTGCGGTCATCTCTGGAATCGTTTCTATTCTTGCTATTAATTCAGCTTCTATATTTTGCGTATCCTGCGTCATGATTACACCTGATTAATCTTGGCTTTGATTTGTTGTTGACTTAGAGTAAGATGTACTCGTTTTTTAGGATTTTTGTAGGCTGAACGTGAAAACTTGTATTTCCTTCCCCTTGCCTCTTCAACTAAACCTTCGTAAACCCATAGACCATTTTCTCCATTAATTTTATATGTAAAATTTTTGTCCAAATTATTTACATGAAACATTGCAAAATACTCCTACTTTTGCTTCTGGTGGAATTGAAGAGAGCTAATTTCAGAACACAGACGAGTCATTAAACCGAAAAAATAAAGCCAAGTCTTATATTTTTCGCATTAATTAGAACGGCTCTAATTCAAGAACAAATTCATCAAGGCCAAAGAGCGATACTTCCTGTTCAATTCCTGACTTTAACTTCATGAAGAAGTTTTCACCCGTCATATCTTCTTTGAAGTCAAGAATTATTCCTTGTTTTTTTAGTTTAGAAAGCTTTTGTACAGCAGGAGGCATCAACGAAAGAAAATGCTGTTTCTCTTGTTCAAATAGAAGATTCCAGGCAGCTTGTTTATGTTCATATCCGTAAGTTAGCAGTGCCGTTCTAATTTCTGCCCAATCCGATGCATTGCGAAAAACCTTTGCAATTTCTTCTATGGGGTTGATGGGAATTTCTTTGTGATCAATAGTATTGATTTCTACTTCTGATTCACTTAAATAGTCTTTACCCCCAGGAATGAACACAAGGCGATTTTCTTCCGACATTGCCTGCTCGTCTATCCAAACTTTCCAATGCCAACTCATCTTGAGTAGTTCATTCAGACTAGCCTCAGCTTGTATAGAATTGACATCCCACAGAGCTTTTACATTCCGAGCCGTCATCAATATCTGGGAGTGAGGGCTTCTACCATCACTCAAGGCCGACTCTATAGACTCAGGAGTAATCTTCTTTATATGGGCATAAGCTATAGTAACAGGCTTTTGTAGGCAGCAATCTACCAGAGCACGATCAGGTGTGAAGTCGTAGATATGCCCGCACATCATTGAGTCGTGTTCCTTATCAGCCCACACAACAGTGTCGCCAAGGGATAGTCCCCATTGCTGGAGTGCCACTTCTTCAGAACTGATGAATTGCTCTAGTTCATCTTCATTTGCTTGAACTGCTGCGGTCACAATTGGCTGATTCTGTGTTTGCCTTTGAACAATACGACTATTAGATGCTTCCCCAGCCTCAAGAGCTTCAGAAGATTTCTGCTGTTGTGCCTCTTGGCTTGGAGTTAACTCGAAGTTGTCCAAACCAGAGGCTTGGGTTTGTGACTCTACCCAAACCAGCTGGCCTGACTTAAGGGCTTCATAGCAATCAAGTGCCTTATCTACTGCCTTGTCAGGGCTAATTCCTTCTGATGAAACAATTCTTTGTAACCGTGCTTGAGTATCTTGGTTATCAATTGCTGCTGGAGTTATAGACGATTGCTTCTTGTTCTCCCGTTTTTTGGCTGGGAACATCTGCTTTCTTAGTCCATCCACCAAGTCTTGGGTCAGTTCCACACCGGATTGTCCCCTCCAGGATGAGGCGGGCTTTGAGGTCTTAGCGTCTAGCACTATTGGCATATCGCAGGGTATATTTAAGCCCGCCTCATCCTGGTACGTGGAAGACCCTAACTCATCCAACATCTCTGACCACAGTGGCTTATAGCGCGGTGTTAGAAGTGAAAACATCATTAGCCCAAGTCTGCATAGGTCTTGTGGCACAAAGCGATCGCTCACTGTCGCAAGCTTTATAAACTTTGTCGCCTCTCGACGAATCATCCCGTACTCAGCAAGCAGAGCTTTGAATGCTTTGGGCTTCATCGTTTGTTGCTGTTGTTTCAACCAACGAGCGAATTTGATATAGGCAACATTCGCACTCTCAAAAAGCTCAAATCCTTCATATAGTGGGGATTGGTGGGGTTCGATTGCTGAAGGTGTAGCTGCCAAGACCATAACCATGACTCCAATAGAAAATCAACGATTTTGTACAAGTCTGGGGGTAAGGGAGGAGCCGTTTCAAAAAATCCCAGCCTTGGCAGCAAGGCAAGAGCCGGGAAGCCACCTCAATGCTTAATCTTGGACGCTCGTACGAATAAATAAGGCTGGGATTTTTTTAGGATGCAGATGCCTAAACGTTTAGAAATGCATGGGCTAGACGGGTTATAGAAGCCTCGCCTACCTGTGGTGAACTCACGTTGTTTTAGGGATCTCCAAAAAATAAAATGCCCTTAAGTCGAGGCGCGCTCTTCAGGCGAAAGCGCCTAAATTTTTGGGCGGATGCCAAAATATATTTAATACGGCGCTTGCTTTTATTACGAGTAAGTGCCTAATAGTACTAGTCGCTTGGTCTACCCGTGCCTGCCTGATTCTGGTACGTGGAAGACCCCCGTGACTAACCACACACCATTTTTTTTTCAACACCAGCGATCGCCTTCAGAATGTATGCGATCACTGTGTGTTTCTACTTCTTTACAAACGCCAACACACCGCCACCAACTGCCATTGCTCCACCCATGCCTATCAACGCTGGATTTAGATTTTTGTAGTTGCTAGAGAGGTAGTAACTGCCACAGAAAAGAACAGCGACATACAGGGAAAAACCAACGAGATTAGACTTAGTTGCTGAAAGTTTCATGTGCTACTCCTAATAAAAATGTGATCCCGAATGTTGCAACAGCAGGGATGATTAGGGGAGTCGTAGCCAGTAATCCAAACGCTGCACCCAATGCCGCTAGAGAGACTCCCCACACAAAGGCATCTGCAAGAGTATTTTGTGCTTGTTGTTTCTGCTCTAATGCCGTGACTACTGCACTTAGCGCTCTTAACTCCCCAAGTGAAGCCGCAGTATGCAGGTGTATGTGGTAAATATTCGCCATAGCTTCTATGCCTTGTGGATAAGATTGGCTACCCGACTGCGGATAGCTTGCAAGCGTTTCTGATTCTTGGCACGTTGGGAAGATATCTTTCCCAGTAAATCGCCTGTGCCTTGGGATATATCTGCAACCTGTTGGTCAATCGTCGCTTGCAGTTGGTCGAAGACTTCCAGAGATTGATTGGTGAACATATCCAATACTTCTTGCTCTCCCTCCAGCAGTCCCTGCATAAATGCCAGTCCAGTTGCAACACCAGCACCTCTACCTTGGGCTTTACTGATTTCGGTTTTGAGTTGGACAGTACCCTCTCTGAGGTCTTTTTCAGCTGTACCAAGACGTTGGACGCGACCAACTGCATCTTCTGAATTGCTTACTGTGAGAGCGTTTTCAGTTGGATTGGGTTGGACATTTTCGGCGTCCAATTTGGACGAGGCGTCCAATTTCTCGTCCAAATTGTCTAAATTGGACGCTGGTTGGACATCTGCCTGAAACAATTGCTCTGTTCTAGGTTCAGCTATTACTGCCTCTGATGGTTGGATATCTGGCTGGAACGACTGTTCTGTTCCAGGTTCAGCCATTGTTCCTGGTGATGATTGGACACCGTTTTGGATGAATTGGGCATTTGAGGAAGGTAGTACCTTATGCTGTTGTGAAGTACTTAATTGAGGATCTCTCAATACAGCTTCTAGCTTGGCTAGTTCATCAGGAGTTAGAGTCCTATCTTTGGATACATCTACTCCTAGCACTACTTTCACAGCTTTTTTGGCTTGGTTGACAGTTATTTCGTGCTTCTTGGCAAATTCAACAACTTTCATGATTAGTTACCTTCGATTAATGTGTTCCAAAAGTGCGATTCGTTGTGAGTGAATCACGGTACCCAGTCCGTAAATAACCTCACCAACCTCTTGGTTGAACTCTCGATTAGATGTAGGTGAAAGTCCTACCTCTTAAACACAACATCATCATGGATAACCTCATTGCTCCAACTGGATTAAAAATCGGTATATTCCGATGCCTAAAGGCAGGAGTTAATCCAGAATTTCCTGAGCAAGGAACACCCCAAGGTGGCGTGGTGAGTCCACTACTCGCCAATATCGCGCTCAATGGAATAGAGGAAATCCATCACTCGGTAAGATATGCCGACGACATGGTAATTTTCCTTAAACCCAGAGATAACGCCGATAAAATACTTGTAAAAATCAGCCAATTCCTAGCACAAAGAGGAATGAATGTAAGTGAACGTAAGACCAAGATAACCGCCTCGACTTCGGGGTTTGATTTCCTTGGCTGGCATTTCAAAGTGCAAAGCAACGGAAAGTTTAGATGTGTCCCTTCAGTGGATAACTTCAAAGCCTTCCGTCAGAAAGTAAAACACATCGTCAATAACTCGAAGTATGGTGCTAAGGAAAAAGCCAAGCGGCTAGAACCCTTAGTTAGAGGTTGGAGAAACTACCACCGCTTCTGCAAGATGGAGGGGTCACGATTCTCACTGTGGCACATCAACAACAGAGCGTTCAAGGTATTCAATAAGGAAACAAAGCTCGACCGCTACTCAACCAGAGACCTGATTGAGCAAGCATTCCCAGCAGTTCCTTACTCCGAAAACAGACATATCAATGTCAAAGGCGATAAATCGCCCTATGACGGAGACATCACCTACTGGAGTGAGCGCAACAGCAAACTCTACGATGGTGCCACCTCCAAAGTCCTAAAACGACAAAACCATACGTGTGCCCACTGTGGTCACAAACTGCTATCCGACGAACGGGTACAACTGCACCACATAGATGGAAATCATCGCAACGGTAAATGGAATAACTTAGAAGTTGTTCATGAAAGTTGCCATGACTACATTCACATGAGCAAATAAGAACATCGGGAGCCGTGTACAGCGAAAGTGGTACGCACGGTTCTAATCGAGAGGTGCGAGGGATAATACCCTCCATCGACTCAACTAAGGCGGAGCCTTTATAGATTATTCGACAAGCAAAAAGATTTATCTGGGGTGGTGGCACACTGCCCATAAAGGGCAGTGTGCTAGGCTCCGCCTTTTTTGGAAGAGGAGACTGTGACCTGAGTTGTTTTTATGTATTGAGAATAAGAAAACTTTTCCGCAAATTCACTATCTTCTAGATTGGCTTCTAATACCTTATAACCTAGCCTCATTCCCTCATATATAAGCTTGACTAGTACCCAAGACTGATACTTGTTCATTCCGGCTCTTGTATAAACTCTATCACCCACTTTTGGGTAATTCTGGATGAAGCCATCTATATAGAGTGCTGCCAGTTCGTGATAGGTATTAAGCGTTTGCCTGGATATCCCAAGGCTCTGCGCTAAATAAACTTTTGTAGTTACTTTCTCTAGGTCATCAAGACTGAAATCTAGAATCGGCAAGGCTCTTGTCAATTCTTTTGCCTCCTTTTGACTGACAATTGACTGGCTGTTGATTAACTATTGACTGACTATTGACTGACAGTTAATTGAAAGTGAATTGACTGAAAATTGACTAACTGTCAACTGACAGTCAATTGATTGACTCTTGATCAACAGTTGATTAACTATTGACTTATAATTGATTGACTCTTGATTAATAATTGACTTACTTTCAACTGACTTTCAATCGACAGTCAATTGAAAGTGAACTGACTGTTTGCTATGTGAAATTTACGTTTAATTGCCAGTCTTTACTTTTGCATTAAAAATTTTTGATCAGGGAATCTAAACTCCCAATGTCAATAGACATTATCTTCCGCTACCTCTGTCTGTATCTTGTGACATAATCAACGAATTACCATTACTAAACATACCTAAGCACTCCGTACCCGCCGCGACTACAACGCTTGCTGTATTCGCTGACTGATGGATTGCCATCAATGCTCACGCCGCCAAGCATCTCCTTATGAGCAAGCCTTGCAGTGAAACCACCTGTGCGATCGCCTTGCACTAAATACCATTCAATGATTTGGCACTCGCTGCACCAAAATTGTTCCAGCCAGCTTCCACCTTGCAAGTAAGTTTTCTCGCCGTTGCTCTCTAACTGCGTACGAGTGTGGCGTACGCACGCGATCGCACGTTTTTTTGATTTTCTAGGCATATTAATATCCCTTTAAAACTTTTGGAGGAGGGAATTTAATCAACCTCGCTGCTATGTTTTTACAAATCTATTGGGTCAAGTTGTGAGTTTCTACCTTAAAAATGTTTAAGTCCCATTAGTTGTCTGATGGCTTAATGTTGGCTGTGATCACACCCAACAATAAGGACTGAAAGCAAACCGAGTAGCCATGATTTGAATCTTTTTTTACAAATCAATTGACAGACTTTAAATTAACGGTTGGCTGTCTGCAAGCGGTAGTCATCTGTGTAAACCTGATGTACACTTGTTAGCTTTGACTTTTGTTTCACAATCACATTGTACCGTACAAGTACCGCACAAGCAACAATTCAGTATCCTGATTTTTTTTTGGTAGTCTGATAATCTCAAAAACTTAAGTGATAGAAGGAGTGACAAGTCGAGTACAAAGACTCATCTGCATCTGTTCTGACCGACTTTGACAAGCTTTCGACAAAAATTATCTATTAGATGGCGATAAATCTACAAACATAGGACAAAAACGTATAAATAAAAACTACCCAATAAATGGATAGCTAACTCTATTAGTACAAAACTACTAATTAATTTCCGCCGTCAGTGTACCGTACAATTTAAGAAACATAAATAGTACCCCATGCCGAGGAAAGGATATCAGACAGTAACGATAACAGACGCGATCGCCCGGATACTCGATGAGCTACCAGGTAAAAGCAGAATGGAGAAAGTAGAGTACTTAATAAAAGAGCGTGAAGCGGCTCTTAAAAACGTGGAAGCGCAATCAGCAGCGGTTGCAATCGCGTCTATCAAGCTTTCGTTGCCGAACTGGGAAGTGTCGCAGGTTTGGGAATTATTGGATGTAGTGTTAGAACGTCTTAAAAATATAGAAAACTCCGATGATTTAACGGCGTCGAAATTGCTAAGAAAGATGGTACGACGTGAGTTTCCGACAGACGCCGAGATCATCGAGGTATGTCAGGTTGAGGATTTAAGCGAAGAAGAAATGTTTCGGATTAGAGAGCGTTTATTTCCTACAGAGCAGAAAAATGGAAACAATATTTAATTTGCAAAATCTCGATGTCGGGATCAATTTTAATAAGCGATCACTCGTCGTAAATGCTTCCGACAAAACAAAAGCTTTACAAATATTAAGATCTAGGTATTTCGATCTAATTACTTGGACGTTGAGACTTGGCTTAAAAGTGACAATAATAAAATATCCGGGATGCGATCGCCCTTTTCGTATCCCGGCATCCTTTCTCCATAAGGGAGATGAAAGCTTTATGACTACTAATTTAGTTCAAACACCACTTGGAATTCAATTACCTGATGTGCGGCTCTCACTTCCGTTGCTACGAGTCCTCATGGAATTTGCCGAAAACCCAGATATGAGCGCTGGGTTAGTAAGATTGTCGGACGAAAGACAAATATGTGTCACTGAAGCATCGGCCCAATTAGTTCCAAACAATGACGTTGAACAATTGGTTAGGTTACGCCGTCAAGATTATTGGTGGTTGGCAGATCTCGAAAGCTTTAATCAAGAATGGCGGCAACGCTTAGAGCCAAACAATCCCCAAAGCTTTTTTGAATATTCCTACCGTTCTGAAGCCGATAGCCTTGGTAACTGGGGTCGCTTTACAACCCGATATCGAGTTATTCAAGATGATCAAGGGATACTTTACCACGTTTGTTATTCGGTCGGATTTGAACCAATAGCAGCCTTGAGGTAGACGATAAATGTTCATTAAAGAGATAATTGGGTTCTTTCTCACCTTTGATAGTGTTGGCAAAACATAGCTCAATATTCAAAGCTTCTCAAAATTCGACATTCATAAGACTGTTGAATTTCACTTTACGCTACCTACTAACGAGTTAATTAGGGTTCGGGACGTTCAGAAACATTTCGCCACCAGTATCAAAATTGCACAAGAACCCAAATACCTCTTTAAGGGAATGTGACACCTCACTACCTAAACCTACATGAGCGTCTTCTCAAACAAATCTTCAGGCGTTGTGTAAAATTCTGCACTCTTAGTACAATCTCAATAGCTTTTTCAGTTTTCGATAAGCGTGATCACCGCAAAGCAAGCCAAGGAGGAATATGGCCCAAGACTCACCGTCTCGACTTGACCGCATAGAAGCCGCACTGGCAACTCACAACGAAATACTTACCCAGCTTGCACCACTTACGGCGCAAGTAACCCAACTGCTTGCGCGTACACATGAGCAAGTTGAGCAGCATGGCTCACGCCTTGACCGTATTGAAGCTAACCTAGACCGACTGGAAGAACAAACACAGCGTAATGCTGAATCACTGGGAAGACTAGAATTACAGATGGAACAGTTACGAGAAATCGTAACAACATCAACAACTGAGACAATACAACTTGTAGCACAACAAGCAATACAATCAGAGCGCGATCGCCAAACATGGCAAGCAGAAATTCGCCGCATCTGGGAACATTTGGAGCGGCAATTTGGCAATGGTAATGGCAGGAGTGAACAATAGAGCCTTGCACGATCGCATTTTTCAAGAAGATAAATACTGTCCAATATCCGATTGAGTACGACGCAGAATTTTCATTGCATTCGACTGGATTTGGTGAACTCGCGCTTTA
>JANBVI010000059.1 GCA_024239075.1 Fischerella sp. CENA71 | reverse complement strand
TGTGATGAGGTAGTTCCCTTCTTTGAAGCAATTCGTACTACACCAGTATTAGGCAAATTGACTTTAGAGTTGCAACGTACCCCCAGACGTGCTGCTCGGAGTGCAACATTAAGCGTGCGAGTGACGGGGGCGAATCTTAGAAAAAGAGGGAGGCTTTTATTGAATATTTCAATTGGCCCAACAGATAAATCAGGGAGCTTTAAGCCTCCCTCTTTTTCCCAAGCCAAATGCGTGACAAAGCTATGGTTGCAACCACCAGCATCGCTTCAATCTCAGTCAACGCAAGCAATAGAAGTGTATGTGATTGAAGCTTGTGAAGAGTCTCCTCCTGAAGGCGAAAAGCCGATCTCGTGGCTATTGTTGACAACAATAGAAGTAAAAGATTTTGAGTCAGCTTGCCAGTGCTTAAAATGGTACAGCGATCGCTGGCTAATAGAACGTTATCACTATTGTTTAAAAAGTGGATGTCGGATAGAACAATTGCAATTGGAGGATGGTGAGCGAATTAAACGGGCCTTAGCAACATATGCGATCGTGGCGTGGCGACTGTTGTGGCTAACATATGAAGCACGTAAAAATCCAGAGCGCACAGTCGAAGGAATCTTAGAAACTCACGAGTGGCAAGCATTATACTGTAAGATTCACAAAACTAACAAGCCTCCTACTGAGGCTCCAAGTTTAGGTGAGTGTGTACGGTGGATAGCTCGATTAGGTGGTTTTCTTGGACGAAAAGGTGATGGAGAACCAGGTATCCAGACGTTATGGCGGGGATTTCAACGATTGAATGATATAGCAGGAATTTGGCAATTATTGTACAGTGAATCAATCTTTCTTTCTAAAGCTCAATCAATTAATAAATTAGTTCGTAATTATTGTCAGCTTATATGAGATGATTTGTACTTTGGTCTAAGGCACAAACCCGTGAATAAATCAGCCCAGCCCTATTAATCTATTTCGTGGGATTTATACATTTTTCAAGGGGGAGTAAAAACGCTTTGAGGCGTTTTTGCGTAGACGCAACCCGGCTTCCGAAGGTGGGCTGGGCTGATTTATTTATTGGAGATCCCTAAGTGCAACAGTGATTGCTGATGTACAAATAACATGTCTTGAAAATACGATCACATAATTCATAATTCAATGAAGCTAATCCTCGAAATAAAAGCAAGCGCCGTATTAAAAATATTTTGGTAAAACCCAAGTATTTAAGACCTTTCCAAAAAATAAAAAGGAGCGTGTCCTCGCGTTCCCACATTCGTGGGAACGCTTACTAGTCCTTGGACTCTTGCAAAATATATTTGATAGGGTTAGGGTCTTCCAGGTACCTTCCTTGGGCAGGCTTCACTCGAGAGATAACTGATCGGCCAATTAAATAAGCCTGATACAAGCCTGCCCAATTTTGTCGGAGACAGTGCAACGGCGCTGTCATTTTATTTCGAGGATTGGCCTTGGTATAAGCACTCCGCCGCAGGCGATCGCCTGAGTGCAATTGCTCGCGTGCGAAAAGAGAAATAGATAAAGGGGCAGCATCTAATCAATTAGCAGAGGTAAAATAATGGTGAGATCGTAACTTATGAACAACAAAATAATCTGAGATAAAAGTATTTAATAACTGTGAGTATGACGATTTAAATTAATATTTTATCCTGTTTATATCTAGACAATTACTATAAACATGAATGCAGTTTGTAGGAATAAAAAGCAAAAATAGTTGAATCAAAGGCTTAGTTTTACGAATGTATAATCGAATGCAGAGACAAGTAGCATGGTAAAGTGCGTGACACTTCGCATGTATGCAATAGGAAAAAATTGCGATAATAAGCAATAAGTGGTTATAAAATTGTAACGAGTTAAGAGTCATCTAACTAGTACTATAATAAATAACTAGAAGCATCAACAACTGTTATGATATAGTTGTGAAGTGTGAAATAGCAAAATATGCGATCGCGTACCGGATGATATCTCGCACTCTAAAAGTTTACAACTGTAGACAAACTGTATACAAAAAAGGAGAAAATTTGATATCCAGTAAATGGTTATATGCTTAATAAGCTATAAAAAAGAACTGGTTCTTAACTTATAACTAGATGAGGATGAAATATGCGATCGCAACCACCTGCCTGACCAAATAGCATCTCACACTTATAGATATAGGTATTAAATTATACATCAACTTATGTCTATGAAATTCAGTAAAACTCCTTTAAAAAATAATCTAGTTATTTGATTATCTAAAATATAACTAGTTATATAATTAAGATGATAAATATTAATAATCTAACTAGTTCATTTAATTATAACGAAATGCTCAGAAGTATGAAACATAAGAACGCCAAAAGCCTTGCCCAGCAAGAGTTTCATAAAAGAAGAGCTAACTAGTTAGATTTGCAAAACAACTAGTTATATAAAATTTGAGATAGGGGGATCGGACTAAATATAACCAGTTCGTCTGTTAATAAATATTAACAGACGAACTGGCTGTCTCTTGATCACAAGTCTCGACGTCAGCCTCCTTACGTG
>JANBVI010000058.1 GCA_024239075.1 Fischerella sp. CENA71 | reverse complement strand
TGAGCAAATGAGATGTCACTAGATTCTCAACTAGCTGTATCTTCTGATTTCACTTCTTGATCTGTATTAGGGGGTCATACCCCCTATTCGCCAGCTGTATCTTGAGAAAAGTCGGGGATCTTGTGGTTAACGAATGATTTAGGAATCTCCCAATTTCTGTAGGAAGTTATTCAACGACTGTAGAGTTGTGTCATCTCTAACAATCTTTGACTTAACTCTGATGTGAGTAAATCAGAACTGGTGTAACGCCAACGCCAGTTACCTGCGTTCACACTTGGATCGTTCATTCTGGCGCTGTTATCTAAACCCAAAATATCTTGGAGCGGAAGAATTGCTAAATCAGCGACAGAAGCTAAAGCTGTGCGAATGAATTCCCAATTGATTTCCAATATTTCTTCTGGCGAATCGTAACCCAGATATTTAGCAACCATTTGCTTTTCTTCGGGTTTGGCTCCATCTTGCCACCAACCTAGTGTAGTTTCGTTATCGTGGGTTCCTGGGTAAACTACGCTATTTTGAATGTAATGATGAGGTAGGTAAGCATTATCTGAACCACCACCGAAAGCAAATTGCAAGATTCGCATTCCTGGAAAGTCAAAGCGATCGCGTAAGTCTTCTACTTCTGGTGTAATAATACCTAAATCTTCTGCCATCACGGGCAAGCTACCTAAAGTTGTTCCCAGAGTTTCAAAAAATTCTACTCCTGGTGCTTTTACCCATTCGCCATTAATAGCTGTTTCTTCACCAGCAGGTACGCGCCAGTAAGCTTCAAAACCCCGGAAGTGATCAATTCTGACAATATCTACATATTGCAATGTGGCTCGGAAACGTTCGATCCACCAGGCAAAGTTAGTTCGCTGCAATTTCTCCCAGTCGTAAACTGGATTTCCCCAGAGTTGCCCAGTGGCGCTAAAGTAATCTGGTGGCACACCCGCAATATAAGCAGGTTCTAGGGTTTGTGAGTCGAGTTGAAAAATATCAGGATTTGCCCACACATCAGAACTGTTGTGACAAACGTAAATTGAAATATCTCCAACAATTTGGATGTTTTTGCCGTTGGCGTAGGCACGTAGTTGTGACCACTGCTGAAAAAATTTAAATTGTAAGAATTTATGGTATTGTATTTCGTTGTTGAGCTCTTCAGTCGCGGCTTGTAAGGCATTGGGTTCACGGCGAGCGATCGCACTTTCCCACTGACTCCACGCTTTGCCTTCGTTGGCTTCTAGTAGCGCCATAAACAAGACGTAATCGTCGAGCCAAGCCGATTGCATCTGACAAAATTGTTCATACTCAGGGTTTGATTTTTCCGTCAGGGAATGCTGGAAGCGTTCATAAGCAAGACGGAGAATTTTCATCTTGAGAGGAATTACTGCATCGAAATTAACTCGATTGGGGTTATCTGCTGCACCTTTTGGTGGCAGCGTCAATTCTTCTTGGGATAGTAAATTCTCTTGTACCAACTGCTCTAGACTGATCAGCAGTGGATTTCCTGCAAAAGCACTAAAATTCATTGTATAGGGTGAATGTTCATAGCCCGTGGGTCCTAATGGCAAAATTTGCCACAGTCTTTGACCGCTTCTCTGCAAAAAATCCACAAACTCGTAAGCTGAATGACCTAAATCACCTATGCCAAATTGACTAGGCAGACAAGTAGGATGTAACAAAATTCCGCTTGCTCTTTGAAAACTCATCACAAAATCCTCAGAAATTCGGTATCAGGTAATACAAAAAGGTCTAAAATTTCAACCAGGTTGCGAGTCTCCCTTGTACAATAACTTATTGCCAATAGGTTGTATAAACTATGCAAAATCCGATTTTGAAGGACGATCCGCTTTGGTTTAAAGATGCTGTAATCTACGAAGTGCCTGTACGTGCCTTTGCCGATAGCGATAGCGATGGCATTGGCGATTTTCGTGGGTTAACACAGAAGTTAGATTACTTGCAAGATTTGGGAGTCACCGCAGTTTGGGTACTGCCCTTTTTCCCCTCGCCATTACGTGATGATGGCTATGACATTTCAGATTACACTAGTGTCAACGCCATATACGGTAATTTAGAAGACTTTGAGACTTTTTTAACAGCTGCCCATGAACGCGGAATTCGCGTCATTATTGAGTTAATCATTAATCACACCTCGGATCAACACCCTTGGTTTCAACGGGCGCGGCGATCGCCTGTGGGCAGTTCAGCCAGAAATTTTTACGTTTGGAGTGACACTCCTGAAAAGTACCAGGATACGCGGATCATCTTCAAGGATTTTGAAACCTCTAACTGGACATGGGACCCTGTAGCAAAGGCGTACTATTGGCATCGCTTTTATTCTCACCAACCAGATTTAAACTTTGAACACCCAGAACTACAACAGGCTCTATTTAATGTTGTTGATTTTTGGTTAGAGATGGGTGTGGATGGACTGCGTTTAGATGCAGTACCTTATCTTTATGAACGGGAGGGAACCAACTGCGAGAACCTACCAGAAACCCACGAGTTTTTAAAGAAATTGCGCCGCCATGTAGACGTTAAGTTCCCTAATCGGATGTTACTGGCTGAAGCAAACCAGTGGCCTGAAGATGCGGTTGAGTATTACGGGCAAGGGGATGAGTGTCACATGGATTTTCACTTCCCCTTGATGCCACGTCTGTATATGGCGTTACATATGGAAGATAGCTTCCCTATAATTGACATTTTGCAACAGACGCCGCCAATTCCCGATAACTGCCAATGGGCGCTATTTTTACGTAATCACGATGAACTGACTTTAGAAATGGTCAGTGATGAAGACCGGGATTACATGTATAAAGTTTATGCCCAAGATCCTCAAGCCCGGATCAACTTGGGTATTCGTCGCCGTCTGGGGCCGTTGATGGGTAATAACCGTCGCCGGATTGAGTTGATGAATGCTTTGTTAATGTCTTTGCCAGGTACACCGGTGTTGTACTACGGTGATGAGATTGGCATGGGGGATAATATTTATTTGGGCGATCGCAATGGTGTACGTACTCCGATGCAGTGGAGTCCTGACAGAAACGGCGGTTTTAGTAGTGCGAATCCCCAGAGGCTTTATGCTCCCTTGATTGTAGACCCAGAGTACCACTACGAAGCAGTCAACGTCGAAGCACAACGGGCAAACCCCAATTCCCTATGGTGGTGGACTAAACGACTAATTGCCACTAGAGGACGCTATCAGGCTTTTGGTCGCGGAACGTTTGAATTTTTGTATCCAGAAAACCGCAAAGTCCTAGCCTTTACCCGCAACTACAACGATGAACACATTCTCGTTGTGGCTAATCTCTCACGGTTTGTACAAACTGTGGAATTAGATTTGTCTCACTTTCATGGTATGGTTCCGGTAGAAATTTTTGGTCGCAACGCTTTTCCAGTAATTAGCGACTCTCCTTACTTCCTCAGCTTGGGACCCCATGCATTCTACTGGTTTACATTACAATCACAACCCAGCTTTACTTGTCCAATTCGCACTCCTAACCAAATACCCAAACTCATAGTGAGTGGCAAGTGGCAAAATATTTTTGCTAGAGGTGAGGCAAGGACAGCACTTGAAAGTATACTGCCAGATTACCTGTGTAGTTGTACTTGGTTCGATGGCAAAACCCGTATCATCCAAGCTACCCACATTACAGAAGCAATTCCTGTAAATCACGAAGACACCCAGGCATACATTATTTTATTACGGGTGGACTACACAGAAAGCGATCCACAAACTTACGTTCTCACCCTTGCCTATGAGACAGATGGTATTGGTAATCATCGCTTCAGTACTCACACTGAAGAAGTGGTAGCTCAAATTTATGTCCAGGGTAAACAAGAAACCGGAGTTTTATTTGATGCTTTCAAACAACAAGACTTTTTGAGTATTCCCTTAGATGCGATCGCTCATCATCATACTTACGAAGGTATGCAGGGTAAATTAGTGGCAACAACCACAGAAGATTTTCCCGAAATTCTCAGTCAGATCAGCGATAAAACTAGTCATGCTCCCTTTGAACCACATTTACTCAAAGGAGAACATAATAACACAAGCATTATTTATGGCGATCGGCTGCTCTGCAAAATTTTCCGTAAAGTTGAAACAGGTATCAACCCCGATTTAGAGATTGGTCTGTTTCTCAGTAAAACTTCAGCCAGTCAAGGTATACCTCACTCAGAACACCTAGTCCCAATCGTCGGTGCATTAGAATACCACTCCAAAGGATCTGCACCAATGACATTGGGGATTTTGCGAAAATATGTCCCAGAGATTCGCGACACTTGGTCTCATGCACTAGACAGTCTACGTGACTTTTTTGAGCAAGTTTTGCCAAAATATGTAGATATAACCGATATTGAGCTACCCTCCTCCTTGTTGCAAGCAGCCTTAGAGGTTCCCATCCCGGAAATGGCTCAAGAATTCATGGGCAATTACCTATTGGTAGCAGAGTTGCTGGGACAACGTACTGCTGAAATGCACATAGCACTGGCATCTGACATTGAAAATGAAAACTTTGCACCAGAGCCATTTTCTTCGTTTTACCAGCGCTCAATCTACCAATATATGCGGAATCAGGCAGGTCAGGCATTGTTGCGATTGAACAAACATGTCATGCAACTGCCTAATGATGTGCAACCTTTGGCAAAATTGGTACTCAACCAACGTGAGTTGATTTTAGGACGCTTTCAGGAGATTTTGAATCAAAAAATCACTGCTATGCGGATTCGTACTCATGGCAGCTATTGCTTAGAGGAAGTATTGTACACGGGTAAAGACTTTATCATCATTGATTATGAGGGCAACGCAAGTCGTGCCTTGAGTGAACGCCGCATGAAGCGATCGCCTCTACGCGATGTTGCCTCAATGATACAATCCTTCTACTATGCAGCTCGTGTTGGTCTACGTAACGAAAAAGAAAGCGGTATATTGCGTCCCGATGAACTACCATTAGCAGAAAACTGGCAACGGTTCTTCTTCTGTTGGTCTAGCGTAGCCTTTTTAAAATCCTACCTGGCAACATCAGACCATGCAGCTTTTATACCCAAGCATCCCAGAGAGTTAAAAGTCTTGCTAGATGCTTTCTTGTTAGAGAAAGTCATCCTAGAGTTAGACTATGAACTCCAAAACCGTCCGGATTGGATCGAGATTCCTTTGCAGCGAATTTTGGAATTGTTGCAAAACTCGAAGTAATTCGGTTGATCGTTGATCAATACCTTTGTTGTGTTCGCTATTGGTGATTGATGGTTAGTAGTTAGTTAGTGGTTAACAACCAACTGCTAACTATTAACTGGCAGATGATGTAAGTTTTTTATTTGATTTGCAAGATTCCTAACGAATTTGAGTATCTCTATAAGAAGAATTTGAACTTTCTTTAACAAGCGTCCTCATTTTGTCAATAAATCTTGAAAATTTGGGAATGAGTCTTTTGAAATTGTGAAATCGAGCGATCGCTTGATTATGCCTAGAAATGTAGCAAAATTGTCTAAGTGAATTCTCAAAAATTTGACAAAAATCACCATTTGTGGGGATGTCAGTATTTACTGAATTAGTAAAATTTATGCCAACAGGTTGAGTTACAAAACTTTTTATTTAGCTTAATATTTGAGATACTGCGAAAAGCTAGGGCGTGTTGTGCTGGGCAAGATTTTGTAACACGCGTTAGCTTGATTGTCCTGCCTGATGAATCTGCAACAGGAGTTTGACTGTATGTACTTCTCACTCTGGCCTGGTAGACCATATCCTCTGGGAGCAAACTGGGATGGCAAGGGTACTAATTTCGCTATTTTCTCAGAACATGCGACAAAAGTTGAATTGTGTTTATTCGATCAAAAAGGTCGAGAAACCCGGCTAGAAATTAAAGAAGTTACTAACTTCACTTGGCATGGTTATGTCCCTGGGATTGGCCCTGGACAAAGGTACGGTTTTAGAGTCCACGGCCCTTTTGCGCCAGAAGAAGGACATCGCTTTAACCCCAACAAACTATTAATTGATCCCTACGCAAAGGCAATTGATGGCGATGTCCGCTTTGGTGCAGAAATCTTTGGTTATCCTTGGGATGATCCCAATGAAGATTTAGGTTTTTCGGAACTTGATGATGCTCATTTAGTTCCCAAATCAATTGTTGTTGATCAGTCTTTTGATTGGGAAGGAGACGAATTGCTGCGAACTCCCTGGCATGAGACTGTGATTTATGAAACTCATGTCAAAGGCTTTACCAAACTACACCCAGAAATTCCCCCAAGGTTACGCGGAACCTATGCCGGACTTGCCCATCCAGCCGCAATTTCTCACTTGCAATCCTTGGGTATAACGGCAGTAGAATTAATGCCAATCCATCATTTTTTGGCATATCCCGGACATTTAATAGATAAGCGCTTAAAAAATTACTGGGGCTACGATTCTATTTGCTACTTGGCTCCCTACTCTGGTTATAGTGCCACTGGTTTTCTAGGGCAGCAGGTGAGGGAGTTTAAGCAGATGGTGAAGGCATTACACAATGCTGGCATTGAGGTGATCTTAGATGTGGTTTACAATCACACGGGTGAAGGCAACCACATGGGGCCAACTTTATCCTTACGTGGTATTGATAATGCTTCCTACTACCGTCTGGTTGATGGCAATTACCGTTACTATATGGACTTCACAGGCTGTGGTAACTCTCTCAACGTCCGCCATCCCCAAGTACTGAAACTAATTATGGATAGTCTGCGTTACTGGGTGTTGGAATGTCATATTGATGGTTTCCGTTTTGACTTGGCATCAGCATTAGCTAGGGAATTATATGCAGTTGATCGTCTGGCCGCTTTCTTTGATATTATCCACCAAGACCCAACCTTGGCAGATGTGAAATTAATTGCTGAACCTTGGGATGTGGGTGAAGGAGGCTACCAAGTAGGCGAATTTCCCCTATTGTGGTCGGAGTGGAATGGTAAGTATCGTGATACAGTGCGAGACTTTTGGCGTGGAGAAGACAGCCGCATGGCAGAATTTGCTTATCGGTTTACAGGCAGTTCCGATTTATATCAATTTAATGGCCGCAGTCCCAGCGCTAGTGTAAATTTTATTACTGCCCATGATGGCTTTACTCTCCATGACTTAGTTAGCTACAACGAAAAGCACAACGAAGCCAACGGTGAAGAGAACCGAGACGGCGAAAGTCATAACCGCTCGTGGAATTGCGGTGTTGAAGGTGACACCAATGACCGAGGAGTAATACAACTACGGCGAAAGCAACTGCGGAACTTCTTGACTACACTGTTTCTTTCCCAAGGTGTACCCATGTTGGTGATGGGTGACGAAATGGGACGATCGCAACGAGGAAACAACAATCCCTACTGTCAAGATAACGAAATTTCCTGGCTAGATTGGGATTTGCAAGAAGAAAACGAAGCACTGTTAGACTTCACTCGCCAATTAATTGACTTACGCCGCAGACATCCAGTGTTACGCCGACGCAAATGGTTCCAAGGTCGAGCCATTTACGGTTCTGGTGTGTATGATATTTTGTGGTTTAACCCCGATGGTGCTGAAATGACAGAGGAACAATGGAACGATGGCTTTACAAAAGCGATCGGCATTTTTCTCAATGGCGAAGAAATAGCCACACCAGGGCCAAAGGGTGAACGGATTATTGATGAAAGCTTTTTATTATTCTTCAACGCCCACTACGAAATGGTGGAATTTATAATTCCTAAAGGACTACAAGATTGGGAATGGCTCACCATAATTGATACTACCAAACCCCGCTTTGTACAACGCGGTAAACGTTACATCGAAGATAAACCCGTACAAGTAGAAGCGCGATCGCTTGTGATGTTGCAACGTATGGGCAGAGTTTCTCATGATGAGGAAGATTAATTAGTGATGGGGGATTGGAAGGGGACACGGCGACACGGAGAGAATTTATAATGATTTCCGCGTCACTGCGTCTCCCCTTCACCACGTCACCGCGTCTCCCCTTCTCCGCGTCTCCCAATCCCCAATCCCTCACACCTAACTACTAACTACCAACAATCAACAATCAATATGCATATCGGTTCTCAATATTTAGGCGATCGCACTTGTAAGTTTACTCTTTGGGCTCCCTTAGAGGGTGATGTTGCTGTTCATCTTGTCGCCCCAGACGAAAAAATTATCCCTCTGCAAAAGGATGAAAGGGGATATTGGCAGGGAACTGTTAATAATGTTGAGCCTGAATGTCTCTATTTTTACCAATTGGATGGTCAAGTTGACCGAGCCGATCCGGCTTCTCATTCCCAACCCCAGGGAGTTCATGGGCCTTCGCAAGTGGTTGACCACAGCAGCTTTGCTTGGAGTGATGCCGAGTGGCGGGGAATTCCGCTTGAGCAAATGGTTATTTATGAATTACATGTTACTACTTTTACTGAAGAAGGTACATTTGAGTCCATAATTCCTCGGATTCCGGAGTTGCTGGAATTAGGTGTCAATGCAATTGAAATTATGCCAGTTGCTCAATTTCCAGGCGATCGCAACTGGGGCTATGATGGGACTTTTCCCTATGCAGTACAAAATTCCTATGGTGGCGTTGATGGCTTGAAAAAATTAGTAGACGCCTGCCATCAGCAAGGAATGGCTGTAATTTTAGATGTTGTATACAACCATCTTGGGCCAGAAGGCAATTATCTTTGGGGATTCGGTACATATTTTACTGACCATTACAAAACACCTTGGGGTAGTGCAGTTAATTTTGATGGGCCTTACAGTGATGGGGTGCGGAATTACTTTGTGCAGAATGCGCTTTACTGGTTAGAAACTTTCCATATTGACAGTTTGCGTCTGGATGCAGTCCACGCTATTTATGATTTTGGCGCTAAACATATCTTGGCAGAGATTGCCGAAGCAGTTGCTGAACTTTCGCAACGAGGATATAAACGCTACCTGATTGCCGAAAGCGATTTGAATGATCCCCAGATTATCCGTTCTCCCGAAGTTGGTGGTTACGGAATTGACGCACAATGGAGTGATGATTTTCACCATGCTTTACACACTGTACTGACAGGAGAAAATCAAGGATACTACCAAGATTTTGGTCAATTAGAACAACTGGCCAAAGCATATGGCGAAAGCTTTGTTTACACTTGGGACTACTCCCCCCATCGTCATCGCTATCACGGAAATGAAGCTAGCGGGTGTTTGTCACAGCAATTTGTAGTCTGTTCTCAAAATCACGATCAGGTTGGTAATCGAATGATGGGCGATCGCCTTACCTCCCTAATCTCCTTTGAAGGGTTAAAATTAACTGCGGCAGCTTATTTGCTATCTCCTTATGTTCCATTGTTGTTTATGGGTGAAGAATATGGCGAAACAGCACCTTTTCTTTACTTTGTCAGTCATAGTGATCCTGAGCTGATTAAAGGGGTGAGGGAAGGTAGAAAGGCGGAATTTGCGGCGTTTTTTGAAATTTATGGTCAAGAAGCACCAGATCCGCAAGCAGTAGAAACTATGAAGCGATCGCGCCTGAATTGGGAAAAGCGTCATGAGGGCAAACACCGGATGTTATGGTTGTTTTATCAAAAATTACTCAAACTGCGGAAGGAAATTCCTGCACTTGCTAATTTGGATCGCCATAACTTAGAAGCATTAGTAATCGAACCTAATAAGGTTTTACAGCTACGACGGTGGTGTGAAAATAACCAAGTATTATGTTGGCTGAACTTTAGCCAAGAAGTTGTTAAGATAAAAGCAAATATACCTAGTGCTCCCTGGAAAAAACAACTGGACTCGGCTGATCCTGCTTGGGGTGGTAACAACTCCCAGTTACCCGAAATATTAAACACACAATCTCAGGAAACAATTGTACTTAATCCTGAGAGTGTAGTTGTTTATTGTCAATAGTCTTTTGTCATTAGTCATTTGTCATTGGTAATTCTAATGATCAATGGCTAATGACTAATGACCAATGACCAATAACCAGTGACTAATAACTAATCATGGAAATACCAGTAGCAACATACCGGATACAGTTCACTCCTAGCTTTGGTTTTGATCAAGCCAAGGCGATCGCTTCTTATTTAGCAGAACTAGGAATATCTAATTTATACGCATCTCCAATTTTAACTGCCAGAAAGGGTAGTACTCACGGTTACGACACTGTTAACCCCAACCAAATTAATCCTGAATTAGGCGGAAAAGAGAAGTTTTTAGAATTAGTTGCAGAACTTAAGCATTTTCATATCGGCTGGGTGCAAGATATTGTACCGAATCATATGGCATTTGATAGTCAAAATCATATGCTTGTAGATGTTCTAGAAAATGGTTTTGACTCTCAATATCGAGAGTTTTTTGATATTAATTGGCATCATCATTATCCAGAAAATCAAGGCAAAGTTTTAGCACCTTTTTTAGGCAAATTTTGTGGGGATTGTTTAGAAAGTGGAGAACTCAAACTTCAATATGAAGAAAACGGGTTAACTATCAACTATTACTCACTGAAGTTTCCTATCCGTATTGAATCTTACTCTCAAGTTTTTACCTATGATTTAGGACGTATACGGGATAAGCTAGGTAGAGATCATCCCCATTTCATGAAACTTTTAAGTGTTCTCTACATGTTGAAATATATCCCATCAGGAGAAGAAGGAAGAGAACGCTATGACCAAATTCTTATTATCAAACGCATGTTATGGGAACTATGGAATGATAGTCCCGAAGTTCAGGAATTTATTGAAGAAAATATTCGTACATTCAATGGTGAACCTGGAAAGCCAGAAAGTTTTAACGATTTAGAAAACTTACTAGCTGAACAATTTTTCCGTCTTGCTTACTGGAAAGTAGGTAATGAAGAACTAAATTACAGACGTTTTTTTACTGTCAATGATCTCATTTCGATCAAAATCGAAGATGAACAAGTTTTTCATACTACTCATGCTTGTATCTTGAAATTGGTTGAAGAAGGGACAATTAGCGGCTTAAGAATTGACCATATTGATGGTCTTTATGATCCAGCACAATATTTAAATCTACTACGAGAACATGCTCCTGAAGTTTACCTAGTTGTCGAAAAAATCCTTGAACCCCATGAAGAATTGCCCATCAATTGGCCGATTCAAGGCACAACAGGTTATGACTTCCTCAATCAAGTGAATGGCATTTTTTGTCAACAATCTACAGCATCAGAATTTGATACTATTTATCAACGTTTTTTGGGAAGAAAAGTTTCTTGCGAGGAATTAATTGACCAAAACAAAAGGTTAATTATTAGCAGACACTTAGCAGGAGATATTGATAATTTAGCTCAGTTACTCAAGCAAATTTCTGGTCGCTATCGCTATGCTAGTGACTTTACAATGTATGGCTTAAAAGCTGCTTTAGTAGAGATTTTGGCACTGTTCCCTGTTTATCGTACATATATTAATAGTGCAGGGGCTGGCAAAGCAGATCGGGAATATATTCAGCAAGTGATGACACAAGCTAAAAAGAATATTCCTAACTTCCTCAACGAATTGAACTTTATTGAAAAGTTTCTCATTCTTGACATTGATGAACACCTCTCCCCGGAAGATCAGGAACAATGGTTGCATTTCTTGATGCGTTTACAGCAATTTACCGGGCCATTGATGGCGAAAGGTGTAGAAGATACAGTTTTATATGTCTATAATCGCCTGATCTCCCTAAATGAAGTCGGTTCCCATCCCACACATTTTGGTATTTCTCTAGAAGATTTTCATATTTTTAATCAACAGCGTGCTTCTCAATGGCCCCACGCCATGAATGCTACTTCTACCCACGATACCAAACGTGGCGAAGACATGCGCGCTCGGATTAATGTACTGTCTGAAATTCCCGAAGAGTGGGAAATTCATCTCAAAGAATGGCGTGAGATTAATGCTCCCTACAAAGAAACTGTCAATAAACAGGATGTACCAACTCCCAACGATGAATACTTTTTCTACCAATCATTAATAGGGGCTTTTCCCTATAAAGAGGAAGAGTATCCAGGTTTTGTCGAACGGATACAGCAATATATTATCAAAGCAATTCGTGAGGCAAAAGTCCACACAGAATGGATTAAACCAGATACAGCCTATGAAAATGCTTTTACTAATTTTGCCGATCGCGTCTTGAAAGATCCTGATAATAACCCATTTCTGGAAGCTTTCCGTCCGTTCCAACGCAAAATTCAACACTATGGGATTTTAAATTCTCTCTCGCAAACGTTAGTGAAAGCAACTGCTCCGGGTTTACCTGATTTTTATCAAGGATCGGAACTTTGGGATTTAAGTCTGGTAGATCCGGATAACCGTCGTCCGGTAGACTTTGAAATCCGACAAGAATATCTGCAAGATATCAAAACCAAAGCAGCACAAGATATGTCAGGCTTAATTGCAGAGTTGCTGCAAACCCCCGAAGATGGACGAGTGAAGCTATTCCTGACTTATCAACTTTTACAAGCACGGCGAGAATATTTAGATGTATTCCAACGGGGAACCTATGTCAAATTATCAGTAGCAGGTAGCTTGAAAAGCCATGTTGTGACTTTTGCTAGGGAATTAGCAGACACAAGAATAATTGCGATCGCTCCTCGTTTCCTCACTTCCTTGGTTAAAGAAGGCGAGTATCCTTTGGGTGAACAAGTATGGCACGAAACCCGCATTGTTCCCCCTGCTGGTTCCTCTGAAGTTTGGTATGACGCCATCACTGGACAGAAAGTGCAAGGCGAAGATACCCTGTGGGTGCGAGAGATTTTGCAAAAGTTCCCCGTAGCTTTGCTGGTTAATCATGTAGAAACATCAACCCCAGAAGCTAAAAGTCAAGAAGCAGAATAGATTTCTGCAAGCTTATTTTGAAGGTTTGTAGTAAGCACTTTAATACTTAAAAAATAAGGACTAAAGTCCTTACTACGAACTTTCTTCATAAGTTTTAGAGTAGACATGATATGAGTGTTACAACCAACTAGGGCGAAGTTACGGTTGAGAAGAATTTGGAATTGCTTATCATGGAAGTGGACGAGTCTAAATTGTCCGGAGACCCCATGCCCAAACGCCTGATTACAGGATTAAATTATTGGTTCGAGAGAGATAGAATTGTAGGTAACTTAGAAATTTTTCAAGACTTTATTGTCATTTCTCTTTGTGTTGGTTTATTTTGTGTGATGCTGATCCGATTGGGAGATATGTTTTTCTCTCTTTTGCATCCCTTAGATTTACGGCAAGTTACATCTGATATCTTGTTTATTTTGATTCTGGTAGAGTTGTTTCGTCTGTTAATTGATTACCTACAACAACAACGAATATCAGTAGTAGCAGCAGTAGAAATTACCATTGTTTCTGCGTTACGAGAGGTTATTTTACGTGGTGTACTAGAAATTCCTCGTGAGCAAATTATAGGAATATCAGTATTTTTAGTAGTATTAGGCATAATTCTCATTGCTATCCCTTGGATGTCTCACTTGTTTGAAAACAACAAACATCATCAAGCTGACGCCACAGAAATTAGCACACAATTATTGAATACAAATTCTCTATTATCAGATTAGTTGTAACTGCAAATACAGCAATTTTAAGCTTTAAATTCTATCTTGAATCTCTAAAATTTTCTCTGGTTATTTAATATCAAGATAGTTATAAAAATCAGCTTATTTTAACATTTTAAATCGCC
Organism: Fischerella sp. CENA71; assembly: GCA_024239075.1. Classification (GTDB taxonomy): domain Bacteria; phylum Cyanobacteriota; class Cyanobacteriia; order Cyanobacteriales; family Nostocaceae; genus Pelatocladus. The sequence goes on along the minus strand of JANBVI010000058.1, from coordinate 26,862 downwards.
AGTTAGTTGGTGATATGCTATCCTGACTTTAGGGGAATCAAAAATTATGTGTTGCGCTCGCACTTTATTGGCAACAATAAAGATCATGTGAAACATAGATCGCCTCACATAGCAAAAATGACGCTGCAAATAACTCGATAAAATAGGTGATAATACCTGATTTATGCAGTCAATTTTAAGAGTCAATAGGAATATTGAGCGTAAACTTTGAAATCTTGACTCACTTCATAATTTACAACTCCTAACTTCAGGAGAGGATCATTAGAATGAAAATAGCCTTCACAACCAGTGATAGAGTTCATGTTAATGCTCACTTTGGATGGGCGCAAGAAGCAGATGTTTATGAAATCTCAGATGCTGGTTATAAGTTTATAGAAACTCTGAAGTTTCCTGGTAGTTCTAATCAAGATAAAAATGCTGAGAGTGATGATAAAACTGCATCAAAACTTGAAGCATTAGCTGACTGTGCAATTGTTTATGTAGCATCAATCGGTGGTATTCCTGCTGCTAAGTTAATTAAAAGAGGTGTCATGCCAGTCAGACCACAATCAGAAGAAGAAGAGATTGATAGTATTCTAAATAAGTTGGTGCAAACCCTCAAGGGCAATCCTCCACCGTGGTTGCGTAAAGCTCTACAAAAAAGTTAATTTTTGTTACTTTTGTTCCCAAAATATTTGTAGTCAGGCTAAAGCACTACTGCAAATATCAATCTTTACCATTAAAATCAACCGCAGGTGATCTAACCGCACATACCACAGCAAAGGTTTGTCTCTAGATCGCCCATTTTTCTTTAACGGTTCTCGCAAGTCTCAATCCTTAACCCTTGGCGTTCTTCGCACGTAGCTTCACTCTTGTACACTGCTGCTTCTTCATCTCTACATTCTTAGAAATCAATGGTTTGTAGTGAGGACTTTAGTCCTTAATTGGTAGTACACACAAGTAAGTTGGTGTTTTATTGTGCTACTAATGTAAAGGGAGTTAATTGTGGCAAGCAAATTGCCTGTAGGAAATTAGTAAATGGTGAGAAAATTAAAATAAAAAAATGTTTTCCTTTCATTAGGAGAACAGCCAAGAGATTTTTTTATAAAATTAACGGTTGGTAGGATACTACCAAAATTGCCAACAAACTACCAACTTATTTGGTAAAAAAATGCCGAGAAAAGAACAAGGATGGATTACATTTCAAACCTCTGAAGAAGAGCGAAAAATGCTGGAGGAGTTTTGTCAGCAATCTCAGCGCACAAAGACAGAGGTTTTGCGGGAATTTGTACGTAGTCTCAACAAAGAGTCTTCAGTATCTTCAGTTTCCCTAGTCTCATTACCAACCATTCCTAAAGCAGAAGATGTTAGTACTCAATCAACAGAAGTTGCTACTCAAAAGAAACCATTAAAAGTTAGTTCGCGCAATGTCCTGAAAGGGGTTGTCACAAAAATCGTGAACGGGCCTGTCAATAGTGAAGTTACACTAGAGATTGTTCATAAAGTCCAGCTAACTTCCGTTATTACCAAAGTTTCTAGCGAAGAATTAGAACTAATGGTGGGAGAAGAGGCCTATGCTGTAATTAAATCTACAGACATAGTTATTGCCAAAGAATAAAGGTTAGAGGTATAATTAGAAACTCTTGTTTTAATTATGAATCTTGGAAAAAATTAAGTATTATTACTTATGAAATAGGGTAAGATTTATTTAGCGATCGCTTATCTATATCCAAGTAACAATTCTTGTGTATCTTAGCCTGAAATACAGAAACTAAAGCCATCAATGGTAAATTGACCATCAAAAGCACAGAAAGTGATACTGTAAATTTCATCAGCCTTCACAGATAAGCGGGTATTGGGAGGAAGTGCAGAATCGGAATTAGCGAGATTAGCCCCTGGTAATATTGTTTGAGTTAAAAGTTGGCGATCGCAATTATATGCAGAAAGCGCCAAACGCTGTGAACTTGTTACCAAAGCACTAACCAATTGGACTGGTTGCAAAAAAGTAGCCTCTAAATATCCGCTTTTCGGCGCTCCCATCAGTACCATCGAACCAGAATTAGTCGCAAAAGCAGGGTTTGAAGGCTGTATGGCGATACAATTGTCAAAAACTACACCCAATTTTTGATACTGATGCTTCACTACTTCAAAGCATTTTAAGTCTTCTATATTTAACTCAATCGACTTAGGTCTAGCCACCTTTTCAGTGTCAACTACTCTATGCATTTGACTATGAATATCTTGAATATCAAAATTATCAAGCATTAACTTTTGATCTTCAAACTTTGGCTGTTGATCAGATTGAAGATAAGTTCGCTTGAACATGACACCCTACCTCAGTATTTTCTATAAAATCATCAGATTACTAACTATCAGGCACGAAAAAACATATTCTCAAAATGCACAAAATTTTGTGTGAGAACTATTAGTTATTGGTGATCTTGCCTACGAGTATTACTGACGCTCAAAATCACCAGTATTGTTTCTGAATAGATTACCATAAACAAAAGCTGAGAGTTTTCTTTGCCAGCGATCGCTGTTACTAGTAAAAATATTGGATTTATGGGATTTACAAGCCAAAAAACTTAAAACTTAGAAAAAAAAATTACTGAAACTTTACAACATAGTCAGTACTTTTACATCTACTTCACCAGAAGCATCGCTCAGGAAAACCAGGATTTAATCTGTCTTTGGAGGTATGTAGGGAGAATGCGAGAGTGTGAGAGTTGGAGTGTGGGAAGTGTGGGAAGTGTGGGAAGTGTGGGAAGTGTGGGAAGAGAGGGGAGACAAGGGAAGGGAGAGAATAAACACCAAATGACAAATGACAAATGACCATTGACCAAAAATCTATGTTTATACCATTAGGATTTGAACAAAGTTCTGTGACTACTTCGTTAGGCAGGATGGTTTACTATACTGCTGCTGGTCTACCTTGGCAAGAGAACAAAGTTGCTACTGAAGAATTAGAGACTCTAGTATTTTTGCACGGATTTGGTGGAGGTTCTTCTGCATATGAGTGGTCAAAAGTTTATCCAGCATTTGCTAGTGAGTATCGCATTTTGGCACCAGACTTAATCGGTTGGGGTCGATCTGAGCATCCCGCACGAAATTACACAATAGAAGACTACTTGATGACGATTCGGGAGTTTTTGCAACAGACTTGTACTGGCCCAGTCAGAGTGATTGCTTCATCTTTGACAGCAGCGTTTACTATTCGAGTTGCGATCGCTCACCCAGAACTATTTAAGTCTTTAATTGTGACTATTCCTTCTGGAATTTCTGACTTTGGACAAGATTACTCCCGCACTTTCTTTGCTCAACTCGTTAGTGTTCCTGTGATTGACAGAATCATTTACAGTACTGGAGTAGCAACGGAAAATGGTATTCGTAGCTTTCTCGAACAGCGACAATTTGCTCGTCCTAACCGAATATATGAGGAAATTGTCCAAGCTTATTTAGAATCAGCCAAGCAACCAAATGCTGAATACGCCGCTTTATCTTTTGTACGCGGTGATTTGAGTTTTGATCTCTCACTCTACATTCAACAATTAACAGTTCCTACCGCGATTATTTGGGGTCAAAAATCACAATTTACTAGCCCAGAAATTGGGTATCGTTTGGCTCAAATGAATCCGCAAGCAATTAAATTTTTCCAAGAGTTAGAAGATGTCGGATTGACACCACAATTAGAACTACCAGCAGTTACAATTGGCTTAATGAGAAAATTCTTACCTCTGTTGACTGAATTCCCAACACCCGTGACTTATTAAGAGAAATATACTAGTGGTCAGATTTATATATCCCCGACTTCTTAAAGAAGTCGGGGATCTGTCTGTCTCAAGAACAACAAAAAAACTCTGCTAGCAAGAATATTTGCCCTATGTCGCAAGCTTTTTAGTTAATCTTTCCTTCTTTTATGTAATTTCATTTGATTTTTCCTGAAATACATTGCAAAGAGACTGTAACTATAATTTGCAGGCTTAAACTATTGTTTTCAGGTAATACTATTTTCTCATGGAATTGCAATTTGAATCAACAGATATATTCACTGACATCGACCCTCGACTCCAAAGACTTCTCGAACGCAAAAGCCGAGGAATAGCTATAGCTGCTACAACATCAACCGAAAAAGAAGAAGTTGCAGTGATTGCTAAAGTAAATAATCTCAAGGAATGGCTATCTATGAATGAAGTCTATCCAGGTGCTGACTTGGGTAGTACACCCGATGGTGAGCGAATTGTCACAGGTAGAATTCCAGTTTCCAGAATTAAACATATAAAAAAATCCAGTTGTGTTGTCAGCTTGAAACCAGCACAAGCACTCAAACCAACTCTAGATATTAATATTAAAGAAACTGCTACTAAACAAGACCTTTCGCCACAAGATTTTTTAGGAAAACAGGGAAGTGGAGTTGTAGTCGGTATTATTGATGTTGGTTGTGACTTTGCCCACAAAAATTTTCGTCATGCTGATGGTTCTACAAGATTGCTAGCTTTTTGGAATCAAGATGGTCATTCTAGTCCTAAAAGTCCCTATGGTTATGGTCAAGAATATAAACGGGATGAAATAAATCAAGCTCTTGGAGCAAGTGATCCTTATGCTGCTTTGGAATATAAATTAGAAGATAGGGCGCACGGAACCCACGTTATGGATATTGCTGTGGGTAACGGACAAGGAAGTGGTATTTCAGGTATAGCTCCCAGCGCAGATATCGTGTTTGTCCAACTTTCTCAAAATGAATTTACTCCCTTGATTGAAAATGGTCAAAAAGCTGTAGAAAGTTGTTTTGGCGATACAGTGGCGCTGCTAGAAGCAATGAGATATATCTGTGATATTGCTGGCGATCGCCCTTGTGTCATTAATATTAGTCTGGGATTGTTCGGTGGTCCCCATGACGGTACAACTTTAGTTGAACAGGGTATTGATGCTTTAGTTTCCGAAAAGCCAAACCGAGCGATAGTAATTGCTGCTGGAAACAGCTACGATACAGGGATTCATGCGTCGGGAATTGTGTTGCAGAATGGTCACTTTGACCTCCAATGGCTAATTCCAAACCGAAATCCCAGACAGAAAGAGATAGAAATATGGTACGACGGAGGCGATCGCTTCCAGTTAGAAATTATTGCTCCTGATGGTACTAGTCTGGGTCGGGTGGATTTGGGAGAAAATGGAGAAGTGGTAGACATTGAAGACAATACAATTATCTTCTTCACTAACCGCCAGTCCGACCCGAACAATGGCGATAATGTCATTTGTGTATTTATGGAACCTGATTTACCAGGAGGGATTTGGACACTACGTCTTCACGGTGTTCAAGTCACCAATGGCAAATTTCACGCTTGGATAGAGCGTGAAGATAACAGCCAAACTCGTTTTCTTCCTCCCCACGATAATAGCCACACCCTCAACACGATCGCTTGCGGATATAAAAGCATTGTGGTTGGTTCCTACGATGATAGTAAAATCAATAAGCCTTTGTCATTTTTTTCTAGTTCCGGCCCCACTCGTGATGGACGACAAAAACCAGATTTGATTGCTCCTGGTCATCATATCTGGGCCGCTGCTTCCAATACAGCTACTGAAGTTATACGTATGTCTGGTACGAGTATGGCTGCTCCTGTTGTCACTGGTGCGATCGCTTTAATCTTGGCTGAAGCCCTTTCGTACAACAAGTCACTCACCATTGATGAAATTCGTGATATTCTAATGGCTAGTACTCGAAAAAATTTTCCTATCCTTGACCAGCCAGAACGCTACGGTTATGGAGCGATCGATATAAATAGAGCATTGTTAACTGTACGAGACAAGGCCAGTTAGCTATGGTATTATTATCTCAGGCATAATTTAACTAAATTTTCCTGTAATGTTATAATGGATGATTTGGTTTTAAACAAATGATGAAAAAACACTTACGCTTGATTAAATGTTCAGGCGATAACCTCAAAAAAATAGAGCCGAACACGGGGGATTGGACTCGACAAAGTGAGAGTCCTCAACATCCAATTGCAATCACGGTGAAAGTTAATGAAGATGGTTATGTACCAAATTTTGTTAACCTCCGCGCCCAAATATCGCCGAAACTATTTACGGCAACAGTCACAGAAACAGATTTATATAGATTAGAAGCAGATCCACGGGTTATCTCTTTAGGTACACCCAGGCGTTTACATGCAACAATTTAGTTTTAGTTCGGCTAGTTTTGTGTAGAAGAGCATCAAAACTAAAGGCACCTGTCATTATGACGTCTATTGTGAATTCATGGTTCCTTGTCTATTTTAATATCAATCTTTACAATTCTTTACAAAAGGGTGGGCTATAAGCTCATCCTTTTAATTTTCGGTCTTTGGGGCTTGGGTGTGGTCGATGTCAGGATTGTAACGTGATTTGCGATCACAAGTGATGGTTAAGTAAGATTTTCAACGCAGAGGAGCGCAAAGGTAACGCGGAGGTACGCAGAGTTTTTCTGATATCGGGTAAAGCAATAAAAATATAAAAAGAAAAAATTAACTGTGCAATCCTATGTACCTCAGCTTTGATACAGTAATTCAAAAGCTATGAAAATTTATTGAAAATCTAGAGGCTTCGAGTTATGAAAGTCCTTCATGGTACTTGGATACCGAATGCTGAGAGTGATTTTATACAGTCTGGTCATTTTTATTTGTGGGTAGAAACTCCTGTTGTTAAAAAGCGACAAAGTACTAAGAAAAACATTCACCCTGGACATCTGCCAAAAGAAGAGTTAGTCAAATTTTTAACAGCAGAATTGGGAGTAAAAGAAGTAGCACCAGTACTAACACAACGGATATCTCCCAAATATTTTGTTTTGCCAAGTATTAATAATCAACCTTTACCTTCACCAGAATTAAGCAAGTATCTCGAAGCTGAAACCCCGGAAGACTATCAGGAGTTTCAATATTGGCAGGTAGACTGTTATGAAACAGTCACTTCTGCAAACGCAATTAACACGATAAAATTACTCAATGATATTCACTTTTTAGCACTTTATAATTCCAGTGAAATTCAATTGGGTTCGGATCTCCTGTTTTGGTATCACTACACCCAAGCTTTTAAACAAGTTATTTTAAAAGACCAGTATATTCCAGCACTAAAATATCGACAGTTAAATAATACTACTGAGAAAAAAACTAAACAAAAGTCCATCAAAAAAGCTGCATTTGAAATCTATGCGACTTGGGAAATTATTTCCGAGCAATATGAAGCGAATATCAAAAAATATATTGAATACATGCCACTAATTTGTGTGGCGGGTGCAACAGAACCAACAGATGCAGTTGAATTCTACGACAAAGAAACACTATTACGCCACTTTTCGGAATTTCTATTGCATGATTTGCTGACTCATACTCCCTCTACAGCAGCTTTTGACAAGCAAATCGTTGATTCTCTAGTTTACTATTGCTTGTATCCCAACCGTCACAACCCTTTGACAGGTGATGCAGCTTTCACAGAATATCAGCAATGGCTGGCGTGGAAAACTAAAATTACTCGGACTCAAAGCGATTCTCTGTTTCACCTCTGCTTGCAGTTGTATGATCCTACCCCAGACAATATTGATAACTGGCAAATGCAGTTTTTAGTAGCCAGCAAACAAGATCCTTCGCTGAAGCTAGCACTGGGTGATTATTGGTCTATGAATCAAAAAACCAAAGCTGGGGTGGAGAAAGAATTTGGTAAAGACTTTGAAACTAATTTACTGCTGAAACTGGGTTATGCAGCGCGGATGTATCCTAAATTATGGCAGGGTTTGGAGAGCGATCGCCCTATAGGAATGCGATTGAGTTTAGAAGAAGCTTTTGACTTTCTCAAAGAAAGTGCTTGGGTATTGGAAGACTCTGGCTTTAAAGTCATCGTACCAGCTTGGTATACTCCCGCAGGTCGCCGTCGTGCCAAAATTCGCCTGAAAGCTTCAAGTGGGAAGTCTGCAACTAAAAGCAAAACAAAAAGCTATTTTGGTCTAGATTCATTAGTACAGTATCAGTATGAATTAGCAATTGGGGATCAAGTCGTCACCCCCAAAGAATGGGAACAGTTAATTAACGCCAAGTCTCCCCTTGTGCATTTTCGTGGTCAATGGATGGAACTCGATCGCGATAAAATGCAGCAATTACTCGAATTTTGGCAGTCCCACGGTAACGAAAAACCAGAAATGACTTTGCTAGAGTTCATGCAACGCAGTGCAGAAGCTGGTGAAGAGTGGGAAGTTGAACATGATGAAGCTTTGTCAGCAATGATGGCGAAGTTGCAAGACAAAACCAGACTAGAACCAATTGCAGAACTAGCAAAGTTACAAGGAACTTTACGAGAATACCAAAAACGCGGTGTATCGTGGCTGGAATATCTCGAAAGATTGGGATTAAATGGCTGTCTCGCGGATGATATGGGTTTAGGTAAATCGGTGCAGGTAATTGCTCGATTGGTTCAGGAGAGGGAGGTTTTTGAAGACAGGGAGACGCAGAGAGGGGGAGACAGGGAGACGCGGAGAGGGGGAGACACGGAGAATTTTCCCGCGTCTCCTCTTCCACATGTCCCCGCGTCATTGTTACCTACATTATTAATTGCGCCGACATCGGTAGTGGGAAATTGGCAAAAAGAAATAGCTAAGTTTGCACCGCATCTGAAAACAATGGTGCATCATGGTAGCGATCGCATCTCAAATCCTGCTGACTTTAAAGCCGCAAGTCTGCAATATGATGTCGTCATTACCTCCTTTACTCTTGCTCGTAAAGATGAAAAACTTTTCACTAGCACCGATTGGCAAAGGATAGTAATAGATGAAGCGCAAAATATCAAAAATCCTAAAGCAGCACAAACTAAAGCTATTTTAAAACTATCGGCAAAACACCGACTAGCATTAACCGGAACTCCCGTAGAAAACCGCTTACTCGATCTTTGGTCAATTTTTAATTTTCTCAATCCTGGTTATTTGGGTAAAGAAGCGCAGTTTCGTAAGTCTTTTGAGATTCCGATTCAAAAGGATAATAACAAAATCAAATCAACTACTTTGAAAAAATTAGTCGAACCTTTGATTTTGCGGAGAGTCAAAACCGACCAATCTATTATTAATGATTTACCTGACAAAGTAGAGCAAAAACTATATACTAACCTGACAAAAGAACAAGCATCGCTCTACGAAGTTGTTGTTAAAGACGTAGAAGAAAAACTCCAAGAAGCAGAGGGAATTCAACGCAAAGGTTTAATTCTTTCCACACTGATGAAATTAAAACAGATTTGTAATCATCCAGCCCAATTTTTGCAAGACAACAGTGAATTTTCCACCGAGCGCTCGCACAAACTCAGTCGTTTAGCAGAAATGGTAGAAGAGGTCATTTCTGAAGGAGAAAGTTTGCTCATCTTCAGTCAATTTACTGAGATATGCGAGAGCTTAGAAAAACATATCAAACATACATTTCATTGCAATACTTACTATCTACATGGTGGTACTAACCGCAAACGCCGGGAACAAATGATTACCGAATTTCAAGACCCGGAAACAGAACCATCTGTTTTTATTCTTTCTCTCAAAGCAGGCGGTGTTGGTATTACTTTAACCAAAGCCAACCACGTCTTCCACTTTGATCGGTGGTGGAATCCGGCTGTCGAAAACCAAGCAACTGATCGCGCTTTTCGGATTGGTCAAAAAAAGAATGTCTTTGTGCATAAATTTGTGGCGATCGGCACACTAGAAGAGAAAATTGATCAGATGATTGAAGATAAGAAAAAACTCTCTGCGGCTGTTGTTGGTAGTGATGAATCGTGGTTAACAGAATTAGATAACGAAGCATTTAAACAACTGATTTCACTGAACAAAAGCGCTATTTTAGAATAAATCATCTGTGTACCCTCTTTAAAAAAACTTTTGCAAAAGGCTAAATCTATGACAAAATTTTCTCGCACTTGGTGGGGCGATCGCTTTATTAAAGCTCTAGAAGCATTTACTGATGAAGGTAGACTCCAACGCGGACGTTCTTATGCGCGTGGTGGTAAAGTTAAAAGCTTTGAGATTGAACAAAATCATATTACTGCTCAAGTCAGAGGTTCAGTTAATCCTTATTTTGGTGTTTACAAAGAACCTACCTACCACATAGAGATAGAAATTAAAGCCATTAATAAAACAAATTGGAAACAAGCCATAGACAAACTTTCATCAAAAGCAAGTATTGTTTCTCGACTGTTGCTTAATGAGGTTCCAGAAAATATAGAAGATAATTTTGCTGAATTAGGACTACATTTATTGCCACACAGTCGTAAGGACTTTACAACAAGTTGTTCTTGTCCAGATTACGCTAATCCCTGCAAACACATCGCTGGAGTTTATTATTTAGTCGCATCCCAACTGGATAGTAATCCATTTTTGTTATTTGAACTGCGGGGATTATCGAAAGCAGAATTACAAGCAAAATTGGCTGATTCGCCTCTGGGGAAAGCTCTATCTGCTGAACTAAATAATCAAGATATTCCAATAGAAAATTCCACCTCACTCTATACAAAAGTTGAAAAACAAACTGTTACTCAAAAGCCAACTGCTAGAGAATTTTGGTTAAGCACAAAAAGGCTACCGCAAACAATAGAAGTTCCGACAAAAAGTAGTGTTTCAGCTATTTTGATTAAGAAACAAGGTGATTTTCCAGCTTTTTGGCAAAAAGATAATTCTTTTATTGCAACTATGGAAGAATTGTACGGGCGAGTGAAGAACAAAAATCAGAATTTGATTTAAGCTGATTTACAGCGCTTTGCATCTAAATGCAGTATACCCTCCCCAAGCCTAAGCGCTTGCGGGGCTACAGTGTACACACAAGTCTTTTGTATCTGTATGCATGTGAGGTTCTGGTGAAAATTGTCAAAGTTACCCAAGATGACTTCAATGAGTGGCTAGACCTTACTTTAAAATTATGGCCAGATGAATCACGCGAAGAAAGACAGATTAGTCTGACAAGTATTTTCCAATCTCCTCGTGAGGCTGGATTTATAGTCAGAGATGAGGATGGAGATGCGATCGCATTCATGAATCTTTCTCTTCGCTATGACTATGTTCCGGGTGCTACTCAAAGTCCCGTTGCATATGTGGAAGGAATTTATGTGAAAGAAGAATATCGAAAACAAGGCGTGGGTAAATTCTTAATCGAGTATGCCCAAAAGTGGGCTATTGAAAATGGATGTGTGGAACTTGCTTCAGATGCTCTACTGGAAAACACAGTAAGTTATGAGTTCCATACAAAAGTAGGATTCCAAGAAGTAGAACGAGTTGTTACATTCATCAAGCAAATAGTTTCTTCTGACTGATGCTGCTATTACAAATGTATGATTTGTGATCCTTTGTCTTGCATCTTGAAATATGAAAACTATCTTGAGAAGAATCTCTAGAGTCCATTTTAGGGCGATTGTAGGTAGTGCAGTTTTGCTTGTAGTTGGTAGCCAAATTATGGGTAAAACGGTACAGGAGTGGCAAAGATGGGATGAGTTGAAGCGTACCCAAGTCAAGACTGAGGCTAAAATTCTTAGCTACCAAGTATTAGTAAAACAGTCAGGAGGGATTGAGGGTTATCATATTACGTACGAATTTGCTGCACCAGGTAACGGCGGTTCACTTAGTTCATCATTTGAACTGCAACAAAAGTTGCAAGAAAAGTTTTTTAGTGGTTCTGACTCTCGTCTTAACAAGTCTGAAATACCTAAGCCAAGAAATGATGGCAAACAGTACTTTTCAAAGACTCAAATTGTTGAACCTAATTTTAACGCTAGTCCTAATCAGTCAACGATTGCAGTTATTTATGCTGCAAAGAATCCTCAAAATTCTCTCATTGAAGGTACAGGTCGGTATCCCATTCTTCAAGCTATTATGATTTCGTTATTACTGGCTTTGGGGGGCTACCTTGGATTCCTTGGCGTTTCTCCGTGCTTTCGAGCAGATAACATCAAAAGCTAATTTTTCTCTTACACCCTTATACCCTTAAACCCCTACATCTTTTCTCTGGTCAATTTTCTATGGCTTTAATTAAAGACAAGTTAAGAAAAAAAGCTTGGGCTGGTGCAGTAGCTCAACCTGCTCAAGAATTTTCTCTCACTCCCTTACCTGTAATTTCTGGCACAATCCCATCTGGTTTACGCGGCACATTATATCGCAACGGGCCTGCACGGATGGAGCGGGGCAATATGCCTATGGGACACTGGTTTGATGGAGATGGAGCAATTCTGGCTGTACATTTTAATGATGCAAGTGCTACGGGTGTTTACCGTTATGTTCAAACTGTTGGCTACCAAGAAGAAGCAGTAGCAGGTAAACTACTTTACGGTAACTATGGGATGACAGCACCGGGAGCATTTTGGAATAAATGGTTCAAACCAGTCAAGAATGTTGCTAATACTAGTGTGCTAGCACTGCCAGATAAAGTATTAGCATTATGGGAAGGTGGTAAACCCTACGCCCTGAATTTGCACAATTTGGAAACTTATGGCGAAGATGATTTAGGTGAGTTAACTCAAGGTTTAACTTATTCCGCCCACTACAAACGTGATCCGCAAACAGGGGAAATATTTAACTTTGGTATCACTCCTGGGTTAAATTCCACTTTGTATATTTATAAGAGCGATGCTAGTGGCAGAATTTTCCAAAAAGCAGCTCATGAACTTGATGGTATTCCTTTGGTGCATGATTTTGTTTTAGCAGGACAATACCTCATATTTTGTGTTCCTCCAGTGCGGTTGAATCTGCTTTCAGCTTTAACTGGGTTGAGCAATTTTAGCGATGCTTTACAATGGCAACCTAGTAAGGGAACCCAAATTTTAGTTATTGACCGCGAAACCTTGAAAATCATTAGTCGTAGTGAAGCGGAACCTTGGTATCAGTGGCATTTTGCTAATGGTTATGTAGATGATAGCGGTACAGTAATTGTAGATATTGCCCGCTATCAAGACTTTCAAACCAACGAATACCTGAAAGAAGTTCGTACAGGCGAAACTCATACTTCAGCTAAAAGTACACTATCGCGAATTTACATTAATCCGCAAACAGGCAAAGTTACTAATACTCAGCAAATATTAGATCGTCATTGTGAGTTTCCTGGCGTACCACCCCAAAATGTCGGACAAAACTCTAGATACACATACTTATCGACTTTCCGAGATGAGACAGATATTAGCCAAGAAATAGTGAATGCGATCGCTTGCTATGATCACAAAACCGAAACTCTTAGCGAAGCAAACTGTGGTGACAATCGCTATCCCAGCGAACCCATCTATGCAACAGACATAGACAACCCGGAACAAGCTTGGATTTTAACCGTTGTCTATGATGGAAATTGCGATCGCAGTCAAGTTTGGATATTTGACGCCCATCGGTTAAGTGAAGAACCCGTGTGTAAGTTGGAATTACCCAGTGTGATTCCTCATAGTTTTCACGGTACTTGGAAAGCGAAAGATTAAGGGTGTGAGGGTATAGGGATGTATGACTATTGTAAAGACGCGATTAATCGCGTCTCTACAATGCGATTAATCGCGTCTCTGCTAAAATCTGCTTGTATGCTTGGATGGTTTGACGAGCGATCGCATTCCAACTATAGTTTTGCAATGCATATTCTTTCGCGTTTAATCCCCGTTGTTGACATTCCGCAGGATTTTGCAAAGCGGTACGCAATGACTCAGTCAGTGCTAGCACGTCTGTTGTAGTCACCCATCCCGACTCGCTTTCCTGGACTTGTTGACAAATATGCACTTGATCAGAAATAACTACAGGTGTTCCTGCTACCATTGCTTCAGCAACAGCGATACCAAAATTTTCGTAGTAGGAAGGTAAAACAAATAAATCAGCTGCTTGTAGCAGACTAGATTTTAATTTTCCTGTGACAAAACCAGTAATTGTAGTGTGCGATCGCAAAGTCGAATTCTCTATCTGTGATTTGATTTTGTTCTCATAATCTGGCTCTTGCGGGTTTGTTCCAGCTAAAACAAAGTGAAACTTTAACCCTTCAACTAAAAGTTTTTCCAAAGCTGGAATTAACAAATTCAAACCCTTTTTTTTATCAATTCGCGACATAAATAACACCAATGGAATATCATCATCAATACCCAATTGATTACGTATATTTTCCTTATTTTCTTGGGGAGGAATCACACCCAATTGAATCACAAAATCTCGTGTTTTCACTCCGAATCTTTCGGAAATTTGTGCTTCTTGAACACTAGTAAAATGAAATGCAGCAGCACCAGCAATATTATCACGCTCTAATATCGCAGCATAAATTTGTTTTAGATATCTTTTCTTTTGTAAATCGGCTGGATCAAGAGTACCTAAAGGACGCAAAATATAAGGCAGTTTTCGACAGCGACAAATTGCCGCAGCAGCACTACTCACAGGAGAGAATAAAGCATGAATATGCGCTAAATCAAACTCTTGGGTGTAGCGATTTAACCACTTGCATAAATCAAGAGAGAATTTGTAGCGACGAAAAGGCGCGCAACGAAAATAGATGATTTCATAGCCATCTTTCTGAATAGGAATATTTAAATTAACATCCAAAGATTTTTGACCATTATCACCATTACTATTAGTTGTCAAAATAGTAACTTTCACACCTTCTTTTGCTAAAGCCGGAGCTAATCCTAGTAACATTTGACTTGGGCCGCCGTAAATCAGGGAAATAGAGGGAACTATTTGGAGAATTTTCATTTAAAATTTAGATTTTGTTTTTTGAAATTATAGATCCCCGACTTCTTTAATAAGTCGGGGATCTGAACACACGCGATTCATCAAAACTAGAATAAATTCATAAATCAATAATCTCTCTATAAAACTCTAGTTGCTGTTTTGCTAAAGCTTTATTTGTATATTGTGCCATTGCTTTTTGATAGCCCATTTCACCTAAATGTTGGGCAAAATCTGGTTTTTCTATTAATTTGAGAATGCAATCAGCAAGAGTTTGGGCATTTCCTTCAGGAAATACTAAACCAGTATCACCAATTACGTGAGGAATTTCACCAGAATCAGAACCAATCACGGGTACTTGACAAGCCATTGCTTCAATGAGAACATGACCAAATTGTTCTTTCCAACCAATAGCAGTTAATGTTTTAAATTTGTATGTTGTTTCCGATGGTAGTACCAGGGTATTCATTAAGTTGATGTATTTATAAACTTGATCATGAGGAACACTTTCTACTATAATTATCCGGTCTTGCATCTGGTTTTCTGCGGCTTTATTCATCAACTCTATTCGCAAGTCACCACGTCCCAGCAGCAATAATTTCCAAGGTTTATCTTTTGGCAAAAGAGTTAAAGCATCTATTAAAGTCAACAACCCTTTTTCTTTCACAAATCGCCCTACAAACCCAATAATAAATTCATCTATTTCAATACCTAATTGCTGGGCTAATTCTGGTTGTGATTGAGGTGTAAATACACGTTCATCTACACCTAGTTGAGGCATAACTTTAATTGATCCTTTGTATCCACGTTGGCGTAATATTTCAGCACCATCTTGATTGCCAGATATAATACCGTGGCTATTGTTGAGATTATATTTTTCTAATAAAGAAACTGGAAAGTTTAATTCGTATGGTAAGTTCCACCAGGTAAAAAATAAGTTTTTTGCTTGTAGTCCCAAAAGTTTATTCAAGGTAATCATTTGAGCGTAAGCCAGACTTCTCGAACCTTGTTCTACTTGAATGATTTGGGGGCGAAACTGTCGCATTAAAGATATTAAATCAGTGCCAAAGGTCAATAATCCTTGATGATTTGGACTAAAGTTAGAAATAGGAACAATCCGAAATCTACCTTCTTGGCGATATTTAGTTTCAATAATTTTGTTTTGAACTCCTCCCGGATGCCATTTTTTGGGTACTACAACTGTTACTTCAATATTTGATTCTAACTGAGATGAAATCCGTAATTTTTCACAGTTAATATCTACAATATAGCTATGGCTAGCAACTAAAATTTTCATAATATAATTAATAGATAATATGTGGATTTTTGCAGATGATTGTGATTTTTAAACGCAGAGGAGTGCGGAGTTAGCGCAGAGGAACGCAGAGTGTTTGTATAGAGAATTCGTTATGAATTAATGAGGTGTTGTATTAAGTAATCATCAACTACCAATCATCGAATTTAAAGGCTATCAACTTGCTTATCTAGACGAGTGTAAATTTGACCATCATTCCAAAGAGATTGGATGATGCTTCCTAAAGCTTTAGCAAAACCTAAAGTGTAGAAAATGGTACGGGTGAAAATTTTGATTGGGGAACCACTTTTGTGACAAGGAGGATGTCCTAAAACATGACAGTCAAACAAACGGATGTAAAGGCGTAAAGCTTGACTAACAGTGAGGTTTTTTAAACCCAATAAAAAATGATTGTGATAAAAAGTAAGTTGATATTTGAGCGATCGCATACTAATATCATGGCAACCACCCGTTTCTTCCCCTAAATGCACTAAACTAGCTTCTGGGTCGTACCAAATCTTATAACCAGTTTGTCGTAACCGCAAACAAAAATCAGATTCTTCTCGGACTGCACTACCACGAAATCTCTCATCAAAATGCAGTCCATGCTTAGTAAAAATCTCGCGACGAAACGACATATTACAACCCCTCGCTGTCAGCACTTCTTGGGGTTTGATTGTATGCACTAAATCTATATAATACCAAGCAATACCAGGGTCCATTGCCTGGGGTGGTAGATATTCAATAGTCTTGTAAGGTGCATCTCCTTGGGTTTTTCCTTGGACAGTATCAGCTATTTTCATTCTGTCAAAAACTCGCCCAGCAACAGCCCCTATCTCTGGTTTATCTAAATAGTTTTTCGCATGAGCTGATAAAAATCCAGGGTATAACTTCACATCATCATCAATAAATAAAATGATATCTCCTTTAGCGCGCCGCACTGCATAATTACGCGCCCCTGGTAAACTAGCCCAGTTTAAACGGAACCACTGAATTTTATTTGCTGTAGCTTGTTCCGATAAAAAAGTTTCTATTTCTAGTTCATGTTTTGGAGTTTGATCTACTAATAAAACTTCAAAATTTGAATAATCTTGATTCAATACATCAATCAGACTATCTCGTAGTATTTCTTCTCGACCATAGGTAGGAATAATAACAGAAATTAAAGGTAAATTCATAATAATTGTCATTAGTCATTAGTCATTGGTAATTTGTTAGTTGTTGTGAATTTTGTGTTTTCTACCTTGTCCCCCTTGTCCTCCTTGTCTCCTTTGTCCCCAAATTTTTGCAGTCTTTCCATTTTGTCTATGACTGGTAGTTTTAAAAGAATGCCAGCAGCAAACCAATAATAAACAGCTACAGGATCAACATCTAAAGGATAGTAATAGGTGTTGTAACTAATAAACAATATAAACACCCACATAGCAGCACCGTAACTGCGGAAATTACGGTTTTTTACCAAACGATATTGTCGAAAACAAATAATTGTTAAGGTTGTAACTAAACCAATAAATCCTAATAGTCCAAAAATTCCTACTTCATACATGACTTTTGGATAATAGGTTTCGACTAGCTTTGTTGATCCCATCGCACGTGCGGAATTAGTCGCACGACCTAAACCACTTCCAAATGGGCTGTCTACAGTTTTCCAATTTTCTTCAAATTGTTGAACTATAAATTCATAGGGAGGAGAAGCATTCCAACGGGCGACAAAACTGTCCATTCTTTCTTGGACAACGGTAGGATTACTAACGATCGCAATTCCCAAAAGAATGGCTAGTCCACCAAATATAGGAATAAATCTTTTTAAATTACCAATTTGACCTGTCAGCACAAGTAACATCACAAAACAAATGGGTACTAAAGCTAAAGCTATTCTTTGTCCAGAAATAACTGCATTAATAAATACAGATGCCATTGAAGCTAAACTGATAATTCGCCAAATAATAGCAGGGTCACTAAAGCCAGTTGCAAAAGTAAAAAAGGTGCTAGAAATTAAAAACCATGCCCATTGCCAAGGTGCTACAAAAGTTCCTGGTAAGCGAATCATTCCTTGACTAGGACTATAGACTAATGAACCACCAAAAAAACATCTAGCTTCTAGTGAAGCTTTAAATAAAGCAGCACCTTCTGCATTTCTTGTACCTTCACATATTCCAGTTAATAATAATAAATATTGAAGAAACCCTAGTACACAGGCAACAAGTATTAAAACAACTTGTAACCGAGAAATCAATAAAAAATCCCGCTTACTACGAATCAAATAATAAATACAACCAATCAGAGGTACATAACCTAAAAATACTTTTAAGCCCAAAATTCCCATACCAATAGGAAATTCTTTTGGTGGTGTTTTAAAAAGTGCAACAGGAGGCGGGTTAAACTGCTGTCCACCATTTACAAATAACAGTGTCACTATACATGACCCTAATAAAATATATAGTGGAGTTTTAATTCCCACTGGAATAATTAGGGGTAGTCTCTGTTGACGACAATTCTGCCAAAGTGCAATTAATGCAGGAACATAGAAAGAGTCTTTTGCCAATTGCAGTATGGGACTATTGCCAATGTAGTAGGTGATAGTACCCCCAAATGGTATGTAAAAAATAAAAGCAAACAAAGCTTGACGGGGATATTTGTAGGCGAGTGACATGACTATAATTCCCATTACTGCTGGAATTGCTGCTTTAATTCCAGCTAATAAAAAAAGAATAAAGCCCAGAAATAAACCGCCACCAATTGCAGGAATCAGTAGATTCATCAGTTCTTGACGCGCCTGTGCTGCTTTGCGCTTTTGGGCTAAACGTTCTTTGAGAGTAAGGGTGGGAGTTTCCTGTTTTTTCTGCTTTTTGGTTTTTTTATTTTTCCGAGATTTGAGCTTTGATTTTGGCATGATTTGTTATCAATACCCTATTGAATAGCCAATCATAGCCTTGGAAAGATTCAAATGTAAATAAATATACTGGTATAGTGGCGAATGGTGGATCTGACCCCTGACCCCTCATTCACCCACAAATCATCCGTGACAGGTTAAGAGAATTGCTCCTTTGTCAAGGGGGTGCAAAAAAAGGGGCTAGATCCAGCTTGGTGACGGGTTTCCGCAGAGATTTGACTACTCCTAAATCTTGATTCTCTTGAGCAGCGAAGTATTTAATCGGGTCATCGGCATTACCTTTGTCATAGGCAACACTAAAATGATAAAGTCCCCGGTAAATCATCTCCAAAGAAATGCGGTCAAATGGTAAAGATAATTCGTCAGCAACAGCATCACCCAAATCAACTAACACAGCATAAAATAACCAAGTTGCCCAGACTTGTAACTTGATACCATTAATAGAACCAGTCCATAAATAAGATAAACCAAGTAATCGTTTTACGGTGTGAAAAGCCTCTTCAATTCTCCATCTACGGCGGTATAAATCAGCGACGACATAGGGAGGTAAAATTTCTGGGTCAAGAACAGAAGTAATATAAGAATAAACAGTTTGCCCAAACTTAATTTCAATTAAACGTAAAGTAAGAATAGGTGCGCCACCACGCCCAGTACCAAGTTGAATCAATCGGTCTTTAACATTATAGTCGTAACTAAATATTTTTAAGTATTTAATAGAGGCTTTGGCTTTTAAACGGGTAATAAAATGAACGTTTTTATTCATTAGTTGCTGAAAAAATAAAAAATGATAAAATCCTCTGTCACAGTTTTCTCCTTTTAAAAAAGAGCGAAGCCTAGCACGGGCAAAGCTTTGCCCGTGCCACCACCTAGATAAATCAAGGGGCTTGTCGAATAATTTAAAAAGGCTTCGCTCTTTTTTAAATTTATGAATCGAAGGTCAAGTAAAATTAGAGTATTAGCAGTTAATAAATTCAGCAATGGGACTTCAAAATTAGTCTCGGATGCGGCGGAGTTAGTATGAAACCAAATTTCTATAGGTAAACGAGTTACCAAATCAATAACTGTACAAATTCTCCCCGCTAACTGCCCCACTTTCGCATCTTCCAGGCTTTTTAGCTTACGAAACAATGCTTCTAAAGTTGAGCCATCAGCTATCCAAATTCTTTCAAAGTTATGCAGAGCATACTTAACACTATCTGGTAGTGGTCTTTTAACCCTTTGCTGCCAATTTAATTGTAATTGAGGTAATAAATCTTTAAAGACTCGCTCAAATAATTCGGCTGGAAATACTAAAAATCTTTGTGATAGAGATTGTTGAGCAACCTGAGTGGCACGACACCATAGGACATCTTCTCTCGCTAAAAGCTTTGTTAATTCTTGTACTCCGGGAACTTGCCGCCATAATAAAGTTAATACTGCACTGAGCATGAAAGATAGATTGATAATTCTATCTCGGAGTCCTAACTGCTTGTAGTATTTTTCTTGAGCAAAGATAGCTGGAGTTAATAAAGCTTTTAATTGCTGAGAAATTACTTCATTATCTATAGTAGGAGTATTATGTTTATGTGCGTGGTCAGAATTTTGTTTTTGTCGCTTGGGCATAGCGGTAGACCAAAATTTTCATTACCGAGATTAATCATTGAATTTACATAACAACGTTGCCCACTGCTGACAAAATTATTCTGTTGTAACACTCTTGGTTTTGAAGAAGATTAGCCCTATCAAAAACTTATTTGATAATGATAATCAAATATTGGGGGAAGGAGGCGAGCGTCGCTCGCCTCCTTCCCCCACCCCCAGCTACGATTATCATTTTCACTAACTTTTTTTGAGTATTTTAGCTGATTGACAAAATGCACTTTTTCTTAAACTGTCACGGGTGCCCAAGCTCTTTTTGGGATCTCGGTGAAAATAAAATGTCGGTGTCCACGTGGTAACGCGAGGGCACCGACATTTTCCGCCCGAGGATTGGCCTAAGCATTCATGTAGGAAGGGCGTTGGTCAACCTTGGCTGCGCCGTACCCGGCGCAGCAAGAACTCTACTCGAGAACTTGAATGAGCTGAATAAAGATAAGGTTGACCAACTTATTTTTACATAACCCCTAAGCACTGAAGAAGCACATTTATTCTTCTTCTAAATAAATGTCGATGTGATTATTTTCCAACTCATGAATGATCCGAAAGATTTTCCAATATTTGTCCATAAAGAAGATATCTTCATCTTTTTTGGGTATTGCTGAAAGGTTTTGAAATTCTTGGATTTTGATATTGGTTTTGTGATAATTTGCCTCCCAAAAAGTTACTGTTGGTGAAAGGTTTGAAAGAAGTGTAATTACTTGTTTCAAGTCATGGGAGAGATATTCTGGTTTGACTCCGGCTCCTATTAAATGCTCACAGGCTATTGTTTCAAAATATTGAGGAAACATATATAAAGGTTTAGATACAAATCCTAACCCGTTCAATATCATAGCTTTGACTACATGACCCGCACTTATTTTTTCTCCTTTCTCTTCGATTATTAATTCGTTGATTATTTCTACTAATACTATAGCGTCTATTATTCCTGCTACTATTCCTAAGTGGTCTATGTTTTGAATTCTCATTTCTTCGGATTTCAATTTCACAACAGTTTTCTCCACAATTTCTGTTGTGATTAAATCATTTATTTTTCTGTTATCAATTAATTTTTCTAACTCCTTCGGTTTTCTCTATCTTTGTTCTTTGTTACCAAACTTCACTTTCTCATTCAATTTCTGTCTTAATGCTACTTCTTCCTATTAAGCCTACTTTCTCTTAGATCCTATTTAGTTGCTATGTACTACTCCATCTACTTTTTGCTGATGTGTGACACTTTGGGTGCGGAAGGTGGGTTGTACGTTAGCCAGAAAGTCTGCTAGGCGTTTTGCAGAGATTGAGGTTGAGGTAGTCGAGAGCTTTGAACGCTGTCTAATTTCCTGTGTGGCTAATAGCAGTTCTTTTTCGGAGCGCCCGACAAAAGTGCTGTAGTACTGTGAAATACATTTGACCCAACGTCCCTGTACATAAGCGTAGGCTACACCAATATCAAAGGGGTCATAACGCACTGGCACCTTGGTTTTCTCTACTTCCGGATTGCGAAAAGCATCACTCCAGTAATAAAGGTAATTCAATTTAATTCCCTGTCCTGGTTGGACTAGAGCTTGTCCTTTGGGTGTGCTAGGGCGTGTCGCCATCAAAAATTCTTCTGAGTAGGGAATATTGTCACTTAAAGGAAAAGATGGCCGGAATTAAAGGATAAAGTGGCCGCCCTAAAAACCTGCAATGCTTATTTTTGCGTCGCCCTACTTTCGCCATACTTTACAAGCGATCGCATTCAATTGTTTCAAATACGCTTCTGTCATAAGTTCTGTTCTGCGGCCATTTTATCCTTTAAAAACGGTCACTTTATCCTTTAAGTGACAGTAAGAGCTTTGCGGTTAGAGCTAATTTTACAAGTGCGCGCATGGTAGACCAATCATTAAAATGATTGATGAAACAAAAGACAAGAAAAAAGAGAACAAGACAGATGATGTGAAATGGCAGTATATATCTTGTCGCCTTGAAATAAACTTTATCAACTCCTTTTTAAATATGGATAAACCAACCCCAATAATATCGCTTAGCATCAAGGAAAGTTGAAATGAATCGCTTGGTGAATTTCTGCATAAGGTTTGTAGCAGGGTTCTTCCTGATTACGGCACTATTAGGGCCAGTTATTGCAGCAGCCAATTCCCTGAATGGAGTTTGGCGTTCAGACGGCTACGGATTACTCTTTGAAATTCAAGGGAACACAATACGTCGGTATCAAGTTACGGAAATTAGCTGCATTGCCTCCAAAACCACCCTCCAAGTTACTCAGATACCCTCAAGAGCTAAGGCTAAGTTTGTGGAGGGTACTCCTCCTGAGATAGAGGAATATACAATCAAACCCGATGCTTCAAACGGCTCTAAGCGCGTCAACCTCGCGGGTACGGTATCCGATATCGTGTTTCGACGAATCCCTAGAAGACCATTGGTATGCGAACAAGCGGTAACAAACAATCCTCAGACAAATTTCGAGGTGTTCTGGAAAAACTTCGACGAGAACTACCCGCTATTTGCCATGAAAAAAGTAAACTGGTTCGCAGTGCGCGAGAAGTATCGGACTCAAGTCACCCAAAAGACTACACCTGAACAACTATTCAAGGTTCTTAGTTCAATGATTGAGCCTCTGAGGGATGCTCATACATCTATCATTGCAGAAGACATTGAGAAATCTTTTGATAGTAACCGATTCGATTCCAACCCAGTGAGCGAGCAGGGATTTAAGCGAGCGGAGGAAATCATTTATACCAAATATATTTCTGGGCCGCTTCGCTTTTGGGCTAAGGGCAAAGTGTCCTACGGAATGCTAAATCCATCGATTGGCTATCTGCGGCTTACTAGCTTTGCCGAGTATACAGATAGTGGTTTATTTGCAGACGCATTCAAGGAACTTGAAATTGCGCTCGATTCAGTCTTCAGATCTAAAAAGCTTCAAGGGCTTGTTATTGATGTTAGAGTCAATAACGGAGGCTCAGATGTTCTTGGACTGGCGATTGCTTCGAGACTTACCAGTAAGCCATATTTGGCTTATTCAAAGGTAGCTCGTAACGACCCGAACAATTACTCACATTTTACCAAGCCCCAGCCCAGCATTGTCAGACCAAACGCTAAACCGGGCTTTCTTGGCCCCGTAGTGCTGTTGACCAGCCGCTACAGTGTGAGCGCAGCTGAAACATTTGCCCAAGCGTTAATGGGGCGTCAGCCCAAGGTAATTCGTGTAGGCGAGAACACCCAAGGCGTCTTCTCTGATGTACTGAATCGTCAATTACCCAATAAATGGCAGTTCGGTCTTCCCAACGAACTCTTCCTCACAGAGGACGGTAAGATATTTGACGTGGCAGGTATCCCACCAGATATCTTGGTTACTGTGTTCCAGAGTAAGGATCTGAATGCTGGACGCGATTCTGCTCTGGAGAAGGCTCTACAAGTCTTAACAACTGATGTGCCGAATCGCACAAATAACCAATCTTGATGAGAGTTATCTTGTTAACCTGCGGTCTTTAATACGAAGTGTCATAATATAGCCCAGCAATAACACACCATACCTAGATATTTATAATCTTGCTCTGTGGATCTAAGTACAGGACAAAAAACTCAAAGATTGTCGAAAGAGTGTAGGTTGAGCATCAAGATTAAATAAGGCATGACGCAAAAAATCTAATCCGAGTCTAAAAAGACTACAGGCAGGACGACCATGTTTTTTGAGAGGTAATTTTTTTTGCTGGTGTTGCCATTCACCAGTATGTAGCGACCAAACTAGGGCGATCGTCAACAAGGCAAGCATCTTGCTGAGACGGTCTCGACGAGAAATATGAGTCGCCTTAAGATTGAAACCACGGGACTTCAAGCAACCGAACAAAGTTTCAATCTGCCATCTTTGGGCATAGTCAGCTAAAGTTGCTTTTGGTTGTTTGGAGGTAATGAGAACCAACAGCTTGTCATCTTTTAAACGGGTTGCAACTACAAATACCCAAATTCCGCCTATACGTCTACGTTTTGATAAGACTTGAATTTCACCGACTTGTAAGTTGCTAAAAATCACACGAGAAGAAAGGGAACGTTTTCCATCATATAAATAGTCACATTCACGAATGCGAATACAAAAAGGAATAGATTTGTCATCTAAATAACTTAGCCAATCTTGACCAATAAATTCTCGGTCTGCGGTTAAATAAGCAATCTTCTGGGTTGGAAAAATCCGTCGAAATCGATGCAGTAGTGCTTTTCTTTGATAAGCATAACTATTTGAGCGGTTTGGCAAAAGCGTCCATAGAAGAGGAATTGCGACTCCTTTATAAGCAATACCAAGCATAAGGATATTGTGCATTTGGCTACCAAACTCCCATTGTGTTCTATTAAGGGTAAGTACCCAGTCTTCCTTTATTGCGAGCCAAACCGCAATACTGCGTGTAAATTCTACATAATCGATGCGAAATTCTCGAAAAAACCTTTGTAATCGTTTGTAGTTTGATGCCACTAGTGCTTGTCCCACAAAGGCTGTTGACAATTCTGACAAATTAACGCTACGTACTCTAATCACTGCTACTAAAAATTGTGCCAAAAGTGTTAATCGCGCACCATGCCAGTCAAAGTGTTTTCCCAATATTGGGCGCAGTCTACTAAACTCAGACATAGGGTTTCAATTCAATTTTTGCTCTATTTACATGAAACCCTTTTCTCGACTCGTTTTGACTTCTTTTTGTCCTGTACTTAGCTCCAAGCAGCCTGAAAGTCTTGCTAGAAAGATTTTACAGGGATTTTCTGAGAATTGTTTTTTGTGGAGCAATTTGGAGCGATTTGGAGCAATATTTGACGATAATTTCTTCAAAAAACAATAAATTATGCTAATAAATCGCCTCCGTTTTGCTCCAAAATGCTCCAGGTATTAAAAAAAAGAAGTTCATTGTTTTATACTTTTGTGACGTAAACTCTATACCTGATACAGAAAGGGTTTCCAGGGATTAGCGAAAAAATAAAACCTAATTTAGAACAATTTGCCCATAAAACAAAGCACTAGATAGCCGCTAAACTTCCAGTGCCTAAATATCTGTGTTTCCTACCTCAGAAACGCAATCTAATTAAAAGCCTTCTTGATTCCGTATGCCGCTAATCCTACAACAGCACCAGCAGCAATAACAGGGGCTGCACCTATGGCAATACCACCAAAACCACCTGCTAAACCCATATTTCCAACTATCGCTGCAAGTCCAGCTCCCCCAGCAGCTCCACCTGCTGCAAAAACTGCCGCTTCTGTTCCGTTATTCTTACTCATTAGTAACACCTTAAAGCTTATGTATTAATTTTGATTAGACATAACTTTTCTAAGTTAACGTGTTTTTACTGTGGTGATAATGTTTATTGTGTAAAGTTTAGTTTGTTCGTGGGCTCAGCTACGGATACCAACTTCTACAGTCAATACTACTGTATAGATAAGTTTCTATACGAAGTACAGAGATGATATGGCGTAGCGTAATTTGAATTGAAGATTGAAGTCAGTCATGCGATCGCAGCAAATAGTGGTTAGACTAATAAAGCTGCCGCTTTCCTTGGAACGCGACAGCGATGGTGTTAAGTGGTCGCTTGGGGTAACCAAACTCAACAATTATCCTCTTTCTCAAGGAAGAATATATATCTGTCGGATGGAAGATATATATTAGGCAAAATTGTAATAACGAAAACAACAAGGGGAGGCGAAAAACCTCCCCTCTGTTTTTTTGGTGGAAGTGCGATCGCGCAGAAGGGAAAATGAGTGCAAAATATACGACATCTTTTTGCACCCACAGCCCAACACTCACCATGTTGGGCTATTAAAATCTCAAAAATAAATAGAACTAGTTGCTCGAAATACTAGAACTAGTATTATATAATATAACTAGTTAAGGAGGTGAGGAGAGGAGAGGAGAGGAGATGAGATGAGCAAAGCACTGGAAGAAAAAATCAAAGAACTATTCGAGGCAACTAAAAACCTACAGAGCTTTGAGGAAATTAAACCCCACTGCTCGAGGTTCAATGATTGGCTACAACAACAAACCAACTACAGCGAGAAATCGCTAGGCACTTTATTAAGTCGCTGCGGTTTGTACAAGCTTTTTAAATCAGTCCCCTTAGAGCAAGGCAAAAACGCCGAATTAATCGCCAAGCACAATGCGGACGGGAGTGTTAAGGGGTATGAGTTAAAGCACTATGTTCCTTTGCTGTGTGGATTGAATAAGGAGCAATGGGAGAATCGCAATAACTCAACCCGTACCATAGACAGGTTAGAAAACGGCAAGGAGATTGACCCAGAGCGTTACATACAAACAACTCAAAGACTATTAACCAGCGAAGATCCTCACGAGTTAGCAGTAGGGCTAATCGCTGCAACGGGCCGCCGTCCACATGAAATATTAGCTCGTGCCAAATTTAAGCTAGTAAAAGATAAACCGTACAAAGTAA
>JANBVI010000057.1 GCA_024239075.1 Fischerella sp. CENA71 | reverse complement strand
GCTTATGGAAAGAAAAAAAGTCCTGGCATCGAGCTATTTTGACGGTCGGCAACCCGACAACTATCGTCGCCGCAGCAGCGTTTCACAACTGAGTTCGGGAAGGGTTCAGAGTGGTTCCACCGCGCCATAGACACCAGGAAAGAATTTAGGGTGAAGGGAGCAGGGAGCAGGGAGAAATAGCCTGTAACCTGCAATCTCTTCAAAACCCTGAAGACTGCATAGATAATTGAAGCGAAAAATAATGTTGTAGTAGAGGTCAAGCCCTCGGTCTATTAGTACTCCTCAGCTTCATACATTACTGTACTTCCACTTAGAGCCTATGAACAGGTGTTCTACCTGTGACCTTACTGGATTGCTCCATGAGAGTACTCATCTTGAGGTGGGCTTCCCACTTAGATGCTTTCAGCGGTTATCCGCTCCGCACATGGCTACCCAGCGTCTACTGTTGGCACAATAACTGGTACACCAGCGGTGCGTCCTTCCCGGTCCTCTCGTACTAAGGAAGGCTCCTCTCAATACTCTTACGCCTGCACCGGATATGGACCGAACTGTCTCACGACGTTCTGAACCCAGCTCACGTACCGCTTTAATGGGCGAACAGCCCAACCCTTGGGACGTACTTCCGCCCCAGGTTGCGATGAGCCGACATCGAGGTGCCAAACCTCCCCGTCGATGTGGACTCTTGGGGGAGATCAGCCTGTTATCCCTAGAGTAACTTTTATCCGTTGAGCGACGGCCATTCCACGCTGTGCCGTCGGATCACTAAGGCCTAGTTTCCTACCTGCTCCACTTGTTGGTGTTGCAGTCAAGCTCCCTTTATGCCTTTACACTCGTCGCACGGTTTCCAAGCGTGCTGAGGGAACCTTTGCGCGCCTCCGTTATCTTTTAGGAGGCGACCGCCCCAGTCAAACTGCCCGCCTGAAACTGTCTCCCGACCGGCTCACGGTCGCGGGTTAGAATCCTAGCTGAACTAGAGTGGTATCTCACCGTTGGCTCCATATCCCCCACAAGGAATATCTCTACGCCTCCCACCTATCCTGCGCAAGTCCAGCCCGGACACCATTCCAGGTTACAGTAAAGCTTCATAGGGTCTTTCTGTCCAGGTGCAGGTAGTCCGTATCTTCACAGACAATCCTATTTCGCCGAGTCTCTCTCCGAGACACCATCCAGATCGTTACGCCTTTCGTGCGGGTCGGAACTTACCCGACAAGGAATTTCGCTACCTTAGGACCGTTATAGTTACGGCCGCCGTTCACCGGGGCTTCGGTCGTCAGCTTTAGGATAAATCCCTGACCAACTTCCTTAACCTTCCGGCACTGGGCAGGCGTCAGCCCCCATACATGCTCTTACGAGTTTGCGGAGACCTGTGTTTTTGGTAAACAGTCGCCTGGATCTCTTCACTGCGACCCAAGAACTCTTGGGTACCCCTTCTTCCGAAGTTACGGGGCCATTTTGCCGAGTTCCTTAGAGAGAGTTATCTCGCGCCCCTTGGTATTCTCAACCTCCCCACCTGTGTCGGTTTCGGGTACGGGTAAAGTATTCTCAACGCATTTACCGCTTTTCTTGGCACTTGTTTCAACTACTCGGAGTTCGTAAACTCCTCCCAATCCAGTCAGGGTGTAGCCTACACTCATGCGTCCCGATAAATGCTCCCATACTCTAGTCAGGGATTATTCACCCTGTGTCCATCGACTACGCCGTTCGGCCTCGCCTTAGGTCCCGACTAACCCAGAGTGGACGAACCTGGCTCTGGAACCCTTGGGGTTTCGGGGTGTATGATTCTCACATACATTTGCGCTACTCAAGCCGACATTCTCACTTCTGTACTGTCCACACCTGCTCGCCGCTAGTGCTTCTTCCTATACAGAACGCTCCCCTACCACTTGTAAATTCATACAAGTCCACAGCTTCGGTACATCGCTTAGTCCCATTCATTTTCGGCGCAGGAGCGCTTGACCAGTGAGCTATTACGCACTCTTTCAAGGGTGGCTGCTTCTAGGCAAACCTCCTGGTTGTCTGTGCACTCCCACCTCCTTTGCCACTTAGCGATGATTTTGGGACCTTAGCTGGTGGTCTGGGCTGTTTCCCTCTTGACGATGAAGCTTATCCCCCACCGTCTCACTGGCAATGTGTTCTCTGGGTATTCAGAGTTTATCTCGATTTGGTACCGCTCTCGCAGCCCGCACCGAAATAGTGCTTTACCCCCCAGATTTCTTCATTACCGCTGCGCCTCAACACATTTCGGGGAGAACCAGCTAGCTCCTGGTTCGATTGGCATTTCACCCCTAACCACAGCTCATCCGCCGATTTTTCAACATCGGTCGGTGCGGACCTCCACTTGGTGTTACCCAAGCTTCATCCTGGCCATGGTTAGATCACCAGGGTTCGGGTCTATAAACACTGATTAGCGCCCTTTTCAGACTCGCTTTCGCTTTGGCTTCGTGCTTTTCACTTAACCTACCAGTGCCTATAACTCGCCGGCTCATTCTTCAACAGGCACGCGGTCAGACGTTTAATCGTCCTCCCACTGCTTGTGGGCTTGCGGTTTCATGTTCTTTTTCACTCCCCTTATTGGGGTTCTTTTCACCTTTCCCTCGCGGTACTGTTTCGCTATCGGTCACACAGTAGTATTTAGCCTTACCGGGTGGTCCCGGCTGATTCACATCGGATTTCACGTGTCCGCTGCTACTCGGGATTCAGCTACTATCTTCAAGCTTTCGACTACAAGACTTTCACTTTCTCTGGTGCAGTACTTAGCTGCTTCGTCTAACTCTACGATTCGTTATTCGCTGTCCCACTACCCCAAAATGCAAGCATCTTGGTTTAGGCTCTTCCCCGTTCGCTCACCACTACTTGGAGAATCTCTTTTGATTTCTTTTCCTCCAGCTACTAAGATGTTTCAGTTTGCTGGGTTCGCTCTTGACTGTCTATATATTCAACAGTCAGTACTAAGGGTTTCCCCATTCGGAAATCTCCGGCTCAATGCTTGCTTCCAACTCCCCGGAGCTTATCGTTGGTAACCACGTCCTTCTTCGCCTCTGTGTGCCTAGGTATCCTCCGCAAGCCCTTATTAGCTTGACCACTCTACATCACTTTGGTGTCTGTTCACTGTTCAGTTCTCAGTTTTC
The DNA here is from genome assembly GCA_024239075.1 of Fischerella sp. CENA71. Lineage (GTDB taxonomy): Bacteria > Cyanobacteriota > Cyanobacteriia > Cyanobacteriales > Nostocaceae > Pelatocladus. The sequence continues at coordinate 193,838 of JANBVI010000057.1, read as the reverse complement.
AGTTCTCAATTTTTCTTTGATTACTGTTGACTGTTCACTGTCCATTGACTACCTACTTTCGCTTCTCTATGCAGTTTTCAAGGTTCTGGCTGGATACACACCCAGCAGCCTGATTCTTTCTATTTCAGGTGCTAGGTTTTTCTGTCCTACACTTTTTACACAGGTGGAGGTTAGGAGACTCGAACTCCTGACATCCTGCTTGCAAAGCAGGCGCTCTACCAACTGAGCTAAACCCCCCCAAATAATTTGTAATTCGTAATGCGTAATTCGTAATTTATTACGAACTACGAATTAGTAATTACTAATTCTTTTCAGGTGGGCCATCCTGGACTCGAACCAGGGACCTCACCCTTATCAGGGGTGCGCTCTAACCACCTGAGCTAATAGCCCATAATCACGAACCATTGTAATAGTTTGAAAGCCTTTACACTATCCTACGACCGACCTAGGATGACCAACTCATTACCTCTTTTCAACGGTTGATTGAGTGGGTAGGTCTCCCTTTAAAGGAGGTGATCCAGCCACACCTTCCGGTACGGCTACCTTGTTACGACTTCACCCCAGTCACCAGTCCTACCTTCGGCGTCCCCCTCCGCGAACGGTTAGGGTAACGACTTCGGGCGTGACCAGCTTCCATGGTGTGACGGGCGGTGTGTACAAGGCCCGGGAACGAATTCACTGCAGTATGCTGACCTGCAATTACTAGCGATTCCTCCTTCACGCAGGCGAGTTGCAGCCTGCGATCTGAACTGAGCTACGGTTTCTGAGATTTGCTTGACTTCGCAGTCTCGCTGCCCTTTGTCCGTAGCATTGTAGTACGTGTGTAGCCCAGGACGTAAGGGGCATGCTGACTTGACGTCATCCCCACCTTCCTCCGGTTTGTCACCGGCAGTCTCCTTAGAGTGCCCACCCGAAGTGCTGGCAACTAAGTACGAGGGTTGCGCTCGTTGCGGGACTTAACCCAACATCTCACGACACGAGCTGACGACAGCCATGCACCACCTGTGTTCCGGTTCCCGAAGGCACTCTTCCCTTTCAGGAAGATTCCAGACATGTCAAGCCCTGGTAAGGTTCTTCGCGTTGCATCGAATTAAACCACATACTCCACCGCTTGTGCGGGCCCCCGTCAATTCCTTTGAGTTTCACACTTGCGTGCGTACTCCCCAGGCGGGATACTTAACGCGTTAGCTACGGCACTGAGAGGGTCGATACTCTCAACGCCTAGTATCCATCGTTTACGGCTAGGACTACTGGGGTATCTAATCCCATTCGCTCCCCTAGCTTTCGTCCCTCAGTGTCAGTTGCGGCCTAGCAGAGCGCTTTCGCCACCGGTGTTCTTCCTGATCTCTACGCATTTCACCGCTACACCAGGAATTCCCTCTGCCCCGAACGCACTCTAGCTGTGTAGTTTCTACCGCCCTTATTTGGTTGAGCCAAACTCTTTAACAATAGACACACACAGCCACCTACGGACGCTTTACGCCCAATCATTCCGGATAACGCTTGCATCCTCCGTATTACCGCGGCTGCTGGCACGGAGTTAGCCGATGCTGATTCCTCAGGTACCTTCACTTGCTTATTCCCTGAGAAAAGAGGTTTACAACCCAAGAGCCTTCCTCCCTCACGCGGTATTGCTCCGTCAGGCTTTCGCCCATTGCGGAAAATTCCCCACTGCTGCCTCCCGTAGGAGTCTGGACCGTGTCTCAGTTCCAGTGTGGCTGATCATCCTCTCAGACCAGCTACTGATCGTCGCCTTGGTAGTCCCTTACACCACCAACTAGCTAATCAGACGCGAGCTCATCTCCAGGCAGTTAACCTTTCACCTCTCGGCACATCCGGTATTAGCCACCGTTTCCAGTGGTTGTCCCGAACCTAGAGCCAGATTCTCACGCGTTACTCACCCGTCCGCCACTATCTCCTAAGAGACCGTTCGACTTGCATGTGTTAAGCATACCGCCAGCGTTCATCCTGAGCCAGGATCAAACTCTCCGTTTTGTTTTCATCAAAAAAACAAATCTAGTTTGTTTAGCTCTTTATATGGCTTCTTCTTTTTTGACCTCAGCCTTGGTCTATTTGTTGATTGACGTAGGCTATTTCGTGTATAATGCTTTCAAACTATACAGTTTTCAAGGTTCGGATGCCTTCGATGCCTTCGCTTTGCAGCGTCTTGCTCGTTTTGGCACTTTCTTATAGTAGCTACTCTCCTAATCTTTGTCAACTACATTGCAAAAAATTTTTGTATGGCTCAATCAGTGGGAGTTGCAGAGAAAATTCCAGAAGACTCAGAAGTACATACAGAGTCAGAGAATATGGCACATGACGCAAATATCATTAAGCGACAAACGAGTTTCCTAGTTACTGCAAGCTATTCACTCGGAAGGGATTACTGATGAATCGTTGCGTCGAACTATCGAGATATTACTGAACTTGATAGAACAACTAAACTCAAAAGTCAAAGATATATAGAAGAAGAAAACCAGAAGTTGCGCTTCCAAAACAACCGTCTCAAGGAAAGGTAGAACAAAGCAAGCCAGACTTTTACATTAGTAGCAAGCAAGCCCGCAAGTAAACTGCGGGCTAATAGCCCAAGTCTATTAAAAGTAGACTGATTGAAAAGTTTTTTCAATCCACTTCAACAAGTGGCTTTCGCTACGAGTCCCGCACTGTAGTCGCGGGCGGTATTGTAGCAAAATCAAATACTTTGTCAAACTCATGTTAACCAGCTAACATTTCTGTTTTTTCCTTTTCTGGTACATAGGGCCTTTCTGCACCTTGGACGAGATATTCTGCTAACTGGGATTCAATTTGATCGCGAACAATTTGGCGATACTCTAGAAAATGTTCGTTGTGGGCGCAGGTAGCCAGGTAATGTTCGGTAACACTAGGGTTGCGTTTAATAATGCTAAAGAGATGATGCCAGAATTTCCAACGAGTTTGGCGCTTGATTCCTTGACGCCAAATCACAATTAACAGGGCTTTGATTACTACCCACTCTGGCATTTTAAAGGGTGCTTTCCATTTCGGTGTACCCATCATCAGAAAACAACGATAGGTGCGATCCAAGTATTTAACTGGGTCATATAAATCACAAAATGCCTCAACATATTCTCTGGCAATTTCTTCCAGAGGACGAGTTGCAATAAAGTTCATCAAAGTGGTTTGGTTAATGTTACCATCTTTGTTTTCCCGCAGTCGTCCTTCTTTTTTGAGGCGATGCCACAAGGCAGTATCTGGTAGCGCTTGTAACATGGCAAAAGTGGTGGAAGGAATGGCTGCTTGTTCTGCAAAACGGACAATGCGATCGCCTGCGCCTGATTTTTCACCATCAAAACCAATAATAAATCCCGCCATGGGACGCAAACCAGCTTTGATAATGGTTTGCACAGATTCAACTAGAGAACTACGGGTATTTTGAAACTTTTTCGTCAGTTGTAGACTTTCTTCATCCGGTGTTTCGATCCCCAAGAACACCGCCGCAAAACCGGATTCTACCATTAATTCCATCAATTCTGGATCTTGGGCTAAATCAACAGATGCTTCGGTGTCAAAACGGAAGGGATAATTATGTTGTTGCATCCAAACTTTTAACTCTTTGAGCAACAACTTAACGTTGCGTTTGTTGCCAATAAAGTTATCATCCACCATGAAAACACCCCGCCGCCAACCCAATTCATAGAGATAATCTAACTCTGATAATAGTTGGGCTGGTGTTTTGGTACGAGGTTTGCGACCATAAAGAACAATAATGTCACAAAATTCGCACTGAAAAGGACAGCCGCGCGAGAATTGAATTGACATCATGTCGTAAGCATCAAAATCTAGCAAATCAAAGCGGGGTATGGGAGTTGAGGTAACATCTGGTTTTTCTGTAGCCCGTAAAGTACCAGATGTTTCTCCGCGTTGAATTGCTTCGACAAACATCGGGAGAGTAATTTCTCCTTCATCCAAAATCAAAAAATCTGCACCAGCTGCTTTTGGTTCAGTTGGTGTAGAAGTAGGATAAGGACCACCGACAGCAACTAACTTTCCACGTTTTTTTGCTTCTCGAATTTGATCGAGCAAATCTTGCTTTTGGACGATCATGGCCGAAAAAATTACTAAATCTGCCCAAGCCCATTCTGCTTCTGTAACTGGACGAATGTTACGATCCACCAATTTAAATTCCCATTCTTGGGGCAAAATCGCGGCTACAGTTACCAAGCCTAATGGTGGCAACAAAACTTTTCGATTTACTAATGCTAATATCTTTTCGTATGACCAAAAAGTTTTGGGAAATATAGGATAGACGAGTAATACTCGCATAAAGTTTCAATCCTCCTCACACTTTGATTATTAAATGAAGCTGACTAAATAAAGAGTGGAATTTACTGTATCTAAAATCTGTTAAATTCTAACATTATTATTTTTTTATTGACGTTATCTAAATTTTTATTTATATGCATACCTGCGTTTTATGGCTTTGTTTATCTGATGGTTTAGCAAATCAACAATGCTTGGTAAAGCAAATTGAACAAATCGGTTAAATCTCTTTCTTTCCGTTCTTTACGTCCTTTGTGTTTCGTTACTTTAAGCCTCAAAGTTAGGTTCAAATACTACTCTGCTTTGCACCAAATGAGTATGAGGGTTAGAGTTAATTAATTATGGTTCAGTAAAACTCTGAAAATACGGTTAAACATGCCCAACGATTAATTTCCAAAGACAAAAAATGTTCTCATCTTAGAATTAAAGCTAAAGCCAGCGATGTTCAAAATCACCTCAAAGGCGATCGCTCACAACGAGGTCATGAAAATTTAACTCCTCCGATAACCCTACACCTATTTCCTAAGTAAATTCAAAGAAGTTCATTAAATATTTAACAACATACTGAGTAATTTATACTATACTGGAGTCGCAGGGGTTAAAGTAAGTTAAAATCACAAATCCAAAACATACACTCACTGATCAGGGTATTTTCGTTATCCAAAATTTGGAGCCGATCACATTTACCACATAACAAAATTTACTTAAACTTTACACCAGTCTCAACAACGTCAAGAGAATGGATTATTGAGCTATTGCCAAGAAATTTTATTCTGTGATGATATATTAAGCAGGTGTAAAATCTGAGTTAATCTAACAGCACAAACGTGAATAAATGTAACGCGTAAACAAACATACCATGACTAGAATTGCAATATCTGATATTTCTTTGGAAGAAAGTTATCTTGCAGACTTATCTGAAACAGAGTCTGCATTTATTCAAGGTGGTTTAGATTTTAACAGCCTGATTCTCGGTTTGGCTACGCTTTCTGCTGTAGTTGCTTTGAAAAAAATTGATGCCATCCAAACGATCTTTATTACTTCAATTAAAGCGATCGCTTCGATTTAATCGAGCCGACGATATTGTAATACTCACTTTTTTGATGATACAGGTTGGGTAGGGGCGTAGAAGTATTGACAAACCATCAATCTATATAAACTCAAAAAACAGGGAATTTCTCATAAAAATCAAGAATTCCCTGCTTTTTGTGACTTAATTAGACTGAAAACTTAGGAATTAATCGTATTAACTCCTAATTCTTGAATCATTATGCAAACGCTGCTGTTTTCACGTCGTTGTTTGCCAACAGGTCTTGCAATTCCTCAGCGTCTACAGTTTCTTTCTCAACTAACATTTCTGCAAGTTGGTCGAGAACGTGACGGTTATCTGTCAAAACTTTCTTAGCACGGGCGTAAGCTGAATCTACTAATTGACGAACTTCTTCATCAACAGCCGCAGCAGTTTCTTCGGAAAAATCACGTTCTGACATGATATCCCGACCTAAGAACATGTTGCCTTGCTGACGACCAAGGGCAACTGGACCGAGTTTTTCACTCATACCAAAGCGAGTTACCATTTGGCGAGCAACACGTGCTACTTGTTGCAGGTCGTTAGAAGCACCTGTGGTGACTTCTTCTTCACCAAAGATTAATTCTTCAGCAATACGACCACCCAATGCTACAGCCATCTGATTCTCCAGATAGGAACGGCTGTACAAACCACTATCCATACGGTCTTCACTGGGAGTAAACCAAGTTAAACCGCCAGCACGACCACGAGGAATAATGCTAATTTTTTGCACTGGATCATAGTCTGGCATTAAGGCACCAACTAAAGCGTGACCAGCTTCGTGATAGGCGACCAATTCCTTACGTTTTTCGCTCATGACTCGGTCTTTCTTTTCTGGCCCTGCCAAAACGCGATCAATCGCATCGTTGATTTCATCCATCGAAATTTCGGTCAGGTTGCGACGTGCAGCCAGAATAGCGGCTTCGTTGAGCAGATTCGATAGATCCGCACCTGTAAAACCAGGACTGCGACGGGCAATTTTATCTAAGTCCACATCTTTTGCCAGAGTTTTGCCACGGGCGTGAACTTTGAGAATTTCCACACGTCCAGAGTAGTCTGGGCGGTCTACAACAACTTGACGGTCGAAGCGACCAGGACGCAACAAGGCTGCATCTAAAACGTCGGGGCGGTTTGTAGCAGCGATAATAATAATACCGGTATTACCTTCAAAACCGTCCATTTCTGTGAGTAACTGGTTGAGGGTTTGTTCCCGTTCATCGTTACCACCACCTAAACCTGCGCCTCGCTGACGACCAACAGCGTCAATTTCATCGATGAAGACAATACAAGGCGCATTGGCTTTGGCTTGCTCGAATAAGTCACGGACACGGGATGCACCCACACCCACAAACATTTCCACGAACTCAGAACCAGAGATGGAGAAGAAGGGGACGCCTGCTTCGCCTGCTACAGCACGAGCCAATAGTGTTTTACCAGTTCCTGGAGGGCCTACTAATAAAACGCCTTTAGGAATTTTGGCTCCAACAGCAGTAAAGCGATCGGCATTTTTCAAAAAGTCTACGACTTCGTTTAATTCCAGCTTGGCTTGGTCAATACCAGCAACATCCCCGAAGGTAACTTGGGTTTGTGGTTCCATTTGCACTCTGGCCTTGGATTTACCAAAGTTCATAGCTTGGCTACCAGGACCATTTTGAGCGCGGCGTAACAAGAAAAACAAACCAACTAGAAGTAATACGGGGAAGAATAAGCTGCTAAGTGCCTTAAACCAAAATCCTTCGTCTGTTTGAGGTAGAACGATAATATCAACGCCTTTGTCATTCAGTTCGTTGATCAGATTGGGGTCGTTAACCAAAGTCACCAATTTCTTTTTAGAGTCAAATTTGGGCGTGACTATAGCTGTAGATCTATCCGCACTAATACTGACCTTTTCTACCTTGTTATTTCGGACTTCTTGAATAAATTGACTGTATCGCCATGTCTCTCTACTTTGGGGTTGCTTGTCAAAGAAAGCTGTTCCCAAAGCAACGACAACAATAAAAAGCAGTGCGTACAGCCCCGCATTTCTCCATCGTTTATTATTCACTGAGGTCAATCCTCCTAAGTTTGTCGTGCGAGGGCATTTTAAGAATTATGTTAACTTATCTTAAGGTATACCAAATTCCACACCTATAATGCTAGTAAAAATCTCCGTATTTGTTGAAAACAAGAATGGTAGGGATTATATTGTAGCGATCCTGTAGGCTGAATGACGGTGTGGATAGGAACAATTTCAACCACACTGTTACAATAGGCGATCGCTTCCATTTTTTCGACTAGTTCTGGTGTCCAAGGTTCCTCTCGTACTAGCTGCTGCTGTTGTTTCAAGTAGTTGATGAGTTGCGATCGCATGATTCCGGGTAAAATTCCCACTGTTAACGGAGGCGTCCACCAACAACCATCCCGCCAACCGAAAAGATTACCCGTACTTGTTTCTAGCCAATTTCCCAGAGCATCTATTAATATTGCTTCTTGGGCGTCTAGTTTTTGAGCGCTATTTCTCGCTAGCCAAGCACTAAGATAATTTCCAGTCTTGTGATCGGGTAAACTCCGATAGTATTTTGGGGATGATAAGGTAGCAGATACCCCATGATTTTGTTTTTCTGTTAAATTTTTTGGTAATTCCCTACCAGTAATCAATTCTCGCCCATCAGGAAATACAGAAATTCTCAGGATGGGATAGTGCGCTATGATTAATTCTGCACCTTGACGTACTCGTTTTTGTTGTGGTAATGCCCAATCAAACGCTTGCAAGCTAAATTTCAGGCGATCGCAGTGAGCTTGCCAATTAGTGAGTCGATGTTCTAAGCACTTATCATACACCCGCAAAGTCGTAAAAACCGTTGCCCCGTAGAGCAAACCCGGATCATCAATAGGTAACTCTAGGGTTTGGGAATGGATTAATTTGCCGTTATACCAGTAGGGGGGAATGGGAGATTGGAGATCGGGTATTAGAGACAAGGGAGACTTATCAATTAAAAATTAAAAATTAAAAATTCAAGAACTTGTTGACCAATGACAATTGACTCAATCTTGTTTAGGTAATCTAATCCTAGTGGAGCCGTCAGGATTTTTGATGACTTTTCCTCCAAAAGCTTCTATGGCAATAATTGCTCTTTGGCGGGTTTTTTCGTCAACCTGATTATTTAACACCATCATCCAGGTAGCAATTTGAGCATATTTACTATCAGGGTTACGTTCTAAAAATTCAGCTGTTTTTTGGGAAATTTCCACAACCTGTTTACTCTCTTCATCTGTATGCTTATTTGCCCAGTTAGCAGCTTGTTGAAAAGATTGTTTGGCGTTCTGAGAATCCCCTAAGAATAATAATTCATCAATGCCTTTATAACGCCACACATAATAAGATTTGGAGGGAATCCAGGGAGAAAGAGATTTTAAGCCATTGTTCATTAATGCTATGGAGCGCTCTGGCATGGCAGCATACATAGAAGTACTTGTAGAAAGACCCAGGTAAGCTTCTAGAAATCGCGGATCGCGTTTCAAGATTACTTCAAAATATTCGGGACTCAGACTGTAACCTGTTTTCGCGCGAACTTTATCATCACCAAAGTATTGCAAAAAATCTAGATATGTCCAGTTGACAATTAAATTAGTATAACCAAAACTCGGCATTTGTTTGAGCAAATTCAACCGAAGTTTTTCTGCGTTGAGTTCTCTTTCTAAGGTTTCTAGTGAAGCAGTTTTCTGAATAGAGATTAGTTGTTGCATGTGTGGAAATTGCAACAAGCAAACCCCCAAAATACACAGACAAGCTGAAAAAAAAGCACCTGTAGTTTGACTAGTTTGCCGAGAGGAAGCTAACATTAATACTTAATTAATAAATAATCATCAGACCATAGATATATAGTTCCCATATTTTTTCAGAAAATAACAATATTCAGGAATTTAAAATTTCAAATATTAAACTTGCTAGGGATTTTGGATCTATTATCTATCACTAGAATAACGTACAGCTAAATAGTGAAGCGATCGCTCCTCAAATTACTGCTCAAGTGGCAGGAATTTGAGGAGCAATTGCATAATAAATATATATAAGATATATAAAAAAGTTATGATAAGGATGTTTTCAAGATTAAATTACAGCATAATTTTCGAGAAAAGAAATAATTAACCTCAGAGAAAATATGCCCCACGTATTACTAGTAGATGACGAAGAAGCTTTGCGAGAAAGTCTTTCTTATAGCTTGCAAAAAGAAGGCTACACGGTGACAACAGCAGCAGATGGTCAGAGTGCAATTAAACAGTTTCACAAGCAAGTGCCAGATGTGATTTTGTTAGACTTGATGTTACCAGAAGTTGACGGTATGGAAGTTTGCTGGCGAATTCGTGCATTTTCTGATGTGCCAATTGTAATGCTGACTGCCAAAGACCAAGATGTGGACAAAATATGGGGATTAGAGGCGGGAGCAGATGATTATGTGACAAAACCTTTTAATACTCGCGAACTTTTAGCACGTATTAAAGCAGTGTTGCGGCGTCGTGCTGAAAAGTAATCGTAAATAATAGATGATGAGTTGGTTATCAAAAATTAAGTGGAATTCCATTCATACCAAGCTTTTAGCTACTTATCTGTTGCTGACTGCTTTGGGAACCTCGCTCATGGCAGGATACGTTCTTTGGTCATTCTATGCCTACTTTATGAAAGCGAGGCAGGTAGAAATGCGGAACTGGAGTACTGCGATCAATAAAAGTATTGCTGAGGTGCTAGAGGAGGATAAGCGTAAACAAGTAGAGATCATAGTGCAGCGTTATGGTAAAGCTGAGACTATCACATTAAGAGTTTTCAACAATAAGGGTGTACTTATAGCCTCATCCAATCCTCAACAAGATCAACAAATCAAAGACTGGCTGTTAGTACCTGGAATAGATGCAGCTTTAGAAAAACGAGAAGTGCAAGGTGTAGCAAAAGGAGTCTTGTCTAACGACGATAGACTATTTATCGCCCAACCAATCATGCGTAATGGTCGATTGTTGGGTGTGTTGCGAATGTCTATTACCTTGAAGCAATTTCAACGCCAGTTTGTCACAGTTATCTGGACAGTACTAGGTACACTTTTGTTTACGCTTTTAGTTTGCGCTTTCATCAGTCAATGGTTGGCGCGTAGTCTTTCCCGTCCCATTCAAATTATGAAAAATTTTGCTATTCGTCTGGGTACTGGGCATTTTGGCGATAAGCTTCAAATTCGTCAAAGTAACGAATTAGACCAGCTAGCAATAGAACTCAATCGCATGAGCGAGCGTTTAGCTTCGTTGGATCAGGAACGGCGAGCATTTCTAGCAAACGTGTCTCATGAACTCCGCACTCCTATTAGTAATGTATTGGTGACGGTTGAAGCTTTGCGTAACGGTGCGATCGCAGAACCAGCAGTGAGCGATCGCTTTTTGAAAACCGTAGAAGACGAAACCAAACGGCTATCACGCCTGATTGATGATTTACTGGATTTAGGACGCTTGGAAGCTGGGGTGACACACCTAGAAAAGCAGCATCTTCAGCTTTCTAGTTTAATTAACCGTGCAGTCAGAGCCGTGGAAACGCGACTGCAAAATTCGCAAATTTCTGCCCAAGTAAATGTAGCTGAGTTACAAATACAGGGTGATTCAGAAAGGTTGCTGCAAGCACTTCTCAATCTCCTAGATAACGCCATCAAGCACTCAGTCTCTAATTCTTACATATTCATCACTGGCTACAAAGAAGATAAACAGGCTGTTGTTAAAATCCGCGATCAAGGTAAGGGGATCAAAGACAGCGATCTCCCCCGGATTTTTGAGCAATTCTACACAGGCGATCGCTCTCGTAAAGGTCGAGGAGTTGGATTAGGCTTGGCGATCGCCAAACGCATTATCGAAGCACACGGCGGTAGCATTACTGTTACTAGCAAAGTTGGTGAAGGGTCTACATTCACTATTTATTTGCCTTTATAAGCATCATCGCCCTACACCATTTAGCAGATCAACCATGTACAGCCAGATTCAAGTCGTACAAATGTACCCATCTCATCGATATATTTTGCGATCGCCAATATGAATCCCTCAATGGTGATTCCTCTTCCATCCCATTAGAAGCATACGGCTATCGCTGGTTTCGGGTACGCTGAACCAAATCTAATTTTCCAGTTTTAGCCAAGCCAACCAAAGGTTTCAGCCAACAAAATATGCAACTTAAATGTGGAAGAGCGTTATTTAAGTAAACTTGTCAAGACAAAATTCCTGTAATTTAGTCTTTAAACTTATTCAGAAAAACTTGACTTGCCATTTGGGCTCATAAACTATAAGAAAAGGATAAATAATTTTTATTTTTATATTGTCTAAGTTAGAATCTTACTTCACAACTACTTCAAATTTGCTTTGAGAGATGACTGAATAAATAGATATATTGATTTTTAGATATTTTGGTTTATTGGACTGCTGGTAAAACGTCTCAAAAAAGCAATTAGGATAAAACGTATTTGATTGCTGTACTTAATATTTACTTCATAAATACTATTAACAATATCTTCAAAAATCAGCTTCTATACTTTAATAAAATTTTGAGACAAAATTCCAGTGACTTTGTCTAAAGCCTTCATTGTTAACCCTTGTTTTTCATGGTTTCAAATAGCAAAATGAAAACATGGATGAAGCGAACAAAAGCTGATTTCAACACAAAACACTAACTTGAACTCAAGAGGAATTAGATCATGTCTAGAATTACAATTTCCGACATCAACGTAGAAATGACCGAAGTATCTGAAGTTGACGCTGCTGCTGTTGTTGGTGGTTTGTCTTTCAACGAACTCGTTGCTACTCTGGGTAGCTTCGGAACCGCAATTGCTAGCCAGAAGATTTATCAGTTTGGAGCTAGCTTCTCTGAACTCTTAGGCGCAATTGGTGGAGTTTAATCTCTAAAAACGATTCTGAAAATACTTAACTTGAACTCAAGAGGAATTAAATCATGTCTAGAATTACAATTTCCGACATCAACGTAGAAATGATCGAAGTATCTGAAGTTGACGCTGCTGCTGTTGTTGGTGGCTTGTCTTTCAACGAACTCGTTGCTACTCTGGGTAGCTATGGAACCGCAATCGCTAGCCAGAAAATTTCTCAGTTTGGAGCTAGCTTCTCTGGACTCTTAGGCGCAATTGGTGGAGTTTAATCTCTAAACTCAAATAATTGTGGTTGTAAAACAATAGCGTGTTCTACAACCACAAGTAATCTGAACAAAAACTTAATACCCTTATCTGTGTAAGGTAAACATATTGGTGGTGTTGCGAAAAGTTTTAACTTTTTACAACACCACCAAATCTTATTTGACAAGTTTAATTCTGTCAATGCTCAACTAAATTTTGTAGTTGCTGAAGAAAGACGTAGCATTGCTACGTCTTGAGATTTAGATTCAAATCTAAATTTAAACTAAACTTGCTGCAACAATTCTTTTGCTGAAGAATTATACTCTGAGTCTAAATCTACATTGATGTTCCATGTAGAACTTTGTTGTTTCAACCAATTAGCAAACAAATCACTCAGGATTTTGAGACGCACTAAATCATTTAATTGAGGTTGAATGATTTCTTCTACCCAGATTAAATGAACTCCTTTAGGAGTAACAATAGGCTTAATTACTCCTGGTGGATTGGAAGCAAAAACAGCAGCAGCAATTTCTGGACGCAATTCACTGCGAGTTTTTACACCAATATATCCACCAGCACGGCGTAATTCTGGATTTTGAATATATTGGCGAGCAATTTCTGCAAAACTAATTTCGCCTTCTTTAAGGGCATAAAATAATTCTAAAGCCAAGTCTTCGTCATCCAAAACAACTTCATAGATAGCCGCAGCTATGTAATTGAGTTGATTTTCATAAAAGAAGGGTTCAACTTTGTCAGCAAATAAATGATTTGCTAGTTTTGCAGAAAGCAAATTAGTTTCTGCTAATAGTTCAAATTCTTCTACTGCAAGATGATGTTTTTTCAGCCATGCCCAAGTGTCTTCTGCTTTAAGCAGTTTATTAACTACGCGCAAATTATCTGCTGCTTTTTGTAGTTCTGTGGTTTCAACTTTTATCCCTGCTTGATTTGCAGCATCAGCAACAATTTTGCGATTTGCGATCGCTTGTACTAATTCTGGAATTTGGCAGGAGAGTTTGAGTTGCTGCAAAATATCTACACTGGAAATTTTTAACTCTTTCGACATGGTGAATTTCTGAATTCCAATTACAAAGTTTGCATCGAGTCAATCGTTGCTTAACAGTTAATATCTCATCAAATAACTAATAGCTAATGATAGCAACTAACTGCTAATTATTACATGGTGATTGCCTATAATTAACTACAGTTCCAATCCACCTTTTTCCAGTTTCTTAAACGGATCTAAAATAAAATCAGCTAAACGACGTTGACGAACTATTACTTCTGCGGTTGCTGTTTGACCAGGGGTAAGCATAATACGTTTATCCCCTGTTTGGATGTAAGGTTTATCTAAGGTAACTTCGACATCAAAAACTTCAATATTACCTTGAGGAGTTTCGACAAGTTTTGAGTCTGGTGAAATCCAACGTACTTGTCCTTGAACAACTCCATAATCTTGGAAAGGATAAGCATCAAATTTCATTTTGACAGGCATTCCTACCTTTAAGAAACCGCTTTCTTGGCTAGGCATTTGTGCCTTGAGGATATAATCAGAATTACTTGGTGCAATCTGAGCAACTTCTTGACCAGGTTGAACAACAGCGCCGGGTTTTTCAATCGGCAACTCATAAATTACACCATTAATTGGCGATCTAATAACACGTTGCTGTAACTGAAGATTTAATGATAAAATTTCGCTCCGACTCTGAGCAATGAGCGATCGCAACTCAGCAACTTGTGATTGTAAATCTTTGAGTTGTTGCTGATTTTTGAGAACAGAAATTCTTCCTGCTTCCACTACACTCTTATAGCTACTGCGCTGTTCTTGCAAACGCAGTTTAGCTTGTTCAATCTCTGCTTTTGCTTGGTTAATTACTGTTTGATAACGACTAGCTTCCTCTTTGTAACGTAATTCGGCTTGTTTGGCATCAGATTGAGCTTTTTCTTGTAATTGTTGACTTTCTTGTGTTTCCTTTTGTAGTTCTACAACTTTAATTTTGGGAACAACACCTTGGTTTTGTAATTGTTGATAGCGTTCAGCTTCTATCTGATCCTGAATTAAACGAGTCTTGGCTAATTTATGAATAGCCTGGGTAGTATCAATATTCTGCTTTGCTTGATCAACCAAAGCTAGTTTTTCTATTTTTTGTGAGTTGTAGATACTCTCTTTTGCGCTCAACTCTTGCTGCGCTTGATTTATTTGTGAAAGTTTTTCTAATTCTTGAGATTTATTTTGTTGTTCTTGAACACTATTTGTTAAAATTATTTGATTTTTGAGTAACTCAAACTGTACTAACCGATTTTGGTATCCTTCGAGTTTAGTTTTTGCTTGTTGTAAATCGGTTCGCAGAACATCTGATTCCAACTCAACTAAAACTTGTCCTGCTCTAACTGTATCTCCTTCTTTTACCTTAACGGCTACGACACTACCACCGACTTGACTATCTAATTTTCGCGTTTTTCCTAGTGGTTCTATCCGTCCTCTGGCGTTTCCTGTTTCATCGACTCGAGAAAACGCTGTCCAAGGTAAAACGACAACAGCAAAACTCATTAAAAAATATAGTGAAGAACGTGTCCAACGCTTGGGTAAGGCATCTAACAGTTCTTCTGTGCCATAATACCAATCATTTGCTTCTGTTTCTACAAAATTTGCTTGCTCGAATTCATTATCTTCAGGTGATCTATAGTTACGACGCCCATTTGTTTGATTGTTTGCCGATATAGACGGTAAATTGTTAGATAAGTTAGCCATACTTGTGTACCCTGTCAAACAATTTTGGATTTAGGAATTGACTCAACTCAACTCATGAAATTTTCTTGCTCTGTACCTTCAAATAAATAATTTGGTAGAATATTTTATCTGCGCCCTTGGTTTAAATAGAAGTTAGGAAAAAGAAAAATTTGTATCTTAACCAACTTGAGCAAGTTGTTGTTGATTGAGATAAAAATAGTGTCCTTTGGTGTTGATCAATTCATCGTGAGTACCGCTTTCAATTAACACACCACGATCCAAAACCAGAATTAAATCCGCATTGCGAATCGTCGAGAGGCGATGAGCAATAATAATACTTGTGCGCCCAGTCAAAATTGTTTTGAGATTGTTTTGAATGATCCGCTCTGATTCTGTATCCAGATGACTTGTGGCTTCGTCAAAAATTAATAAGCGGGGATTACCAACCAAAGCTCTAGCGATCGCCAGCCTTTGGCGTTGTCCACCAGAGAGTAAACCACCTCCTTCACCAATTTGGGTTTCATAACCCATTGGTAGTCGGCGAATAAATTCATCTGCACCAGCAATGGTTGCGGCTTGGATAATATCTTCTAGGGTGGCTTGGGGGTGAGCAATGCTCAGGTTTTCGCGAATAGTTCCACCAAACAAAAAGGTATCTTGATCAACAACTCCTATTTGTTGTCGCAGCGATCGCAAAGAAATAGATGTGATATCTTGACCATCGATCAAGATTTTGCCATCTGTCGGTGGGTATAAACCTAATATGAGTTTGGAGAGGGTGGTTTTCCCAGAACCACTACGTCCAACAAGGGCTACTGTTTGTTCTGGCTTGATTTCAAAGCTGAGATTTTCCAGAATGTTATATTCGCTTTCGGGATGATAACGGAAAGTTACTCCCACAAAGCGAACACTACCACTCAGTTCGGGAAGCATTTGTTTGGCTGAGGCGCTTAAGTCTTCTTCTGCTTCAGCTTCTAGGACATCATTAATCCGCTCTGTAGAAATCACTACTTCTTGTAGTTGATTCCACAAGACAATTAATCGTCTAAAAGGCTGAATTACCTGACCCAACAACATATTAAAAGCAACTAATTGACCAATAGTTAGTTGATTTTGGATTACCTGCCATGCGCCAAACCAAAGTAAAATTGTGGTTGCTAAAGTTTCAATAGTAGTACTAACAAGTTGCAGTCGTACACCAATCACTTGACCAGAAAAATTTTTTTTCACCGATTGATTGAGCAGTTCTTCCCAACGCCACCGGACTGTCTGCTCGATCGCCATGGAACGAATTGTCCGAATCCCGGTTAATGATTCGATCAGGTAGCTACTTTCTTTTGCTAAACTCGTAAAAATTTCTCTGGATATTAAGCGTAAAAAAGGTGTGGCAATCAGCGCAACTAAAACAAATGGTGGTACAACTAATAGCACCAGCAATCCTAGTTGCCAACTATACCAAAACATCAATCCGATGTAGATAAATACTGTTAATAAATCCAGAACAATTGTCAGTGCTTCCCCTGTTAAAAAGCGCTGAATTTTTTGGTTTTCTTGGACGCGAGAAACAATATCACCAACGAATCGAGATTCAAAGAATGCTAAAGGCAAACTAAAAGTGTGTTTAATAAAACCTACCATCAAGGCGACACCTATCCGGTTAGCTGTGTGATCTAATAAATATTGTCGTAGGGCGCTGATCGCAACACGAAATAAACCAAAAATAATTAACCCTAAACCGACAGCGTTTAAGGTTAAGGTGCTACCTTGGACAACGACTCGATCCAAAAGTAATTGAGTAAATAGTGGTGTTACTAACCCAAATAATTGAATCAAGATCGAAGCAGCAAACACCTCTACCAATACAACGGAATGGGGTTTGACTAATTCAAAAAATCGCCAAAATGGCTGAGTGGCTTCTGGGGTTTCTTTTAACCCAACTGTTGGTTGCAATAACAATGCATAACCAGTCCAATCAGCTTGGAATTCTTCGTGGGTAAGACTGCGTTGTCCAATTGCAGGATCGCAGACAATGACTCGCTTTTTGTTGATTTCGTAGACAACTATATAATGTTTACCTTCCCAGTGGGCAATTGCAGGTAATGATTGTTGTGCTAATTGATCGAGACTAGCTTTGACGGGCCGGGTAGAAAAGCCGATACTTTCCGCAGCGGCGACTAAACCTTTGATTGAAGCACCGCTACGGTTAGTATTGGCTAAATCTCGCAACCAACTAATACTAAACTGCTTGCCCCAATAACGACCAATCATTACCAAGCAAGCTGCACCACAGTCTGAGGCGCTTTGTTGAGCATAAAAAGGATAGCGCCGAGTGATGTGTCCCCAAAGTTGCCCGAATCTTACTTGGGGGCTGGGAAAATAGGATTGGCGTTTTTTTGGTTTTGGTTTTGTGGACGACTCTGTTGAGGGAAAAGGAATGACTTTTCTGCTCTCAAGAGGTTTTTGTGTGGTAGCTGAAGCAACTTTAGAGTCAATTAATTGAGCTAAGTCAGGCCAGTGTTGCAACGCTATTTCCCAATTTGCATGACTGAGAGTATATGCAATTGTTGCTGGTTGTGTAACCCGCAAATCGTCTGCACGGGCTATTTCATAGATATTTCCAGGAGTTAAACAACGACCATCAGGATGTTGTAATTCTCCCCGATGCACTAGGCATAATTTACTCTCTTGGCGGAGTTTGGCATTGACACTACCCAACTCTAAATCATGTCGCTCAAATACAGATAAGGCTTGGAGTATACCTTCACCAGAGGTACTGTTTTGTTCTTGATATTGATGCAGTAAAGTGAGCATTAAATCCCAAATTTCTGCTTGTTTTCTGAGGCGATCGCCAATCCGAGGATGTTTGCTGATCAAAGCTTGCAAAACCCCGCTTGGTAAATAAGCAAGTTGCAAGTTAGAAGAAGCTCTAGCAGCATAGGGAAGCCACAGTTCTTGTGCAAACAAACTCGCTTCACCAAATCCTCCTCCAGGATTGAGGGTGGTAATTAAATTGTTTGAGCGATCTAATAGCCGCACTTTACCCGTTAAGACAAGATAAATTCCTGGTTTTCCTGTCGTCGCTTGCCAAAAAAGCTTTGCTACTGGCGGCTTGATTATTTCTACCGCCTTCATGCAGCTTTGCATTTCTTGATTAGCAAGCTTTTCACCTAAAACACGGGTGAGCGTTTGACCTAGCTGCTGCTGGTCAAATACTGATGGCATTTTCTTACCTCACAAATATACTTAATTGCTGATTTTCATTAAGTTCAATGGATAATCAACTTTCAATTCAGAGTTAGATTGCAAATCACAAATCTGAATTCCAGCGTTTTTTAACTGGTCAGTTTCTTGTTTGCCTTTTTGATATTTTTGTTTGGTAGACAGCCCTTTCTGTTTAAGCAGTCGGTTAATGTGGCGATCGCTAATCTCAATTCCTAGTTCAAAAGCTAGGTGTTTGCTTAACCATTGGGCTGTCCAACTGCTAAAGGCATAACCATACTCACGCGGGCTATGTGTTACTAGTTCTTGCAATCTTTCAAGATATTGCTTGTTAACAGTTTTTGGTCTGCCTTTTGCTCGCTCATTCCATTGGTGCGCTAGGCCTGCTTGTACCATAGCAATCCAATACCGTGCCATCTCCTGAGAGCAACCTAAAATGCGACAGATTTCAGCCTGGCTTTTACCCATGTCTGCTAACAACATGATTTCTAGCCTACGTCTGTATTCTGGTTGCAAATCAGTTTGCAAATTTTTGAGTAGAAGTTTTCGCTGAAAGGGGGTTAAAAATTTACTCTCTTTGCTGTCATAGCTTTCTAGGGCATTGTTGTTACTAGAATGATTCTGCATAATTTTATCACCAGTTAGCCTCAACTGTAGGCAAGTTGAATTAATTACATATTTTTTTTACAAAACTTTCACTGATTTCTAATTGGTTCTTTTATAGACTTTGCCTTTCAATAAATAAAATTTGTAGTTTGTATAATTTTCAACATTGCCACATATCATTTCATTTATCAAAACCTTTATTTTTTAATGAAAATTTAGAAGAAACTTGTTAGATGACTTTGGTCATTGTACTCTTCAATACAGGCTAATCGATTTCCAGTCTGAGTGTTTTGTCGGTCTAGAAGTTTTACAGTATCTTTATCAAAAGCTAAGAATTTTTTCATTAAAAAGCGAGCTATTTTACAAAATTTTCACAAAAACTTGGTGGAGATTACTGACTATAATGATGTGATTAGCATCCTATAGCTTACGGTTACATCAGTACTATTGGCATCAAAATATTTCTATCTTCATTAAGTGGAAAGACAGAGACACACATTTGATACAGAGTAATAAATAGGAGTTTGGTACAGTGCGCGTAGCTTGAGAATGTACCAAGGTAGATGCGGCAAATATACTTATTTTACTACTATTGCTCAACAATCACATCTGCAATTTAAGCTTAAAGATATGTAACATTAGGTAGTGGGTAATGAGTAATGGGTAATTGGGGTATTAACTAAATAGTTGCGATAGTAGTGGGAATATAAAATTATTATCCGAACCCGGTATTATATAGCATTTCTAAATCATAAGCCCCAAGGGCAGGCTGCGCCAACGTGATCAAAAAGATCCCCGACTTCTTGTAGACACCCTTAGGGTGGCTTCCCGAAGGGTAAAAGTCGGGGTTTTTATTCTCTGTGTTCGCTTGAACACTGATGTTATCCGCTCGTGTTGACAATTGGTAATTGTTAATTGTTGCGATCGCAATATCTCGGATATGTAGAGACGTTGCACTGTAATGTCTCTACTGCAACGTTTATATTACAAATTTCCACCGAGCAAAGATTCTAATTCCACTTTTAAGGCTTTGATATCTGCAACTCTTGCTATTAGTAAATTATCAGTGCCAGCATCAATTAAACGTGCTTTCCAATAACGAATACTATCAGAATTCTGCATCCAAAAATCTATAACTGCACTCACAACTTCATCTTTATCCCAATTCCATTTGGGTGGTACTGGCTCCACAGATTCTAGAAATGCATCTAACGTACATGTATGCGTCGCTATATATTCCACACCTTGATGTTGGGGTTTGTGCAAAGTTTCTTGTTGATGATGAAAAAACTGTAAAACTTGAGATACTCCAACAATATCAAAAGTATACTTCATTGCTGCTTCCTCAATATGAAAATTTTGAAAATATTTTTACTTTAAATTGGCTGAAAAATGTTTAAACTCAGGATTATAGTACTTTCTATCTTAGGTATTGAAAACTAGATAACTTAGCACTTTCTTGTTTGGAGTGCTAAAGTTTATCCATCAAAAATTTAGCAGTTTCGTGCATTGAGTGCTAAAGTTTATAAGAGTATTAATCATAAAATAGGAAATTTTTTTCGTGTTTGAAAAGGGGTAAATATTATTTTTAATAATTTGTTAAACTTGCCAGCGACCGATAATTATTTGATGGTACAAGCATTCAGATGACCAACGTGTAGCTTTGCGTAAAATCGTAGCGTTTTTAAACGCAGAGGAGCGCGGAGGAAGGCGCAGAGGAACGCAGAGTATTTCTGCATAGAATTCGCTAGGAATTCATGAAATGCTGTACTAAGTGCAGTCAGTCCAAAATCCAAATCTCAAATCGAATGACAAGTTTTCAGGGTGAAATAGCAGCTTTGTCTGCTGCTTGTTTGTGGGCGATCGCATCTGTGGTGTATGGACGGTTGGGTGAGCGTATCCCACCTGTGCAACTCAATTTCATGAAAGGTATAGTTGCGATCGCTCTGCTTTTACTCACTATTGTGCTGAGTGGCGAATTATTTCCCAGCATTCCCCCGATTTCCCTTGCTCTGATTCTCCTCAGTGGTATCGTAGGGATTGGTTTAGGTGATACAGTTTTCTTTGCTTCTATCAATAGTTTGGGGCCACGTCGTGCTTTACTCATGGGAACCTTAGCCCCGCCAATCACAGCGATTGGGGCAATGATTTTTTTGCAGGAAAAGCTTAATTGGAGTGCTTGGTGCGGGATTTTACTGACAATTTTGGGAGTTGCTTGGGTATTAACAGAACGAACTCCTGAGGATAGCAGAAAAGCTTCTGGTGCTGCAATGCGCCTATGGCGGGGAATCGGGTTTGGAGTGTTAGCAGCGATCGCTAATGCTATGGGGGTTTTGTTTTCGCGTGCGGCTTTTAGTAATGCAAATATTAGTCCTTTGTGGGCTGCTTTGTTGCGGCTGAGTGCTGGTGTATTAATTTTGCTGCTTTGGGGTTTATTTTTTCAGTCCAAAAATAAAACAATGCCTTACTCTGATTGGCGATCTACACGATTCATACTAGCAATTATTTTTGCTGCTTTCTGCGGAACTTACTTAGGAATTTGGTTACAGCAGATAGCTTTAAAATTCACCGTTGCAGGGGTTGCTTCTACCCTGCTGCAAACTAGTCCGGTGTTTATTATTCCTATAGGGATTTGGTTAGGCGACAAAGTTAGCTGGAGAGCGATCGCAGGTGTAATCATAGCGATCGCGGGAATTGGATTATTGTTTTATCTGAAGTAGGCGTTAAAAATCTTTCTGTCTTCGAGTCTTAGTGGTTCAAAATTTTACCACCAATGCACTAAGACACCAAGTAATAAATTACTCAAATACTACTGTGCGGTTGCCATATACCAACACGCGATTTTGTAAATGCGATCGCACCGCCCTTGCTAAGACAACTCTTTCTAAATCTTTGCCTTTTCTAATTAAATCTTCAACTTCATCACGATGACTAACCCGGACTACATCTTGTTCAATAATTGGCCCTGCATCTAAATCAGAAGTTACATAATGGGCTGTTGCACCAATGATTTTGACCCCACGTTCAAAAGCTTTATGATAAGGATTAGCGCCGACAAAAGCTGGTAAAAAAGAGTGGTGAATATTAATAACTTGGGGGAATTTAGCAATAAAATCAGCGCTGAGAATTTGCATATACTTTGCCAATACAACTAAATTAATTTTGTATTGCTGCAATAATTCTAATTGTTTTGCTTCTTGTTCTAATTTATTATCTTTGTTAACAGGAAAGTGATTATAGTCAATCCCAAATTGTTCTGCCACTTCCTGAAGTTGAAGATGATTGCTGATAATCAAGGGAATTTCAGCAGTAAATTCTTTGGCACGGTGTCGCCAAATCAAGTCAAATAAACAATGGTCTTGTTTACTAACCCAAATAGCTATACGGGGAACAGTATCAGAAAAGTGCAGTTCCCATTTAGCGTTGAATGGTTGAGCGATCGCATTAAAAGCAGGTGCGATAAATTCCCGTGGTAAATTAAATCCTGTTAATTGCCACTCTAAGCGTGTGAGAAATAACCCAGCTGCAAAGTCTGTATGTTGATCTGCATGGATAATATTACCACCATTAGCATAGATAAAATTGGCGAACTTAGCTACAAGTCCCTGTTGATCGGGACAAGAAATTAACAATGTTGCTGTCGGACTTGTCATTCGATTTTAGATTTTGGATTTTGGATTTTGGACTTCGTCGTGAGCGCTACTTCGACAAGGCTCAGTACAAGTCAGTCGAACGATTTTAGATTGACTCCACAGTGAAACGGTATTACTTCTTTGACGGAGTGGGTAAATTCAAGCTTGGTAAAGGTGTACTTTCACTCTGATTGGGAATTTCTTGCCATTCTGATAATTCTCGATTAACTGCGTTTCCAAAATCTTTAGATACCAGTAGCACATCTACATTACCGTCTGATTTCGGTTTTGGATCAGCTTGAGCATATAAAAAACGATTATTAAAGTCAGCTTTCCCTATAAGCAACTGATGATTTTGCTGATTTTTGAGTTTAATATCAATAGTTGCTTGGGGTGCAGTTAAGCCAAAATCTCCTAATTGATTAACAGGAGTTGCAATCGTGCGATCGCTTTCACCTTTGACTAATAAATCCATTAAATAAGAAACTATAGCATCATTGGCTGATACTTGTTGGGGAGAGGTCATCCGCCATTTTGGGCGTTCAGAATTATTGTTGCGTTCCAAAACAATAGTGCCGCTTTTTGTCTTGACTGCTAAAGACTGCACATCATCCGCCTGAAAAGAGAAAATTTGCTGCTTTTTGTTTTTGATTTCCTCTTGCTGAGTTTTCCAATAAAATTCATGAAAATAAACAACACCACCCAAACCCAGCATTAACAGAATCAAGATTAAAGTTGTTCGCTGTAATTTCATTTTTTAGTCATTGGTCATTTGTCATTTGTTATTTGTTATTGGTTATTTGTCATTGGTCATTTGTTGACTTTTAAGAGTTGATAGTTTCAAACAATAACCAATAACCAAAAACCAACTACTAACTATTCATCTACGCAACCACCATAAAATAGCTGCTACTGCAAATCCAATCAAAGGTAAAACTAACAAAGAAGATACAGCTAAAACATTAGCTTGTAAGGCTGTTAAATTGATGCGGCGGTTTTTTGGTTCCTTGGGGCGAATCGAAAGGGGTTGACGATCCTGCTGACTAGCCCAATTGACTGAGTTGAGAAATACATCGCCATTTAGCTGTTGTGTAAATGAATTATCTGTGGCAAAGTCTGAATCTCCGATAACTACCATGCGTGATTCGGTAGCGGTTGAGTCGCTAGGAGTAGGAGTTGGCGAGGGTTTGGTTTGTGCTTGTGGAGATGTTGTTGGTGTAGGGGTGGGTTTGCTTGAAGTTGATAGTTTTCGCGTTAAAGCTACACCCAATGTCAGAGGCCCTTTAAGGTCTTTTCCTTCATTGAATTCTAAGTTTTCGTTGTTGAGGTCGCTTTCAGCCCAAGTGTTAGGATAAGGTTTGGTGATGAGTAATTTTGTGACTTCAATACCCGGTACTGGAGTAGTAATAACTGGTCGTGCTAAACGATAAAAAGAAATACCGTTACCAAACTCTTTAGTGATTGGATGTTGACCGTATTCTGTGACAATGGGAACAGCAGGACCAAGGTTGACATTCCCAGAGACATCAATAGCCAAACGATTATCTAACTTCACACCCCATTCTGTCAGCAAACTATCAAGTTTGGGGTCTGTACCTTGATCAATCATCAGGACTAAATTTCCGCCTTGATTGAGATAGTTTTGTAAAGCTTTGACTTCAGTATCAAATAATTCTCGTTTTGGCCCAGCCACCACCACGACATTAGCATCACTAGGAACAGTTGATTTCTCAATTAAATTGAGTGGGGAAGTAGTATAGTTTTTGTTACTTAATGCTTGGGAAGCTTGGAAAACAGCACCTTCACCAGCCGTAAGTTGATGTTCGCCGTGACCTTGAAGGAAGTAAACTTTGGTTGTGCTGGTACTGCTAATTTGTTGCAGACTATTAGTTAATTTAATTTCAGAAAGGCGATCACTAACATTCACAACTTGCACTAATTGCTTTTTTTCACCAGATTCTAGATAAACTTCTCCAAAATCTTTGACGCCAAATTTCTCAGTCAACCCCGGTCTACCCTGCGGATCAACGTATTCAAATTTAAACTGAGGGTTTTGCTTTTGATAACTTTCTAATAATTCTCGGTCTTGGGGATTTTGAGTGACATCAAATACCCAGACTTTCACGGGCTGTTTTAAATTTTGTACCAGTTCCTTAGATTCAGGCGCAAGAGTAAACAACTTAGTTTCTGTTAAATCTGCACGGAATTCATAGCGACTAGCCAAGAAATTAATTAACCCTAAAATTGCTAACACTGCCAAAGTTGCAACTAAAGCATTAGTACCAGCTTGAGTTGAACGGCGTCCCCACCAGTTACTTTCTTGGCTTTGCCATATTAACCATAAGCCAATAACTACCGCCCCACAAATAATCAATGCTAAGGGGATTGTTCCCCAACTTTCTGAGACAACAGCAATTGTAAAGCCAGCCGCAACTAGGAATAAACCTGGCAAAATCAAATATTTCCAAAATTTTTTTGTAGAGATGCTTTTCATTTGATTAGTCCTTTGTTCTTTGTCCTGTGTCATTTATCCAAAATTAATGGCCAATGACCAATGACAAATGACCAATAATTACTGTCGTTGAAAGCGGAGTGCATCAATTGATTGTGCAGTCAGAAATATACCTAAGATAATGTAACTACCAAACAATATAATGCTGCTACTATCAAAAATTCCTTGAATGAGATTGTTGTAGTGTTTGAGTAATGACAAATAACCCAAGGCTTCACCGATTGGGCCATTAATAGTTTTAGCAATTAAATCTACAAATAGCAGTAATAAAATTACAGCGAAAGTGAGAACAGCAGCTAAAATTGTGCTGTCTGTCAAAGAAGAAATAAACATTCCTAAAGATAAAATTGCTGCTGCTAGCAAAATTAATGCTACATGGCCCAACAAAGGAATTGTCGCAGGTATTGGTGGAGTTGATGCACTCAAAGCGATCGCTTCCAACGCCAATAACGGTAAGATCAGGGTGATAAAAAATGTCACTACGCCTAATAATTTACCCACAGCTACAGCCCAGTTTGTCACCGGAGATGTTGCCAAAAGTTCTAAAGTCCCCCGCTTGCGTTCTTCTGCATAAAGTCCCATGGAGAAAAGTGGCAGTATAAACAACAACAGCCATCCCATCCGGTCTAAAAATGCTCGGACAAATTCATAAGGTACATCTATGGGTGGTACTGGTACTCCATACTGTTGTCCTTGTAAATCTAATGCTGTGACTGCTGCCAAAATACCATCTGGCCCCATCAAAATTAAGATAAAAAACAACCCAGCTAAAAACCAAAAAACGCCAGCGATCGCATAAGCCAATGGTGAGACAAAATAACCCTGTAATTCTCGGCGATAAATGGCAATAATGTTACTCAGTACGACACCCATTAAGCCGCTTCCTCCTCATTGACTGCTGAGTTTGTCTCTGCTTCTACAGTCTTTTCTTCTGTAGTCAGTTGTAAGAATACATCTTCGAGTGTGGCGCTGACACGTCGCATTTCATACAAATCAAATCCTGTACGTAGCAAAGCTGCGGCAATATCTTTACCTGGTTCTGCACCAGAGTGGGAGATAACTCGCAGATAAGCACGATTTTCTTTGGGAGAAACACCATGCATTGCTGCTAAAGGAATTGATTCTATCTGACTCACACCAGGCAAATTTTGTAATACTTGTTTAGCTAAATTTGCTTCGCCCCCGATTTCTAATTCATAACCAGAACCACTTGTCAACTGAGTCATGAGTTGTTCGGGAGTGTTTGTTGCTACAACTTTTCCACTTTTGATGATCGCAACACGGCTACAGGTCATACTAACTTCTGGCAAAATATGGGTAGAAAGAATAATAGTATGGCTTCCAGCCAGACTTTTGATTAAATTTCGCACCTCAATTATTTGTCGAGGATCGAGTCCAACGGTTGGTTCGTCCAGAATTATAGCTGGTGGATCATGAACGATCGCCTGAGCAATACCAACACGTTGTCTATATCCTTTAGAAAGTTTGCGAATAATGACGTGACGTTTCTCTTGCAAGTTGCAACGTTCAATTGCAGCAGTAACTTTAGTTGTGCGATCGCCTGCTGACACTCCTTTAATCCGCGCCACAAAATACAAAAATCCTTCCACCGTCATTTCTGGATATAACGGCGGTGTCTCTGGTAAGTAACCGATTCTTTGGCGCACCAACAAAGATTGTTCATGAACATCAAAGCCAGCAATCCTAGCTGTACCGCTTGTTGCAGGTAAATAACCGGCTAGAATCCGCATTGTCGTAGTTTTACCAGCACCATTCGGCCCCAAAAATCCCAGAATTTCTCCTGGTTCGACGTTAAAAGTCACATCGCTAATTGCTTGAGTTGAACCGTATGTTTTACTGAGATGATCGACTTCAATCATTGGTTTAGGCAATCATGCATGAAGAAACCCGGTTTCTAGCTAATGGCAAACCGGGTCTTTACATTTTAAGTGATTTGTGCAAAAAAGCTGATTGAGGCGATCGCTATTTTTCTGATTTCTGTGAGGATAAGAAGCACCACCAATAATCGCTAATAATGTCAGATTCAGCCATGTATTTCTGGTAAATTGTTGTAATTTCCAAGATTTATACTGCTTTCCGTATATAACGATTAGATGTTGATTCTTTCCCAACCAGAATAAACATTAAATTTTTTTCCCCGCAAAAATCCGATTAAGGTAACTTCAAATTCTCTAGCCAGAGAAACCGCTAAACTACTAGGAGCAGAAACAGCACAGATAATGGGTACTCCAGCAACTATACACTTTTGTAAAATCTCAAAGCTAGAGCGCCCACTGACCATGACAATGTGATTATGCAAAGGTAAGCGATCGCTCAATAAAGCTGAACCAATAAGTTTATCTAGGGCATTGTGGCGTCCAACATCCTCTCGCAAACTGATCAACTGGCCTTGAGTATCGAATAAGGCAGCAGCATGTAAACCACCTGTAGCTTTAAATATACCTTGAGCTGCCCTTAGTTGCTCTGGCAAACTATAGAGAATTTCTGGTGTCACTTTTGGTTCTGGGGGTATGCTTGCAATACCCCGCAAACGCAAAGCTTCCAGACTCGCTTTACCACAAACTCCACAGGCGCTGGAGGTATAAAAGTGACGTTCCAAAGGCTGTAAATTCGGATGCAAATCTTCTCGCAGTTCTACATTGACAATATTAAAACGTTGTTCACCATCAATTTCTGTATCTACGCAATAACTCAAACGTTGGATATCTTGTCGATTGCTAATCACCCCTTCGGTGTAAAGAAAACCAGCAGTTAGTTCAAAATCTGCACCTGGGGTTCGCATGGTGATTGCAACTGTCCGACGTGGAGACATCAGACGAATTTCTAAAGGTTCTTCTGTGGTGATATAGTCGGAGCGCGATCGCACTTTACCATCTTCCACTACCCAAACTCTAGCTTGAGTTTTACTGCCTTTAGATTGGTTCATGATCTTGCTAAGTCGGCGTGAGTATTAGTAATTTTCCTCCGCTCCCCATTTTTCTATTCTTCACCACCAAGGCACAAAGACGCCAAGAAAATTCGTCTATTAGCCAAAGACTGGTAGGAAAAAATGTGAAAACTGCGGCTATTGTCAAAACTATCATTGCATCAGTTGGTTTTTTAATGCTGTTGTCTCCACAACAAGCTCATGCTCAATTGATACCACAACCTTGGGTATCAGTTGGTGGAAAAGATGGTGATGTCACTTATTCTGTAGGTGCAAGAGCTTTGAATTGGGGTGCGGAATTGGGAATTGGCCCCGATAGTGCCACAGGTGTAGATGTGCTAAAGTTTATTAGTTTACCAGTAGTTTCACCCTATGTCGGATTAGGATACTATTCAGAAGATAAAGGACTAGCGGTTTCTGGTGGAGTTCAGGTAGGTGCTGGTGACAATCTTTTTTTGGGTGCTGGTTACAATTCTGTGCGTGGCATCAATGGTCAATTCGGAATAAAATTTTAGATATAGCAATCCAAAATGCCAAATCCCTGACTTCTGGGAAGTCGGGGATTTTGTTGTTCATGAATAATTTAGGAATGCTATGGTAGTTAGAGTTTTTATTACAATCTTTTATGAAGTGACATTTTTATTATTTATTGATTGGCGGGATGAAAAGCTGGTACAAGATATGAACAAGTTTCCATAGTGATTGAGATGATTGAAAACTTCCTTATTATTTTTGATTCTGGGGTCGAGGAAGAAAGCAAATTACAAAATTTACGCTTTAATTTTCATCAAAATTAATGGCTTTTGAGGCAATTTAGGCGATTTGTTGTGAGTATAAGCACTCAGTTTTGTACTGTCTTGCTTTATGATTAGTTATTGCTCTTTTGCTCATTGTTATGTAAAGCTGGATGCAATAAAGCAGTAAAATAGAAATGTGTGGAAATTTGCCGGATGGCAACAATGCCTAATTGAATGAAGGCTATAGCGTTGATGATAATGAAAGCTTTTGAGATTATTTATTTAGCAGGCATCTCTGTATGGAGCAAGGCTTAAGGTTATTACTGCAATTAGTATTAGAATTTGCGCCTGTAATTGCAAATTTAGTGCAAAAAAATAATGATGCACGTCCTGATGGAGCTAAGAACGATTATCCTGCCAAAATTCAAGAAATTATCCAAACCGTCAACAGTGCCAGTGAAAAGCTTACCTATTTGGGAGGATATGAACAACAAAAATCGGACGAACAGCAGCAGCTAGCTGTTTACTATCATCAGATGCAGTTAGAAATTGCAACCCAAGAACAGGAAACAGCACTCAAAATTCCAGAGGTGAATAAACTATTTGATAGCTGGCCTTTGCGGTTGTATCCTTCACAAATTTTAGAGTCTGGTACTAGTTATGAACGTAAACCTTTAAAAATTTTTCTGGCTCCTCCGAAAGTAGGATTTGATCAGTTTGACCATCGAGAAGAAGAATTTGCTACTAATATCGAGTTAATGGTGGCGGAGGGATTGCGAGATTTCTTGAGTAAATATTATTCTTTACAGAATACGGTCAGACCAACAGAGTTTTTAGCCGGAGCATGGGATAGTAAACGTTTTCACAGTGAATCTAGTATCAAGGCTCTGTTTGGAATGTTAAAAACAGAGCCGATTTTAATTTTAGAGTCTGAAGCTGATGGAGATTACCTAAATTTTCGGATTGGTTATTGGGGACTAGGACAAGAGCGTTATTACTACAAAACAATATCTCGGATATCTTACAGAGAAATTGTTGAACAGTCGGCAAAAAACCGCGCCTATGAGTGGAAAAGTATCCGCGATGAATTAATAGCTCAAGGAGAAAAATTAGAGGAAATTAATTACTTAGGTAAAGATAGTGATAGTAATTTAGCAATCTTAGAAAAAGAAGAAAAATGGAGAGCGAAGGGAGTTGATGTTAGTAAATTATCCTTGCAATATCAAATTAATCATCAAGATTTAGAACAACTGAGCCAAGTTTTAATTACCTGTCATTGTCTAGTTGCTGGTTGGATAGCAGATATTTATCACTTGGTTCATCATGATGTACCTCCCTTGCTACCAGATTTACTACCGAGTTTGCTTAAGAGCCAGATTGACTTGCAATCAGTGCAAGCGATCGCCTCTGGATACAAACAAGTCTATCAAGCTCTAGAAGAAAAACATCGTTACTGGATTCCAGAGTTAGCGCTGCAATTAGCTCAGAGTTTATCGCATCTGAGCGATCGCTCTCTAGCAGACGAACAATTAGAATACTCGATTGGCACATGGTTAGAACTGCATCAAGTACCGCCAGTGCAAGTTAATAATCTAGTTGAGGCGATCCGCAACGCAGCCACCACAGCAGATACAGCATATCTTCAAAAACTTAAAGAATATTTTTCAGCAGTTGGTGATAGTCAGGGTATTAATGAAGTCGAAGAAATTTTATATGCGATCGCCGACTCCCGACACCCACGCCAAATAAAAAATGCTTATCTCAGCCAAACTTTAACCGGACATACAGGCAAAATATCATCTGTCGCCATCACTGCGGATGGACAGATTTTAGTCAGTGGTAGTGCAGACAAAACGATAAAAATCTGGAATTTGCAGACTGGAAAAACAATCCGCACCCTTAAAGAGGAATTGGGAGAAGTTTCTTCGGTTGCTGTGAGTCCCGATGGTAATTTCCTGGCTGTTGGCAGTTGCGAACATCCCAGAAGTAATGTTAAAGTCTGGCATCTGTCCACTGGAAAACTACTGCACAAACTTCTGGGACACCAAAAACCAGTAAATTTCGTCGTGATTAGCCCAGATGGGGAAATTTTAGCTAGCGGTAGTAACAAAATCAAGATTTGGAACCTCCACAAAGGCGATCGCATCTGTACTTTATGGCATTCTTCTCCTGTTCACGGTGCGGCGATCAGTCCCGATGGTAAAATCATCGCCAGTGCTAGCAGCGATCAAAAAATTCGCTTGTGGAACTCCCGCACAGGTGAACCACTACGCACTCTCAACGGACATAAAGGCGACGTGTACTCAGTTACTATCAGTCCGGATGGACAACTTTTGTTTAGTGGTAGTGCTGACAAAACCATCAAAATTTGGGAACTTGAAACCGGGAAAATGCTGCATACCTTCACTGCTCACACAGATGAAGTCAAATCAGTTGCAATTAGTCCAGATGGACAACTTTTGTTTAGCGGTAGTGCTGATAAAACCATCAAAATTTGGTGTTTGCAAACCGGAGAACTCCTACAAACTCTCCACGGACATGCAGGATCTGTAAATTCTGTTGCTGTTAGCCCTGATAGTCAATTGATTGTGAGTGGTAGTTCAGATAAAACTATTAAGATATGGCAGATAAGTTAGTAATAGTCAATGGTCATTTGTCATTCGTCATTAGTAGAGACGCGAGCGTTGCAAAAATGCGGGATGATTTTAGCTTTGTCATGCTGAGTGCAGCAACGCCGTTTCAAACCCCAACGTTCTCGTTTCAAACCTCAACGTTCTAGTTTGAAATCCCAACGTTCTAGTTTGAAACCCCAATGTTCTCGTTTGAAACCCCAATGTTCTCGTTTGAAACCTCGACGTTCTCGTTTGAAACCCCAATGTTCTCGTTTGAAACCTCAACATTCTCGTTTGAAACCCCAACGTTCTCGTTTGAAACCCCAACGTTCTAGTTTCAAACCTCAAAGTTCTAGTTTCAAACCTCAAAGTTCTCGTTTCAAACCTCAAGGCGATTTCTTCTCCCTTGTCCCTTTCCAAGGCGACTAGTATGATAAGTGCGGCATTACAAGAGGAGTGAGTGACATGAGTCGTCGGTTATTGATAACTGGTGGTGCGGGATTTATTGGCTCAAATTTTGTGCATCATTGGTGTCAAAATTATCCTCATGACCGGGTGGTAGTTTTAGATGCCTTGACTTACGCAGGAAATATTGCCAACTTAGCAGGGTTGGAGAACCGA
The DNA here is from genome assembly GCA_024239075.1 of Fischerella sp. CENA71. Lineage (GTDB taxonomy): Bacteria > Cyanobacteriota > Cyanobacteriia > Cyanobacteriales > Nostocaceae > Pelatocladus. The sequence continues at coordinate 161,732 of JANBVI010000057.1, read as the reverse complement.
GAGAATTTTCGTTTTGTCCAAGGAAATATATGCGATCGCTCGTTTGTCGATCAACTATTAGAAACAGAAAATATTGATACTATTGCTCATTTTGCTGCCGAATCTCATGTCGATCGCTCAATTTTAGGTCCCGGTGCTTTTGTCGAAACTAATGTAGTAGGTACATACACTTTACTCGAAGCTTTTCGTCAACACTGGCAAGCAAATTCTTTACCTCCAAATTATTGCTTCCTACATGTTTCTACTGACGAAGTTTACGGTAGTCTGAATCCCAATGACCCACCTTTTACTGAAACTACTCCCTATAGTCCCAATAGTCCCTATTCTGCATCAAAAGCCGGTAGCGATCACTTAGTTCGTGCTTATCACCATACTTATGGACTACCAACAATTATCACGAATTGCTCTAATAATTACGGCCCCTATCAGTTTCCCGAAAAACTAATTCCCTTGATGTGTATTAATACTTTAATGGGTAAGCAATTACCCGTATACGGTGATGGCAAAAATGTCCGAGATTGGCTTTATGTAGGCGATCATTGTAGTGCTTTAGATGTAGTGATTAATCGTGGTATACCAGGGGAAACTTACAATATTGGCGGTAATAATGAAGTAGAAAATATCAATTTGGTGCAGATGTTATGTCAGCTTATGGATGAATTAGCCCCTAATTTACCTGTGCGTCCAGCAGCGAACTTAATTACTTTTGTCAAAGATAGACTCGGACACGATCGCAGATACGCCATTGATGCTACTAAAATTCAAACTCAGTTAGGTTGGACACCTTCAGTTACTGTTGCAGAAGGTTTGCGTCTCACAGTTGCATGGTATCTCACCCATGAGAGTTGGTGGAAACCTCTGCTATCGCAAGAGTATCAGGCATATTACCAAAAAAATTATGTTTTCTGAACAAATTAAATAGGTGCTTTTCAATGATGTTTGATATTACTGAAATGACTCACGAAAGTTAGATTTTAGAAATTGAAACCACACACAATGTGAAAAACAGTGCTGGAGAAAAAGAAAAATATTTCTCTTTTTCTCATTTTATAAATATTATCAATATTTATTAATTAAAGGCTAAATATAGAATTGTTTTTTCTATTTTTCATCCTGCTTGAGGAATATTTAATCAAAGCTACTTGAAAGATATTTTCAAACCAAAAATTAACATAATTTTAATTCAGAAATTTATCGCAAGACTTAGTAGTTATAGCTAAATTAGAAGAATTAGGCTGGTGAGAAAGCAGGTTACAAATGCTGCAAGTAGAACAAATCTTACAGAATCGTTACCAACTCCAACGTCAACTAGGTAATAATGGAGTTCGCCAAACTTGGTTAGCAACTGATTTACAACTTTCTGCTCAGGAAAACTCGCAAGTGATCGTCAAACTCCTGGCCTTCGGTGGTAATGTGCAGTGGGATGATCTTAAACTGTTTGAGCGAGAAGCCCAAATTCTTCAACATCTTCATTACCCTCGGATTCCCCAATATATTGATTATTTTTGTATCGATGACCGTACACTTTGGTTTGGCTTGGTACAAAAATATATTCCCGGCGAGTCTCTTAAAGAAAAACTTGCTCACAGACAAAGATTTACAGAAAAGCAAGTCCGCAAGATTGCTGTTGAGGTTTTAAAGATTCTCATAATCTTGCATGAGTTAAATCCACCAGTGCTACATCGTGATATTAAACCGAGTAATTTAATTTGGGGAGAAGATAATCACATTTATTTAGTTGATTTTGGTGCAGTTCAAGATAAAGCAGCCAAAGAAGGAGTTACCTTCACCATAGTCGGAACTTACGGTTACGCACCAATGGAACAGTATGGAGGAAGGGCGATCCCTGCATCTGATCTTTATGCATTAGGAGCAACTTTAATTCATTTATTGACGGGTACTCCTCCAGCTGAATTACCTCAATCGGATCTGCGAATTCAATTTGCTGATCGAGTTACTGCTAGCCGCAGTTTTGTCTGTTGGTTGCAAAAGATGATAGAACCAGTACCAGAACAAAGGTTTACTACTGCTAGACAAGCGCTAGATTATTTAAAATCTGGTCAGATTTTGCATCAGTCGGTGAAAAATAATGGAGTGGGATTAGCACGTACAGAAGCGATAAATAATTCAGGGTGCGGTATTAATAATACAAAAGAGCAAGTCCCTGATGAAATTCTTGGTTGGAATTGGGGTGCATTTTTAATGCCTTGGTTGTGGTTATGGAGTAATAAAGTTTGGGTAGGATTGTTATGTTTTTTCCCATCAATTGGTTGGATAATGACAATTATCCTTGGTGCTAAAGCTAATGAGTGGGCTTGGAAAAGCAGACGTTGGCGCAGTATCCAACACTTCAAAGAACATCAAAGAGGTTGGGCGATCGCTGGAGTACTGATTGGCGCACCTTTTAGTATTATGTTGTGGACAGCTGCGATCGCGTTTGTGACATCTTTTTTGTGATAGCTAGCTTAGAATCCGGCGTTGCACAAACTAGGGATCAAGAATGAACAGCCCAAATATGCAACGCCTAATATTTATCTAAGTTTTGCAAAACTATTGGCAAAATTTGAAAAGTCTGGTGACGAATTCATTTTCAGCCTGAATATATTTTGCTTTTCAGCTTTTTGTTTTCTTGAACCTTGAACTTTAGGCGTTGAGATTTGTAAAATTATCTCCAGCAACCAAGGAGCAAAACGCTGACACCAAACAGCTAGATAGCTTTGCCATCCAACCAAAATTTCCGATGAGTCTTTTTGTAATCCACATACAAATGCTTGAGCTACTTGTTCAGGAGTCATCGGCATTATCCACTGAAATAACTCTAAATCGCGCACCATGTCGGTATCTGTCAGAGTTGGTAGTAATGCTATGACTCGGATCTTGTATTGAGCAAGTTCGCGGCGTAAAGCTTGGGTGAAGCCTAAAAGTGCAAACTTAGTAGCTGAGTAAGTCGCCATCGTCGGTGCAGCGACTTTCCCCATCAAGCTGGAGACATTAACTATTGTTCCTTCTTCTCGATTTGCCATACGTCTGGCCATCATATGAGTCAGGGTATAAGTCCCCAATAAATTGAGAGAAAGTTCCTCTTGAACTTGGGGTAATTTCGATTGCAAAAACGAGTTTTGGTAGGCTACACCTGCACAATTTACCAGCAAGTGAATCGGGCCATAACTACGCCAAAGTTGTGCAATAGCAACATTGACAAAGATTGGTTTCGTCAAATCTAACGCCATGATTATGGCTTCTGCACCTATTGCTTCGATTTCTTGAGCAACCTCTGCTAACTTTTGGCGATCGCGTGCCACTAAAATCAGCCGTTTCATGCCTTTTTGCGCTAATTCCAAAGCAATTGCACGTCCAATACCACGGGAAGCTCCAGTAATCAGAGCAACCTTACCTTGAATATTCATGGATTTCATCCTCCAAATTCTAGTCTTATTGCACCTGGACCATAGGATTCCTTCACAACTTTTCTGCATCACGGTACAGGGTAAGACAAAGTTAATTCTTGAATTGCTAAAAATCCAAAGCCGAAAATTAATTCTTGACGCGATCGGCAGAATGGATATGGCTCATAGTTTACTCCTGTGATTGTTACTAGGATTACCAATTTTATTGCCAATACACACTTTAACAATTACCTCAATGAGTGGCAATATTTTTTTATAAGAATTTCTAAATAATTCTTAACAATTAAATAATTTTTAGGGACTATATATAGAATGAGCAATATTTTTGCAAGTAAAATAAATGATAAAAAAAGCCTCATATCGGCTATTTTTGCTAATTAATATCTAAATATGAAACCCTTGCAAGAGTTATAAGTATTTCTGAATAATTGTTGATTAATAACCTAATTTCCTGACAATAAACTCAAATTTGTCTAAATTTTTAAAAAAAAACGCTATGGGTGGCTCTAGCCCTTATTATGGGGACTAAAGTCCTCACTAAAAATTTAAGATAAAAAAATTCTCTCCTGGAAATATACAGGAGAGATTTATTTTTACGAAAAATAATTATGTATTTGAACCGTGCGATCGCACTTAATCAAATACAAGTAATATCACCCTGGTGTGCCAATAGTTTGTTGCTGGTGTGTTAATGCTGTGACAAGGTATTTATCAAGCAAATAACGTCACCATATGATCCTATAGTAACATTACTTAGAAGAAATGGAGACATCACCATTACTATCAGTCTTCAATCCATCAGATTTGAGGTAATTTTTAGCTTGAGTATCTTGTTTCAAATAAGCATCCCAAAAACTCACACTAGCAACTTTCACATAATTGAAGATATTTTCTTCCTGTTGTTGAGCGCCACCAAAGCGTCTGCGAACCCCCAAACCATCACCTTGTCCACCACCGAAGCGTTCTCGTAATCTCCAACCGGGTCGCCTTTGAGCTTGAGTTTGAGCTTCACCCCCGCCTTGAGCGAGTCTACCACTAAAGGAAAAATGGGTAGCTCCTTCTATAAAAACAAGATATTTATCACCCGCAGGAGAATATCTAAATGGTTCCTCCTTCCATTCTGGCCCCTGTCCTTGAGCGCCTCTGTCTCTAGAACCAGTCATCATCATCATTGGTAGCTTGAGATTTGTCCAAGAGTTGCGATTCAGTCCCTGCTGACCGCTTCCTTGGGGAGACAGTAACAAAATTGCCTGTACTTGGGGATCTGTAAAACTTTGACCTTTCGCTCCTCCTGGGATATCAATGGTAGCTCCACCAATCAACTGAGCAGTATAAGCGCCATAGGAATGACCACCAACACCAATACGTTGGTCATCCATCTTACCTTTCAACTCAGGTACTTTCAGCTCCAGTCTGTTCAAAGCACGAATAATAAAAGATATATCCGCAGCGCGATCTTTCCATCCTTGGGAATCGGTGAGAATTTCGCGAACAGCTTCGTTTAAGTTGGTAGATTCTCCTTGTTGCTTTTTCAAAGCAATAGAATCCGCATGAGTGGGTTGAATGCAGATATATCCTTTACTAGCCCAAAAACTGGTTAAAGCAGCGTAATCATCTTTGGAGGCTCCGGTTCCATGAGAAAAGATAATTATAGGAAACTTGCCTTGTGCTTGTGGGTAAGAAACTTTGATGGGTATTTGACGCTGACGCCGTAAATCTCTGAGTATTAGGTTATCTGCGATCGCCACATTATAAGAAGGCTGATTAGATGTGTATGTAGATGCTATTTGTGAGGTTGACGAAGATTGAGCAAACACGTGATTATTATTCAATTTAGAAGAACAAGCAGTCAGAGTCGGGAATATTAATAAAACGATTGGCACTAATAGGACAAAACATTGAGTTATTGGCACTTTGATTAAAATTTTATTCTTCACATTAACTTCCTTAATCCAATAGATAAAACATTGGCAATTTTTTATTCATTTATGCATATATCTTGTCACTCTGTGTATAAAAAACTATAATTTCATATTAGGAATTCAGCATTTTCAATATTGTTTTTGAGCTATCACTAATCTCAGTGATATTATTGTCATTATTTTGTTCTTCTTCCTGCGTCATAGAAATTAAATTTAATTCTCTTTCTGTGATTTTTAATAAATGTTTCAACCAAGATACACGGTAATTAAGTTTTTCTTCGCGTTTTTCAATATCTGCTAATGTTGTGAGGTTCAGGTTTGCTTCCAGAGCAAAATCAGATAGTCCATCAATAAATTTCAGCATAGTGCCTCGATGATAAACACTGTTGTTTTCCTCTATCACCTCTGCTTCAGAATTCGATATTATTCCTTTGATAAATCCTAAAATTTTAGACACAGAAGTAGAAGTTTGATTTTCTTGAGTTATTTGCTCTTTGAGATGCGGAAGTGCTTCAATTTCTAATTGAGTTTCATCGATTAATGTTTTCAGCCAGAGCCTACGATATTCCATTTGTTGTTGTCGCTGCTTAATCTCTTGCAAGCTACTCGAACCATAAATTCGCTCGATATTCATAGCTACCTCCGAAATTTTATTTACCTGAATTTCTAGAAATAAACTTTAAATTCAAATAAAACTTAAGGTATCCATGACCACATTTCAATTTGGATAAATCGCACAATTGGACGAGTAAAAGCGAGGATGACTGGCATAGTTTTACCCTCAATTTTTGCGTATCCAGACATCCCAGATTTTAATAGCTTGTCAGTTTTGGGAATCTCTACCACTACCTTGACAACTTGACCAGAATGCGAATTTGAAGATTCTACTGTTTTACCTGATTCTGCACTAGTAGAAGTTTTGTTCAATGAGTCATCAGTTGTTGTCACAGGTTGAATTGAAACTATACGGCCTATTAAAGGTTCATTTGGATATGCAGATAATTTAACTTCAACCTTCCCATTAGATATGATTTCGCTTAGTTCATATTCGGGTATTTGGAGTTCTCCATAAATATTACGAGAGTTTTCTACAGTCGCAAATGTATCACCTTGCTCCAGATACCTACCCACTTTTTGTTGTAATTCCGAAGTTGCGATATATCCATCAAATGGCATTTTTAATATCGTACGTCTCATCTTATTATTGAGATATTTGAGTTCTTGTCTGAGGCGTTGAATTTCTGCATTTGTCGCTACTAATTCCTCACGAGCAGCTTCAATTTCTTGTGGGTATGGTCCACTTTTGACTAGCTTTAAATTAGCCTCTGCTTGCCTGACATTTTGTAATTTTACTAACACATCTTCTTTGGCTTCTTGTAAACTTTGTTTTGCTTTTTCTATATCCTGTTTAATTTCTTCAGATGTGTTAATTTCTGTCGTAGCACGCCTATCAGCATCTTCATATTGTTGTTGAGAATAAGCACCTTGTTGTAACAAATACTTAAATCTCTCAGCTTCGCGAATGCTAAATTCTGATTTACTAATAGCAGTCCGCAGTGATTTTCTAGATACTTCTATTTGTTGTTCTGCTACTTTGACTTTTTGTTTAGAAGTTTCCATTTGTTGTTTTGCAACTTCCACTTGCTGTTGAGCTAAATCTACATCTTCTTTTTTAGGAGTAGATAGCAATTGACTCAATTCAGCTTGTTGTTTTCTTAAATCAGCTTGTCGAGAATTTATCTGCTCTTGTGTTTTAGAAAATTCATTGTTTACTTCCGGAGATTCCATCACTGCAACTACAGTTCCAGCTTTTACCCAAGTACCATCACCACCCTTGAAAAAAACTCGTGTAATTTTTCCATCCACTTCAGCTTGCATTTGCTGTTGTTTGGAAGTTGTTAATTTAATTTGACCACCAGAACGGTAAGGATATGGTAATAAAAGAACTACACCACCACCAACCATAGTTAGTCCTTTTAAAACCGTACTAAACCAAGATTTACTGATTTTTGCATTTGGATATGCTGATTCTTTTGCTGATGTCACCATATGTTTTGTTAGTGAATTATTTTTATTTTTGAAAAGTCTAGATACTGGTTGGCGTAAAGCTAGCACCAACAAGGCGAACAAAATTATATAACCTGTACCATTACCGAAAAGACCTGAAAAGTTTGCTGCTAAACCATAGGCAGTAGAAGAGATAATAGTAAAGAGCATTAATAATGTAAAAATTACTGCTGCGATAAAAAATAGTTGCAGTCCTAATTTTTGTTTATGAGATAATGATTTAGGTAAAGGACGACGGTTAAGAAGCATCTGCCAAATTAAAAAAGACCTTTGAAATAAATCAGGTGGTAGGCGAAAATAAGCAGTCGTCCATACATAACCATCAGAAGGCCAAAGAGGGCTTGCGTCTAGTAAAAAATCTATAAAGCTAGCATGAGCGAGCAGAAGTGCATAGTTGCTTAATTGTGTTCCTGTTTCACGATGAAAGTACCATATCAAAATGCTCCAAACAAATAAAACAGGTCTAGCGATTACAGGAGTTGCTAATGTCCACAGCTGTTTAGGTCGTTGTAGTTGCCAAATAGCCTCTCTGTCAATATAAAAGCGGGGTAAAAATCCACCAGCGAGAACCAAACCAAATTTGCGAACTGTGCCACCATAAGATGTAAAAATAACACCCTGAGCTACCTTAGCTGTTAGGGATGCAAAAATAAGATTAAATATATAAGTTGCTAAATAAGACCATGACTTGCTGACATCAAGATAGTCATACCAAAAATCAAATTGATTATGAAATAAAGTTAAAAAAGCTATAGGAATACCAGGTATTAATCCCCAAATTAATATTTTGAAGAATATGCCGAAAGGTTGAAAAATATTTTTCAGTATTGCAAAAAAATGATGAGGATGGTCAGCATACCATAAATAAATTTGTTCTTTTTTATTTTTCTTTTCTCTGTTATAAAATTTAAAATTAGATGATGTTCTTGCAGATTCTTGACCTCTGATATCTGGTAATGGTAATTTTGGCTGTAAACCATTTTGTATATTTTCTGTATTTGTAAATGATTCGAGCAGATTAAATTCTGCTATTTGATGAGTAAATTGCAAAAAATCTGTCTCAGTAATCAGCACATGAAAACGCGATTTAAATTTTTCTACAATTTCCGTAGGAGTAACTACTCCATTCATTGATTGACAGAGAAAATATTCTTCTAACCCGAATTCAAAAATTTGCTCAGAACCTGGAACTTTAACTTGATAACATACAGGTTTTTGCCCTACTTCAGGAATTCTTGTAATTTCTAAATCTTGACGCCAACGATTTTCTAATGGTTTATACATTTTCCGAAGATTTTTTGTTCAAAAGTCCTAATATTTTTGTGAACAAAAAGTGTATTTTAGTATCTATACTCTTAAAAGCAAGATTATTTAGTTTCTAAAATTTTATTGATCACTTAATGGGGAAAATTAAGATTTCCCCCCTTTGCATTGGTAATTTTCTAGTAGCAATTAAAATTAGAATATTTGTTATATTCTTTAGCAATCTCATTTAAAAATACTTTCTATTCCATATAGCCAAGCATTTGTAGTTGAGCAATAATTTGTTGTTTTTCATCTTCACTAATATCATCTGTTGCTAAGTTTATTTCTTCATCTGTAACAGTAGACACACCAATTTTTACTGGTTTGAAATTCAGATGAGATTCAGTAAAGAAATCTTCAGGTACGTAACCTTCAAAATCTGCTGGAATAGGAAGATTAAGACTATATAATAAGGCTGCTGGAACATCTACAACATTTTGCCGGTTTCCTTCATAGTTAGATTTAATTCCATATCCTCCTGCTAAGAAAATACCTTCAGGATGGTGAGTCCCTGCTGGTGTCTCGCGTGGTTCAACCGCAGGTTCGTAATTTTTGATGGAGACAAAACCATAGTCGCGTAGCACTAAAGTCAAGTCAGGTGCTTCATGCATAGCAGCACCAGAATAAATATCTTCCCGTTTATGAATTGCTTGGATAATCCTTTCTCCTGTATTTGGATCTCGAAAATTCTCCAAATCACGAATTAATTTTTCTCGGAAGACTTCGTATTCTGAAGGCTGAATACCTGGATTTCCTGGTTTTTCAGCGACACGAATTGTTATACCGTTGCTGGAGGGAGTACGACAGTATGCGAGAGTTTTGTCCCAATCTAGATTGGCAAACCAACTTGATTCACGTCTATTACTCGCTTGGGAATCGTCTGTTTCCTTCCATACGAGATAACCTTTTTCGTGCAGAAAGGTATTGATGCGAACTACTTCTGTTGTGGCTGTAAAGCCGTGGTCTGAAGCCATAAATACTTGAGCTTCAGGACCAGCAAGTTCTACCAAGCGTTGAATATAAGTATCTAACTTGCGGAAATACTCTAGACACAGTTCCCGCATCCGTTTTTCCCAAGGAGAAGGATTAGCGTTTATCAAAGCAGGATCAAGAAACATCCAGATTTGGTGCTGGAGTTTGTCTACACCATCAAACAATACTGCCATCAAATCGGGATTATCTTCTTTGAGAAGTTTCTCGGCGATTCGGAACCACTGTTCATCGCGGGGGATGTGATAGCGAACCCAGTTTTCTAAATCCTCATCAGTCATCACCTCCAAAGTTTGTTTTTCACGGTCAAAGTCCCAAGCTAATTCTTTGGGATCAAAATCTGGAATTTCCTTGAGGCGATCGTACAAATTTAGTGGAGTTGTGTTGCGGCGTAAGTGTTTCCACGGGACAAAACCTGGTACTAAAGCTCCATTAATCGGTAGAGGTGGAGCAGTGAAAGGAAAGTTTAAAGCTACAACAGTGCAATTTTGCCGACTAGCGATCGCCCAAATAGTTTCTGTACGAATATCTCTGGCATCATACAGCGTAAAATAAACGTCCCCGGCTTTTTCTTCAGCACGAATAAAATCATAAACACCGTGATTTCCCGGCGTGCGACCTGTCATAATCGAAACCCAAGCTGGAGGGGTCAAAGGATTGGGAGTAGATAACAATTTCGCCCGCGCACCTTTTTCAATAAATTGTTTCAAAAAAGGCATCGTCACACCTACATCCGGTAGGTCGCGGATCATTTCATTGATCACGGTAAAAGTCGCGCCATCTAAGCCAATAAATAGCGTTTTTGTCATAAAACCCCTTTGTTTGATTGCTTAGACACAAAATCCACGATTTGCCCTACACTCAGGTCATCAACATAGCGACCATCCTGCATCAATAATTGAGCAAACCCGAATTTCTGCTTGAAATGGTCTTCTATAGCAACAACAAAATGAATGATATCGATAGAAGCAAAACTGAGGTCTGCTACTAACTGGGTTTCGAGACTGATCTCATCTGCTTCCAAATCCCAGTCTTGGATAATGTCTTTGAGAATCTCAATAATTGTTGATTGAATAGGAAGGTCTATGACTTGCATAAAGAGAAATTGCTTGTTGGTCATTGGTCATTGGGAAGAGACTTGTGAAATAATTCTCCCTTGTCTTCCTTGTCCCCTATTCCCCGATCCCTAGTATTGACATATTGCTAGGACTTGGCGATCGCCATAACAAAGTTGGACGACAAATGATTCACCGTCATAATTAACAGTGATCCATTGTCCATCGCTGGAAATATGGGTGATTAACCATTGAGTCAGATCGTTTTGCAATCCTTTACCTAGTGCTTGAGCTACGGCTTCCTTTGCACACCACAGTCCAATCATGTCACTGTGCTGTAGTTGGGGAAGTTGTTGTAGTTCTGATTCACTAAAGGCAGTAGCAATTAAATGATCGGTATGCACAGAGTCAAAATGCTCGATATGAATACCAATGGATTTTCCTGAATGCGCGATCGCGGCGATTACAAAACCTTGAGCGTGACTAATGGCAATGTTTGGTAAAACTCCCGCCACCGCCTCTAATTCTGGACAACGGACAGCAAGTTTACCTGTGGTAGTGCTGATAACTTCTATATCAATAGGAGCAAGTTGCAAATTAAAGTTTTGCTTTGCCCACTGACGGATGGTATCTTTAGCAGCAATGCAACTAATTAACCAATCTGTACGTTCTATACCTTTTTGTAGTAGATTGTACCAGAAATTTCGTTCTGATTCATTAAGTATTAGGTGTGCTAAAACACGTTTCCAAATACTCCAAGAATCATCAAGAAAATGCTCAGGGAACGGTTCAACCCGGCGTATTACCAGTTGAGTTTCTACTTGCAGCCAAGGATCTGATAAGTAAGCAGTTTGGGGATGCAAGCGACATTGGTAATATCTGTGTGGCACACTGAAGTAACGATCTTGCCATCCTTCCAAGCGAGCAATTACCCGACCTGTGGTATCAAGAAAATCAAAGCTAGCTTCGGTTTGCCACTCACTAGTAAAATGCATTAAGCCGCGACATAATACCGCACTTTTGGGTGGTAGGGGTGAGACATACTGATGAAATGCCCGTACTTGGAAGGGAAAAACATTAAAATCAGTGCCAAACTGCTCTGAAACCCAGTACCCGACTAATTGTCCAGCAGCATCAAGTAAACCTGCATCGATTTGGAAAACTGGCTGCTGGGTATGACTAAAGAAATCCTCAATGGCGATCGCTTCCAAATCAGCTTCAATACCCTGCAAACCCCATTGGCGAATGTGCTTCACACCTTGGAAACGCGGGCCATGGAACATCCCCGTGCAGTATAAATCGGTATCAGACCAGCGCGAAGGTGCAGGTCGCTCTAGGTGAAAAGGTAGTGGTGCAGGAAATGCTGGAAATTGATTTGCCAGACGGACATTACCTTCAAATACCAAGTGATCGATATTACTGTTTTCCCCTACTTGAAACAGTTGTACTTTAACTTCCCAAGTTTGCGGGTCTGGTTGGGGTTGTAACCATGCTTTAATCTTGAGAGTGAGTTCACCACGATCAAGAGCCAGCCAGCGATAACCACGTAGGTCGTAAAGTCCAACCACGACTTGATCTTTACCCAGCAAATAAACTGCCGCTTCCGCGAGGGTTTCCATACTCACAGTGAACGGAATCACAGGTAGGGGAAACAGGTCTAAACGCCTCTGAGATACTTGACCGCCAATAGTATGGTCGTAGAGAAAAATATCTCGCTGCATATCAAAGCGACGTTGACAGTAAAGATACTGGCGATCGCATTCCAGAATCTCACCTAATAGAGCAAAAGTTTCATCAAAACTGGATGTTTGCCAATTATTGATATCTGAAAATGGTAAAGACATATTGACAAAATCATCATTTACCCCATTGTCTACACCAGCCAGGTGAGAGTGTAACGCGCCCATCACCCGTGCTTGACTATCAAGGAATTCTTGCATCAAGTTAAAGTGATCTAAAACAATTGATAAGCGCTGCTCTTGTTCTTCTGGAAGAGGAAATGGGGACAGTTCATCTGTTAACCCAGATGATTCAAATTCTTGCGACGATGGCTCCGCGTCTCTTGTTCTCCGTGTCTGGGCGTCTTCTTGGGTTGATGCGATCGCACCCAAATCAGAAACAGACTCACTTTTGCTTGTTTGCAATTTTTCCCGGACATGATTGACAAAATCAGGCTGCAACTGCATAATCGGCATTGTCAGTTCCAGAACTGGGCTAGATTTTTGGGTTTCCCCAACTTGCATTTTCGTATCTAGGCTCACAGGAGTAATTTGTCGGTGCAAGTACAACGCGCTTGTATCTACACCATTCCCATTGACAAACAGCCGTCCTAGCAAATGCTGAATCTGTTCCAAACCAGATAATCGTTGACTGTTGCAGGCTATGGCTTGGTGTTCTCGACCATGAAGAATATCACTGACAAAGCCTGTCAAATTACTACTAGGTCCAACCTCAATAAAATTTTTCACTCCCTGTTCATAAAGTTGGAGAACTGTTTCTCGAAAACGCACTCGACTAGACCACTGTTGTGCTGCTAACGCCCGAATTGCTTCCGGTTCATCAGGAAAAAGTGCCGCAGTTGCACAACTATAAAGAGGTGTATAACCAGAATTGATCTCCAAATCGTTGTAAAATTCCAGAAAAGCAGCCCCTACAGGTGCAAACAGGGGTGTGTGATAGGCACGGTCAAAAGGTAAACGGGTACAGATACCACCCAATGCTTGTAACTTACTGGTGGCTGCATCAATATCATTGACACTACCAAATAGAACCACCTGATTGGGACAATTGTCCATTGCCAAATGTAAACGACCATCAAACTCATCTAATACTTGTTGCAAAATCTCAGGTGCGATCGCCCCAACCGTCAAAAGTGCGCCCTTGGGAATATTGTTTCCCATCTCTAAATCGAGGTAAATCTGATTGAGGTGGCGCATTTTGGACATCAATTCCATCCGCTCAGACAAGCGAACAGTACCAGAAGCAATCAGTGCTGCATTCTCGCCTGTGCTGTGTCCCACCATGACATCACAACCAACACCCAAATTACATAGCAATTCGTATAATGCCATGCTGGCAGTAAACACCGTTTCCGAAGCGACATCCATACCAAATAATCGTTGCTGGGCATAGTTACGTTCTGTTTGGGTTAAACTGGTGGGTGGCAGAAAAATTAGCTGGCTGGGTAAACAAGCCCGTCTCTCACTAAAAGTCGCATCTAAGAAGTCAAACCACTGGCGTACTTGCGGGAAATACAGGCACAAATCAGCCAGCATCTGAGGATATTGCGACCCTTCACCAGGAAATATAAAAGCTGTCTTGCCAGGATTGACATTGGCATCAACTTCTGCAAAGTAAATGCCATTGCGAGTTTGTAATCTGCTTTTTGCAGAATTTTCTAATTTCTCAACCGCTTGGCTAAGTTTTTTCTGTAATTCTGGAATATCTTTGGCGACTATAGCCAAACGATGGGAAGCGATAGATTGAGTTGATAAGGTGTAAGCAATTTCCGCCAGAGTTACTTGAGAATGATTTTGCAGAAGTTGTTGAATTCGGTGAATAGACTCTAGCAAAGCTGCTCGATGCTCACCTGAAAACAACAGCAGTTCTGTAGGCCATTGTTGGTGCAATAATTTGGTTGATTGTACAGCTTGGCTGGGATACTCTTCTAAAACCGCATGAGCATTAATCCCACCAAACCCAAAAGAATTGACACCCGCCCGTCTCGGTGTAGAGCGATCGCCATGAATCCAGGGTCGTGCCTGAGTATTAATATAAAAAGGAGTTTTTTCGATTTCTAGGGCAGGAGCAACTTCATCACACAATGTTGGCGGCAAAATTTTGTGGTATAATGCCAACGCCGTTTTTATTATCCCTGCGGCACCAGCTGCGGGAATGCAGTGACCAATCATTGATTTCACAGAACCCAAAGCACACTTAGGTAGCTCCTGACGTTGACCAAAAATTTGCATCAAGGAACGCACCTCTGTTTGATCTCCCAAGGCAATACCTGTACCATGTGCTTCAATCATCCCGACTGTAGTCGGATCAACACCACTTTCTTGGTAGGCACGTTGGAGGGCTAGCACTTCCCCTTCCAAACGCGGTGCTAAAAGTCCCAAAGCCTTGCCATCGCTGGAACTACCCACACCTTTAAGAACAGCATAAATGCGATCGCCATCTTTTTCAGCATCGCGTAACCGTTTCAAAACTAAAATTCCCAAACCTTCCCCCAGCAGCGTCCCACTCGCCTTGGTGTCAAAAGGTTTAATATGGCTGCGAGACAAAGCGCCCAGCTGACAGAAAATCATGTTAATTTGC
This sequence comes from Fischerella sp. CENA71, assembly GCA_024239075.1. Lineage (GTDB taxonomy): Bacteria > Cyanobacteriota > Cyanobacteriia > Cyanobacteriales > Nostocaceae > Pelatocladus. Next base: position 146,666 of record JANBVI010000057.1, on the reverse strand, counting down.
GGCGGTGTTGAAGCATGAACACCCCCCGCTAAAACCATGTCACAGCGATCGCTTAATAACTCTTTCATCGCCAGTTCCACAGCAATCAAAGAAGAAGCGCAAGCTGCATCAATAATGTAATTCGGCCCCATCAAGTTGAGGCGATTAGCAATGCGACCCGTAATTACATTCGGCACTAGTCCGGGTGCCATCTCCGGCGTGAAAGGTGGCAAGCTAGCTTTTAGCTGTTTGCGGATCTCATGTAAAGTAGTTTCATCTAACTCTGGATGCAATTGCCTCAGCAAATCCAACGTCTGATCTACAATCTGACCATGTTGCAATAATGTGTTGTAGCCCCGATTAATATAAGTCCCACGACCCAGAATAATACCTGTTTTTTCTCGGTTAAAAGGGCGATCAATATAGCCAGCATCTTGCAGCGCTTCCCACGCCAGTTTAAGAGCCAGAAAATGATCTGGTTCCCCACCATCCACCGAATTTGGCATAATCCCAAATTCCAGGGGATTGAATTCCGCCAAATCTCCTAAAAAACCACCTTTACGGGTGTAGATGCGGTCATTTGCCGTTGAATCAGGGTCAAAATAAGGCTTTGCCCATTGATCAGGTGCATCCTGAACCGCATTCACCTGATTTAAGATGTTTTGCCAGTAGGTACGCAGATCCTTAGCTCCAGGAAATAAGGCAGACATACCAACAATGGCAATGTCGGGAGATGAATTTGACACAATCATAGGTGGCTGGCTAAACGATTCAGAGCAGTGTTGCAGGTACTCTCAATGTCCTTGAGATGCAAGCGTACATAGCCGTTTTCATCGATAAAAACAGCATCGTAATTTAGGCTGTGGTCATCAAAGCGATTGACTCGCAAGGCAATCTGGAGTGGGCTATAGCGTATTGATTGACCAAAACGCTTGACGCTACCAAATCGGGAAGGTAAAGCTGTAGTTCCTCGCTGCGATCGCGCCCATACAATCGCTAACTGAGGAGCCACATCAATCAAGCCAGGGTCAAATAACCAATTAGCCACTGGTTGACTGTTCAACCACGCCGTCGGTTGGCTAGGTATAACGTGGGCATCAATACCCACATCATTTACCCGATCAATGGCTGTGATTAACTGGAAACGTTGACCATGAAACAGATACGTATCATACGCTACAGTAGGTTGTAGCTTTTGTCCGGAAGATAATAGTAAAATTTCGCTTGCCAATGGTTCTTCTAGTTGTGGACGCAGAATCACAGAAGCTCGATAAAATGGCAGATTGAGTTCTGGATCAACGATTTCTGCTGCTATCTGTAAGGATTCTGAATCAGCATGGCTAGAAGCACGAGCCTGAAATAAAACTTTTTTCCCTGCTTCTGTATCTAGTACTAAACCCCGCAAAGCTCTGAGTTGGCAAACTTCTGTGACTTGCCATTCCGGCCAAGCTGACTGGACAAATTCAGCGAACCACTCCAAAGCAGCCGCCGCAGGGAGAACAGGTTTACCATCTAAGCGATGATCTTCTAAATAGGGGTCAGTAGCTAGAGAAAAGGTATGTTCAAGGGTGACAGTACCGTTGAGTTGCAGTTGTGGCGAAGATGGTAATAAAAGATACGGAGATTTCGCTCTTATCTGTTCCCAATTCCCCGTGTCTCCCTTGTCCCCGTGTCCCCGATCCCCGATCCCCGATCCCCGTTCCCCAATCCCCAATCCTTCGTAGGCTTCCCAAGGCCCTTCTCCTGCAACTACCTCGGCTTCACCTTTGCGCCCGTAATGTAATTCGTTAACAAAGAACTGACGCCCTGCGGCTAAGGGGATAGAAATTATACCACGTTCTCGGAATTGGCTTTTGACTTCTTCCGAAGCCATACCAGTTGTATCCCAAGGGCCCCAGTTGATGGCTACAACTCGTGTATTTGGCCAAGAGTGATCCATTAACCAAGCAAAGCGATTCATCACTTCATTAGCAGCAGCATAATCAGATTGACCGCGATTACCATAGCGCCCTGCAACAGAGCTAAACAAGACAAGCAACTTCAGGGATTCTGGTCTAAGATAGCGGTACAACAAAAAGGTACTATCTACTTTGGTGTCAAAAACCCGCTCCAAAGATGCAAAGCTTTTGTCAGCAATGAGCTTGTCTTCGATGATACCAGCACCATGAACCACCGCATCTAAGCGATCGTAACGAGTATAAATACTGTTGATAGCAGCACCAAACTCTTCGGCATTTCTGACATCCGCTTTTAAATACTCTACCTGAGCGCCAGCTTGGCGAAACTGTTTGAGGTTGTTAGTAATGGCGCGATCGCGTAACAAATCCTGTAGTTGTCGCTCTATCTGGATTGGCGTTGGGCTTAATTCCAAATTCCGCGCTTTTTGCAGTAATACTCGCCGCAGTACGGTTATATCTTCAATACCTGCTGTTTCTGCTGTTTCTGCTGCTGGCTCTGCGGCTCTTCCTGTAATCACCAGTGTTAAGCCATATTTTGCTAAATCATGAGCAATTTCAGCAGTAATTCCCCTAGCCCCACCTGTAACTAATACTACCCAATTATTATTTGGCGTTAGCTGTGCAGGTTGATTATCCTTCGTCAAAGTTGCTGTTACAGTTTGGAAAATGGTTCGTTCGCCTTGAGGATAGCCGACTTCTAAACGACCACTACTGAGTAACTCGTTGACAATCTGCTCGGCAATACTAGCAGGAGATAGGCTGGTGTCAAAGTCAATGGCTTTGGCTCGAACCCCAGGCCATTCAGTTACTAAGGTTTTGAGGAAACCAGTATTACTACCGCCTGTGGGTAAACCAGAACCGCCTTTACCTTGACGACCGAAATATCCTCCCAGTAAAGAAGCTGCTACTACACAACCGAGTTGTTTTTGTCCTGCTTGTTGCAAGTCAGCAGCACACAGATGTAGTAATTGAAATAGACTCTTGGACTGAATTTGGGTGATTTGTCGCCAGCCAGCGAGAGTTTCGGGTAGTTGAAGAGGACGCGGAGAGTGGAAGATGGGGGGACGCGGGGACAGTTCATGTGTCAATCCAAGGGATTCAAGTTGAAGAGGACGCGGAGAGGAGCCAGTGCGTTGCGGGGGTTCCCCCCGTTGTAGCACCTGGCGTTGGGAGACATGGTGACGCGGGGATAGTTCATGTGTCAATCCAGGAGATTCAAATTCTTGAGACGATTGAGAAAAATCGCGCTCCGCGTCTCCCCTTCTTTGCGTCTCCGCGTCTTCTTGGTGAATGACAGCGAGGGGAGCGAGATGTACAATGCCAGTAACAGAACCGTGAAGTTGTCGTAATTGAGCGATCGCTTTCTCTAGTTTTTCTGGTTCAGCTAAGGTAGAGGTGTTGAGGATAGCTGTAGTGGCTCCTTTTTGTTGCAATGCTGTGGCAACATGGGAAGCTACTGATAGTCCATCTTCAGTAATTAGGAATAAACCTGTAAGTGAAGCCAGCTGCTGTGGAGGTAAAGCTTCTAACTGTGATTGCATCACGTAGCGTGGGATGCTTGCAACTGGGTTAGAGACTTTCCCAGGCTGTTCTCCTGTGCTGATATTGCCAGAATTTCTTCAACAATACTGTTGAGGGATTTCACGCGGGTCAAATTTTCCATGCGTGTCTGTACACTAGCCGCTAGGAACTGGGGTAAACTTTTTTGCAGCGCCCCTAAGATTTCGACTCGCTTAATTGAATCAATACCCAATTCTGCTTCTAAATCTTGGTCTAACCCCAACATATCTATAGGGTAGCCTGTGCGATCGCTCAGTAGTTGTAATAAAGTTTGAGTTAGTTCGGCTTGATTTAACGATTCATCGACAGATTTAGTCGAGATACTTGTAGTCGTCGCAGGTTGGAAATTTTCCAAAATTTGATCGACAATCCCGTTGAGAGATTTGACTCTAGTCAACTGCTCCATTTGCTGACGAACGCTATCTGCAAGTTTGGCTGGTAAAGCTTGGTTGAATGCTCCCAAAATTTCAACTCGCTTGATTGAGTCAATACCTAGTTCTGCTTCCATATCTTGGTCTAATCCCAACATATCTGCGGGATAACCTGTACGTTCACTGACCAATCCTAATAAAGTCTGAGTTAAACTGGCGCGATCGCTCAAGGGCTGAGTAGAAGATAATAGTGTTGGTACTGGGGTTACTGGTTGTGGTGGTGCAACAGGTGTGGTCGGGTGTGTTACACCAGGTAAAACTTGCTCTTGCTTACCGTTAGTATTGGATGTCAAAGCATGAGCGTAACCATTTTTTGACTGAACAACGACTGGTTGGGGGACTGCTGGTAAATGATTTTCTGGTTGTCTGCGCTGTGGTATTGGAGTAGAAGGCGCAGTTGTAGCAAGTAACTGACTCATCACCTGTTCTTGGACTGCCAAGAACTTACGCATCGTCTCTTGGTAAGCTTGGTAGGCTTGCAAGATACCTGCTCCTATCGCTGGCTGATTTTGAGGTGTGTTTGCAGGAGCAGGAAAATGCGATGAATTACCATTTAAATTCTGAGCGTTATTTGGGGTAGATTGTATAGCTTTTGGATTCATAGGGATTTCTGGTTTTTGGGTATTGACTGGGGATTTTGCTGATTTAGATAATGATGCGATCGCAGCTGTTTGTTGATTTAAGGGTGGTAACTTACCTGTATAACCAACTGTTTGATTTTGAGGTCTAGCACTACCGCCATTAATTAACCAAGCTGTTGCAGGTAAAGCAGGTTTTTGTGTTAACTCAACCAAATTAGATAGGTTGAGGTCTTTTACTTCACGACCATCGAATAAAGCTGTTAACTTGATGTGGACACCACGAACGAACAATGTACCCAAAGCCATCAAGAAACCACGCAATCCCCCACCTTGTCCATCCAAGGACACAGCAGTATGTTCTTTTTCTGCGAGGATTTGACCGACTAGGTTAGTGAGAATATTTTTTGGCCCCAGTTCGACAAAAATCCGCGCTCCATCAGCATACATAATATTAATTTGACTCAAAAACTCTACTGGTTTAAGTAAATGCCCGGTTAACTGGCTACGGATTTCATGGATATTTGTACTGTAGGGACAAGCTGTAGAGTTGGAGTAAATGGGGATGCGGGGAGAATGCATGGTTACGGTAGCAATTGGCACTGCTAAAGCAGCTTGGGCAGATGCTACCGAGGGGGAGTGAAAAGCACCGGAAACTGGCAACATCCGAGCAGTAATCCCAGCAGCGTTTAAACTATCTACTACCTGCTGAACAGCCCGTTTTTCTCCAGAAATCACCGATTGGCGGGGAGCGTTTTGGTTCGCAATCACTACTCCTTCAAAATTCCGGAGGTGCAAGAGTAAATCTTCCCGGCTAGTCTTGACTGCGGCCATGGCTCCTACAGAAGTAGCACAGGCTTCTGCCATTACCCGTCCTCTAGTTGCAGCCAAGTTCAAAAAGTCTTCTCTGGATAAAACTCCCGCAGCGTGGAGGGCGGCGTACTCACCAAAGCTGTGTCCACCAACCATCACTGGCTCTAGTTCTAGCCTTGCTGCCAAATCCATAAAACCTGCTTCCACCGTACCAATTGCTGGTTGAGCAATACTGGTATCCATGAGCAGTTGATTGTTTTGTTTTTCTGCGTCTTCACTGTAAGGACTGGGTGGATACACGTACTGACTAAGTAATTTAGGAAAGTACTGCCGCAATTGACGATTTGCCAACTCGAAAGTGTGCTGCATTTCATGGAAATACAGCCCGACTTCTCGAACCATGCCAGAATATTGTGATCCTTGTCCTGGAAACAAAAAGGCAATCTGCTGATTAGCTCGGGGATCTGCCATGCCAAACTGAATGTGAGGTGGTAAGGTTTGAGAGTGACGATTCTCTAAGTAGGCGATCGCTATTTCCAAATCTGTGCGTAACTTTGACAAACTCTCAGTGACAATCGTCAAACAAGCATTCTGGTTCTTTTGTGCTTGGGCGCGTTGAGCATAACTGTAAGCAAGATCCTGTAAACGTGGCTCTGCACCATTACTCAAAGCTGTCAGTAATGATTTGGCTGCTTGAACCAATGCAGCGCGGTTTTCGCCACGGAAGACAAATAATTCGCACGGCCATGTATGACTTCCTGGGGCTACAGCTTGCCAATTACCTCGATATTCTTCTAAAACAGCGTGGAAATTTGTGCCACCAAAACCGAAAGCACTGACACCAGCGCGACGAGGGTAATCGGGATGGGCTAGCCAGGGTTGGGCTTCTTTGGGTAGATACACCGGGCTTTCACTATCTATGATTGGGTCAAGGGGTGTATCAACATTCATATGTGGGGGTTTGACTTTGTGATGCAGCGCCAAAACGGCTTTAACCACACCAGCAATTCCCGCCGTACTCTTGGTGTGACCGATGGAGGTTTTGACTGAGCCGATCGCACAGGATTTGGGATTAGCTTGATTTTCTTTTAAGATACTAATCACAGTTTCTAGCTCTGCTTGATCACCTGCTGCTGTACCTGTACCATGAGCTTCGTATAACCCCAAGGTATTGGGTGAAAAGCCAGCTTTTTTGTAAGCACGTCTCAAAGCCCGTATTTGTCCAGCAGGTAAAGGCGCTGTCATCCCCAAAGCTTTACCATCACTGGAACTGGCGACGGCTTTGATCACGCCGTAAATGCGATCGCCATCTCGTTCGGCGTCGGCGAGGCGTTTGAGTACAACGACGGCTAGACCTTCACTGATAGCAATCCCATCTGCTGTTTTGTCAAAAGTCCGCGATTTTCCCCGTGGTGAAAGAGCCTGAGTTTTGCTAAAGCAGAAGTAAGCAAAGGGACTTTGAACGGTATCAACTCCACCTGCGATCGCCACATTACTACGTCCACTTTCGAGTTCTTTCACTGCTAAATCCAATGCTGCTAAAGAAGAAGCACAAGCAGCATCAACTGTGAAGTTGTGACCACCAAAATCAAAACGATTGGCGACTCGACCTGCAATGACGTTCAACAACAAACCGGGGAAAGATTCTTCTGTCCATTCTGGTAAGCGCTCCCAAACTTCTGGTGAGGTTTTACCAACCATCCGGGGAATTTCACAACGGGTAGCGTATTGCTGACCCAAATCTGCAATTCCACCACCGGCTCCCAGAATCACAGAAGTATGCTCGCGGTCAAAGTTACCAGATTCGTAACCTGCATCTTCTAAAGCTCGCCTTACTGTCTCCAGTGCCAGCAGTTGTACTGGTTCAATGGATTTTAAAGATTTGGGTGGGATACCAAAACGCAGTGGGTCAAAAGGTACATCTTCTAAAAATCCACCCCATTTAGAATAAACTTTATCTCTGGCGTTTCGGTCAGGATCATAATACAATCGCCAGTCCCAACGCTGGGCAGGAATTTCTGTAATCGCATCGACTTTGCGGAGAATGTTGTTCCAAAAGGTTTCGGGGTACTGAGCTTGGGGTAACAATGTCCCTATACCAATAATGGCAATATCTGAGGGACAAGTGGTGACTTCTTCTCCATCTTGTTCCACGAATGCAGACATTAACAGCTTAGTACCAATTTCCGATACATCTTGGTGCAATTCACGCACGGTACAAACTTGATGGCGCAGAGTAGCGACTTGCCCGATCATGTACATACCATCAGTCAGTTGTTGTGGTTCATCTACCGTTTGCACTTGACCATCTGCTGTGCGCTGCAATCCTTTGGAAGCAATGCGTAAGCGTCCCAAAGTTAAGTTTTCTAAGGTATCTTTAATTTCCTCTGGTGGATTACCTGCTGCCAGCATTTCTCGTCGTGTGGTGTAAAATTCTTGAGCAAAGGGAGTGACAACACAACGACTAGCGTGTCCAGGTCCGGTTTCTAAGTTGATCGTGTGGTTACATGCTAAGGCTTGTTCTTGAAATTTCGGGACGATCGCACCACAGGTAACAGCTTCTTGGGTAAACAAATATGCTGTTCCCATCAGCACACCTATCCGCATCCCTCGTTCTACTAAAGGTGCAGCCATAGCGGAAATCATAGCTGCGGAACGGGCATCATGAATACCGCCAGCAAATAGAATATGTATCTCTGATTCTTTACCTAGTTTTACATCTGCTAACAAGGTGGCGATCATGCTTTCCCAGAGAACAAAACTACTCAAAGGACCAACATGGCCACCACATTCGCGACCTTCAAAAACAAAACGTCTTGCTCCTTGCTCCAGAAACATTTTCAAGAGGCGTGGGGCAGGAACATGGATATACGTCGCAATCCCTTGGGCTTCAAAATGGGTTGCTTGATCAGGGCGTCCACCTGCAATCAAAGCAAACTTCGGCTGAAATTCTTTCACAGCTTGAATTTGTTCTTCTCGCAAGGCGTGGGAAACAAAACCCAGCATTCCAATTCCCCAAGGTCGATTACCTAATAGTTGCTGGGTTTTTTGCAGTAAGCTGCGTACTTGCGAACCACGCATTAATGCTAAGGCCAACAATGGCAGTCCTCCGGCTTGGGAAACTGCATTGGCAAACTCTGCGGTATCGCTCACCCGTGTCATTGGCCCTTGAACAATCGGATATTCTGTGCCATGAGAGACTGCTAAAGGTGCATTGGCATCTAAAGGACGCAGTTGTTGAGCGATTTTGAGTTGTTCTTGACTTTGTTGGAGTAAGGCTTGAATCAGTTTGCCAGTTGTAGGATAGCGATCGCGAAATATTGCTGCTAATCCTACTGCTTGTCCCATTGGCCAAGCAAGTTTTCCTGGTTCATCCCAACCGATTAAGGGTTGCGCTTGTTGCTGCCAATTTTGAACACCACCAGCAGAATCGTTGTTTTTTACTTCTATTTGGTCAGCAAGTTGCTGTAGGTTGGCAATTACTGGAAAGCCCGGACGGGACAACACACGACAACCAGGATTGAGTCTTTCGCCCAATATTACTGCTTCTTGACCATTGAGATTACTGAGATGACGTTGCCATTCCTGGGGTAGGGGCGATTCTGGCATCAACCACAGCTGGTCATCCAATACTACACCAGCCGCTCCGACGGCGCGGCAAGCTGCTGCTGTATGAATTCCTATTCCACCTTGTACATAGACTGGTCGTGACTGAATGCTTAAGAGTTTCTGCAATAAAATAAAAGCGGAGTCTTCACCTACCCAACCTCCGCTTTCATGTCCACGAGCCACCAAGCCATCTATATTAATGTCTTGTGCCTGGGAATCTAAAGCTTGAGCTTGTTCGACATCTGTAATTTCTAACAATAGTTGACGCGATCGCCCTGTTGGCAGTGATGCTATAACTTCTTCTAGTGTCTTTGGATGCCAGCCACACAGGATTAACCAGTGAGGTTGATTGCTCAGACGTGTTAACAGTGCATGACTAGAAGCAACCTGAGCAGCTGATAAACGTAGCCCTATAGATTGACTAGGATTAATTAAAGCTAATAGTTGGTCTAAATTATCACTTGCTTGTTGTGGATTATGACAAAATTCTGTGTCTAAAATACCAATACCACCTGCACGGCTGGTAGCGACAGCTATACCAGGATGGGTAAGACTAATAGGACTTATAGATAAACAGATAAATTGACTCATATATTTCAGGATAAGTAAGTACTGATATTAATTACATACAAATACATATTTTTCTTTTACTTTTTGTGGCTTTAAACACCAAGTATTAAAAATTAATTTTGTAGAATTGAAAGAATAAAGTGCCAAAATTAAAAAAGATTTTCGTGTAAATACTTAACTAAAACTTTACTAAAACTAAAAAATTTAAAAAACGTTTCGAGGATACAGTATATACTGTTACTGAAACCTGGTTTTTAAAGTATGTGTGATCTTTTAGTCAAAAAATCAAAAAAATATATATAGTTAAAAACTCAGGTGTTGGTAAATCCAGAGCAAAAGTCTTGAAAATTGCCAAAATATCAAGCTTGCTGAAATAACTCTAAGAATTAGACAATAAATCAGGTAGTTACCAACAATTAGTATGGAATTGAGTAAGCGTCAGCACCTCGGTGTTACTGTATGGTTTACCGGCTTGAGTGGTGCAGGTAAGACCACAATTACCAGCAGTTTAGAGAAAATACTGCGTTCCCAAGGCTATAAAGTTGAAGTGTTAGATGGAGACGTAGTGCGCCAAAATCTCACTAAGGATTTGGGATTCAGCAAGAAAGATCGAGATGAAAACGTGCGTCGTGTGGGTTTTGTTGCCAGTCTGCTGTCTCGCAATGGTGTGATTGTCCTGGTTTCAGCAATTTCACCGTATCGAGACGTTCGCGAAGAAATGCGGCAGCGTATTGGTAATTTTATCGAAGTTTATGTGAATGCACCACTAGATGTCTGTGAGCGCAGGGATATTAAAGGACTGTATCAAAAGGCCCGCTCTGGGCAAATTAAGAATTTTACTGGGATTGATGATCCCTACGAACCACCATTAAATGCAGATATAGAGTGTAGAACCGATTTAGAAAGCTTAGAAGAAAGTATATCTAAAGTTTTAGTCAAGCTAGAAGAGAGGGGCTATGTACAAGTTTACTCCCAGCATCAAACGGTTGAAGCAAGATGAACCAACAGTTTTAACTGAGCAAGAGCGATTGCAGTTGAGTGCGGCTTTAGCCAAAGAAAGACGTTTCAATGAAGCTTTAGCAGAGTTGACAACAGTTCTACAAATTAATTCCCGCTCGGTTCACGCTCATTTAGCTGCTGGAAATATTTATCTGAAACAGAAACATCACCAGGAGGCGTTGCATCATTTTCTGACGGTAATGCAAATAGATCCTTTGATGCCTGAGGCTCCACTCAATGTCGGACGTGTTTATTTAAAACAAGGTAAGCTGAGTCATGCTTTGGAACAATTTGAGAATGTTCTCAATTTAGATCCCAAGTCTGCGCCAGCTCAGTTGGGTATTGCTCAAGTGTGTATAGAGCAAAAGCAATATGATGCTGCCATAAAGAGATTGAGAATTAGTTTGAGCTTAAATCCAGAAATGTCTCTAGCTCACTTGCTGATGGCAGAAGCATATAAAAACAAAGGAAAGTTATCAGAAGCTGTCACGGAACTCAATCATGCTTTGAGTTTGAACCCTAAATTTGTGCTTGCCTATATTAAGTTGGGCCGTATTTACTTAGAAAAAGAGGAATATAAAGCCGCCAGAGATGCATTTGAACAAGCGATTCAACTTAACCCGGCGATACCTGCTGCTAGGTTAGGGTTAGCAGAGACTTTGATTCAAGAAAACAAATTAAAAGAAGCTGCTGAAGTTATCAGTAATCTTCCCAAGCTTCAACGACTAAATGGTTATTGAAGAAGGCAGAAGGCTTAACTACAAGATATTGTTTATACATGAGTGTCTTTCGCCAAAGGAGAATCAAAGCGTATTAGTGGCTTTAGCCTTTTAAATCAGCTTATTAAACAGCTTTAACTATTAGCATGAGCTTTGCATATCTTAATTTTTTTCACTAAATTTTTCCGGTTTCAGCTTCGTAATCAATGAACCCAGTACTGCTGGGTCTTTTTTTTGCTGGAGAGTGATGACGATGTTTAGGCGATCGCTTTCTATACTTGTACTACTGGCTGCATGTGGTGATCGAGTCTGGTGTAGGTTGCACACTTACAGCATTTTCCAGGAATTTAATGCTTTTGTAGCGATCGCTTTCTCATAACATAACCTATTTGTGAATTTACTATAGCAGTTTGCTATTGAGTAGAATACACTCAAATTATGCGATCGCATCAAACATATTAATAGTTGTTAGCTTTCTGAGATATTCGAGATAAGCACATACATCATTTTGGTCAAATTGCCATTCTGTGAACCTGTCACAAGTTTGATTGACATATAATTTTAGTGAAACTACGCTTAACAAGGATTTGATAACTGTGCGTAATGATTTAAAAGATTTAGAAATAAGACTTAGTGAATTGCAATATTTGACGAATTTACCTGTTAAGTATGAACTAGTAATTATTATTAAACCTATCAAGAAAATACTCCAAAATTTCATTGATAAAGCAAAAGGTCCAGAGGGGGCGACTACGATATTTATCGGCATTACTATATCATTCGTGACCTATCTTGCATTTGATGTGCTAGTTAAAAGTTTTATGAGTGAACCATTTATGCCATCTTGGGTTTTATTTATTGTGTTTGTTGGCGCCAGTGCTGCTTTTACACAATTAATATTCTATCTAATTTGGAAGCAAAAAAATAGACTAGTAAAAACTAACATTACACCTTCCTTTCAAACACTATTAATGGATGTTGATAAATATAATTCTGTGATTAAAGCAATAGATATAAATGATCAAATAGAAGCTGTTGGTAATGTTGGTGTAACAATCAAAGAAAGAAGTAAGGTTATAGAAGCATTACAACTCACAAAAGCTGATCTGATACGTGCTTTAAAGACAGAAAGAATTTTGCGAGAAAATCGGAATTTTATTATTAGTAACTCAGAGCTATTTATGAATAACTTAGCTGCTTTAACAGCAATGCAAGTACCGGAACAAGCGAGTGAACATGGAAGGTTATTAAATGAGGCTTTACAGATTGCTTTGGATGTTCAACATGAGATGAAACGCTTACAGAACCAGCATTAAATTTTATACATACAGTTAAATTACTTCGTAACTACTGATACCTCCTAATCCATTGTTCAGTGTTAAATTAATTGCCAAACAATATCTGAGATTAGTGTTATTTTTTTCAATATATTTCTAATAAAAGACAACATATTCTGATGAAAGAGACGCAAGCTAACTTGTGCGTTTGTTTCAGATTTTTTTTGTGATTAACCGTCCTATTTTCCTGTTTGTCTTATTGTTCTCTGTAGATGGAAATGAAGAACCTTGGATCGTTAGGGAGCATCTATGAAGAACAATGAAGGCGATCGCGGCAGTGGTAGATTGAATTGCTAACCAAATGAACCATAATCCATCTAGGTATCCATGATGGTGAAGGCTATTGTTTGGGAAGCAATAGGATTTTATTTTGGCATTTTGGCAACAATTCGGATTGAATAAAAAGTACAGTAAGTTAGCAATCCGTTCTTGCACAAAATTAGCGCGAATTGCAAAATTTCCTCCCCTGGTTAGCCACAGGGGTCTTTTATTGGGAGTTTGACTCTCATCAGAATTACTTTCTCAAATTAATACTAGGAATAGAATCAATGATATCTATTTCTCTAAGATAATATTTCAGGTAAAAATGATAAATGTTACATAAATACTCGGTTGTTTTTGGCATTTTGGCATATGTGTAGATTTCAAAGCGAGTATTGTAGAGAAATCATAAATCAAGTGCAAGAGTGTCAAACTACAGAATTCCCGGAATAACCTTCGGGAATTTTTATTTTTAGCACATGAATATTATCTTGAATATGGGTGTAAGAGTGTGGGGTATAGGAATAGCCACATTTTCATGGTGAATTGAAAATACACCAATTTGAAAAAAGAATGCGACAGATGAACTGACATAATTCTTATGCACCAAAGAGTTTCCCAATCCAAAATCGTTCGACTGACTTGTACTGAGCCTTGTCGAAGTAGCGCTCACGACGAAGTCTAAAATCCTGTGAGAGGATGACGCCTACTGGGCAACAGGTTTACCATAAAAAAGTGTTAACTAAAATCATTAACTAGCGATCGCCTATTAACATGGAATGGAAAGAAATCTCTGGTAACTGGGTGTTAATTCCCCCAAAACCTACAGGTATAATTCATTTCCTCGGTGGTGCCTTTGTAGCTACGGCGCCACATATTACTTACCGTTTGTTATTGGAAAATATAGCAGATAAAGGCTTTGTGATTGTTGCTACATCATTCGTGAATACTCTCGATCATACAGCGATCGCAAAACTTGCGCTCCTCAACTTTGAACGTACCTTAATACGCTTAGAGGACAGAGGTATACTAGGTAAAAAATACCTTCCTGTGTATGGACTGGGACACAGTATGGGATGCAAACTGCATTTACTGATTGGTAGTCTTTTTCCAGTAGAACGTGCGGGTAATATTCTCATCTCTTTTAACAATTATGCTGCACGAGATGCAATTCCCTTGATCGAACAATTTAATTCTACATTTAAGTTTAATTCTAATTTTGCTGTTGAATTTACTCCTTCACCTTTAGAAACTCAGCAACTAGTACAAGAAAACTATAGTGTTCGTCGTAATTTATTAATTAAATTTAACAATGATACTATTGACCAATCAGCATCTTTAGCTGGACTACTGCAACAGCGCTTTGGAGAAATGGTGACTACACAAATACTCCAAGGAAATCACCTCACCCCATTGGGACAAGATGTTAAATGGCAAACAGGTAAAGATTTTAACCCTTTGGATGCGATCGGACAATGGTTCAAACAAGAAGTATATCGTGACCTACAGCAGCTCAAGCGGACTATACTTTTTTGGCTTAACCCGGTATCACCGTTATAGTAAGGGGTGTGGGGGTATAGGGGTATAGGGGTGTAAGAGGAAATAAAATAGTTAGTCGTGCTTTCTCTTCCCAATCCCCAATCTCCAATTCCCAATTCCTAATCCCTGCGTATTGCCTTCTTAGCCTATGTTTCAAATTCTAGTAATTGACGATGATCCAGCAGTTCAGATACTGCTGAAAAGAATGCTGGAAAGGCAGGGTTATAAAGTTGTTGCTGTTAACAACGGTGAAGAAGGAATTAAACAGGCTGCTATTGGCAATCCTGCATTGATTATTTGTGATTGGATTATGCCAGGAATGAGTGGACTGGAAGTTTGCCAGCACATCAAAGCAGATCCGAAATTATCTACTACATTTTTCATTTTGTTAACATCTCTCGATTCAATCGCTGATCGGGTAAAGGGTTTGGATGCTGGTGCTGATGACTTTATCACCAAACCAATCGAGCATAATGAATTACAAGCACGGGTGAGAGCAGGATTACGCCTGCATCAGTTAAGTCGAGATTTGCAAACTCAAAAGCTAATTTTAGAAACTGAATTGGCAGAAGCAGCAGACTATGTGCGATCGCTGCTTCCTTCTCCAATGACAAAACCGTTTAGTATTGATTTTTGCTTCATCCCCTCACGACAGCTAGGGGGTGATTGTTTAGATTATTACTGGCTTGATCCTGATTATCTGGCAATTTATTTATTAGATACCGCCGGACATGGACTCAGAGCGACTTTACCTTCAATTTCTGTACTTAATTTACTGCGATCGCGCGCTCTTAAAGGTCTGAATTATTATCAACCAAGTGAGGTATTAAGAGCATTAAATGATACTTTTCAGATGAACTACCAAAATGATAAATATTTTACTATTTGGTACGGTGTGTATAACCGTGTGCAGCGTCGATTAATCTATTCTAGTGCAGGTCATCCACCTGCAATTTTATTATCTCCTCAATCAAATAATCCTGCTGAAGTTCAACTTTTAAGAACTCCTGGTATGCCAGTCGGAATGTTTCCACAGGTAAAATATACTGATGGTTTTTGCAATATAGAAAAAAATAGCACTCTTTATATTTTTAGTGACGGTGCCTACGAAATTACCAAATCTGATGGTACACTTTGGGGCTTAGATGCTTTTATCAAAATGCTGGTTAGGTTACAGCATCCTGTCGGTTGCCAAGTTAACCAAATTATCCAGCAATTAATCGCTGTTAACCCACAAGAAGTTTTTGATGATGATTTATCTATACTACAAGTTAATTTTAATTAAGTGCTTAAATTAAAAAACAATTAATTTTATTTTAATTAATAATTTAAAACATGCATATCACAAAGCCTATTTTTATTTATGAAACTAATTGATAAATTAATTTCATTGTTCTTGACTATTAATATATTGATGAAATTCATCTTGGTTGGCAAAAATTTCAAACACCTTGTCCATACCTGTCAGTTCAAATAAAATTCTAATCTGTTCATTAATGGAACATATAACTAGCTTGATATTAACTGCTCGCAATGCTTTAAAAGCTAATACTAAAGCACCTAGACCAGAACTGTCCATAAATGTCACATCTTTAAAATCAACTAATACAGTCTTTGCACCACTTTCTAAGCCTGTGGTAATTTTGTCGCGAAACTCCTGTGATTTAGTAGCATCTAGAATTCCGTCTACTTGAATGACTTTGATTGAACTACTCATCATTTTCCACCACTAGCATAATGTCGTAAATTTAGCATTATATTACCAAGTATAATTGCTAATAATATTTGTTGCCATATTTACAGTTTAGACCTAAAATAATATCTATAAATGGTTGCTAAAATTCATTTTTGCCGTAGAGAAATTAACATCTTAATTCACTGAAATTAATGGACTTACCTTGGCGCGATAAAGTAACTTGTCGCCTTGGCGATAACCAATGTAGCGTACCCTAACAATATCTCCTGGTTGTGCAGTACCATCAAGTAGTTGATGTAGCTGGGGATCGTAGGGTATTTCTGATCCAACAGATGCGATCGCTTCTATTCCCCAATCTTGCAAAAGTCTTTCTAGCGGTTTTTGTACCAACGGCACAATGTTAACAGCACTTAGCTGGGGATTTTCCCGCGCTTTCTGAGCTGCCGTAGGAAACTGCAATAATAAAGATTCCAGCAGTTGTAAACTTGACTGCTGGAACTCTTGCTGCAAACTCAAGCGCTGTTGTTGCAGTTGTAATTGCAGGCGATCGTACTCTATTTTTAAGTCTGTGATTTGTTGCGATAAGTCTTCAGATGTGGCTTTCTTTGGTAAAAATTCTTGCCCAGAAAAACTTGTCACTAATTCCTGTAATGATATCTGGAGTACCTGCGACAGCTTGAGCATGACATCTACACGCATCTGCTCAACTCCCAAGCGTCGTAGTCGCAAAATTTGTCGTTCTGAAACCCCAGCAGCACGACTCAGTGCTTTATAACTAGAAACACCTACCCGTTGCATTAAATCTTGTAACTTTTGAGTGAAATCAGTTTGGGGCATTAGGAATTGGGGATCAGGGAAGGCGAGGTCCCTTCTGGGGATTGGGGATCAGGGATTGGGGATCAGGGATTGGGGATCAGGGATTGGGGATCAGGGATTGGGGATCAGGGATTGGGGATGAATTAGTTAACTGTTAACTGATAACTGATAACTGATAACTGATAACTGATAAGTCTCCCTTGCGATCCCCGATCCCCGTTCCTCACTCTTCCAGTAAACTTCTCAACATCCAAGCTGTCTTTTCATGTACTTGCATCCGTTGAGTTAACAAGTCGGCTGTCGGTTCGTCGTTTACTTCTTCTACTATCGGAAAAATAGAGCGTGCAGTCCTGACGACGGCTTCTTGTCCTTCTACTAGAAGGCGAATCATATCTGTAGCTTTGGGAACTCCAGAGGTTTCTGATATGGAACTAAGTTTGACAAATTCGCTGTAGGTTCCTGGTGCAGGATAACCCAATGCTCTAATTCTCTCAGCAATTAAATCAACTGCCAAGGCCAGTTCTGTATATTGCTGCTCAAACATTAGATGCAATGTTTGGAACATTGGCCCGGTAACGTTCCAATGAAAATTATGAGTTTTCAGATAGAGGGTGTAGGTATCAGCTAGTAAACGAGATAGCCCCTCAGCAATTTTTGCTCTGTTGGTTTCGTCAATACCGATGTTTACTGGTAAAGATTGCATAGTTTTCTCCTAATTTAATTATTGGTCATTAGTTATTGGTCATTTGTTAATGCTAATGACCAATAACTAATGACGAATGACTATTATGCTAAATGCTTCATTAGCACACTTTTGGGTGCTTTGCGGACTCTGGCTAATATTGTCTGTTTACCTAAACGTTGGCAAGCTTCATAGCGATGGCAGCCAGAAAAACCATAAAATTGTCCATCTACTTCTATCACGTCTATTGGTTCTTGCTGCCCAATTTCACTAATTGATTCCATTAAGGCTTGCACTTTGTTCGGATCGTTTTGGCGTGGCAAGGGTCGCCTGATCTGATTTAAGGGTATTTCTTGAACTTTTACCATATCTTTTAAAAATCTTTCCCAGTCCTATATATAAATCATAGTCGTTATGAGTTTGTATTGCAACTATTTTGTTAAAAGAGTTTAAAATATAGCCAAGATTAATAGCCCAATAACCTCATAAAGCGACTAAACTACAAGGGAAATTCGTCGTCTAATTTATAAAGATGATACTGGCTGCGGATCTACTTATATGAAAATATCGCTCTGGCGTTGTTCGTATACTGTACTGACAACATTTTGTTTATTGGGCTTGACAGCCGCATCGCGTCCCCAAGGATTAGCAAATGATGTAGAACTGCGAGTTGGGATTGTGCAGCGCTTTGGAGATAATCCAAAAGAACAGTTGCTAGTTGAACCGACAGAGGGCGATCGCTTGCAGTTAAAATTCCAAAAAGGTAATAACAAGGGACAAACTCTGGTTACAAACAAACCGATAAAATTAGAAGTAACGATGCAACCGTTAGTAGAACCAGCAGTTGAAGAACGGGTAGTGCTGGGAACTTACCGGACTTATGAAACAGCCGAAGATAGTGCGAAAAATTGGCAATCCAAGGGTATAGAAGTAGAAATCGCTCAACCAGAACGTTGGCAAATATGGGCAAAACGGGATGTTTACAGCACTCCTTTGCTACGTCGCTTACTATTAGAAAGCTTGCAAGCAGCCGGAAAATCTAAAGTACTGATTGATACTAAAACTCCACAAAAAGTGTCACGAGTGAGCTGGGTAATAGATGGTAAGCGTTACAGTGATGACTATCTAGAAATAAGTAGTAATAAAAATTTAGTTAAGGTAAACGAAACTAATAAACCAGAAAATGCCCGACTCTACGCCGGACGTTTACAATTACAATCAAATGCTTATGGTACTTATACTTTAGTAAACTTAGTACCTTTAGAAACATATTTACGTGGAGTAGTACCCTATGAAATAGGTACAAAAGCTCCAAAAGCCTCAATGGAAGCACAAGCGATTATTGCTCGTACTTATGCTTTGCGAAATATACATAGATTTGAAGCGGACGGGTATCAATTATGCGCTGATACACACTGTCAAGTTTATTATGGATTGAAGGGAGCCACTGCCGCTACAGATCAGGCGATCGCTACTACACGAGGTATGATACTGACCTATAATGACGAGTTGGTAGACGCCCTTTATTCTTCTACCACCGGTGGTGTGACAGCTGCTTTCAGCGACGTTTGGAATGGAGATGATCGTCCTTATCTAAAACCAATAATTGATTCTCCCACTAAGATTTGGAACTTGCCAGGGCAGAATCTCGCAGATGAAAATAACTTCCAGCGATTTATCAACCTGAAAAAGGGCTTTAATGAAAGCGAGTGGGATCTGTTCCGGTGGCGTAGAGAAACCAAACTAGAAGATATCACCAAAGGTTTACAAAAATTTCTCAAGGTAAAAAATAGCCCTTATGCTAAGTTTAAAACCATCAAGGGGATGAAAGTAGTAGAACGCAGCAGAAGCGGACGTATTCTCAAACTAGCTGTTGACACAGAAATCGGCACATTTTACCTATACAAAGATGAAGTTCGTAGTGCCTTTTTTGCTCCGGTAAGTACATTATTTTACCTGCAACCTCTCAACAAGGGTCAACCGGGGCTTTGGGGATACGCTTTTGTTGGTGGTGGACTGGGACACGGAGTTGGTTTGAGTCAAACAGGCGCACAAAACTTAGCGAAACTAGGCTGGTCGAATGCAAAAATATTAGAGTTTTACTATCCTGGCACTCAAATTCATATTCTCGACAATAGCATTAAGTTAACGAACAGAGATTTTTAGGTAGAAGTATTAAACTAGTAGAAGAGGGCAGCTATGCTGTAGGTAAAAGGCTTGTACAGCAAGCTTTTTGTCTGCGTGTTTAGATGCGCTAAATAATCAAGCGAATAAGGCAGGAACGCAATTTTATGCATTTCCTGCCGTTTTGCCAAGAACTTGACTTTTTGCAAAATTTAGGTATTTGGGGCAGACACAAAAGAAGAATTTTTTTGTTGTCTGTCCTGCTTTTTCTTTCCCTATGATTAGAGCATCGATGACTCTTGCAAGAGATGTAGATGTGAGGCGCCTAAGTTTTAGTAGAGTTCTTCTTCTTTGTGGGTTTCGATGGTGCAGTCTCCGGTTGGATAAGCAACACAAGTCAGGATGTATCCAGATTCCATCTGGTCATCATCCAAGAATGATTGATCAGACTGATCTGGAGCAGAACCAGACACAAGCTTACCAGCACAGGTGGAACAAGCACCAGCACGACAAGAGTAGGGCAAGTCCAGACCAGCATCTTCAGCAGCGTCTAGAATATAGGTATCGTCGTCACAGTCAATTGTTGTGTTTATCCCTTCAGCTTCGCTAACGAGTGTAATTTTGTAAGTTGCCATGCAGTAATCCTCTCTTTTGCAAGCGGCAGTATAAGTTATCTTGAAGCAAAAAGTGCGGCTAGTCCTATAGGATTAGTCGGTTGTGATATTTTGCTTCACTTCTGATACTACGAGAAAAAGAAAAGGATGTAACCGGAATTTCAAGGCGATTAGTAATGAAATTTAGTTACTTGTCAACAATAAGTTTTGCTTATAGAATAAACCAGCTAACAGTTAAGCTATTAGATGTATTTATTATTCTAAAAAGAAACTTGAATGTATAGATAAATCGTCCAAATTTGCTGATTAAATTCTCATAATAGTTTAAGAATGGATGAAACTAAAGTGCGTATTGGTTTAGTTGGTACTGGGTATGCGGCAAAGCTACGTGCAGAAGCATTGATGGATGATCAGCGATTCTCCAAAGGAGACGCTACGCGATCGCATCTTGTTGCTGTTGCTGGGAACACACCCGCAAAAACAGTAGCCTTTGCTGAGGAATTTCAATGTCAAGTCATGGATTCTTGGACAGAACTCGTCACCAGAGATGATATAGACTTAGTAATAATTTGTACTGTGAATCGAGATCACGGTGCGATCGCAGAATTAGCACTCTCTAGCGGTAAACACGTAATTGTTGAGTATCCCTTAGCCTTGAGTGTGCCAGAGGCTGAGAAACTCATTGCCCTAGCAAAAACTCAAAATAAACTCCTACACGTAGAACATATAGAACTTTTGGGTGGTGTCCATCAAGCCCTCAAGAAAAACTTACCTAAAGTTGGGCAGCCTTTTTTTGTCCGTTACAACACTATTAAACCCGAACATCCCACACCTCATAGATGGACTTATAGTCACGAACTTTTCGGTTTTCCTTTAATCGGAGCGTTGTCAAGATTACATCGATTGACTGATTTATTTGGTCAAGTTCTGACAGTCAATTGTCACAATCGTTTTTGGGCAAGGCAAACAGAATATTATCAAAGCTGTTTCTGTGTAGCCCAGTTGAGTTTTAGCAGTGGACTGCTAGCACAAGTGATCTATGCTAAAGGCGAAACTATGTGGCAACCAGAACGTAGATTTGAGGCTCATGCTGAAAATGGAGGATTAATATTTGATGGTAATACTGGAGTGTTAATCAAGGCACAAGAAACCACACCTATAGAGATTGGTAGTCGCCGAGGGTTATTTGCTAAAGATACAAATATGGTGTTAAAGCATCTTTGTGATGGCACTCCACTGTATGTTACTCCAGAGGAAAGCTTGTATACTCTTAAGGTTGCAGATGCAGCAAGGCGTTCTGCCGAAACCGGCTTAACCGCAGTTGTGGATGAATAAAGATAATAATACTCTTATGAAAAATCAAACTATTGTAATTTTATCTCAACGAGAACTAGAGAAAATGCGTCAGGCTGGTCACTTGGCAGCCGAACTTTTAGATCATTTAGAACCGATGGTGAAACCAGGAGTCAATACTCTGGAAATCAATGATGAAGCAGAACGTTGGACACAGGCTCATGGAGCGAAAAGCGCACCTCTTGGTTACAAAGGCTACCCCAAGTCAATTTGTACCAGCATCAATGAGGTGGTGTGTCACGGTATTCCCAGTGCCAAGCAAATTTTAAAGGATGGTGACATTATCAATATCGATGTGACATTGATTGTGGATGGTTATCACGGCGACACATCTAAAACATTCTTTGTTGGTACACCTTCGCCAGTAGCCAAAAAATTAGTCGAGGTGACAAAAGAATGTCGTGACAGAGGTATTGCTGAAGTGAAACCAGGCGCACGCATTGGAGATATTGGTGCTGCAATTCAAGAATATGCTGAGTCTCAGGGTTTTTCTGTAGTCAGAGACTTTGTTGGACACGGAATCAGCAATATTTTTCATACCGCACCAGATATTCCCCATTACGGCACACGAGGCAAAGGTAGAGTACTCAGACCTGGTATGGTATTCACCATCGAACCCATGATTAATGAAGGTACATGGGAAGTTGAGGTTTTAAGCGATGGCTGGACTGCTTTAACACGCGATCGCAAACTTTCAGCGCAGTTTGAGCATACTGTAGCTGTCACAGAAGATGGTGTGGAAATTCTGACATTACAGTCAGGGAAAGTAAACGTTTTCTAGTCATTTACTTGACACAGATTTAATATATTGTCCTGAGTACGCCTAGAATTAAAATTCTAGGCTAATAGCCAAAGCCCGTAAAAACGGACTAAAAAATTATCACAATAGCAGGCTAAAAACCCTTAATAAATACACAGACGGTGGCCAATTGCTTATTTTGCCACAATATTAATCCATCAATGATATAACTGTTAATAACAGGTTATTAAACATTTAATAATTTGTTGGTTTTTGATTTACAAATAATCCACTTGTTATTTGCAAGTGGATTTTCTTGGTATCATATTCCAACAGACGCGATCGCACCCCACAAAACTAAACCCCTCACAGCAGTTCTGGAGGGGATAAGGTAGGGATAATCAACTATAAAAAACCATATTTAGTAAGGCAACAAACAAATCTTTTAATTCCAAATCTTCTTTTATTTGCATTGCCATACAACAAAGCTGTGCCAAAGAATGTTTAAACTAGATGACACTTTGAGCATGATGCTGGGTACATAATTATCCTTTTTGAGAGTGAAAAAATACGATTAATTTAAATCGTTAAGTTCACCAACTTTAATCACTGAAACTGTCACATCTCCATCATTATCCCCTACTTCAACATCAAAAAAGAAGGCACATAATGTCGAGGTTTCTGATACTACTAAGGTCAAAGTATCATCATAACCGTTCAAAGTTGACCAGCCAGCTGGAACCTCTATGTTGGTTTTTAAATTCTTGAACTTACCACCATAGATCCACAGCATTACTATGGGTTCACCCTTCTGAGCATCACCTTGGACGTAATCAAAAGAACCTTTGCGAATTCTAATAACGTGAATTCCTGGTTTGAGTTCTGTGTTGACTCCTGTGTTTTGAATCTCAGTCATGCGTTGCGAAAACAGGTGGTAGCAGTTCTTTTTGCTGTTAACCACTAAATCTGTAATATTAGTTGCTTGAGTTGTTGTTGTCATTGTTTTCCATCCTCTTATTTTTGCATGACTCATCTACAGCATGTCTTAAAAATCATGCTTGTATCATCTAGCTTGATAAGTGCGAAGAGTGAAAGTCGCTTGAAATATATCAGCTTGCTTAACAGTTATTAAGATTTCAAAGTTTTAATAAAAATGCAAGGACAGTTAAGACAGTTAAGACAGTTAAGCAAAAATTTAATAAATGCTTAATCATGGGTGTTAAGCTGACGGGGCAACAAAAATAGCTATAACGCAGACATGATAAGCCTCATAGCCCTCAGACCATGCTTATTACAATTTAATTTTATTAATTCGGTTACTAACTCTGTACAAGATTCCCTAAGATTGATTATTTGTGCCAACCCACTTAATTCCAAGGATGCGCTTTTTCTCACTCTTCTTTGCTACACTGCTTGCAGTCTTTCTGCTACCGAATTTTATGGTTGCTGCTCAAAGTCCTGTGATTACTCCCAATGAAAACCTAGTTGTCGAGGGAATTCCAGCAATTCCAACAACGCTAGTGGAAACGGTTGAGCGCTACACTAATTTTCGTTCTGCTAGTTTCTCTAGTTGGCATCCAGTTCGTCGCGAAATGCTGATCTCAACGCGTTTCGCAGACACGCCACAAGTACATTTGGTCAAGTTTCCTCTCGGTAGTCGCCAGCAAATGACTTTCTTCCCAGAACGGGTTGGTGGAGGGACTTTTCAACCAATCCAAGGCAATTATTTTGTTTTCAGTAAAGATATTGGTGGTAACGAATTTAACCAGAATTATCGTTATGATTTAGCGACGGGTGATATTACCTTACTAACCGATGGCAAGTCCAAAAATAGCCGGGGTGTATGGTCTAATAGTGGCGATCGCATGATTTACACCTCCACTCGTCGCACAGGTAAAGATAACGATTTTTACATTATTGACCCAAAAAATACCCAAAGTGATCAGTTACTAGCACAAGTTGAAGGCGGTGGTTGGCAACCATTAGACTGGTCGCCTGATGACCGTCAAATGCTGGCAATAGAATATGTGTCTGTTAATGAAAGTTATCTGTGGTTAGTAGATACTAACTCTGGCGATAAAAAATTAATTACACCCAAGGGAGGCAAAGAAAAAGTTTCCTACGGAGGTGGTGTATTTAGCAAAGATGGTAAGGGTTTATATGTAACTACTGACCGTGATTCAGAATTTTATCGGTTGGCATATGTTGATTTAGCTACATTACAACACACCTATCTGACTAATAATATTCCTTGGGATGTAGAAGATTTTGACCTGACAAAAGATGGAAAATACCTAGCTTTTGTTACTAACGAAGATGGGGCAAGCAAACTACATTTATTGGAAACAGCAACTAAGCAAGAAAAGCCTTTACCTAAATTACCAGTGGGGCAGGTATACGGTATTACTTGGCATCGTAACAACGAAGATTTGGGCTTGACTCTAATTTCAGCCCGTTTCACCGCAGATGTGTACTCTGTGAATATCCGCACTAATAAAGTTGAACGTTGGACTGAAAGCGAAACTGGCGGCTTGAATACAGCTAATTTCTCGGATGCAGAGTTGGTGCGGTGGAAAAGCTTTGATGGCAAAACTATATCTGGTTTTTTTTATCGCCCTCCTGCTAAATTTCCAGGCAAGCGTCCGGTAATCATTGATATTCATGGAGGGCCAGAAGGACAGTCTCGCCCGTCTTTTTTGGGACGTTACAACTATTATTTGAATGAGTTGGGTGTTGCTTTGCTATTTCCTAACGTCAGGGGTTCCACTGGCTATGGCAAAACTTTTTTAACATTAGACAATGGTTATCAACGGGAAGATTCGGTTAAAGATATCGGCGCACTTCTCGATTGGATCGCAACTCAACCGAACTTGGATAAAGACCGAATTTTGGTAACAGGCGGTAGTTACGGCGGTTACATGTCCTTAGCAGTTGCAACAAAATATAGCGATCGCATTCGTGCGACAATTGATATAGTTGGCATTTCCAACTTTGTCACTTTCTTAGAAAATACAGAAAGCTATCGGCGTGATTTACGACGAGTCGAATACGGTGATGAACGTGATCCGCAAATGCGAGAATTCTTGCTGAAAATTTCACCGGTTAATAATGCCAGTAACATCAAAAAACCGCTATTTGTCATTCATGGTCAAAATGATCCCCGTGTTCCTTTGCGGGAAGCAGAACAAATTGTGGCGACAGTGAGAAAAAACAATGTGCCAGTTTGGTATTTAATGGCAAAAGATGAAGGACACGGATTTAGTAAAAAGAAAAATATTGATTTCCAATTTTATGCAACGGTGATGTTTGTAAAAGAATATTTGCTGAAATAATAAACCTCACTCCTCCCGAATTGAGTGGAGTGAGGTATGTCAACACACTTGCTATGATGAGTTCTTAGTGGGCGCTTAAGCGCTCATAGAGGACTAATACCATTTCACGTTAATCACGATCCATATAAATTTGTAGAGACGCGCTGTTTGAAGCGTCTCTACACAGCCTGTATTTGTACCAAGGTTTTAGTGAAATGGTATAAAGTCCATACTACAAACCCACTAGTTTTGAGAGTTAACTGTTTGAGCAGTTGTGTTTATGCTTTGATCAGCAGTAGCTTCACCTAAATTAATTTTCACAACGCGATTGCGGACTTCTTCAACTTTGGGAAGAGTCAGAGTCAAGATACCATCGCGGAAGTCTGCTTGTACTTTGTCATTCTGCACAGCAACAGGCAAATTCACAACTCGCTGGAACTTACCATAGCGGAACTCTGAGTGCAGGTAGTTCGCATTTTCAGACTGATGCTGACGCTGACGTTCCCCTGCGATCGCTACAGCATCACGAGTTACCTGTATATCCAGATTTTTAGCTGTTATACCAGGTAATTGTGCGTAGAAGACCAAGTTATCACCCGTATCAATTAACTCTACAGCAGGAACCCAAGCTGTTGATGTATCGTTTGTTTGAGTAGTTTGTGCTGAGAGTTCATCAAAAACTAAATCCATTTGGCGACGCAAGTTTTCTAGTTCGCGGATTGGTTGCAAGTAGCGAATCATCATAATATCATTCACCTCTGCATTGATAACTTGATAGCTGTTTTGTTTAGACTTAGCAGTTTTTAAATTCCTTTAACTGCTGACATTCACAATATTGCCTCAAGTTTGATGTAGTGAAAATACAGACAACACGAATTATAAAGTAGGGTTTTGCACACCTGGTAATTGAATTTACGCTTCTTATACCAATTCAATTAATGACAGAAGTGTAGAGGGCGATCGCACAAATTGCCATGCCCTCACAAAAAATCTGATACAAATACAGACCCTGTAGAGACGCGATATATCGCGTCTCTACAAACCAATTTGTGGGCACCCGTGACAGGTTAAGAAAAAGTGCATTTTGTCAATCAGCTAAAATACTCAAAAAAAGTTAGTGAAAATGATAATCGTAGCTGGGGGTGGGGGAAGGAGGCGAGCGACGCTCGCCACCTTCCCCCAATATTTTATTATCATTATCAAAAAAGTTTTTGATATGGCTTATCTTCATTGCTATTGCCTATACTTGTGCTGTTTTATCTGGTCGTAGTTCTCGGAAAATGGGACTCCAAAAATATGTTGGTCGTCTCAAAGAATTAAAGCGATTACATCGCCGACATAGTGCTTTTTGGGTTGGTTTATATGGGTCTTTGTGGGTGGGAGCCATGGAGTTTTGGGCCACTCGTGAGGGGTTAGATTAAAGTGTATTTTGTCAATGAGCTAAAATACTCAAACTTATATAAATAAAAATGATAATCATGCGGTGAGGGAGGGGGAAGGAGGCGAGCGTCGCTCGCCTCCTTCCCCCTCTTTTTGATTATCATTATCATCAAAATTCTTAGCAGATAAAATATGGAACGAAAAAGTATTGTAACAACACAATAACTTGGGAAGAATTGAACCACATTGTTAGGTAAATTCAGTAATCAAACCAGGTGATAGAAAACTGAGTTTACTACCATGCCTAAAGCTGCAAAACGAAACTCTGACCATGCACAACGGCACAACACTCCTAGCATAAATAATGAAGCTATCTCTCAACAATTAGAAGCTTTATTAACTCCTGCTATCTTTGCTCAACAAAAATATTATAAGCAATTAGGATTGCGAGATAGAGTTCTCAATTTATCTTTGATGGTAGCAGTAGTGCTAACACTGTTGTGGCGGCAAGTTCCTGGTGTACAAGAATTAACTAGATTATTAGCAAGGGAAGATTTATTATGGTGTCGTGCCACAACAATTGCTCAAAAATCACTTTCAGAAAGATTTTTAGTATTTCCATCTGAGTTATTTGAGCGAGTATTTAAAGATTTAATACCTCAATTACATCTCAATTGGCAACAAAGGCTCAGACGACCGCTTCCAGATAGCATTAAGTTTACCCTCAAGCATTTTGACCGGATATGGATAGCTGATGGCTCTACATTAGAAGCTTTATTTCTCAAGCTAAAAAGTCTGGAGGACTTGAAAACAGGTCAGTTAGCCGGAAAAATCTGTACAGTTATTGATTTGGTTACTCGTTTACCCATTGAGGTTTGGTTCCACACTAATCCCGCCGCTTCAGAAACTAATTTTGAGCTTCCACTACTGAATTTATTATCTGCTAAAACTCTGATTTTACTTGACCTTCGATTCATAAATTTAAAAAAGAGCGAAGCCTTTTTAAATTATTCGACAAGCCCCTTGATTTATCTAGGTGGTGGCACGGGCAAAGCTTTGCCCGTGCTAGGCTTCGCTCTTTTTTCAAAGGAGAAAACTGTGACAGAGGTTTTTATCATTTTCATTTTTTTCAACAACTTATTGACCAAGAAGTTCATTTTATTACTCGTTTAAAAGCTAAAGCAGCTATTAAGTATTTAAAAATTTTTAGTTATGACCACTTAGTTAAAGACCGATTAATCCAATTAGGTACTGTTCGTCGTGGCGCACCACTTCTCACTTTACGTTTAATCGAAATAAAAGTTGGTAAAACTAGCTATTCTTATATTACTTCTGTTCTTGACCCTCAAATTTTACCTCCCTACGCCGTCGCTGACTTATATGGACGAAGATGGAGAATTGAAGAAGCTTTTTATTCTGTTAAACGTTTATTAGGATTATCTTATTTGTGGACTGGTTCTATTAATGGAGTCAAGTTACAAGTATGGGCTACTTGGCTATTTTATGCTGTGTTAGTTGATTTAGGCGATGCAGTTGCGGATGAATTATCTTTACCATTTGACCGCATTTCTTTGGAAATGATTTATCGAGGTTTGTATCATTTCAGCGTTGCTTATGATAAAGGTAACGCTGATGACCCCGTTAAATATTTCGCTGCCAAAGAAAATCAAGATTTAGGAGTAGTCAAATCTCTGCGAAAGCCAGTCTCCAAGCTGGATTTATCCCCTTTTCCTGCACCCTCTTGACAAACGTGCAATTACCTTAACCTCTCACGGATGGTTTTGGGCTGATTTAGCTCATGAATTGATGCGTTTGAAGCCCAGCAAACTAACCTATTTTCAGCAAGGTCTACGGGCTATGACTCTTATCCAGTCTACTTTGTAGACTCTTCGTCACCCCTTCAGCGTAACCAGTTATTCCGATATCCAAGATTATCTTCCCTATTGCCTTCCCGAAGTCTGGTTATTCAAAAAACAGCAGTTATTGATTTACTAGTTACAGGCAACTAATTACCAACTGCAAACCCAGAGTTGCTATTTTCCAGGGTTTGACTTGCACAGTGCGATCGCCTTACTGACTTCCCAATAAAAAACATCTAATTGGTAGGGTGCGTCAGGAGTGCGATTTCCCGCCAGAGCAATCCTGCCACTCATTCAAAGTACCAAATAAACAAAATCCACCTAATTATTTTAGGTGGATTTGCTTTTTATTTAGTGGATCCGAGCAGAGTCGAACTGCTGTCCAAACTGGGTATTGACCCTCCACTCATTCACAGGTTTAGCCTTTCTTACCCTCAAGGCGGGGAACGTTCATTATCCCGAACGGTAGGATGCTCTGGTAAAGTCTTTGCTAATAAGTCCACCAGAGGGAACATACTAGCGCATCCGTTGGGGTTTGCCTCTAGCCCTTAACGGAGTCAGACTAGAAGCGCTCGGACCTATAAGAGGCTATTAGGCAGCTACAAGGGCTTCCTTACGAGCAAATTTTACGATGTTGTTCGCATTTACTTTTTTTTGAGCCTTGGATTTCCGAGAGATGACTCACTCTCGACCTGAATCACAGAGAAGCTTTCGCCAGCCTGTCAAAACCGGTACGGACCCATGAGGATTCTATACTTTTATTATAGTGTGGAGTTTTTAAGTTTGCGACTCAAAATTTTAGATTTTGCGAAAAGTTTGAGCGCTGGCTTCCGGCGCTCAAAGCTTTTCAAGACGGATTTTCGATTTTGGATTGAAAATTCCGTACTAATTCCAATCTAAAATCTAAAATCTTTTCTTAGGCCAGTGCTTGAGCACCACCTACAACCTCAAGAATTTCCTGAGTAATTGCGGCTTGTCGTGCTTTGTTGTAAGACAGAGTCAGACTATTGATTAATTCACCAGCATTATCGCTAGCATTGCTCATCGCTGTCATGCGGGCGGCTAGTTCGCTAGCTGAGGATTCTTGTAACGCCCGTAGTAGTTGGTTAGTCAAATACAGAGACAGCAGAGAATCCAAAATTTGTGCTGGATCTTGCTCAAAGATCATGTCGCGAGGTAAAGCGCGAGTTTGGGCTGTAACTTTTTGCCGTTCAACTTCAAATCGACCACCGCGAGTAGTCAAACGAAAGATTTCGTCATCTGCGGTTTCTAAACCTTGGGTATCAAGGGGAAGTAAAGTTTGCACTACTGGCCGAGAACTAACCAGAGACACAAAGCGAGTGTAAATCAATTCAACACGATCTACGCTTTCTGATAAAAACAGGGAAAGCAACTCATTGGCAATATTAGAGGCTTCTCCTGCGGTCGGGATTTGTTCTAAACCAGTGTAGGTTGCATCGATTGGTTGATCACGACGTTGGAAGTACTGTGTAGCTTTTCGTCCTACCAGTACTAATTTATAATTGATACCTTCTGCTTTGAGTTCCTTGATCCGATTTTCCGCGCGCTTGATGACATTGGTGTTGTAACCGCCACAAAGACCGCGATCGCCTGAGACAACCAATATCCCTACTGATTTAACTTCCCGTTTTCTCAGCAGAGGCGAGTTAGCGTCTTCAAACTGTAAACGAGCTTGTAAACCGTAGAGTACCTGGGCTAGACGATCAGCGAAGGGGCGAGTGGCTAATACCTGCTCTTGGGCGCGACGTACCCTTGCAGCAGCCACCAGCCGCATGGCTTCTGTAATTTTTTTGGTATTTTTTACCGATTGAATGCGATCGCGTATTGCTTTGAGATTAGCCATAATCTTTGTCCTTAGTCATTAGTCATTAGTCATTAGTCATTAGTCATTAGTCATTAGTTATTTACTCAATGACCAATGACTATTGTACAGACGCGATTCATCGCGTCTACCAATGACTATCTATGCTGTTGCCAAGAAGGTCTTCTTGTATTCATTGATGCCTTCTTTTAAAGCTGCTTCTTCACTGTCACCTAGTGCTTTTTGTGTTTGCACACCTTGGACGTACTGAGGTTTGCTGGTCTTGAGGTATTCCCGCAGACCTTTAGCGAAAGCAGTAACTTTATCGGTAGGAATGTCATCTAAATAACCGTTCAGACCGGCATAGAGAATGGCTACTTGCTCGTACACTGATAAAGGCGAATTTTGGGGCTGTTTGAGGAGTTCCCGCAAGCGCTGACCCCGTGCCAACTGGTCTTGAGTGGCTTTATCAAGGTCAGAAGCAAATTGAGAGAAAGCTTGTAATTCGTCAAATTGAGCCAACTCTAGCTTCAACTTCCCAGCTACTTTCTTCATTGCCTTGGTTTGAGCCGCAGAACCCACACGGGATACGGAAATACCAGGGTTAATAGCCGGACGAATACCAGCGTTGAATAAGTCAGAAGACAAGAAAATCTGACCGTCAGTGATCGAAATCACGTTGGTGGGAATGTAAGCAGATACGTCACCTGCTTGAGTTTCGATGATTGGGAGGGCGGTCATGCTACCTTTACCCAATTCGTCACTGAGTTTTGCTGCCCGTTCCAACAAGCGGGAGTGGAGGTAGAAGACATCTCCAGGATAAGCTTCCCGTCCGGGTGGACGACGCAACAGCAAGGACATTTGCCGATAAGCTGCGGCTTGTTTGGAGAGGTCATCGTAAATTACTAGGGTAGCTTTGCCTTTGTACATGAAGTACTCAGCAATTGACGCCCCAGTATAAGGAGCCAGGTATTGTAGAGATGCAGGTTCACTGGCGTTAGCAGCAACAACGATGGTGTAGTCTAGTGCGCCTTTCTCTTGCAGAGTCTGGACGACGTTGGCGACAGTAGAAGCTTTTTGACCGATCGCTACATAAACACAAATTACATCTTCTTCTTTTTGGTTGATGATTGTATCGATCGCGATCGCTGATTTCCCAGTCTGACGGTCGCCAATAATCAATTCCCGTTGACCACGACCAATAGGAATCATCGCGTCAATCGCGGTGATTCCAGTTTGCATCGGTTCGTGTACTGACCGACGAGCAACAATACCAGGCGCGGGAGATTCAAGTAAACGGCTTTCTGCTGTCTTGATTTCACCTTTACCATCAATTGCCCGACCCAAAGCATCGACAACGCGTCCAACCAAGGCTTCCCCTACAGGGACCTGAGCGATTTTACCAGTAGCGGTAACGGTGCTGCCTTCTTGAATTGAGTGACCTTCACCCATCAACACCGCACCAACGTTGTCTTCTTCTAGGTTGAGGGCGATGCCGACTGTACCATCTTCAAATTCTAACAATTCCCCAGCCATGGCCTTTTCTAGACCATAAACACGGGCAATACCGTCACCGATTTGCAAAACTGTACCAACGTTAGCAACTTTGACTTGTTGGTCGTATTGCTCGATTTGTTGCTGAATAATGCTGCTAATTTCGTCAGGTCTGATGCTAATTGCCATTTGTCTATCTTGTTTTTGGTGAGACAACAGGAGTGAAGAAGAATTTTAGGTTTTAGAGTTAGTGGTTAGTGGTTAGTAGTTAATGAGCATTTTCCTTAACCAATAACCAACCATCAACTATCACTAATCCAAAATCCAAAATTAGTTTAGGCGCTTGTTAAGCGCAAAGACAGGCGACGCAGTTGACCCCGCAAACTAGCGTCAATTACCTGAGAACCTACTTTGATAATGACACCACCAATAATGTCAGGGTCGATTCTGGTTTCTAGCTCTACTTCGCGAGCATTGGTCATCGCGATGACCTTTTGTCTGACTGCTGCGGACTGGTCTTCGCTCAGAGGAACAGCAGAAACCACTTCTGCTAACACTGTTTGTTTGAGTTGCCGCAACAGTGCTAAATATTGTCGGCAAACATCTTCCAACAGCATAATGCGCCGTCTATCTACCAACAGCATTAAAAAATTACGGAAGTAAGTGTTAGCACCTTCACCCAAAATCCGTTTGAGAACTGCTTTTCTATCCTCTGTCTGGATAAATGGGTTATTGAGAAACTGTTTTAGTTCCTCACTGCTAGACAACAAGTTCAGCAAAGCACGAATGTCTTCGCCGAACTCTTCTGTCAAATTATTTGATTGCGCTACCGACATCAAAGCCTCTGCATAAGGCAGGGCTACTTCTGATAATCCTGCATTGCTTGTCATTTCTAGCCTCCCAGTAGCGCGATACTACGATCAATCAATGCTTGTTGAGCATCGTCGCCAATTCCACTGCGGAGTTCCGACTCGGCTTTTTGCAATGCCATGGCCACTACCCGTTGCCGCAGTTCGGCAAACGCTCGCTCTCTTTCTGTGTCTAAATCACGGGCAGCAGTTTCTTTCATTCGTTCCACTTCCTCTGCCGCCCGTGCCAAAATTGCTTCACGAGCTGAACGAGCGTTTTCTTCGGCAGCTTTGCGGATTTGTTGCGCTTCTGCTTGTGCCTGGGTCAAATTTTGTTGCACGTCGGAAAGTTGGGCTGCTGCTTCTTGAGCACGCTCTTCAGCTTCCCGAATTGCAGTTTCAATATTTGAGCGTCGCTCGCTGAGGGTGTTACTGATAACTTTACGCCCAAAGTAAAATAAAACACCAACTAGAATTGCCAGGTTAATTATATTGGTTTCAAGAATGTTAAAGTCTAGACCAAAACCGCCTGGCGATTCTGCTTCTGCCGCCTCTGTGGCTAATAATAAGACAGTTCCTACAATACCCATCTACAACTGCGCTGCTCCCTTGCTAATCGTAAGTTAGAACTTTCCCCAAAGGAAAAAAGTGCCAATATGTGACACTTAATTCAGCGCTCACCGGACGAATGCCCCGCAGCGCAAATACTTTTTGGAACCGATGTTGTGAGCTATCAACAGTCACTTTTATTTGACTATTTGACTAAAGAAGGTCCCAAGAGTTTTTCCAGAATCTGCCTGCTGAAGGCATCTACCTGTTGCTCCAAGGAACGTAAAGCTTCCTGCTTTTGCTGTTCTATTTCTTGAGCCACTTGTTCTCGTTGCGCCTGAGCTTCTTTTTGGGCTTCAGCGATTTTCTCGGCAGTAATTTTTTGAGCTTCAGTCTGAGCCTGGGCAATGACATTTTGAGATTGCCTGCGTGCTTCTGCTAGCTGTTGCTCATATTCCTTGGTCAATCGCTCGGCTTTAGCCAAGCGTTCGCGAGCTTCAAGGTTATTCGTTCGGATGTAATTATCGCGATCGTCCAGTACCTTGGTCAATGGCTTGTAGAAAATCACATTTAAAACAGCTGCCAACAGCAGGAACTGCAATGCCATTAAGGGCAAGGTAGCATCGAAATCAAACATTTCTCTCCTCTTTGGCTGTAACAGCAGTTTTTGTGGCTAGCAATTTTGATTTACCTTTAATTAAGGTTAAATCTACTCTCAGAGACGTGATACCAAATTAGGATAATTAGTATCATTTTGAAATGAATTAATACAGCTTTTTGAGAAAAGCTTTTAATCCAAAATTCTTTTTGAAAAGTTTTGATCGCCGGAATCCGGCGCTCAAACTTTTCGCAAAATCTAAAATCCAAAATTGGTATGAGTCATCACGTCTCTCAAAAGAATAAGTTTCAGAGATTAAGCGAATGGGTTTGCAAACAGCAATACCAGTGCAATCACCAGACCATAGATTGTCAGTGATTCCATGAACGCCAAAGTTAACAGCAGTGTACCGCGAATTTTTCCTTCTGCTTCTGGCTGACGGGCGATACCTTCTACTGCTTGACCTGCGGCATTACCTTGACCAATACCAGGCCCAATCGCAGCTAAACCAATTGCTAAAGCAGCAGCAAGAACTGAAGCAGCAGAAATCAATGGATCCATGTTGATTTTCCTTACCTTGAGTACAAAACTAACGGTTTGCGATTTTGCTTTTTAGATTTGTTACTGAATTAAATATCCAGTTTCAAAATCTAAAATTACATCAACTGAGGGTTCTAATGTTCCTCATGTCCTTCATCACCATGTCCCTCCATGGCCTCGTGAATATAAGCCCCTGCAAGGGTAGCAAAAACCAGGGCTTGAATGGCACTAGTAAACAAACCAAGAGCCATCACAGGTAGAGGAACAAATAGAGGGACTAATAGAACTAGTACCGCCACCACTAATTCATCCGCCAAAATGTTTCCAAAAAGACGGAAGCTTAGGGAAAGAGGTTTGGTGAAATCTTCTAGAATCGCGATTGGTAATAGCACTGGTGTTGGTTCGATATACTTCTTGAAGTAACCCAAACCGCGTTTGCTAAAACCTGCGTAAAAGTAAGCTAAAGAAGTCAATAACGCCAGTGCTACTGTCGTATTGATGTCATTTGTCGGTGCCGCTAATTCACCAGATGGGAGTTTGATGAGCTTCCAAGGAATTAACGCGCCTGACCAATTGGATACAAAAATAAACAGAAACAATGTGCCGATAAAAGGCACCCAAGGACGATATTCTTTCTCACCTAGTTGGTTTTTTGTCAAATCCCGAATAAATTCCAGGGCATATTCCATAAAATTCTGTATGCCACTGGGAATTCTTTGGACATTGCGAGTAGCGGCAATTGAAGCCACTACTAAAATAGCAATCACGAACCAAGAGGTAAGAAAAACTTGTCCATGTACTTTTAGATTACCCAATTGCCAGTAGAAATGATTTCCTACTTCTAATTCGGCAAGAGTAACAGAATTGAAGAAGTTTAGGAGATGGAGCATTTTCTTCCCAAATCAACTAATTCTCCAATCTTAAGCTGGAGAAAAAGAACTAGAAGCCTGGTGTGGATTTACTTGAAGGCAAACTCACATTGAGCCTTGTTAAGGTTGTGGAATATTTGGCAAGCCAGAGATAAAAGCTTCTCTAACTACATAGAAAATGAGCGTGGCTTTATATGTCAGAAATCCCAAAAATATGGGCAAGATTTGCAATTCATTCCACCGAGATGCCAGCAGAATTATCACTACTAACAAGGCAAACCGATTTTTATTCAGTTGCCGTTTTTGTGGGCCTAAGCGCTCAACATCTTTTGCCAACATCCTCATGTAAAGCATACCCGTAAATGCCCCAAGAAGATAATTAAGGGCAATATTTAGGGAATAAAAAATCCACACAGAGATAAAAACAATCCCCGTCAAGACAAGCGTGATTAGCAAAAACTCTTGGTAGAGTTTATAAAACTCTTTCATAGAGTCTACTGGTTCTGTGTCCTCAGAACCAGGGCTTGAATCTTGTTGTGTTGTCGGTGTGGGATCAGTTGATTGATCAGACAAGCTCACGGGACTTGAAACCAGTACAGCTAATTATGTTGACTGCACATTCAGCCAGCTAAATCATATCACGCTGAGGTAACAATACTTTAGAAAAAAACAATTAACTTAGCCATTGGGGGTCGGGGATCAGGGATTGGGGATTAGGAATTGGAGATTAGGAATCAGGAACTATGAACAGGTAATTTCCCCTTTCCCCACTCACCGATCCCCAATCCCCGATCCCTATTTTTCAGCTTGGTGTTAACATCATCAATTGCTGATTGAGGAGCGATCGCACTTGCTTTAAATCTAGCTGTACATCCTCCCGTAAAATTTCTGCCACTGTTTTCTTCCCCTCGCAGGCTTGCAGAAATTTTAATTCGGCTGCCGATAAATGTATGATCTGGTAATCGTAATTGAACACACACTGACTCGGAAAACCATCTATACAAGGATTACGTTCAGCTATCGCTGTCATTAAAGCTTCATCGCTTGACCAGTCGGCTTTGGTGATGGGTAGACGACCAAGAAAAAATTCGTAGTGGGCGACTTCTGGATCTAGTAGTTCTATCAGACGGTAACGTTGGCGAGCGCTTAACTCACCTGCCCTTACCATCAATTCTGGTGCTTTGCCCAAAAGTCGTTCCAATTGCCAAAAACCAGGATTTGAGAAGCCGATAAACTCTAATCCGGAAGCGTCGATGAGTTCAAACAGCGTGTCTATATTGTAATCAATTTCTTGGGGATGGACATACATGTCAGCAAAGCATTCATCTCGCTGATTTTCCAAAGACCAACGCTCTTTTTCTCGCTTGACAATTCTGTTTTTTTCTGGTAAAGATGCAAATATTTGTCGCCCCACTTGGACACCATCGCGATAATCACCGCGTTTCTCACCTTGGATGAGAGCGATCGCTTTTTGCATGAGTTGAATTTCCCAGCGTCCCAACTCTCCATAGACAAAAATGTGCATTAAGCCACCTGGGGCTAATTTCTTCGCTAAGGCTTGAATCCCGCGAATCGGGTCGCCCAAATGATGCAGTACCCCAACACAATTAATTAAATCAAATTCGCCTGGAAGTTGTGCCACGTCGTAAAGGCTGAGGTGATGAAATTCGACGCGGTTTGCACCGGAACGTTGACAGCGTTCCTTGGCGACCTGCAAAGCACCTGTACTCAGGTCAATTCCGACTACAGAAGCATGAGGGTTGAGGTGAACTAAATACTCTGTTCCTACTCCTGTCCCACAACCAGCATCTAAAATCCGGATGTCTTGTTTTTGGGGTTTTTGCCCAGTACAGAAATTGTAGGCTGCTAACCAATTCCAGCGCCAATTGTAACCGGGGGGTGGTTCATCAAGTAATGGTTCTGGCGGAAAAGGATAGGTATCGTAGAGTTTAGCAACAGCAGTACTAACAGTTTGGGAGTCGGACATAACAAGCTTTCATGGCAGTATTTTTGAGTTTATCGTTTGTGGTTACTATTTTGGCGATCGCTCGTTAGTCAAAAAAAAGGTGTAAGGCACAAGCCCGCGAATAAATCAGCCCAGCCCTGTTAATCTATTTCGTGGGATTTATATATTTTTCAAGGGGGAGCAAAAACGCTTTAAGGCGTTTTTGCGTAGACGCAACGCGGCTTCCGAAGGTGGGCTGGGCTGATTTATTTATTGGAGATCCCTAAGGGGTAAGGATATGATGAAAATATAACTCCTCATACACCCCCACACCCTTACACCCTTTTTCAAGTTAGAAATTTTCTGGGACTTCTTCACCTAGAGATACAAAACTTAGATTTTTTCTCAGAAACCTGAAGCATCACCCTTCAAGAACCGATACATAAACGCTACAGTTTCTACATACTTCTTAATAAATCCCCTGATAAATCCCAAAACGTTCTAATCTAAAAGCTGACTGGGTTAATTTTTTCTGGCAACTTAGCAGGCGGCACAAGGACAGCATGAAAATACCGAAGTGTCAAGCCCTAAAGTAACCCAGACTTAACACATAAACGCATATGATGGGAGTTTTACAAATCCGATGAGTGTTAAGGCAAGTGGTGGAAGCTCAGTTGCGCGTCCGCAACTATATCAAACCCTAGCTGTATCAACGATTTCCCAGGCGGAGCAGCAAGACCGCTTTTTGGGAGCCGGAGAATTAAATGAACTGGCAAGTTATTTTGCATCTGGCGCAAAACGTTTAGAAATCGCCCAGGCGCTCACGGACAATTCCGAAATTATTGTTTCTCGAGCTGCTAACAGAATTTTTGTTGGTGGTTCGCCAATGGCTTTTTTGGAAAAACCCAGAGAGCCAGAATTGGCAATGGCGGTAGCAGCAGCTGCATCCACTGCGGATGTGAGAGATACAATGAAACTCGGAACTGTTACCTACGTGGAAACTCGTGGTGGGTTCCTAGAAAACTTACGTTCGATTTTTAACTCTTCGCCTAGTGGTCCGATTCCTCCTGGTTTCCGACCAATTAACATCGCTCGTTATGGCCCAGCCAACATGGCAAAGAGCTTGCGAGACTTATCATGGTTCTTGCGCTACGCTACTTATGCGATCGTGGCTGGTGATCCTAACATCATCGCTGTCAACACACGCGGTTTGCGGGAAATCATTGAAAACGCTTGCTCCGGTGAAGCGACAATTGTGGCTTTACAGGAATTGAAAGCGGCTGCACTTTCCTATTTCCGTCAAGACACTGAAGCAGCAGATATTGTGTCTCAGTATATGGATGTTTTGATTACAGAATTCAAAGCACCCAGTCCTTCTAATAAACTACGGCAACGTCCTTCTGGTGATCAACAAGGGTTACAACTGCCTCAAATTTATTTTAATGCGGCAGAACGGCGACCCAAGTTTGTCATGAAGCCTGGTTTGTCTGCTGCTGAGAAAACCGAGGTAGTTAAAGCTGCTTATCGGCAAATCTTCGAGCGTGATATCACCCGTGCTTACAGCTTGTCAATATCTAATTTAGAATCCCAGGTGAAAAATGGCGACATCTCCATGAAAGAGTTTGTCCGTCGCCTTGCTAAATCTCCACTTTACCGGAAACAATTTTACGAACCATTTATTAATAGCCGCGCTTTAGAACTTGCTTTCCGTCACATTTTAGGACGGGGACCAAGCAGCCGGGAAGAAGTACAAAAGTACTTTGACATTGTTTCCCGTGGGGGTTTATCAGCATTAGTTGATGCTCTGGTAGATTCTGATGAATACTCAGACTACTTCGGCGAGGAAACAGTACCCTATATTCGGGGTCTGGGCCAAGAAGCTCAAGAGTGTCGTAACTGGGGACCACAGCAAGACCTGTTTAAATACAGTGCGCCTTTCCGTAAAGTTCCTCAGTTCATTACAACTTTTGCAAAATATAATCAGCCGCTACCTGATCAGCATGTTTATGGTTCTGGTAACGATCCATTAGAAATTCAATTTGGAGCGATTTTCCCGAAAGAAACTCGCAACCCCAGCAGCAGTCCTGCTCCTTTTGGTAAGGATACAAGACGTATTTTGATTCACCAAGGGCCGGGAATTAATAACCAAACTGGTAATCCTTCTGCTCGTGGTGAGTTTCCTGGAACTCTGGGACCAAAAGTTTTCCGATTGGATCAAATTCCCAGAACCTTGAGTAAGGGAACTGGTAAGGGAGCAAGTGTCAAATTCTCCGAAAGCTCTACTCAAGCAGTAATTCGTGGAGCTTACCTGCAAGTATTTGGTCGGGATGTCTACGAAGGTCAACGGTTAAAAGTCCAAGAAATTAAGCTAGAAAACGGCGAAATTTCGGTACGGGAGTTTGTTCGCGCTTTAGCGAAGTCGGATTTATTCCGTAAGCTTTACTGGACACCCTATTATGTTTGTAAGGCGATCGAGTACATTCACCGTCGCTTGTTGGGTCGTCCCACCTACGGTCGTCAAGAAAATAACAAATACTTTGATATCGCCTCGAAGAAAGGATTCTATGGGGTTGTTGACGCAATTCTTGATACCGAAGAATACAGTCAGGCGTTTGGTGAAGATACGGTTCCTTACGAACGTTACTTGACTCCCGGTGGTGTAGCATTGCGGAAACTACGTGTTGGTAGCATCCGTGAAGATGTCGGTGCAAAAGTCGAGAAGCAAGAAACACCTAAGTTTGTAGAATTGGGTACAGTCACCGAAATGCGGACTGAACCTGATATCCAATTCCGAATTAATCAAGGTGTTAGCAAAAAACGCGACCAAAGAAAAATCTTTAAGTTGGTTGCGGGAACTGATGACAAGGTCGCTGTACAAAGTGTGATCAGCGCCGCCTATCGGCAGATTTTTGAGCGGGATGTTGCACCATACGTCGCTTCTTCCAGAGAATTCAAAGTCTTGGAAAGCAAGCTGGGTAATGGTGAAATCACGGTCAAGGAATTCATCGAAGGTTTAGGCTGTTCTGGCTTATACCTAAAAGAGTTTTATACACCGTACCCCAACACAAAAGTAATTGAACTGGGAACTAAGCATTTCCTGGGACGCGCTCCCTTAGATCAAGCGGAAATCAGGAAGTATAACCAGATTTTGGCAACTCAAGGTATTCGTGCTTTCATCCGAGCGCTGGTAAGTACTCAAGAGTATCTCCAAGCTTTTGGTGAGGATACAGTACCTTACAACCGCTTTGCGACCTTCCCGGCGGCAAACTTCCCCAACAGTCAAAAACTGTATAACCAGCTGACTAAGCAAAGCAAGGATATTGTTGTCCCAAGTTTTGAGCCGACTAAGTCGCGGATGAATGTTGCCCAAATGCCAATTATGGCGAAGGCGATCGCAGACATAGCAGCACAAGCGAAGGCGATCGACAAGAGCAAACCACTGTTTATTGAACTTGGTCGTTCCTACAACGATGGCCGTGGGCAATCTGTAGAAGTTGGTGTGGGTACTAGCCGCCGCAAACCTGCACGTATTTACCGCATAACTGTAGGGGCAAATCAAGCAGAAATCCAACAGGTAATCAATGC
The DNA here is from genome assembly GCA_024239075.1 of Fischerella sp. CENA71. GTDB lineage: Bacteria > Cyanobacteriota > Cyanobacteriia > Cyanobacteriales > Nostocaceae > Pelatocladus. Next base: position 105,489 of record JANBVI010000057.1, on the reverse strand, counting down.
CATCTACGTTCAGGTAATGGATGTGTTTAGCGGTCAAATTCCTGAATACTTCCGCCGTACAGACCTCGAAAGCAAACTGCGGAACGGAGAAATTTCCGTACACGAGTTTGTGCGTGAATTGGCGAGTTCTGAAATTTATCGCAAGCGCTTCTACACTCCTTATCCCAACACCAAGGTGATAGAATTCCTCTTCCGTCATCTGTTGGGGCGTGCGCCAGCAACTCAAGCCGAAATTCGTCAGTACAACAAAATACTGGCTGATAGCGGCTTGAAAGCCGCTGTAGAGGCTATAGTCAATAGCCCAGAGTATGCCCGTTACTTTGGTGAAGATGTGGTACCTTACCAGCGCTTCCCATCCTTACCTGCGGGTAACTATCTCGGTAGCGTGAAGGCAGCAGCTGACTTGGTAAAACAATCTTGGTCTAGCTTGTCACCTTCTGTACTTACCGGACGTTACACCCAGGGAGGTTAAACTCTACTCTTGAGAGGATCAGGGATCGGGGATCAGGAATCGGGAATGGGAGACAAGGGAGAGTAATGTATAGACGCTTCAAACAGCGCGTCTGGGAGTGTGGGGAGAATTATTTAACAAGTCTCTTCCCAATCCCCAATCCCCAATCCCCTTTCCCCATGCCAAGAAAAGTGTGATGAGCTTGCGTTTTCCAAAGCGTGGAGAGTTCAAGTAATGTTTCGTAACATTGTTTTCAGATTGTAAAAATCGAAGCAAACATGAAAAAGAATGTTACAAACTGTTAAGAGCAGTCATATTTGCTCAACATAATGCCCGAAAATAATTCCGGGAGGTAGCTAAGTTTCAAAGCTTGAGTATGTGTGATGACTCAGGCAAAGTCGAAGTTAAACAGTTTCAGTAGTCATGAGATTACTAAACCTGGAAATAACGAGAAAACAAAGCTACTACCAACGCGTAAAGTCGTACCAGTTTAATTTAAAATTCTGGTTTCATTAGTACTGGAGGAATCCATTAATGAGTATCGTCACGAAAGCTATCGTGAATGCTGATGCAGAAGCTCGCTACCTCAGCCCTGGCGAATTGGATCGGATCAAGAGCTTTGTAGCAGCTGGCGAACGCCGCCTTCGCATTGCTCAAGTCTTAACAGACAACCGCGAACGGATTGTTAAGCAAGCTGGCGATCAACTGTTCCAAAAGCGCCCTGATGTTGTTTCTCCTGGTGGTAACGCTTACGGTACAGAACTGACTGCTACCTGTCTGCGTGACTTAGACTATTACCTCCGTCTCGTCACCTACGGTGTAGTTGCTGGTGACGTTACTCCTATCGAAGAAATCGGTATTGTCGGCGTCCGCGAAATGTACAAGTCTCTCGGTACACCTATCGATGCTGTTGCTGCTGGTGTTGGTGGCTTGAAAAACGTTGCTGCTTCTTTGCTGTCTGCTGAAGACGCTGCTGAAGCTGGCGCTTACTTCGATTACGTCGTCGGTGCTTTGGCCTAGGTTAAAGCTGTTTGCCTACTCAAACAGAAGTATTGCAATAACGTTGGAAATAAGGAATTAACAACATGGCTCAAGACGCAATTACCGCTGTCATAAATTCTGCAGACGTTCAAGGTAAGTACCTCGACACCGCAGCTCTAGAAAAGCTAAAAGGCTATTTCTCCACTGGTGAACTACGTGTGCGCGCTGCTAGCACCATCGCTGCTAACGCTGCTGCGATCGTTAAAGAAGCTGTAGCTAAGTCTTTGTTGTACTCTGATATCACCCGTCCCGGTGGTAACATGTACACCACCCGTCGTTACGCAGCTTGTATTCGTGACTTGGATTACTACCTCCGCTATGCTACCTATGCTATGTTAGCTGGCGACCCCTCCATTCTCGACGAGCGCGTATTGAATGGCTTGAAAGAAACCTACAACTCTTTGGGTGTACCCATCGGTGCTACCGTACAAGCTATCCAAGCAATCAAAGAAGTAACTGCTAGCTTGGTTGGCCCAGACGCTGGTAAAGAAATGGGTGTTTACTTAGACTATATCAGCTCTGGCTTAAGCTAGAAGCTAGTTTGCACTTAATAGTTTAGGTGCGATGAGGTCTGGAGATCGATCGTGAGTGCTAAGACGTTTAATCGCTTATCAAGCTAAACTGATGAATGATGAGTGTTAAAGGTCTGGTATTGACGCTTGATTTCCAGACTTGGAGTAAATAAAGGATTGTTTTCCACTCAGAATTTTGAAATAAAAAAGTTTTCACATTTACTGACAGGAGATTTAAAACAATGGCACGCTTATTTAAAATTACTGCTTGCGTTCCCAGTCAAACTAGAATTCGCACCCAACGGGAGTTGCAAAATACTTACTTTACTAAGCTAGTTCCTTATGAAAACTGGTTCCGCGAACAGCAACGTATTCAAAAAATGGGTGGCAAAATTGTTAAAGTAGAATTAGCTACTGGTAAACAAGGTACAAATACTGGTTTAGCTTAATTTAATTCCTAATTGACCAAATTATTGATTGATTGTAGGGAGTTGTGAAGGGGTCAAATAGACCTCTTTTTTATTTACCTATTTCTACCCCAGAGCATGTTGGTCAACTCTAGTATCCTTGCTGGAAATGACTTCAACAGTGCGGAATCCGAGTACCGCCAATAGATGATTTTCGCTTAGTTTGACGGGAGCAGGTTGATCACCATGACCTGGGGCGGGGAGGGGATAGGCTGTCGCCGCAGCAGTGTGAAAACGGATATTGCCTTCGCTATGCTCAATTACTTGATGGATGTGTCCGGTTAACACTGTCACCGATGCAAAGCGAGATAGCAGTGAGAGTAATTTAGCAGAATCAGCAGTTGCCCATCCCCATTTGGGATAAAGGTCATACAGGGGAATATGGCTGAAAACAACTAGAGGTGTATCCTGTTTCTGCGATGCTAAATCTTTTGCCAGTAAGTCCAATTGTGCCTCACCCAGTTTGCCCGTACCGGTTGCCCCAAAGTCTAGCACATTGGTCAAGGAGACAAAGTGGATTCCCGCCTGATCCCAAACTTGTAAGCCTTCTTTGACATCCTTGCGGTTAAAGGCTTCCTCGTAGGCTTGGCCGCGATCGCCAATTGTATCGTGTTCCCCTGGTAGGGTAAATAATGGGGCTTTCAATTGGGAAAGCAGTTGTTTGGCCTGATCAAATTCTTCTGGTTTAGATAAATGGGAAATGTCTCCAGTGTGAATGACAAAGGCAGGAGGAGTGGGTAAGGTATTGATCGCATTGATCGCTTTTTGGAGCGTGTCGGTAACGTGGTCATTTGCGGGTTTTTTGAAACCGATGTGCGTATCGCTAATTTGAACGAAGGAAAACGGTGAGGTCGTGGATGATTTTTGAGTGTTTGGTTCTCCCACCTGACAGGCAGTAAATAAGCCATTTGCACCAATCGCCCACACAATACCGAGTCCAGTCCAGCTCACGTGTTCAAGAAATTTTCTGCGTTGCATTGGTATTCCTCTGGTTAGTTTTTCTGGGGTGTTACCGTCAGTGTCCCTTTCATAAAGGGATGAATTGAGCAAATATAGGGATAAGTACCCGGTTTAGTGGCGGTGTAGTTCCAGGTTTGATTGGTATCCAGTGCTTTAGAGTTGAAAGTACCATCCGTAGCCGTAGCCGTGTGGGGTTCTTCATCGACATTGATAAATTGGACAGTTTTACCAACACCTATCGCCAAATTCGCTGGCTCAAATTTGAAATTATGAATTTTGACCGTAGCATCGGCAGTTTGTTGGTTAGTTTGGGGTTGATCTTTGATCACCATTGGTTGGCTAGTCGTTGTCTTATGGTTTGGACTACAAGATGACAACGACAATAGAATGACCAACAAGGCGCTAGCGATCGCTATGAAAAAATAAGAAATGTATTTCATGAGCGTCCTCCGATCCGCTTTGATTGATGGCGTTTAGCAAACAGTCCAGTCATGCTCAGTCCAGTCGCCACTAAGCCAATCAGACCTAGCCCATTCAAAACTGGCACAATGGCATCGAGTTTGAAGATTTGCAAGGTGTGAATGGTGATTAAAAATGCAGTAAGCTCTTGTTGATGCAACCATGTGTCGGCGATCGCAACACTAATGCCAGTCAGAGCAGTAAAGAGTAAGGGCAAACAAAAGACTGTGGCAATTAGCCGATGGTGCTTGCGAAATGTGTTTTTCATCATATTAATTGACCAACGCCAGTTTTTTAGTCTGCTGTAAATCCTTGCAGTTGCTCTTCAAGGTTAAAACGATAGCCTTGATCATTTAGCGTTTGCTCAGGTAGTCGATTCGCTTTGACAGCAGCTTGAATAATATCTTGAGCCGTGATTGTTCCAGACGCGATCGCATCGATTAATGTACCACTGCTGGGAATGCCTTGGTCTTTTAAGTAGCCTTGATACGCCAGATAAGCCAGATTAAAAGGCTTAAGCTGGTTTGCCCTAGATTGATTTGCCGCGTAGGGATTGAGGCTGGTTGGTGCGGTTTGGGCTTGCGCCACAGCAGGCGAAATGGTGGCAGACAGAAGCAGTGTTGTTAACAGCACAGAAATAGAGCGTTGCATAGAATTACCTCTGAAATTGGTTATTTGGCTACAGCAGTTTTACTGAGCTTAAATGTTTGATGCAGCACAAAATTGCAAGCAAATTGGTTGCATCCAAACTGCCAAAGGTGCAAAATTATGACATCCCAAATAAGGGTATTGCGGATTGATGATGTAAATTTCGTCAGGACATTGCACTGCAATGCCCAGTTTTAAAAGCTGTAGGAGTTTGCAGGTAAGCAATTAGCGTGATTTCAGGAATTTAGTTGCAACTTAGGCCTGAAAAGAATGCTAACTAGGTGACTTACTTGTCTCTACCTTTAAGACGACCGAGAATCAATTTTGGATTTAAATTCTTCAAAAGCCTAGCATTTTTATATGCTTAGGCTTTTCGGGAGCGATCGCTACCTGAGTTTCCAGAATGTCTGATTGCTTTGACGAAAAACCCATTTTCACAAGAAAAGTTTTCACCTGCTCGTTTCGCGGACCTGAACAATAAGGAGCAATAATCGTCTTTAAATTCTTCTGCTTGGCAAAATCAAAAAAGCTGCATAAAAAGCATTGCTCTACTTTGCGTCCTAAAGCACGACAGCTGATCAGCAAGGTATCTATAAACAAAGATTCGTTTTCCTGCTTGAGAATGGCTACGCCAACAAGACCATAATCACCAAAGCGGTCTTTCAGATTCAGCACCAGAATAGAACAAGATTTCTGAATGTCTTGAATTTCGGATAACGAACGGCGAATTAAAGAAAGATTAAATTGATTGGTTTTCTGCGTCAGTTGCGCTACTCGTGGCAAATCTCTTTCCTCAGCAGACCGGATTTCTACAACTAGTTGCAAGGATTCTAAATAATTCTCAAGGCTAGTTATGCTCTGCTGCAATTGGTGGCGCTGTTGCTCTTGCGCCATAAATTCTGTTCGTATTTTGTCTTCTGTTGTGATGGTGAAAGAATCAAAACACCAGAGCTTAGAAAGAGTTTCAACATAATGTGCTGGCTCTTTTGGCATGGCGACAACAGTGACCTCTGGAGAATGAGTCTGCACTTCCAAACATTCGACTGGAGAATCATCAATAAAAACGAAAGAGTCTAGACCTAAGTTTAATTCTTCAGCAAGTTCGCGTAAATTGGTAGACTTTTCCTTCCAGTTAATCCGATAAGCAGCAATATCTGAGCGTCGCAGCACCATTTCGGGATGACTTTCAAATACATTCCAGACATCTGCTTCCTCATTTTTGCTGGCTATCACCAGAAGAATACCGTGCCCTTTGAGCTCCAGAAGCATTTCTTGAAACAGACGAAAACTGCGACCAGGATGGTCATTGCTCAGGGCGATACCATCAATACCATCCTCGCCCACAACACCTCCCCACAGAATACCATCGCAATCAAGTGCTAGAACTTTTTTAGCCGGAAGGAATATTCTACGCACCAAACGGGTCATTGCAATTCCAAGTCCCTGATAAACTATTTGTGAATAGGGAGCGCGAGCGATCGCTTCAAACGAAGCATCCTGTGCATTTTGTCGTCCAACTTCCTCAACAACCCTGGCAAAATCTAAGACATAAATTCCTTCCACTTTTTCTAGTTGATCTTGCCACCAAAGGCGTAGTTTCTCTACTTGTTGATGCTTTCCATGAAAAAATGGCGAAACTGCTGGAGGCAAATTCGACACGATCAAACCTTTTTTATTTGCAGTATAACTACTGATAGCGTCCAACAGTTGACTGGCTCGAATCATTCCATCCTGATCTCCATCAGAGATTAAATCCTCTGGGCGAGTAAGAACTATATTTAACCCGTTTGGATTATTCATAAAAACGCTATCTGGAGAAAGAAGAGTTTGTTCCAATTGATTGAATTCACCAAACTCCACTGAAAATGGAATGCCGAAAGCTCTACACCAGAGGTCTAAAGTTGAGCCTAGTGGTTGTGCAGTAAAACTGGCAGCAATAACAATCTTTTGATCACTTTGAGGCATCAATTCCCCAAAACGATCAGCAAGTGCTTGAGTTACGGTTTCTGGATTGTAAAGCGGGAGAAGTTCTGGATTGCTGGGAATTTCAGTATCTTGGTTAGGAGTGGATACACCGTCCGAACTATCTGGAAAATTATTATCTGTATTACTATCTGTATAAGTAGCAATCAGATGCTCGATTGACTTGCGAGAATTTAGTTTGAAGATATCCTTGGCGGGAACACGAATAGAAAAACGGTCATATAATGAAGCGGCAATTGACATTGTGGCTAGGGAATCCCATGCCATACAGTTTTCGCTATTTAAATCATCAGCAATCTCTTCTAATGGCAAACGAATAGCATTAGCAATTATTTCATTTAATTGAGAGGAAGCTATTTGCTTCTGTGAAAACTTTGGTTTTGCTTGATTTGCAAATTCGTTGCGTTTGCGGAGAAAAACAGCAGGATTACCGCCCCAGATTTCGCCACGTCCTATGCGCGTGTATGGAAGCACATTGCTACCTACTTCTACTATCGCTTCCTCCTCAATTTTGACCCCCATTCCGATTCTAGTATTACCACCAATGGTACTTTTGTTTCCAATTACAATTGGTTCTGAAATATATCTAAGTTTTCCATCAGATGTGTTGACAGCATGAGCAACAAGATGACATTCAGTACCAATAACAACGTTATTGCCAACATATGTTAAATCAGGATCTTGTGGCCATATAAGTACTAGAGATTTTTTACCAATATTTACCTTTGGGGCGTAAGCTCGCATCACCAGGTTTCTAAGCCATCTCAAAGGAATAGGGGTCATTTTAAAATAATTCAGAAAAGGGAATGTCACTATCAATAGCATTAGCTTATACGAGATATTTGTTGGTGAAAATTGAATAAGTAATTGCCAATCTTCAACAAGATTAGCTTCTAGAAATTTGGGTTTATTAAAAAATCGAAACAAAACAGTTGTACCCAATGCACTTAGGCAAAGAAAGAGAAACAACCAGAACAAGTAAAGTAGGGGAAATATTGCTACTAGAACCAGAGTGTTGATTTCTGGAAAAATACTGAAAATCAGCCAAGCCTCCAGAAGCCCAGCTATAACAGTTAACACCAGTGGATAAAACCAATTGATAGTTTCAATAGTGAGTGCAAAGAGTATTTTTATCAGTCTCGTGTGCATAAGTTCTCCACTTAGTAACAATACAGTGTCGATTATCTTTGCCAATAGTAAAAATTCCAAAAGGGAATATTTCCACCGTTCTCAAAATCGTTGGGCTTAACTGCTTTGGTTCTGGATAAACCTGAGTTCGATGAAATTCAAATTCCAGCAGGCAAGACCCAAGCAACGGTTAAAAACAAAATCTTTCATCTTTATCCTTACTTAATCAAGCATATACAAATAACCCACTTCTACAAAATTTCGACGCTAGACTCATCCAATTAGCTTCACCAATCGTTTTAGAAATGAAAGTAAGTTTGCTCTATGCTTAAAAGAAGTTGTGAAATCAGGATTGGCACTCACGATGCAAGATGCATTGAGCATTTTTGCAGAGAAATTAGCCTTGGTCTATTCACCTGAATCTATGGATCTAAGTTCTCCTGATCGCCATTCATCAGAATCGTCATCCTCCAGCGATGCCGCACTCTTGGATGACCTGAAGGCAAAGCGACCAGCAGCATTAAGGTGTCTCTACAATCGCTATGGCAGCGTGGTGTATGGAGTGGCACTGAAAGTTCTGCACAGCCAGCCGGAAGCCGAAGACCTGACCCAAGAAATTTTTCTATCGCTATGGCAGCGTCCGGTTGACCCTGCTAAACATGGTCATTTGATGCGCTACCTGATTGTTATGACTCGATCAAGGGCGATCGACAAATTGCGATCGCGCAGTCGCAACCTTAATTTAGTGCAACGTTGGGAGCAGAACATAACTGCTGCATCCCCTGCTCATACTCCAGTTGAGCAGGCTGTTTTCAATGAGCGATCACAACAAGTACGGCAGGCATTGACCCAGCTTAGTGATCAGCAACGACAGGTGATCGAATTGGCGTATGATGCCGGACTGAGCCAATCAGAAATTGCCCAACAACTGCATAAACCCCTGGGAAGCGTGAAAAGCTGGACTCGCCAGGGACTTCTGAAACTGAAGCAACTTTTACGGGACTCAATTGGCTAAGGTTATGACTGAACCTCTCACCCCTCAAGCAATCGAAACCTTGACAGCAGGCTATGTGGTGGGCGATCTTGATCGCGCTGAAGTAGAAGTTTTCGAGCAACTGCTGGCAGAAAATCCAGCATTAGTTGCAGAAGTAAAGCGGCTTCAGGCAACCTTAGACCAGGTTATTTACGGCTTAAACAGCGTTGAACCGCCTCCTCATCTCCAATCCGCCATCCTGACTGCCGCGACCACGGCTTTCCAACCCTCCCAGCACAAACCGTCTCGGCTCCTCTGGCAAACAATCATCGGTAGTGTCGCCGCACTCCTGATTCTGTATTTAGGAGTAGATAACTATCGCTTGCGACAGGATTTCCGCATGGCTGCTGACGTCAATAACCTACTGCAACAGTCCCAGACGCAACTTTTCTCTCTCAAGGCTGTGAATGCATCGGATACTGCTGTCGGTAGCTTTGTTGTAAATCTACAACAACGGCAGGGGATTCTAGCCGTGCAGAATCTAACGGCTCCACCTACAGGTAAAGTCTATAGACTTTGGGCGATCGCTGATGGCGAAAAAATTCCCTGTGGCACTGTGAAAATTAATTCCCAGGGAAAGGTGCTAGATAAATTCTCCATGCCTGCCGACTTTTATGACACAGGTATTTCCGGGTTACTCGTGACATTAGAATCGTCTGAAACTAGCCGTTATCCTACTGGAACTATCGTCATGCAGAGTCATTTATCTACCAATATTTAAAACACCGATTCAGTAATCAGGATGCCACTTAGATAGGTATTGGCATTTTTCGGAGATGTCTATTGTTTAGTGTTTTGATTCAGATATATCGTCCAAAGATTTCGATATATACAATAATTACATTATTTAAAAAGATCGAAGTCGTGAATCTACGCCGTTTTATTCCATTATTTGATGACTCGGTGTCTGAATGGGCATTAGAGGCACGTTTGTTACGCTGGTTGACACTGGTTTGGCTGTTCGTAGGCTTAATCATGCTCTTTTCAGCGTCTTATCCTGTTGCTGATGTTCGTCAGGATGATGGGCTGTACTACTTCAAACGTCAACTTCTTTGGGTATTAGTTGCTTTAATACTCTTCAACGTTGTTGTGAACTTACCCTTACGTAAATTTGTTGGGGTATCTCATTGGTTTATTTTCCTCTTACTAGGGTTAATTTTTCTCACCCTTGTACCAGGATTGGGAAAAAAAGCTTTTGATGCGTCTCGTTGGATTGCTTTAGGGCCAATTCCCATTCAACCTTCCGAATTGATTAAACCCTTTTTGGTGTTGCAAAGTGCTAGAGTTTTTGGACAATGGGAACAACTGAGTTGGCGTGTTCGTTTGACTTGGTTGGGTATTTTCTGTCTTGTGATTTTAGGGATATTGGTGCAACCCAACTTGAGTACAACTGCGCTATGTGGGATGACTATTTGGCTGATTGCTTTAGCTGCTGGCTTACCTTATAGATATTTAGGAACAACAGCAGTTGGGGGATTTTTGTTGGCATTACTGAGTATTAGTATTAAAGAGTATCAGCGTAAACGTGTAATGTCCTTCCTTAATCCTTGGGCTGACGCTACTGGAGATGGTTATCAACTAGTTCAGAGTTTACTCGCAGTGGGTTCTGGTGGTACTTGGGGCGCTGGTTTTGGACTTTCTCAACAAAAACTATTTTATTTGCCAATTCAGGACACAGATTTTATTTTTGCTGTATTTGCTGAAGAATTTGGTTTCGTCGGTAGTATTGTGCTGTTGGTAATGTTAGGTTTATTTGCAACCTTGGGGTTAATAGTTGCTCTGAAAACGACTCATCCTATAAATAGATTAGTAGCGATCGGTGTAACAATTTTGATGGTAGGACAATCGTTACTCCACATTGGTGTTGCTACAGGCGCTTTACCAACTACTGGTTTACCTTTACCAATGTTTAGTTATGGTGGGAATTCGATGATTGCCAGTTTACTAGCAGCTGGGTTGTTGATTAGGGTAGCCAGGGAAAGCAGTGAAGCAGAGGTGATACCTTTACGAAGGGGACGGAGAAATAAGCCGTAAGGATGAATGTCACCTAATTTCCGCAAGGAAGACAAGGGGGACTTATCAATTAAAAATTAAAAATTGGTAAGAGGGACGTGAGGGATAAGGGAGAAGAAGAGAATGTAATAGGGGCGATCGCTTTTCGTCCCTAAAACATATTATGGTCAAACTCATAAAAACTGCTGAAAGCTATTTCCTTGCTTTGCTAAGTCATGTCTAATTACTTATTATTACTGTTTATTTTTGTTAATTTTCTTTCAGAAATTCACCCTGCCTTTGCTCACAAAGTCAAAACCACAGCAGATGTCGGTGCAACTCTACACATCGAACCAAATGATACTCCTCGTGCTGGAGAAGAGACAAGAGCCTGGTTTGCTCTGACGCGCAAAGGTGGTAAGGTGATTCCGCTAGCTCAGTGTGATTGTCAATTACTAATTTATGCCGAACCTCATGCTTCTGGAGAACCGCCCCTATTGGAGCCAAGCTTAAAATCAGTCTCGGCAGAACGCTATAAAGGAATACCTGGGGCAGAAATTATCTTTCCCAGAGCAGGTAGTTATCAACTGCTGTTATTTGGAAAACCAATAGCAGGGTCAAAATTTAAACCGTTTCAGTTGAAGTATAGAGTTACCGTGGCGGTTGGAGCAGCACAGACACAACAAAATACACAAAATCTGAAAAATGTCAATCATAATATTACTGACAAACCAGAAAAAGGAATACCGATTTGGGCGATCGCAGCATTAGGTTTTTTTAGCATGGGCGTGTTGTTGTTTGTGCTGCAACGAGTCAATAAGGATTAGGGATGGGGGATCGGGGATTGGGGAGCGAGAAGAGACGCGGTGACGCGGAGAGTAAAAGACAAAGGAGAATCTATACAAGAATATTCTCCGTGTCCCCGTGTCACCGTGTCCCCTGTGTCCCCTTGTCACCGTGTCCCCGATCACTTGTGTCTCTGTTGATGCCACTGCCAGGCGTGGGTGATAATTTGTTCTAGGGATGAATATTGTGGTTGCCAGTTTAAGATTTTTCTGGCTTTGTCGCTACTGCCAATCAAAGCAGGTGGATCACCAGGACGGCGATCGCATTCTACAACTTTAATGTCATGACCTGTAATTGACTTAGCAGCCTCAATGACTTCTTTGACAGAGAAACCGTTACCATTTCCTAAATTGAAAACTTCGCTGTCACCACCTGTTAATAAATATTCCACGCCTAAAACATGAGCATTAGCTAAATCAGTGACGTGAATATAGTCTCTTATACAAGTACCATCGGCTGTAGGGTAATCCGTACCAAAAACAGATATTGATTCGCGTTTACCTAAAGCTGTTTGTAATACCAAAGGAATTAAATGGGTTTCTGGATTATGGTCTTCTCCTAACTTGCCACTAGGATCAGCACCAGCAGCATTAAAATAGCGGAAAATAACTGATTTGAAATCATAAGCATTAGCAAAATCAGATAGAATTCTCTCTACCATCAGCTTAGTAGCACCATAGGGATTAATCGGATCTTGGGGATGATTTTCGGTAATTGGTATACTCTGTGGAACTCCGTAGGTTGCACAAGTAGAAGAAAATACAAATTTATTTACAGAAGCTTCTAGCATGGCTTCTAGTAAAGTCAGAGTTCCCAAAACATTATTGTGGTAGTATTTGGCAGGATTAGTAACAGATTCTCCGACATAAGCATAGGCAGAAAAATGCATCACTGCTGCAATGTCATACCTTTGAAATAACTTATCTAATAAAGGGCGATCGCTTGTATCACCAACTATGAGTTCCACTTGTAAAACTTTTTCTACTAAATCTCGGTGTCCGTACACGAGATTATCGAGAATCACCACTTCATAACCAGCCTGCAATAGGTCTAATACGGCATGGGAACCAATATATCCAGCTCCTCCCGTTACCAAGATTGTGTGTTTTCCAGGTGACATAGTTTTCCTTTTGCTGAGACGACTACTTAAATTAAATTAATCTACCTAAATCTAAATACTGATCTGGAAAATTACAAAAACTGCGGTCAGTTGAAAAAAATTGCTCTAAAATCACTACGACGGTGGTCTTTGTGTGAGGGGGAGTCACCCCCCAGTGTAGAGATTTTTCTCTGCCTGTAGGGAGTGACATGATGAGTAATTTTTGGTCAGATAAAAGTGCAACACTTCTATTTGACTGTAAAATAACTCAAATGCCCAAAACTGCTAGGCTGACTGCACCAGAAGATTTGAGAGTTCATTTATGTTTGTACTTCTAAGCCGGGTTCTTCTTTGGCTGCTTCTTTTAGCGGTTCTAGTGTCTTTGTTCCAGAGATTTTATCCGAAAGGAACTTTTGTCGGGCGATTATTTTTAGTGATTTTGGCTGCTGTTGTACTTCTGTCGTTTGTTAATCCTACAGAACCAGCTATTGCTTCTTTGTGGAGAGTAGTGTCCTTTCCGCTCAAACCTTTGGGAGCATCAATTTTATTAATGATTTTTGCCGCCCAGACTTTAAAAGATGGTGCGATCGGCAAGCCAGGAGGATCATATATCGCTATAGCGTTGACGATTTTGTTGTTGGCTAGTACGCCAGCAGTTGCCTATTTTTTAGTGCAATCGCCCATCGCTAGATTTGCTCATCCTGATATTGCTCTGTCTGTACCTAAATCTGGGACATTGGTGGCATTTAAACAAAACTCTACTTTAGGAAATGTGTCAGATGTAGTTGGTGATAGTATTCTTTCGCCAGCACAATTAAATCCATATCTGTTACAAACTCCAACCGAAGTTCGCAGACGTGGGTTGCAATTGGAAGACTTTGTACCCAGTGCGGACACATTGGCGTTGACAACACGAGTTTGGGAAAGTTATCTCAATCAGATTTACTTTTTCTTACGTGGTGGTCAACGATAAAGCAAACAAAGCTGCAATTCGAGAGGCCACAATGCTACATTTGTAGCTGGGTGGCCTTATTTAAATGCTGGAATGGCAAAAACACGACGTCTTGCTGTACTTGCTACTTACCTGCGTCCCCACTGGCGGGAAGCAACATTTGGTATTGTCGCTTTATTGACTGTTAATGGACTAGGTGTTTACATTCCTTTATTGATTCGTTCAGCAGTTGACAAACTCTCAGCTACATTTACCTTAAATCAGTTATTCAGTTACGTACTACCAATTATCCTACTGACTTCAGCGATGTGGTTTATTCGCATGGCGTCACGCATCTGGATATTTGGTATCGGACGTCAAGTTGAATTTGAACTAAAACAACGAATTTTTGAACACTTACTCAAGCTAGAGCCATCGTATTTTACGACCAACACTGCTGGTGACTTGATTAGTCGCGCCACTAGCGATGTAGATAATGTCAGGCGATTATTAGGTTTTGCAGTATTAAGTTTGGCAAATACCTTTTTTGCTTACGTTTTGACATTACCAGTTATGCTCTCAATTAGTGTAGACATGACATTGGCGGCGTTAGCAGTGTACCCTTTGATGTTGTATTTAGTGCGTCTGTTTAGCGATCGCCTCCGCAATGAACAGTTAGCAGTGCAAAATCAACTCTCTGATATTAGCGATTTGATTCAAGAAGATATCAGTGGTATTGCTTTAATTAAAATTTACGCCCAAGAAGAAAACGAACGACGGGCTTTTGCTCAGAGAAATCAGCAATTATTAGAAGCTAACCTCAAACTTGCAAAAAGCCGCAATACACTGTTTCCCTTAATTGGTGGAATAGCCAATGTTAGCTCACTCGTGATCATCTTGTTGGGAGCAACACGGATCGCCGCCGGAACCCTAGATGTTGGTAGCTTTGTCGCACTACTGTTGTATGTAGAGCGTTTAGTTTTTCCCACTGCTTTGTTAGGATTCACAATCACCACCTACCAACGCGGTGAAGTGAGTATTGATCGCGTCGAGTCGATTTTGAATGTCACAGCCAAAATTAAAGATCAACCAGATACAATTCATTTACCAATAGAGCAAGTACAAGGGCAATTGACAGCAAAAAACCTTTGTTATATTTACCCTGGTGCTTCCACTCGTGCTTTAGATAGAGTTAGCTTTAATATCCCTCCAGGAAAGACAGTCGCAATTGTCGGGGCTATTGGTTCGGGAAAATCAACTTTAGCTAATGCTTTACCTCGCCTGTTGGATATTGACGAAGGACAGTTATTTTTAGATGGCATAGATATTACTAAAATTGCCTTACCAGACTTACGCAGTGCGATCGCCTACGTTCCCCAAGATAGCTTTCTATTTAGCACCACCGTCAAAAATAACATCCGCTACGGTGATCCTTTAGCAGAACAGCGAGAAGTAGAATCATCTGCCAAAAATGCCCAAATTCACCCAGAAATATTAAATTTTCCCCAGCAATACGAAACTATAGTTGGTGAACGCGGTATTACTCTTTCTGGTGGTCAACGCCAACGTACAGCTTTAGCAAGGGCAATGCTAGTTAATGCCCCTGTTTTAATCTTAGATGATGCCCTCTCTAGCGTTGACAATCAAACAGCTACAGCAATTTTGAACAATCTTTCTGGTGGGACGAAACGTAAAACTGTGATTTTTATCACCCACCAACTTTCAGCCGCAGCTGTTGCTGACCGAATTTTTGTCATGGATAAAGGTAAAATTGTCCAGATAGGCACACATGCAGAATTATTGCAACAACCAGGTCTTTATAGAACTTTGTGGAGTCAGCACCAAGTTGAGGAATTGCTGCATTAGCTAAAAAAGAGGACTAAAGTCCTTACTACGAACATCGCCTGATAAAAAATACCAGTAAAAATTAAATCGCCCTTGAAAATTTTTGCTCTTGTGTGAGGCGATGAGCATCAAAATTAACGGCAATATTTCTAACTAATAATCTACCGATTTCTGTGATGCCAATTTCATCTTTTGATAGGCTAACTAATCCATCTAATTCTAAATTTTGCAATGCTGCTAATTCTTGAGCAAAATACTCATCAAAACAGATGTGATACTGATCTTCAATGTCTTGTTTATGCAATTTGGCATGAGACATTAGCCGCATAATCACATCTCGTCTGAGAATATCATCCCCAGTTAATTTAATACCTTTACCAATGGGTAAAATACCCGCATCAATTGCTTGATAATAATCACGCAATCGCTTGTGATTCTGGGCATAGGCATCTTCTAGCATACTCACAGATGTGGCACCAAAACCAAAAAGTTCTGCTTGCGCCCAAGTAGTATAACCTTGAAAGTTACGCTTGAGTGTATAATCGCGTTGAGCGATCGCTAATTCATCATGAGGTTTAGCAAAATGATCCATCCCGATGAAGAGATATTTATTATTAGTTAACTCTTCAATGGTCATTTTAAAAATCTCTAATTTCTCCTGTGGTGCTGGTAGTGCATCCTGAGCAATTTTTTTCTGAATTGGTTTTACCCACGGTACATAAGCAAAATTAAATACTGCGATCCGATCAGGATCTAACTCGATTGTCTTTTGAATTGTCTCGTGAAAGCTTTGATAAGTTTGATACGGTAGACCATAAATTAAGTCTACATTTACACTTTGGAACCCTGCTTCTCTGATCCAATCCATTACTTCAAATAGTGCTTTTTCTGGCTGAACGCGATTGATAGCCGCTTGCACTTGGGGATTAAAATCTTGAATACCAAAACTAATGCGATTAAAGCCAATTTCTTTGAGAAAGAAAATGTAATTCTTATCAACGTAGCGGGGATTGATTTCAAGAGAGATTTCTGCTTGGGGATCGAAGTGGAAGTGATGAGTAATATTATTCCAGAGGTTTTCTATCTGTTCTAAACTTAAGTAATTTGGTGTTCCACCACCCCAATGCATTTGTACTGCTTGTCTATCTGTATCAATCAAAGATGCTGTATACTTGATTTCTCGATTCAGATAGTTTAGATATTTTTGGGCAATATTTTTGTTATTAGAAATAACTACATTACAGCCGCAGAAATAACAAGCACTCTGACAAAAGGGAATATGAAAGTACAAAGATAAAGGCGTCTTTCTTTGATTTGAAGAGGCGATCGCATCCTCAAATTCCGATACGGTAAATGCTGCGTTCAATTCTGTAGCAGGTGGGTAACTCGTATATCTGGGTGTGGGAATATCGTACTTTTTGATGATATCTATGTCGAACTTCACACCAGGAATTTGCAAAACCATCGGATTTTTTCCAATCATTAAGGGTATATGGGTATAGATTTCAGTGTTCAGTGATCAGTTATCAACTGAACACTGATAACTGTTAACTGATAACTACTTCTGTGCTACCAGTGTTATGACTAAGTGTTAGGGAATTAAATAAAACTTGTCCAATTGCTTGAATTAAATTTCCTTCTAGTTCTTGAGCCATTTTCATATTGAAACTGAAGGAATTATTTGCTTCTGCAACAATTTTTTCTGCTGTAGCATCGTCAATTGTTAATGTGTCTAATGCTTGACGATATTTATCTTTAAAAGCTTTTTTGTCTGGAATTTGGTCAAAATTATAAAAAGATGTACCTTGATAACCCTCAAGCTTTAAGACTGACTGAGCAATTTTCTGTAACATTTGACCACCAGAAAGATCGCCCATGTAGCGGGTGTATGCGTGTCCGATTAATAACTCAGGTGCAGTTGCAGATAATTCTCGAATTCGAGCAATATAACTTTGAGCGACGGGAGATGCTTGTACACAAGTTCGCCAGTCTTTTCCATAGTAAAATTCCATATCTTTTTCTAAAGCAGCTTGGCGATTTAGTTCTGGAAAATAAATACCGCCGACTATGGGATGATTTCGATGTTTTTCTATTTCTGTTTCGAGTTCGGTGTAAACGTAATACAAGTTACCTAAAAACTTGGCAAAGCAGTTTCTATCTACAACTCCTTTGAGGAAACACTTCATAAATCCGACGTTTTCTGCTGCTGTATGGGATTTTTGGGTTCCGGTACGAAGTTTAATCGCTAGATTGTTACTCATTGGTTTTTTCCTTCATCTCAAAACGCAAGCTGATATTTACCAGTTCACTGTCAACGCCAGCGTTGAAGAATCGTTATTCAGGTTGATGAAAGGATCTGCATCATGACCATCAGCTAATCACACCACCGATGCAGACCCAAGCCATGTTGATTTCTACCAAAATCATTTAACTATTTAATCGTTCAATAACCATATAACTATTTATAATTTTTCATATTTCTCTAATTTTTGGATGCACGTGAATGTACGCTACAAAACGCGATTTGCAGTGATTTAATCATTTGTATGTACACCGTTGTTTCCGAACCGGAGAGGGGGAGAGGTCAAACTATGTCATTTTTGTAAATTTTCCTACACTCTTACATCGTAAATCCTACTTTCTAGCCCCTTGTCTGTAGCTCCTAGCCCCTATATTCGCTACCGTTATTAGAAGTAAGAAGTACCGTCTGGAGAGCAACCTTGCCTGATTCCATCCAACATGCCCAATCACGGCTAGAGTTTATTCCACAACGCTTCAACCCTGTTGTACTCCGTCTTACCCAGTGGTTGCTGCCTATTTTGCTACGATTTCGGCTTAGACCATGGCTACCATCTGGAATTTCCCGCATTCAAGTTAAGAATGCAGAAACTTTAGCCGAGTTATATCAACAATTCCAAGCTGGTAAAGTGCGCTTTTTGATGGCATTTCGTCATCCAGAAGTAGACGATCCACTGTGTATGTTATACCTATTGTCGCGAGCAGTACCACGAGTGGCGCGTCAACAAAGAATTTTCCTGCAAAAACCGATTCATTCGTATTTCATTTATGAACGGGGAATGTTGTTATGGGCGGGAGACTGGCTAGGTTGGTTTTTCTCGAATTTGGGGGGGACTCCCATTCGCCGGGGTAAGCGATTGGATAAGCTAGGTATTCAAAATGCACGAAATTTGTTTGCTAACGGAAAAATGCCGATCGCAGTTGCTCCTGAAGGTGCTACCAATGGACATAGTGGTATCATTAGTCCTTTAGAACCTGGTGTGGCTCAATTTGGGTTTTGGTGTGTAGAAGATTTGCACAAAGCCAAGCGTTCACAAGAAGTTTTGATTGTGCCAATTACGATTCAGTATAGTTATGTGAAACCACCTTGGGCAAAACTAAATTGGCTGTTGAGTAAATTAGAAGCTGACTGTGGTTTATCAGTGCAGACTATAGAAACATCTAATGTCCCTAATCCTGAAGAGATTTACTATCAACGCCTGTTACGACTCGCGGAACATTTGTTAACAGAGATGGAAGGATTTTATCAGCGCTTTTATCATCAAAAGTTACCTGCAATTCATCATGATGGTGATATTAATGCTGAAGCGATCGCCAATCCCAATCAAATATTAATCGCTAGACTTCGTCGCTTACAAGAAATAGCTTTGCAAGTTGCCGAGCAATATTTCGGATTAAAATCACAAGGAAATTTTATTGACCGTTGTCGCCGTTTAGAAGAAGTGGGTTGGAGTTATATTTACAGAGATGATGTGGAAGATATCAATACCTTGTCACCCTTGCAACGGGGATTAGCAGACTGGGTAGCAACAGAAGCAGAACTGCGAATGCGACATATGCGGTTAGTAGAAACTTTCGTAGCAGTTACTGGAACTTATGTCAAGGAAGAGCCTTGTGCAGAAAGATTTGCAGAAACGGCACTACTAATGTTTGATATGATTGCTCGGATCAAAAATAATACAAAACTACCAGGGCGTCCCCGTTTGGGTTGGCGACAGGTGCTAATTACAGTCGGTGAACCAATCTCAGTGACTGAACGTTGGTCAAAATCTCAAAGCGATCGCCATGCAGCCAGAGTTGGGGTGAGTGAGTTGACAAAAGAACTGTATCAAGCTTTAGAAAAATTAATTAAGGCATAACGTGTTGCGGCTATATCAAGTCGTATTTGTATGCTTTGACTGGACTAATTACAGTTTAGTTTTGGCTATTTGCCTTCACTGGTCGTCTTCCCCACGGCTTGAGAACCGAAATCGCAATGATGATAGAGAGGAAAAGAACCTGAATTACAGTTCCAATTAACACACCTGTAGCATTAAAGCTATATATTGGACTGGCTAAGGTTTGTAACCCTTCTTGAGCCGCTAGTTTTTCAGCAGTGTTACCCCACGGAAATAGCCAAAATGTTCCAAAAATGATCAATCCAGTTGTCAGTATCCACTTAGTAATTACCCAGTAAAACTTAGTAAATCCATAGTTGGTCATCCAGCAGAGAAATGTTGCTGTCAGTACTGAACCAATTGCAGAGGGAATCACAATGTAGTCATCGAGCAGATTAATCGCTGAGTTGAGCGCGTAGAGTACCTCTGCATTAGTTGATTTTGTATTTCTCAACGAAAGAAGAAACATACTTAAGACGGTTCCTGTCCAAAGAGCAGCAAAACCAATATGCGCGGACAACAACCAATTTTTCTGTCTGATACTCAACTTTGGCATTTTTTCCTGTGGTGTGACGCATAAACTAAATATGTTGATAATTAATATATTAACTAATTTCCATAAGGTCAACTTCCAAAGCCTAAAATTGCTAAACCAGGTTCTGAACAATTTGATCTAGTATCTTCAAAACTGCTTCCTGGTCTGCTTCTGGAATATTTTTAGTTGCTTTCTCAATAGTTTGTGCGCCGATTGAGGGTAAGACTTTCATGAGTCGTTTTCCTTCGTCAGTGAGCCAAATGCGGACAATGCGACGATCATCGCGATCGCGTTCTCGTTGGACGAGCTTACGATCCTCCATTCGATCAACCACTCCAGTCAACGTTGCGCCCAACTGCTTCAGCTTGTCAGCGATTCCAGTCGTTGAAAGACCATCTTCCTCCCACAGACAACACAAAACAAGGTAGTGAAACGGGGTCAATCCGTAAGGTTCTAGCCGCTCTAGGAAATCTCGATACATCAACTGAGATGCAAGTTTGAGTTTGTACCCTAAGTTGTAAGGGGCTAGAGCATATTGCCATTGCTGAAGAAAATCAGAATTTGAGGATGAACTAGGCATTTCGAGATCAAGTTAATCGCTAAGTCAGATATTTAATGTATTAACTATTCTATGCTCTGACATGGAACGGTAGAAGCAAACATCGAATTCAAGAAAAAAGTTAGTCTCACCAAAAATTAGCGGTGCGTTTGGACTCTCTACCGTGCAAATAGTAATTCAGCTAATTAATATTGTCTGATTTACCAATTTGAGCGATCGCAAAAAGCCAGGAGAAGTTATTTGATTTCTGGCAAGTTAATATACTGTTGTTTTGATGATTGAGGAAATAAAATCATCATAATTTGGTCAATTAATTACGTTTATTTACATCATCATTTTAATAAAAGCTAAAAACGCTCATTTCTAAGTATAAGATGAGTGTGAGGTTTCCTTAACTTTTTTATCAATCAAATTTTCCCTAACTAATATATAAATTAAAGAAGAGCTTAATATTTCTATATATCCTTTTTCTTAATCTGATATATCATTAACAGAACGCTGACATAACAAATAATTCATGATTGTTGGCTAGGTGAATATTAAAGTTCTAGCTTTAATCCAGGAGCTAATAATAACAATGGGTTACTACGATTTTGACAACCATTTTTGGTCTCCAAAGCAAGTTTGTTGTCAATCAAAATTACAAAATAAAAAGAAAGAAATAAATCCAAATATTAAGCTAAAAGCTGTATTGATTGGGGCATTGGCTTTAGTATTTGCCGCTATTTGGACTACAGCACTAATCAAATATAAAGCTGCTGTCAATAGTGATATGCGTGAAGATAACTCCGAAAATGCATGTATTGTTTTAGGACGCGAAACATTCCGTATGTATTGTTCTCTTTCCAAGCAATGAGAGTATTCTGGATTTATGTGACCAGATTTTAGAGTGTAACAATTTTACTATAATTACGTTTTTATTCTTCTTTTATTGTATTTTATTTTTGGCTCGTATCAAAATAAAATGCGATAGATATATTTATTGGGAAAATAGATTTTTAGTAAATCTAAAAATATTAGCTATTTACTGTTTACAAGGTATGGGTAAACTCTGCCTTAACCCAAAAAAGTCTCAATTGAATTACAAGCAGTTTTTACTCCGTCTTCAGTTTAAATTATCTGCATAATTTGAGAAGTTCTAGTTTTAAAATCGGAATTACTCAATAACAGACGTAATTCCTTCACTACGCGATTTTGCTGGTACTGATCTCTTTTAATCCTTCTCCCCAAACCTCAGCGTACAATTCTAGCTGCATTGTCTGGATGATCGTGGCTATAAGGCACAACAGCACGCATTGCTTGAGTTGTGGTTCCTACTCTTCCTTGGTAGATAACCAAAGCCACAATTTCAACTGTCGCGAATGTCACATCATGTCCTCGTGCTATCAGCCTCAATCACAAAGCAATTGCTGGATGAACATCACCCCTTATCCCCACACGGACGGTAATACTACTTGAAAAAGACGTGAAGACCGATCTAGCTTATTACCCGCTTCTTTCTAAAATGACCATATAAGAACAAAAATTATATTTGCGCGTGTTGTTCGTTCCTCAAAAAGCCTATGCAACCAACAAACCCTAACCAATTTACAGAAAAAGCCTGGGAAGCGATCGCGCATACTCCTGACATCGCTAAACAAAACCATCATCAGCAAATTGAAAGCGAACACCTGATGAAAGCTTTGCTAGAACAGGAAGGACTAGCTGGGCCAGTGTTTACAAAATTGGGTGTGAATCTGCAAAAATTACGCGATCGCACTGATCAATATATTCAACGTCAGCCAAGAGTATCGGGAACCATCAATTCTGTTTACTTGGGACGCAGCTTGGATTCTCTGTTAGATCGAGCTGAAAAATATCGTAAAGAGTTTGATGACGAATATATATCTATAGAACATTTATTACTTGCTTACGCCAAAGATGATCGCTTTGGTAAAGGTCTATTCCAAGAATTCGGATTAGACGAAAGAAAACTAAAAGATACTATTAAACAAATTCGGGGAAGCCAAAAAGTGACCGACCAAAATCCAGAAGGTAAATACCAAGCACTGGAAAAATATGGGCGTGACCTCACCGAAGCCGCTCGTCAAGGTAAACTTGATCCAGTGATTGGACGAGATGACGAAATTCGCCGCACGATTCAAATTCTGTCTCGCCGCACCAAGAATAATCCTGTGTTGATTGGAGAACCAGGTGTTGGTAAAACTGCAATTGTTGAAGGTTTAGCACAGCGCATTGTCGCTGGTGATGTTCCCCAATCTCTAAAAGACCGCAAGCTGATTGCTTTGGATATGGGTGCTTTGATTGCGGGTGCAAAATTCCGGGGTGAATTTGAAGAACGTCTCAAAGCAGTTTTAAAAGAAGTGACCGAATCCGGCGGTAATATAATTCTATTTATTGATGAAATTCATACTGTTGTCGGTGCAGGTGCTACCCAAGGTGCGATGGATGCGAGCAACTTGCTCAAACCCATGTTGGCGCGGGGTGAGTTGCGCTGTATCGGGGCGACAACTTTAGATGAATACCGTAAGTATATTGAAAAAGACGCGGCTTTAGAGCGACGTTTCCAACAAGTTTATGTTGATCAACCCAGTGTTGGAGATACGATTTCAATTCTACGGGGTTTGAAAGAACGTTATGAACTGCACCACGGAGTGAAAATCTCTGATAATGCTTTAGTGGCTGCGGCGACACTTTCAAGTCGATATATTAGCGATCGCTTTTTACCAGACAAAGCCATTGATTTGGTAGATGAAGCCGCCGCAAGGTTGAAAATGGAGATTACCTCCAAACCAGAAGAACTTGATGAGATTGATCGCAAGATTTTACAGTTAGAAATGGAGAAGCTGTCGCTGCAAAAAGAGAGCAACACCGCTTCTCGCGAACGTCTCGAAAGACTAGAAAAAGAACTAGCGGATCTTAAAGAAGAACAACGGGCGTTAAATGCTCAATGGCAGTCTGAAAAGGATATTATCACCAAAATTCAATCTGTCAAAGAGGAAATAGACCGAGTTAACTTAGAAATTCAACAAGCCGAACGGGATTATGACCTCAACCGGGCTGCGGAATTAAAGTATGGTAAGTTAACTGATTTGCACCGTAAACTCGAAGCAGCAGAATCTGAGTTAACCCAAACTCAACACACTGGAAAATCTCTGTTGCGTGAAGAAGTCACCGAAGCTGACATCGCCGAAGTGATTTCCAAGTGGACTGGTATCCCGATCAGCAAGTTGGTGGAATCTGAAAAAGAAAAACTACTGCACTTGGAAGATGAACTGCATCATCGTGTGGTTGGACAACAAGAAGCAGTCACAGCTGTTGCAGATGCAATTCAGCGATCGCGTGCTGGTTTAGCAGATCCGAATCGTCCCATTGCTAGCTTTATTTTCCTCGGCCCTACTGGTGTGGGTAAAACAGAATTAGCAAAGGCCCTCGCAGCATATTTGTTTGACACCGAAGAAGCGCTAGTCCGGATTGACATGTCCGAGTACATGGAGAAACACGCCGTTTCGCGTTTGATTGGTGCGCCTCCCGGATATGTCGGTTACGAAGAAGGTGGACAATTAACCGAAGCAATTCGCCGTCGTCCTTATGCGGTAATTCTCTTCGATGAAATCGAAAAAGCTCATCCGGATGTATTTAACATCTTGTTGCAAATTCTCGATGATGGACGTGTCACTGATGCTCAAGGTCATACAGTGGACTTCAAAAACACTATTATTATTATGACCAGTAACATCGGTTCGCAGTTTATCCTCGATATCGCTGGTGATGAATCTCGTTATGAGGAAATGCGGAGTCGGGTAATGGAAGCGTTGCGAAATTCCTTTCGTCCAGAATTCCTCAACCGGGTTGATGAGTTGATCATCTTCCACGGTTTGCAAAAAGCAGAATTGCGCGAAATTGTCCAACTGCAAGTAGAAAGACTCCGCCAAAGATTGAGCGATCGCAAGATGTCTCTCAAACTCTCCGATGCTGCTCTTGACTTTTTAGCCGAGGTAGGATATGACCCTGTATTCGGTGCGCGTCCGCTCAAACGTGCGATTCAACGGGAATTAGAGACACCAATCGCCAAAGCAATTTTGCGGGGCGAATTCAGTGATGGCGATATGATCTTTGTAGATATCGAAAATGAGCGTCTTTCCTTCAAGCGCTTACCCGCAGAGATATTGACGACTTAATAGGTGTAATGGTTTGTAGTAAGGACTTTAGTCCGCAAATATTTCAGCACTAAAGTGCTTACTACAAACCTATCAAAATTTTTGTAATAAACTTAACATTTTGAGTTGCGGAACAACATAACCATCAGTTGTAGTTGTATAACCTCACATCTTGAAGGTTATTCCTATGATTCACCACATTTCAGTTTCCGCCAAAAATCCCCAGCATGTTGCACAAGTTCTTGCCAAAGTCTTGAAAGGCCAAGCAGCACCTTTTCCTCCTAACCCAGGTAGCTATATAGTTTTCCCTGGTGATGAATATGGTACAGCAGTTGAAGTTTATCCTTTAGGATCTGAGATTTTACCCGGTACATCACCTGATGAGCAGTGTCAGTTTGTCAACAATGAGAATCCTTCTACATTCACAGCTACCCACGCAGCAATTTCTGTACCCGTCACCCAAGAAGAAATTGAACAAGTTGGTATGAGTGAAGGTTGGCGCGTAGTGCGCTGTAACCGTGATTCTTTATTTGATGTCATGGAGTTTTGGGTAGAAAACAGATTAATGATAGAACTGTTAACTCCAGAAATGGCTGCTCAATACATAGCGTTGACAAAACAGCCTGAAAAACTACAAGAATTTTTTGCCACAGCTACTTAATCTAAAAAAATTTCTTACCAACCACTCGAACACTATTAACTTATAAGGAGTGGTTGGATAATTTTATGTCTTTAAAACTACATTTGCTACGACATGGCGAAACAATTTACAGCCAAACGGGGGGATACTGTGGAGAGCTAGATCCAGAGTTAACACCGGAAGGGACACTCATGGCTAAAGCATTCGCCGAAGCATATAGCTCTATTCCTTGGACAGCAATTTATGTCAGTCCCAAAAAGCGAACTATTGCCACAGCCAAGCCATTGTGTGACGCCATAGGCATGAAAATGGAACTACGGGACGGACTCAAAGAAATCAATTATGGCAAATGGGAAGGTCAAGACGTCGATTTTGTCAAGCAGTACTATCTAGATGATTACTTACGTTGGTTAGCCGAACCAGCTTGGAACCCACCTACAGGAGGAGAGACAGCAGTGCAGATTTCTAGCCGTGCTTCTCTTGTGATGGCGGAAATTACGGAAAAATACCCAGAAGGAAACGTTTTAGTAGTTTCTCATAAAGCCACGATTCGGATTATACTTTGCAACTTATTAGGCATTGATTTAGGACGCTATCGCGATCGCATCGATATGCCAGCGACCTCTGTCAGTATTGTTAAATTTGATATTCATGGCCCCATGCTGCAAGTATTAGGCGATCGCAATTACATGACAGAAGAATTGCGCTCACGACCGGGGACGTAGGGGAGACAAGGGGGACAAGGGGGACAAGGAGGACAAGGGGGACTAAAATAACCAACTATTGACCATTGACCATTGACCATTGACCATTGACCATTGACAAATTATGAAAATCTTAGTACTTAACGCCGGGTCAAGTAGTCAGAAAAGTTGTTTATATGAAATTGTGGGCGATCGCTTACCAGAGCATCCACTAAAGCCACTTTGGAAAGCCAGCGTAGATTGGACTCATCATCAAGGATTGGCTGAACTCGAAGTTAAAACTGCTAAGAACGCAGTTTTAAAAGAAAACATTCAGGCTGATTCTCATGCATCTGCAATTGAGTATTTATTGCAGACTCTCCTTGAGGGTGAAACAAAGGTGATCAAAGAAGCTCAGGAAATTGATGTAGTTGGTCATCGGGTAGTACATGGTGGACAACAATACCATCAACCGACTGTGGTGACAGAAGAAGTCAAAGCAGCCATCAGCAGTTTAGCTAGTTTTGCTCCAATTCACAATCCAGCCAACTTGGAGGGAATAACAGCAGTTGAAAAGGTATTTCCTAATGCTCCTCAAGTTGCAGTATTTGATACAGGTTTTCATAGCCAAATTCCTTTACCTGCGGCTGTTTACCCTGGCCCCTATGCATGGTATGAGCAAGAAAATATCCGTCGTTACGGTTTTCACGGTATTAGTCACCAATACTGTAGCCAAAGAGCAGCGCAATTACTAGGTAAAGACTTAAATTCCTTGCGCCTGATTACATGTCATCTAGGTAATGGTTGCTCTTTGACAGCAATTAGAAATAGCAAAAGTATTGATACGACAATGGGATTTACGCCTTTAGACGGATTAATGATGGGAACTCGTTGTGGCTCTCTCGATCCTGGTATTTTAATTTACCTTCTACGTCAACAAGGGATAAATGCTGACAAATTAGATGATATTCTCAATCACGATTCTGGGTTGAAAGGTATTTCTGGGATCTCTGCTGATATGCGAGCCATTCAAACAGCTATTAGTGAGGGTAATGACCGCGCTCAGTTAGCTTTTGATATGTACATTCATAGATTGCGATCGCACATTGGTTCAATGTTGGCTGCACTCTCTGGATTAGACGCGATTGTATTTACTGGTGGAATTGGAGAAAATCATTCTTTAACGCGATCTGCTGCGTGTGAAGCTTTTGCATTTTTGGGACTAAAACTTGATGAAACCAAAAATCAAGCTTCACCCAAAGATCAAGATATTGCAACAGTAGATTCTAGTGTCCGCGTTTTAGTGATTCAAACTCAAGAAGATTGGGCGATCGCTAAGGAATGTTGGCATTTATTACGCACTTGTATTCCACTAAATTAATTTATCTGCCATTTTGGCAACTTTTCATCATCCAGATAAGTACATTATAAACATATGCCGTCCTTTAGCAAATTGCGAAAACCTCCTCCCCCGGTATTTAGCTAATTACCGGGGTTTTTCATATAGGGTTAATCCAAAATTCAAAATCGGTTGAGCCGCAATTTTAGTATCCTAATCTACTTAACTTAACTGACTGCGAAATCTTTTTACACTAATTGTCATTAACACCACAGCAAAACCAACTAATGCTAAAACATTTATCCAGAGGACATCAAAACCTACTCCTTTGAGTAAAATTCCTCGAACAATGGTAATGTAATGACGTAAAGGATTGAGAAGAGATAAATATTGGAAAAAAGGTGGCATTGCTTCGATAGGAGCGATCGCACCAGAAGTTTGTACTAATGGCATATTGATAAAAAAGGATGTGAGTAATACTTGCTGTTGCGATTGTGCGATCGTTGCTAACATCATTCCCAAGCTAATCCCTACAAATACATACACAGCGGATAAGGCAAAAAACAGGACAACATTACCACGAAATGGCAAATGAAAAACTACTAATCCTAAAGTCAAAGCTAGTACAACATCTGCCATCATCAAAAACACTAAAGGCACAATTTTTGCGAGTAAAATCTCCCAATTTCCCGCAGGTGTCATCAACAATTGTTCTAAAGTTCCTGTGTCTTTCTCTCTAATTACTGTGGCTGCTGATACCAATGTCCCGATTAATGTCAACACTAAACCCATAACTCCAGGAACAAAAAACCAGCTACTTGTTAATCCAGGATTGTAGAGAAACACAACTTGAGGTGACACAGGCGGATTCGCTTGAGCATGGGCTAATTGGCGATTGTATTGTTGAATAATTTGATTAATGTAACCGCCAGCAATCCCTGCTGTATTAGCATTTACTCCATCAAGAAAAACTTGAATCTTAGCTGATTTATTTGCTAGCTGACGCGGGAATTCTGGTGGAATAATTACACCGACGTCTAGTTTTCCTTCTTCTACTTGACGACTTAATTCTTTTTCACTACTGGGAACTGATTCTAAATTAAAAACACGATTGGAAGTCATAGCTGTGACTAATTCTCGACTTGCTTGCACATTGGCATAATCAATCACACCCAATCGTAAATTATGAACATCAGGATTAAGGGCTGTGCCATATAGTAACAGTTGTACTGTTGGCGGTACAATTAATAAAACAATTAGCTGTTTATTACGCAGAATTTGCCAAAATTCTTTACGTACTAATGACCAAAAAGGAGTTTCAAATAATCGAAGAATAAATTTCATATCAAAATCAAGGATGGAATTAATTTAGATAAAATATTTATAGTTGTAGATAGATTATTATTGGAGGTTTTATCCCTCATTTAAGCACTTCAGTGCTTACTACAAACTTCCTTCGCTTATCATTATTAATCTGATAATTGCATTCGACTTAAAACTCGACGGGCGACGTTAAAAAAGATCAATCCCAATATAGTCAACATAACTAAATCAAACCAAACACCAGCCCATCCTGTCCCCCGTACAAAAGCATCACGAGTGATATCAATGTAATAACGAGCCGGAACAACATTAGGAACAAGGGAAAGTGGAAAAGGAATATTGTTGAGTGGATAAATAAAACCAGAGAGTAATAAAGCAGTAATAAATCCAATTAAAGAAACACCTTGAACGGCTGCATTTTGATTACTACTACGCACTCCTAATAACAAACCAAACAATACACTATCGGCAATAAATAAAATAGAGCCAATGATTAAAGTTGTAGGATCGCCGACTAAGCCCACTTGAAAAACAACCGAACCAAGGATCATCGCGATTAATGCTTCAGTAATGGCAATCAACAGGTATGCTAGTCCTTTACCTAGTAGTAATTCAGTGGCGCTAATACTAGAAGTATAGACTTGCAAGATTGTACCTTTTTCCTTTTCTCGCACCATCGCGATCGCACTTAGCAAAGAGGGAAAAATCCACAATACAACAGCATAAGTTCCTGGCACAATATACAATGATTCCAATCGACCAGGATTAAACCAAAGACGCATGTTGGGAGTAATGCTACTGGTAGCGGGTAGCAATCCTTGATCCCGCATGAAAAAATTAGTTACTTGTTCAATGCTATTTTTGATGACACGGGCATTATTGACATCAGTGGCATCAATTAATACTTGAACTTGAGTATTTTTACCACCTTGAATATCTCGACTAAATTCGGGAGGAATAATCACAGCTACTTTAGCGATACCCCGATCAATTGCATCCTGTACCGGATCTGTACCAGACCATTTGTGGGGTATAAACTGATTTGTGGCATACAACCGCTCAATATAGCTGCTACTAAGATTAGTATGGTCAAAATCCTGAACAACTAAGGGAATATCTTTACTTTCCAAGCGAATTGCAAATCCAAAAATCAACAGCGTGAGAAATGGTAGTAAAAATGCTAACGCTAAAGTCAGGCGATCGCGACGAAATTGAACTAATTCTTTAATACATTGAGCGATAATTCTTTTCATTGCCCAAGATTTTGTGGTTAGTGATTAGTGGTTGTTTTTCTGTTTTCTCCCTTATTCCTCTACTCCCCTTGCGCCCGTTGCACAATCCCAATAAATGCATCTTCTAATGAGAAAGGAATCGGACGGAGGGACTCTATACTCAAGTTGGCAGAGTGGAGAAGTTGACGGATTTCTGGTAGTTCTACATCAGGGTGATCTAGAACTATATGCAAGCCATTAGCAAAGATAGAAACTCGCCAGGAATCTAAATGTTGTTTGAGTAACTTAGATGCAGCTTGATTATTATTCGCCACAATTTCTATTAATTGTCCAGGTTGAGAAGCTTTGATTGAACTCGGAGAACCTTCTGCTACAGTTTCACCCGCTACCATAAAACTCATGCGGTTACATTGTTCAGCTTCTTCTAAATAATGGGTTGTGACTAATATAGCTGTATCATTGTGGGCAAAGTCGTTAATCAGTTTCCAGAACTGACGACGTGCAAGCGGATCTACTCCAGATGTCGGCTCATCCAAAAATAAAATATCAGGTTCATGCATCACCGACGCACCAAAAGCAACCCGTTGCTTCCAACCACCAGGTAACTGTCCAGTCAGCATTTTTTCCTGTCCCTTCAGCCCACAGGTAGCAATTACCCAATCTATTTTTTCTCGGCGTAATTTCCGAGGAACGCCATAAACGCCACTGTAAAACTCTAGGTTTTCTATAATTGTCAAGTCATCATAAAGAGTGAATTTCTGACTCATGTAACCAATGCGTCGCCGCAGTTGAGGACTCCGCAAATTTCCGGTTTCACCACCAAGAGAAATTTCACCGCCACTAGCTTCTAGTAAGCCACACAGCATTTTGATGGTTGTAGTTTTTCCTGCACCATTCGCACCTAAAAGCCCAAAGATTTCGCCATAACGCACTTCTACATTGACGTTTTTGACTGCTTGGAATTTACCAAAAATACGGCTGAGGTTGCGGGCGGAGATTGCTAGGGGAGAGGAGATGACGCGGGGAGGGGGTGACGCGGAGAGAGGAGAAGATGACGCGGAGAGTATTTGATTGATATTCTTCGTGTCCTCGTGTCCCCGTGTCCCCCTATCACCGTGTCCCCGTATCTCTACGTCTCCGTGTCCTCTTTTACGGGAGCGTGGAAAAGCAAAAAATTCTGGTGCGGAACCTTGTTGACGCAGACGGGTAACAAAGACGTTTTCTAAGGTAGGTTCATTTTGTTCTATTTCGGGAGAAGATAATTGCTGTTGTTGTAATAATTCCCTGATTTGGGTTTCTCCCACTGTTGCATCTTGGACGAGAACATCTAAGCGATCGCCAAAGGTCTGCACGTCTACAATATTTGCAGGTGCATTGTTTGATAAGATTTGCTCGGCGATTTCTAAATTTGATGTGCGGACTTCTAAGCGATGTAAACCTAAGTTGGCGCGTAATTGAGCAGGTGTACCAATCTCGTGAATTTGCCCACTGTACATTAAAGCAACGCGATCGCAACGTTCGGCTTCATCTAGGTAGGGTGTGGCGACAATAATTGTCATCCCTTCTGCTGACAATTCGGCTAGGACATCCCAAAATTCCCGTCGGGATACTGGATCTACACCCGTTGTCGGTTCGTCAAGTAACAAAACTTCTGGCTGGGAAACTAGCCCACAGCACAACGCCAGCTTTTGTTTCATCCCTCCAGAAAGTTGTCCCGCCAAGCGATCGCCAAATTTTTCCAAGCTCATCAATTGTAGATATTTTTGGCGACGTTCCCACAATAAATCATCCGGGACTTGTCGTAACCCTGCTGTGTAGCGCAAATTCTCATCAATACTTAAGTCAAGATACAGCGAAAATTGTTGTGTCAGATACCCAGTCTTTAAACGTGCATCCCGTGCAGGTTGACCAAATATCTCCACTTCTCCTGCTGTTGCTTCCATCACACCCCCCAAAATATGAAAGGTGGTTGTCTTACCCGCACCATCAGGGCCAATTAACCCAAACATTTCACCTTTGTAGACAGTGAAATCAATTCCTCGCACCGCAGCAAGTTGACCATAGTGCTTATGCAAACCACGAACAATGATTGCTTTAGTAGATTCACTATCTTTTGAGTAGTATATATTACTTATGTTTGTGACTGCTTGTTTTATCATAGATTTATCTTCAAAGAAGCAGTATTGGAAGGTATTCTTGTGAAATTTGATTTAAATAAGAGATTTACAAGATTTAAGTCAGATTTTTGAGTAAAAAATCTGTTTTAGTACTTGTGAAGCTAGTTTACGAGTTGCAGAAGTTAGTTTGCGAGTTGCAAAAGTTAGTTTGTGAGTTGCAAAAGTTAGTTTACGAGTCGCAAAAGTTAGTTTGCGAGTCGCAAAAGTTAGTTTGCGAGTTGCAAAAGTTAGTTTGTGAGTTGCAAAAGTTAGTTTGTGAGTTGCAAAAGTTAGTTTGTGAGTTGCAAAAGTTAGTTTGCGAGTTGCAAAAGTTAGTTTGTGAGTTGCAAAACCTACACCTATGAAGTCCCCTTTAAATTAATCTCCCCATCCGCAGGCATTCCAATCTTGGCACAGGGTAAGTTACTGTGATTGTATGGTTGCTCAGGGTTAAAACAACCACTGGGATTTTCCACACTAATGCGAATACCCACAACTTGTCTAACTCGATCTTTTTGGAAGTAAATATTTTCTGGTGTAAACGAAGCTTGTGGATCAATAGAAATTACTTTGCCTGTCAAGGGTTTTTTCGGTGCAGAATCTAAGAAAATTTGAGTAGTTTGTCCCAAACGCACATTCCCAATATCGCCTTCGGGAATAAAACCACGCAGATATATTGTTTTAGGGTCAACAATGGTGAGAATATTAGTTTGATTGCTGACAACAGCTCCCGGTTCTGCACTCCGAGCAGTTACTACCCCATCCAAAGGACTGACAACATTTAGGTCTTTCTTAGCATCTTGAATTTGAGTGAGAATTTGCTGTTTTGCTGCTTGAGTATCTTTAATTTTTGCCTGAGCAGATTTCACTTTGGCTTGAGCAGATTTTAATTGAGCAAGACTTTGTTGTCGTTGTCTTTTGAGTGCTTCGATTTGAGCATTACGGATATCAGGGTTAAGTCCCGTGGTTTTGGCTTGCGTTAGTTCACCTTCAGCAGCGCTTAACTGTTCCTGTGCTGCATTGACTGCTGCTTTTTTTGCGTCTACAGTCGCAACTGCGGTATCGTATGTTGTTTGGGCTTGGTCAAATTGTTGTTGATTGATCGCCCCATCATTTACCAGTTTGGCATAGCGATCGCGGTTCACTTTTGCTAATTTTACTTCTGCTTCTGACTGCTTGACTTGTGCTTGTGCTTGCACGAGTTGGGCTTTAGCTGCGGCGACATTCGCCTGTGCTTGCTTAACGCGCCCTTGAGTATCACCTTGAGACTGCAATAAATTCAATTTTGCTTCTTCAATTTGACTATCAATTTGTTTTATTTCCTCTTGAACTCGCTCTACGTCTGCAAGCGCTTGTTGTTCATCTGATTGGGCTGATGATACCTGCGCCTGTGCGCCTCGTAGTTGATCTTGCAGTTCATTGACAGTACTATCATCTAGCTGAATTAACTGCTGTCCTTTCTTGACTGCTACGCCTTCTCGAACAGAAATAGTTTCAATTCTCCCTGATCTTTTCACCCCGATTTCGGTTTCGTAACCTTCGATTCTGCCACTGAATTTGAGTATGTCTTCTGTGATTGGTGGTTGCAGCCACCTCCAGACTCCATAGCCAATCCCACTTACCAACAGCAGTAACCCAATAATCAAAGGTATTGGCTTTTTGCGTTGCTTTTCTTTATTCCTGGGTAAGGAAGTATCTTTAAGACTTTCTGTAGGTTGGGGCGCAGTCTGAGTCATGGTTTTACCCTACTAATTCAACACGCAACGTTGATTGATGGAGGTTGGGAAAAGGGAAAAAAGGGAAGGCGCAACGGTTTCGTAAATCGCGATTTATTCCCGCCAACTTTCTGTGAGAATGTTTACAATACTAGACTGTTTAGTATGATATAGCAAGAAATAGCCAAAAAAATTTAACATCCTATGTCACAAACTCCTTTCTCTGAATCTAGAACCTTGGTAACAAATGAATCACCTGCTGTTACACAAAAGCAGGAGCAAATATTACAAGGAGCCATGCATGTATTTTTAAAATCAGGTTATGCTGGCACGAGTATGGATCGGGTGAGTGCAGAAGCAGGAGTTTCTAAGCAAACTATATATAGTCACTTTCGGGATAAAAAGGGATTGTTCAAAGCGTTGATAGAAAGGCTGACTATAGGGAATTTTCAGAGCCTATTTCGTGATAGCGAATTCAAAGATGATCCTTCAGTATTTTTACGTGAACTAGCTACCATATTTTTTACTAAAGTTGTAGATAATTATGATTATCTGCCGTTGTTACGACTAATTTTGGCAGAGTCAGAAAATTTTCCAGAATTAGCAAAACTTTATACTCAGACAGTGATTCAGCAGGGTAAAAAACAATTAATTAAATATCTTGCTGCTCACCCAGAGTTAAACTTAGATGATCCAGAAGCGATCGCTCAAATTTTTTTTGGTGCTTTGGTATCTCATGTCATCGTGCAAGAAATGCTATACGGCAAAGAAATGATTCCCTTATCACGCGATCGCTTAGTTAATAGTTTAATGAGTTTGGTGTTGGCACAACAAAAAAACAAGGAGTCATGAATTAATTCATAACTCCCCAGCCTGTTTGGCAATATTTACGGTGCTTTGAATGATAAAACTTACAGTAAATCAGCCAGTGAAAGTTTGCCTTCTATCTGAAGTTTAGCTTGCACACAGGTAGCGCAGTTACAACCAAGTTGATCAATGATTGAGTGAGATTCACTAGATAAATTGGGCGCAACCAATTGGTGAACAGGTTGTGCAGATACCAAACTGCTTTGTTGCGTGATAGCAGTTGCAGGCTGGAGAGGAGATGCAGCCGCTGGATTTACTACCACCAGCATAGAAGCAAAGACTACAGGAAAAGCAAGTAAAATAAATTTGATTATGTTCATAAATTGATAAAAACACTTTATAAAAATATAGCATAGCCAGCTTTTACTGGCTTGTGATGAGTAATAATTGTTCCTAATTTGTGTGAGTAGGTTTTACTTTTCTGTTTTTGCCCAAAGAAATAATTCACCTTCCTTACTACCAGCAGCTAGTAGCTTACCCTGGGGATGCCAAGCTAAACATGAAAAGCCATCTGATGCGCCTGTGAGAATTTGCGATACTTGGTTAGCATCTTGCCACAGACAAATCCAGCCATCAGAACCCGCAGAAGCAAGAAGAAAACTTTTCGGTGCAAAGGCGATCGCATTTACTATATCCACATGATTAGTTAATACAGTTGCTTCCCAACCTAGAGACTCATCTAGAGACTTTTGCCAAACAACAATACCGTCAACGCTACAGCAAGCCAATATCGGTATACCATTTTGATCGCCAACACTTGACCAAGCAATTTCGCGAATCTTACCAGGAAAGCCCCGCATTATCCAAGGCTGGGGGTCATTACCAGAGACTAATAACTGACTTTCAACTACTGTAATAGTACGATCCATGTTACCAGAAGCTAGATACTTACCATCAGGCGACCATCCCATAGCAAGACTGACAGAAGGTATTTGTAGGCTGTATGGTTCTTGATTCCAATCTCGGCAATTCCATACTTTTATACCCTGATGACCAGCGATCGCTAAGTATTTTCCGTCACTACGCCAATCAATACTTAATGCTGATGAAGACTCAAAATTGAGAATGACAACAATCTCACGAGTATCAGCATTCCATATTTGCACACGCCGCCCCAAGCTAAAAGCTAACTGGTGAGCATTGGGACTCCAAGCTAGTTGATCAACCCAAGCAGGGGCATTTTCTAAAGTAGCGATTAATTCATTTCCTTTCCAGATTTTTACCTGACCATTTTGTCCGCCAGCAGCTAAAAATTGCCCATCATGAGAAAAAGCAAGGCAGTCAACAGAACTATCATTGCCAGTTTGCAAAGTTGTTAACTCGTCATTTTGCCAGAGTTCGACTTCCCCAGCAGCAGAAGCCACAGCGAGTATTGTACCTTGAGGCGACCAAGCGATCGCAGTGACATAATCTGAAAGTGTCCCAGAAAAATGCTGTTCAAATTCTTTGGAATCGAGAGTTGAGGGTTTCATAGTTGAGTTCTGGATGATGGGGATGGGGGTGAGGTTTTGTACCTGATTGCGTAGAAAATCGCTACAACTCTTCAGCTCAGTTAAGATATAACAATCATTTGATTTTTATAAATTTTCTAGAGTGGTATTGCCCAACCTAAAAGTTTTATTTGTCCCTAAATTATACTGAACATCATGCAAATTAAATATTTATCAGCTTGTATCATTTTTGGTTTAGTGATAATACTTTTTTTCTCTGTCATATTTCCTGTTCAAGCTTCTGTTTGTCGAAATTTGCAAGGACACCAAATTTGCATTATTAGTATTAAACGCAGTGCTAAAAATTATTGGGAATATAGAGCAATAGTCAGTGTAGATGGAGTTACAAGACCCCTGGAAATTTACAACTGTCGTGAGCAAAATAAAGTTGAAGAAGATGGGAAAATTGTGCCATTTGATGATGTTGATCCTGGTAGATTGATCTGTAGATATTTTCAAAATAAAAGCTAAATAATTTTCTTCTACATCAATCCTGCTGATTCATACAGACGTTTGAGCATTGCTATTATCTTGTCGCCATAATTTAAATCTGCTGACCATCGCCCTGATAATTGACTTAGTAAAGGGGCAATTCCACGAGTGACAAAACGAAATCTTGGATCTACTACATCCTGTACGAGAGGTTCTAAACTAGCGTAAGCTTTCAAGTGTTGAATATGCGCCCTCACGCCAATTCTGGCACTTTCAAAACTTGCAGCCTCACTACCTCCGCCAATTGTTCCTAAACCTGCAAAGTTAT
Source organism: Fischerella sp. CENA71 (assembly GCA_024239075.1). GTDB lineage: Bacteria > Cyanobacteriota > Cyanobacteriia > Cyanobacteriales > Nostocaceae > Pelatocladus. Next base: position 68,460 of record JANBVI010000057.1, on the reverse strand, counting down.
TTTGTTCTAATTTAATATCACCACCAAAGCGTAAAAAACCTGTTTCTACACACATTTGACAGAAAGCAATATCATAGTTAACCCCTTCGATTGCAGCTTCTTCCCGATAGAGTTTGCCGATATCAGGAAACTTGGCTAAGGCATTTTCATTATTATTTTTGAGAAATATTTGTAGCTGTACTTCAGAAGCATTACCATGCGACATGATTTTGTCAACTTGACCAGAGCAAATTACTAAGTTAGAACGTAAAGTTACGGTACGACTGGTACTATCCCAACTGATAGAAATATGAAATTCTCGGAGTTCAATAGCTTTAACATAAACAACTCGACGATAGGTAATCCGGCGGACATTTGGTGCTTTTGATAGATCAATTTGTAAGCGATCCGCTAAGTCAATTGGAATATAAGCATTACCATCAACTAATATCCCTTGTTCGGAATATTTTTGTCCATTAATGTTAATATTAATTGCTGGGTAAGTGGGTTCACTATCTTCTGAACCAGGGTCAACAGTACGACTCCAAGCAGCGAGTCCATCAGCGATACCCGCAGCAAAATCACGACGGCGGTTTTGTAGTAAATCACGATCTTCCGGATTACTCAAAAAACCAACTTGCATTAACAAAGCTGGTGCTTGTATCTGGCGACAAAATGCTAAACTACCCATGCCCGAATTTGTATCTGCTTTCACTCCTCGGTTAGGTAATTGTGGAACGCGACGTAGTAAACCCATTAATACTAATTCTGCATTGCTTTTGCGTTCATCATTGTTGGCAATATAAAAAACACCAGCCCCACGCACAGCAGGGCTACTAGCAGCGTCAGCGTGAATTTCCAAGGCGACATCACCACGACGAACACGAGAATTGATCCAGTCTATAGTTTGCTTGGCACTCAAGTCATCGGGAACTGATAACACTTCAAAACTGCGCGACCTTAATTCTGTCAAAATTAAATCACGCAACAAAATCATTTCTCTGGCTTCTGTTGTACCTCCAGCCATCGAACCTGGATCAATTCCAGCCGTTTCTTTGCCTCCGTGAGCTGCGGAAAGAAAAACACGTCCCATTTTCAGTATTTCCTCTTAATAGAATCTTAGTGTAAGTAATTGAATACATCATTATTGGCTTGGGAACAAGAATATAATAGCTATCAGTTGTCCTTTGTTATTGGTCATTGGTCATTTGTCATTTGTTATTTGCTGATTATTTCCAATCCCCAATCCCCCGATCTCCGCTCCCCAATGATTTAATATGTACACTCCGCGCCTACACCCAGATACTATAGAGGAAATTAAACAACGGGCTGACATTTATGATGTCATTTCGGAACACGTTGTTTTACGCAGGCGTGGTAAAGATTTTGTGGGCTTGTGTCCTTTCCACGACGAAAAATCCCCCAGTTTTACCGTCAGCCCTACAAAGCAAATGTATTACTGTTTTGGCTGTCAAGCAGGGGGGAATGCAATCAAGTTTCTCATGGACTTGCATAAGCATTCTTTTGCGGAAGTGGTGCTAGATTTGGCGCGACGTTACCAAATTCCTGTGCAAACTCTCGAACCAGAACAGAGACAAGAGTTACAAAGACAATTATCAGAACGATCGCAACTCTACGAAATTCTCGCTTCTACTGCCCAATTTTATCAACATGCCCTCAGACAGTCCCAAGGACAAGTCGCCCTTGAGTATCTGCAACAAAAACGCCAACTACAAGACGAGACTATTGTGCAGTTTAACTTGGGTTACGCCCCTGCGGCTTGGGAAACTCTCTACCGTTATTTAGTAGAAGATAAACGCTATCCAGTGCAGTTGGTGGAGAAAGCCGGATTAATTAAACCCCGCAAAGAAAGCAGTGGGTATTATGATGTGTTTCGCGATCGCTTAATGATTCCGATTCACGATGTTATGGGACGGGTGATTGCTTTTGGCGGTAGAACTTTGGGAGATGAACAACCGAAGTATCTTAATTCACCAGAAACTGAACTATTTAATAAGGGTAAAACTTTATTTGCTCTTGACAAAGCTAAAGCTGGTATTTCCCAAATGGATCAAGCCGTGGTCGTGGAAGGATATTTTGATGCGATCGCTCTTCATGCAGCTGGCATTAGTAACGCTGTTGCTTCTTTGGGTACTGCCCTCAGTATAGACCAAGTACGCATATTATTACGCTACACCGACTCGAAACAACTAATACTCAACTTTGACGCCGATAAAGCTGGTAATATCGCCACCGAAAGGGCGATAGGAGAAATTGCGGAACTGGCGTACAAAGGCGAAGTACAACTAAAAATTCTCAATATACCCGATGGTAAAGATGCCGATGAATACTTACATACACATACATCCGCAGATTATCAACAACTGTTAGCGAATGCACCTTTGTGGTTAAATTGGCAAATTCAGCAAATCACAAAAGATCGGGACTTGAAACAAGCTACAGATTTTCAGCAAGTCTCGCAGCAATTAGTTAAATTACTCAAAAATATTACTAATATTGATACGCTTAATTATTATGTTTCTTATTGTGCAGAAATTTTAGCTTTAGGAGACGCCAGACTAGTACCCTTGCGAGTCGAAAATCTTTTGACTCAAGTTGCGCCGCAAAATAATATCAGAACTATAGCGCGATCGCAGTACAGACAAAACCAAGATTTATCAACACAAACAAATAAAAAAACTTCTGTAACTTCAGAAAAAAGTTTACTAGAACAAGCAGAAGCTTTATTACTGCGAATATATCTCCATTGTCCTGAACAGCGCCAAGCCATCAATGATGCTTTAGAAGAAAGAGATTTACAATTTAGTCTTTCTCACCATCGCTTTTTGTGGCGACAAATTTTAGAACTTGCATCTGATAATTTAGAAGATGACTTCATCTCAATGGTGCAAGATAAATGTTTGGAATTTTCTGAAGAAATGGCGTTAGTTTCCCATCTGTTTCAACTCAACGAAAAAAATGAGAAAGAAATATTACGTACTCCCCATGTCGTTCAAGCAACTACTGCTTGTATGGAACGAGTATTGAGAGAAAAACGTTATCGTCATTTCTTGGAATTGTGGGAACAAACTGATCCAAAAGCTGAACCTGAGCGTTGGCAATCATATTACCAAGCTTTTTATAAAGAAAAATTGCGGTTGCAAGAATTAGATAAACAACGGCAGTTTTCTTTGACTGATCTGTTGTGAGGTTGTACTCAGATGAATAAGCTAGGCGATACTTTGAAATAATCGCCAAGGGCTTTGGCTTGTGCCTTGCTGATCGAACGTTTACCATTCACAACTTCCGACACTACACCGCTTGAGCCAATAATACCTACTAAATCAGCTTGACGAGTACCACTGGTTTCCATAATGTGTTGGAGAATTTCATGAGGCGCAGATTCATCCATCGGATAATTTTGCGTTTCATATGCTTCAACCAATATTACTAGTAACTTGTGTAAGACTTGCTCTTCAATCGTGCGATTCTTCTTAAAAGTTAGCTGTTCTACTACTTGCAAAACACGTTCGTACTCTTGTTCTGTTTCAATTGCTGTGGGAGTAATCTCCGCCAAGAGATTGCGATAAGCATTTTGATCAAAAGTAAGGGTCATTTTTCCATTTACCTTTATCGTAATCAACACTTTTGTCGCGATCGCACAACACACAACAATGTATTTTTCTTGGTGTCTTAGTGTCTACCCTGCGGGTAGACACGGAGTGGCTTCCGTAGGTAGCCGCTGGCGCGTCTATGTGTTTCAATAATTATTTTTTAACCACAAAGACACAAAGACACTAAGAGCAAGTATGGCTTCTTAACTCAAAGAATGCTTCTTTTTCTCCCCACACTCCCCATCTTCTTCTCTAATTTCCCTGCAAAGGTGCATCCAAAACTTTCTTGATGCGATCGCGTGTCTCTAATAAATGTGCTTTGGTATATTCATCACCACCACGAACGTTATCCAGTTTTTCAGATAGTTGTTTCAGGTTATACCAAGCTAGAGTCCGGGCATCTTCTGGAACCTCTTGTTTTCGCAATACCATTTCATTGAGAGTTTCCACGTATCGACGCTGTAAGCCTCGACGTAGGCTAGAAATCTCGATGGTTTTGCCTTGAGGTTTTAATACTTCTGTCCAAATCCCATTTTGCAGAGTATTAAATAACTCAGGTAATGTCAGGGAATTTTCGGGTTTATTTTTGTATTCCATGTCTTTAAGGCGGGAGAGGCGATCGCCTGAAAGCAAATCCCACAACACTAGACTTTGCATGAACAATACCCACTCATGAATCGGATAATCTAAGCGACCGATACGGGGACTACTACCCCAATGTCGCCAACGGGATGGGGCTAATTTATTCAGCAAATCTGGTGAGAAGTTAAAAGCATCTTCAGCAAAGACATATTTTTGCAAAAGCGCTAATGCTTGCCGTTGCTTTTCTAATGGTACTGGTTGAAAGGGTAGTTTTCTTTGTTCATCATTAGGATGAACACGATAAAAAGATTGTCCGCCAATGTATTTTGTCGTGTAAAAAATATTTTGGAAATAATTTCCCAAGACTGTACCAAACTGTTCTCTAACATCGCTATAGCTATCGCCATCGACAGGGCCACGCTCGTTGAGACGATCCCATATAATCCGGGCATTGTCTAACTGCCATTGAGAATAAACTAAAACATTGTTGCTGTTATCCCAAGCGTCAGCAGTCGGATCTAGGTCATACATGTCTTCATCTGTAGCATAAGTCAATTCTGGCTGGTCTGACTTTTCGGCAATTTTAGTCAAAAAGGGTTTTTCGGCTGTGGGGGTTGCTGCTGAAAATTGAGTGTAGCCGTATTGAATTGCCCAATCATCATAAGGCCCAACCATGTTAGGAAAATAATCTCCTTGTTTTTGACCTTTAGGGGCAATATTTGGAGGAATATAATCCATTACAGATGAAACTAGCCCTTTTTGGTGGGTGATATCTGTATTATTCAGTTGTTCTGGTGTCAGCATCGTGCTACCACGGAAATTGTGCCGTAACCCCAGAGTATGTCCGACTTCGTGAGCAATAATTAACCTTAAATATTGATGGATATAATTTTTCACCTGCTCATTAGTTGGAGGTGTTGGTTGAAGAAGTGACATTGCTATGGAACCAAAAGCAAATTGATTAGCAGCTTCCATACCGTAACAAAGGTCATATTCTCCAGCTAGTTTCGATAGGTGTTTGGTAAATAACTTTGACTTGACTGGGTTTTGGTTTGCTTCTAAACCATTGGTACAAAGCAAACGATTTTGCATTAATGCTGTTAAGGAAGTTCTGCTTTTTTGTTCGTTGGGTTGGATAATTTGACGATACTCGTTTTTTAGGGCGCGGACAAAACTCGCATCTACTAAAATTGTGGCGTTTAAGATTTCTCCTGTGAGTGGATTGACACGGGAAGGCCCCATCGCAAAATATCCATCTACGGTGTTAATCCAGCGAATTGTGTTGTAACGGATATCCGCAGCGTCCCATTTGGCATTATCGGGCATTTGTTTGACTTGGATTGCATCTTTAAATCCGGCTGCTGCAAAGGCTTTGTTCCACATCAAGACGCCTTCAGTAATGGCAGCGCGGTATTCTAGGGGTACGGCGTTATCAATCCAAAAGACTATGGGTTTTTTGGGGGGAGAGATAGAGGCCTTGGGGTCTTGTTTTTCTAAATGCCAACGGTTAATGTAGCGGACAAACGGTTCTTTGCGTTCATCGTTGGATAAGTCTTGGTAGGCGGTGAGAAAATAGCCGATGCGATCGTCTGCTAGCCGGGGTTGGTAATTATTATTTGGGAGTTGAGAAAGACTGTAGTGAACCCGTAAGGTAAAGCCACGGCTATCTGGTACGGTAATGAAGCTTTGTGTTTCTTCATCTTCTTCATCATCGCTACTACTAGAGAAATTCATCACAGATTCAATTTCGACATTTTGTGGGAAAGCTTTGGTGTTGCCAAAATAAGATTCATCAGCACTTCCAGGTAATCCCAAACTTGAAGTTAATCCCGCGATATCTGTGAGTAGCAAATCACTAAGGTCGATTAATATAGATTTGCTTTGGGGATGAATGCTTTTGATTTCTATAGAATACAGAACTGAGTCGCTAAATGAACGCGCTAGCGATCGCGCCTGGGGATCTCCTTCACGAGTACGAAAATTGACGTTGCGGACAACAAAGTTTAATTTATCATTAACACGCTCGAAATAAAACAAGAAATCCTGCAAAGGCATACCACTATAGATACCCGCTTCACCAATGCCTGATTCTAAGGTTGCTGTGGCAAGAAAATTTTTCTTAAGTTGCTCTGGTTTAACCTCTAAATATATTTTATTGTCTTCTTTGTTGCGGTAAATAGTAAATAAACCTTGCTGCTTTTGAGTATTTTTGATGACTGTGTTAAAGTCTTCTAATTCTTCTTTTTTTGATGGTTTGGAAGTAGAATCGGGTTTATCATCTGGTTTTTCTGGTTTATCTTTACCCGGCTTCTCTGAATCTTTCGCGAGCAGTAAAAAAGGCTGCTGCTCAATTTTTTGAGTATTTTTTACCCAAATGAAAGATTGACGCTGTGATTGTTGATTGTTTTTAATCACCCAAACCTTAGATAAAGGTAGAGGAGAAGACATCGGCATGGTAATCTTACCAGATACAGAGACTTTATCTATCTCCTGATTCCCCGCTTCTACAGCCAGTGTCTTACCGCTAGCGATGATTGTTCCTAAAAACAAACTAGGTAAAGCAACAACATAATAAATTAGTCTCTTCATCCGAAAGTTCCTGGCTTCGTTCATTATCTCATTTTTAATACTTGCAAGGCAAAATGTCCTTACTGCTACTATTGGCTGACTTGCTACGGTCTATTAAAAATATTCTCCAGTAAAAACTTAAACTTCTGGCAGATGACAATTTATATTAACGCTCAATATCAAGCAAAAAACTTTTATGTTAGCTGTTAATGACATTGATGAGCTTTTCTGCGATGTTTTACTGTAGTATTTTTGCTAACAACTATATCTGTAGCAAACAGAACTATTGTTTTGATATTTGATCAAATTTAAAGATGCTGACAAGTTAGCATAACAACTCAATTAGACAGCTTACAGTTCATGAAAAACGAAAACGTTTTTAAGCAGACATTTTTATTGAAATCAGAGGAAAATGTTGAGTAATAGCTTAAAACAGCATTATGTATAAACTAGTACACATGAGCAACGTGTTCGACAATCACATTGTCACGAAAAAGTCCGATATTTAGGGATGAACATTATTGAGTTAGCAGTATTAACAGATACATATATGGCACGATTATATCAAGTGTGGAAGCGTTTGGTAAGTTATGTTAGAAGAATTGAAGAACAAGAGAGAGCTAATGTAACGGGTCTAGAACTTGAAGGGGTTTTGACTTTAGTAAAAAGTAACAAGACTCAAAAGAATTACAAAGAACTGGTGTTACCAGAACAATTGCAACAAAGTTTGGAAGAATGGACAAAAACTAGCGATAGATGGAATTTTCATATCAGCGATCGCCAGTTAGATGAGAATATTTATGAGTTATTGGGAAATACTGCATTCAAAATTGAAATTGTCGAAGCAGTAATGCAGAGGTTGGTTACTAGTAAGAATTTTCGACCTGTACTGTTATTTCAGCGTTTAGCAGATTTTTATCGTCGTTGGTGTGAAGGGGTATTTATAGATGCACTACCCAGTGAGAACTTACCACAGAAAAAGATGTTGCAGTTGCAAGCCCAAAATCTTGCGATCGGACTGCGACAAGTAGACATCAATACAGGACTGAATGTGTTGATTTTACTCTTGGAATTGCATCGTTATGCCCAACAGCAAGATGAGATTAAAGCCCAAATAAATTTTTATCCCTCTGGTCAACGGCACAAAGATAATTTTTTTACATCCCAACTGCTGCGTGTGATCAATTATAGTGATGCGATCGAAATTGGTAATTTTGCTAATGTTGTTGGCGAATTCCTCAAAGGTAACAACTTCAGTGGCGCTTATCTTGGGGATGTGAATCTGGCTGGTGTTAACTTTAGCGGTGCTAATCTCAGTGGTGCTTATCTTGGAGATGCAAATCTGACTGGTGTTAACTTTAGCGGTGCTAATCTCAGCGCTGTCAACCTTGGTGATGCTAACCTCAGTGGTGCTAACCTCAGTGGTGCTAATCTCAGGTGTGCTGACCTGAGCAGTAGTAACCTTAGTGGTGCTAATCTTAGTTGTGCTGATATTTATCGTGCTGATCTCAGTCACGCTGACCTCAGCAGCACTAACCTTAGTGGTGCCGATCTTAGCCATGCTAACTTAACCAGTGCTAATCTGAGGGATGCAAAACTCAGCAGTAGCTATCTTAATCACGCGATTCTCTTTGGCGCGAACCTCAGTGATGCCAACCTCAATGGTGCTAATCTTGATTATGCTGATCTTTGCCGTGCTGATCTTAGTGGTGCAAATTTCAATCATGCTAATCTCAAAAGCACTAACCTCAGCGACACCATTCTTTTTAGCACAAACCTGAGAAATGCCATTCTCATCTGTGCTGATCTCAGTTATGCCAAACTCAACGGTGCAAAACTCAATGGTGCTAACCTTAAAAGTGCCATTCTTCTGGGTGCAGACCTTGGTGGTGTAGACCTCACCAATGTGATTCTCAACGAAGCCGATCTCAGTGGCGTGGTGCTCAACGAAGCTGATCTCACTGGCGCAGACATCACCGACGCAATTCTTTTGGCTACTGACCTGAGCTACGCCAACCTTAGCAGCGCCAACCTCAGTGGTAGTAACTTGAGTGGTGCGATCCTTAGTGGTGCTGATCTCAGCTACACAAACCTGAGTTATGCAATTTTAGGTGGCGCAGACCTCAGCGACGCCAACTTAGAAAAAATGACTTGGAATGAAAATTTAGAATGGGAAGATGTGCGTGGTTTAGATAAAGCGGTAAATATCCCAGAAGGTTTAAAGCAGCATTTAGAGGAACGAGGATCGGGAATCGGGGAATAGGCGATTGTCCTAAAGGAGAGGCACAAAATACAAAACGGTTTTTCCTCAGTAGTTTTACGACTTTCAGATAGATAGTGATTAGATATAACATAAAACATTAGTTTCTTTCATGAAAGTGTGAGCGATAACTCTTCCCTCCAGTGTTTGAGTATGGCCAATGACAATCTTTTGCTGAAACCTGATGAGACTACCTTGATCAATAAGATAAGTAACTGCGTTTATCAAGCGATCGCACTCATTCAAGAACAATAACCAGAGTTATTGCTAGAAAAATATAGAAATATAGACTGGCGTAGTAGTCGCAATGAATCTGCATTCACAGCAAAATTAATAGAATTCCTCAACTCAAATCATACTGATCATGCCTTATTTTCAGAATTGCCAAGCAAATCAATTACTGAAACAATTAAAAATTTGCAGTTAAATAGTAATTTTATTAAATTTTTGCAGTCAAGCCAGACTTTTGAACTCAAACAGACAGAAAAAAGATGGGAAGTAGCCGTTCGGTAAGTCGCTTGGTAAATCTAAATTGATACAAGAATATTTGTTTGTGAAATTTAATATTGGACTTTAGTTATGAGACTGATATTTAAATTTCAGGCTAACACATCACCACTACAAACTTAAATCTAACAACGCGTGTATACTCTCATCAGATAAATCGTAGAGATATCGCATCTCTTTGAAATTACTAAAATTTCGTTGAATTGACTTGCGATAAGTTGGATCATAGTGATTAGCTAAAATATCTCTGATCAATAATTCCCACTTTTCAGCATCAATTAATTGATACCATTGATTTACTTTTTCCCAGCCATAGCGGTCTTTGAGTTTTTCTAATTTTGCTTTTAAAATATCAGGATATTCTATAAAGTGGGAATATTTTTGTAAAAGAAACTTGACTCTGGCTGTAATGGGTAGTTGAATATCTACACAACATGCCTGTTTCATTTTTTCCCACAAAGACTTCGGTAAATAGACTTTACCTATTTTTCTACTTTCTGACTCTATCCAAACTGGCTGGTTAGGATTAAAGCTTTGGAATTGTTGCAATAGTAGGGATTCAAAGTACTTTTGAGTAGGCTGGGATGAAAGTTTATCTTGCCATTCTTCACCAAATACAGAACCACGATGTTGAGCCAAATTCTCTAAATCTAATACTTGAGTGCCACGCTCACGCATTTGCCTTAAAATATATGTTTTACCACTACCAGTTAAACCACACAGTATTTTGTAGGTAAATTTTTTGGGCAATTCTTCTATTTGTTGACGCACATAAGCACGATAAGTTTTGTAGCCACCTTCAAGTAGAGTTACGCGCCAACCAATTTGACCAAGTACTAAAGCCATACTTAAAGAAGGCTGTCCACCCCGCCAGCAATACACAAGAGGATGATAGCTCTTTTCTTTCTTGGCAAAGTGTTGAGTGATATGCTCAGAGATATTCTTTGTTACCAAAGCTGCACCAACTTTTCTAGCTTGAAACGTGTTGATCTGTTTGTATATAGTTCCTACTTCTGTGCGTTCAGAATTATTGAGTACGGGTAAATTGATTGCACCTGGAATATGATCTTCGCTAAATTCTCTGGGAGAGCGAACATCAATAATTTCAGTGTAGGTTTCTGTCTGAGGTTTTTTAGTGTATGTAGGTAAAGGTGGCATGTGATGAAGATAATTATAAATAATTGCTTGAAAATAAGGCTTATTCTTCTGATTGTAATCAATAGCGTTATATCTCATAAATACCTTAGCGTAGCTATTGGGTTAAGAAATTCCTTACCCAAATAACAAACACCTAACAACTAGCACTAGCCCCCATCGAATGGCATAGTAGTAGGGTGGGTAGTACTCACCCTACTATTTTTTAGGGGTATACAATCAAAATGACAGACTTCAGAGAACTCAAAGAATGGGAAAAAGCCCATGAGTTAACAGTTGCAGTCTATGAAACCACCCAGTCTTTCCCCGAAGAAGAATTACTGGGGTTAACGCAACAAATACGTTTAGCCTGTTCCGCAATCCCCGTTAAAATAGCCCAGGGATGCAATCGCGAAGAGACAGAAGAGCAAGTTAATTTTTTGGAAACCGCAAAAGATGCAGCCATTGAGGTAGAGTATTATCTGCTGCTGTGTTATGAATTGGATATGCTCGATTCTTCTGATTACGATCGCCTAGTCAGCAAAACAGTGGAAGTCAAAGAACTACTGGAATTGTTCATCGATAAACTTAGTCATAGATAAATTAGTAGTTAGTGGTTAGAAATCAACTATTAGGAATACTATTTGATTTTTGTGAATTTAGGTACACTTCCTGTTCCCTGTTTCCTGTTCCCTATCTTCACAAGTAAGTTCATAGATTAAACCGGATTCCTATATTAACTACTAACTAATAACAGTTTTATTATGATTAAACTTACTTCCCAAAATTTACAAACTATCTACAATCATGCCGAAACTACTTATCCTGAGGAGTGCTGTGGAATTATTTTTGGTCATCGTGGTAATGATGGCAAAACTGTAGTAGAAATTATGCCCACAGAAAATGCTTGGAGTGCGGAAGCAGCGCTGGATTTTCCTGGTGATGAAATTGTATATGGGAAAAAGTGCAGGTATGCGATCGCACCTCAAGTCATGTTACAAGCACAAAAAGCAGCACGGACACGTTCTATCGATATAATAGGTATTTATCACTCTCATCCTGACCATTCAGCAATTCCCTCAGAATTTGACCGACAGTGTGCTTGGCAAGAATACTCATACATTATTGTTTCTGTGCAAAATGGCAAAGCTGGTGAGATCAACAGCTGGTGTCTTGATGATCACCACCAGTTCCAACCAGAAACAATTGAAAAGTTATTTTAAAAACCACTAAAGATACAAAGACACAAAGGGTATCGTTTTTGGGTAGGATAAAAAGTCCGCGCTTCCTCATCTAACTGCTATGCTAAATCCGAATTTGGATGAAATCCAGCTGACGAAAGACGATTACGAACGCTACTCCCGACATTTAATTTTGCCGGAAGTAGGATTAGAAGGGCAAAAGCGTCTCAAAGCTGCTAGTGTACTGTGTATCGGTACAGGTGGACTAGGTTCACCGTTACTTTTATATCTGGCTGCGGCGGGTATTGGACGCATCGGTATTGTTGATTTCGATGTTGTTGATACTTCCAACCTCCAACGCCAGGTGATTCACGGTACTTCTTGGGTAGGTAAACCCAAGATTGCATCAGCCAAGAATCGCATTCTCGAAATTAACCCCTATTGTCAGGTTGATCTATACGAAACTCGTCTGAGTTCCGAAAACGCCCTCGATATTGTTAAACCTTATGATGTTGTCGTTGATGGAACTGATAATTTCCCAACGCGATATCTTGTCAACGATGCTTGTGTATTGCTAGATAAACCCAACGTCTACGGTTCAATTTTCCGTTTTGAAGGTCAAGCAACGGTATTTAACTACGAGTGTGGGCCAAATTACCGTGATTTGTATCCAGAACCCCCACCACCAGGAATGGTTCCCTCTTGTGCAGAAGGTGGTGTCTTGGGAATTTTACCGGGAATTATTGGTGTCATCCAGGCAACAGAAACCGTTAAAATTATCATTGGTCAAGGCAATACTTTAAGTGGACGCTTACTGCTTTACAATGCCTTAGAAATGAAATTCCGCGAATTGAAATTGCGTCCCAATCCGATACGTCCAGTAATTGAAAAGTTGATAGATTACGAACAATTCTGCGGTATTCCACAAGCGCAAGCAGAGGAGGCGAAACAGCAAATGGAACTTTCCGAAATGACTGTACAGGAATTGAAGCAGTTGTTGGATACTGGTAGTGACAATTTTGTACTGCTGGATGTCCGCAACCCACATGAATATGAAATTGCTAAGATTCCTGGTTCGGTATTAGTACCTTTACCTGATATCGAAAATGGTAATGGTGTAGACAAAGTCCAGGAATTAGTTAACGGTCATCGCTTGATTGTCCATTGTAAGTCGGGTATGCGTTCTGCAAAAGCTTTAGGAATTCTCAAGCAAGCAGGAATTGATGGTACAAACGTCAAGGGTGGTATTCTGGCTTGGAGTAAGGAGATTGATCCATCTGTACCGACATACTAAATATTAAATCTTAATAGATGATTGATGCACACAGGTGATTGTTATCTGTGTGCATTTAATTATTAGGATTTGAAACTTGATTTTTGAATCAAGCAAACCCAGACTTTACAAACATCCTCTTAGCCCTTATTCGCCACTAGTATTCTAAGTAGAGGATCTTGTTGTTCACTAATGATTAGAATTGCTATATTTAATAATTAATTCAATCTGTTTACATAGCAAAATTCACAATCATCCAGTAAACAACAAGCACAAGAACAACACTGACCCATAAAATGGCTTTGTTTTGAAACAAATTATTTAGACGGTTCATAAGCACTTATTTCGAGAATTGATTAATTGATTATTAATGTCTGCTTGTTCAGACCTTGTACCAACTTTTCATTCCGCCAATCAAAAAAATTCTGCGCTGCATCGCGGAAGTCAGATAAATCTGACTAGGAAAGTATTTGAGTCCGTTTAAACTGACTGATGCTACAGCAGATTTCAACAAGCGTGAGGTACAAATTAGCTCCGAATTTATTGCAGAGCAAATTAGGAATTGAAGCTATACACTCCTCACTTCAACAATCCTGAATACAAATAGTCATCCATCAAAATCAAACCGACTTTGATTTAATAAAACAAAAGAAATTGAAATTTGGATCTGATATTAATTTTATTCTAGCTATTTCAACAGAATTTTGCAGCACTTATAAATGAGAAATATAGAGACTCAAATGCTACCTCTAACTATAACCTAATACCAACTCATACCAATTTAAAACAAGAATGCAATACAGATGAAACTTCTCTCCCTTTCCTGTGAGTTCGGGGAGCTAATACACTGCTAAATGTTCCACATCACGTGATATATGCTTTTTAGATGAGTTTAATTACCCTGTGATCTTTCGCAAGACTGATGACAAATCCATTTATAAATAATTTGTGCTGTAAATAACTTCTTTTTCATACCTAAAAGCTAATATATCCACACCAAGGGTAGACAACAATTTCCTTTAGATAAATATAGAGTTTGTATTAATCCCTGGCTCGACTAGTGTTTCAAACAGACTCTCAAATTAAATGAGTTGCTTTAAAACACATATTAGAAAAAACGTAGCCGCTTTTTAATTCTAATCTTTCTTTTCAGGAGTCTTTTATGCGAATTGCTCAGGTTGCTCCACTGTGGGAAAGAGTACCACCTCCAGGTTACGGTGGAACTGAGTTAGTAGTGGGTTTATTAACCGATGAGTTAGTCCGACGTGGACACGAAGTCACGCTATTTGCATCGGGAGATTCTCTCACTTTAGCAAAGCTAGTATCAGTTCATCCTCGTGCTTTACGGCTGGATAAAACTATCAAAGAGTACGGCGTCTACGAGATGTTGGAATTGAGTCGAGTGTATGAATCAGCAGATGAGTTTGATATCATTCACTCTCATATGGGTTGCAATGCATTACCCTATGTTAATTTAGTTAAGACACCTACTGTACATACGTTGCACGGAATTTTTACACCCGATAACGAAAAATTATTTGTACATGCTAAAAATCAACCTTACGTGAGTATTTCTCATTCACAGCGTGAACCAAGGTTAGGGTTGAATTATGCAGCAACAGTTTATAATGGAATTGATGTCAGTAGCCATCAATTTCATGCTCAACCAGAAGAACCACCCTACTTGGCGTTTTTGGGTAGAATATCACTAGAAAAAGGAACGCATATAGCAATACAAATTGCGAAAGAAGCTGGTTGGCGTTTAAAAATGGCAGGCAAAATAGATGTAGTTGATCAAGAATATTTTGAAAAAGAAGTTAAACCTCTCATTGATGGGAAGCAAATAGAATATTTGGGTGAAGCAAATCATGTTCAGAAAAATGCTCTGATGGGTGGTGCAGTAGCAACTTTATTTACTATTACTTGGCGAGAACCATTTGGATTAGTAATGGTAGAATCAATGGCAGCAGGGACACCCGTGATTGCGATGAATATGGGTTCAGTTCCAGAAGTAATTGCTCACGGTAAAACTGGTTTTATCTGTAACAATATTACAGAATGCGTTGATGCTGTGAGCAAGGTGGAAAAACTTGATCGCTATGCATGTCGTGAGCATGTCGAAAATAATTTCAGCGTGCGAAAAATGGTAGATGGTTATGAAGCTGTTTATCAAGAAATTGTCGGACAGCGGCTTGCTCAAAACGCAAAACTTATGCACTTAGATGACTTCAAAAATAAGCCGCAATTTAGTGCATTAAGTCGTTTTGCTCAGTTGCGTTCAAAAATGTAAATAAGCAGGAAAAAACTAAAGGGAAAAGTAAAGGGTAAATAAATTTTTTATCCCTTTAACTCTACCCTTTGAGCCAACTTGTTTGATTTTATCAAAAAGATAATTTATGCTCCACTTGGCTCGATATAGCCTATAAATTCAGCAAGATATTTATAAAATATTTCAACATTGAGAAGGATGCTTGAAGCTAAAGCCTCAGTCTAAATACTAAAAATATTATTGAAATTAAACCAAATCTTAAAAGTTTTTTTCACTTGCATATTTGCCTTTTTATTTTCTCAGTAAGTTTTCGCAGGTGATAATCATGACTACAATAAAATGATATACTTCATCTCTGGAGTTCTAGCTGTGGGTTTATTTGATGATTTGAGTCGGTTTCTGGAAAATCGTTTAGAGGAATTCTTGCGAAGTAATCCGCATCTGGAATTAGAAGCGTTATTAGAGCAGCTGCGGGAGCAAGAGGAAGATACTTTAAAGTTAATTGCAGACCTACAATTACAAGAGAAGCGATCGCAAGACGAAATTTTGTCCACAGCGCAAGAAATTCAAAGATGGCACATCCGTGTCCAAAAGGCAAAAAATGGTGGTAGAGAGGATTTAGCAGCAAAAGCACAAGAAAGAGAAGCTGCACTTTTGCGCCAAGGAAATCAGCAGTGGGGACAAATGCAAGGAGTCAAAGAACGCATTACCCAAGCACAAGATTTACTCAAGAAGGTTCAACAACGACGTCAGGAAGTACAAGCGAAAGCTGTGGAAGCACAAAACGCACGTGCAAAAGCACAAGCACAACAGCGTGTTGAAAGTGCTGGTTGGTCAAATCAAAGCCGTAGTTATTCTAGCGGGAATGATCCTTTAGAAGAAACATTTCGCCGTTGGGAAACTGAAGCTGAGTTGGAAGAGATGAAGCGGAAGATGGGAAAATAATTCTTGATCATTTGTCATTGGTCATTTGTGAATAACTACTGACATTTGATTTTTGGCTATTGACACTTGACTCTTAATCAATGACATTTCCCGTTTATTTTTATCTGGGTTCATTGCGGATTCACCCACATATTTTATTTGAATCCATAGCTTATGGTGTGGCGTTACGTTTAGTCTTGCGTAATGTCCGCAAGGATATTATTACACCCCCACAGCGCACTTCTATTATTGTGGGTGGAATGCTGGGTGCTATTGTGGGTGCAAAAGTGTTAGTTTTACTGCAACATGTTGATTTATTTTGGCAAAATCCCCAGCTATTTTTATTACTATTGTTGCAAGGTAAAACAGTTGTCGGAGCTTTATTAGGTGCTGTTATTGGGGTAGAAATTACCAAAAAAATTATTGGTGTGAAGCGTTCTACTGGTGATGTATTTGTCTATCCATTAATACTAGGAACAGCGATTGGTAGGATTGGTTGCTTTTTAACAGGATTGAGCGATCGCACTTATGGAACTGCCACAAAATTACCTTGGGGCGTAGATTTTGGTGATGGCATTCTCCGTCATCCCACCCAATTATATGAAATCATATTTTTAATCATTTTAATTATATTTATACGCCTTCGCAGTCGCTATCAATACCAAGAAGGTGATTTATTTAAATTTTATTTAGTTTGTTATTTAAGTTTTAGATTTTTGATAGATTTTATAAAGCCCGACTTTCATATTTTCTTAGGAATAAGTGCGATTCAAATTGCTTGTTTGTGCTGTATTGTTTACTACAAAACTTCTATTCCTGAGATGTTCAAATTGAAATCGTGAGGCATGGAGCATAGTAAATTGTTAGATTTTTTATCTAGCCTACAGTTATTATTTGTAGGTTTTATTCCTGCTGCAATATTAGGGATTTTGCTGGGAAGTGCAATTGGTATAAATCCCTTACTTTATCAACTATGTAAGCGATTGCTACAAATTCCCTACAGTATTCCTTCCATAGCACTTGTACCACTCGCTTTCATCTTTTTTAAAGAAGTAGAAGTAGCAGCAAGTATGGTTGTTTTTTTTAGTGCTATCTGGTCAGTAATGATTAACACAGCTACGGGTATGCGAAAAAGTCGTCTCCAAGATAATAATTTTCGTGTAGCAATAAATTATATATTTGATGCTTTAAGAACTGGTCTTTGGATAGCTTGGTTTACTGTGATTGCAATTGAAATGTTGACAATCGGAAAAGGGTTGGGGTTTTTGATTTGGAATGCTTACAGAGGTGGTAACTATAATAATATTATCGAAGGTGTCATTTATATTGGCGCTATCGGGTTTTTCTTGGATCAACTATTAGACCTTACAAGCAATATTCTTGTAAAACTTGTATCAGAAGGGAAAAAATCTTAAGACAAGAGGGACATGAGTAAAAAAATTAGTTGTGAAAACTAACAAATCATATCCCCGACTTCTACCCTCCAGGTGTCTATCAGAAGTCGGGGATCTTTGTGTTCATGATGACTAATAAAATATTAATTAATCACTTTCAATGCTGCTTGAACTCGAATTGTAGAAAACCACTTATCGTCTGTTCTCCATAGTTCCAAGACATCATGATTTTTATCATCAACTGTACGCCATCGTAGCCAATGATTCTGATCTCTAGTTCTTAACATAATTGCTTTTTGAGCAATTATGGAACCATTTTCTATACCAGATTTAACTGAATTCATTTCTGAACGCGCAGTGTTAGCTGTGTTTTGAGCAGCTTGTGCTTCCGAACGAGCTGTATTTGCAGTAGTTTGAGCATTTTTCGCCTCGGAACGAGCAGTTTGTGCTTCTGAGTAAGCAGTCTTTACAGTTTTTGCAGTATCTTGAATCAGATTTGTTGTATTTGTCAGGAGAGTTTTTGTGGCTTCAAGTTCAATTTTTGTCACCTGAAGTTCTGACTTTAATAGCTCTATTTCTTTAGTTTTATTTTGTAATTCTGTCTGAATAGATTGCACTTGCGCTTGGATTTGTGATTTAATTGCTTCAAATCTAGCTGTTTCGTTTTCTATTTCCTTACGTGCATCTTCTATTCTTTTAATTGCTTCTTCATAGGCTTGTAATGGTGTTAATGCCATGTTTTGTCCTTTAAAATTACAAATTAATTGATCGGTGTTCTATTTTTAGCAGATAACTATTTACTAAGCTAAAGCCAATTCTTCCACAATCTATAGAGTTGGCCATATTTCAACCAATCCCTGATAAAAATATCTTTGAAGTCAGGTGCGCTTCTTGCAACATAGTTCATTCTGGCTGCATTGTATTGCAGTTGTCCGTACACATCTAGTATTTTACTAATAGATGATTTTTCGTTAATTCTAGTTAATAGTTCACACTCTTTTAATCTATAAATATCAATATTTTCTAAGTCTAGTCCCGACTTCCATTGTAAATCTAGCTTGCGTCTGCAATCATCAAATGGATTAGGCAGTAGACGTCTAAATTTTTCTAATTCTTTTTTAAATTCTTCTATTTCTCCAACTGCGATCGCTTCAATTTTATCTATTAACTTATCTACATCTTGAAAAAACTTTGATTCTAAAGCATCTATTCGATCTAGGGTTGGTTCAATTAGTTTTCTACGAAATTGCTCTGGTGTAAATCTATCACTTATTTCTTTGGCTGTTTTAATAGTATCCATCATTGTGATGGAGATTTGAGTAATTCTGTTTTCTAATGACTTATCAATATCTCCGATTGTTGCTCTTAAACTTAATATTGCTTCTGCACGAGCCAGATTAATTTCGTCAAAGGTGATTTTCAGATTTTCTTTGTAGCCTGTATCAACATCACTAAGCAAATCATCAATATTGCTTTTGATTTCGTCTTTTAATCCAGAAAAATTATCAACTGTTTGTCTAACTATGTCTTTAGCAGCGTCTTCTGTTTGTGCAATCCGCCTTTGAGCGATGTAATCAATTTTTTCTGCAAATGGAGCTAAATTATCATCAAA
This sequence comes from Fischerella sp. CENA71, assembly GCA_024239075.1. Classification (GTDB taxonomy): domain Bacteria; phylum Cyanobacteriota; class Cyanobacteriia; order Cyanobacteriales; family Nostocaceae; genus Pelatocladus. The sequence goes on along the minus strand of JANBVI010000057.1, from coordinate 49,163 downwards.
TAAGTTATTCATTGCAGAATCGAATTCTTTTCTAATCGGCTCTGCAAAACTTTTTGACACCCTTCTTACTACTCCTTTCATACCTATATTCAGGATGCTGGCTGGATAACAATCACCACTTACACATCTGTCTAGTTTTGCGCCTATGTAGCTACCATTATTTTCTAATTTATCTTTTACCTGAGAAGTCAATGTCATATATATCTCGCAGACGAAAATTTATAGATAGATGTGTTATTAAATTTGTTGAGGTAAGAAGTTGACGCAATGAGCTAAAAAGCACACAAAGTTTATATAAATTAAGCTGAAATAAGGGATTTTTGAAGGATTATTTTGGTTTTTGAGATTTTGTCTTGTTTAAAATATCACACTTACATAAAGCAGTATAAAAATTTAATCTTATTTTTACAAGACTTTTAACTTTGCGTTCTTTGCGTCCTTTGTGGTACCCTCTGGGAAGCCACTTCGTGTCTACGTTTATTCATAATCTGATCAGCACATCGTCTAAATTTCAAAAATTGGGATGCTCCCCTCCAACGCAGAATTTTTAATCACAGGAGATAAAGACCTTTTAATACTCAAGACCATACCCGAATATCAAAACCAAATCATTACTCCCGGAGACTTTCTAGCCATTGATTAATTCACAATTTATGGCTTTACGCATCACTACTCGTAAGTAAACCGGAGTTTACTTTCTCATTTGCTTTAAATGCTTACTCATTTCGGAGATTCAGTAAGCAAACTGGAGTTTGTTTACTCATTTCAGTAGATTCAGCAAGCAAACTGGAGTTTGCTTACTCATTTGCTTCAAATGCTTTCTCATTTCAGTAGATTCAGCAAACAAACTGGAGTTTGCTTACTCATTTCAGTAGATTCAGCAAGCAAACCGGAGTTTGTTTACTCATTTCAGTAGATTCAGCAAGCAAACCGGAGTTTGCTTACTCATTTCGGTTCCCCTTTAAACTAAGCAGGCGAGAAAATCTCGTTTGAGTTTAGCTTCATCTAGGTTACGGCCGATGAAAACTAGTTCGTTTTTACGGGTTTCACCGTCTTTCCAAGGGCGATCAGGTTTACCTTCAAAGATCATATGCACTCCTTGAAAAACAAAGCGATCGCTTTCTCCAGCGATATTCAAAATACCCTTCATCCGAAAGATATCCGGGCCTTGGGTTTGCAGTAACTTACCTAGCCAATTGTTGAGTTTATCTCCATCGAGAGCGCCTTCGGCAACTAAAGCCACAGAATACACGCTTTCATCGTGTTCATGAGCATCTTCCCCTAAGAATTGTGGATCGATTTCCAAAGCACGATCTAAATCAAAAGCTTTCACACCCAAAAGTGCATCCATTGCAACTTGGGAATCGCGGGTACGGTAAATTTTTGCCATTGCATTCATCCCGCGAATTCGCCTTTCTAATTCATCCAGCACATCTGGGGTGACTAAATCGGTTTTATTTAACAAAATAACGTCAGCAAAAGCAATCTGTTCTTGTGCTTCGTCGGCTTCCCAATGTTGCCAAATGTGTTTGGCATCTACTACTGTTACTAAAGCATCCAGTTCTAACTGTTCCCGCATATCTTCATCGACAAAAAATGTCTGAATCACTGGCGCAGGATCAGCTAATCCAGTGGTTTCAATCACCAAATGGTCAAATTTGTGACGGCGTTTCATCAAATTACCGATGATGCGAATCAAATCACCCCGCACTGTACAGCAAATACAGCCGTTGTTCATCTCAAAGATTTCTTCATCTGTATCGATCACCAATTGATTATCAATACCGATTTCCCCAAATTCATTGACAATCACAGCCACTTTTTTGCCATGTTCGTGGGTGAGAATACGATTGAGCAGAGTTGTTTTTCCAGCTCCCAAATAACCAGTGAGAACTGTTACTGGAACTACGTCTGTTGTCACAGTATTGACCATATCCCAGATACCTTATTTTTCAAATAATAATCGTATTCACTTTAACCAATAGCTATCACTTTGACCAATTCCTTGAAAAGTCACCTCGCTGCTTTCGCAGCAATCCGCTTAATATTAATAGTGGTCGATTTCTAAAGACTAATCACTAACTAACTCATCATAAACCGCCAGCGTTTCTTGATGAACACGGTCAATATGCAACCACTCCAAATTTTGATGCGCCTTTGTTTTCCACTCTTGTAAGGTATCTGGATTACTTAGCAATTTCACTAATGCTGCTGCTAACGCATTGGTATCTTTTGCTGGTACTAAAATTCCAGCTTGCCCATTATCCAATGCTTCAGGAATTCCGTCTACATCAGTGGAAATAATAGCGCAACTAGCTTCACGGGCTTCTGATAAAACAAGACCAAAAGGTTCGCGGTGAGAAGCGAGGACAAATATATCACAAGCTAGTAGATAACGCTGGGGTTCCGGTTGAAAGCCTTCAAAATGGATACGTGAACTGACAGATGTTTTGCTTGCTTGTTCCTCAAATTCATGGCGATTAGGCCCGTTTCCGACTATATATAAGTTTGCTGTGGGAAAATCTGAGGCTATTTGGTCAAAAGCTGTGATTAACTCGGCTATTCCCTTACGATAATACATTCCTGCCACAGTTGCGATCGCTGGATGTTGCAAAGGTAAAGCTTCATACTCTTGTAAGGGACGATTACGAGGGCTTCCCAATGTACCATTACACACAACCCGCAATTTTTCTTTAGAGATCCCACGTCGTACCATAGCCTCAGAAACTGCTTTACTAACAGCAATTACCCGATCAGCCAAACCCATAAATATACTGCTGCGTTGAAATTCGTTATGTACGGTGGAAACTAAACCATATCTATTTTTACCTTGATTTCTCAGAAAAGCTGCTAATATCACTCCTGTCATCATGTGAGCATGAACAATATTTGGTTGAAATTCTTTGACAATTGCCTGATAACCAATAGCAGCTTTGATCAGATTTATTGGTTTGCGTGTTTGATCTAAAAGATAGTGTTTAACACCATATTTTGCTAGTAAATTCTCGTATCCTCCACCACCAGATATTACTGCTACCTCATGACCATCTTTTGCTTGTAAACAAGCCAGATCAACAGCTACATTGACAATTCCGTTACCAATTTCCTGAACCTCATTTAAGATATGTATAATTCGCATAATTTTGTTATTTGTTATTTGCCATTTGTCATTGGTCATTAGTAGCGACAAAAAATCATAACTCAATCAATACGCATTTACGAATATGATTGTTTTGGTAATGAAAACGACGTAATGCAACAGCCTGAAACAAAAGTTGCCAAGCTTTCCAACAAAAGATAGAGGGAAAGATAATATTGAATAAATTATGGAACTTTTTTTGTTTAATAGCTACTATAGACCAATGTAATTTCAAATATTTTTTAATATCTTCAAGATGAGGAATGTGAGAATGATGCATTTCATCAACTAAAGCATAAATTTTTTCTTTAATTAAAATATTTGTATGTAAGCGCCAAGAAGGAGAAAACTTGTGATTATAAGCACCAGACCAAATGGTGCGGTAAGCAAGGGATTGATTGAGAAAAATCGCATCTCCAAATTTGGCAACATGAATCCAAGAATTAATATCATCACAATTAACATCAAACTTACAATCCCAACCTCCTGTTTGCAAAAAAGCATCGCGACGACAAGCTACTTGTACAGGTGTACCAAAAGGTAGAAGTTCTAGCAACATACCATAGTGAATATCAGCTTGGGGAACATAAAAAGCTAAACCAGGCCCTACCTGTGGTGTGCGAGAGAGTTCAACTTCTTTCTCATCTACCTGAATAGCAACACAGGAACAAATTGCTGCTTGAGGTTGGAGTGCGATCGCTCTTGCCATTTCTTCTAGACAATTTACAGCTAAATAGTCATCATCATCTAAAAACTTAATCCATTCACCGCTAGTTTTAGCAATACCAGCATTTACAGTTGCTGAATGACCAGAGTTTACCTGATTGCGGTGGTAGATCAAGCGTGAGTCTCCACTCTGTGACAACTTTTTGATTAAGCTATTTACATACTCTTGCGTACCATCAGAAGAACAATCATCAGCTACAACTACTTCACTAGCAATAGTCTGGTTCAAAGCAGAGTTGATTGCTCTTTTGAGCAAGTTTAAGCGGTTGTAGGTCGTGATGACCACACTAAATTTCATAACGCTCACACCTGTAGCAAGGTCATCTTATATTTGACGACACAAGTCCCGGAAACGTCACCCTCTCACAAGATTTTGGATTTTGGATTGTTGCTATCACAAGGGTGTACGGGTATAGGGAGGACTGGAGCCGGAGGTTTCCTCCGGCTAAGGAAGTCCGTGGTGTAAGGGTGTAGGAGGATTGGTTGGTATCGATAAAAATTTAGGCTGAACGATCTGAATTTCAGACTCTTCGTCTCTTCATGAAACACTCACACCCCTGCGATTAAAATTTACTAGACTCAAAAGCGAAAGTAGATTTATTATGGATGATTGTGAGTTTTTAATTGACTATGAATGCTCAAGAGATTATCCGCTCGATCGAAGCGGAACAACTAAAATCTAATCTGCCCGATATATATGTCGGCGACACCGTGAAAGTCGGAGTCAAAATTAAAGAAGGAGACAAATACCGCGTACAACCCTACGAAGGAGTTGTAATTTCTAAGCGGAACGGCGGAATTAATGAAACCATTACAGTCCGTCGTGTATTTCAAGGTGTTGGAGTCGAGCGAGTATTTCTACTTCACTCTCCTCGGATCGACAGCATTAAAGTTATACGTCGCGGTAGAGTGCGGCGTGCGAAGCTTTACTATCTACGCAATCGTGTCGGCAAGGCTACCCGGATTAAGCAACGCTTTGACCGCCCTTTGTGATAGATCAGTTGAGATATGGGAGAAAACTCAACCATCAAGCGGCGTCAGCCGCTGATTTGTCCCCCGATCAAAAAAAGTTAACAAAAAATGCCAAATTGCGTTAAACTAGTAAAAGTCAAACGCAATAGCTGAATCAAAAGCAGCACATGCGCTCTTAGTTCAGTTGGTAGAACGCAGGTCTCCAAAACCTGATGTCGGGGGTTCAAGTCCTCCAGGGCGCGCTGTAACTGAGAAAAATAAACCCAAAACAAATGCTCGCGATTATGTCTAGCGGTGCTTAAAATTTGATTTTGGGTATAATTAAATCTATACTTGTAGCTTCAAGCCTCAAGCTGTCTTAGTTTGGGTATAAGGTACAGTTATAAATAGAAAACTACCAGTTAATAGCTATCAGGCAATGGGGGAGTAAGCGACCGTGGCCAAGAAAAATGAAGCAGAAATGCCAGAAACTAGCAATGGTTTCAGCTTTGGGAACTTCTTTCAAGGAACTAAAGAAGAGTTTGAAAAAGTAGTTTGGCCCAGTCGGAAGCAACTGGTGAGTGAGTCCGCAGCAGTATTGTTAATGGTTTCACTCTCCGCATCTTTAATTTTTTTGGTCGATAAATTCTTTACTTGGGCAGCACAACAGGTGTTCGGATGACTTCTGCAACAGACGAAGGTCACAATTTGGCTTTGCAGTCAGATGAGAACTTAGAACCTGCGGGAAAACAGCAAGAAGCCCGCTGGTATGCAGTACAAGTAGCCTCTGGCTGTGAAAAGCGTGTTAAGACAAATCTAGAACAGCGCATCCAAACCTTTGATGTAGCTGAAAAAATTATTCGGGTGGAGATCCCGCATACACCAGCAGTGAAAATCCGCAAGGATGGTAGCCGTCAGCACACCGAGGAAAAAGTATTCCCTGGTTATGTACTGGTGAAAATGTTCATGGATGATGACACCTGGCAAGTGGTGCGAAACACCTCCCATGTGATTAACTTTGTGGGAGCAGAACAAAGGCGTGGTACCGGTAAAGGTCGTGGTCACGTTAAACCAATGCCACTAAGTCATACAGAAGTAGAAAGAATCTTCAAACAGACCACCGAACAAGAGCCAATTGTTAAAATTGACATGGCTACTGGTGATAAGATAGTCGTGCTTACTGGTCCGTTTAAAGATTTTGAAGGTGAGGTCATAGAGGTAAGTCCAGAGCGGAGTAAACTCAAAGCCTTGCTGTCGATATTTGGACGAGATACACCAGTAGAATTGGAATTTAATCAGGTTCAAAAACAGAGCTAATCACAAATGGCGAAAAAAGTAGTAGCGGTCATTAAATTGGCCCTGAATGCTGGGAAAGCCAACCCAGCACCGCCAGTTGGACCCGCCTTGGGTCAGCATGGCGTTAATATCATGATGTTTTGCAAAGAGTACAACGCCAAAACAGCAGATCAAGCTGGGACGGTCATACCAGTAGAAATTTCGGTATATGAAGACCGGAGTTTCACCTTTGTACTCAAGACTCCACCCGCATCGGTATTGATTACCAAAGCCGCAAAAATTGACAAAGGCTCTAGCGAACCCAACAAAAGGCAAGTTGGTTCAATTACACAGGAGCAGCTGAGGCAAATAGCCCAAACAAAAATGCCTGATCTCAACGCTAATGATATTGAAGCAGCAATGAAGATCATTGCAGGCACTGCCAAAAATATGGGTGTGACTGTCACAGATTAGTCATTAGTCAAGTGTCAAAAGTCAACAGACTCAAGACAAAATCCAAAATCCAAAATCGTTCGACTGAGCGCTCACGACGAAGTCTAAAATCCAAAATTGTTTTGGGGGAGAGAATTAACCTCGCTAACGACCCCAGGAGAGAAAAATGACAAAAAGAGTATCGCGTCGTTTACAGGCGCTATTAGAAAAAGTGGAAGATAGGGAGTATGCTCCCTTGGATGCTTTAAGTCTTTTAAAAGAGACAGCAACAGCAAAATTTCCCGAAGCAGCAGAAGCACATATTCGTTTAGGAATTGATCCGAAATATACAGATCAACAACTGCGGACAACGGTTGTACTGCCCAAAGGTACAGGACAAGAAGTACGAGTTGCAGTAATCGCCAGAGGTGAAAAAGTCACAGAAGCAACCAACGCAGGTGCTGATATTGTCGGTTCAGAAGAACTGATAGAAGAAATTCAAAAAGGAATGATGGACTTTGACAAGTTGATCGCCACACCTGATGTTATGCCACAGGTAGCGAAGCTTGGTAAATTGCTTGGTCCACGTGGTTTGATGCCCTCGCCTAAAGGTGGTACAGTAACATTTGACCTGGCAAGTGCGATCGCAGAATTCAAAGCAGGTAAACTAGAATTTCGTGCTGATCGTACAGGTATTGTTCATGTTATGTTTGGTAAGGCGTCATTTTCACCAGAAGATTTACTGGTAAACTTGAAGGCCTTACAAGAAACAATTGACCGCAACCGTCCTTCAGGAGCTAAGGGTCGTTATTGGCGCACAATGTATGTCTCTGCCACAATGGGACCATCAATTAAAATCGATATCACCGCCTTACGCGACCTGAAATCTGAAGCAGCATAAAATTTGTCATTTGTCATTTGTCCTACGTCATTTGTAATAAATAGTAACTATTAACAAATGACCAATGACACTTGACCAATGACCAACAACAAAATTAAATAACAAAGCCGTAGACAGCAGGCGCCGTTGGCTTAATTTCCTGCCGAGGTTTGATCCAAATTGCTTGAAGTTCCATCCTTCTTTGGTGTGGTAGTTCTGGCATCAGGAGAAGGGTGGTTTCAAATCTACCTTTCAACCAAAACCCCGGCTTTTGCAGCTGGGGTTTATTGTTTTCGTTGTTGGTTAGTAGATAGTGATTAGTGCGAAAAAACCAATTATTTAACCACTAACAACAAATCCTTTCAAGGAGGTGAAACAAATATGGGTAGAACCATAGAAGACAAACAAGAGATTGTTGCTGAACTCAAAGAAACTTTGAGTCAGTCGCAATTAGCACTTGTGATTGATTATCAAGGGCTAACAGTTGCCGAAATTACAGACCTGCGGCGGCGGCTGCGTCCCACAGGAACAACATGTAAGGTAACAAAAAATACCCTGATGGGGATTGCCATTCAAGATGATGAAAAATGGCAACCTCTATCAGAATTGCTCAAAGGTTCCTCTGCTTTTTTATTGGTTCAAGAGGATTTCTCTGCTGCAATTAAGGCTTATCAAGATTTCCAAAAAGCCACCAAAAAGACAGAAATGCGTGGTGGCGTTATGGAAGGTCGCCTGCTAAAAGAATCGGATGTTAAGGCGCTAGGCGATTTACCATCCAAAGAGCAACTCATGGCACAAATTGCCGGAGCAATCAACGCCTTGGCTACCAAAGTTGCTGTTGGTATCAACGAGGTTCCCAGTTCGCTGGCTCGTGCTTTGCAGGCCTATGCCGATAAAGAAAACGGTGGCGAAGAAGTTAGTGGTTAGTTGTTAGTTATTTACTCCAATTAACCATCAACTAATGATTATCTGCCAACCATCAACAAATTTAAATTACAGGAGTTATATCAATGTCTGCTGCAACCGATGAAATTTTGGAAAAATTAAAAACCCTAAGTTTGCTAGAAGCTGCTGAGTTAGTGAAGCAAATTGAAGATGCTTTCGGTGTGAGTGCTGCTGCGCCTGCTGGTGGCATGATGATGATGGCTGCTCCTGGTGCGGCGGCTGCTGCTGCTGAACCCGTAGAAGAGAAGACCGAATTTGACGTGATTCTCGAAGATGTTCCAGCTGATAAGAAGATTGCTATCCTTAAGGTTGTACGTGAATTGACTGGTTTAGGTCTCAAAGAAGCAAAAGACTTAGTAGAATCTGCACCTAAGGCAATTAAAGAAGGTATGCCCAAGGAAGCAGCTGAAGATGCTAAGAAACGCATCGAAGAAGCTGGCGGTAAAGTCACTGTGAAGTAGTTATTACTAATTGGAATTCGGCATTATCCTATAAATTAATTGCCAATTCCAAATTTCAAGGGAGCCTAATACAGGCTCCTTTTTTAACAGTTTTTAGCATCACTAGGATTTACAAAATCATGTAAATCGGCATCCCATATACTGATATAAATCAGACCACAATTTTGACGCACAATCTGACCTTTGAGGGAACCTGCGCTAAAGCGGAAATGATCCAAGCGTCGCTGTAAAACTTGCAGTAGTCCCTGCTTAATTTCTTCAGTTAATTTACCGCCTAACATTTCTTCAAAGGTTGTTAGTATTAGCTGAATATCTACAGATTGGGCAAAAGCGATCTCAGTTTGTCGAATTTTTCCAGAATCGCCGTCAAATAAGTAGCCAAGCTGAATTTGATTTGGCACTAAGATGTAACTGACAGCACGAGTATTACCCCAAACGCCTCTTGCATCTTGATTTGGCTTACCAAGGGTTGCTTGTACAGTTTTTCTTGGTGTACCTGTAGGGAACCCCGGAACTTTGCGTTTATTGGTAGTCTTAGGTGATTGATTACGAGACCTGCCGTTTTCTGGTTGAGAAACCACAGGAGTATTAAGAGTATCTTCAGGCTCTGATGGCGTAGGTACAACTGAGAAGGGAGAAGGCGAGGAAACAGGCTGCTTTGGCGACGATCGCGAAACCACAGGTGTATTATGTTTAACAGTAGAATCTCTAGGTTCTGGCGAGTTTGTAGGATTTGTGGTTTCAGATTTTGAATCAGATTTTGAGATTGGTGTAGGTGTTGATGTTGCTGAGTCTAAAGACTCTGGCTTGTGGGTAATACCAATCATCGCTACTGTACCAATTAAGCCTGCTACAACCAAGCTCCCAATAATCCAAGTTGGCTTTTGCCAGTTTCTAGAAATTGGATAGGTAAGGGTAGCTGGAGCGCTGGAATTAGAAGATAATAACTGAGTTTTTACAGATGTAGATGTAACAGTAGTGATATCTTTAGAGACTGTGGATTGAGTGGTAGTCGTTGGTATAGAAGAGCTAATAAGTAATTGCTGGGAATTAGCAGCCGATTGCAAAGCATGTAGCATTTGGCTTGCAGTAGTATAGCGATCGCCTGCTTGGGGTTTAATGGCGCGACTAATGATCATTGCTAATTGTGGTGATACCCCAGGAACATAATGCTGCCAAAGTATTTCTCCTGTTCGTGGCTCAGTTTGCAACTGTCGCGGGTGTTTACCACTCAATAGATAAATTGCTGTTAATCCTAAGCTATAAATGTCAGTGGCGTAAACTGCGCGTCCTGTAAATTGCTCACTAGGCATATAACCAGGCGTACCCATCACCAGCGATTGAGTTGTGTATCCCGGAGAATTCACTACTGTTCGTATTGTTTCCTTGACTGCACCAAAATCAATTAATACAGGCTTGTGATTAGACGAGTCGAGAATAATATTATCTGGCTTGATATCACGGTGGATAATGCCTTTGCTGTGAACATAATCCAAAACTGACAGCAGACTCAACAAAATTTCTCTGACTGCTGTTTCACCCAATGAACCTTGAGTTCTAATTGTATTTGACAGAGTTTGACCTTGAATCCATTCTTGAACTAGGTAAAACTGACCGTTTTCGCAAAAGTAAGCATAGAGTTTAGGGATTTGATTACTACCTTCCCCTAAAAGCTCTAAGGTAATCGCCTCCCGTTCAAAGCGTCGTTGAATTTTCTGATAAATATTTGGGTCATTTGCGATCGGTTTTAGTTGTTTAATCACACAACGACGACGAGAAGGCAAATAGGTGTCTTCTGCCAAAAAGGTTTCGCTAAAGCCACCAACAGCCAGCACCTGGATCACTTGATAGCGATTGTTCAACAGCGTCGTTGTCATGATCCTTTAAAAGCTTTTGTTAAACTCCTCCGGCTTGCCCTTTTCAACTGTAGACTAAATACCTAGAGGTAAAGCTTCCTGACAAAGAAATAAAAAGTATAGAAAAGAAAATATATATTGTGTATTTTGTGAATTATATAATTAGCTAGATTTAGGAATATAAGTTTTATGCTGTTAGAATATATATTCTTAGAATATATTTAAGCAAAATTAATTATTGCTATCAAATTATTGACTTTAAAAGCCCGCAAAAGCGGGCTTTTTTTAATGCAAATCTGCATCCCAAACGCCAATATAAATTTGATCTTCTGAGTTGCGTTGAATCACACCTTTTACTCCTCCAGCATTAAAAGAGTATTGGTTAATTTGACGCTGATAGACTCGTTGCAGTGCTTGATTAATTTCACCAGAAGCATTTCCTCCCAGCATTCCTTGCAAAGTTGATTGCATCACCTGGGGTGAAACAGATTGAGCAAAGGATACTTCTGTTTGCCGTAACGCTCCTGATTTACGGTCAAATAAATAACCAAGATCGACCTGATTTGGATGTAAGCGATAAAGATAAGCGCGGGTGTTCCATAAACCTCTAGAAACTTTAACGGGTTTTCCTAGTGAGGATTTTACAGTATTTTCCGAAGTACCTGTAGGATAAGCAGGAACACTTATATTACTAGTAGGTGCAGTAGCAACTTTTGGTGGATTTTCCTGCGGTGGGGGTGCTGTTGGTGTCTCAGGAGTAGGATTTTCAGCAGTTTGTTGCTGTTCTGGCGTGGGGACTGCTGCGGTTTGAGAATCTTCTGGCGATGCTGTTGGTGTAACGGGTGTGACTGTGGATGGTTGTTGCTGCGGTGCAGATACAACTGGGGGTGTAGTAGGAGTAGAAGCTTCTGGTTGCTGTGAAGAATCAGGTATTAAAGGAGACTGAGTAGCAACAGGCGTATCGGCAGGTTCAGTGGTGGGAACTACAGATGATGGTGTAGAAGTTGGATTTGTAGCGGTGGGTGCTTGTGTAGTTTCTGTTGTGGGAGTTGTATCAACAGTTGCTTCTAGTTGTGGTTGGCGAGTCATATTCGCGATCGCGATCCCAGCAATCAAACCACCGAAAGCCAAACTGCCAAAAATCACCGCAGGTTTTTGCCAATTACTAAAGCTGGAAGACGCAGGAATAAAAGCCGATTTTTGTGCAGAAGCGAAAGGCTGGGTTGCTTGTGTATGTGCAACCGCAGGGGATAGGGCAACTGTGGATTGAGTTGTTGAATATGATGGTTTTGGGGGAAGAGTATTTGCAGATTGCAAAGCATGTAACATTTTGCTAGCAGTCGAGTAGCGATCGCTCGCTTGAGGCTGAGTTGCTTGTTTGAGGATCATTGCGAATTCTGGGGATATCCCAGGAGCAAAATCCTGCCACATTACCTCCCCTGTTTGTTGGTTAGTTGGTAACTCGTGTGGCGGCTTACCTGTCAACAGATAAATTGCTGTCAAACCCAAGCTATAGATATCAGTACTATAGACTGGGCGGCCTATGGCTTGTTCGCTAGGCATATAACCCGGTGTGCCAATCACCAAAGATTGAGTTAGATAACCTGGTGTAGCAGCGATCGAACGTATCGTTTCTTTGACTGCACCAAAATCAATTAATACAGGCTGATTATTGGTAATACGAAGAATAATATTATCAGGCTTGATATCCCGATGAATTATGCCTTTACTATGGACATAATTTAAGACTGATAAAAGATTTAATAATATTTCTCTGACTGTATTTTCACTGATTGGCCCTTGGGCTTCGACAAGGTTTGTTAAGGTTTGACCTTGAATCCATTCTTGGACAAGATAAAATTGTCCGTGTTCAGAAAAATAAGCGTAGAGTTTGGGTATTTGGTCACTACCTTCACCCAAAAACTCCAAAGTAGCAGCTTCCCGTTCAAACCGTTGTTGAATCATTTTGTAGGTTTGTGGGTCATTTGTCACTGGTTTGAGTTGCTTAATTACGCAGCGACGTCGAGAAGGCATATGGGTATCTTCTGCTAAAAAGGTTTCGCCAAACCCACCAGCAGCAAGTACTTCGATAACTTTATAGCGGTTATTTAACTGTGTTATAGTCATGCTCCATTGCAAGTGAGCGTCTTTACAAATTTATCTTAGATGTAATAGACGCATCACAGGCGAGGTATTATGCCAACAAAAATTTTGGCGTTGACTAAATTGCTGTTTTTATGGCGAATATCAATGTAGATTGATAAATAGTTATGGTTTTTACATAGGCATTGATGGTGTTTTGATCGCAAAGACAGCACAGATACACAATAGTTAGACAAAACCTTTATGGAGATGAGTCGATTGCAAATTCGCGAAGATGACCTCACAGGTAAAAAGATTGCTGATCTTCTGCGGGAACATCTCGAAAATATGTATGAGATTAGTCCGCCCGAAAGCGTTCATGCTCTTGATTTAGACGCATTGCGATCGCCCGATATTACTTTTTGGTCAGCTTGGGAGGGCTATGAATTACTCGGATGCGGCGCCCTCAAAGAACTAGATTCCAGAAGTGGTGAAATCAAATCAATGCGTACCGCCAAGGCTCACCGCCGTAAGGGTGTCGCCTCTAAAATTCTTGAACACATCATCAAAGAAGCCGAACGGCGTGGTTACGATTACCTGAATTTAGAAACAGGGGCTTTTAGTGAATTCGCCCCAGCACGAGCCTTGTACACCCGGTATGGATTCGAGTACCGAGGTCCCTTCGCTGACTATATTGATGACCCCAATAGCGTATTTATGACGAAAAAGCTCTAGAATCGGCTGATCGAAATTGGCGTATTTCTTGAAAACCTGACAATAAAGAAGCGATCGCTTGCTACCATGTCTTGCTAGTAGAGATGTTATGTGCAGGCGATCGCTTTTGTTGTACTTAAATTTCCCTTATTCCTTTATTAGATTTGATTTGTAAGTCCTTAAGCTACTTTTTTTGCTTCTAGGTGTTTTAATTCATTGGGAGCAAATACACCATTCTCGGTAATAATCGCTGTAATTAAGTCTGCTGGAGTGACATCAAAGGCAGGATTGTAGAATTCCACACCCTCCGGTGTCAAAATAGTATCACCGATTTGATATATTTCCCCTGGATGGCGTTCTTCAATCGGGATTTGACTACCATCAGCTAAGTCAAAATCAATTGTAGATAGGGGTGCGGCAACAAAAAAGGGAATATTATGCGCTTTTGATACTAGTGCTAAACTATACGTTCCAATTTTGTTGGCAGTATCTCCATTGGCTGCAATTCTGTCAGCACCTACAACTACAGCATGAATTAAACCTTGTTTCATGCAGTGGGCAGCCATGCTATCAGTAATTACCGTAACTGGGATGCCTTCTTGTACACATTCCCAAGCTGTCAGTTTTGCACCTTGCAATCTGGGTCTGGTTTCATCGGCAAATACTCGTGCCAAACGTCCTTCTCGCCAAGCAGAACGCACTACACCCAAAGCAGTACCGTAACCTGCGGTTGCTAATGCCCCAGCATTACAGTGGGTGAGTAAGGTCAGTTGTTCTGGTTGAGTAGGTAAGGCTTTTAAGCCGTTGTCACCGATGTCTTGGCAGGTTTGTAAATCTTCAGCATTGATATTTTGGGCTGTTTGGAAGAGAGTTTTTCTAATCTCATCCACTGTACCAATAGTTTCATATGCTACTTTCATCATCCGGGATATTGCCCAGAACAGATTTACTGCTGTGGGACGGGTAGAACGTAGCATTTCGGCAACATTTTCCAGGTGATTTAAAAACTCATCCCGATTGTCTGTGTGAATTTCTCTAGCACCAAGATAGATTCCATAAGCAGCAGCAACACCAATTGCAGGCGCACCCCGGACAATCATGGTTTTGATGGCAACTGCCATATCCTCACTGCGACTAATTTCTACAAATGCATACTCATTCGGCAGACGAGTTTGGTCAATCAGCGAAACCAAGTCGTTGTGCCAGATAACAGGATATACTTGGTTAGTTTGAAACATCATATTCTTTGAAAATTAATTGAGAACCACAAAGACAATAAATCAGGCAAAGGGTAAAAGCAAAGGGAGAAGGTTAAGGGGTAAAGGTTAAAATTATTTCCCTTTTCCCCATTTTCCTTTTCCCTTCCTTACTTGTGTATTTGTGGTTAATTCTATTACACTACTGCGGATTTTGGCTGATTAAAGAAAGCCTGTAAAACCTTTTCAGCAATTTGTGGACTTGTTAAACCTAATTCTGCCTTCGATTCATTTGGTTCTGCATGATCTACTAGTATATCTGGTACACCAATTCGCTTGATCGGTACCACAATATCAGCATCTAGCAGTGCTTCGGCAACTGCGGAACCAAAGCCACCCATCAAACAGCCTTCCTCCAAGGTGACAACACGTCCGATTGTTTGGGCGAGGGGGAAAATTAATTCTGTGTCGAGAGGCTTGGTAAAGCGGGCATTAACTACTGTTGCTTCTATGCCATGTTCGCTGAGAATTTCAGCTACTTGCATCGCTGGATTTACCATTGTGCCATAACCCAATATCAGTAAATCATCTCCTTGACGAAGAATTTCGGCTTTACCAATTTCCAAGGGTTCCCAACCTTCTTCCATCAACGGCACACCATAGCCATTACCACGAGGAAAACGCATGGCGATCGGTCCACTTGTATGATTCACACCTGTAACAATCATGCGCTGGAGTTCGGCTTCGTCTTTGGGTGCCATTAGTACCATGTTGGGAATGCAGCGCAGATAGGCAATATCGTACATCCCTTGATGGGTAGGGCCATCAGCACCAACAATTCCTGCACGATCCAAACAGAAGAATACGGGTAAGTTTTGGATGCAAACGTCGTGGATGATTTGATCGAAGGCACGTTGCAAGAAGGTGGAATAAATCGCAGCCACAGGACGCATACCTTCAGCAGCTAGCCCGGCGGCCAGGGTGACGGCGTGTTGTTCAGCAATGCCTACATCTATATATTGATTAGGTAGCTTGGCTTGTAATTTGTCTAAGCCTGTTCCCGTCGCCATCGCCGCCGTAATACCGATGATTTTTGGGTTTTGTTCGGCGAGTTTGACTAAAGTATGGGCAAATACTTTTGAGTAAGCAGGAGGTTTAGGTTTAGTAGAAGGGACAGCTTTACCAGTAGACAAGTTGAAGGGGTTTTGGGCATGATAACCAACTTGATCTTTTTCGGCAATTTCATAGCCTTTGCCCTTTGTTGTTGCTACATGTACTAACACAGGCCCAACAATTTGATGTGCTTGTTGGAAAGTAGCAATCAATTCTTCTAAATTATGCCCATCTACTGGTCCGATATAGGTAAAGCCAAGTTCTTCAAAAACTGCACCCACTTTTGGCACAGCTAGGCGTTTCATCCCTTCTTTGATGCGTCCTAATTCTGGGGAAAGAGACTCACCAACAAAAGGAATTTGCTTAAATTGTTCCTCAAAACTATCTTTGAAAAATTGCACCGGGCCGCTAAGACGCATTTTGTTGAGGTAACGGGGAATTGCGCCAACGTTGGGAGATATGGACATTTCGTTGTCATTGAGGACAACTAATAAATTAGTTTTAGGTAAGTGTCCAGCATGGTTGATGGCTTCCAATGCCATACCGCCAGTCAACGCTCCATCACCGATAATAGCAGCGACTTTAAATTTTTCTCCTTTAGCATCTCGTGCTAAAGCCATACCCAAAGCTGCGGAAATACTGGTAGAAGCGTGTCCAGCACCGAAATGATCAAACTTACTTTCACAACGCTTGAGATAACCAGCAATTCCATCTTTTTGCCGTAGAGTATCGAAATCACTGTAGCGTCCTGTAATTAGTTTGTGGGGATATGCTTGATGTCCGACATCCCAAATTACCTTGTCGCGATCTAAGTCTAGTGTTTGATACAGCCCCAAGGTTAACTCTACAACACCCAACCCTGGTCCTAGATGTCCTCCAGTTGCTGCTACGGTTTGCAGATGCTTATCCCGAATTTGACGGGCAATTTGTTGCAACTGGCGAATTGATAAACCGTGCAACTGGTTGGGATGAGTAATTTCACTCAAATGCATACTATAGCGTTTTCCTCTCTATCTTATATACTGATTTTCCCACGCTAGGGCGATGAGCAACTTTCAGCAAATTTTCTTAAAAATCTGGGATTCTCAACAAATTTCGTCACCGATGGGATTATGGTTTTGTTGTTGGCAAACAAAACACCAATTATCTGTGTTTATCAGTGTTTGATTTCCCAAACATCAAATATAATTTGTGAAAATTCACTGATAATTTTGCACACCGCTAATTCGTAAAACATCGCTAACAGTGGCACAGTAATTTGGTAAGCCAAAACTATCAGGATTCACATACTTTTGATAAGTAAAATGCCGATAATTCATACAAAATCTATCCCAAGCTGCCATCCTAATACGAAACAAAACTATTAATAGGTTAGCTAATGAGAAAGACAGGGGAATACCAAAGTAAATTTTTTTACCAAGATAAGCACACACTTCTTCGATCGCTTGGTTTGCTGTTAATGGTGCTTGACCTAAAACTAATTGCCTGCTTTCATTTTCTTGAGGTGGATTGTCGATGAAATATCGTACGACTGTGGCAATGTCTCGTGCATGAATAAAGTGAAAGCTACCGTCTGCTTGAAAAAAACGAATGTAATCGATGTATTTTGTAATTTCAGGAATACCAGGTGTTATGTGTGAATAGGGTTTATTGCTGTCGCCACCCAAAACTAATGTGGGGAAAACTTCAGTGATTTTAGGCGCGATCGCTAATTTGCTGATTTTCTGCAAGCAATCATATTTCGAGCGGATATAATCTGTACCTAGTTCTCCTGCTTCTTTGAGTGGTTGGTTCTTGCTGTCTAAAACACTAGCAGTCGAAAAGTAAATTACCTGTTCGCAGATCGCTGGATCTAAATAATTCAGTAATTCTAGAGTTTTGACGACATTAATATCAAAAGTCCCAGCCCCACCCCACGCTGTAGCTATGAGTACGGCGACGTCTATTGTTTTCAACAAGTCCGCAAAATGCCGAATTTCTTGCATATCACCTTGCAAGACATTGACACCAGGACGAACTTGTGTATCTACTTTTAATTTCTCTGGATTTCTCACCAGCAGAAATAGCTCGTGGTCTGTTTCTTGAATTAATGCTTCACTAAGATAGTGACCAATACAGCCACTTGCACCGGTCACAAAAATTCGCTTTTTGGTCATAAAAATTAGTTGTTTGTTGCTGGTTGTCTGTTGTTTGGATTTTACTGGAATAGTTGTTGATTAATGGTTATTTGTTTCCGAATAACCAATACCCAACAATCAACAACCAACAACCAACAACCAACACCTAACAACTAACTGCATTAAGTTGCTTGGCTGTTTCAAAGAAGAAAGCGACATTTTCTTCAGGGGTTTCGGGGAGAACTCCGTGTCCAAGGTTAAGGATGTGACCCCAGTTACCGGCTTTGCGAACGGTATCGATGACGCGATCGCGAATAAATTCCTTAGATCCAAACAATACACCAGGATCAAGATTACCTTGTACCTTCATGTGTTTGCCCAATCTGGCCCGCGCATCTGCCATGTCTACTGTCCAGTCTACAGTAATAATATCTGCACCGGATTTTGCCATTCTTTCTAGCAAACCAGCACTACCACTAACTAAAAGGATTAGGGGTGTATCTGGGTGAGTTTCCTTAACTTTTTGGAAAACTTTTTGCTGATAAGGTAAAGCAAAAGTTTCGTAATCTTGCGGACTTAATTGTCCTGCCCAAGAATCAAACATTTGCACAACTTGGGCGCCGCAGTCAATTTGATACCGGACGTAAGTGGCGATCGCATCTGAAAGTTTTTCCAAAAACTGATGCAGGACTGTCGGATCAGAAAACGCCATATTTTTAATAATGGAATAGGTTTTAGAACCTTTTCCTTCTACAGCGTAAGCTGCTAAAGTCCACGGCGCGCCGACAAACCCCAACACCGTTGATTTATTGCCCACTTCTTGGCGTAGTGCTTGCAATATAGTTTTGATAAACGGCAGAGATTTTTCTGGTTCTAAGGGAAGCAGGTTGTCAACTTGTGCTTGGGTGCGGATGGGAGATTGAATAATTGGCCCTTTACCTTCCGCAATATCCATATCTATGCCCAAACCAGGCAATGGTGTAACGATATCTGAAAATAGAATTACACCATCTGGTTGAAAAGCCCGCCAGGGTTGCAAAGAAACTTCGATCGCAACTTCTGGAATTTCAGATCGTTCACGAAACGAAGGGTATTTCTCCCTTAAATCCCGATAAGCTTTCATGTATCGTCCCGCTTGTCGCATCATCCATACCGGCGGACGATCTACAACTTCACCACGAGCTGCTCTAAGGAGAAGAGGATCACTAGAGGAAATACCCATTAACAACTCATCCTAAACTCTTTATTTATGTCATTGTTTAGCTTATCATTCTGCTTTGCGGTTTTTCAGGCGAGTTGGGGATCGGGGATTGGGGATTGGGGATCGGGGATTGGGGAGCGGAAGGGGGATAAGGGGGATAAGGGGGACACGGGAGACAAGGGAGACAAGGGGGACACGGAGACACGGGGAATACAGATGATACACTCACCGCGTCACCGCGTCTTCTCCCGATCCCGATTCCCGTTCCCAGATCCCGATCCCCGATCCCTACCCTAATATTTACATTTTTGCCTTATTCTTATTTCAGTATTTGATTATTATCGTAAATATTTTTACTTAAAAACGGATGCAAACACAATCGAATATACCTTCTGGAGAAGCTTCTATCTCTAGTGATGGGAAAGTACAGAAACTTTTAATACCGCGATCGCAGCGACGTAAGTTTTTTATCCAATTTACCGTGATGACTTTCACCGGATGGGTTGTAGGAGGAATTACTAGTATTGCTTTAGAAAAATACCTTCTGCAAACACTCCCATCTGCTGTACTTCAACAACAACCCTCATGGTATGGATTGGTAAAATTTATGAGTAGTGTTGTTTTTGCAATAATTTTTGCCGCCGATCAAGCACTCGTCTTGCGCCGATATTTATCTACATGGTGGTTGTGGGTGCTTGCTACCAGCATCGGTTGGTTGGTTGCTAATCATGTCTCTACAGCATGGATTAACTATATTTCATCTATCGCTGACTCTTTGAATAAAACTTTATCTTTTGAGGATGTAATATTTTTTGGAGGTTTATCAACCCTCTCCTATGTATTGTCTGGAATTTGGCTAGGATTTCTTCAGTGGCTAGTATTACGGTGGCATACAGCAGGTGCTTGGTGGTGGAATTTTCTGCCTTCATGTTCCTATTTGTGCATCAGTATCTTCGTTTGGCTGCTTTCTTGTTTACAAGACCTAATTCCAGAAGTCAGTCGCGCTCAAATATTGTATTTAAGTGGACAAGCGTTGACGGCAATTATTTTAGGAGTTATTCCAGCCATCGGCTTTTGCAGGTTGAAAATTTACTCCCGCCGTATCATTGCATCAAAGTAGTTGCAGCAAACTCAGGTGATTAATATGAACAAAATTGGCTCCTCACATACAACAGTTACTCCACCCGTCGCTGAAAAACAACCGCAGGTGTTAGAGTTACACGGCGACAAGCGGATAGATAATTACTTTTGGATGCGCGATCGCGAAGATCCGAAAACAATGGCCTACGTGGAAGCAGAAAATGCTTACACTCAAGCCAAGATGCAGCACACGGAAGCTTTCCAAACACAGCTATACGAAGAAATGCTGTCTCGAATTAAGGAAACAGACCTTTCCGTGCCTTATCGTAAAGATGAATATTATTATTATTCGCGCACAGAAGAAGGTAAAGCCTATCCAATTTATTGCCGTAAAAAAGACAGTCTTGATGCTTCTGAAGAAATACTACTAGATCAAAATGAACTGGCCAAAGACCATGATTTTTTTAGTATTGGAGTACTACAGATTAGCCCCAATCATCAAATCTTGGCTTATTCTGTAGATACGACTGGATCGGAAAGATATACACTGTTTTTCTTGGATTTAAATACTCGTCAACTTTATCCTGAAAGTATCTCTGATACTTATTTTTCCTTTGCGTGGGCGAATGACAATCAAACGGTATTTTATACGAAATTAGATGCTGCTAATCGTCCATATCAGTTATTTCGCCATACATTAGCAACTGATGTTAATGAAGATATTTTGATCTATGATGAACCGGACGATACTTATTATTTAGCAGTGGGCAAAACTCGTAGTCAAGCTTATATTTTATTGAGCTTGGGGAGTCAAATCACTTCAGAAATCCACTATTTAGACGCTAATCATCCTACAGGCAATTTTCAGTTATTTCATCCTCGCACTACAGGAATAGAATACGACATTGATCATCATAGTGATTATTTTTATATAGTCACAAATGAGCAGGCAATTAACTTTAAGTTAATGAAAACTCCTGTAAATGCACCCAGTAAAGAAAATTGGCAAACTATTATTCCTCATCGGGAAGATGTGATGTTATCAGGAATTAGTTTGTTTGCTAATTACTTGGTGATTTACGAACGTAAAGATGGATTACCAGTTGCGAGGGTACAAAACCTCAGGAATGGCAAAGAACATAATATTACTTTTCCCGAACCAACCTACTCATTTTTTGAAGGTAGTAATCCAGAATTTGATACTACTACTTTGCGGATACACTATACTTCTTTAATCACGCCGTCATCTGTATTTGATTATGATCTGGAAACAAATGAGCGGGAGTTGAAAAAAGAAACAGAAGTTTTGGGAGGCTACGACAGAACTCTGTATAACAGTGAAAAATTGATGGCTGTGGCTCCTGATGGTACACAAATTCCCATATCTATTGTTTATAAAAAGGGTATCAAAAAAGATGGCAAAAATCCTTTGTATCTGACAGGATATGGTGCTTATGGAGTAAATTATTCAGCATCTTTTTCCTCAACTCGACTATCTTTGTTAGATCGGGGAATAGTATTTGCGATCGCTCATATTCGTGGCGGTGCAGAAATGGGGCGCAAATGGTATGAAGATGGCAAATTTCTGCACAAAAAAAACACCTTTACAGATTTTATTGCCTGTGCAGAATATCTCATTTCCGAAGGCTGGACAACAAGTAATGCTCTTACTATTTCTGGTGGTAGTGCTGGCGGTTTATTGATGGGAGCAGTAGTCAATATGCGCCCTGATTTGTTTAAAGTTGTAGTTGCAGATGTACCTTTTGTAGATGTAGTCACAACCATACTTGATACTTCCCTACCTCTGTCAGCAGTGGAATGGGAAGAATGGGGAAATCCTAACGATAAAGTCTATTACGACTACATGAAATCCTACTCGCCCTACGATAATGTCGAGGCGAAAACTTACCCAGATATGTTAATTACAGCAGGTTTAAATGATGCTCGTGTGAAATATTGGGAACCTGCAAAATGGACAGCAAAACTACGAGAACTCAAAACAGATGACAATATTCTCCTGCTCAAAACTAACATGGGTGCAGGACACAGTGGTGCATCTGGACGTTACGAAAGTCTCAAAGAACTAGCGTTTGAGTACGCTTTTGTGTTGGATAGATTGAGAGTAGAAAAGGGATAGGGGATAGGGGATTGGGGATCGGGGATCGGGGATCGGGATTAAGAAGATAAGGTAAGGAAGACAAGGAGGACAAAGAGAATATTTTTGATAGATTCTCCGCGTCACCCACTCTCCGCTTCACCGCGTCTTTTCCCGATCCCCGATCCCCTACTTCCCCCAAATCATATCTAAACGTTCTTGAGCAGTTTTCAGGGCTTTTTCTGGAGACTCACCCAACAAAGTAGCCTCGATCGCTCTCCCCAGATTATCAGAAAGACGGCTATAACCAGCAATAATCGGTCGAGCGCGTGCTACAGAGACTTGTTCTAAAAACATTTTTAACACTGGTTTTCGGCTGATAAATTCTTGGAAAGCTTGACTTTGAGCAGATTTAATGTTTACAGGTAAAAAACCTGTGCCAATACTCCACTCAGTTTGAAATTCTTCACTCAAGACGTATTCTAAAAACTTGAATGCTGCTTGCTCTCTTTCTGGTGTAGTTTTCATGACAAACATATTCCCCGTACCTGTGACTGTAGCTTGCTCAACTTCCCCAGGTATGGGAAATACATCAAAATCGACATCCGACTTCATAATGTAAGTCCAAGGGCCAGTAATCTGCATCGCCACTTTACCAGCGATAAAATTATCTTCCTCATAACCTCGTTCTGGTGCAGATAATTTGGCTGAACCATCTTTCATTAAATCTTGCCAGAATTGCAAAGCTGCGATCGCTCCTTTGTTCAGCAAATCTGGTTGATTATCTTTGACAATCTCTCCCCCCGCACCCAATAAAAAGGGAAACCAACTAAATACAGTCCATTCTCCCTTTCCCAAGGGTAATAACATTCCGTATTGTTCGGGGCGTTTGTCACCATTACGATCTATAGTTAATTTTTTCGCAACTTGGCGTAACTCTTCCCAAGTCTTTGGTAGTTCAGTTATTCCCGCAGCTTTAAATAAATCTGGTCGATAAAAAATCCCCATATTGCTGGTATATAAAGGGATTGACCAAGTTTGATTATTTAAGCGCAATTCTTCAAATAAACTGGGGAAAACTTCAGATTTTACAGGTGATTTTTCCAGCCATTCATCTAAAGGTTGAATCGCTCCTAATTCTACAAACTGACCTGTAACTTGGGGGTAGAATGTCAAAATATCTGGAGGTACATTACCCACAACTGCTGTTAATACTTTTGGTAATCCCTCTGCATAGACAGATTCGACTTTAATATCAGTATGAGTCTGATTAAATTTATTTACCAGCTTTTGAAAAACATCGCGATTTGTAGGCGGATTAATTGACTGCCATAATGTCAGATGAATGACTCCGGTGTCTTGAGGTGCTGGTTTTTGACAGCTGGATAATATTAGACAAAAACTCAGGATAGCTCCCAAAACGAGAGCTTTCCTAGTATTGCTGGTTAGCTGGTGAAAAAGTTTCTTGATGTGCGATCGCAAAAACAAAATGATAATATCCATGCCAAGCATTTAGCTAGATGAAGAAATTTTTTCTATAACACTCTTGGTAATACTGGTTTCAGCTCTTGTATAAACGTAAGTTTCTGGTTGAGTTACTTTTTGAGTTTTAAATAATTTTACCGCTCGATGCCAAAAATCCGTATCTTCGCCATAAGCAATATTTTCAAATCCCTGTAACTCCAAAAATACTTGTCTTTTCCCAAAAAATGTCGGACCAAGAACACATTCACGTAAATTAATTGTTTTACCTGGTTGAAAATAATCTGCAACAAAAATTTCTTCTTCTGTAAAAAATCCTCCTTCAATCAAATCTATTTCGGGATTAGCTTTCATAAATTCTAGTCTTGACTCTAAATGATTTGGTTTATAGACATCATCGCTATCAATGAATGTTATATATTTACCAAATGAATTTTTAATTCCGATATTTTTAGAGTATGCAAGTTTTCGATTTTGATGTTTTATATAACGAATTTGCCTAAATTTTTGTAGATAGATATTGACTATATCAAAACTATTGTCTTGACTACCATCATCCACTATGATCAGTTCCCAATCTTTAAATGTTTGAGCAATAACACTATTAATACAACTATTTAAGTATTTTTCTCGATTATAACTACAAAGAATAACTGATATTTCAGGATTTAAATCAAAAAGCACATTACTCATTATTAACTGACTCTAACTATTTTTTACTTAGAAATATGCTATCAAATTTCTACTTCTTAAGTAGATGCCATGAGGTGCGTACGCCAAAACTAAAAATAACATGACTCTTGCTACATGTTTGATTGACATAGTATAATGATGACGCCTAGCAAAAAAAGAATACAAGGTAAGTAAATTTTGAATTCTACCAAACACTGTTAATCTTTGCTGTGGCTGATATTAGCAATAATTATTTACCTATCAGCAGAATATCTCCAAAGTTCTGCATACATAGTATTTAACTTTTATTCTGAAAAAAGTCAGGATGAGAGACGTGATTATTCACGTTTCTAGAAAACTGATTTTGTTCATGTATTTTGTGATGCAAATAAACAAAAAATTGCCAGGTTTGGTAACACCATATAAAGCTTAGTACTTCTATTTTGTATGATTCATTTTGGCACTATTTGTCCTACTGCAACTGGACATCTTAATTCCATGACTGCTTTAGGACGTGAACTAAAAAGCCGTGGTCATCGTGTTACTGTTCTGGGTATGCCTGATGCCGAAACTTATGCTCAAGCCGCGGGTTTAGAATTTCGCGCCATCTCAGGTTCTGAGTTTCCTGTAGGTACAACAGCCAAATTTTATGAGCGATTGGGAGAACTAAATGGGTTAGCTGCTTTACGCTACACAACTAGTCTATCTCAAAAAACAACTGCTTTATTTTTAAAAGATGCACCACAAGTTATTCAAGAAGCAGGAATAGAAGCACTAATAATTGATGAATGTCTATTTGGAGGAAGTACTGTTGCAGATTTTCTAAATATTCCGTTTGTTACAGCCTGTTCTGCATTAGTAAATGGTTTTGATAATTGTATTCCTCCAGTGTTTACAACTTGGAAATATAACCCGGCTTGGTGGGCGCGGCTTCGTAATGCTGCTGGTTATAAATTAATGCTTAACTTTGCAAAACCTATCCATGACATTATTTCAGAATGTCGTTGTCAATGGAAGTTACCTGCTTGTTCTAATATTAATGATTTTTACTCCGTCTCAAAGTTAGCAATAGTGAGTCAGCAACCCGCAGAGTTTGAATATCCAAGACCTAAATTGACTGGGTTAGTTCACTTCACAGGTCCCCACTTTGATCATACAGGTAGAAAACCTGTTGATTTTACCTTTGAAAAATTGAATGGTCAACCCCTAATTTATGCTTCAATGGGAACATTACAAAATCGCCTCAATCATATTTTTTACAAAATTGCAGAAGCATGTGTGGGGTTAGATGTTCAACTAGTAATTTCTCTTGGTGGCGGATTAGAACCAGAAGCATTACCAAACTTACCAGGAAAACCTTTGCTTGTTAAATATGCACCACAGCTAGAACTGCTACAAAAAGCTAGTCTAACTATTACCCATGCAGGACTGAATACAACGTTAGAATCTTTATCAAATGGTGTACCTTTAGTTGCTATTCCTATTACTAATGACCAGCCAGGAGTTGCAGCACGTATTGCTTGGACTGGTGTAGGAAAATTTATTTCTACTTCTAATTTGACAACTGTTAGGTTGCGTCAAACTATTCAAGAAGTGTTGACACAGAAATCTTATCAACAAAATGCTTTAAGATTACAAACTGCTATTAAGCAAGCAGGAGGAGTGACTCGTGCTGTTGATATTATTGAACAGGTAGTCTCTTAAACATTTATTTTGCACGACTATAATTATGATTCAACAGCCTGTTTTACCTTTTTTAAATCGCTATTGGCAAGATTCATTTAGCTTAAAACAGCATCTCAAAGATTTTTTGCATATAGACGCAGAAACACTGGAGAGTAAGTTAGCAGATGGTCAGCAACAAATGGCTGATTTAGGTCATAAAGATTTTGATTGGGAACAAGCAACAGCTTTTTATCAGGGTAAAGTTAAAGAGCTTTATTTATTTGATTTAGGAGCATGGCATTTGTCAATTCATGAACGTCTTGGTAATATGTTACGGCTAATTGCAGATCATGCTCAAGGTAAGGTGTTGGATTTTGGGGGTGGAATTGGTACTCATGCAATTGGTGCTGCTTGTTGTCCTCAAGTTACAGAAGTAATTTATTGTGATATTAATCCTATAAATCTTGATTTTGTGCGTTATCGAACTACTCAATTGGGATTGAGTGAAAAAATCCGCTTTTGTTCAGAAATACCTGCAAACGAAACTTTTGCAACGATTCTTTGCTTTGATGTATTAGAACATTTACCAGACCCAAGTCAGCAGTTACTAAAGTTTCATCAAATTATGACATCTGAGGGTAAGATGATTCTCAACTGGTTTTTCTTTAAAGGTTTCAATCAAGAACATCCTTTTCATTTAGATGACCCCCAGCTAATAGATATTTTTTTCCGTAACCTTCAGAGCAATTTTATTGAAGTTTTTCAGCCTTATGATACATTTGCACGTTGCTATCGAAAATGGAATTAAATTAAAGTGAATTAAATTTAATTTACTTTTCAGCTACGATACAAGTTGCAACGGGATAATCTGGATGAAAAGCGTCTAGTTCTTCTGGGGTTAATTCTTCGACAGCAATACCATGATAACTAGCTATGACAGTAATCGGATTGCCGTAAACATACAATTTCTGCTGGGAGAAATTTCTAAACATCCAAGCAAAAGCATCTGGTAAAGGTCGCCAATAATCAACCGGGGTAGCATGAACTCGAATCGAACTTGGAACCATTGCAAAACATTTTCCACCATCTTTTAGCCAAGTATGGATATTTTCAATTGCAATCCAAGGTGCGTAACAATGCTCTAAAACGTTGAAAATAATTACTGAATCTAAAGACTGTGGTTTGATGACAGAGACATCATGAACATCCCCGACTATATCTACTCCTGGGCCTGATTCTAAATTGAGAATCCGATAGGAACTACCCGGATTCATTTGATAAAAATCTTTATCTTTGGGAGTACCACCGACTTCTAAAATATTGCCAACTACTTGTGCATGAGCATCATCAAGAAATTTACGAAGATAGTAGCGATCAACAGGAGTACCTCTTGTTAATCCAAATGCTTGACAAATCGGAACTGTCTTTTTCAAATCTCCCCAATCAATAGAGCCTGTAGCAGGAGATAATAAACCTAAATTTTCTAGTTTTTTAACTAATTTAGAGAAGTCTTCTATATTCTCAATATTTTCGAGGTCATCTTCTAATTGTAGATGAGCAAATAATTGTGGGAGAACTTGGTAAGTTTCTCGACTTAATGAACCAAGTTCAAACTGCATATCTTTTTCGATAAAACTCCGAAATCCTTTGCCATAAATTGTAATTTGGCTATCTGCTAAAAATACTATGGCATTGGCAAGTAAATCTTTATATTTATCTATTTCATCTATAATTTTATTGACAGTTGGTGCTAATTTAATTTTTTGAAATATTTGATAGGCTTTTTCGAGAGAATTTTCGTGAACAAATATCTCCATTACAGTTAGCCATGATTTTGCTGGAACTATTTCTGCTTGTCTTTGACTCCAAGCAAAAATAGCATACAGATGGCTGTCATGCTGCTGTAAATAACCAGTAGATACATATTGTTTTGCCATACAATTAATTCCTCAAAAAATTCATTACTTGAGGACAACTTGGGTATTATAAGCTATTTTTGGAGTGCTATTGGCAACAGTTTAATTGACAATATCTAATATTCCTT
The DNA here is from genome assembly GCA_024239075.1 of Fischerella sp. CENA71. Classification (GTDB taxonomy): domain Bacteria; phylum Cyanobacteriota; class Cyanobacteriia; order Cyanobacteriales; family Nostocaceae; genus Pelatocladus. Next base: position 21,037 of record JANBVI010000057.1, on the reverse strand, counting down.
GCTCTGCATCCAAAATTACTTCCACACCAACGGGTAAAGCTGCATTTGGTGCTTCATGACCAAAAGGTAAATCAGAGACAACGGGAATTCCTAAATCACCTAAGCGATCGCGTAAAACTTCTTCCACACTAAAACTGGGGACACCTGTTGGTGCTTCACAGTTAGTAAAACTACCCAAAGCAATACCACGAACCTTAGACAAAGCACCACTCATCCGCCATTGCGTCAGCATTCTATCGATACGGTAAGGTGCTTCTGTCACATCCTCAAAAGCCAGGATGACACCATCTAAATCTGGTTGAATAGGTGTACACAGAAGATGAGTTGCAACAGTGAGATTGGCTGGTAACAAGATACCATGAGCGACACCACCTCCCCAACCACAACCTTTTAAAGCATTAAGGGAACGTCCTTCCACCCAATCAAATAAGCGTTGAATTGACCACTCTGGTTCATCAGCGATAGTGGTTAACAAAGGCGCATGTACACCGGAAATTCCTATTTTATAAAGACTCCAGAGTAAAGCGGTGATGTCGGAAAAGCCGATGATCCATTTGGGAGTGGGGGAAGAAGATGCGGAGAAGGGAAGACGTGGCGACGCGGAGAGTATTTGATCTAAATTCACCGTGTCAGAGTGTCCCTGTGTCCCTGTGTCCTCTTCTCTTACTTCCCAATTCCAATTTTCCAAAATCCGGGTACTACCAAAACCACCTCTGGCGCAGAGAATACCACGACATTCAGGATCGTGCCATGCTGATGCTAGGTGATGACGACGGTTTTCATCGTTACCAGCTAGATAACCCCATCTGTCATTGATCTCTGGGATTACTTCTACTCGATAACCACGCGATCGCCAAATTTCTACTCCCCGTTCAAATATTGTCAGTTCTCGCAAAGTACCGCTAGGCGCGATGACTCGCAGTAAATCGCCAGGTTGGAGAGGTTGTGGAATAATTATTTGAGATTGCATTGGTTTAGATAAAAGGGAACAGGGATCGGGGATCGGGAATTGGGGATTTAGGGAATAGATTTTCATGTCGTGGTTGTGTGATTTATCATATGACCGTCTAGCTTCAAACAGGAAACTCCTAGGTTGAAACAATTAAGCATATAAAAAAATCGACCACCGATGTAGACACGCAAGCGAATCCCCATACTCTGCGAGAAGACGCTTACGCGTCTACGCGTAGGAGAATCCCAAATCCGCAATCCGCAATCCCCCAAAATGCTTCCAACTATTTCTACAATTCCTCTACGCCAAATGGCTTCCGGTGATGTTTTATTACTACAAGTATATAAATTTATTGGTGCTTATCCCGGCAAAAAAGTTTACATTCAGTCTAATTTACATGGTGCAGAAATTGCTGGCAATGCAGTAATTCACCAATTAATTGAGTTTTTACTGACACTTAATGATACTGATTTAATCGGAGAAATTTGGTTAGTTCCTGTTTGTAATCCGATGGGAACCAATACTCGTGTGCATCACTTTTCTCCCGGTAGATACTGTGTTTATGAGGCGAAAGATTGGAACCGTATCTTTTGGGATTATGAAAAAGAAGCTGATGATTTAGCTGTGTTTGCTAAATCTCAACTTCATTTAAAATGGGAGGTCGTCAAACAAAATTATCTTGCCTTAATTCAGCAAAGATTCACGCAACTTTTAGAAAAAATTAATTCTCCTAGTGCTGTACCTTATACTGAGAGGTTTCGCTACAAACTACAATCTCTAAGTTTAGATGCTGATTACTTAATTGATTTACATAGTTCTACGAATCAAGGCTTAAATTATCTTTATTACTTCCCACATCGAGAAGACAGTGCGAAATACTTTTTACTTAGTTTTGGAATTGTGCTTGATGAATATGACGGTGATGCTTTTGATGAAGCATTTATTAAACCTTGGTTAGCATTAGAAAAAAGTTTTAAACAACTGGGAAGAGAGATCAAGTTTGATGTAGAAGCTTGGACACTGGAATTAGGTATGGGTATGCAAATGAATTCTGATTCTGTTGCCAAGGGAATTTTAGGAATCAAAAACTATTTAGTATCTAAAGGAGTGCTAAAAATTACTGATTTCCCTTTAGCAAAAAGTGAAAATCACGAAATGACTTTTAAAGCCAGAAGTCAGATTCAGAAATATTATGCTCCAGCAGGTGGAATGATTCAATCAAGAGTGGAATTAGGAAGTGAAATTCAAGCTGGACAGAAGCTTTATCAAATTCTGAGTTTCAATAAACAGGGTAAGTTACCTGAAGTCATTGATATTTACTCTGAGCAAAATGGATTAGTGTATGATGTGGCAACGAATCAAGCTGTGAATGAAGGGGAATTTGTACTGGGAATGATTTAGAACTGCTAGCTAGACATAATTAAACAAAGATACATAAATGTATATACTCATCAATAAATATCTACTCTATAGGTAATTAAAACTAGAGTATTATTTAGTTTGGCTTTGTTAGTGAATCTTAACATTGGCTGGGCTATAAGTTTTGAGATTTGGTGTGTGAAATATATTTGGTAGTTAAATATATTTAGTAGTGGATTAAACTAAAGCAAAGGCAATAGCTAAAAACTTCAGGGTGATTCTATGTTTCTTTTGTCTCTACACACCAAATTACTAATTGCAAACGTAGAGTAAATGGAGTCACAGGTGACTAGTAATAATAATGACATCTTCTCTTTTGCAGGGGAAGTAATGATTCCACAGGCTCCTCCTGGTTTCAGATCAGGTTTTATCGGTATTGTCGGCCGTCCCAATGTCGGTAAATCTACGTTGATGAATCAATTAATAGGACAAAAAATAGCTATCACTTCACCAGTAGCCCAAACTACACGCAATCGACTGCGGGGTATTTTAACAACAAAAGAGGCACAATTAATTTTTGTGGATACACCAGGAATTCATAAACCTCACCATCAATTAGGTGAAGTGCTGGTGCAAAATGCCAAAATAGCGATTGAATCTGTGGATGTAGTGCTGTTTGTGGTCGATGCTACAACAATTTGTGGTGCAGGCGATCGCTACATTGCTGATTTGCTGAGTCGCAGCAATACACCAGTAATTTTGGGTTTAAACAAAATCGATCAACAAACAGCAGATTCTCTGGATATAGATGAAAGTTACACCCAATTGGCAAATGATTATCAATGGCAAACAGTAAAATTTTCTGCCAAAACAGGTACAGGATTGGGCGAACTACAGCAATTACTGATTCAAAATGTAGAACCAGGCCCTTACTACTATCCTCCTGATTTAGTAACCGATCAACCAGAACGCTTTATTATGGGCGAGTTAATTCGAGAACAAATTTTGTTGTTAACCCGTGAAGAAATCCCCCATTCTGTGGCGATATCCATAGATAAAGTCGAAGAAACAACAACAATTACCCGCGTACTCGCCACAATTCATGTCGAACGTGATTCTCAAAAAGGAATTCTCATTGGAAAAGGTGGATCGATGCTGAAAGCAGTCGGTAGCTCTGCTAGAGAACAAATTCAAAAGTTAATTGCAGGCAAAGTTTATTTAGAATTGTTTGTGAAAGTGCAACCAAAATGGCGTCAGTCTCGTATCCGTTTGGCAGAGTTGGGATATCGCGTAGAAGAATAGTCTAGAGTCAATGGTCAATTGTCAATAGTATAAAAGTGATGACAATTGACAATGGAAATTGGACAATTGACGGTTGACAAAATAATTTATGTATTTTGATAGTTCTATTAATCTGTCTCCAGATGCTGCGCCATTGCGGGTATTAATCGTTGAAGATGATCCGATGATGCAATTGGGTTTAGAACAGTCACTGATGGCACATCCTCAATTGGAAATTGTCGGACAAGCTGAAGATGGCTATTTGGGTGTACAAGCAGCGCTGAAACTGAAACCAGATGTGGTGGTGATGGATATTGGCTTACCCCGTTTAGATGGGATTGCGGCGACACAACAAATTAAAGCTGCATTACCTAATACTCACGTAGTGATGCTGACGTCTCACAAAACTGAAACAGAAATTATTGCTGCTTTATCTAGTGGTGCTGATGCATATTGTATTAAAGGAGCAAGTATAGAGCGACTTTTAAGTGCGATCGCAGCTGCTGTTGAAGGTGCAACTTACCTTGATCCCCAAATTGCTAGACAAGTCATCGAAAATCTCAAACCACCTTCCCCTAGAGGAAATATTGCTAACCTTTCTGAACGCGAATTAGAAGTATTGAAACTGATAGTAGAAGGTTATAGTAACCCAGAAATTGCCGGAAAACTCTACCTCAGTCCCAATACAGTGAAAACCCATGTTCGGGGAATTATGAATAAATTATCAGTTGACGATCGCGTACAAGCAGCAGTCGTAGCCTTGCGTTCTGGATTAGTTTGAATAAGTTAGCTACAGACGCGATGAATCGCGTCTGTACAATTATTAGTTATCGAAAAAAGAAACTGAGATTAGTTAGTAGTTAGTAGTTGTTACCACTAACCACTAACCAACAACAAATTCAAATTAATTAATGATGTATTTCCAAATTGAGAATGTAGCATCCCAATTGGACTTTTCCTGCCCATAACTCATACTCCAGCCGTAAATTTTCCGGCAGTGAGTTTCCATTGAGGGTCAAGTTACGGGTAAAATTACGTAGACGAATGGGTTGATGTGGTTGTAGTGACTCATTCGGCAACCAGTAGCGAGTAATCCCATATACACCTCGTTCCCAAAAATGCCGATAGCTCAGCTGAGCATTTCCTTGCATAGTCATGGTTACTCGGTAGGGAGAAATCTCTAGCCATAATACTCTGGGACTACTGGGATTGAGTGCTTCTTTACTGTTAGTTACAGTCGGTGCTGTCAACAGTAAATGAAAGCGATCGCGGTCTTTTTGATACAATGTTGCGGCAGTTTCGACAACAGACCAAAGTGGCAGATCTGTAGAAATCAGTGATAAGCACACGGGCTTGCGGTGATGTGTCAGCATGGGAGCGATAGAGGCTAAAAGCTAAGGAGTAAAACGAAGTCAATAATCAGGGGATCGGCAATTAATGGTAAGCAAATGAATGTTATTTAGCTAGGCTTTGATAAACTGGACAAATCAGTCTTAAAACAAGTAAGATACCAATCTATGAAGCCTTCATCAGGCTTTTTCTAAATTTAGCTTCAGCAATGATAGTTTACGTAGTTGCAATGTGCTGTAATCAAAGTAAACACACTTGTGCTTGAGTTGTTTTCAACTCAGGGAAGCTTGCTGGTTACATTATAAGGAAGTGAGAGTAGTTGTAGAAGCGCAAAGCGTGACTTCCTGAAGTATTCAAATGCTACTGCCCATAAACGCGTAAAGCATTACTGTTTTGTCGGATTCATGACAAATAGTAACGACTGAACATTAAATAAGTGAACAGTACTAGCCGCATTTATCAGCCGTATGTTTGGGGATTTATACCCAGTCATGAAATTGATAACTAATAACTGTTTTGAGTAATTTTCATACAACAGAAAGCGATAGGATACTAGCGAGGAATTAACTAGCACTTTGCCAAACTGAGTTTGCCAGATTCGTAGGGAGCGCTTAAGCGCTCATGGAGGACTAAAGTCCACCCTACAAACTAGGCAAAAATTATTTGGTGAACTACTAGCGATCGCTTAAATTAGCCAATAGTACCAGTAGTTATCAGGTATATGTTTAGGAGTTTATACTCATGAATGAAATTGATAACTGATAATTGATAACTGTTAAGGCTTTTGCTATTGATCAACTTTCTATACAATCACAAGCCAGTTTATCCTAATGTCATCTTCTGTTATAACCGTAGAAACTAAAGAAAACGTTTCGCAAAACTTAGTCATTCAGCCGCCTGCTTCTGGATTATCTTTACAAGGTCGGATTCAGATTCCAGGAGATAAATCTATTTCTCATCGTGCTTTGATGTTGGGTGCGATCGCTCAAGGTCAAACCCAAATCAAAGGGTTACTTTTGGGTGAAGATCCTTGTAGCACCGCTAGTTGTTTCCAAGCGATGGGGGCTGAAATTTCCGAGTTGAATAGTGAATTAGTAACAGTTACAGGTATTGGTTTGGGAAATTTGCAAGAACCAGCAGATGTGTTGAATGCTGGTAATTCGGGTACGACAATGCGATTAATGTTGGGATTATTAGCATCCCATCCAGGACGCTTTTTTACTGTTACAGGTGATAGTTCTTTGCGATCGCGTCCTATGTCTCGTGTAGTGAAGCCACTCCAACAAATGGGGGCGCAAATTTGGGGACGTCAAGGTAATTCTTTAGCACCCTTAGCAATTTCTGGACAGGCTCTCAAACCTATTCACTACCATTCTCCCATTGCTTCTGCTCAGGTCAAATCCTGTATTTTGCTAGCAGGTTTGTTGACAGAAGGACAAACCACCGTGACTGAACCAGCCCTTTCCCGTGATCATAGTGAACGAATGCTGAGGGCATTTGGTGCAAAATTAGATATTGACCCAGAAACTAATAGTGTCACGATTACAGGCCCTGCTCACTTGGTCGGACAAACAGTAATTGTCCCTGGTGATATCAGTTCCGCCGCCTTTTGGTTAGTAGCTGGGGCGATCGTACCAAATTCGGATTTAGTGATTGAGAATGTCGGCGTTAATCCCACCCGTACAGGCATTTTAGAAGCTTTAGCCATGATGGGAGCAGACATTCAACTGTTGAATGAACGGGAAGTTGCTGGTGAACCAGTCGCGGATTTGCGGGTGCGTTCCAGTCGTCTACAAAGTTGTACGATCGCAGGGGAGATTATACCTAGACTGATTGATGAAATTCCAATTTTGGCAGTAGCCGCAGTATTTGCCGAAGGTAGAACTGTAATTAAAGATGCTGCTGAATTAAGGGTGAAAGAGAGCGATCGCATTGCTGTCATGGCACAGCAACTAAATCAAATGGGAGCAAAAGTTACCGAACTACCTGATGGCATGGAAATCACAGGCGGTACTCCCCTAGTAGCTACAGATTTAGATAGCTATACAGATCATCGGATAGCCATGAGTTTAGCGATCGCTGCTTTAGTTGCCACTGGTACAACGACCATCCATCGTGCAGAAGCAGCAAGTATCTCTTATCCAAATTTTATTCCCACACTACAAAGTGTCATTAGTCAATAGTCATTGGGCATGGGGCATGAATCAGTTAACAGTTAACAGTTAACAGTTACCAGTTTAATTTGATAACTGATAACTGATAACTGAATTTAGTAGTCCCCCCAATCCCCGCTCCCTAATTCCCAAATAGATAGACAGTCTGCAAGAAAAATTCTACAATTTTACTGATTGTAGTAAATTGACTCATTGTATAATTACCATAAACATGGTAAAGATTGTCCTGTAATTAACTTCGCTTGCGAAATCACTTACATAATAGAAGTAGAGTATTTTAGTAGAGGACAACAAGCAAAATGGATGTAAAGGTAATATTAATCGCACTGACAGCACTTTTTACTGTATCATGCTTGTTTTTTGGCACTAAAAACGGTTTCTACGATTCTGACAACTACCATGGCAATGGCTCTGCACATTGATAGAAACACAGTCAAAGGAATCAGCCCCTAATCTGTCTGATCAGAACTCTTGATGATTCAAATTTTCTGAAATCAGTAAACAGTTATCAGGCTATGGTGCGGAACTTAATCAGTACCACCAAAGCCTCCACTCCACACTTTAGTGGTAGATTTAACCGAGACCATAAAACTGATAACTGATAACTGATAACTGATAACTGTTAAATAGGTTCTGTGAAGACTTCCTCCCCAATAGCAAATCCGCTTTCCAAGGGCGTAGGGGCGCAAGTTAGGAAATTAGCCCCTAGATAAAGTGATAAATATTGTTGTAACAGTTCTTGGTTTGTCGGAAATATTCATCAAAATGAGTGCAACGGGGAGGAAAGCATGAGCGATCGCAACTCAGCATCCTCTCGTATTGATCCAGGGGAAACAGCCAGCGAACTGGAATGTATACCCTATGGTGTTAATCATACCGAAGAAGGTGTGTGTCTGCTGGTGCGGATGGGACCACACCGCTTTTTACTGGACTGCGGTTTAGCAGATATTTCGCCAATACTCAAAGGGGTGACAAAGCCAGCACGGCGGGGTAGTTCGCCTCTACCTGCTGACTTTGTTTTTGTCAGTCATGCTCACCCAGATCATGCTAGAGGCTTGCTGACGCTACATCAAGCTTTTCCTCTGTTACCTATCTACGCCAGCGAAGTCACTAGTAAGTTACTACCGTTAAATTGGGTTGATCAAGAAGGTCAACAACTGTCACAATTTTGTCAGGCTTTACCTTTGCGATCGCCACTGGAACTTAAAGATGGTCTGGTGGTGGAACTATTTGCTGCTGGGCATTTACCAGGTGCTGTAGCAATTTTGTTTACCTACATTACCCCACAGCGTACTTATAAATTACTGTATACTGGCGACTTTTTCCTATCTAACTCCCGCTTGGTTGAGGGTTTACGCTTAGAAGAACTGCGGGGTTTAGAGCTAGATGTGCTAATCATTGAAGGGACTTATGGTACTTCTCGCCACGCTCACCGTCGCAACCAAGAAAATCAACTTGCAGAAAGAATTAATCGTGCGATCGCTGACCGTTATTCTGTACTCATGCCCACACCTGCTTTAGGATTGGGTCAAGAACTATTAATGCTTTTACGTAGCCATCATCATTTTACAGGTCGTGACCTTGATATTTGGGTTAACGGTGCTGTTGCCACTGGCTGCGATGCTTACTTAGAATTATTGCCTCACTTTCCGCCCTCAGTACAGAATTTTGCCCGTCATCAACCATTATTTTGGGATGAACGAATACGTCCGCGTGTCCGGCGTTTGCAGCCACAACAACGTGCAACTGTCGGTAAGTATCCCTGTATTATCGTCACTGACTCTACAACTGATCTGAGTCATTATATGCAACCCGATACAGGACCCTGGCTCATACTTTTACCGGAAAAAACTGACATCAATATTAATCATGAGCATTTTCCAGGAATAGTGACTATTGAAAACTATCTGCTTGCCCAGCATAGTGATGGTCCTGGTACAACTCAATTAATTCATAATTTGCGACCCCAGCATGTGATCTTTTTTCATGCGACTCCTACCTACTTGGCAGATTTGACTAGCTTGGAGGAATTGCAAAACCGCTATCATGTACATTCTCCGGCAGTAGGTACATTAGTAGAATTACTGTTTGGTGAAACATTTTTGCAACCAGCAGCGCCGGAAACAAATTATGAAGGCGAACTGACAGAGTTAGAGACAGTTGTCACGATAGCGCTTCCTGATGCGATTACAGCCGATCCTCGTTGGCAACAATTTGCTGATACAGGTTTAATCGAAGCCCGTTGGCAAGGAGAAGAACTGGTATTGCGCGGATTGTCGCAACGAGAACTACTCAATCAAAGTAGCGATCGCTATGTCTGGTCTGATGTAGACTGCTGCGGAACCTGCCGACATCAAAGGGGACAACGGTGCTGGAATCCCGCGTCCCCTTTGTATAATTTCAAAGTTACCCTTGATGGTTACTGTCCGGCTTTTGAGCGTCCAAATGATAGTCAATAGTCAATAGTCAAGAGTCCATTGTCAATTGTCAAGAGTCAATGGTGAATTTGAAGTTTTCTAGACTCTGAATTCTTGACGATGGACCCTTGACCCTTGACCATTGACCATTGACTAACTACTCTGGATTAGAATCTGTGTACCGATTGCGGATACGTTCTACCTCTGGACAGTCCTCAGTTAAGAGAGGTTCAACATTGCCACGTGGCACGGAAGCTAATTTTTGGTTGATGGCACCAATACTTTCAAGGCGAATCATCTCCTCCCAAGAGCAAACTTCATCTTCCTCTTCTGTCTCATAGCGTAGGGTCACTAAATCTCCCTCTATGTCGATGATGCGGGCGCGTTCAATCCAGCGTTGCTGGTCCCGCAAGAACACACATACCTCCCGTCCATCGCAACACAGTTGATAAATCTTGCGGTGTAGCATCTACTGCTTCTGCCTTTTTTCTAATTAAATCTGTTAACATGCGGGTTTGATTCCCCAATTGATAGCAATCTTGGTGGGTTGATAAAATTAACCCTCAAAAATGCTCTATCTGATCCAAACTCAAGATTTGTTTATGGTTATCAACCAATGGGAATTTTGGATCGTTAATTAAAGTTGGCTTGTATTTAATTAACCAACTCACCCTCACCTATTAAGGCCATTCAGGGAATGTTAGCTTCATAGAAGTCACATAATTCAGGAGTTAACCTGAACAGGTTGATAGTATTTGCAGGTAATTCCTTAGTACCATTATGTAATAAAAGATACTCAAAAACAAGCTTAGGTTGCGGTTGTTGAAGTTGCCTACTTGTATTCATTGGTATTGCTGGGAAGTCTAGGGACTCGGCTTTACTTTTACCCCTACGTAATTGATCTTAGCTTATTCTTTAGTAACCTTCATGCTTTTCAACAACTAATGCGGAAAAGTTATGCGTCTTCTTAGTCAATCGTTACTCAATGCGAAGTTTTTTAATTTCTTTTATTGTATTTAGGACATACCATGACCAAATTTGAAGAAGCCTCTCGTTTAATTCGACCTGCGTGAACAGCATCTAGTAATGTTGAGAGGTCAGCTAAATCTTCTGGGTTATAGCTTTTCGTCGCCAGCATTTGATGAAGAAGACCCTCGGATTCAACACTCAGATATCCTGTTTGAAAGGCAGATTCAATAAGGGCGCGGATCATTGTGATTAGGTCATAATATGGCTATTCTTTCTTCTACTGTGGAATATATTCATCTTTGTTGAGTTGATAAAGATCAGCAAGTAAGAGTGATTGGAGTTGAGATTTAAAGTGATTAAAATCACAGTATTATTCGAGCATTTAACGCATTTTGTTATTTTATACTTTGAATATGTAAGTATAATATTAATACAATATTAATTATATCTCCAGTTGTAATTATGTTTATGGCTATAAAGCCAGGAATTCCAAAATTATATTATTTAAATAATAATACAAAGAAATATGTAATATTACGCAAATAAATGAGTTGTTTTGAAAATATTTACCGAAAAATTGGGTTGAAAGCCCGTCCTTCACTTGACGGCTAAGGAGTGTCAAATATACTTAAATGAGTGAAATTCATACAGTGCTAGCACATAAATAAACGGAAATCCTCATCTTGTTGACTTAACTGTACCCAATCGAGATGTAAGGCACGGAACTTATGCACCAAGCGATCGCAAGCAGGACGTTCGGTGGCATAATGACCAGCATCAACTAAAACTAGACCGCGATCGCGACTTTCTTGAAACTGATGAAACTTACAATCAGAAGTTAGATAGACTTGAGCGCCAGTTTTGACCACCGCCGAAATAAAACTCGCTCCCGAACCTCCCAAAACCGCTACTCTGTCAATTTTTTGCTGTAAATCTACTGTGGGAGAGAAAATCAAAGAGGGAGGATGTAGTCTCTCCTGAATTGTCGTCAGTAAATCCTGTAACACTAAAGCAGGTTCAAGAACACCTACACGTCCGTATCCCAAACCTGCTTGCGTGGGTACTATAGGAGAAACTTGTTGAAGTTCCAAAATTTGAGCCAAAACATCAGCAGTACCATCTTGGACTTGATCCAAATTAGTGTGAGCCGTATAAATTCCAATATTGTGACTAAAAGCTAACCGCGCCATTTCCGCAATTGGGTTTCCACTACATAGAGACTTAGGTGGACTAAAAATGAGGGGATGGTGGGCAAAAATTAGATTTACAGGGATACCAGCTTTTTGATTGGCGATCGCTTCCTGCATTACCGCCAAAGTCGGCGTCAGACAAACCAGAACCCTTGCTTGTTCCTTTAAAATACCCGGTTCAATCTGCCAACCACAATTATCCCAGCTTTCTTGCCAAGCTGGATTAGCCCATTCTTCAAACCAAGCAATTAAATCAGCAATTTTCATATTCTTGTTTGTTAGTCAATGGTCAAGTGTCAATTGTCATTAGAGACGCGATTATACTCTTACCTTGAAGCCGCTCTTACGAGCGTCTACGCGTCTGTACAAGAAATTAGTCATTGGTCATTCAATTGGTTATTCTCCGCGTCCCCGTGTCTGGTGCGTCTCCCTACTCCCTTGTCCCTTCAACCCCCAACTACCCGGAGATATGAACGACCAATTCTCTATGATGACTATGTTGGCGATGTTCCCAAACGTAAATTCCTTGCCAAGTTCCCAAAACTAAGTGACCTCTGTTAATGGGGATGGTTTCCGATGTGTGAGTGAGGGCGGTACGTATATGTGCTGGCATATCATCAGGCCCTTCAGTATCATGAATATAATGGGCTGATTCTGGGACAATTTTGGCCATAAAATTTGCCAAGTCTCTAAGTACATCTGGATCAGCGTTTTCTTGAATCAGCAAACTAGCAGAAGTGTGACGCAAAAATAAAGTGCAAAGTCCCGTTTCAACTCCTGACTCTGCCACTATTGCTTCAATTTTGGCAGTAATGTTATGCAAAGATTTACCAGTAGTGGAAATCCTGAGCAGCTTTTGGTACTGAGTCATTCGATTTTAGATTTTGGATTTTAGATACTTCGGTATTTACAGGTTTATCAGGGACATCTACAAGATTAAACTCCTCCGCTCTTCCAGGGCAGAGGATTTTAAATATTGTTAATACTATAGTGAATTGAAATTTGGGCATTGGGCATTGACTCTTGACCAATAACCAATAACCAACAATCAACAACCAATAAAACTTAACACTTCACGGGCTATAGTTTCATTCCCATTCTTAGCAATAGGTTCTGAGGAGAGTGGTTGTTGGAGCGGTTGCAGCAAGAAATCCCAATTCCCATCAAACAATTCTGCTGGGGTGAGGATTTGATGTCGATTGTACTTAGAAATTCCTTCTAATAGAAAAGCTGCTTCTGCAAAATCATCACGGGTAACAGATACAATCGGTACACCTAAGCGAGTAGCTTCCGCAAAAGTACTGAAACCGGGTTTAGAAACAACTCGCCCACAAATAGGCATAAAATCTACAGGGCGATATTTATGATCACGAATTTTGATGATATTAGGCAAGTCTGGGGCTGATTGATCAAAGGTAATAAATTGCCAGTCTGGAAATTTGTTTAAACTCTCGTAAGGAATTTGTTGCAACCCCAAACCACCAAAAGTCAATAAGATAGTCTTTTGTGTCGGTGCAGTAATTCCCCAAGTTGCTCGAATTTGTTCAGCAGAATCACAGGGAGAACCACCTGTTAAGCCAACATCAGTAATCGTAGTATTACTGAATGCTGTCATTGGTTCATAAAAAGGCAGACGAAACAAGCGATCGCATTGGCTATAACAATCACTAATCCAGTCAGCAACCTCTTTAAAAGTATCACCCCAACTCCGGTAAATAAAATCAAAACCAAAATTACTCATCATCCAGCAGGGAATACCAGCAGTCTTCGCAAATTTTGTTGCCAAAAAGGGAATATCTGCCAGAATCAACTGCACACGATTTTGACGAATAAAGTTGACTTCTGAAGCAATAATAAAATTTTGATTCTTTTTAATTTCTAGCAACTTTTCTAATGTCGTTGCTTTATCCATAGTCAAGCTATCTTTTTGCACCACACCCACATCAAATCCACGGGGGCGATGAATAAAATCACCTTTAATGTAAGACTCTAGCAACCAGCGTGGAGCAGTGGACACAATAATTAGTAATACTTCTGGACATAATTTTTGGATAGCCGCTGCAACTGCTGCGGTGCGAGTAGCATGACCAAAACCGTGATTGGTAATAGCTATGTATAAGATTGGCCGTTTCATAGGGGATTGGGAATCAGGGATCGGGGATCGGGGAGAAGCAAGACAAGGGGGACAAATAACAAATAACAAATGACCAATGACTATTGACCAATAACCAACCATTCCTGAATTCCCTCAATTAGTTGGTCAATTTCCAACTCAAGTGTAAAGTAGTGGACGCAAGCACGTACACAACTCGGATCAGCAATTGTGCGAGTGAAGATTTTTCTGGATTGTAAAAACTCTACTAGTTGTCGATGGGCTTGAGGAGTATTTTGGCTAAGTTGAAATGATACTAAACCACTTTCAGGAGGTGAAGTCCGCAAGGGAATCACGTCAGGTAAGGCTGCTAAACGTCGCCATAAATATTCGCTGTGATCACAAATTTGCTGATAGCGTTCCTCTGCTGTTCCCCATTGTTGATGGATGGCGATCGCTTCTCTAAAGCCTGCGTAAAGAGGATAATTGGAAGTAGCTACTTCATAACGTTTTCCGTCTGGATGCCAATCTACAAACTTACCTTGAGTGTTGGTGATAATGCTACGCCAGCCTATGAATGTGGGTTTTAAGCTATCTCTGATTTCTGGTCGCACGTACAAACCACCCACACCACCAGGTCCACATAACCACTTGTGACCAGTAAAAGCATAAAAATCTACCTTTAATTTAGTCAAGTTCAATGGCATTGAACCAACAGACTGGGCAGCATCTACTAAAAGTCTTGTTTGGTTATTAATGCATAATCGTGCTATTTTGTCAAGAGGCAAAATTTGACCTGTATTCCAGAGGATATGACTCAAAACAACTAAACGGGTATTTGGGCGTAAGTGTTGTTCAATGACTGCTACTGGATCACCCTCGTTTAAAGTTTCTATCACCGGACAGGTAGTGACTTCAACCGTAAATCTGCGCCCAATTTCTTCGGCTATAGCCACAATACCGGGGTGTTCGCAGTCTGTTAATAACAGGTGATCTCCTGATTTCCAGTCGATACCCCACAGAGCAATATTGCAACCAACAGTTACATCCTCAGTAATTGTAATCGTTTCGGGAAGTACATTTAACTCAGAGGCGATCGCGACTTTAATCGCTTTCGTTTCCTTATCAATCCACCTAGCCACTTCAGTACCAAAAGGCCCGATTTCCTGTATGTAAGCTTGGGCTTCAGTAATCGCATCCATCACCACTTGCGGCATTGGACCTTGACCACCATAGTTGAAATAAGTTTTATTCTCTAAAGCTGGAAACTGCTGTCGATAAAGATGCAATTTGTTCATAATCAATAGTCAATGGTCATTTGTCATTGGTTATTCTCCGCGTCCCCACCTCCCCACACTTCCCACTCTCCCTTGCGATCCCTAATCTCCCGCAAACGTAACACCCAGAAATTGTGTAGAATCTCTGGGTGTCATACATTTTAGTCTGTTCAGTTATTATTATGTTCTCACAAGCTGATTTTATCCAATACGCTCAATGGTCAGGTATTGCGACCTTGGTATTTGCTGTGTTGACAGCCTTGGGTTTTATTTTTAAATGGGGTCTGCGCTTTAGGCTAGTGGGTTCGACAGGTTTTATGTTGGTGTTGACGGCTGGTTTATTTACCCTCTCCCTAGCCCCTTTGACACATACAGTTATTCCGGGAGCAGTGCGGTATCATTTGGTTTACGACAATGGTTCAACACAAACCGTAATTGCTATTTCTCCTCAAATCACTCCCACTCAATTAGAAGCAACTTTGCGCCAAGCAGCTAATGATTTATATTCCTATGGTCGCTTGGGTAAACCTGGTGACAATCAGTTGACTATTCGCGCCCGTACGATTATCCATCCCGAACCAGGGGTTTCCACACCGCTTTATTTGGGTCAAGTGAAGCGATCGCTTGCTAGTCGTGAAGATTCGCAAATGGCAATTGACATTTACCAAGATAAATTTGCTCAACTACCACAATCCGACAATACCTCATCATGAGGTAGACACAAGGGACACGGGAGAAAAACCAAACATTGACAAATGACAAATGACAAATGACCACTAACTACATCTATTGCGGAATTTGGCTTAAAGTACGCCAAGTAACTTCATCAATAATGCCGGTATCAGGGAGATTATTACGCATTTGCCAGCTTTGCAGGGCTGACTCTGTAACTGGCCCAAACTCACCATCAACGTATCCTACATAGTCTTGTGTAGATTTAAGAACACGTTGTACCTTCATCACTAATTCTCCCCGACTGCCTTGTTTCAATTCTGGCAAATTTACGGGACCACCTTTATACAATGCTTGCCAAGTTTTTTCTGTAACAATGCCATCTTCTTGCAGAAAAACTTGGCGCTGAAATTTTTTGACACTAGAAAGTGTCATTTTTGCAAAAATGCCATCAATTTTATCAGTATAAAGACTCAAATTAGTTAATAGATTTTGTAGTTCTACAACCGCTTCACCATAAGAGCCTAATTGCAACTCTGGTTTGTTTAATTCGGACTGTGTTGTTCTTGCTATCCTGTCGCTGCTATTACTTGTTAATTCCATATTCCTACTCCTTGGGAGCGGTCTTTATTACAGTGTAATTTTTTAAGCACTTAATAGCATCACTCAGGTGGGGTACTTTAAATACTTGAAGAGGACACGGAGACACGAAGACGCGGGGAGACCCCATAGCTAAAGCTAGGGAGTCCCGGAGCCGGAGGTTTCCTCGGCTAAGGAGGGACGTGGATTCAAATAAGGAACCGATTTTTCGTCTCCACGACTAAAGTTGGGGGCTTGCAACCAAGTGCTTCGATCTTGAGAAAGGTCGCGCTCCGCGTCTCCCACTCTCCGTGTCTCCGCGTCTTCTTGGTCATCCAATTTTAGATTTTGGATTGTTGAGGGCTTGTAGCATCAAGGAATTCTCGGCTGATGATTGAGTATTATATTTGACAAGAATTTTACTTTCTGGCTGCTAGCCCCTGATTCATAAAAAAAGTGTATTTTTTTTGTGTTTTCTAATACATAATTAATTAATTTTTAGTTAAAATATTAATCTATCTATGAAACTGCTACAAAAACATGTGAATTAAGGACAGGTTGTAAAACCTGCCCTCACAGTCATGGAAAGCATTGGATTATGAATAGTCGGTTATATTGAGAAGTTTTCCAAAATATCTGGAAATGTTACTGTTAATTCATAAGTTATTATGCCTATTCATTTTTCAGAAAAATTGTCTACTCAAACTCCTAATTCATTAATGCCATTGACGGTAGCGCCGACAAAAGTGATCCGTGGCTCTCAAATCTTGACACAGGTATCTGATGAAATTACTCGTCTGGGTACTCGTCCGTTGATTGTGGCAGGAAATCACACCCAAAAAGCCGTTCAATCTCATCTGCAACCATTGTTAGAACAGCAGCAGTTACAATTTGCTTTTGCTTACTATACTCCGGATTGTAGCGAAGCGAGTCTTAAAGCTTTAAGAAAAGCTGCCAAGGAACATCAAGCTGATGTCGTGATTGGTATAGGTGGCGGAAAAGCGCTGGATACAGCAAAATTGCTCGCCCATCAGTTGCAATTGCCAGTAGTGACAATTCCGACTTCAGCAGCTACCTGCGCTGCTTGGACTGCCCTCTCTAACGTGTATTCTGATCAGGGGGCTTTTTTGTATGACGTCGCCTTGGATCATTGTCCTGATTTATTGATTCTTGATTATGATTTAATTCAAACTGCACCACCACGCACTCTAGTAGCGGGAATTGGAGATGCGATCGCCAAGTGGTATGAGGCTTCAGTCAGTAGTGGACACTCAGATCAAACTTTAATTATTGCTGCGGTGCAACAAGCGCGAGTTTTGCGGGATATTCTCTTCCAAAAGTCCCCTACTGCCCTCCAACAACCAGGAAGCGAAGTTTGGCAGCAAGTCGTAGATGCCACTGTTTTATTAGCTGGGGTAATTGGTGGTATTGGTGGCGCTCAATGTCGCACTGTCGCAGCTCATGCTGTACATAACGGTTTAACGCACATTTGCAAAAGTGACAGTATTCATGGTGAAAAAGTCGCCTATGGAATCTTGGTGCAACTGCGTTTAGAAGAAATGATCCAAGGCAATCAGCTAGCAGCCACAGCACGGCAACAATTATTGAAGTTTTATGGCGAAATTGGACTGCCGCAAACCTTTAGTGATTTAGGATTGGACTGTGTGACCTTGGGCGAATTGCAAAAAGCTGCGGAAATTGCCCTCGCTCCTAATTCTGACATTCATCGATTGCCATTTAAAGTCACATTAGAACAATTAATGGCGGCGATGGTTTCTACTGCTGCACCAGTAGAGAACAAAGACTCTATTCATCGTGTCTCAACAAAAGAAATTCATCAACAAGTTGAACACTGAATTGGGGAATTGGGGATCGGGGATCGGGGATCGGGGATTGGGGGGACTACTAATTCAGTTATCAGTTATCAGTTATCAAATTAAACTGGTCACTGTTAACTGTTAACTGATTCATGCCCAATGCCCATTACCCATTGACTATTGACTAACCAATAAATTAACTGCATCGGGAACTACTATATCAATGAACTTGCATTGGATCACTCCATCCGAACGTATACAAAAATTACCAGCATATCCATTTGCCCGTTTGGATGAACTTAAAAATAAGGCACGGGAACAAGGACTGGATTTAATCGATTTAGGTATGGGCAACCCAGATGGTGCAACACCGCAGCCAGTTATAGAAGCTGCTGTGAAAGCTTTGCACAATCCTAGTAATCACGGCTATCCTCCCTTTGAAGGAACTGCAAATTTCCGCCGTGCCATAACTAGTTGGTATGAACGTCGTTATGGAGTGGTTTTAGATCCAGACAGTGAAGCTTTACCACTACTCGGTTCCAAGGAAGGATTAGCACACTTGGCACTAGCATATATTAATCCTGGTGATGTGGTTTTAGTACCTTCACCTTCCTATCCAGTTCATTTTCGTGGGCCGATAATTGCTGGGGGAAATGTTCATAGTTTGGTTCTCAAACCAGAAAATGATTGGTTAATTGATTTGACAGCAATTCCCGATGCTGTTGCTCAAAAGGCAAAGATACTATATTTTAACTACCCCAGCAACCCCACCGCCGCCACCGCACCCCGCGAATTTTTTGAAGAAATCGTTGCCTTTGCCAGAAAATACGAAATTCTCTTGGTACACGATTTGTGTTATGCCGAGTTAGCTTTTGATGGCTATCAACCAACTAGCTTGTTAGAAATTCCCGGTGCGAAAGATATTGGTGTGGAGTTTCACACTATGTCTAAGACTTATAATATGGCAGGTTGGCGGGTTGGATTTGTGGTTGGCAATCGCCATGTCATTCAAGGTTTGCGGACACTGAAAACTAACCTGGATTACGGTATTTTTGCAGCTTTGCA
This sequence comes from Fischerella sp. CENA71, assembly GCA_024239075.1. Taxonomy (GTDB): domain Bacteria; phylum Cyanobacteriota; class Cyanobacteriia; order Cyanobacteriales; family Nostocaceae; genus Pelatocladus. The sequence goes on along the minus strand of JANBVI010000057.1, from coordinate 1,843 downwards.
AGCAGCTGCCGAAACCGCTTTACAACTACCAGATTCTTATCTGCAAGAAGTCCAAACTCGCTACCGTACCCGTCGTGATTTTCTCATTAACGGCTTGACACAATTAGGTTGGAATATCCCCAAAACCAAGGCTACGATGTATTTGTGGGTTCCTTGTTCTGTGGGGATGAGTTCCACAGACTTTGCCTTGTGGGTGCTGCAACAAACTGGTGTAGTTGTCACTCCTGGTAATGCCTTTGGCAGTGGCGGTGAGGGATATGTGCGAATTAGTTTAATTGCGGATTGCGATCGCTTAGGTGAAGTTTTGCACAGATTTCAACAAGCTAACATCCGTTATCAAGCCGAGGCTGCTGTCTCTAGTTCAAAATAGAGAAGGTGTACCCTATAGTCCGCTTGTGATTAATGCAAACCCCCTCTGTTATCCCCAATACAATTATTTCTGGCTTTCACGCTTTATCCGAACCTTTACGGATTAAAGTGTTAGAATTGCTGCGAGAACGCGAACTATGCGTATGTGATTTGTGTGATGCTTTGGGGGTCAGTCAATCAAAGCTATCGTTTCACCTCAAGACTCTTAAGGAAGCAGATTTAGTCCTCTCTCGCCAGGAAGGACGTTGGATTTATTACAGCCTCAATTTACCTCAATTTGCTGTTTTAGAAGAGTATTTAGCAGATTACCGCCATTTGTACCAAATATTACCAACACGTTGTTGCGAAGACCAATCCTAGTCCAGTTAAACAAGCAAGCGATCGCTTCAAACAAACTAATTTAGCAAAACACATCAATTTTTTTTGATTGATTTTTGTGAAATGTATTCTAGTTATCACTAATAAATCAACTTTTTTTGAAATGATAGAAAGTGTAACTATCACATAAGCTACGAGGAAAAACAATGAGCGCGACAGGAGAAAAATTAGCAATCGCGCTTGGGATCTTGGTATTAGCTACTGGTTGCACAACAAAAAATGAAGTCATTCGTCAAAGAAATATTTCTATTCAGACAAGAGGTATTAGCAGAAGCAATTGGCACTTTTACTTTAGTGTTTGCGGGTACTGGTGCAGTGATGGTGAATGAACTTAGTCAAGGTGCAGTTACTCATGTCGGAATTAGTTTTGTCTTTGGTGCAGTGGTAGCTGCTTTAATTTACTCCATTGGTCATCTTAGCGGCGCACACTTTAACCCGGCGGTAACACTAGCATTTTGGACGAGTGGTTTTTTCCCTAGACGGCAAGTATTATCGTATATTTTGGCACAATCAATAGGAGCGATCGCAGCTTCAGCTACATTACTTATTAGCTTAGGGAAAGTGGGAAATTTAGGGGCGACTTTACCACTAAATAACAATTGGTTGCAATCTTTTGTCTTAGAAACACTTCTCACTTTCATTTTGATGTTTGTAATTTTTGGTTCAGGATTAGACCGCCGCGCACCGATTGGTTTTGCTGGGTTAGCAATTGGTTTAACTGTAGGATTGGAAGCGATGTTTATGGGGCCAATTACTGGTGCAAGTATGAATCCAGCACGTTCATTAGGTCCAGCATTAGTAGGAGGAATTTGGCAACATCATTGGGTTTATTGGTTAGCACCTATTTTGGGAGCGCAATTAGCAGTATTCATATATAGTCAGCTTTCCAATGGGTTTAAAGATTTAAGAGAATAAGGGATTTTATTATTAGCTATTATGCATAAAATCTTCGATCATCCACCGAGAATATTGTTTTTAAGTAGTAAAGCAAAAATATTTATACATTTAATGATATAGTATCCACTGGGAAATAAGATAAAAAGTAAAGGTGTAGGTGTGCGTTTTATTAGAGGATTAAGTCGAGAAACTATCGGGA
>JANBVI010000056.1 GCA_024239075.1 Fischerella sp. CENA71 | reverse complement strand
TTAAATATCAGTGGCTGCAAATCGATGCATACTCTAGTTGGGAGAGTTTAGTTGAAGCAGTGGAAAATATCTTTCGGAACTTTGGGGATAAATATATAATTAATTTTGCATAACTACTTATATGGCTCTTTGCGAGAGTGTTCTTACAGTCGTTTATTAGCAGAAGAAGCTGCTCGCATTATTGAGGATTGTGGTGCGGAGGTAAAGTTTTTTGATCCTCGTGATTTGCCAATCCACAACAGCGTACCTGATACCCATCCAAAAGTTCAAGAATTAAGAGAATTGAGCCAATGGTCTGAAGGTCAAGTATGGTCATCACCAGAATTGCATGGCAATATTAGTGGCATTATGAAAAACCAAATTGACTGGATTCCTTTGAGTATAGGAGCATTGACATACTCACCGCCCTTAAAGTGCGGTGATTCTTGACGGCTCACAGCAACTAGCTACCGGAGTAGTCTTACAGTCGCTCCCCGTCCGTTTAAGGTCGTGCCGATGCCCCATGCCGACCATTTCTATATTTTTAGCTGCATTTTCATCTCTGTCGTGTTCAGTGCCGCAATTTAAACACAACACTGAACGCACAGAGAGATCAATTTTGCCCCAGCGATATCCACAGCAAGAACAAGTTTGGCTGGTAGGCTCCCATCTGCTAATTGTCCTAAATTCCCGGTTAAGCTTCTCAGATTTAGCCTCACATAGTACTCGAAACTCTCTCCATCCTTGCAAGCTAATTGCTCTTGCAAGAGAGCGGTTTTTGACCATTCCTGACACGTTCAAATCTTCCAAAACAATTACTTGGTTATTGTTAACTATTTTGGTTGATAGTTTGTGCAAGAAATCTTTACGGGTATCTGCGATTTGATTGTGTTGCTTGGCAATTTTTAACCGAGTAACTTCACGACGTTTAGAACCTTTCTGTTGCCTTGCTAGCTTGCGTTGTAGCTTGCGTATTTTACGGTCTGTCTTTGAGTAATTAGGGCTTATTGCTGTTTCACCATTACTCATGAGTGCAAAAGTTTTAAGTCCTAGATCAATTCCAATACTTTGGTTTTTGGCATCGGAATCAATAGGTTCTATCTCTACAACAAAGCTGAGAAAATAGCGGTTAGCGCAATCTTTAATCACAGTTACGCTACTTGGTGCAGATGGTAGTTGCCTTGACCAAATAGGCTTAACATTACCTATTTTGGCTAGATATACTTCCGAACCTTTGATTGAGAATCCACCAATTCTAAATCGCGCTGATTGTCGTGCAGTCTTCTTTTTGAATTTAGGACTACCGACCTTCTTGCCTTTGCGCTTACCCTTGAGTGAATCAAAAAAGTTCTTGTAGGCAACCCCTAAATCAGCAACAGATTGCTGTAATGGGATATTGGAAACATCAGATAACCATGAACGCTCATCAGTCTTTTTGGCTTGCGTAATCACTAACTTTTGCAAATCGTTGTTACTAGGAAGCTTTTCAGACTGCTTGCAAATAGCCAGAGCATCGTTCCACACAACACGAACACATCCAAACAACTGAGCTAAAAGCTGTTGCTGTTGGTCTGTTGGATAGAAACGATACTGATACTTGGCTTTCATTATTTTGCGTGTTGTGTTATTAATATTAGTATACCAATATCTACAATGTAGTGCAATGACTTTCCAGAAGAAACACAAATTTGGTTTTACTAGTGACAACCCCTTAGATGTAGAACCTATTTGCTTTAAAGGACGTGTTGGACAAAAACAAGCACTTAAGGATATCCCAGGATGGCAGGATAAACTTAGGGACTATATTGATGAATTAATTAATAAAAAGTCGCCCTAAAAGGGCGAGACTTGTATCCCATTAATTTTGGTCAGACCTACTCAAGGCAAAACTTTGGCTGTGATGCAAGTCAGTGGTGGTTATCAATCTTTTAATGCAGTCAATACTCTGCGAATTCTCGGACGTTGGATGCGGATGTTTACAATTCCGAATCAGTCTTCAGTTGCTAAAGCTTACCAAGAGTTTAACGAAGATGGAACGATGAAGGATTCAGCTTATCGCGATCGCGTCGTAGATGTGATGGAAGAACTTTATAAGTTCACCATGTTACTACGTGACAAAGTAGATTACCTCACAGATCGCTACAGCGAACGCAAGGAAAAAGCTGCTAAAGAAGCTATTCGATTAGCAAATAGTGTGTTACCAATAACCAATGATAAATTAGCAATCACAAATAACGACTTTATTTGTGCTGACTTAGTTAAAAGTTTTCTGTTAGTAAACTTATTCACAACCAAAAAAACATGAAAAAAATAATGTTTGTTTGCAAAAAAAATTCTCGTCGTTCTCAAATGGCAGAAGGATTTACTCGTACATTAGGACAAGGAAAAGTTGCTGTCACAAGTTCAGGTTTAGAAAGTTCTCACGTAGATCCAATTTCAGTGCAAGTCATGTCAGAAATTGGCATTGATATTAGTAATCAAACTTCCAAACCCCTGAGTGATTTTAATCCTGAAGATTACGATGCTGTGATTTCGTTGTGTGGCTGTGGAGTGAATTTACCAGAGGATTGGGTGATTAGAGAAGTGTTTGAAGATTGGCAACTAGAAGATCCAGAAGGACAATCAATCGAAACCTTTCGCCGTGTTCGCGATCAAGTCAAAGAACGAGTCGTAAAATTGATTGCAGAACTTAGCTAAAAATCAAAAATAATAATTATTTTAAGTTTGTGGTAAAAGCTAAAATGCTCACTACAAACTTTTTATTTTATGTCTTAAGCAAGATGTAAATCACAAAGCTTAAATATTAATATATTAAATTGTCATATATTTTAATTTACTTATTAACTGTGATTAATCAAAATCAAGAAAATATAATTAACTCTTCAATTGAAGATAGTTATACTACTAAAGAGTATAAATTTAGTTGGTTTGACTGGTTTTGCTTATGGTATCCTCCTGGTTGGCTAATATTATTTAACCGTCACTGGCAGCATTATCATTCAGACCCTGATGGATGGAATTGGCTAGAATACATTTTATTTTTAATTCCTTGTGGTTTCTATTTAGCAATATTTATTCGGTGGTTACGCTTGGGATTTAGAACACCACGGCAGGAAATTAGTGAATTTGTTCCTAGTTATCAACAGATTTTTAGTAAAGAAATTCTTGCTCCAATTGTTGAAAAATACTTTCATGGCGAATTGCATCAAATTGAGAATTTACCAAATACAAAACCACTATTGTTAGCCATGAACCATGCAGGAATGTGTTTCCCGTGGGATTTTTTATCTTTATGTTATTTATTAGGAAAAGAGCGAGGATGGATAGTCAGAACATTGGCTGGTGTCACTTTATTTGATCATAATTGGATGGTTTGGTGGTTGCCACCTGGATGGTCAAAAGTTTTAGGTGGTGTGAGAGCAGAGTTGGATGAATTTACTACAAGTTTGCAAGATAATACGATTATTTTATATGCACCAGAAGGATTACGGGGACCAAGAAAAGGTTGGCAAAAACGTTACAAATTAGAAAAATTTGATATTAGTTTTATACAGTTAAGCCAACGTTTTCAAATTCCGGTTTTACCTGTAATTTGTATTGGCAATGAAAATCTACATCCTTGGACTACTAACCTGCGTAAGTTACAGAAATTATTCAAATTACCATTTTTACCTTTATCACCTTTAATCCTGGTGTTTATTATTTTTCCATCTATGGGTGTTTGGGCAGCTAAAAGTCATTTACGTTATTTTATTCAATCTTTAGAAATAATTAACTTACAACAAAATGACCAAAATCTTTTAGATAATAAACGTGTAGTGGTTTATCAACGAGCGCAAGCATTACGAGAAAAAATGCAAAATGAGATCAATAAACTGATTAAAAAATAGCTGCCTGTATTGATAAAAGTAGTGTAAGTGTTTATTATGATAACATAATCAATCAATAAACTGTGTACTTAATTCGATTGATACATACATTTCAGTTAAAACATTGAAAATAAAATTGTTTGAAATTTTACATAAAATTTTTAGGTCTTTCAAGAGCATGTATTATTCATGCCAATCGTACAAAAATTTTACAGACTAGTAATAGGATTGTAGGATTTATGACGAAATCATAGTACCCAGAAATGCCAAGATTGTAGCAGAAGCATATTTAAATTCTTATGCCAGAACTACGCCAATCTTCTATTGCTCAACACTACCACGAACGCACTAAGTATGACCCTCAAACTATTGCTTCTAGAAGTAAGGGGATAGACTGGGCAAAACAGCCAGTGCCATTTAAAGAGTATAAAATAGGTTCTAGTTTTGACCTTAAGCCCTACATTCAAGATAAGCCGGAAACTTTTGCTAATCACCCCCAAGCGCGATGGTGGCAAAGATTATCACGGCTTTTGTTTTGCAGCTATGGAATAACTGCAAAAATTCCTTCTATGGGAAGCGCAGTATATCTCCGTGCTGCGCCTAGTGCTGGTGGATTATACCCAGCAGAAGTGTATCTGATTTCCCGTGGGACATCGGTGTTAGCTCCGGGGCTTTATAACTACCAGTGTCGCAATCATTCCTTGATGCATTTTTGGGAAAGTGATGTTTGGCAAGCTTTGCAAGAAGCTTGTTTGTGGCATCCTGCTTTAGAGAGTACCCAACTGGCTATTATTATTACTGCGGTATTTTATCGCTCTGCATGGCGTTATGAAGATAGAGCATACCGTCGTATTTTTTTAGATACGGGACATTTATTAGGTAATATCGAGTTAGCTAGTGCGATTACTGACTATCGTCCTCACTTAATTGGCGGCTTTGTGGATGAGGCAGTAAACGAGTTACTTTATGTAGATTCTCTGCAAGAAGGAGCGATCGCAGTTCTGCCATTAGCAGATATGCTAGATATTCAGCAAAACTTACCAACATGGCGAACTGCTTTACCTTCTGCTACAGAAACTAATTATCCTAATATTCCTGATGGTGAGTTGCTGACATACTTCCACAAAGCAACCTACATTCAACCAGGTACTACAGGAAAGCTGAATTTACCTGAGATTAAACAAGAAAAATCTTTAGAGGATAAATATAATTTTCCTTTTTGTCAAAAAATTTCTACTGTCACAGTTCCTATTAACTGGGGTGAAAAGCTAATAGATTTAGAAGGTACGATTCTCAAGCGACGTTCTACCCGTGCTTATTCGGGTGGAGATTTAACATTTGATGAATTAAAATCTTTACTGAATTTTACTTACCAACCTCATGATTATATCGACCAAGGTTTTGATATTTCCCCAGACTACTTTGATCTAAATTTAATCGAAACATTCATCGCTGTTTCTGGGGTAAATGGATTAGAATCTGGTTGTTATTATTACGCACCCAAAGCCCAAGAATTACGCCAAATTCGCTTTAAAAATTTCCGGCGTGACTTACATTTTCTTTGTTTAGGACAAGATTTAGGGCGAGATGCAGCAGTGGTCTTATTTCATACAGCTGACTTAAGAGCAGCAATTACCCACTATGGCGATCGCGTTTATCGTTATTTACATATGGATGCTGGACATTTAGGACAAAGAATTAATCTAGCTGCTGTTCACCTCGGATTAGGCGTTAGTGGAATTGGTGGTTTCTTTGATGATCAAGTCAATGAAGTTTTGGGTATTCCTACAGATGAAGCAGTTTTGTATGTTACTACTTTAGGGCGTCCAAGGTAAGCAACTTTTGAACTGAGTCAGACAAATTTTTCACAGAAATCTCAGATTTATAATTAGTTGGGTGCGATACTCCATAGGAGTCGTTACGTGATCGCATAAAAATAAAAATAAATATTAAAACGCTTTCAGCAGTCCTGCTTGTTTCAAAACAGCGTTGGCTGTATGACGTGATTTAATAGAAGTAAGTCGGCACAAATGTAGACGCGATTCATCGCGTCTCGTTGGGGTCGTCATTTGTCATTAGTCAACTCCTGCGGTGATTAAAATTATGAATACTCGCTAAGAAAGCTTCAATTTCATAGTTTGCTTCTGTCTGCAAGGCAGTATTTGTAATTGTTTTGGTAATTGATAAAAATTACAGTAATCTTATATTTTTTAACTAGCGCCACATTTATCTTAAACAGAAATCAAAACAGGCTGAAAAGGTTCCATTAAAATTCCCAAAATCTTATCAACTTCTTTAATATAATATTCAACTGAATCTATATAAACAGTGGTTCCTTCTATAAATAAAAACTTCCAATTAGTTCCACTAGTAACCGACCCATAAATCCGTTCCACTTCATTCCCTTGATTTTGATTAAATAACTGTGCCGCAATCATCGCCGCCACACATTGACCAAGACCACCAATAATATCTTCCTTTTTAGCCTCAAAAATAAACATTATCGGAGCAGAAATGAATAATTGTTCAAGGGGCGACAATCGCCTCTAAGCCCCGCCAGCTAAAGAGTTAGAAGGCACAGACCCCTTGAAAAATTTGGGTGCTTATTGAGAATGAACTGTATAGAGGTAGTAGACTCTTCAGTGGAGAGCGGTTTCGTGGTAAAAAAGAACGGTCTCGTAATTTGACCAAGACCGTCGAAATAATGCTGGCATCATTTTATCAAAACTTCTTAGAAAAATACCTAAATAAAGCACAGTTAATTTCAAAGAAAGAGGGTTTATTTCTCTGATGAAGAACATCTAAAACCTTAATTTTTATGCAAATTTAACTTTGATTATATTCTATCAGTTGTTTGTGTAATTAATTCTGCTTAGTTACTTAACTTATTAAGCATTCAGGATTTTTAAATGCTAACGTCCAGTATTGATAGCCGATTAATGAGTTTTGGGGAATTACTTACAGGTAATAACTCTTACTCAGTGCCTAACTTTCAAAGAGATTATTCATGGACAGAGGCACAAGTTGAGCAGCTTTGGGATGATATCACTGAGACGCTGGACGAAGGACGTAGTGAACACTTTATTGGCGCAGTTGTTGTAAATAACTCAAAAAAACCTGAGTTAATGCTGATAGATGGACAGCAGCGTGTGACAACAATGTCAATTTTGATGTGTGTACTTAGGAATATAGCTAAGGAAAAAGGAGATGAGCAGTTAGCTCAAACTATTTCAAATAAGTACTTAGGCTCGTTGAACCTGCGAACTCGAAAAACGGAATCGAAGCTAGTCCTCAATGACAGAAATAATCAGTTCTATCAAGAATATATCGTTGAATCCAAAGCAATTACCGAGTTACGCGATTTATCTAAAAAGAGAAATATAGACAAATCAAACAAATTAATAGTTGACGCATATTTATTCATGTACCGAGAAGTTCAGAAACGGATAGAAAAATCAGGTGATTTTGTAGAAGTTTTAATCGAGCTTGAAGAGTGTATAAGAGATAAATTAGTATCAATTTTAATATCAGTTGCAGATGAAGCTAATTCTTACCTAATTTTCGAGACTTTAAATGATAGAGGCTTGGATTTATCAGTAGCAGACCTCTTAAAAAATTATTTATTTTCAAGAGCATCTGACAAAATAAAGGAAGTTCAAAAAAAATGGGGAGAAATAAATCTTTTATCAGATAGGTTGGAATTGACGAAATTTATTCGCCACTACTGGTTATCAAAATATGGACTTGTAACAGAAAAAGATTTGTACCGCAAAATAGCAGAAAAATTGCGTACTTCTTCCGAAATATTCGATTTTGTCAACCAATTGCGCGAAGCGGCTGAGATTTACAGCGCATTTGAAAATTCCCAGAGTTCAGTTTGGGATTCCTATGATTCAAATCTAAAGAAAGATATTGAGCAGCTTAATCTTTTTAAAGTCAGTCAATGCTATTCTGTTTTACTTGCAGCAAAAGAATGCTTAACAGATGAGTTGTTTAGAAAAGTTTTAAGAATGATAGTAATCATATCATTTCGCTACAATGTCATCTGCAAATATAACCCTAGTAAGCTTGAATCTGCTTATTGTAAAACGGCTAAATACATTCGAGACCATAAGCCAAAATCTGCTCAACCTATTTTTGAGCAGTTAAAAGAATTTTATCCAGCTGATGCTGACTTTGAGAAAGCTTTTGTCGATAAAAGCTTTACCCCAAGTGATACAAAGCTAGCACGGTACATTTTAAGTGAAATTAATAGCCATTATATGGGTCATAAAGAATTGATTGCAAATCCAAATGGAACTGAATTGAACCTAGAACATATTCTTCCTCAAAAGCCAAGTGGTAAATGGCTAGTAGAATTTTCTAATACCGATCCAAATCAGTACATTTATCGGCTTGGTAATCTGACATTGCTGGATTCATCAGTTAATCGGAAAGTAGGTAACACCTCATTTGAAGAGAAATCTGCCAAAGCTTTTTCTAATTCACAGTTGGATATCACAAAAGAAATTTTAAAATGTAGACTTTGGGGACCAAAAGAGATTGAAGAAAGGCAAAATAAGATGGCAAAGGCAGCTTGCAAAATTTGGAGTCTTAATTACTAGTAATTGTAGGTTTGTCAACAGTAGCGACTGTTTAAAAGTCTATTTGGGCATGTAGAGACCCTGCACTGCAACGTCTCTACAGGCTTTAAATGTCAATCGATTTGTCTTATCCGAGGAGCATTGACTCAAATCCTAAATCTTGGCTTCTTCCTTCACCAATTTATCCCAACCCAAATCTTTGAGACTATTATTACGACGCAGTGGACGAGTAACTAACTCTAGGATGTCACGAGCGTTAGTAAAACCGTGAATTTGAGCAAACGTAAATTCCACAGACCATTTAGTGTTAATTCCCCGTGCTTCTAAGGGGTTGGCGTGAGCCATACCAGTAATTACCAAGTCAGACTTTAACTCATAAATTCGTTGGACTTGGTTGTAGTTGTCTGGTTTCTCAACTATTTTGGGTATTGGTACACCCATTTCCTTGCAAGTCTTCTCCAGCAAGGCTAATTCCGCAGCTTGGTAGCGCTTGTCCATGTAGGGGATACCAATTTCATGCACAGTCATTCCACAGCGTACCAAGAAGCGTGCGAGGGAAACTTCCAACAAATTGTCACCCATGAAGAATACAGATTTACCACGAATTAGTTTGACGTATTCTTCCAAACCTTCCCAAATTTGGGCTTCTCGTTCCTCTAAACCTTGGGGGGTAATACCAAACACCGAACAAATTTTTTCAATCCAAGCACGGGTTCCATCTGGGCCGATGGGGAAAGGTGCGCCGATGAGTTTGCATTTACGACGCCGCATCAGAGTTGTAGCGGTACGGCTGAGGAAGGGATTGACACCAGCGACATAATACCCTTCTTCAATTACAGGCAATTCTGTAAAACGCTTGGCGGGTAGCCAACCAGAAACTTTAATACCTTGTTTTTTTAGTTCTAGAGTCAGCTGAGTAACTACAGGATCGGGGAGTGAACCAAATAGTACTAGCGGTGGGTGATTTACGTATTCAGACTCTTCTTCAGCAACTTCTTCTTTTTTCTTACCAAAGTTGAGGAGTTTTTGAATAGCGTTACGCTCGTTTTTCTCTGCTTCTACCACAGAAGCTTTATCTGGACAACGTGCAGCCATTGCAGCTAACACCGTATCTTCTCCTTGGGTGAAGGCGTAGTCTAAGCCGTTGGCACGAGCGACAACAATCGGAATACCAATTTCGCCTTCCAACTTGGGAGCCAAGCCTTCCAAATCCATTTTGATAATTTCAGTGGTGCAAGTGCCAATCCAGACAATGACACTGGGGTTGCGATCGCGCTTAATCTGCAAGCACAAGCGCTTTAATTCCTCATAATCATTCAGTTGTGCTGAAATGTCACCTTCTTCTAACTCTGCCATTGCGTAACGGGGTTCTGCAAAAATCATTACCCCCATCGCATTTTGCAGGAAGTACCCACAAGTTTTTGTACCAATTACTAAAAAGAAGCTATCTTCAATTTTTTGATACAACCAAGCCACACAGCTAATAGGACAAAATGTATGGTAATTACCGGTTTCACACTCAAAATTTAAAGCTTCTGGTTGAGCAAGAGTCATTTTGATATATTCTCCCCTTAAATTTTTAAGTTAAGAGTTAAGGGTCATTTGTCATTTGTCATTTGTCACTCGTGAATACAAATGACAAAGGACAAAGAACAAATAACAAACTCCTAACTCTGTATTTACGTGTTGGGGAAGAGATGGGCGATCTCCGAGTCATCAAAACCGTTATTTGATATTTCTTCCCCAAAAAAATCTGTATTTGATTCACCCTTGAGGGAACCAGTCTCAGTACTCCAAACATCTGACAACACATCAGCAAACTCGTTTTCTTCAGGCGCAGCTGTGGCGGAGATTGTGTTGTCTGTTTCCTTCATTGCATCAAAGGAAATATCGCCAAATTCATCTGCTGCATTTGGCTGAGATGTTTGCTGGAATTCGTTGTCAGAATCGTGAGCTTGCGACGGGAAATTATCACTGGAGTTATTGAGATGTTCCGTTGCCATTGCTCTGAGTTCATCCCGTACCATTGTATCGGGAACCATGAGGTTTTCTTCATGGTGGTGAGTCATTTCCAAATCAGGAGCGATCGCATCTCCCTCAAAATCATCTTTTGGTTGAGTTATCAATGTTTCACTATGGGATGTTGTTTCCATGACAACCAAGGATTCATCTTCTTCTAGCGATTCCTCTGATTTGGGAGTCACACGGTTCCCAAGAGCAATATCAGGATCAAAATTTAAGTCCAGTACCTCAACCAAGGTATCTGCATCAGGATTCAATTTAGAAAAAGGTAGCATTAACTGTGCTAGCTTCGGTTCTAGCGCGTTAGCCACTCCCAGGATAAGGTAAGATGGTGGACGCTTACCGCCATCAGGCGTGTAGACTGATTCTACCTCCATGTGCAATTTAATCCAGTCGCGATTGATTTGGAAAAATTGCAACCATTTTTGCTTTAATGAATCTGTAAAGCTATAGAAGAAGGCCATATTCCCATCCTGAGAAAAAATGATTTATACAATCATCAAGTCTAATTCTTCTTCCGGATTAGGAACCTGTGGTTTATTCGGATTTAAGTAAAAATCAGACAATAAAGAGAATAATTCCCGATCTTGAGCATCTTTAGGTACAACACCTTCGGGTAGTGACAGAAGTTGGTCAGCGATGTTCAAGTAATAATCGCAAACGTAGTTTAAAGAAGGGTCTACATCTGCCATTTCAAACAAAGTCTTGCCTTTGACGCGGGAAACACGGATATCTTCTATCAGAGGTAAGACTTCTAAAACTGGCATTGGTACGGATTCTACGTATTTATCGATCAAGTCACGCTTTGATGTGCGATTTCCAATCAACCCAGCTAGACGCAGGGGATGAGTTCTAGCTTTTTCCCGGACAGAAGCAGCAATGCGGTTCGCAGCAAACAAGGCATCAAAGCCGTTGTCAGTCACAATTATGCAGTAGTCTGCATAATTCAGAGGTGCTGCAAAACCACCACAAACAACGTCACCTAGAACATCGAATAAAATGACATCGTATTCATCAAAAGCGTTGAGTTCTTTCAGTAATTTTACGGTTTCACCAACTACATAACCACCACAACCAGCACCTGCGGGTGGTCCACCTGCTTCTACGCAATCTACGCCACCATAGCCTTTGTAGATCACATCTTCCGGCCAAATATCTTCGTAGTGGAAATCCTTTTCTTGCAGAGTATCAATAATCGTCGGAATCAAGAAACCGGTAAGGGTGAAGGTGCTATCGTGTTTGGGGTCGCAGCCAATTTGCAAGACTTTCTTGCCGCGTTTGGCTAAAGCGACGGAAATATTACAGCTAGTTGTAGATTTACCGATACCGCCTTTTCCGTAAACTGCTAATCTCACTGTTTTTGCCTCTTTATAGTTTTTTTTATAAAACAACTGGCTCAAACACTTGCAGCACCGCGTGCAACAGCGATGTGTGAAGTCTTCGAGTGTCATTATTGTCCAAAAAAAACTGAAAATAAAGGGGCTTTAAAAATGAATTATGTTGTAAAAATAAGCTTTTTTGTAAAATTAATATTATGAAAAATATTTTTTAATAAAATGCCGATAAATGTCCAAAAAAGCAATAAATAATATATTTATGATATTTTTTAATATAAAATAGTTACAATAAGCAAAAGCTTATTTCCTTGATTTATATGCTTTCCATCAAACAGAACTTATGGTAAAAGAGTATTAATACTCTGCGCTAACCAAGTGCAACTAAAAACATAAAGTTAAGAAGCCCTATCCTCTGACACAAGGATAGACTTGCTATATCAGCTTCCAAACTAGCTAATAATTTCTGTTGTCAAAATTTCAGTGAAGTGTGATTCTACACTCTCAGCTCCTATTGAAAAGTGATTTTTAGCAAAAAAATAGGCAGTTGCAAATTAACTGCCAAGATTAGCGATCGCTAATTCTGAGCCATAACTCAGAAAATATAAAAAATTATTACATTTAAAAAATCGAGGTCAATTTTTCAGTTACCCAGTCTCTAAAGCCTCAATTTCTTGCAATGATTGCCAACCAGGACGCCATTGAGAACGATCTTCCAGTAGCTTGGCGTTCATCCAAAAGCGGACATTAGGATCACACGAAGAAACCATTTCGGCGTATACCCACTTACCCTGATTTTTACGGTTGACAACTTGGAAGTGTCGCCAACCATCTACTTTTTTTTGTGCAGTCCACTTAGAACCAACTAAGTAAGGAAATTTTTGTTTTTTGGTCATTTGTCATTTGTCATTTGTCACTTGTCATGAGTTAAAGAACGATTACTCTATTTTCAAATTAAAAGGTAAACGAGCGTACACTCCCTGGGGATCGTTCATTTTTTGGAGAGTTGCAAGTTCAGCTTTGAGTTTTTGTAATTCACTTGCTAACGGATCTGGTAATTGAAGTTTTTGCTGATCCAAGTTCACAGCAGCGTGTGTTTGTTCTGGAACTTTTCCTAATATGCGTTCTCCCAAACTTCCATATTTAGGATATTCTTGTAGTTCCCAGTTATTTCCCAGTTTTGCTTGTTCAGAAGCGTAGGCAATAGCAGCATCCAAACCACCAATTTCATCGACTAAACCAATATTTTTGGCTGCTGTACCTGACCAAACTCGACCTTGAGCAATCTCTGCTACCCTTGTTTGGGGAATTTTCCGACCTTGGGCAACTTTACCGAGAAATATATTGTAGATTTTGTTGACACTACGTTGGTAAATTGCCAATTCTTCAGAAGTTTTGGGACGAGAAAGAGTTTGACTATCGGCATAGCGTCCAGTTTTTACTGTATCCCAAGTGATGCCGTTGTCATTGGCTAATTTTTGGGCATTAAACAGCAGTCCAAACACACCTATTGAACCTGTAATTGTATTGGGTTCAGCAAAAATACGGTTAGAGTCGCTAGC
Organism: Fischerella sp. CENA71; assembly: GCA_024239075.1. Lineage (GTDB taxonomy): Bacteria > Cyanobacteriota > Cyanobacteriia > Cyanobacteriales > Nostocaceae > Pelatocladus. The sequence continues at coordinate 12,658 of JANBVI010000056.1, read as the reverse complement.
AATCCAATAACCACCGGAAGCAGCAACATCACCCATCGACACAACAACTGGTTTTTGATCGCGAGTTAAGCGTACTTCCCGTTGCATTACTTCTGCTGCTGTCGCACTACCACCAGGACTATTGATCCTTAAGACGATCGCTTTAACATCTTCATCTTGTCGTAGTTTGCGGAAAATTCTGGCAAAACTATCACCGCCTATTTCCCCATCGCCACCTTGACCATCAACAATTTCTCCCTCAGCATAAACTACAGCAATTTTGTTTTGAGAATTGCGTTCCGTTCCTAAAGATTTACCGGGGACTTGCGCGTATTCATTTAGGGAAATTTGCCGGAAACTTTTCTCATCCTTGTCGCTATCTGTCAACTTTTTGAGATCGCTAACTACTTCATCAAAATATCCAAGTTTATCTACTAAACCATTATTTTTGGCTTGATCTGCTTGTAAAAAGGCTTGGTTATCTGCGATCGCTTGTAATTTTCCAGGAGTAATTTTACGACTATATCCCACTGCATTACGCCACTCTGTCCAGACATCATCTAATAATTTTTGAGTTTGTTGGCGATTCTCTGGACTTAGCTTGGAAAGTACAAAGGGTTCAACTGCTCCTTTAAACTTTCCTACCCGCACAACTTGCACCCCGACACCATATTTTTGTAATGCGCCTGCCAAAAACATCGGTTGGGAACTCAAGCCATTGATTTCCATGGCTCCCAATGGGTTAAGTACAATTGTATCGGCTACCGAACTGAGGTAATATTCCCGTTCTCCCCAGTCCATACCGTAGGCTATTACCTTCTTACCAGCGTCACGAAACTTTTGTAGGGCTTGGCGAATTTCTTTCAAAGTAGCAAAACCTGCTGTGTTTTCACTTTCAGAAAGACGAGTCGCATCCAAATAGATACCAACAACACGGCGATCGCGCCGTGCTTTTTCGATACTATCCAGAACAGTGTGGAGGCTCATCTGCTGTTGCTCTTCACCTGAGATGACTTTTTGCAGCAATTCGCTAGAACTTGGCTCTCCATCAGTAATTTTCGTTGACAAGTCAAACACAACCACTGATTTATATTTCACTACTGGCCCCATATCTCTAGAGGCTGCAAACAATAGCAACAACAGTCCTGTAGTTCCTAAACCAAAAAAAATAAATAATCCCAGAATGCTTCCAACTAAGCTAGCAAAAGTTTGTTTAATAAAATTCCGCATATTGTTTTTATTGGTCATTGGTTATTGGTCATTGGTCATTGGTCATTGGTTATTAGTCATTGGTTATTGGTCAAAAATTACTAACAACTAACAACCACCAACAACCAAATAACGACTTTATACTTATTTTATTTGTTCTAAACTCCCTGATGATTGTAATTGCTTAATAGTACCGTTGCCAGTACAGAATAACACTGTAGTGATTTCAGCAATTAATACTTCACCCAAGTCGTAAACAGCAGCTTCTGAGGAAGCAGCCGCTTGCAAAAATGGCATGGCTAAACCAGCTATATCTGCTCCCAAGGCTAAAGCTTTTGCTACATCCAGTCCATGACGCAATCCACCGGAGGCAATTAGAGGTATTGTTGGTGCAACTGTACGAATGCTGGTGATGCAATCCGTTGTTGGTAAACCCCAATCTGCAAAGGTTCGACCCAAACGGCGCTGCAAGGGATTTTCTGCTCGTTCACTTTCCACTTTTGCCCAAGAAGTGCCACCTGCACCAGCCACATCAATTGCTTTTATTCCTGCTGCAATAAGTTTCTCTGCCATTGTTGCTGAAATACCATTGCCTACTTCTTTGGCAATTACAGGAACTGGTATTTTATTGCACAAAGTAGCTATTTTGTCAAGCAAGCCTCTGAAATTTGTATCCCCTTTGGGTTGAATACACTCTTGTAGTGGATTGAGGTGCAAAATTAGGGCATCAGCTTCTAGGATATCAATAACTCTTACACATTCTTCTAAACCGTAATCATAGTTGAGTTGAACAGCACCCAAATTAGCAAACAGGAGAACATCCGGCGCATATTTGCGGACGGCGAAGGTTTCAGCCACAGAAGGTTTTTCGACAGCTATGCGTTGAGAACCGACACCCATAGCAAATTTATAGTGTTGAGCAACTTCCGCTAGCCGACGGTTAATCATCCCTGCTTCCGCGGTTCCTCCAGTCATCGAGGAAATTAACAAGGGTGCGCCTAATTGCTTCTCTAGAAAATTAGTACTGAGATCAATTTCATTGCGATCGAGTTCCGGTAAACAACAATGGCTAAAGCGATATTTTTCTAATCCATTGGTGGTTTGTTGGAATTGCACATCTTCTTCTAGACAAATGCGGATGTGATCGGCTTTGCGAACTTGGGTAGCGACTGATGGGCTTATGGGTGTGTTCACTGGTAGGTGTTTTTTTAGGATTGAGGATATTGTTATTTCTATTTTGACACTGCCTACTCCCGCAGAGACGGGGATTGTTTACTGCGCGATCGCTCATATTAAGCAAGCTAATTACATAAACGAACTGTATAAATTTTAGCTACTGCTCTTTTGCTCTTTTTTATAGATGTGCGTCTACCCTTGTATACAGAATCTCACGAACTCATACTTTAGGTAGATATTTTTTATTGATTTTTATGTATAAAAATATTTGCAAATCTTGCCAATATCTTTAATATTAAATATTAAATATCTTTACACCTGTTTTGAAATGGGTGTGGAGATGCAAGGGAAAGGGAATAAGTCTGTTAACACTTCATAACCCTTATTATCAACTGTAAACCTATACTCGGCACAAGCTTATGAATATCTCGTCAGCGCGGCAATATTTTTACCAGGAAATTCAGCAGCCTGATGAGTATATAGATTTAGCAAGAACAGCTTTATATATTGCTCAAGAAGAATATCCCGATCTAGATCCAGAAGAATATATCAATAGTCTGGATACAATGGCAGCAGAATTAGAAGAACGCCTCCCAGCAGAACGTTATCCTTTGCGAATAATCCAAACTATTAATCAATATCTCTATAACGATTTAGGATTTGCGGGAAATAAACAAGAATATTATGACCCCCGCAACAGCTATTTGAATGATGTGATTGATCGCCGTCTGGGAATTCCGATTACTTTGGCGCTAATATATGTAGAAATTGCCCGACGCATTGATTTTCCCATGGTAGGCATAGGAATGCCAGGACATTTTCTTATTCGTCCTGACATTTCTGATATTGAAATTTTTGTTGATACTTTCAACAACGGTGAGGTTTTATTTCCTCAAGATTGTCAAGAAAAATTGACTCAAATCTATCAGCATCCCGTGACTTTGCAACCAGAATTTTTAGCAGCAGTGACAAACAAACAAATTTTGGCCAGGATGTTGACAAATCTCAAATATATCTATTTGAACAAACAGGAATTAGAAAAAGCCTTAGCAGCAGTAGAGAGGATATTATTATTATTTCCTGGTTTTGCCTTAGAGTTACGCGATCGCGGTCTTTTATGTTATCAACTCGGCCGCTTTTCCCAAGCAGCCAACGACTTAGAAACCTATCTACTCAAAACCCCCGAAGCCCAAGATGCATACATGATTCGACGCCTGTTAACTCAGCTAGGAAGAGGATAGCCAAACAATTTTGGATTTTGGATTTTGGATTGTTTTTCCCTCTTGCCGTGTCCTCCTTGTCTCCCTTGTCCCCCCTGTCTCCCGATCCCCGATCCCCGATCCCCTATCGCCTATCCCCTATCCCTTCAGCTACAAGTTTCAGTCGGCGTAACTGGGCTTGCATATCTTGTTTTGTCCAGGTTTCGGCGAAGGTTTTAAAACCCCAACTAATTAGGGGATTAGGTATCTCAAATTCAAAGCGGTTAATTAGACGTGTTCCTTTTGCTTGTGGTTGACATTCCCAGCGATCGCGTCCTTTGAAAAAACCCTCAAACCCCCAAACAATCAAACCTGGTTGTCTTTCGATGACAACACTATTTAAAGTTGGTTGGATCACAGGTATTTGAATCACAAATCGACTCCGACTACCAACATCAGTACTCCATTCACCTACAGGTTCGCAACGCAATGCCGGATTGAGCCAACGGTGCATTAAAATGCGATCGCTAATACAGCGTTCGACGACTGCGGCTGAAGCATTAATATCTATCGATTGTTCAAAAACTTCCATTGCAGGCATTTCACCTATTTTTAATCATATCTGCACTCAGATTAACGCAAAATCAGAAATTAGGAATTGTAGAAATGTGCATATAAAAAATAACTAATTGCCATATAGCTATTAATTTTTCACTAATATTTAATCACCATGATCTAATTACTATACTATGTAGTTGTCAATACAAGTCAACTACTAAGAGATATATATTTTAGTTTGCTTTTTTAAATTAAAAAAAAATAAAAATTCTGAAATAACGGTTGAGATCAATTACCTGTAAAATTGACTCATTAAATTCAAATGTAAAACACTACGAAGTTACTGGAATGTAGAATTGTCCAGGGCAATCTACTCCAAGAGCATCTACTAGTGTTTTCTGGATCAAATTTACTTTAATACCGGAAAACCATGAATACAACTTGGCAAAATATAACCCAAGTAATGGGAAATGGTTTGTGTGTTAGGGTGGAAACATTTGTAGCACAATCACCCACATTACCATCGCAACAAGACGCTGGATTCAATACTTATGTGCAGAACTCTTTCCAACAAATAATTGCATTTCTACCCCGCTTGCTGGGAGCAGTAGTAATTTTGTTGGTTGGTTGGTTGATTGCTGCTGGTGTTGCTGCTCTGACGCGAGGGATTCTCAATCGCACACAACTTGATAATCGCATTGCTGCTGGTGTAGTTGGACGTGAAGACAGTCGCGATCTTCCCCAAGTAGAAAAATTGATTTCTAACTTGGTATTTTGGGGCATTTTACTGCTGACATTAGTTGCTGTTCTAGACACGCTAGAGTTAAGAGTTGCTTCCCAACCGCTAAATACTTTTCTCAATCAAATTGGTGACTTTCTACCCAGATTGGTGGGGGCGCTGATTTTTGCAGCAGTTGCTTGGTTAGTAGCTACTGTTGTCAAACTCATCACAATTAGAGGATTACGGGCGTTAAGAATAGACGAACGCTTAAACCCACCAGAAGATAATGCTACTGCTCAAAATCAATTACCTCTGAGCGATACGATTGGTAATGCTCTGTATTGGTTTATCTTTTTATTATTTCTGATTCCAATACTAGATACTCTGGGGTTACAACGAGCGCTACTACCAGTCGAAGCACTGGTGACAGAGATTTTGGCGATTCTACCGAATATTATCGGTGCAATCATTATTGCTGCTGTTGGTTGGTTTCTTGCGACTGTTGTACAACGGATTGTCACGAATTTACTAGCAGCAACAGGAATCGACAATTTAGGAACTCAATTAGGATTATCACGTGCTGCGGGAACTCAACCTCTTTCCAAAATCATTGGCACAATTGTCTATATTCTGATTTTGATTCCTGTAGCGATCGCCGCATTAAATACTCTGCAAATAGAAGCGATTTCAGTACCAGCGATCGCCATGTTGCAGCAAATTCTCAATGCACTTCCCGCAATCTTTACAGCGATCGCCATTCTCATTCTTGCCTATTTCTTGGGACGGTTCGTGGCAGATTTAGTCACCAGCATTTTGACCAGTATAGGTTTTAACAATATTTTGTCTGTCTTAGGTCTATCAACACCCTCAAGACAAATTGTCATTCCCGCAGAACAACCAACACCACCAACTCCTACCAGCCGTACACCTTCGGAAATTGCGGGGATTATTGTATTAGTAGGTATCATGCTGTTTGCAACTGTAGCAGCAGTAAATATCCTCAATATCCCTGCCCTGACAGTACTAGTAACTGGTATTGTCGTTGTACTAGGGCGAATTTTGGCTGGAGTGATTATCTTTGCGATTGGTTTATACCTAGCCAATCTTGCTTTTAGCATTATTACCAGTTCCGGTAATCCCCAAGCAAGAATTTTAGGTCAAGTAACGCGGATTGCCATTATTGCATTAGTCTCAGCAATGGCGTTACAACAAATCGGTGTCGCGCCCGATATTGTCAATCTTGCTTTTGGCTTGTTACTAGGTGCGATCGCAGTGGCGATCGCTCTTGCTTTTGGTTTAGGAACTCGCGATTTAGCCAGAGAACAAGTCCAACAATGGCTGGAATCTTTCAAAAATAGAGGCTAATTCAACTTGTAAGCAGCCTGATTAAACAACTCAAAACACTAAGTCTAGTATTATAACCAGAGTCAGAAACCGAGTTTTTGTTTAAACAAAAACTCGGTTTCTGGTATTGGTTAATTCATCTTATTGCATTCGTTAACAATAAGATCCCCGACTTCTTTGATAAGTCGAGGATCTCGCTCAGGGTTGATAATATAAGTGTTCAAACGAAAATAATATAAATCACTAAAATCACTATTATGAATCAAATTAATCAAGTTGCGATCGTTGGCGCAACTCATGGAAATGAATTTACAGGGGGATACCTACTCAAAAAATTTGAGCAATTTCCCCACTTGATTCGACGAACTAGTTATGAAACTCAAACTTTACTAGCAAACCCCGAAGCTTTCAAAGTCGGTAGGCGTTATATTGACAAAGACTTGAATCGTTGCTTCCTCAGCCAAGACTTACAAAATTCGACACTTTCCAGTTATGAAGATATTCGCGCAAAAGCTATCAATCAAATACTAGGACCAAAAGACAATCCCCAAGTAGATGTAATTTTAGATTTGCACAGTACAACAGCAAACATGGGGTTGAGCATCATCATAGGTAACAAAAATCCTTTTTGTTTACAATTGTCTGCTTATCTGAGCGCAATCAATCCTCTAGTCAAAGTTTGTTTAACACAAACTGATCAAGCAAGTTATTTACTGAGGTCTCTGTGTCAGTGTGGTCTTGTGATAGAAGTTGGGCCTGTAGCTCAGGGTGTTTTAAATGCAGATTTATTTCTCAAAACCGAGAATCTTATTTACACAATTTTGGATTACTTAGAAGCATATAACCAAAATCGAATTTCCGAAACTTATGATGCACTTACAATTTATCAAGATATCGGAAGTATAGACTATCCCAGAAATAACTTGGGAGAAATTCAGGCGATGATCCATCCCCAGCTTCAATTTCGAGATTATGAACCTCTTCATCCTGGCGATCCAATATTTCTCAGTTTATCTGGTCAAGAAATTACTTATCAAGGAGAATCAATTGTTTATCCAGTTTTTATTAATGAAGCTGCTTACTATGAAAAAGGAATTGCTATGCGTTTAACTCAAAAGCAACAACTAAGTAATATCTCTAAGCTGATTTAAGTAAGTCGGCACAAATAAAGCTAACTCGTTGGGATCATTATTTGTCAAAACTCATATCAAGAGAATTTTAGGTTTATTTACTTTCCATAACATGGTTAGGTTTGTTCCCGCCGGTTTACTTAGATTCATTTTTGTAAGTCGATGCATTCCCAATGTAAGTCGATACATTGGTATTGTTGGGAGTTGCATTTAGATAGCACAGCGATACAAATACTAAACAGTACAAAGGTATATAAAGCGTATTATTGCGGCAAAGTCCAGATCCCCGACTTCTTTGAGGATACAGCTGGCGAATCAGGAGTTACACCCCTCATTAACGATTTTTCGTCATTCCACCAAATGTAGAGACGCGCCATGGCGCGTCTCTACAAACCAATTTGTGGGCGAATGAGGGGTCAGATCCACCATTCGCCATCTGTATCCTTTGAGAAGTCGGGGATCTTGTCTCTCACAAATGATTTAGGAATGCTATATCCAGTTAACTGTTAAATAAATCTACCTTTACCATCTTTGCGGTAAATACCAATTACAGATGGAATTGGAAATCCTTTAGGATCATTCTTACCACCATCTTCTGTGGAGATGTTGCTAGGCCAGCTGCTACCACGAGGTACTGTACGAGTCTGATTGAATGTTTTTCCATCCAAATCTAGTATCTCAATTGTGCGACTCAATATTGTGCCATCGTTAATTGGACAATCTTCACCAGGATGCTGTACCGAAACAATCAGCGTATCTCCAACAAAAGTCGGTCCCGTCATCTCGCAACGCACTGGGCCATAAGCAAAGGGTATTACTGTTCCTGCGTTTGGACCAACGGTAGGGATAAAGAAAAGCCAGTTATTGCCGAAAACTCCCGTAAAAGAGGAAACATTACCAACACTTGTGTGATCTATTTTGGTGGGAGTACCACTAGCACCAACATCAAAACCGTTGTGAGTGCTTGTAGACATATCTATCACACCCCAAACATTGCCACGAAAATCGAAAACTAAATTATCAGCATTACCAAAACCAGCCCCAAACTCAGAACCAGCTTCTCCACCTTGCTTAAATCTTTCCCAACGGAAAGTAACACCTGTCCCGTCGGTACTATCTTCAATAATTTTGTAGAGTCCACCTGACTGCTGTGTTGCATTTACGGCGGCGCTTAACTTAGCAACTTGGAAAATGCGTGAATCAGGATAACCATCACTTCCTGGCGCACCGTCGGTGTAGGAAATAAATACTTCTTTGGTGAATGGATGAACTTCTAAGTCTTCTGGACGTGCTGTGGGAGTTCCACCAGCTAGGTTTGCTGCTAGGAAAGCATCACAAAGAATAGCACCTTGGTTTTTGTAGAAGTCAGATAATTTTTTGCCCTGATAATCAGGTAGTGCAGTTGCTTCGTTGGTGCGATCGCAATTAAATGCATCACCATCGCTAGTTTGTCCAGCAATACCTTTACGTTTGGGTAGTTTTAAACGACCATTTTGTTGCGCTGAACCTAAAGCAGCAAATTCTTTTTCAGAAAGAATGCTGGGTGCTATGGGATCGGTGGGAGTATCGATAAGCAAGGGAATCCATCTACCTGTACCATCTGGATTGTAACGGGCAACATACAAAATACCGTTTTCCCACAACTTACTATTGTTTTTATCAGTTGGGTCAGATACAGTACCTGTGCTGACAAACTTCCAAGTGTGTCCCCCGCGCCTGTCATCACCCATGTAACCGACTAATTTCTTACCTGCTTCAGCACGTATAGCAATATTTTCATGGCGGAAACGACCTAACCAAGTGTGTTTCCGGGGACGGAAATTTGGATCTGCTGGATCAATTTCTACCAACCAGCCGTATTTTTCCCCTACTAAACCAAAGGTTTTGCCAACTGTACCATCGGTGTAAGCTGTTTGAGTACCATCAGGTTTGACAAACTCAGTGACACCCACAAAAGAAGTTGTACTTCCTTGGAAGTTTTCTTCAGCACTTAATACAGTTCCCCAAGGAGTTGTACCACCAGAACAGTTATAGGCTGTACCGATAATTTTGTTACCTAGTCCGTCAGCGCTAATGGTAAAAACTTCAGTTGCAGCTGGGCCTGTACCAATTAAATAGTTTTGATCACCTTGCTGGTGGGGACGAGTTCCCCAAGCAGTGATGCTTTTATATTCATCTGTTCGTTGGCTGTTAATTCCTAATCCCGATAAACCATGAATGCGGCGATTGTTGGGATCTTTGACAACTTGGAAGCGATCGCTACGATTAGAACTGTTACGGCGAGAGATTCGGATAATAGATACACCCAGGTTATATAAAAATTCTCCGTCAACTTCAATATTTCTTTCGTTGGGTAATGACCACCCAACTACTGAAGCAAAGGTGCTAGGGAATCCTTTTCCTTTGATGTCAGAAGGAGTTTCTGGTGCTAATTCAAAAATGGGGTAACTAACATATTCGTGATTTACGAATAAATAGCCATCATTCTTATTGATGCTAGGGTCAGGATTCAAGTCTTTATCAATCGAGATAAAACTGGTGTGGTCGCAATTGTAACCGACATAATCATAGTCGTTGGGAAATACGCGATCGCCCCAACGAACTATGACATAGCGATCGTACTCCGGTGGAACAACTACATCATCGATAACTGTGTAGCTATTTAATTTTGCATCTCCAGAAGCCTTGCGTACTTCTCCTTTTTCAATTCCTGTTGGTAAATAACTATTTAGCTCTTGATAAATTGGTAAAGGATGAGGTAAGCGTACAGGTGTAAATCTCAATGGTGCAATTTTTGCTTCGGCAATGTTGGAAATACTATCTATAATTTTGTCTCCTAATACAGCAGCACCAGCACTACCAGCAAAAAATACTAAAATTTGTCTGCGACTTAATTTAGACATGAATTTTCCTCTCTTGCAGTGTTATTTTCATCAAGTTATCGTGTTAAAAAAACAAGGTGATATTAGTAGATAATCGCTCTATAAACTGAAACTAAAAACATCTGTAGATATGATGATTTATCACCTCATTTTCACCAAGGATAAATCAGTCTAATTCTTTAAAAATGAAGCTATGAAATCAAGAATATCTTGATTAATTTGTTCTTACCAAAAAAAGATAGCGAGTTATTATCGTCAAAATAATAACTTGATAAGTTTATCAATATTTTTTTGGTAAAATACAGAGAAAACCTATATTTTTTGTTTACACACGTAAATCCAAATGAAAAAAGTTAACAATATAAATCTAAATAACAAAAGTTAAAAACAGGTTATATTTAGGTTAATTGAATCCAATCAATTACATTAAAAAGAAGTTATTTATAGGTTAAGTCAAATCAAAATATTATTATCATTATTCAATGACACAAGCAATTATTTTTTAATTTCAAAAATAAAATAAACAGAGGTTTTGCAGATAGAAAGTGCAGGACTGACGCAAGTATCACACTCAACCTATCTTGTAGCGACTGTTGTCTGTCTCCTTACTTGCATTGGACAGCCAATTTTCTATATCGAAGCTGGGAAAATTCTTGAGGAGGGTAGGGTACTCATGCAGAATTAACCCGTCTAGGCGGACGCTATGCAGCGATGTATGCTCTCCAGTCTACGATATCGAAAATGGGTGTAGGGGTGTGAGGGAAAAACCTCTTTCATCTTTGAGCGGTGATTTTAGGCAAAACTGTACTAATTTTTTTCTCTTGGTTTACGAAAAAGCATCAAAATGAAGTGTATCTCATAAATATGTGAAATGGCATGGCTTCGCTCTCTCTGCTGCTCTGTGGGGAGAGCAGTTTTTTTATATCGTTTTATTTAGTTATTTAGGCTCACAAAGCCCTGAGCTTGACTTATTAGCACAAATATGATATCGGTTAAGTCACGTAGGAAGTGTTAGCTTAACCAGCAGGCGGCGGAATAATCTCAATACCATACTTAGGTGCAGTGCTGAGAATTTTTTCTAAATCTTCAGCGCTCAATGGTGGCATAGTTTTAACCTGACCATCAAATGCTTTGCCAACTTCAGCGATAAATTTTTCAAAGCCTGCGGGTGTCACCCAAATCAATACTTTAGCAGGTGTAGCAGTTGTATTAGTAAATCGATGCATTTGGCCTTTTGGGGAATGCAAAAAGTCACCAGCTTTTGCAACAATAATGCGATCGCCTAACTGAAATTCAATCTCTCCTGCTTGAATATAAAATGATTCATTTTCTCGACTGTGTCGATGGGGAGGAGTACCCCCTTGAGGTGCTACTGTAACCTCACAAAGAGCATAGGCTTCAGCCGTATCTTCACCAATCGCCTTAAAGGTGTAGAGGTCTTGACCAAACCAGTAAGAATGACCTTGATTGGTTGCAACGAAAAGTCCGTCTATGTTGACCGTCATTTTATTGACTCGAATTTTTGACAGATTACATTTTTTAGATTAGCATTTGCAAATTTACTTAATATATTTGTACTTTATATAACTCCATATTTCCTTGGGATGAATGCAGATTCATTCAAAAGCAAGATGGAATAGTTCAAAAATTCCATCACCATTGCGTTAATAACGTTCAACTGCACTTGGTTAGTGCAGCTTTTAACATGGCGCTAGACAACAGCATTTAACAAACGCAGGGTGATGAGGAATTTAAAATGAACACAATATTTCAAGAACGTAAAATTGTTTCGCGTCTACTGGCAGTATTTCTCTCAGCATTGCTAATACTTCCAATGCTTACTAGCTGCGGTGGAGGTTCCAAAAGTAGTGCGCCCCCAGTTGATGATACTGTCACTGGTAGAAATGTAAATTATCCTAATGCCCCAAATCAACCCCAAGCTAAGAAAGGATTGAGTACAGGGCAGAAGGTAGCGATTTTAGCAGGTGCTGCTGCACTTTACTACCTCTACAACCAGCATAAAAATGCCAAAGGAACAGGAGCGCAAGGCCAGTATTACCTTTCCAAGAATGGGCGTGTTTACTACCGCGACGAGCAAGGTCGCGCTCACTGGGTGACACCACCACCTGAAGGAATTCGAGTTCCAGAGTCGCAAGCACAGCAATATCGCGATTTCCAAGGCTACAACAGGCGTCCCACAGGTCGCGATTTAACTGACATTAGCGCACAACCAGCTCCGGCTTTATAAATAAATTTGGTACTTAATTATGGTTGATGATTTTTTGCGAAAGGCAAGAGATTTTTTCACAGGGTCTGATAGTGATCAGCAAGATAACGAATATCGCGATCGCCAAGTTAGACCTGCTAGCGAAGACCCCTACGGCGACCCTGCTGACCAAGAGTATAACCAAGGCTACTACGGTAACGTCCGCCCTGCTAGCGAAGACCCCTACGGTGACC
>JANBVI010000055.1 GCA_024239075.1 Fischerella sp. CENA71 | reverse complement strand
GAGCTGTGCGTAGATGTGATCAAGAGACAGCCCTACGGCGACCCTGCTGACCAAGAGTATAACCAAGGCTACTACGGTAACGTCCGCCCTGCTAGCGAAGACCCCTACGGTGACCCTGCTGACCAAGAGTATAACCAAGGCTACTACGGTAACGTCCGCCCTGCTAGCGAAGACCCCTACGGTGACCCTGCTGACCAAGAGTATAACCAAGGGTATTACGGTAACGTCCGCCCTGCTAGCGAAGACCCCTACGGTGACCCTGCTGACCAAGAGTATAACCAAGGGTATTACGGTAACATCCGCTCTGCTAGTGAAGATCCTTACGGCGATCCAGCCGATGACGATTACCGTTAATTGGTAAACTCATCGACGTTCAAGTTACAACTACAACAAAAATTTATCACTCAGGAGTTAGGAGCTGATTCTGACTCCTGATGTTCTATTCTGCCTTACCTGTTGAATCCATCAAAATCTCCTGCGCCCGTTCAATATTCTTCCGCACCGACTCCGCCGATCTATGAAGACCAGCCCTTTCTTGATCACTAAGATTCAATTCCAATACACTCTCAATCCCGCCGCATCCCAACCGACAGGGAACACCGATCGCCACATTCTCTAATCCATATTCTCCCTGAAGAGACACGGTTACAGGTAATAAACGCGACTGATTTAATAAAATCGATTCCACCATCATGCAAGTAGCGGAGGCTGGGGCAAAAAACGCACCACCTGTGTGCATGAGTTCGACAATTTCTGCACCACCGTGGCGCGTGCGTTCTACCAAACGTTCAATAGTGTCTGTATCTAGCAATTCCGTCAGCGGAATACCGTTGACAGTAGCAAAACGCGGTAAAGGAACCATCAAATCACCGTGGCTACCGAGTACCATCGTCTTGACATCACGAGGCAATACTCCTAATTCCATCGCAATGAAAGTTTCAAAGCGTGCCGAGTCTAACACGCCTGCCATACCCATAATGCGATCGCGTGGTAATTCCGTAGCTTGCCAAGCCAGATAAGTCATCACATCTAATGGATTGGTGACGACAATAAAAATAGCATCAGGAGAATGAGCGATCGCTTGTTTGGCTGCATCCACAACTATCTTGGCATTTGTCTTTAATAAGTCATCCCGACTCATGCCCGGTTTACGAGGAAACCCTGCCGTAATTACCACAATCTCCGAACCAGTTGTATCGGCATAGTCATTAGTACCGATAATCTGACGGTTATGCATTTCAATTCCCCTCGCCTCCATCAAATCTAGTGCCAATCCCTGGGGCATTCCTTGAACAATGTCCAGCAACACTACATCCGCTAGATTTTTCTCCGCGATCCGTTGGGCAAGAGTACTGCCAACTCTACCAGCACCAATAACGGTGATCCGGGGTGAGTAGCACACAATGGAGGAAGAAGGGGAAGTATACATAAATGTTTACTTAGAATTTTATTTAAACTCTTCTAATTGATCTAAACGTAACCAAATATTCGGCGTTGGTACTTTGCCAAACTTGACAAAAGCATAATCACCTTTAACATCGACAATTTCGCCTTGACTGTCAAACAAATAATCTGGAAAACGAGTATCGCTAGCTTTTGCTTCTACACTGTTTTCCAATTTCTCACGAATCACCCGAACCATATCTCCACGTTTTACAGGCATAGATTCCCCTCTTAAGTGTATCGATTGCTATACAGGATTCTATCTTGGGAAGTGTAGACCTTGCGCCCCTACCAATCACTAAAAACTATCGTTGACATTGCAAACAAAAATGACTGGATCTGCCAGCTAACCTCGTTCGTTGAATTACATTCCCGCAAACACGACAGGGTTCGCCAGTACGGTTGTATACCCATGCTACACCACCGTAATTACCATTAACGCCTTTAACGTTGAGGAAATTACTAAAAGTAGTTCCACCGGCTGCGATGCTGGTTTCCAAGACTTTAATGATTTGCGATCGCAACTTTTTGATTTGTTCTGGCTGCAAATCTACACACATTGTTTCTGGTAGTATGCCACTCATAAACAATGCTTCGTCGGCATATATATTACCTAATCCCGCAACTACAGATTGATCGAGTAAGGCAGTTTTAATCGGACGACGCCTGTTTTTGAGTTTCTGGGCTAGATAATCAACTGTAAATTCTGGTGAGAAGGGGTCTGCTGCTAGTTTTGCTAAACCTGTAATAATGCTTTCTGGGGCTTGATTTGGTGGCACCCACCACATTTGACCAAAGGTGCGCTGATCGACAAAGCGCAATTCCCACCCATCTTCAAAGAATAATCTGACCCGCGTGTGCTTATGCAAAGGTTCATCTTGATTCAACCACAATAATTGACCAGTCATGCGGAGGTGAACACCCAAATAAGAATTATGGGTAGCACAACTAAGTTCGGCGAGGAGATATTTACCGCGACGGTACCAAGTGGCGATCGCACTTCCTTTAATTTTGCTCACAAAATCATCTACTGAAACCGGATAAGCGATCGTGCGATGCAATAGCACATCTCCACCCGTGATTTTTTGGTTGAGGGTCAATTGATTTAGACCACGGCGGACTGTTTCAACTTCAGGCAACTCAGGCATTTAAGCTAATTATTGACAACAAGCATATTGTGACAATTACTGTGATTTTTTGGCAGACATTAAAATCGGGAGTAGTCAACAGTGAGTATTGAATCAAAATTTTGACTCTCTACCCTCTGCTACTTACTCCCGAAAATCACCCCATGAAGTTTTTCTGGAAGTTTTTACACTTTAGGCTTTTTTAGCTTTTGCCTTTGGTGCTTCAATCTCTACTAACTCGTCTTGAGCAAAGTTGTTTGTGTTAACGCCAGCATAGTTCACTTTCTCAAAGCGAACAATTACTGGGTATTTGATGTTGGGACTTTGCTCAACAGATGCAACAGTTCCTACATCTTGAAACCAGTAAGACTCCGGACGAAGAACACGTACTTTAGAACCACGTTGAACCATGAGTTTCTTCCTTCTTTTTTATCAATTGCCAACGTATTAAGGCTAATTGATTTCACTCTACCCTTCCAAGGACTTTCACAGGTAATTTGTTAAGTTATTTGTCTAACTAATTTTCTAAAAACCATGGTGACGGCTTTGGTACACCACCAGCCCATACCCTAGCTTGAGTTTAAACGCCCTGAGTGAGCGATCGCGTTTTGGGACTTAAACAGAAATCAAGCCCAAATAAAGCCGAAACTGGCTTTTTAGATCGGAACGCGTAACATCTTGTTCTGATTGACAAGGGATTTTGCTGAAAATATTTTTTTAGCTTAATATATTGAGTATAATTACTTAATTAAGTATGCTGTTTCAAACTAAAATCTATATAAACCATATAAACATTGTCACGAAAATGTAATTTGGAATTTGCCAAAGCGATAAAGATATTGATAGGCTGAAATTCCAATCTCAAGAGCCTTCTGGCGGTTTTGATTTCGTCGCATCGTCCATTAACAAACACAACTGGAGGTGGGTGTTTTCGTGAATGCAGCAGAAATGGGAACTAACTTAGAATTCGCGAGCAAGATTGCGACAGTTGTTAATTTATTTAAATTTGAGTTTCCCGATGCTAGGTCTGATCTTAAGCCGTGGACAAATGATCCAGAAACCAGAGAGTTAATTGATCCAGATTCCATAGATATTGGCTTTCACTTTCCCGGAATCAGCAAATCGTGGCGTAGCCGTAGTATCTTGATTCAAATCCGTTTTTATCAAGATCCTGTCAGTAGTGTACGTCGGGCAATTGGTGTGGAAGCAGCAGGATTTAGCCACAAGGGTGAACAATGGCGCATGTCAACGGTAGAAAATTGGAATTTTGTAGGTACAACCCAGCCTTCCGAAGAAGTATGTGAAAAGCTGAAGCAGTTTTGCAGGCAGATTTTAGAGTTATTTAACAAACCAAGTGATGCTTAATCGATAATATTGGTTCTGGTTTTGGAGTTGTTCTTTCATTTGCGAATTCACTTGCTCGAGAATAGAATCCATTAGATAAGAAAGACCACACCAAGGAGCAGAAAAAACCACTAACAGCGGGGAATTTGAGCTAGCTCTGCCTAGCGTAACGTCCCATTAACTCGGCAGCCTCCAGAACATGACCTTCTATTGCTGCTAAAACATCTACTTTACTAGCTCCGGGTGACAAATCTAGCGTTTGATCCAGCGCATAGAGTTTGAAGAAGTAACGATGAGTGCCACTAGGTGGACAAGGGCCGCCAAATCCCAATTGACCAAAATCATTTTTCCCCTGCATACCGCCGTCAGGTAATGTGGAATGATTGACAACACCTTCAGATAAATACTCAATACTAGCTGGTATATTATAAACAACCCAGTGGGTAAAGGTTTCCTTCGGTGCATCAGGGTCTTCAACAATCAGGGCGTAACTGACAGTAGCATTTGGTGGACTATCCCAACTGAGGGGAGGAGAAAGATTATCACCATCGCAGGTGTATTGAAATGGAATTGTGTTTCCAGTAAAAAATGCAGGACTGTGAAGATGCATAATATCAGGTTTAAGAGCTTCTAATTAATTTCATTTCCATTACAAAGCAGAAGGAAATGTTTCTGGTACTTCCCTCGTTTCCTGGGTAGCCATCCGGTCTAACGGCTCTACTCCTTTGGTATCATCAATGTGAATTACGGCATCAAATTGGTTAGGAAGCCGAGTATAGAAGTAATGACTAGCACGTTCAGTTTCCGGTCGGTAAATTACGCCAATAGCTCGCTGCAATCGAGGCTCTTGCAAAACAGCAATGGCCGGATTATTATCCCGTAAGTTCAATAAAAATTGAGACAGTTCTATCTGATGAAATATATCCTCGTAACTTCCTGGTAATGCAGGACTAACTAGCTTGAGTTGAGCAGGTTCATCCCAGTTTGTAGCGGCAGTAACTGTTCCTGTGTAAGTAGTAAAACCAATCAGCACAGTATCATTACCATAACGTTCCCGGACTAGTTGACCGACATTCAATTCACCCACTTCTGCCATATCCGTTGCTCGTGCATCGCCTAAATGGGAATTGTGCGCCCAAACAATGACTTTGGTTCGTCCTCCTTGCTGATCAAGATGAGCAACAAGTTGATCTAAAGTTTCTGCCATGTGGCGATCGCGTAAATTCCACGAAGATACTCGCCCACGAAACATTGAGCGATAATATTCCTCGGCATTTTTCACCAGTCGAGCATTTTGTTGGACGTAGAAAAACTCATCCTCTATTACTCGACCATCTTGCTTGGCATACTCAGCAGTCCGACGTTGCAGTTCCAAAAGTTGGCTGACTACCTCTTGTTCACAAGACTTACTAAGTCCCACACTGGCAGCATATCCGTAAGCTTGAGTATCTTCTTCAAATTGTTCAAAGCAAGAGTAGCGGTGGTGAGCGCGTTTGGCAGCCTCCGGATCATTCTTATCCAGATAACTCAAGACTTCTGCCATTGATGCATACAGACTGTAAAGATCAAGCCCATAAAAACCAACTTTGCTTGCACTCCCAGGCAGAGAATCATTGTGTTGACGCAACCAACCCACAAAATTCAACACATCTGTGTTACGCCACATCCATAATGGGAAGCGTTGAAAACTTGAAAGTGCTTCTGTCGGTGTCAGATCGTCATCTACTCCCCGGACATAGCGGTTGACTCGGTAGGCATCAGGCCAGTCCGCCTCTACTACCACTGCGGTAAAGCCTTTCTCTTCAATCAGTCTTTTGGTAATCAAAGCTCGTTGATCATAGAACTCGTGAGTTCCGTGAGACGCTTCACCGATGAGTACAAAGTGGGCGTTGCCGATCAAATGCATCAATGGGTCGTAATCTTCGCTTTTACCCATCAATGGATGTGCAAACTCACGTACTGTTTCAGCTACTTTTTTCTTGGTTGCGTCTGGCATAGCTGTTGCCCTCTTTACAGGATACTGCTTACTTTAACTACTGACCATCGACTGTTGATTGTTGTCGCTAGCCCGTTTGAGTAAATCGCGAACCTCTGCATCGCTTGTCTGCGGGAAGTCTTGATACCAAAGACCAACGCTATAAAAGGGATCGGGTGTTTCTAAACACACGATTTCATCTACTAATGCTTGGATTTCCTGACAAGCTTCAGGTGATGAGATTGGTACGGCAACTACAAGACGAGTAGGTTGCTGTTGCAGCAATGCCATCACCGCAGCCCGCATTGTTGTACCTGTAGCTAGACCATCATCCACTAAAATTACAGTGTGTTCACGCAGAATAGGAAAGGGGCGGTCATCTCGATAAAGACGCTCCCGTCTCTCTAGTTCACGCTGTTCTTTGGCAGCAACCCGGTCAATTACATCTGGGGACAGATTAAACATTTGCACTACTCCATCATTGAGTACTCGCAACCCACCGGAGGCAATTGCCCCCATCGCCAACTCTTCATGTCCAGGTACACCCAGTTTGCGGACAAGAAAAACGTCCAGTGGAGCATTGATTCTGCGAGCAACTTCAAAAGCAAGAGGTACGCCACCACGTGGTAATGCCAATACAATTGCATCTTTTCGAGTAGCATAGGCTGTTAGTTCTGTAGCTAAAAGTCGCCCTGCTGTGGTTCGGTCTTTGAATACCATAGTTTTTTCACCCCCACTTGACCGAAAACAAATATACGGCTTCGCTGTTGCCGTAGGTTAGAATAGGGAACTGATTTTATATTTAAGTCTGCAATACCAAGTTTTGATTGTTTTAGATGTTCCCAATTTATCCTAAGAGTTTAAAGTTTATTACTCCTCTAACTAATGGGGGTAATTTCTGATTAACGTGTATAACTGATGGAGGAATTAGTATTAAATTGAATTGTGATACCAGCTAGAAAGATGCGATCGCTTTGGATCTCTGCATTCAAGTTAGCATTTGCCCCAGTTGTGCGATCGCGTAGCGTCTCCTTTGGAGAATCGCTCTCATAATTTATCTTTAGTAGCAGCTTAATTTAATATTTTAATTATTTGCTGTTATTAACTTTAATTTCTCAGGCTTATCTCAGCATCCATATAAATGCAATCATTTATATAGATAAATTATTATACATGTTTGATGCATTTATTATTACAATTATGAGTAAGTGGTTTTCCACCACTTTGCCAACACAATCAAGGTTAGCCTCAAATTAAAGGTAAAAGATAAGAATAAAATTTAACAATTTACTTCTTTCTTTTACCTTTTCATTCAAAATCACAGCTATTTCTGAGGTGAAAGATAATTGCACTTGAAAGTCCATCCCAAACAGGAGTGTTAATATTAGCTCTTCTTAATCCAGAAGCTGTCCAAGAATTACAATTTCTCAAAATGGAGTAACTGCCAACTGCTGCATAAAAACCTGCATTAACAGTATGACCATTACCCAAGCGGACTGTTCTACCTTTTGTATCTAGTTGAAAACTATCTTGGATATAATCTGTTAATCGTAAATAATCATTTTTGCTGACTCGGACACATTTAACTTCTAAATCAGTTGGGATTACTTGATAACCTTTAACATACATTACAGAAGGAGTTGGCAGGAATAGTGCTTTAAAAGTAGTAGAAAATTTTAAATCAGACAAAGAAGGAGTTAACATATAAAAATCTTTGTCTCCCCAGCCAAAACTTAAATAATTATAATTGGGAGCAGTATCTATACCGATTTTGCTGATCGAAAAAAACTTATGCCAATCAAAAATATTATTTGTTGTTGGCACTATAATATTAGAATGAATACCTGTGTTATAAACACAAATTTTGATATCACGATTGCTTTGTGAGTAACAATGCCATTTTATAGGTATAAATGCTTTGATAGCTAGTAAAATAAAGCTAAATAAAACTAATCTTAAAATGTAACAAGGCAACCTATATAATAAGCGTATAAAAACTGAAGAATGAGTATGATTCATAAAAATACCTGCACAGTTTGAGAGTAAATTTCAAGAGAGTGTAGGCAGCATATGAATATTTTTACTTAATAAGCTATAAAAATTACTACTTATGAATCAGCGCGCACTGCTGTTAGTAAATCGTCAATCCCGCCAAGGACAAAAGCGTTTGTCAGAAGTGATGAGTTGTCTTGTAGAAGAAGGATTTGAGTTGATTGCAGCATCCGCAGAAAATCCCCAGGACTTCTCAGAGATCATCCAGAGATATCAACATCAAGTGGATTTAGTAATTGTTGGTGGTGGTGATGGTACTCTTAATGCTGCGGTAGATACTTTAGTTGAAACTGATTTACCTTTGGGAATTTTGCCTTTGGGAACTGCTAACGATCTCGCAAGGACTTTAAAAATTCCTAATTCTTTAGCTGAAGCTAGCAAGGTGATTGCTAAAGGTGAATTACGACGCATTGATTTGGGAGAAGTCAACGGCAAATATTTTTTCAATGTTGCTAGCTTAGGATTGAGTGTGAAAATAACTCAGCGACTAACCAAAGAAGCAAAGCGTCGTTGGGGAATCTTCGCTTATGCTTTTACCGCCTTGAAAGTTATTTGGGAATCTCGGCCCTTTAGCGCAGAAATTCGTCTGTCTGATCAATCAATTCAAGTCAAAACTGTGCAAATTGCGATCGCCAATGGTCGGTACTATGGCGGTGGTATGACAGTAGCCCCCAATGCTATGATCGATGACCAAAGATTGGACTTATACAGTCTAGAGATTAAGCACTGGTGGGAGATTATTCCCTTACTGCCGAGAATGCGCCAAGGACAACATATAAACGCTCGGAATGTTCGCTCCCTTCAAGCTCAGGAAATTCAGGTGTATACTCGCAAACCTCGTCCTATTAACACTGATGGTGAAATCACCACCTATACCCCCGCTCATTTCCGTGTAGTTCCCAAAGCTGTAGCTGTTTTTGTCCCCCGCTAGGTTATAGTATTGCCCGGTATTTGTTTACTAAAGAAATCATCTAAGATTTCAGACTGCTGTTTTTGAGTAAGCGATACTGCAATTTCTTGAATATTGAGTATTGGTAACTCTCTCAAAGCTTCTAGTGTCTGATCATAGTTCTCATTCAAAGAAGTTTTTTTACCAAAAGAATTGCTATTGATTGCTCCTTGATTACCACTTTTGTGTGTCACTAGTTGCATCAATAACTCAACAGCTACTCTAGGCAGAATTTGGGGTGGTGTAGAATTCGTGTAAAAAGAAAAAGTCATGGTACCTAGCCGTAGATGATCGCCATCTTGTAGTTTAATCGGACGATACACAGGCTCACCATTCACAAAAGTACCATTAGTGCTACTTAAGTCAACCAAGTAAAAGCCTGAATGATTAGCATCTTTAATATACTGAATAGCTGCATGGCGACGAGATACACGTTGATCACAAACGTAAATTCCAGATGTGCGATCGCGACCTATAGTCCAGATATGCTGTGGCTGTAATAATCTTTGCGTTTTTCCCTCACATAAATTAGTAATCACATAAACAGCAGAATCATCAACTATACCTTGTAAATAACACGCCTGTAACCCCGTAAACGGCGACTGAGGTAAATTTTCCAACTGAAGGATTTCATCTAAAAAGCTACTATGGTGTTCATATAGCTTGAGGAATACTTGATATAAACTCAGTCGCTTTTCTAATTCATTTTCTGATATCTCAGCCATCATAACTTAGCCTTTATATTACTAATATATATCTCTTTTTAAGTCAGTTATTAACAGTTAGTCAGTCTGATTTTTATAATCTGGAAAAGTATCTCACATACTTGATATTGCTATTTCGCTCATCAAGCGATAGATATTATTTAAGTTTCATTCTCCCAGATTAAAGTTTTCCTTTAATTGAAAGTAACCGCAATACTACTTAGTATTTAGAAAAATTATATTTTTTTTATTATTAAACTTAACAACATAAAACAGTTGATTCAAATTATATTTATTAAACAATTACATTTAAACTGCTTTCAACAAGTGTAAGCAATTTGTGAATTGTCTTAATGTAAAAATCAAAGCACAATGTCATAATTATGTTTAAGGCTCAAGATACAACCACTCTCAATACTGCTCGGATAAGACAAATCGATTGACATTTAAACCCACCAGAGACGCGCCATGGCGCGTCTCTACATAGCCCAAATTATGACGAAAAATCCTTAACCGAGAAATATTGCAACCACTCTTTTTCTCCTTGCTTCCCCATCCTAACTAATGCCACAAAGTCTATTACAACAACCCTCGTTTACCATTCGGGCGTACCGTCATCCAATTAGTTTTAGCTAGTGCTAGTTGTTCTTCTGAAATTTTCGCACCAGTTAAATTAGCGCCACACAAATTAGCTCCCCGCAGATTGGCATTTTGCAAATAAGCATAGCTGAGGTCTGCACCTCGTAAGTCTGCTCCTTCTAAATCAGCATTATTGAGGTAAGCTTTGGTTAAATTACTATCTCTGAGGTTAGCTTGATTGAGATTAGCTTTACCAAAGTCGCTGCTGTGGAGATCGGCTCCTTGAAGGTTGATTCTTTGCAGTAGAGAAGAATGGAAATTTGTTTCTGATAAATTGGCGCCTTGCAAATTGAGGAGATTTAAATTGTGTAAGGCAAAATCTCGTCTTCCTTTTAGATAAGCTGAGATTAAACTTTGGCTATCTAATTGGCGCATAACTTGAGATTTTTGACCTTGAGAACTACTATTGCTAGACAAAGTGGTTGATTTTGTCGTCAGCATTCGTTGTCGTTTCCCCCCTGCATGGTTAACACCAGCACCTTCGGTAATCCTAACTCGTCTTGCCCGAATTGCTGCTGCAACCTGTGCCACACTACTAGAAACACTCGAAGGATTGCTGTTAGGAATTCCAGAATCTTCTGAACGGTTAGTTGTTCGTTCTTTCACACCACCATTGGGTTGAGAAACCAAACTTTTTGACAAACTCTCTAGATACGGTTCTAATTCTAATGCTCTGAGTACTTCACTTGCTGTTTGATAGCGATTACGTACAGAGACTTCCAGCATTTTCCGCAATACATCTGCCAAGTGGTCACTGACTTGTACATAATTTTCCCAAAGAAGTTCACCTGTTGTAGGGTTATATTGCAAATCTTTAGGAGATTTGCTGGTTAGTAGATAAATGCATGTAATTCCCAAGGCGTAGATGTCACTAGCATAGACTGGACGCATTGCCATTTGCTCTGGAGGCGCAAAACCAGGTGTCCCAATGGCATATGCAGTTAATGCTGTGTGTTCTGAATGGTTTACGACAGCTTGTGTGACTTGATTGGTAACAGCACCAAAGTCTATAAGAACTAATCTACTATCTTGAGCGCGGCGAATGACATTAGCAGGTTTAATATCACGATGTATTACCTTACGTTTGTGTATGTATTCAAGCAATGGCAGGATTTCACTCAAAAATTGCTTGACTCCAGTTTCAGTAAAAACTCCTGTGTGTTTGACCTCTTGCTGTAAAGTGGAGCCACTGATGTATTCCTGAACCAAATAGAATTGTTCGCGCTCTTCAAAGTAGTCTAGCAAGCGTGGTACTTGCGGATGATTGCCAATTTTGCCCAAAGTTACAGCTTCTCTTTCAAACAATTCCCGTGCCATTTGTAGAACGTGGGGTGCGCTTCCTGATGGGCGTAATTGCTTGATAACACAACTCGGTTCGCCTGGTAAGCCTTGATCACTGGCTAAAAAAGTTGCTCCAAAACCACCTTGACCTAAAGCTTTTACTACTCGATAGCGCGATCGCAACAACAATCTTGAGCCACAAGACTGACACCTCTGGCTATAGGCCAAGTTTTCTGGATTGGGACAGTTAGGATTTATGCAGTAGCTCATGCATCATCAACTCGCCGCACGAAAAATCACGGGGAGTTTTACACTCCAGACCTCAATTATTTAGCTCAAAAGCTACTTTTACCAGGTTATTTTTGCGGGAAATCCTTTAAAGAATTGCTAAAATCAGGCAAATTTGAGGTCAAACAATAGTAGACTCACTTAATTTTCCTAGTTTCATTACTACTCAGTGCAAAATTGTATGTTTTTGTAATATTTTTTAGCATCGTTTATATAGGGGAGATGATAAATCGGTGAAAGAAAATTTTCCTTTCATGTCTCCCCTCTTTTGAAGTCATACCCAATTGCTACTGGATTTTATTTTTCACTTTGCTGCTTCGTTTGTGTTAATGACTACCAGAGGAAACAGTTTGCTCAACTATTTCCTTGGCTGCATCTAGTAGATACTCAGAATAAGTACGAGCAACGATTGATAGTTGTTTTCCCGAAGGATAAACCATATACCAGTCACGTTTGATCGGAAAGTGTTCTACATCTAATACAGCTAAATCCCCTGTATCTGGTAACAAAGTATGACGAGATAATACGGAAATCCCCAAACCACCAGCTATGGCATGTTTAATTGCTTCGTTGCTTCCCAATTCTAATTTAACTTTGACATGTACCTCATGCTGTTCTAGTAATTTCTGCACAGCGCGACGTGTTCCTGAACCAGGTTCACGCATGATAAAAGGTTCATCAGCAAGACGTTGGATGGGAATATGTTTTTCTTTTGCCAGAGGATGATTGATTGGTGCTAAAACTACTAAGGGATTCTCCAAAAACTGTTGGTAACTTACATCCAAATGCTCTGGAACTTGACTCATAATATACAAGTCGTCCATATTACTAGTCATACGTTCCAGAATGCCTTCATGATTTGTCACTTGTAGTGATATTTCAATTCCTGGGTAACGTTGACAAAAAGGTCCTAATAAACGTGGTATAAAATACTTAGCTGTGGTGATTACAGCTAAACGTAATTGCCCTTGTTTTAGCCCCTTTAAATCTGCTACCTTCATTTCAAATTGGGCTATGGTCTCAAAAATTTGCCGACACGTGGCGTATAATTCCCGTCCAGCTTCCGTCAAATACAGGCGCTTACCTACCTGTTCAAATAACGGTAAACCTACTGATTTCGTTAGTTGCTTGATTTGCATAGAAACAGTAGGTTGGGTAAGAAAAAGTTCCTCGGCGGCACGTGTAAAGCTACCGTGTCGTGCCGCCGCTTCAAACACCTTTAACTGGTGCAACGTCGCTTGGTTCAAGGGTGATTCTCCTCTACCTAATGGCAACTTCAAGTTATGAGTTATAAATATAGATATTAATCTATGCCTGTTATTATTAGATAGGTATTTAATTTATAGAATTAAAAAGTTATTATCAGAACAACAAGCAAAGCGTAAGATGCCTTCCAGCCAACGTTGCACACCTTAAAGGTGCTTTTTGGGGATAGTAATCAACGTTGTACTAACCTCATCCTGCTGGGTGTGTACAACGTTTTTTTCGTAGTCAAATTTTTTATGATTCCTCCTGTATTTTTACAGGTAATGCAGATAAATCTGGCAACTGGAGTAATTCTGCCTCCACAACTGGCTCTTTGATATTGAGTGGCAATCTTACAGGTTGACGCTCTTCTAACCAACAACTTGCTACTGGCAAGGTTTGTTCTAGTTCGTCGAGTGGTCGAGGAATTACCATTACAGCGTTTAATTCCCCAATCCGTTCTGCCTCGTACATTCCAGCTTCTACTGCTACTGCAACATTTGCTACAGAGCCACGAATAATGGCTGTACACAAACCTGAACCAATTTTTTCATAGGCTGCTAGCTGGACATCAGCGGCTTTAAGCATGGCATCAGCTGCGCCTACCATTGCAGGAAAACCGCGCGTTTCCACTAAGCCAACTGCTTGGTTACTTAAACGACTATAAGTGCCATCTTCAGTGATCGCACTTAGACGGCTATTGATAGGTAATACAACTTCTAGGTTAGGGAATGGTCTGGGAATTACTAAGCTAGAAACAAACTGATCAAATTGTTTAGCTGTTTGCTCACCAGCTTCCACAGCCAGACGGACATCAGCGATCGCTCCTCGAACAATAGCGGTACAATGACCACTACCAATCTTTTCATATCCAACTAGGTGAACTCCAGCAGATTTCAGCATCATATCTGCCGTACCTACTATTGCCGGAAAGCTAATAGTTGATACTAACCCCAAAGCACTATCCCTGAGCATGTCTCGATGACGAGATGTCTGGACATTGTATGCGTCCATATAAATTCTCCAAAATGTTCAAAAGAAAGGATGAAGGCTGTAGGCTGAAGGATAAAGAATTATTACTTCATTGTTCATACTTCACACTTCATACTTCCATATAACACTTACTCAGACTTCTCGTCAGAGGAGGGTTTATTCAAGGATTGCCGATGTGGAAATAAAGTGATTAACAATTGCTGAATGCTTCCCTGTCCGTAAATATGAGTACCAATGTGATTTTGAGATTCAGTGGTAGGCTCTTGTGTAACCTGATTGTCCAGTTGTGAGTTTTGATTAGCGGAAGATGCAGAAGGCTTGGAATGTAGAGGCGTAGATTCGGAAGTAGGGGTAGCGCGCCCAGTAGAAGACGCAGACAAATTTCCTGTGTAACCCTGTGTTTGCGTCCCCGTATCCTCTTCCCACAGATCCTTTTGTTCTAGTATGTCCATATCCTCTTGCCTAGAAGCAGGATTGGTAGCGGATAGTTGCGGCTGTTGGATTTTCTCAGTGACTGCAAAAGAATTACTCAAATGACGACTGTTATCTCCCAAAACTGAACCGGGTGCAACTACTTGTCCAGGCTCCACGGAACAATTAAACACTGTTGTTGCTGAACCGATGCAAGCATTTGCACCAATTTTACCACTACCGATCATTAGGAAACCTGCTCCCAAGTTTGCTCCAGTTTCTACTTCTAGGGTTCCTTCATGAACCTTGAGAATTGACCCCATGCCAATACAAACCCCTGAACCAATGATAATCTTACTGCTTGGAGCCGCTTGCAGTATCACCCCTGGTGCAATCACAGCACTCGGATGAATAATTACCTCGCCACTGATGTAGGAGTCAAAGTTATTACCCAGGCGCAGTGGCGGCACAGACATGAAATTTTTAACCTCGGAAACCGGGATAGATGTGAGTGGGGAATGTGCTGGGAGTAGGGGTGTGCTTGGAGTGAGAAAAACTTTTTCTCTTCATACCCCTCATACCCCTCATATCCCTAATTACGGACGTTGAACAATCAATTCTAATACCCGGCGCTTGGCTTTGGGGTCAATACCAATCAAGCGCACGTATTCACCTTCATATTCGTTGATATAGCCTTCCAAGGCTGCGATCGCTTCCCTGATACTATTAGCTTGAATTTGTCCGCAGCTAGCCCAGGAACCTGTACGGAAGCGTCTTTGATCTACGTGTTCAGCGCTAATTTTAAAGCCTCCAGCCAACAGTTGCTGTAGTTGCTCCACTGCTTCGGAACTTAATTTGTTACTGCTGGCTGTTGCTGTTGTGCTTGCAGAAGTAAAAGAGGTTGTTGTCCCAACTGATTTACTGCTACTAGGTGTACTAACTGGACCGTTGGGACGTTGAATAATGCTTTCCAAGATGCGACGCTTGGCTTTGGGGTCGATACCGATCAAGCGGACGTATTCGCCTTGATGGTTATCCATACAATCTTCTAAAGCAGCAACCACATCACCAGCAGAACTTGATTCAATGGGCGTACAGGTTTGCCAAGAACCAGTACGGAAGCGGCGCTCATCGACGTGTTCTGTACCAATTTTATAACCACCAGCCAATAGTTGGCGGATTTGGTCTACGGTTTCACTACTGAGTCTGTTGCTGCCATTGCTGTAGCTATTACCGTTACCATTGGCGCTGTAGCTACCATTGCTGCTAGAATAAGCAGGAGCTTTGAAGGAGCTAGATGCTTGGACAACACCGTCGGGACGTTGGATGATGTTTTCTAACACCCGTCGTTTGCCCTTGGGGTCGATGCCAAATAGGCGGACATACTCACCACTATGCTCTCTTAGACAAGTTTCCAACGCTGCGATCGCTTCACCTAAGCTTCTGCCTTCAATTGGTTTACAACTAGTCCAAGAACCTGTGCGGAACCGTCTTTGGTCTACGTGTTCTGTACCAATATGATATCCTTGCTGTAACAGATAACGTACCTGCTCTACTGTTTCCGCACCCAAGCTATTGCTAGACACCTCGTCGCTCCTTTCAAAAACTTCAACTTCTATGCCTGTACTTGTACTTGTATAAGAATTAGTTAATTCATCACGAATAGTCCTAATACATTTACTATCCGCAGCACATAAATAACCTGCTCGTAGTGCTTGGTTAATCCCAACTACATGATGAGCAAATTCTTTGTCATCAGCTTGCACATCTGGCAGGCGATCAGCTTGCTGCTGGTTAGTAATTATTGCCCCTGAAGGTACATATTTACCTGGGGGAATTTCTACATCTTGGATTAAGGCGTGCATCATCACAATGCAACCTGATCCGACTCTGGCATTAAACACCGTAGAACGAAAACCAATAAAACAGTCATCTCCTACGTAACATGGTCCGTGAATCAGAGCCATGTGGGTAATACAGTTATTTTTGCCAATCCATACAGAGTATTCTTGTCGGTCGTCACCAATTACACGTCCCTTTTCCAAGCCGTGGACGACAACACCATCTTGAAGATTCGTGTTTTCGCCAATATAAAACGGTGTACCCTCATCCGCTCTAATGGACGTACCGGGCGCAACTATGACATTTGCTCCGATCTTTACATCCCCAATGATGTTGGAAAATGAATGCAAAAAGGCCGATGGGTCTATTGTTGGTTCAGCTAAATTTCTTGACCACGGCGTTGGGGGAGCCGCCTCCGCGATGCTGCGGACTGCCATTGCGAGATTCCTCCTCTATTGTCAGTTGTCAGTTATCAGTTATCAGTTATCAGTTATCAGCCTGTTTACTGTCTACTGATTACTGTTAACTGACTTATCGATATTGCTCTTTTTTGCTATAAATCATGCGATCTTCCACATAAACTGTATCAATGATCGCTACTACTGCTGCATCTACTGGACGCTGTTCGTTACCAAGAATTTGCCGAGCCGCACTACCACGACTGAAAAGTACCCATTCGTCTACCCCAGCACCAACACTATCGGCGGCTACCTCGTATTTTGGCTGAATGCGTCCTTCTTCATCGACTAATTGCAACAAAAGTAGTTTAACACCCCTAAGACTTGGATCTTTCTGAGTGCTAACTACTGTGCCGCGAACTTTGGCAATTTGCATTTATGATTTATGGTCTTCTACCGAAGGGACGAATTGCATTCACATTTTCCCGGAACTGCTCTACATCTTCGGTATAACGAATTGGTAGAACATACTCCAAGTTTTCATGGGGACGAGCAATGATGTGAGTAGATAGAACTTGTCCGCCATTGACTCGCTTGACTGATTCTACTCCTGCTGCTACCGAGGCTTGTACTTCTGAAACGTCTCCTCGGACAATCACAGTGACGCGACCGCTACCGATTTTTTCGTAACCCACTAATGTAACGCGAGCAGCTTTTACCATCGCGTCTGCTGCTTCCACTACTGCCGGGAAGCCGAGCGTTTCTACCATTCCTACTGCAATTGACATACTTTTTTTAATCCTTAAGAAGCTTCCAACAAACAAAAACAAGCAAAGTCACAAGAATTTTTAGATTTTAGATTTTGGATTAGGGTTTGGTAAATCTAAAGCCAAATCTCTTTGAATCTATTACCCCTTCTGCGTTTGCCTGCGGAGTCCATACTAAAATCCAAAATCAAAAATCCAAAATTGTTAAGTGCGGAACTGCTCCACAGCTTCTGTATAACGAATTGGTAGAACATACTCTAAGTTCTCGTGGGGGCGAGCAATGATGTGGGTGGAAACCACTTCACCACCGTTGACTCTTCTTGCTGCTTCAACTCCAGCAGCTACTGAAGCTTGCACTTCCGAAACATCTCCCCTGACAATCACTGTCACCCTAGCACTACCGATTTTTTCATAACCTACCAATGTGACACGAGCGGCTTTCACCATCGCGTCAGCAGCTTCAACGACTGCCGGAAAACCCTTTGTTTCAATCATTCCAACCGCAATAGGCATCGCAGGACTCCTACACAATTAATGCAATTAGTACTCTTTTATTGAAAATTCTGACGGGGATGCTCATCTTGAGCTAAATAACTGTTCTCAAATTAAGCATAAGAAAGCTTGGCTCCCCTGACAATATAAATTAGTATAATAGTTTATAATAAAATAGTTTAAAAAAACTTAACAACTTTTTATATGTGTATTATTCTCAACCAATCTTCACGGATTCCTAGAGTACCTACTTCTGTTTTATAATTTCTTTATCATATTTGCTGAAACCAGTTCATAGAAACGTAAATCCTGTCTCTAGGGGAACGACAAGCAAGCTACAAAGTAGTATTGGTGTCTTTCCTCGGTTTTTGCTGTTTGCACTAAAATAGTTGTAAAAAATGTATAAGTTTCTGTTATGTATGAGATAAATAGTTCTTTTCGCGATAGAAATTTCGAGTGATGTAGATGAAGGTTAGCATAGATTTAAATAAGAAAAACTTTATAGTAAATATTAGTCTTTCTTTCCTAATGAGCAAGCAGCAAAAGCAAATTAATGCTGTTTAATAGTATTTAAATCTTTTAATCATAGAGTTTAATGAATGCATTTCATTTAGCAAAGCGAAGAATTACAAGCTGAGACATCAAGGAAAATTTAAATGAATGAATTTTTGTTCTCAACAACTTGGTGGATACCATTTTATAGCTTATTAGGAGCAATTTTGACCTTGCCTTGGGCAATGGGAATAGTTCGCCGTACTGGACCAAGACCAGCAGCATATTTTAATTTATTGACAACTGTTTTGGCTTTTATCCATAGCCTGGTTGTATTCAAGGATATTTGGAATGGAGAACCAGAAAATTTTGTCATTACCTGGTTTAGTGCGGCGGATTTAAACATATCGTTTGTTTTGGAAATCTCACCAGTTAGTGTTGGAGCAACAGTTTTAATTGCAGGATTAAGCTTACTAGCGCAAATTTACGCTTTGGGTTACATGGAAAAAGACTGGTCATTGGCTCGGTTTTTTGCCTTAATGGGCTTTTTTGAAGCAGCCCTCAGCGGTTTAGCAGTAAGTGATTCCCTGTTTCTCAGCTATGCATTGCTAGAAATGCTAACTCTTTCTACCTACTTGCTTGTAGGATTTTGGTATGCTCAACCACTGGTAGTTACAGCGGCACGAGATGCGTTTTTAACCAAACGGGTAGGAGACTTGTTGCTGCTGATGGGAGTAGTTACACTAGCAACCAAAGCAGGTAGTTTGAATTTTTCTGATTTATATGAGTGGGCGCAAACAGCACAACTTAGCCCTTTAACTTCAAGTTTATTGGGATTGGCATTAATTGCTGGGCCTGCTGGTAAATGTGCTCAATTTCCACTGCACTTGTGGTTAGATGAAGCAATGGAAGGACCTAACCCAGCTTCAGTGATGCGAAATTCCATGGTGGTAGCTGGCGGTGCTTATATATTGTATAAATTGCAACCCATTTTAGCCTTATCACCATTTGCTCTCAACACTCTGATCATTATTGGTACAGTCACAGCAGTTGGTGCATCTTTGGTATCGATCGCCCAAACTGATATTAAACGGGCCCTATCTCACTCCACCAGTGCATACATGGGCTTAGTATTCTTGGCAGTAGGCTTACAGCAAGGAGGCGTGGCTCTAATTTTGCTGTTTACCCATGCGATCGCCAAAGCATTATTATTTATGAGTACTGGTTCAGTAATTTATACTACTAGTAGTCAAGATTTAACCGAAATGGGCGGCTTATGGTCACGAATGCCAGCAACTACCACCGCCTTTGTGGTTGGTTCTGCTGGGATGGTAAGTTTGTTACCCTTGGGAAGCTTTTGGGCGATGTTGTCTTGGGCTGACGGCTTGGCAATCATCAGCCCTTGGGTAGTTTGGATATTAGTACTTGTGAATGGCTTGACGGCATTGAATTTAACACGAGTATTCCGGTTAGTCTTCTGGGGAGAACCACAACAGAAAACCCGTCGCGCCCCCGAAGCACCTTGGCCAATGGCGTTTCCAATGGTAACTCTGACAATTATCACCTTATTACTACCCATAATGTTGCAGCAGTGGTATCTGCTACCAACCTGGGAAAGCATCAGTTGGTATGTAGTGGGAATGCTCGTATTTTCCACACTATTAGGAGTAGGTATTGGTTCGACGATGTATCTCCACAAAGCTTGGTCACGTTCGAGAATATTAGCTTGGAGATTTGTACAAGATTTGCTGGGATATGACTTCTACATCGACCGGATTTATAAGTTCACAGTAGTTAGTGCAGTGGCCATACTTTCTAAAATATCCGCTTGGAGCGATCGCTACATAGTAGATGGCCTAGTTAACTTGGTAGGATTTGCAGCAATTTTTGGTGGACAAAGTTTGAAATACAGCATCTCCGGGCAATCACAAGGATATCTACTCACCATCCTTGTCGGCATCAGCATACTAGGTTTCTTCATCAGCTGGTCATTAGGTTTGCTGGAGAAATTGCCTTTTTAGGTGATCGGCGATCAGGGATCGGGGATTGGGGACAGGGAAGACACGGGAAGGTAGACAACGAGGAAAAACAATAAATTTCTCCCAATCCCAATCCCAATCCCCAATCCCCTATTCCCTATTCCTAATCCTTTATCCCCTATCCCCTATCCTCTATGCTCAGTGTTTTAATTTTGCTGCCGTTATTGGGTGCAGCTTTAATTGGTTTCTTGCCTGTTGGCATGAATGGAAAACTATCTCGTAGCATCGCATTAGTATTTGCCAGTTTGGCTTTTGTGTGGATAGTTCTTCTAGCAGTTAAGTTTAACCCAACCATCGTTGGTCAACAATTTACTGAATTCTTACCTTGGATAGATGCTTTAGGTCTGAACTATCATTTGGGTATAGATGGTTTATCATTGCCTTTGCTACTGTTGAATGGACTTTTAACTTGTATTGCCGTTTATAGTACAGACGAAGACATACAACGCCCGCGATTTTATTACTCTTTACTTTTGCTGTTGAGTGCGGGTGTCACTGGAGCATTTCTCGCCCAGGATTTACTACTATTCTTCCTGTTTTACGAGTTAGAACTCATCCCACTTTATCTACTAATTGCCATTTGGGGTGGTCAAAGACGCGGTTATGCAGCAACAAAATTTTTGATTTATACCGCTTTTTCTGGCATTTTAATTTTGGCAAGTTTCCTTGGTTTAGTGTGGCTGAGTGGTTCACCTAGCTTTGCTTTAGAAACTTTAAACAGCAAAGGCTTACCTTTAGCAACACAAATTTTGCTGTTGGCAGGGATTTTAGTTGGTTTTGGCATTAAGATTCCCTTGGTTCCTTTTCATACTTGGTTGCCAGATGCCCACGTCGAAGCTTCCACACCAATTTCAGTCCTGTTAGCTGGGGTATTGTTGAAGTTGGGAACTTACGGCTTACTGCGCTTTGGCATGTTCTTGTTACCAGATGCTTGGAAATATCTAGCTCCCGCTTTGGCAACTTGGGCAGTAATCAGCGTGCTTTATGGTGCATCCTGTGCGATCGCCCAAAAAGACATGAAAAAGATGGTGGCATACAGTTCCATTGGACATATGGGTTATATACTGCTAGCTGCTGCTGCTGCTACCCCATTAAGCATATTAGGGACTGTAATGCAAATGATTAGCCACGGTTTAATCTCTGCACTACTATTTTTATTAGTGGGAGTCGTGTATAAAAAAGCAGGTAGCCGTGATTTAGATGTGCTGCGGGGACTGTTGAACCCAGAACGAGGTATGCCTGTAATTGGCAGCTTGATAGTACTCGGAGTCATGGCAAGCGCTGGTATTCCAGGAATGGTCGGATTTATTGCGGAATTCGTCGTTTTTCGCGCCAGTTTTGCAGTTTTTCCTGTACAAACTTTGTTATCCATGATTGGTACAGGATTAACTGCGGTTTACTTCCTACTTCTCACCAATCGGGCATTTTTTGGACGCTTATCAGCACAAGTTACAAACCTACCGCGAGTATATTGGAGCGATCGCACTCCAGCGATCGTTCTAGCCATCTTGATCGTCATTCTAGGTATCCAACCCGCTTGGTTAACCCATTGGAGTGAAGCAACAACAACAGCAATAGCCAATACTCAAAGTGTTGTTGCTCATGTCTCAGTGCAAAGGATCGGAAATTAGGGATTGGGGAAAAGGGATCGAGGACAGGGAGGACGCGGGGGACAAGGAAGGAGGGAGACGTCTAGAATAATTAATCCCAAATCCCCAATCCTCAATCCCCAATCCCCAACCCCCAATCCCCAATCCCCAATCCCCTTTCCCCGACCCCTTTCTTCAGGAGAAATGCAATGGTAACTACTAAAAAAAACCCTGCTCACCATCCATTAGCGGAATATATTAAACGATTACAAACTGGCGAAGCATTACTTCGCGACTGCCCAGAAAATGTATTAGAAGTAGTTGGTATCCTGAAAAGCTACGGCGTTGTTTTAGATGCTTATTCCAAAAATCTGATCTATATTGCCGAAAATCAATTTTTAGTTTTTTTCCCTTTTTTCAAATATTTTAATGGCGAAATTACTTTCCAGAAATTAATGCGTCACTGGTGGCACGATCGCATTAATTTTGAGTATGCCGAGTATTGCATGAAAGCCATGTTTTGGCATGGAGGCGGTGGATTAGATCAATATTTAGACACAAAAGATTTTCAACAAAGAGCTAAAGTTGTAATTGCAGCTAAGTTTAAAAATAATCCGCTCATGTTGGGAATTAATCAACTTTTTCCCGATTTTCTAATTGAACAGTTGCGCGTTACTTCTTATTACAGTGGCTTAGGTCAATTTTGGCGCGTGATGGCTGATATTTTTCTCAGCTTATCAGACCTCTATGATCAAGGCAAAATTAAATCAATTCCCCAAGTCGTAGATCACATCAAACTTGGTTTAGTAGAAGCTGCAACTAAGCCAATTACCTACTCTGTCAAAATTAAAGATCAAGTCTATGATCTTCTTCCTGCTAGCCTTGGCTTAACTTTCTTGGCAGATACAGCAATTCCTTATGTAGAAGCAGTTTTCTTTAGAGGAACACCTTTCCCTGGCACAGTTTCCTACAATGCCCAAGCATATCAAATTCCACCAGACCAAGCGAGATTTCAGTACGGTGCTTTGTATGCTGATCCGTTACCAATCGGCGGTGCGGGTATTCCTCCCACATTGTTAATGCAAGATATGCGTCATTTTCTCCCAGAATATCTACATGAAGTTTATCGCCGCAGTCGTCGGGGAGAAGATGATTTGCGAGTACAAATTTGTCAGACTTTTCAAAAATCGATGTTCTGCGTTACTAGCGCCGCAATTTTAGGATTAATGCCTTATCCTGCGGATACTCAAGATCCAAAAGAACAAGAACTGAATCGAGTTTATTTAGAAAAGTGGATGGATAGGTTGCAAACATCGCGGTTAATGGATGTTAATAGTTAGCCAAATTCTTACCCAATTATTATTAAAATCTTATTTGAGCGATCGCATATAAGTGGCTTCCAGTTAGAAAGTCAAAAATGCGATCGCTCCAAGCTTTAATTCCACTTATCTGACTCATGATCGAAAACTTTGCACTTTTTTAAGATACAAACTTTCCCTAAGATTTGCCATACGTATTTTATTTTTGGGTGCGTTAGTTCAATTAACACACCTTAATACATATCATGTGGTAGCAATTACACCAAAGCACGATCAGTTAAAATTTCGTAGCCTGTTTCTGTCACCAACACAGTATGCTCGAATTGAGCCGACAGAGCATTATCCACAGTCACAGCTGTCCAACGGTCTGCTAGTATCCGTGTATACTTAGATCCAGCATTTAAAATTGGCTCAATTGCCAGCGTCATTCCCGCACGCAGTTTAACATTTGGCATATCGTGAGTACGGAAGTTGAACACAGATGGTTCTTCGTGGAGGTTACGACCGACACCATGCCCGGTAAAATCTTCAACTACGGTTAATTTATTAACTTTGACATGATCTTCAATTGCACCTGCAATATCCATCAGGTAATTTCCGGCTTTTACCTGTTCAATACCTTTATAAAGTGCTTCTTCGGCAACACGAATCAATCTCGCAGCTTCTGAAGTAACTTCACCTACAGCAATGGTAATACAAGAGTCACCATGAAAACCTTCGTAATAAGCTCCTGTATCTACTTTTAAAACATCCCCAGCCCGAATCACTTTCTTTTTATTGGGAATACCATGCACTACTTCATTATTGATACTGGAGCAAATAGAACCAGGAAAACCATGATAGCCTTTGAAACTAGGTGTAGCACCCATTTCTCGAATGCGTTTTTCCGCATAAGCATCTAAGTCAGCAGTGGTCATTCCTGGCTGTACCAACTCAGAAATTTCTTTCAATACAGTTGCCACAATTTTAGCTGATTGCCGCATAATTTCAATTTCACGTGGCGACTTAATTTCAATACCTCTGCGTTGTCTTTTGGGACGGTTATTTTGAGTTGGTTGAGAAAGCAGGTTACTTAGAATGTTCATGGGGGATAAGTAGTGATTTGCGCCTTGCTGCTTTTTTCGTTTTTCGTTGTTCGTTGTTCGTTGTTTGTTGTTTGAAGCAACTAGTAACTACTGTACAAGCGGCTGAGGTTAGTTGAAAAATAATATCTATATTTAAGTTAACGTATTTTTACCTTTTGACTTCCGCCTTTTTCACCTTAGGTGCGATGGTCTAACACTACAAATTAAGATACAAAGTTCGCTATACAGGTTTGAGTGCTGCGAGAATCAAAAACATTGAAATATGCTGTCTGCTCCATGCGTACTTTTCCTTTGCAGTACGCTGATGACATCGGCATATTAGTAACTGGTAACTGATAACTGATAACTGTTCACTGAATCACAATATCTCCTGTCATCCCAGCTTCGGTATGTCCTGGGATTGGACAATGTAAGCCATACTTACCAGGCTTAAGTGGTACAAATACCCACTCAGCTTCAGCGCCTGGCTTGAGTTCCATTTCATGAATGGCACCTTTTACTTCCACTTTGCCGGCTTCGACTTTCTGTGTCCAAATCCCATCAGCAAAATCCTTGGCAGTAAAGTAATGCTTTTGATTGCTAGGATTGGTCAGCTTAAGTTTGTACCGTTTACCAGCTACCAATTCTAAATGATTTGGCTCATACTTAAGTTCGTTGGCAGAATTACCAAGGCTAACTTTAATTTCTGTAGGTGGCTGCTTCAGTAAATCCCCAGATAAGCTTACTGCTTCCACTGGAGTAGCAATAAAGACTGTTAAACTCAGGAGAATTACTATTACAAAGCCTATACGTTGTAACATTTCTAGGAATACTTTTGTCATTTGTCCTTTGTAACAAGTAGTAAATCTTGATCAATGACCATTGACCATTGACTAATGCCTAACGACTTTCTGCTACTACCGTTGGTCCAGCAGTCACAACTACAATTTTATCTGGATGAAGTAACTCACGACCGGCTTGATTGACTTGCTCAAGGGTGACTGATGCGATTTTACTCACAAAAGAGTGCAATTCTTTTTTATCCAATCCGTACACTTTGTTCATCAAAATTTTGTATGACAATTCGTCTGGATTGGCAAGGGAAACATTGTAGTTACTGATCAATGTGCGCTTTGCTGTTTCTAATTCCTCAGAGGTAACACCTTGCTGATGAATTTCCTTTAGTAGTCGGCGGGTACTGTTAATGGCACGAGTGGTATCTTCCGGTGCTGTTTGCATTTCAATCAAAAATATACCAATGTTTTGCCCTACTTGGAAGGTGCTATAAATTCCGTAAGTTAGACCTTGACGATCGCGTACTTCTGCTCCCAACCTACTAGATAAAGTATCACCACCCAATATCTGATTTAACACCAAAGCTGCGTAATATCGCTGGTCATTGCGCTTAATCCCTGTGTTACCCATATAAGTAACAGCTTGGGTTTTGCCTGGTAATACCGGATTGAGACGGACAATTTTATTTGGTATCGATACGACAGGATATTCTATTTTTGGAGCTTGACCACTAACTTTCCAGTTACCGAATTCAGCTTCAATGAGCGATCGCACATTCTTCGAATCAAAATCTCCTACGAGTGTTAGCACTGTTGTCTCTGGACGGTAGTGCTGTGTTTTAAAAGTAATTAAATCTTGTCGGCGAATGCGCTGCAAAGTTTTTGCTGTCGCAAATTTGTGCAGTGGATGGGTTTTCGGATACACAGATTGCACAAATGTTCTTTTCGCAACTTCTGTAGGATCGTCTAATTCTTCTTTCAGGTCAGTTAAAGCTTGTTGTCGAGTCAGTTCTAATTCTTTAGCTGGAAAAGTTGGATTTTTGATTACATCTGCTAAAATATGTAAAACAATAGGCAAGTCTCCTGCCAAAGCGCTACCTTGAATTTCTGTTCCTTCACGATAAGATTCAAAATCTAAACTAGCACCGCGTTCATCTAAACTCTTTGCGATCGCCAACACATCTCTAGTTTTAGTCCCGTTCATCAAGTTCTCTGCGACAAGAGATGCGAGTCCGACTTTATCTTTTGGGTCAAATTCATTACCAGCTTTAATATAGCCGCTTAAAGTTACTGTTGGAGTACTGTTGTCTGGTAACAACAACAGCTCAATCCCATTAGATAATTTGAATTGCTCTGGTAAAGTCAGGTTAGTAGGATGTGTTGTCAAATCTACAGGTGGTAAATATTTCATCACCTCTGTAGCTACTTTAGATGTATTATCTGAGAAATTTTCGTTTATGAGTGTGGAATGTGATTTTTCATCACTCTTTTGTGATGCTTGGATTTGAGTTGGTTCAAAAATGCCAAATGAGCGTATTTTTGGTTTTAAGTATTTATTTGCAACACGTTGCACATCCGTAGCAGTTACCCGACGGACTGCTGCTAGATAGCGATCTGTATATTGATAATCACCAGCTGTAGTTTGATCGTTACCAAGTTGCATCGCTTGACTAGTAATATCACGGTTATTCAAAACTACAGCAGCTTCTAACTGTGCTTTAGCGCGCTTTACCTCTTCTACTTTTGCTTGCTGTGAAGCCAGAGTTGCGATCGCCTTTTGCATGACTGCATCAATTTTTTTCAAGTCTTCACCAGGTGTAGCAGTCACAGATAATTCATACCAACCAGCTTCCCGCAAACTCACAATGGAACCTGTGACATCAGTTGCCATCCCAGATTCTACCAATGCTTGATCTAGGCGAGAGTTCCGTCCCTCTGTCAAGATGTAATCCATCACATCTAATGCTGGGATATCAGGATGATTTACATTTGGTAAAGGATAGATCGCATGTAATAATGCATTTGCTCCCGGTTCACGCAAGACTATAGGAGAGTGGGAAACTTTTTGAGTATTAACTATCCCTTGTTGACTCTTGACGCTTGATACTTGACTCTTAACACTTGGTTCTTGACTTTTCTGGATTTTCCCAAATAAACCTTTAACAACTTTCAGAGTTTTAGCTGTATCAAAATCACCGACAATTACCAAAACAGCATTGTCGGGTCTGTAGAATTTACGGTAGTATTCTTGTACCTGTTTAACCTGAAATTTCTCAACATCAGCTTTAGTGCCACCTACAGGTAAGCCATAAGGATGTTCAGGAAATACTTTTTGTAACACCGCACGATTCAGGCGATATTCTGGGCTATTTTCGTAACCTTGTAACTCAGAAATTACCACCCGCTTTTCACTTGCTAATTTTTCTGCATCAATCAGAGAATTTTGCATTCTGTCTGCTTCTAGCATCAGCAGAGCGTTGAGCTTATCACGTTCTGCTGTGCCATAGTATGCAGTCTGATCATAACTAGTGAAAGCGTTAGAGTCGCTACCTAAAGCACTAAACAAACGTCCAAATTGAACCGGACGGTCTTTTGTGCCTTTGAACATCATGTGTTCTAATTGGTGAGCGATACCATTTACACCTGCTTGTTCGTTGCGAGAGCCAACTTCATACCATACCTGTACTGACACTACTGGTGCTGAATGAACTTCCTTGGTCAGCACAATCAAACCATTTTCCAGTACTGTCTGGTAAACATTCTCTGTCACGTAAGTTTTGCTTGTTTTCTTTAATGCTTTTTCTTTATGTATTTTTACTATACTAGAAATTGCGTTAGAGTGACTTGTTGCTGATCCATTGCTGAGTAGCAAAACCGCAATTAACCAGAGAGTTAAGACAATAACTGAAAAACGATATCTATGCAACTTTTTAAACACAGACATGTATTTGCTTGATTTCTCTGTAAATTAAATTACAGAATTTTTCTATGACTATAGTGTATTACTACCAAGGATTTTGTTACCTCAGCAACACTACAGAAAAAGAATATTCTACAGAGAAAGCAATAAAATGACAACTAGCTGAGGATTGAATTTTTAAGAAAGGGATCGGGGATCGGGGGTTGGGGATCGGGGATAAGGGAGACAGGGGAGACGGGGTGACACGGTGACAGGTCGAATATTTTTGATTGATTCACCGCCTCACCGCGTCTCCCACTCTCAGTTCTCCCTTGTCTGTTCTCAATTCCCGATCCCCAACCCCCGATCCCCTTGTGTTGCTAAAACTCGAATTAGTTCCAAGGGTAAGCCGTCAGCATCGGCAATAAAAGCGACTTCATAAATGCGATCGCCTATTTGCTGTTGTGTTGGTTCTAATAAAACCTTTAGTGGTTGTAAAGATTCTGGTTGATTTTGTGCAGCTACAGCAAAAGATTCTTTTAATTTTGCCAAGTAGCTAGGTAAATCTGTCGTGAGTTCAGTCAGATCAAAAGACAAGTGATAGTAGCCAACATAATGTTCATCAGCAAATGCATCTGCTGCTGGTTTTGGTTCGGGTATTTGAATCAGCTCTATTCTGCCGCTTAGTCCTTCCATCCAACAAGCAAGGGTGTAACCCGTGGTGAAGCGTTCACAAACTGTAAACCCCAGTTGTTCGTAGAAGGCGATCGCTTGATAAATATTAGCGGTACGAATAGAAGCATGGTGCATAATTTTGCCATTTGTCATTTGTCATTTGTCATTGGAATAACCAACAATCGCCAACTACCAACTAGCAACTACCAACTATTAAATATCAACGATTGACCAATGACCAATGACAAACGACTAATAACTTTTATTCAAATAATCGAAAATAAGGGTAGCGCACAGGCACACCAG
The DNA here is from genome assembly GCA_024239075.1 of Fischerella sp. CENA71. Lineage (GTDB taxonomy): Bacteria > Cyanobacteriota > Cyanobacteriia > Cyanobacteriales > Nostocaceae > Pelatocladus. The sequence goes on along the minus strand of JANBVI010000055.1, from coordinate 219,046 downwards.
GTTCTTTTTCCAAATCAAAATTAATGACTTCCCAACAGGGTTCATCTGTGGAATCAGGGCTAAATTCTACTGGTAAACCATATAATCGCGCCGAAGTCCCTTCAGATTGTCCTCCCCGCCAAGGAGTGCTGCGTTCTAAATAGCCACTCATCAACTCCTGATAGCGGCGAGCGATAATTACCCGTGTTGCTCGATAACCTTGTGTATATAATTTGTCTAGGGCTTCGTGAATTTCAAATCGAATGCCATCGGGATGGGTATGTTGCCGATACCATTCTCCGTCCCACCTGCGCCAATGACGACCTGATTGCAAATGAATCAACTCTTCTGTTTTTGGGTTGGCTTCAAAGGCGCCATGACGAGGACACAGATAGGTATCTGTTAGTGTCAGTGCCGGGATTGTCTGTCGGCAGTGGGGACATTGGATGTCGGGACCAAATATAGGGTACTGCAAGCCTGGATTCATCATGAAGTGCGTATAAGAAGAATGGTTTTGTCTTCACCAGTGACGTTGGTTTTTGTTACACTTCTGCGCCACATGATAAGAGTATCTACTGACTGCTGCCTCAGCGAACAGGCTCGAAGCCGTGATATTCTGGTTTTGCAACCAGTCTCCAAAGTTGGAATTTGTCCAGTGTTCCTGAGTACCATATTCATATTCATATTCTATCGTGTCTAACACTTCCTATTGGTCTTCTCCTGATATTTCTCAAGCTGCCTTCGTTGCACCAAACGCTGTTGTGATCGGTTTAGTGAATATAGCCGCCGGGGTGAGCATTTGGTATGGAGCAGTCATTAGGGGAGATGTGGAACGTATTGAAATCGGCGAATGCACAAACATTCAAGATGGAGCAATTCTACACGGTGATCCGGGTAAGCCTACAATCTTAGAAGACCATGTTACCGTAGGGCATCGGGCTGTGGTACATTCTGCCTACATTGAACGTGGTTGCTTGATTGGCATTGGAGCAGTGATTTTAGATGGGGTAAGAGTTGGCGCTGGGAGTATAGTTGGGGCTGGCGCAGTAGTAACCAAAGATGTACCACCTCAATCCCTTGTAGTTGGCACTCCTGCCAAGGTAATGCGTCAAGTTACTGATACTCAAGCAGCAGAACTGATTGAACACGCTGAACGTTACAAAAAGTTAGGTTTAGTCCATGCTGGAAAAGGGACTGATATTGGCTTTTAACCCTGTTTCCTATTCCTTGTTCCCTGTTAAAAGTTCTCTATCCACTGACAAATAACAAGTGACAAATGACTAATTTTGTAACGAATCTTTACATATTAGTTGGGAAAAATTGTCCACTTCAGCTAAAAATGAAAAAATGAGAAGTGTTGACAATACTTTAAGTTGTACTTAAGAGAGGACTACTAGATATGGACTTAGATATGCGTGTGGCTATCGTGTTGGCACCGGTTGCGATCGCAGCTGGTTGGGCATTGTTTAACATTGGTGCTGCTGCTTTAAGACAAGTACAAAACTTTTTGAATAGAGAAGCATAAAATATACTCAGTATATTAGTCTGAATACCGACTGCTTCTCTTTAATGAGAGCAGTCGGTTTTATGGTTTAAATTAGTTGTTTGTTCACTTACAACCAACTACCAACCATCAACCTTTCAAAACTAGTGGATATAGACTCTCTATTAAAACCTTTCCAACATTTTGGTGTTAAGTTGGGACTTGAGTCCAGCCAAAAATTGTTGGCAAATCTTGGTAATCCCCATCATCAAGTTCCGATCATTCATGTTGCTGGTACTAACGGCAAAGGTTCTGTTTGTGCCTATCTTTCTTCGGTGATTACGGAGGCGGGATATTGCACCGGACGCTACATATCTCCCCATTTAGTTGATTGGACAGAACGCATTTGTATTAACCAACAGCCAATTTCTTCTAAGGAATTTTGCGAATTATTGCTAGAAGTTAAAGCTGCTATCTCCCCAAATGATGATCCACCAACTCAGTTTGAGGTGATTACCGCAGCAGCTTGGTTATATTTCGCTCAACAAAAAGTTGATGTTGCGGTAGTAGAAGTTGGATTAGGAGGACGCTTGGATGCGACTAATGTCTGTGACAAACCTCTTGTTACCATTATTACATCTATTAGTCGTGAACATTGGCAAACACTCGGTCCCACCGTTGCTGATATTGCTAGAGAAAAAGCCGGAATTCTCAAACTAGGATGTCCGGTGGTGATTGGCCCCTTACCGCCTGATGCAGAACAAGTGGTGCGATCGCGTGTTGCAGAATTAGAATGTCCTATCTTTACACCACAACCAGCACATCAAATTGATCCAGAATGGGTAGAATATCAATCAGTTTTTGATTCCAAAAAAATCAAGTATCCCCTACCTCTACAGGGACAAATTCAGTTGACGAATTCAGCCATAGCTTTATGTGCTTTAGAAATTTTGCAACAAAATAATTGGCAAATTTCTGAGCAAGCCATCATAAATGGTATGGCTAAAACCAAGTGGCCAGGACGGATGCAATGGATGACTTGGAAGAATCATCAACTATTGCTTGATGGCGCTCATAACCCAGCTGCGGCTCAAGTTTTGCGAAATTATGTAGATGTTTTATTGAAGTCTCGAGAGACTAATATTCTCCCACTCTCTAATACCCAATCCAAAATCGTTCGACTGAGCGCTCACGACGAAGTCCAAAATCCAAAATCCAAAATCGGTGTAGCTTGGGTGATGGGAATGCTTTCCACAAAAGATCATCAAGAAGTTTTTCAAGCTTTACTCAGACCAAATGATCAGTTGTATTTAGTACCAGTACCTGATCATAGTTCAGCTAATCCTGATGAATTAGCAAAATTAGCTAATAAGATTTGTCCAGAATTGAGTGTTTGTAATTCTTTTCCAGATGTAACATCCGCGTTAGAAGTCGCTTTTTCTTTGGGGGAAGATTTGGTTATTTTATGTGGTTCGTTGTATTTAATTGGAGATTTCTTGAAAGAGTCAAAAATAGCGATCGCGAAACTTTTTTAGGAAAAGACCAACTGTAATTACTCAACAACTAGAGAAAATCACCTCAAAAAATCAATAGACTTATCCAAGGTGTTGTGTCCATTTTTCCCACAATGGATGCACATCTTGTGGTTGTCCTTCATAATTGAGCAGTTCGTCAGAAATTAATACCCAGGGCTGGGCGCTGCGTGTCCAAATATTACCGACGGGACGTAACCAACTTGTATCATCTAAAGTTCCGGCTTTGACATTGATTGTTTGTTGATTGTAAGCACGATCATGAAACAATCTTGTTCCGCAGTTATCACAAAACAGACACTTCACCTCACGTCCACTATCGGCTTTACGAGTCCAGGCTTTTGGTTGTCCTTGGACGACGACAACAGCATCTCTTGGGACTGTCAGAGACATGCCAAAAGCACTAGATGATTGTTTCTGACATTCCTTGCAATGACATAAATAGAGAGTTAAAGGTTCAGCGCGAATTTCATAACGAATCTGCCCACACTGACAGCCTCCGGTATATGAAGCACTCACAACTTTCTCCTCCACATTTCGATAGAGTATTTGCCTGTAAGCAATATAAACAACTATGGGGGCGATTTTACAATCACCCCCACCTTTTCTTTCTAAGCTTATTTAATAGCACCTGCCCTTGAAATATTAATCAGCAATATTAACCAAACTTGGAACTTGTGAATTTGCCAATGTTGGCGCGGTCATAATAGTTGAATATAAACTTGATGGCTGTTGTCTTGCGACTACTGGTAGAAACTGGCGAGCGTGGGCTGCAACTTCTACTGTCTTGACATCGTAGGTTTGGGTTGCCAATTTGGGATACAAGCCGATACCGATGATTGGAAGTAAAAGACAAGCAGTGATGAACAATTCGCGGGGTTTGACATCGGGTACTACTGCATCCAGATGCAATTCAGTATTCTGCTTACCGTAGAAAACTTGACGCAGCATCGATAACAAATAAATCGGAGTCAGAATCACACCTACAGCAGACAGTAGTACAACTACAACTTTGAAACTGGAACTGTAAACATCGCTGGTAGCAATACCCAGGAATACCATCAACTCACCCACAAAGCCGCTCATCCCTGGTAAAGCGAGGGAAGCCATTGCACCGGCGGTAAATAGAGCGAAGGTTCTAGGCATGACTTTGGCAATACCACCCATTTGATCCATCATCAAGGTGTGGGTGCGTTCATATGTAACACCAGAGAGGAAGAACAAGCTAGCAGCAATTAAACCGTGGGAAATCATTTGCAGTACAGCACCACTCATACCAATTTCTGTATAGGAAGCGATACCAACCAGCACAAATCCCATGTGAGCGATCGAAGAATAAGCTAAACGACGCTTGAGGTTAGTTTGAGCAAAGGCACAACAAGCACCGTAGATAATATTGACTACACCTAAAACTGCCAGAACTGGAGCGAAGTAAACATGAGCATTGGTTAGCATCTCCATGTTGATGCGAATCAGCGCATAACCACCCATCTTTAACAACACACCAGCCAAAATCATTGAACCAGGTGCAGAAGCTTCACCGTGAGCATCAGGCAGCCAAGTGTGGAGAGGGAAAATAGGTAGTTTGACACCAAAGGCGATTAAAAAACCTGCGTAAACTAATAATTCTAAAACTCTAGGATATTGCTTGGCTCCCAAAGTTGCCATATCGAAGCTGACGGTATCGCCAGAGAAGGCCATTGCAAAAGCTGCTACCAGAATAAATATAGAAGCTGCGGCGGTATAAAGAATAAATTTAGTAGCTGCATAACGGCGCTTTTGTCCTCCCCAGATAGAAATCAATAGGTAGACGGGTACTAATTCGATTTCCCACATTAAGAAGAACAGCAGCAAATCTTGAGCAACAAATACGCCAAGTTGAGCGCTGTATAACGCCAACATCAAACCATAAAATAAACGCGGCTTGTTGGTTACTTTCCAAGCCGCGAAGATTGCGAGGGTGTTAATTAAGCCTGTTAGCAGTACCAGAGGCATTGATAATCCATCGACTGCAACAGACCAGTTTAAGCCTAATTGCGGAATCCAAGGATATTTTTCTATAAGTTGAAATGCTGAACTTTGAAAATCGTAACTCTGCCAAAAAGCAGAAATCATTAATCCAAAATCGGCGATCGCAACTCCCAGAGCATACCAACGGACGGTTTTACCTTCTTTATCTGGGATGAGCGGAATGGCTAAGGCAGCCACCAACGGCAAGACAATTATGGTTGTTAACCAAGGAAATTGAGCAATCATCACTGACAATCGTTTTTCGTTTTTACTTTTAATTACATTATATTAAGCACTTAATAGTTTTGTAAACGATATTTATCCCTATAAACACTAAATCTTCAAAAACTTTAGTTATAAATACTCATGAAATTTGTCAAATTCAGTCTAAATGTAAAGTTTAGCTAAGTCAATAAAAAACGATGGCTCCAGCCACCGTTATAAATCTTAATATAAACTACCTTAAAAATTTTGCTTTTTACACAATGCGGTTAACAATTGTCCAGACATCACCGTCAGAACGGACATAGGGAACCGAGATTGTCTTGAAGCCAGTAATAAACGGCTTGTAATAGACTTGCCAATACAAAGGACTGAGCTCGTCAGCGCAAGCCTTGAGACTGCGTATTTCTGTCGCAAGTTCCGCCGCAAGTTCATTAATGCGTTCAGCATGAACCTGAGCAATCTTTCTAGCTTCCTCTAGTTGTTCCTCTAGGGAAAGTTGTTTGGCTAGTATTTGCCTTTGTTGTAACTGGGTTTGTTTCTGCGTCAATTGAACTTGCAAAGCAGCGATCGCATCATCTATCCCCTTGAGTTCCGCCACCAATTGGGAATTTTCGCGAGCATAACGACGGTAAGTTTCCGCTATTGCTTGGGGTGAATCATTTTCTGGAAGTGTGATGCTAACACTCAAACAAGCACGTTCCTCACGCAGAGCCTCAATTTGAGAGCGAACTGCTGCAATTTCAGTCAGAATTTGCTCGGTAGTCATTTGTCTATAGTCCATAGTCCATAGTCTAGAGTTTTTGACAATTGACAATTGACAATTGACTAATAAAAACTCCTTGCTCCTTGAGTATCAATTTCGAGCGATCGCACTGTGGGCGAAATTCCTTGTGACTGCCAAGCAGCTGACATCGCCGCCGCCACTGCTTCCGAATGTTTTGTATCAGTTAATGCTAACAAAGTTGGGCCTGCACCACTAATCACCATACCGTAAGCACCCGCAGCAATAGCGGCAGCCTTAACCGCATCATAACCTTGAATCAGTTCTTTCCGATAAGGTTGATGTAACTTATCTTGCAAAGCTGCCCTTAACCAATCTCCGTTTCCAGTCTGCAAACCACGCAATAACAACCCCAGATGCGCTGTGTTAAAAATCGCATCTGCACGACTCACCTGAGCAGGTAGCACCTGTCGCGCCTCCTTTGTAGAAAGCTCAAAATCTGGAATCGCCACCACAGGGACAATATTCTCACACCAAGGAATATCACAAATTTCCCACTCTTGGCAGTTTGACGATTCAACTTTTATCCCGGTAGCCGCCAAACGACAACCCCCCAACAAAGCTGGCACAACATTATCTGGATGTCCTTCCATGGCGATCGCCAACTCCATCACCTGCGACTGACTCAGAGGTTCACCCGCCAACACATTTGCACCAACTAAACCACCAACAATTGCCGTTGCTGAACTACCCAAACCCCGCGCTAAAGGCACACCCAACTTGATCTCAATTTGTACGGGTGGTGGAGCTTGCTCCAAGTGTTGATATAACTTTACAAACGCCTGATAGAGCAAATTCCTCTCATCAGTTTGCACCAGTTCAGCCTCTGCACCAGTAACAGTTATTTTTACCTTTCCTACTTCCCCTTCCAAAGGGAAAGATGACTCCATACGCATGAACTTAAACTCGTTGTACAGCGTTAAAGCCGCACCGATACAATCAAAACCCGGCCCCAAATTTGCGGTAGTTGCAGGGACGATAACAGATACAGAATCAACAGCAGCCATTGAAAAAATTTAACTAATCAATCAACCAGCATCTCACGATTTTGGATTGTAAATTTTGGATTTTGGATTTTGTAATGGGTTGACTCATCACGGGAGTTACAACACCATTAACCAAGCTTACGCGGCTTTAGTATCCTGGATTGAAGCCAACGGCTATCAAATTATCGGCCCCAACCGCGAAGTGTATATCACGGGTGGCAATCACCAGGATAATGAATCTTACATCACAGAGGTGCTATTTCCTGTAACTCAGGCTTGAACAGAATTGTAAACCCAGTAACTTTTGGGAAACTGGGTTTTGATTAAAAGCAACTACAATTTTTTATTAAAAAATGTTAAATTACAAATGTTGCATTAAAAATAGTAAACTAAGTCTATTCAACTAAAAATAAATAAAGCTGCATATAAAAAACAACGACTGGAATTGACTCCAGTCGGGAAAAAAAGCGGGCTAACCGCTATTAACATGGTTAACCCGTGCAGCTTTGGGAACGCGCAGAGAAATTACTATTGCAATACCAACTTAACGTTGGCATTTTGCAAACCGCGTTGTTTAACTTCTGTCAAGGTCTTGTTAACAGCATATTTTTGGTTGATGGAGTTAATCAGTTCGGTCTGATTATGCTTCTTAGCAACACCCCACAGGTCTGCGATTAGATCAAAAGAACCATCGCTGTTGCGAGACCAACCGAGGTCGTATTCGCCTTCCAATACTGCTACGATGTCAGCACGAACACGCTGACCGTTGTAACCACGAACATCAGCTTCGGTTTTAACGCTAATACCGAGGTCGCGCAGGGATTGCTTGAGGATTTCAGCTTCGGTAATTTTGGTACGCAGAGTGCTAAAATGAGACATTTGGGTTTCCTCCAAAGAGAGTAGAGAAAAAGGACAACAGTTTAGTTTGTTTGAGAGTAAGCCGCGTTTAGCAGAACGCGGTTTTTTGTTAACAGCTAGCAATCAAAGCTAGCTCTTCCCCCCTGCGTTCACAGGAGAAAGCTTTTAGAATTCCATTCGCTGATATTCAGCAATGGAAGCTGCTGCGGGGCGCGCACGCTGTCTAGCCCAATCTCTGAGGGCTGTAACTTGTTCTTGCATCGTCCGAGACAACGGCAATGTTGCTTTTAGTGCAGCAATAATATCTAATTGAGTGAACTCCCGATCTTGGGCGAAAGCTTCGTACATCGCCGCGACGATCGCCTGTTCAATTTCTGCTCCAGAGAAGCCATCTGACATTTTGGACAACTGTTCTAAGTCAAACCTAGAGATGTCTTTCCGGCGCTTATTCAGGTGGATCTTAAATATATCTTGTCGTTCTTCTGGTGTGGGCAGATCCACAAAGAAAATTTCATCAAAACGACCTTTCCTTAAAAATTCCCCTGGTAGTCTTTCCACTCGGTTTGCAGTGGCCATTACAAATACTGGAGATTTTTTCTCTTGCATCCAGGTAAGGAAAGATCCAAATATCCTACTAGAAGTACCACCATCAGAATCAGAAGACCCAGTACTACCAGCGAAGGATTTATCTAATTCATCGATAAATAATATTGCGGGGGAAATAGATTCGGCAGTCTTGAGGGCGTTACGTAAGTTCGCTTCCGAACGTCCTACCATTGACCCATCATATACTCGGCCCATATCTAACCGCAACAGTGGCAAACCCCAAAGCCGGGATGTGGTTTTAGCAATCAATGACTTACCGCAGCCTGGAACACCGAGAATTAACATCCCTTTCGGTTGAGGTAAACCATACTCCCGCGCTCTCTCTGTAAAAGCGTTGGAGCGCTGTGTTAACCACTTTTTCAATTCTTCTAAGCCACCGACTGAGTCAATGGTTTCATCTTCTTCTATGTACTCTAGTATACCATTGCGTCGGATTAATTGTTTTTTCTCTGATAAAACTATATCAACTTCTTCTTCTGTTAAGCGTCCAGTTGTGACTTGGGCTTTACGATATACTTTTTCAGCTTCGTCTTTAGTTAATCCTAAAGCAGCTCTGAGAAGTTTTTCCCGTGCTTCCGTTGGCAGCCGTCGCCCACGATTGTTGTCTATGTGATGAGTTAATACTTTATTTAATTCACCCATATCTGGAAGTGCAAAGTCTAAAACAACAACTTCTTTTTCCAGTTCAATGGGTACTTGCTGCATCGGTGACATCAAAATGATGTTCTTTTGCGTGCCTTTAAAGCTGGCGATCGCATCCCGTAAAGACCTTGTTGTCGCAGGCGCATCTATAAAAGGATGTAAATCTTTAAGAATAAATATACCTGGTTCTCTTTGCCGGATAATCCAATCAATCGCCGCTTCTGGTGAAACAGTATTATGCTGACCTACGTTCCGGGGTTGACCATACTCCACGATGCCGTGAGTTACTGTCCAAACGTACACTCGCCGTTGTGGTTTTGACGATTGAGCGATTGTAAAGATTGCCTGCTCAGCCCGCTCTTCCTCGGAGGTCACAAGGTAGATTAAAGGGTATTGAGCTTGAATGAGGATATTGAGCTCTTCTTTCATACATCGACCTACTTGAGACCTTTTACAGAAACTCTAGACATCGCAGTTGGCAAAGATGGCAGAATTGTCAGTATTTAATAACTGAATTATGTATTTGCAATTCTGAAATATTTAGCAAGGAACTAACTCTTCCTCACCTTTTGTATGGGCTTGTTCTTCCATCTCTTCCACTGACAGATGTTCTTGACAAATTACTCCTGGTTGTTTGCCCATTGCAACCAATTCGCCATCCCGTACAACCAATGAGCTTTCACAATTAGGACAGGTGTAAACTCTATGAGTTTTTCCGTAGATAGCTACTTCTTCAACTAGCTCCGAATTTGCCAGGTAGAAAACGAGGGCGCGTTCGGCAAGATCCGACATTGGTGCTGAATCAATAGCTGAACGTATTTTCAGTTTTCTGTGTAATTCTGGCGATAAGTATAAAGTAACCTTTTGCTTATTAGCTTGCATAACTCTGTTAACGGTCTTACCCGGGTATGTATCTTACGATATCTACTCCTGTTTGGCTTGTCAAGACAGCAAGACGCTTTGACGTCAATATTGCAATAATACTTTACAAAAAACTGAACACAAGGCTTTGCAGTATCACAGCAGCTAGTGGTAAAAAAACAACAAAATCTCAAGAATATTTAGTTAGATACCGATCAGTTCCCTTTGATGACTAGATTGATGAAAGCTTGGACTAATAATGCTTTGGCTCTTCTACCTCTTGCATTCCACTTCCAGAGAAACTTAAGATACTTTATTTACGCGATCGCTTTGTCTGTAATTATAGGAAGCTGTACAACAACCCCTGATTTCAACATCTCTAATCAGACTTGGAAAATTTATAGTAATGCCCGGTATGGCTTTGAATTTCCCTATCCCAGCACTTGGAAATCTTTGCCATCAGACAACGGCGACGGTATTGTCTTTATTTCCCCAAGAAACAACACTGTAGAGATTCGTAGTTGGGCAGGAATGCAACTGCCAGAAGTCATAATTCCAGAACAGAACGCCAAAACATCGATAGATCCCAACTTTACTACAGCCCAGGGAGTATCTGGAGTGCTGACAGTAGAAGTCGGACAACAAGAAGGTGTCATGACGCTGAAATTAGCCCAAGGAAAGCTGAAATACTGCTGGCAGGCAAAAGCACCCAGATCAGAATTTAATAATTACTACCGCTTCTTTGATTACATAGCCAGTAGCTATAAAATTGGTCAATAGCCAATAGTTAATGGTTGCTCACTATGCCCAATGCCCCCACTCAAAACACACCTTACACCCTCTTCCTAAATTTTCAATTTTTAATTTTTAATTTTTAATTTTTAATTGTTTACTCCCCAATCTTCATGGTCTAGAGGTGACACAAACCTGGTAGATTTAGCTATCAGCGAGTAAAAACAGGTGAAAATGAAAGTCCTGGTTATTGGTGGCGATGGCTATTGCGGTTGGGCAACCGCGCTTTATCTTTCCAATCGAGGTTACGAAGTTGGTATTTTAGACAGCTTGGTGCGGCGGCACTGGGATAATGAATTGGGTGTGGAAACTCTAACCCCGATCGCACCAATTCAGCAACGCATTCAACGCTGGAAAGACTTAACTGGTAAATCCATCGATTTGTTTGTTGGTGATATCACCAATTACGAGTTTCTCCAAAAAGCCCTACATAAATTTGAACCAAATGCGATCGTGCATTTTGGCGAACAGCGTTCGGCACCATTTTCGATGATTGATCGTGAACATGCCGTTATCACACAAGTCAATAACGTTGTGGGTACGCTGAATTTGCTGTACGCAATGAAAGAGGATTTCCCAGAATGCCATTTGGTAAAATTGGGAACCATGGGTGAATACGGTACACCGAACATAGATATAGAAGAAGGCTATATCACCATTGAACACAACGGGCGTAAAGACACTTTGCCTTATCCCAAGCAACCTGGTTCAATGTACCACTTAAGCAAAGTCCACGACAGTCACAATATCCACTTTGCTTGTCGGATTTGGGGGCTAAGGGCAACAGATTTAAATCAAGGTGTGGTTTACGGTGTCCTCACAGAAGAAACCGGCATGGACGAACTGTTAATTAACCGCCTAGATTATGATGGTGTGTTTGGGACAGCGCTGAACCGTTTCTGTATCCAAGCTGCAATAGGACACCCCCTAACTGTTTATGGTAAAGGTGGACAAACGCGGGGATTTTTGGATATTCGGGACACGGTGCGATGTATCGAACTGGCGATCGCCAACCCTGCACAATCTGGTGAGTTCCGCGTTTTCAACCAATTTACCGAACAATTCAGCGTCGGCGACTTGGCATTGATGGTGAAAAAAGCCGGGAATGCAATGGGACTAAATGTAGAAGTTAATAACTTGGATAATCCCAGAATCGAAAAAGAAGAACACTACTTTAACGCCAAAAACACTAAACTCTTGGATCTGGGTTTACAACCTCACTATCTCTCTGATTCCCTGCTTGATTCTCTGTTGAACTTTGCTGTCAAGTATCAAACTAGAGTAGATAAAAACCAAATTTTGCCCAAAGTCAGCTGGCATCGTAAATAGCAAAGCATTAATATGCGATCGCTTGTTCTAGTTGTGTTTGTTGTGTTCCCCGGAGTGGCACTTAGTAGCATCAGTGTCTACTATCTGTTTCCTGAATGGGCAACACTGGATGCTGCTCATAAAAACTATCAACAAGTGGCAAAGTCCCCATCTGTAAAGGTGGGTGACTTGCTTGTTGCTGAAGCCGCAGAAAATAGACACAGAATTAATTGCTTTGCTGAAGGAGTCGGAGTTTTGTTTGGTGGGGTAATAGCAGCCATTGGCATTCATGGTCTTTGCACTCTGCCAAACAAAACATCTTGACTTCAAAAACATAGTTGATAAACCTGGTTGTCACATTTTCGCATAGTATGGCAGCCAGTCTGTTTATGAAGGATGAAAAGTGACATCAGTACACACTAAACACTTATCAATAATTAATTGGTAGCTGTTCACTGGTAACTGATAACTGATTTTTGGCTGCGTGGAATTGGTTGTAGTAGATGAGACAGTATACGCTGTGAGTAATGCTGAAATTGTCCAGAAGCTGAGATTATCTGAACACCCTGCCTGTAGTGAATGATATTTTATGAGGATTGCTCTATTTACCGAAACCTTTCTGCCTAAGGTTGACGGCATTGTCACACGCCTACGTCATACTGTTGAACATTTACAACGCAGTGGTGACGAAGTACTCGTGGTTTGTCCCGAAGGTGGTATTACAGAATACAAAGGAGCCAGAATATATGGTGTCTCTGGTTTTCCTCTACCACTGTATCCAGAGTTAAAAATGGCACTGCCTCGTCCAGCAATTGGTCACATATTGGAACAGTTTCAGCCAGATATTATTCATGTGGTCAATCCAGCCGTTTTAGGATTAGCTGGTATATTTTATAGCAAGGTGCTTAACATTCCTTTGGTGGCTTCTTATCATACCCACTTGCCTCAATATCTACAACATTACGGTTTAGGAATGTTGGAAGGCTTCTTGTGGGAATTACTGAAAGCAGGTCATAATCAAGCAGCTTTAAATTTATGTACCTCGACAGCGATGATGGAGGAACTAACAACTCATGGCATTGAAAGAGTCAACTTGTGGCAACGGGGAGTAGACACAGAGACATTTCATCCTAGCTTGAATAGCGAAGAAATGCGATCGCGTCTATCGCAAAATCACCCAACTAGCCCTTTGTTGCTATATGTTGGACGTCTTTCTGCGGAAAAAGAAATTGAGCGGATCAAACCCATACTAGAAGCTATTCCCGAAGCCAGACTAGCATTAGTGGGAGATGGTCCCCATCGCCCAGCCTTAGAAAAACACTTTGCTAATACAAACACCAACTTTGTAGGCTATCTGGTTGGGAAAGAATTAGCTTCGGCCTTTGCTAGCGCCGATGCTTTTATCTTTCCCTCCCGCACAGAAACATTAGGTTTAGTACTCCTAGAAGCAATGGCGGCTGGATGTCCGGTGGTTGCAGCCCGTTCTGGTGGCATTCCCGATATAGTGACAGATAGTGTCAATGGATACTTGTTTGCTCCAGATACTGGTGACGAGGGTGCGATCGCTGCTACGATTCGCTTGTTAGAAATGAAACAAGAACGAGAATCGATTCGCCAAAATGCCCGTAGAGAAGCAGAACGCTGGGGATGGGCTGCTGCAACTCGCCAGTTGCAAGATTACTATCAAAAGGTAATTTACTCAGAATTGCCGAAAGCAGCGTAATTTTAGGGATCAGGGAAAGGGGATTGGCGATTGGGGATTGGTTATTCTCCACGCCTCCCTGCTCCCTGCTCCCTTGTCCCAGATCGCTTTTCCCAGATCCCCTACCATAAAATCATGTCAATTCTAAACACTGGTAGCGTTTTGGCTACATTAACTGAACTTACTCAAGTTAATCGCACTCACGCTTTACTACGTCGCGTCAAAGACCTTTCTGTTAATGAATTTGTTTGTTTATTAGACTTTATTACTGCGGAATTTCAGCAATTTTTGCGTGCAATTGAACTTATTAATAACGAAGCTCTAGAAACAATGCTGGAGAAAGTTCTAGAGGCAATTACATTAAAAATAGGTCAAATTCTCCAAGCTGAACACACTACTATTTTTTTAGTAGATCATGACAAAGGTCAACTCTGGACAAAAATTCCTCAAGATAATATTTATAAACCATTAGAAATTCGGATTCCGATTACTGTTGGTATTCCTGGTCATGTTGCCACTACAGGCGAATGTTTAAATATATTTGATACTACTTCGCACTCTCTCTTCAGCCCAGATTTAGAAAAACAAATGGGCTATAAAATTGATAATATTTTATGTATGCCTATTTTAAGTAGTAAAAATCAAGTTGTAGCAGTAGTACAACTAGCCAATAAAGCTGGGAATATTCCTTTTGATAGTCAAGATGAAGAAAGGTTTCGAGATTTTGCTTCTGCTATAGGTATTATCTTAGAAAGTTGTCAATCTTTTTATGTGGCAGCACGTAATCAAAGGGGTGCAACAGCACTTTTGCGGGCTACTCAAACACTAGGACAAAGTCTAGACTTAGAAGCGACTTTGCAAATAGTGATGGAACAAGCACGAATTTTAATGCAAGCAGACCGCAGTACACTATTTTTATATCGGAAAGAAATGGGAGAACTCTGGACAAAAATAGCAGCTGCGGATGGCAAAGAAATGATAGAAATTCGTATTCCTGCTAACCGTGGAATTGTTGGCTATGTCGCTTCTACTGGTGAAGCACTAAATATTGCTGATGCTTATAAAGATCCTCGTTTTGACCCCACTACAGATAAAAAAACTGGGTATATAACCAATAATATTTTATGTTTACCAGTATTTAATTCTGCAAATGAATTAATTGGTGTAACACAGTTAATTAATAAACAGCAAGGCAGTTTTAGTGCTTCGGATGAAGAATTTATGCGGGCTTTTAATATTCAAGCAGGAATTGCTTTGGAAAATGCCCGTTTATTTGAAAATGTACTATTAGAAAAACAATATCAAAAAGATATTCTTCAAAGTCTTTCAGATGCAGTAATTTCTACAGATATGGAAAGTCGCATTGTGACGATTAATGATGCAGCTTTAGAATTACTCGGTTGTCCCTTAAAAGATGCAAATGCTAAAAATAATAAACTTGCTTGGGAACAAAATTTAATTGGTCGCTTAGTATGGGAAGTTGTACCAATTGATAATTTACAAATGCGATTGGAAGATAGTTTAAAAACAGGTGCAAAACATTATGTACCAGAGCAAAGTTTGATGTTAGGATTATATTTAGATACTACAAATAAAGATATAAAAAATTACATTTTAGCCATTCGCGATCGCACTCAAACTGATCTTTTTATTCCTTGGAATTTACCCCTCACTCCCCAGTCGAAGTTTATCAGCGCTGAAAACATCAACCAAATCGAACGTAGTATAAATTTAACCGTAAATCCCCTAACAAACCCAGAAGGAGGAGTGCGGGGTGGGTTAGTAGTTTTAGAAGATATTAGTCGGGAAAAGCGGATGAAAAATACTATGTACCGCTACCTAACTCCTCGTGTTGCTGAACAAGTTATGGCATTGGGTGATGATGCTTTAATGGTGGGTGAACGTAAAGAAGTCACCATTTTGTTTTCAGATATCAGAGGTTACACCACTTTGACTGAAAATTTGGGTGCAGCTGAGGTGGTATCGTTGCTAAATCAGTATTTTGAAACAATGCTAGAGGCGGTATTTAACCACGAAGGTACTCTTGATAAGTTTATTGGCGATGCTTTGATGGCGGTGTTTGGTGCGCCACTCCCGCTTACGGAAAATCATGCTTGGAAAGCTGTACAAGCTGCTTTAGAAATGCGACAGCGATTAGAAGAATTTAACCGACGTCGGGTAATTCAAGAACAGCCAAAAATTCATATTGGTATTGGAATTAGTTCTGGGGAAGTAGTTTCTGGAAATATCGGTTCTCACAAACGCATGGATTATACAGTCATTGGTGATGGTGTAAATTTAAGCTCGCGTTTAGAAGCTATCACTAAAGAATATGGCTGTGATATTATTATCAGTGAATTTACTTACCAATTGTGCCGCGATCGCATCTGGGTACGTGAGTTAGATAAAATTCGCGTCAAAGGTAAACATCAAGCTGTAAATATTTATGAATTAATAGGCGATCGCACTACCCATTTAGACGCTGCAACTCAAGATTTTCTGTCTGATTATCATGCTGGACGTGAAGCTTATCTCAGCCGCGATTTTAAACGTGCGATCGCGTATTTTGAATCAGCAAAAAAAATCCGACCTTTAGATCAGACTGTAGATATTCATTTGAAACGCGCCCGTACTTACCTCAGACAAACTCTACCAAACTCTTGGGATGGAGTTTGGACAATGATGCATAAATAAGAAGAATAAGAAGAATAAGAAACACACGAAAAGGGACGAATAATTAATAACTCATAACCAATTACCAATTAACAATTACCAAGTTAACAATAAATATTTAGTTTTCTGCTTGATTCCCGTCATCATCAATTCGGAAAGGGTTTTCGCCAATTCTTAACTGTTTTTTCGCCTGTTTCAAGCTTTTCCATAGACCTTTGATCTTTTCATAAGCCTCTTCAGGAGATATTTTCCCAGCTGTCTCTAAATTGCAGATATAGCTGATTCTTTGGGCAAATTCTTGCAGATTCGCGTTAAATACCAGATTTTCTGGTTTCACCTGGCCGTAGTAGCGACCACGAGGATATAGAAAATCATCTTTGTTAGGCATCTTTTGATCCAATTTTCACCTCCTTATTGTTTTTAATCCCAAACTGAAGCACTGGCTATCCTGATATTTCTCTGAAAACTTGGAAACTATAAATCAGAAAGGTTAATAAGTCTTTTTTTCTTACTCTCTAATCCTTACTAAGGTTAATTTTGTCAAAAATCTATTATTTAGTTTTGAGTAGGTTTACGGATTTTTTACAATTATTGTGAAACACTAATGTATTTAATTCTAATGATTAAGTCATTTTATGTTGTTTTAATTTATACATTTTATTATTAATTTTCTTTGGGAAAAATAGCTAGTATTTCGAGAAAAAGCAAATAATAGACGATTTATGTTAAATTCCCACTATCATTCTATGCATCTCTTTTTAGTCAACAGTTTTACTTAAGTATTTTACTGATGACTAATAAGGAAAAACAAAAGATAAAATGGTTAAGCCTAAACCCATAGAAGCAAGCCATCGAACTGAAATTTACTTCCTACCATGACTGCCCAAACTAAGTTATACGAAGGCAAAGCCAAAATCATTTATCCTACGGATAACCCGGAAATTTTATTGGCTGTTTTTAAAGATGATGCCACAGCATTTAACGCTCAAAAACGCGGCAGTATTGAAAATAAGGGAAACATTAATAATATCATTTCTAGTAAAATATTTCAACAGCTAGAAAATCGTGGTGTCAAGACCCACTTTATTGACAGTCCTGCTCCAAACCAAATGCGGATCAAGGCAGTAAAAATATTGCCATTGGAAGTAGTTGTCAGGAACATCGTCGCAGGTAGTCTTTGTCAACAAACAGGGCTACCACTGGGTACTGTACTCAAAATGCCCTTAGTGGAGTTTTATTATAAAAACGACGAATTGGGAGATCCATTGTTGACACGCGATCGCCTCCTGCTTCTGGAACTAGCAACTCCGGAACAAGTTGACAGTATAATCCATCTTGCATTGCAAATTAACGAATTTCTCAAAGAGTTTTTCCAGGGGTGTGGTATTACCTTAGTGGACTTCAAACTAGAATTTGGTTTGGATTCACAACAGCAGTTACTATTAGCCGATGAAATTAGTCCTGATACCTGTCGTTTGTGGGATATATCCGCAGGAGATGACCCCAATCTTCGTGTACTAGATAAAGACCGCTTTCGTCGGGATTTAGGGAATGTTGAGAATGCTTACCAGGAGGTTTTGAGAAGAGTGCTAGAAGCAGTGGAAAAAGGGTAATGGGGACTGTGATGAGTGGGTATCGGGTATCGGGTATTGACTATTGCCCATTGACCATTGACTATTGACCAACAAAATTTTTGAGTAAAAGCTAAATCTCTATTTGATGGTGTGGAAGTGAAGAACAATCAGAATAAAATGCGCTTGTCTCCCGTATTGATGACCATGGTGGCGATCGCCACACCTTTAAGCGGTTCGCTTCATGCTAACGCGCAAACTGCAAATAATTCTAGAAAAACAGCAGATTTTTTCGTTCCAACAACAAATCGAGACCAAGAAGTTATTGCTGGATTCCCAACTACTAATACAACCGAAGATGTCACAATTCCAACTTCTCTTGTTCCAAATATTACACAAACTGCTGAAGATACAACAGCAACGGTAAAACCAGAGCAAGAAGAAGTTGTTGCTGTCTTTCCTGCGAAAAAGACGACATTAGACCTATCTAAATTAACGAACAATAGGTCAAAGAATATACAGAATGCTCCGAAAACGCAGCCAACAACACTCAGGACATCGACAGCAAAGCAACCAGTGTTTGTTAGCACTGTCGGTGCGTCAGCACTGAAAACAACACCAAAGAGTGTAACATCAACGACATCAAAAACTGCACAAAATCCTCCCACAGTTGTTCCTCAAAACACCCAACCACCAACTAATCAACAACCACCAAATAACCAAAAACCACCAACTAATCAACAACCACCAACTAATCAACAACCACCAACTAACCAACAACCACCAACTAATCAACAACCACCAATTAACCAACAACCACCAACTAACCAACAACCACCAATTAACCAACAACCACCAACTAACCAACAACCACCAATTAATCAACAACCACCAATCAACCAACAACCAACAACAGAAGCAGAACCTCGTGTATTAGTATCAGAGGTGGTGGTTAGAACAGAGGGCGGACAAGCACTACCAGTAGAACAAGAAAACCAAGTTTACGGAGTAATTCGTACTCAACCAGGACGAACAACAACGCGATCGCAACTGCAAGAAGATATTAACTCTGTCTTTGCTACTGGCTTTTTCTCGAATGTGCAAGCAGTGCCAGAAGATACACCATTAGGGGTACGAGTCACATTTGTGGTTCAGTTGAACCCCGTATTAAATCAAGTAAAAATTGACGCCAACCCTGGTACAAATGTAGCGTCTGTACTACCTCCAGATACGGTCAATAAAATTTTTAGCACTCAGTATGGTAGGATTCTGAACCTACGTGAGTTGCAAGACAGCATTAAACAGTTACTCAAGGTATATCAAGATAAAGGGTACGTTTTAGCACAAGTGGTTGGATCTCCACAAGTATCTCCAGACGGAGTTGTGACCCTGAATGTAGCAGAAGGGGTAGTGGAAAATATTAATGTCCAGTACCGCAATAAAGAAGGTCAGGAAACGGATAAAAATGGAAACCCGATCCGGGGGCGGACACAGCCGTATATTATTACACGGGAAATTCAATTGAAGCCCGGACAAGTATTCAACCGCAATGTCATCCAAAAAGATTTACAACGTGTGTACAGTCTGGGGCTATTTGAAGATGTAAATGTTTCTCTTAACCCCGGTACTAACCCTAGTGAAGTCGATGTACAAGTTAATGTAGTTGAACGTAACAGTGGTTCCATTGCCGCCGGTGCAGGTATCAGTTCTGCCAGTGGCTTATTTGGTACCATCAGCTACCAAGAGCAAAACCTCAACGGCAGAAACCAGAAACTGGGAGGCGAATTAGAGATTGGTCAACGGGAATTACTGTTTGATGTCCGGTTTACAGATCCTTGGATAGCTGGAGACCCATACCGAACTTCCTATACAACAAATATTTTCCGTAGTCGTTCGATTTCGTTAATCTTTGAAGGGAAAGATGACAATGTTGAAACCTTTAAAAACAGTGAATCTACGGATGGAGATGTTCCTCGGATTTTACGTTTAGGTGGCGGTGTCAACTTCACCCGTCCTTTGTCTAAAAATCCCTACGAACGTGCAGAATGGACAGCTTCAGCAGGTGTACGCTATCAACGGGTATCCACTCGTGATTCTGATGGCGATATCAGAAAGAGAGGAACAGTATACAGGAATGATCGACCAACAGAAATCATTGACCTGACCGAATCTGGAACAGGCCAGGACGACTTGCTGACATTGCAACTAGCAGCAGTCCGGGACAAACGTGATAATGCTTTACAACCAACAAAGGGTTCATTCTTCCGCTTGGGCTTAGACCAGTCCGTACCAATCGGTCTAGGTAACATTTTATCAAGCAAAATCCGAGGTAGCTATAGTTACTATCTGCCTGTAAAATTCATTAACTTTAGCAAAGGAGCACAAACTATTGCTTTCAACGTACAAGGAGGAACGATATTGGGTGATGTACCTCCTTACGAAGCTTTTACTCTGGGTGGAAGTAACTCGGTGCGAGGCTACGACGAAGGTCAATTAGCTAGTAGTAGTAGTTTCTTGCAAGCCACCGTTGAGTATCGCTTCCCTGTATTCTCCGTAGTTAGCGGCGCCCTATTTTTCGATGCTGCTACTGACTTGGGAACAGAAACAAAAGTAGGAGATTTATTGGATAAAAGCGGTACTGGCTACGGCTATGGTCTTGGTGTGCGGGTACAGTCCCCACTCGGTCCCATCCGCATTGACTATGGCATCAATGACGAAGGAGATAGTCGGATCAATTTTGGTATTGGAGAAAGGTTCTAATTTTGTCATTGGTCATTGGTCATTGGTCAATAGAAAAAAACTCATTACCGTAGAACTTTTGACTATGGACAAATAACTAATGACTAATGACTAATAACTAATGACTAATGACTAATAACTAATGACTAATAACTGTATGCAGCAAACTCTCGCAGATGAAATTACTCTTACAGGGGTGGGACTGCATAGTGGTGTAAATACCAGAGTGCGGATAATACCAACACAAGCAGATAGCGGACGTTACTTTGTCCGAACAGACTTACCAAACACTCCAATTATTCCCGCTCAAGTACCTGCCGTCAGTCAGACTGTTCTCTCAACTCAATTAGGCAAAAATGAGGAAAGTGTTCGGACTGTTGAGCATTTATTGGCAGCACTAGCAGGTATGGGTGTAGACAATGCGCGTATTGAAATTGACGGGCCAGAAGTACCCCTTTTAGATGGTTCGGCAAAGCTATGGGCAGAAAGTATTGCTCAAGTGGGTTTGATTTCCCAAAGCCCAACTACAGCATCCAACATTGCTGTGTCTATCAATGAACCTATATGGGTACGTCAGGACGATGCTTTTGTTTGCGCCCTCCCTGCACCAACTACTCGCTTTACCTACGGTATTGATTTTGAATTACCTGCGATTGGTAATCAATGGTACAGCTGGTCACCAGTTCCAGAATTAGAAACATCTGATGCTAGCTTTACAACAGAAATAGCCCCAGCCCGCACTTTTGGTTTACTACATCAAATTGAATACCTGCAAAAATCCGGGTTAATTAAGGGTGGAACCCTAGAAAATGCTCTTGTGTGTGGACCTGATGGTTGGCTAAATCCACCATTAAGATTTGCAAATGAGCCAGTACGTCATAAAATTTTGGATCTAGTAGGAGATTTGAGTTTACTAGGACTTTTCCCTCATGCTCATTTTTTGGCATATAAAGCCAGCCACAATTTACACGTGCAACTGGCACAGAAAATTTGGGAATTGCGTTAGTTGTTATTGGTTAGTGGATAGTGGTAAATAGTTAGTGGTATTTTGACAACAAATTACTAACTAATAACTAACAACTAATAACTAATAACTAATAACTAATATAATTCGATCGCCTACTAGACTACACCTAAAAATCAACCACACAATCAATGACAACTGTCACTGAAGTCAATTCTACCGATAATCCGACATCAGCACCTACCCAGGAGCAGTCAGATAATTCTACTACAAGCACATCTGAAACAAAAGTGATGTTCACAGCGGAAGAAATCCAGAAACTTCTACCCCATCGTTACCCCTTTGCACTTGTAGATAAGATAATTGACTACACACCAGGGAAACGAGCTGTTGGTATTAAAAACGTCACAATTAATGAACCTCATTTTCAAGGACATTTTCCAGGACGTCCGATCATGCCAGGTGTGCTGATCGTAGAAGCAATGGCACAGGTTGGTGGTGTCGTGATGACACAAGTGCCACAATTAGAAGGCGGACTCTTCCTATTCGCTGGTATAGATAAAGTCCGTTTCCGTCGGCAAGTTGTTCCCGGAGATCAACTGGTAATGACTGTGGAACTGTTATGGATAAAACAACGTCGTTTCGGTAAGATGCAGGCTCACGCCGAGGTTGACGGTCAGTTAGTTGCTGAAGGTGAATTAATGTTTTCCCTCGTAAGCTGAAAATTTATTCTATTGGTAGAGGTATCAGCATAAAGCGCCTCTACAAAATTTTGTATTAGGAATATCAGCAGCAACAAAAAACAACTGTTACAGTCTGATTTCCATATATTCACTGCCCTCACACCTGTAAAAACTTGATGCTTTCGGCTACTGAACTCAGACGCTCCGTGGCGCGTTTGGCAAAAAACTTAGCACGCTTACTGTTCTGGAGATGCACCCTTGAAAACGCTTATTCATCCAACTGCTGTAATTCATCCTAACGCGGATCTGCACCCGACAGTGGAAGTCGGTGCCTATGCTGTGATTGGTGGGCATGTGAAAGTAGGTCCTGATACTACAATTGGCGCTCATGTAGTGCTGGACGGACATGTGGAAATCGGAGCGCGAAATCAAATTTTTCCGGGGGCTGCCATTGGTATGGAACCCCAAGATCGAAAGTATGCTGGTGAAGCTAGCTGGGTCAAAATTGGTAACGATAATCGCATTCGGGAATATGCGACAATTAACCGTGCAACTGGTGTAGGAGAAGCTACAACTATTGGTAACGGTAATTTACTAATGGCTTATGTGCATGTTGCTCATAACTGTGTAATTGAAGACTCTGTGACTATTTCTAATGCGGTAGCGATCGCAGGTCATGTTCATATTGAATCACGAGCAACAATCAGTGGAGTTCTCGGTATCCATCAATTTGTGCATATTGGTAAGCACGCGATGGTAGGAGGAATGAGCCGTATTGACCGGGATGTACCACCATATATGTTGGTAGAGGGAAATCCAACACGAGTGCGATCGCTCAACCTTGTGGGACTCAAACGCGCTGGTTTTTCTGCTAGTGAATTACAAATATTGAAAAAAGCCTTCCGTATACTCTACCGTTCAGATTTACTCTTCAAAGACGCTTTGGAAGAACTAGAACTGTTAGGAAATACAGAACAATTACAGCACTTACGTCGTTTTCTCCTACTCTCGCAAATGCCCGGAAGACGTGGTTTAATTCCTGGAAAAGGGAAACTAACCAACAAAGATGATGAGTCTTGATCAGAAGAGATCGGGGAAAGGGGACACGGGGACACGGGGACACGGAGACACGAAGACGAGGGGAATTTAAAACATTCTCCGCGTCACCGCGTCTCTTCTTCTCCGCTTCTTCCCCGTTCCCCAATCCCCGTTCCCCAATCCCCTATCTCCTAAAAATGCGAATATTTATTAGTACTGGTGAAGTATCTGGCGATTTGCAGGGATCGCTATTGGTGACAGCGCTGCGACAGCAAGCTATTGCTGCTGGATTGGAATTAGAAATTGTGGCGCTTGGTGGTGACAAAATGGCAGCAGCAGGAGCAATGTTGCTGGGTAATACCAGTGAAATTGGTTCTTTTGGTCTGTTGGAATCTCTAAGTTTTGTACTACCAACCCTGCTAATTCAGCGTCAAGCGATCGCCTATCTCAAGCAAAATCCGCCTGACTTGGTAGTATTAATTGATTACATGGGACCAAATCTAGGTATTGGCAATTATCTTCGTCGCCAATTGCCCCAAGTTCCTATTGTATATTATATTGCTCCCCAGGTTTGGGCTTCTTCAGTTAATCTTGGTAATACAAAGCGAATTATTCATGTTAGTGATAAATTATTAGCTATTTTCCCTGAAGAAGCACGTTACTTTCAAGACAAAGGTGCAAAAGTTACCTGGGTAGGTCATCCACTGGTGGATAGGATAGAAAAATTTCCCAGTCGAGAAACTGCACGCAGTCAATTAGGAATTGCCGATGATGCGATTGCTGTGGCACTTTTACCAGCTTCTCGTCATCAAGAACTCAAGTATCTTCTACCTGTAATGTTTCAAGCAGCACAGGTAATTCAAGCGAAACTACCGCAAGTCCATTTCTGGATTCCCTTATCTCTGGAAATTTATCGTCAGAAAATAGAACAAGAGATACAACGGTACGAGTTACAAGCTACGGTAATTTCAGGTCAGCAACAGGAAGTACTGGCTGCTGCTGATTTAGCACTGACTAAGTGTGGAACTGTTAATTTAGAACTCGCCTTGTTAAAAGTACCGCAGGTAGTTATTTACCGTCTCAGTCCTTTTACTTATTGGGTTGCTCGTAATATCCTCAAAATAACTTTTCCTTTTGCTTCGCCAGTTAATTTGATGGTGATGAAAGCAATTGTGCCAGAGTTTATTCAAGAAACAGCCACACCAGAGAATATTATTCAAGCTGCAATGGAATTTTTGCTCAACCAGGAACGCAAACAACAAATACAAGCAAATTATGAAGAAATGCAACGGTCGATTGGAGAATTGGGAGTTTGCGAGCGTGCAGCCAAAGAAATTTTGCAAATGCTGTAAGTAGTCATTTGTTATTTGTCATTTGTTATTTGTTATTGGTAAGCGTTTCAAGGTTGTTTACGTTTCGTAACTCGCATTCTGTTGATTTTAGGAACAATTAAACTATTTTTTTAGATGAATAAAAAGAAAGCAATGAGAACAAGGCTGAGAGCAATAGCGAACAAAATAGCGTATTCGACTCGGCGACTGATAATTCCGACAGCTGCAATTAAAGCGATCGTCAGGCTAAAAATACCAACATATTGTTCTCTTTGTAAATTTTTAGCGATTAACGGATCTTGTTGCTGATTATTTGGTAATGGGGTTTCTGGAATTGTTTGTGCTAAGTAGTGTGAGTTAAAACTAACTGATTCTTGTTTATAAGTATTCATAAGTATAGATTTCTTAATTGATTTTATTAAGACAATAAATTATTTATTTTTCAAATATTTGTCATTTATATGTCAAACCTGCATCAAGTTTATTGTTGATGGAATCATTGTGTTCAATCAATTTATGTATCTTATCAATTAGATTTACTTAACCTTCTCTTAAACTAATTAATATCCTCTGAAATTTCATCTAAGGGTGGTCTACGATCGCCATGTTCAAAAATAAAGCTATCTCCCTGCGAGTACCAGGGTTGAAACGGTTACTGTCTTACCAGCGAGCATGGTTACGAGGGGATGTGCTAGCAGGTGTAACAGTGGCTGCTTATTTAATTCCCCAGTGTATGGCCTATGGGGAGTTAGCAGGGGTGAAACCTGTAGTAGGATTGTGGGCAATTATACCACCAATGGTGATTTACACTCTGTTTGGTTCATCACCTCAACTCTCGGTAGGGCCAGAATCAACAACAGCAGTGATGACGGCGGCGGCGATCGCTCCTTTGGTTGCAACCAATGATACTAATTACCCTATTCTCGCTTCTCTGCTGGCTTTGATGGTGGGAATAGTCTGCATAATTGGCTACATTGCCCGCCTGGGTTTTCTGGCAGACCTTTTATCCAAACCAATTTTGATAGGGTATATGGCAGGGGTTGCCGTGATTATGATTACGGGTCAACTTGGTAAAATTGGTGGCATTAATATTGAGGCCAAGACTGTTTTTGGACAAGTTAGGGAATTCCTCAGCAAGCTGGATCAAATTCACTTGCCAACTTTGATTCTGGCAGTTCTCGTTTTAATCTTTTTATTCTTTATTCAAAATCGCTTTCGCAATGCACCCGGTCCCTTGCTAGCGGTATTACTAGCAACGGCTGCTGTCACACTATTTCATCTAGATGACTGGGGAGTGGCTGTTGTGGGACAAATCCCGGCTGGTTTGCCTCATTTTGCCTTACCAAAGGTTTCAGTTGATAAACTATTACCATTAATAGCATCGGCGATTGGGATTGCGATCGTTGGTTATTCGGATAATGTACTGACAGCACGGGCATTTGCTACGCGCAATCACTATAAAATCGATGCAAACCAAGAACTATTGGCGCTAGGAACCTCTAATTTGGGAAACGGATTGATGCAGGGTTTCCCCATCAGTAGCAGTGGTAGCCGTACTGTGATTGGTGACTCATTGGGAAGCAAGACACAGATGTTTTCTTTGATAGCGCTGGTTGTGGTTGTCTGGGTGCTGTTGTTTTTGCGGCCGTTATTGGCACAGTTTCCGAAAGCAGCACTAGGGGCAATTGTAATTTATGCAGCTACCAAGCTAATTGAAATCCGAGAATTTTTGAGGTTGGGAAAATTTCGGCGGAGTGAATTATTGCTGGCTTTGATCACAACGCTGGGGGTGCTGTTGACAGATATTCTGGTTGGTGTTGCTGTGGCTGTGGGTTTATCGGTGATTGATTTGTTTGCTCGCGTAGCAAGACCGCACGACGCAGTTTTAGGAGAAGTACCAGATTTACCAGGATTACACGATATCGAAGACTGGGAGGGAGCAAAGACCATTCCAGGGTTAGTAATTTATCGTTATGATGCTCCCCTGTGCTTTGCCAATGTGGAACACTTCAAACGACGCGCATTGGAAGCGATAGAAGCTGAAATAACTCCAGTGGAGTGGTTTGTGCTGAACACAGAAGCAATTGTGGAAGTTGATATTACTGCTATTGACACAATCGCAGAATTGCAAAGTGAATTAGCTACCAGAGATATCACCTTTGCCATGACGCGCGTGAAACAGGATCTCTACCTACAGCTAAAGCGATCAGGATTGTTGCAGAAGATAGGATCTGAACATATATATTTAACTATACATACAGCGATCGCAGGATTTGCAGCACGCGATCGCCATTCTCACAATAGAGTCAAGGGTGAAGAATAGGTTCGTTTATAGTGAAAAGCGAGATAATATCGCTTTTGTTTTTAAATTACAAATTTTGACAATCGCCTCTACCATTTCCTTCTGATCCCCTTGCAAATTGAGTTTGTTTAGTGCTTGATGAAAATCGTCACCAGAACGTAGGTTGTGAGTCAATTCAGTTAGTTGATATGAGTCCAAAACCTTTTGAATTTCTCGATTGCGCCGTTGACGAACTGCTTGAAGTTGTTGCCGTATTTGCGGGGTAAGATTCATCTCTAAGGATGATTTAGCTGTTGTGGCAATAGTCACAGCAGAGTTTGTATAGAAATTAACCGAGGAAGCTAAAGCCGTTGTCGGTGATAAAACAAAAAGTAGAAAAATTATACTGAAGATACATAGAAACTTAGTAAATTTGAGCGTCATATTGAAAAATTTTTACTTGTTAGTAGTTAGTGATTAATAATTTCCTAATCCCCCATCACCACTTAACCTGATTTTTTTATTTTATTAATCTGTCTTTGCAATTCTTCAATTTTTCGCTGTAATTTTTCGACTTCTGGGTTTTGGGTAGCATTTTCTGTTGCTTTCACATCTACTGATCCTGATGCAGGCGATCGCACATAATTTCCTTGCTTGATTTGCTGATATTCTACTGATACTGCCCACTCCTGTAGATAACGCAAGCGTTCTACAGGAAAAGGATGGCTCAACATCTCGCTTTGAGCGCCACTATAAACCAAAAATTTATAGACTTGATTTAATTCATCTTCGTCAAACACTTGATAATTTTCTGACTGACGAATTAACTCTTTTAAACTACATTCATTGGCATATTTTATACTGCCACCCGTGCTTTTCATAATTGATGTCATCACGGTATTTAAGTCATCTACTAATAATAATGCGGCTCGATCTGCTGATAACTCTGCTTTGCGTCGCCATTCAAAAAAAGCATAAATTAATGCTGGTGTGACAAAATTACCGATGCCAAAAGTAAATCTCCCCAGGGCAGAAGCAGCACTCATTGCTCCCATCGCCATTTGAATTAAAATAGTATGACCACATTTAATATGCCCCAGTTCATGGGCTAGCACCGCCCTAATTTCGGCTTCGTTTAGTAAGTCTAAAATCCCTGTATTTATGACTATATAAGGATGTTCTTGCCCGAGTGCATAGCTATCAGCTTGGGGATTTTGTGAAACAAACAGTGCTGGTTCTGGATAAATATCTAAATCCCGCACACATTGGCGAAAAATCTGATAAATAGTGGAGTATTGACGAGGTCCAACTTGGATGGTGTTGCCCATTAGATAAATTAACTGGGGACGCTCGTAGATAAATTCCATCAGTTTACGGGCGACTAAATCAAATCCCGGTAAACTACGCAAGGCTTGTTCAGCTTGCCGATCCAGGGGATGTCTAAAAGCTTCGCTGGAAATTCCTGTATAAGTTGCCATAATTTAGGGTCATTGGGATTGGTCATTGTTATTACTCATTGGTCATTAGTCATTACTTAAAACAAATGACAAATGACAAGTGACTAATGACAACATAATAGAAGTGGGGCTATTGCAAGCAAAAATCACTTTGTATGGGATGAAAAGCGTGTGATTGAGGCAGAAGTTCATTTATCATTACATAACTTCCTGCGATCGCAGGCGGGTTTCCCAACGTGGCCCCATCATTTAACGATGGCACGGTTGGTTGCACGCGCTCTGCGCTTAGGACGTAGCGCCCTGATTCAAGTGGGTGCGGCTTGCGGTTATCAAGGGCGATATCGTACAAGCTTTGTAGCATCGGCTTTGATGTGGTACGGCCCTGTGATTATCGTTGCTCCTGAAGTTGTGCAACAACGTCTTCTGAAAGTGGAAATTCCTCGCCTACAGCAATGGCTGGGAGTCAATAAGTCGATTAGAACAGGTGATATCTGGCCAGGTGGTGACTTTCAAGGACTGTTTTTGATTTCTCCTCAAGCTTGGTTAAAAGCACAACTAACATCCAAAGATAATTTTCCCGCTGACATTCCTACAATTATTGATGGTGTAGATGACTTAGAAGCTTGGGTGCGCGATCAACTTACTGTCACTTGGGAAGCGCAAGATTGGGATCAATTGATACTTGCTTACCCATATATTGCTGAGGAAATTCGCTCTGTACGAGCAAAACTCACACACGAACTATTTCAACATCCTGCGAATCCCTATGAATGTTATTTGATTTCTCAAGCAGAAACAGAATTGTTGAATTATCTGTATTCCGGTTTAGACATAGATACTCTCCCCGATGCTTGGAAAAAGTTTTGGCAACAATTCCAGCACTCTTCTAATTCCTCTACTCTTCTTTGGGCTACTATTAGTCGTCGTCAAGGTTTGTTTTCTTTACACAGCGCTCCGATTGATGTAGCAGAAATACTGTCGCCGATGTGGCAACGCCAACCTGTGGTATTAATTGGTAGTTCCTTAGAACCAGAAACCGAAGCTCCTATTTTTCGTCAACACCTTGGTTTAGGTGAGGAGTTGACTTGTTTAAAGTTCTCGGATAGCCAAACCGAAGCAATTCAACTTTATATACCGTATCAGTTGCCCTTACCAAATACTCCAGAATTTCAAGCAGCATTTATTCACAAAGTGCGGACATTAGTCTGTCTGAGTGCGACATCACCAGGATTGACGGTGGTGTTGGTGGGAGATGTGCCATTAAAGTCTCAAGTGGGAGCAATCTTAGCTTCGGAATTTGGTTCGCGAGTTCAAGTAGAAAAAACTTGTTTGGATGAAAACGGGATTTTAATTAGTGGTTGGGAATTTTGGCGAGAACATCAAAAAGTTTTACCTGCACCACAATTACTTGTAATTGCGACTTTACCTTTACCATCCCTGGAACATCCATTGGTAGCAGGAAGAGTTGCGTATTATAAGCGATCGCATCAAGACTGGTTTCGTTTATATTTATTGCCAGCTGCTGTAAACGAATTACAAAGAGCGATCGCTCCAGCGAGAGAAGGTCAAGGTATTGTAGCTTTACTTGATGGTCGAGTTGTCAGCCGTACCTATGGCGCTCAAATATTAACTGCGCTCAGTCCCTTGGCACGGATTAACTATCTTGATCCCAGCTTATTTTCTCAATCGAGTAAGGACGACTCATAAAAGTTGTGTTGGTGGTTGATGGTTGATGGTTAGTGGTTTCTTTCTCCAACCAACAAACAACAATCAACAAAATCCACATCTGGTATTTAATATAGACAACATAGAATTTTGAATTTTTTGATAGTCGTAGGTGAAGCAAATGGGTGAAGCAAAACGTCGTAAAGATGCAATGGGAGAAAAATACGGTCAACCTCAACAAGAGCGGATAATGCCTTGGGTTCCGGTCACAAAGTCACAAGCAGAAATATTTGTAAAATGGACTACTCGTGGTGCTTGGATTGGTATTGGCATTATGGTCGCAGCTTGGGTGACAATTCGTTTCATTGGCCCCGCTTTCGGCTGGTGGCAAGTAGTTTGAACCAGGAAATTAAGCCATTTTTTAAGTTAAAGATAGATCGGTTATTCGGTCTGTCTTTGATTTTTTTATACCGATAGTTTTAATATGTTAATTAAATTCACTTAAATTCTATATTCCGCAGATGCGATCGCGAGCCTGTAGAGTAGGGCGGTTAAAGAAGATTTATTTTTTCACCACTAAGACACTAAGATGCTAAGAAAATTATGCTTTCAAGGTTACAGCTTTTGGGCGTAGGTAGACGTTTACAGCAATTTTAAGCTAAAGTTGTAATGAGTTTGTTTTAGATTTAGATGTGACTGCACAATTGTCAAGAAACATAAAAATTCCTCTCGCCGATCTGTGATTTCCGCAGCAATTACTGGTCACAACACAGTTTCAGGCTGACTAGGGAGGTTAATAAGCGTTAGATATATAAATAACAATAAACATTGAAAAGAAAAATTTAGTAGAACAATTAACAAGCATCAATATGCAAAAACCGACAATATCTACAAAACCCATTCGTTCTTTAGAAGATGCATTAGAGCAGTGTCAAGTACAGGGTATGCGTGTTAGTCGCCAACGTCGCTTTATTCTAGAGTTGCTTTGGCAAGCAAAAGAGCATCTTTCTGCTAGAGAAATTTACGATCGCCTCAATCAGCAAGGTAAAGCGATCGGTCACACTTCTGTATATCAAAATTTAGAAGCTTTATCTTCTGGTGGCATCATCGAATGTATTGAACGCTGTGACGGACGTCTGTATGGCAATATCAGTGACTCCCACAGCCATGTCAACTGTTTGGATACAAACCAAATTATGGACGTTCACATCACATTACCAGAAGACATTATTCGTTTGGTTGAAGAACAGACAGGAGTGAAAGTTACAGATTATAGTATTAACTTTTACGGCTATCGTAGTTCGTAAAATAAGGGCTTGGGGATTAGGGATAATGTTCTTATATGTTCTTACCTTATGGGTGTGCGTATTGCAGATCACAAAACACCTTATGTAAGGTACATAAAACTTGGGGAAAAATACTACTCTATTCGTACTACTCCTGACAAAGATGGCTGATTGTTGCTTGTTGGTGGTAGTGGTTTTTTAAAATTAAATATTACAATTTACAAGTTTCAATGCGACAGAAGGCAACCAACCTCTCACTTGTATACAAATTCGTATACAACAAAATCTTCCTCAGATGTCCTATTGGGAGGTGTCCTTGTGGTGCTGAGATGTCAAAAGTTACTTTAGAGTAGAGTATCCAGTTTCCTTCCACTCTCCATCCTACGCGATGCCAAATCTATTCCAGGCTTCTCTGTCATATTTGCCGTCGAGCTTTCCGCCGACTTCCAGGTAAATTTGTTTCTGAACACTGAAGCCAAAGCGCCCGTTGCTATATTTCACCCATAGATGGTCTATCGTACGGAGGTCGATGCAGGAAAAGTTTAAGAGTTCTTCTACTGTGAACCAGCTGTTTTCTTTCTTCCCTACAGCCTGAATCATCACGAGATAGGTTTCATGGTCAGCTTCTTTCCACTTTCCTGCTAGTAGTAGGTCACGCAGTTTGGTGTAATCAATCCCTTTTTCAGAACTGAGATCATCTTCCTCAAAACCCCGACCCCCTTTCACCTCCTGCTCTTCTCCCAGCTTGCGAGTCGGGGTTAGGATTAAGCGCTCGTGTATCGGTGCAACATCTTCATCCCGAAGTTTGAGAATCTGCTGAAATCGCTCTAATTCTTCCCAAGTTTCATCACTCAGAACAGGTTCCTCCTGCAACATCTCAACCAAAACCTGTTCATACTCCCGTAAACTTTGCTGATACTCACGGAATGGTTTGAGAACTTCTTCTGTGATTGCACTTGCTTCTTCTAGCGTTAACTTTAATTCCCTTTGCCTACGACTCAGAATACCGCGCCCAACTGCTGAAAAACTACCATCTTTCCTCACACATTTCTCAACTTCCTTACGATACTCTAATTTCGGATCACCTACAGGAGCTTTCGCAAGCCGGATTGTATAACCTTCTCGAACAGCATAAATTTCAGGCTTCATTGCTGGTTTTGCTTCTTGCACCTTGCGCTTGGCATAATCATGTAGTTCAGCAACCGTAATCACGCCATCGTTATCAGTATCAGCTGCTCCCTTTTCAATCCCCTCAATTAAATATTGAGTATAAACTCCGCCTCCTTGATCTTCAAAGGAAACTTGTGTAGCTGTCGAAGAGGTTAACACGGCTCTACCTTCACCACCCAATTGAGCAGCAATATCAATGTCAATAGCCGGAAGTAAATCTTTGGCGCTCATCCCCTCAGCAAATGCACCACTAAAGCAACAGTCAAGAATTAACACCTGTCGCTTTGATTGGCTACGATTCATACACTGTTCTTGGATAAACCTAGCAGATACCGCAGTTCCAGTAAAAACTTGTCTCTGGAGATTCATTTCGGTGTCGTGGGTGACAAAGTACAAATACCCGTTTTGATCTCGAAAGCCATGACCAGATAAATAGAGTAGTACAAGGTCGTTTGTTTGAAGCTGTTCGGTGAACAGACGTTCAATTTCTAAGTGTGTGGTTCTACAATCACAGTCAATCAACGGTTTGACTTCATCAAAATAACCAATATTCGCGTGCTGCAAAACACGCTGCATTGCTTCAATGTCTTTAACCACACCAGCTAACGGTTTGATTAAATTAGATTTATACTGGCTAACCCCGATTAGCAATGCAACTTTTGCCATTCTGCTATCCTACTTGTCAACCGATTTTGGATTTTGGATTTTGGATAATTGGTGTTAGGCGTTCCGCCATAATGCACCCTTGTATCTTAGAAGGAGTAGTGGTCGCTAAACTGCAAGTAACTGAATTAGACCCGCAAGTATTAAAATCGGGCCAAGCATTTCAATCATTTACAAACAACCTCTAAGACCGTAATATGTTGATGGCAAATTTTAATGATAAATTTTTTACTTTTAAATTGAGTCTTTACCAATGATAAAAATGACCATATTTACTTGGTGATTAATTTACCATCAATTTACTGAAAAGTATAAATAGTGGTCTGTTTGATTAATTTTGATCAGTTTGTAGTCAGGACTTTAGTCCTCATCTAAGTACTAAAGTGCTTACTACGAACTCCTCTTTATTTAGTGTAGTGTGAGAAGTGTTTCATGCAAATTCAAGACAGAGTGACCGCATCAAAACTACCAGATGCGATCGCTACTAGCCAGAAATATTTACTTTCGATTCAAAACCCTCAAGGTTATTGGTGGGCTGAGTTAGAATCTAACGTCACCATCACTGCGGAGGTTGTCCTCCTTCATAAAATTTGGGGAACAGATAAATCCAGACCTCTACACAAAGTAGAAGCATATCTGCGTTCTCAACAACGAGAACATGGTGGCTGGGAGCTTTTTTACGATGATGGCGGAGAACTAAGTACATCGGTAGAAGCATACATGGCACTGAGGCTCTTGGGTGTACCTCCAACCGACCCAGCCATGATCAAGGCTAAAAGATTTATTCTAGAGCGAGGCGGCATTAGCCGGACTCGCATTTTTACAAAGTTACACCTAGCGCTGATTGGTTGCTATAGCTGGCGGGGTATTCCTTCGTTACCACCCTGGGTAATGTTGCTGAGTGAGAATTTTTTCTTCAACATCTACGAAATGTCCAGTTGGGCAAGATCAAGCACAGTACCATTATTGATTGTGTGCGATCGCAAACCAGTTTTTCAAGTTGATCCAGCTTTCAACCTGAATGAGTTATATGCAGAAGGTATAGAAAAAGTCAAGTATGAATTACCCCGTAATGGTAACTGGGGAGATATATTTCTTACTCTTGACTCTGGTTTCAAACTGGCTGAAAACTTGAATTTAGTTCCTTTTCGTGCCGAAGGTATCAAAGCTGCCGAAAAATGGATATTAGAGCGCCAAGAAGCCACAGGTGACTGGGGTGGCATTATTCCTGCTATGCTCAATTCGCTGCTAGCTTTGCGCTGTTTGGATTACAACCCAGCTGATCCAATTGTGGAGCGAGGATTACAAGCTGTCGATAACTTTGCCATTGAAACAGCAGACACCTACCGAGTTCAGCCTTGTGTTTCCCCAGTTTGGGATACAGCTTGGGCAATTAGAGCGCTTGTTGATTCTGGTTTATCACCCAATCATCCTGCTGTAGTTCAGGCGGCCGAATGGTTGTTAAATAAGCAAATTCTCGACTACGGTGATTGGACTGTAAAGAATCGCCAAGGTAAACCAGGTGCATGGGCATTTGAATTTGACAATCGCTTTTATCCTGATGTAGATGATACAGCTGTCGTAGTCATGGCCCTAAATCAGGTCGAACTTCCGAACGAAAAACTCAAACAGCAAGCTATGGTTCGGGCTGTAGATTGGGTGGCGTCGATGCAGTGTAAAGCTGGTGGTTGGGCTGCTTTTGATCTAGACAATGATCAAGATTGGCTAAATCAAATTCCTTACGGTGACTTGAAAGCCATGATCGACCCCAACACCGCTGATGTCACCGCCAGAGTATTAGAAATGTTGGGTAGCTGCCAACTATCAATTGACATATATAATCAACAACGTGCCATTAAATATCTCTTAAATGAGCAAGAGTCTGAAGGTTGTTGGTTTGGTCGTTGGGGAGTTAATTATATTTACGGTACAAGTGGTGTCTTAGCTGCTTTATCTTTGGTTGTTCCTCAAACTCACCACCACAATATAGAACAGGGTGCGACTTGGTTAGTTAGTTGTCAAAACTCAGATGGTGGTTGGGGTGAAACTTGTCGTAGTTACGATGATCCGAGTCTGAAGGGGAAAGGACGTAGCACTGCATCTCAGACAGCTTGGGCTTTAATAGGACTAATGGCAGGAGGTAGAGCAACTGGCAATTTTGCCAAACCAGCAATTGAGAGGGGAATTGACTATTTACTTGAAACTCAACTGCCAGATGGTAGTTGGGATGAAGCCGATTTTACAGGTACTGGCTTTCCGAGTCATTTTTATCTGAAGTATCATCTCTATCAACAATACTTTCCCTTAATAGCTCTGGGTCAATATCAAAAATTATTTGCTTGACTTATTTGAAATAAAGCATTTGGATGACAATTATTCGATTTAATGAAACAATTGTCTTCCAAGTGCTACGCAATGGAAACTTCTATGGCGTAGATGCCTGCTATTAATTTCAATCAAAACTTTTTGGTTTTAATTATGAACAAAAGATTACATAATTTTAACCAACTTTTCAAAATAAACAGTTGCAAATAAAGTTATTAAGTGGTTAGTGAAAAAGATTCAGTCAAATCATAAAAAATTCAACATTTTAGTATGGTCAAACACGATCACAGGTATGTAGAAATGGATTTAATGACAGAGGCTTTGGAGATTTTAAAACAAACAAGTCGAACGTTTTATATTCCAATTAGCCGTTTGCCACGAGGGTTACAAGAAGCAGTAGCATCAGCATATCTGTGTATGCGAGCCATTGATGAAATTGAAGACCATCCAGAACTCGATAACCAGACTAAAGCAGATATTTTGCGGTCAATTAGCTTAACATTACAAGCAGCCGTTGACGGTTTTACGATCGATGCTTTCTCTGGGGGATTTAGTTCTCACGAGAAATTATTAGCAGAGGTAAGCGTTAGAATTAGGGAATGGGCGCTACTAGCACCTGAGACTATCGCTCCACGAATTTGGGATGCAACTGGGGCGATGGCAGACAGGATGGCATATTGGGCAGAAAAAAATTGGAAAATTCATACAGAGTCTGATTTAGACCGCTATACTTTTGGGGTTGCAGGTGCTGTTGGCTTGTTACTTTCTGATTTGTGGACTTGGTATGATGGCACACAGACTAATCGTACTTATGCTGTTGGATTTGGTAGAGGTCTACAAGCAGTTAACATTCTCCGTAACCATAAGGAAGATTTAGCCCGTGACGTTAATTTTTTCCCCACTGGTTGGAATGCAGAAAATATGCAGGTATATGCTCGTCGTAATCTAGTCTTGGCAGAAGCCTATACCAAAGCTCTTAGTGTTGGTCCAACTTTAGACTTTTGCCAAATTCCCCTTAGTTTGGCTTATGGGACTCTCAATGCGATCGCTGATGGGAAAGAGAAACTCAGTCGTAGTGATGTAATGGCACTTCTTGAGCAGGTGAATAATCTCAGCAAATAGAAATGATGATTCGAGAAATTATGAATTATGAATTATGAAAATTTCAGGATTCATATTCATAATTTTTATACAAATTTTCCCAGCATTTGAGTATTTACTTCTAGCTAGAGATTCACAATATGTAATACCAATAGCTTTATTAATTAGTTTTACACGTCTTTAAAATTTGGCGATCGCTACCAGTGATTGAGTTTACTTGATAGTAGTCTTGCAATTCCACCGAATGACCATAAATATTAGGTTCTTCGTCACTTCTTTGAGGTAAACCATTCCTATTGGCAATTTCCGACGGACTAATTTCCCCAACATAACCTCTAACAGTCATCGCCAACTCTCCAGAGGAATTAAGCGTTCCATTGAAGCAACTATACTCAGAACTAGGCATATACAAAGCACCAATTATTTTATTCTGACGCTTTTCAAATACGATATACCCTTGTCCTAACTGTCCTGGTTTAGGTGATTGTCCGTAAAGATAAACACCATCTTGTTTAGGAAATTTAGATTTTGAGGAAACTTGTGTTGTTTTTGTGGATGCTTTAGGTGCGCTTTGTTGGGGATTTTTAGTTGTATCTACTACTGCGATTTCGCTGCTTAAGGATGTTCCTGCTTCTGAGTTAGGACGATTATTTCCTTGTAACCAAGTGTAAGTTTGTGCTGGATTCTCAAGCAATTGTGTAGATGCTGTTTTATTTTCTAGTTTATTTTCTACATCAAGTTGATTTGGTGTAGAACTTGATCCTACAAGCGCCCTCCGTAAACGTATTTCTTTATTGGTAAGAGTTGATTTTAAAGAAACAGTAGGCTTGCGTTGTAACCAATTATAAGTAGTGGTTGAATTACCAAATTCCTGACTTGTAGGCACGTATAATCTAGCGAGTTGGTTACTTAACACAGGTTTACTCCTCTCGCCAACAACACCAAGAATAAGCAGTAATCCAATTAAGGGAAGTCTATACTGACGGGGCGGAAGGAATTTGTTGATGTGTTCAAGCACCCTATTTCTCCTGTAATAAAAAATACTTGTTTGGGCTTTTGCTTAAAATTTAACTAAGTATTAAAGGGACAAAACTCCGTCAAAGGGTTGATTTATATTGTCCGATAAAAACTCTGTCAACAAATAAATTTTTTCTTTAAATTTTAACTGATCTTCGATCCTAGACTACCATTTGTTAAGCTATTGCAGTTTCTCCTAATAGACTAATTCAATAGTATGATTGTCATAGAAAATTAAAATACTTATAAATTTTGTAATTTTTCAAACTAAAGACGCTTTTGCTGGAAGAACACCTCAATTTTGTACATCTATATGCAAATACAAAATAAAATCTTTCGATTCCGGATTTTGACAGTTAACAGTTTTGAAATTTGTATGTTCACTGATAACTGATCACTGATAGCTAAAAAAAATCGCCCCCTGAGTTCAGGAGGCGCGTCGCCGATAGTGCTAAAGCAATCATTTAGCTAGCAATGTACTCTTTAACATTGGCGCGGCGACGACGCAAATGAGCCAGAGCTTGATGTTCCAATTGGCGGACGCGCTCACGACTAAGATTCAAGCGTTCACCGACTTTAGCCAAAGACATTTCATTCCCATCTTCCAAACCAAAGCGTAAGGCTAATACTTCTCGCTGTTGGGGGGTGAGTTCTGCAAGCAAGTTATTCAAATCTTGGCGCAAGAATTCCTGAGTCGTGTAATACTCTGGTGACTGGCCTTCATCTTCGAGCATTTCTTGCAGTTCTGTATCTTGGTTATCGCCTACTTTGACATCCAAAGAGACTGGTTGGCGAGCCATGTTTAGATACTCGCGAATTTGGGCGGGTTCTAATTCCAGTTCTTGAGCAATTTCTGTAGGAGATGGCGATCGCCCTAATTTTTGAGCGAGTTCTCGCTGAACTTTTTTGATTTTGTTCAGCTTTTCGGTAATGTGGATGGGTAAGCGAATGGTACGGCCTTGTTGGGCGATCGCACGAGTGATTGCTTGACGAATCCACCAGTAAGCATAGGTTGAGAATTTATAACCTCGTGTGGGGTCAAATTTCTCTACACCACGCTCTAATCCTAGTGTTCCTTCTTGAATCAAATCCAGAAACTCCATGTTACGTTTCTGGTATTTTTTGGCGATCGCAACAACCAAGCGTAAATTCGCTTCGATCATCTTCTGTTTTGCGCGCTTACCTTGCTGGACGGTCTGCTTCACTTCTGATTCGGTTTTTTTCACGTGGACAGCCCATTCTTCCAGGCTAGGTTCGCGGCGCAATTTCTTCACCAAAGCTTCTTTAGCATCCAGCAATGTCATCATTTGCTGTACCTGCTTACCATAAACAATTTCTTGTTCGCGGGTTAGCAATGGCACACGACCAATTTCGCGCAAATAGGTTCGCACCATATCAGCCGTGAATTTGGCATTGGTGTTTTCTTGTTCAGCATTAACAGTGGGCATTGGTGCGTTTTCCTCTACTCCAAACACAAAAGAATACTTATACTTAATAGTTCTGGCTAATTAGAAGAGATTGTGCATATATCAGTAGACGTTAGGAGATATGGGGAAACTACTACAAAAGGTTGATTTTTTAGTTTTTAGAACCTGTCAAGACGGTTAATTCCTTAGATGGGTTCCCCTACTATCTCTAGATTTTCAGACCTCTACAAACACAAGTTCTCTATCTTCAAGAATTCTTCTTTTCTTTAAGTCGTCAACAACGACACTCACAATACGAAGTCAGTATGAGTTCTGTTTATTTAATATTAGGACAAATTTACCTGAGAGTAAAGAGGTCTAGATAAAGTTCTTCATTATAGTCTAAAAAAGTGTATTTGCCAAAAAAATATTTAATAGCCGATAATCCTTTGCAACACTTAACTACATATATAGTGACGCTAAAAACCTTGTTTGGTGTTGCCGCTAGTAGCCGGATAACCGAACTAAGTTAGTGTGTATTATTGGGGGATGTTACGAAACATAAATTTTTGGCTATTTTAAGAGGATACGCCAAAGTTTATTTCCAAAATTCATAAGCATATATACTTAAGTTAATTAGTAATTAGCTTCAGGATTTCTCTTGCCAGTGCGTCCCATCTTCTATTAGCAACTTAACCCTCATTTAACTTCCGCAATGAATAGCACCATCTGACCAAAAGCCATAAATACATCACAGAGTTTACTTTGTTGAAGTAGCACTTTACCTAAACTTTCACACTCTTATACTTCAACCTCTATATTTTTAACACAATTGCGGAAATTTCTACACTATCACTGTATTATAACACATAATCAATTTAAAAAAATAAAATATTTGTATGTGTTTTTATTTACCTGCTTTTTGATATTTATTATATTTAATTAATTAGCTCAATTAGTTATCAAATAAAAAAGGGGTGAGAGACATAAGCCTACACCCCGAAATAATTGGGATTTAAGAATTTTAACTTCGCAATTAATTTCAGCAATTGCGAATTCCAGATTTTAATTCCGAACAGAAACAGCTGAACCTTGACCAAAAAACTTGGGAGGTTCAGCGAGAGTATAAACTTGGGTTTCTGTGGCGATCGCCTTTCTCAAATGCAGTGGCAAATGTAGCATACCTAAAAGCGCAACACCATCAAACATGCGGAATCCACCACTAGTTTTTGCTTGCAACAGTAAATCTACCTTCTCCGGCTCAGGTTGGGTGTTGAGCTCTAGCTGTGAAGCTAGAATAAAACCCCATGGTCTGCCATAAGTACAGGTATGGCTACTATATGACTGCACATTCGGAAAAACCGCATTCAGGGTTTTTACCAACCGCGCATGAAGGTTTAATTCCCCTGGTGACACCGGGCCTGCTTGGACTACAAAAAAACCATTTGGTGATAGTACCCGGCTGGCTTTTTCAAAGTATTCTTTGGTAAACAGTTGAAACGACGGGCCTGACTCAATTGGATCACTAAGGTCAGAGATAATTACATCCCATTTTTCATCTGTGGTATCCAAAAAGTCAAGTGCATCCGCGATTACCACATGTAGACGCGGATCATCAAAGGCGTTTTGATGCATTTCGCTCAGGTGTTGCTTGCAAGCTTCCACCACTTCGCCATCAATGTCAATCATCACAACTTTATCTACCGTCTGCCATCGCAAGACTTCTCTTGCTGTAGCTCCTTCGCCACCACCAAGAATTAGTACCTTACGTGGTGCGCCATGAAAAATCATTGCAGGGTGAACCAGCGGCTCATGGTATAAAAACTCATCACCAGTACAAGATTGCCACTTGCCATCTAGGACTAGGGCTTTACCGTAGGTTCCTGTTTCTACAATGTACATTTCTTGATATTCAGTTTTCTGGTAAGCAAGTACCGCAGTTACTCCATGAGCATAAATATCCCAAGGAGTGATGTACTCATTTACCCAAAAATCTGCACCGACTTCGCTACCTGGCATAAGATTATTCTCTCTACTTCCAATATCATGTATTCACCAGCAGAGTCTGTTCCAACTCTTTAATTGTTGGTTGAATACTTGGTGAAAACCTACCACGAGGAAGTGTCATGAGTACATGCTTAGTGGCTTGAAAAGCCTCTACAAGATATTCGCAAGCTTTCTCCGGTTTTGTATGTTGGCCACAGGTAAACACATCTACTGCGATGTAGCCGTTTTCTGGCCAAGTATGAATCGATATGTGAGATTCGGCTAAAAGTGCCAATGCGGTTACTCCGTAGGGTTCAAACTGATATGATATCTCTTTGAGTAGAGTAGACTTTGCTGTCTTAGCAGCTGCTTGCAAAGCCTCTCTAATGAACCCGATGTCATTAAGTAAACTGATTGGACAGCCGTAAAGTTCCAGAATACAGTGTCTGCCAACAGGAACCGAAGATAATTCCTCGGGGAGGTAAGATTGCTTTTCCAATTCTTTCCACCTTATACAACAACTAACGAGAAATTAGCCTCCAAGATTGATTTTGCTACTTCTTGGAATTTAAATTTGCTGCAAGACTAGAGATTCTTATGCTTTTATGCACAGACTTCTGATTATTACATAAATGTAGAAATAAATGCAGAAATTTTTAAGATTGCCACAAGGTAAGGAATTGGGGTTTGTAAGCTTCCCCATTTCCTACGGTGTAGCTGTCTCGCTAGATGTAGGTGTCGATGTGGGTTCAGAGATTGGTTCAGATGTCGGGGTGTCGCTTGGTGTTGGCGATGGTGGGGGAGTAGGAT
Source organism: Fischerella sp. CENA71 (assembly GCA_024239075.1). Classification (GTDB taxonomy): domain Bacteria; phylum Cyanobacteriota; class Cyanobacteriia; order Cyanobacteriales; family Nostocaceae; genus Pelatocladus. The sequence continues at coordinate 177,115 of JANBVI010000055.1, read as the reverse complement.
TTTCTACAGTTAAAGTGAGTTGATATGAAAGTGGCTGCGAACTGCGTGATACAATTACAAACTCATAAAATCCGCTTTCTGGGAGTTTACCTGACCATGATCGCTTTTGAGAATCTTGCAAAAATACATACTTCCCAGTGGGCGAATAAATTGACCACAAAATTTGTGAATTTGCTGCTAAAGTCACCTCCATGGACTGATCTTGACGCAGATCGGCGATGAAAACTTTACCTGCTGAACTTTGGAGATTACCGCTAACTGTTTTGCTAATGGCGTTAGGATCAAAATTAATCTTCTGGAAAGCACTTCTAGCAATAATGGCGTTGAGTTTATCAGCAACGAAAGCGTGCCAAACTTGTCCAATGGGCTGATCGAGATAATTTTTGCTTTCCTGTTCTGGAAATTGGTGAAAAAATGCTGCATCTCCTAAATCATATAGAGCGCGGCTTGATACATTTAGGTTATTCACTTCAACTTTCCAACGATCGCGATCGCTTCCTCCATAGGTACCCAATTTCTGTCTGCTTTCGGAACTCAATAGTGTTAGCTTTTGCAATAACTGATCAGCAGTTTTGTCCCACTGCGCCCGTAGTTGTTCATCTGCTGGTTCATTGGTGAGACTACGGCGTTGCAAACTAGGATTGTTCTCCCAAAATATTTGATTTACCAAACTCACATAAAAGTTTTCATCAATAGCTAAACGCTGACGGCGATCGCCTAATCTTTGTTTGCGCGATCGTTCTGCTGGGGAATATTGGGCGAGAGGATCAAGCGGTTGCTTAGTGGGGCTGAATGTTGGTGTTGGCTGTGGTTCTCTATCATCAAAACGCGATAAAAGCAAGCTGTTTGCTCCCCACACAGCGACGACAGCAGATGTTGTCAGTAATAAAAATACCAAGATGATTTTGTCTGGTGTCCACCAGGTGTGAGGAGCTTGGGAAGTAGGGGAAGTGGGGGAAGTGGGGGGTGTGCTTGGAGTGGGGGAGACGGCTAGAGTAGCTGTGGTGGGTGGTTCTGGGACTCTAACGGGGGCAGGAGGTTGAGTCGGAGGATAATAAGTTGGGGGTGGGTTGAGGACTTGCAGGACTTGCTGGGCGCTTTGATAGCGTTGTTGCGGTATCGCAGCAAGCATTTTATCTAACACTATTCCTAATGTAGGACTGAGGCTGATTTCTCGTCGCCACTTCCAAGCAAGGGTGTTGTCATCGATGAGTTCAGATGGTTGTTTCCCTGTCAACAATACTAATGCTGTTGCTGCTAAAGCATACAAATCGCTGTGAGGTTCTACCAATCCCGTCTGCATTTGTTCTGGGGGTGCATAACCAAATTTCCCCAGTAAGGTAGCTGGTGGTGTTACAGCACCTGTATTTGGCTGGTAATATTGAGAGACGACAACTGCTGCTACTTGTTTGACACCGCCAAAATCTATTAAAACTGGTAGTTGGTCAATCCTGCGAAGCATTAAGTTATCAGGAGATATGTCGCGATGAATGACATTGAGAGAGTGGATATAACCCAATACTGGTAAAATTTGTAGCAAAAGCTCAGTAACTTCTAACTCGGTGAAGCGTAAACCTTTTTGTAGACGCTCATCTAGTAAGGAACTATAGCTCTGTCCTTCTACATAATCCTGCACTAAAAACAAGTACTCTTTGCCATTAAAATTACTGCGGAATAGTTCGCGAAAACGGGGAATTTGTGGATGCTGTAACTTGTAGAGAACAGTTGCTTCTCTTTGAAATAATTCTTCTGCTTTTTTTAAAACATAAGCAGTTTGGACTTGGGGAGAAAATTCCTTTAAAACACAAAGTTCTCGAAAGCGGTTAATATCTTCAGCTAAATAGGTACGTCCAAACCCTCCTTGACCAAGTTGACGCACAATTAAATAGCGATCGCCCAAAGTTTGTCCCGGTTGGATACCCTGATTAATTGCAACATCCAGCTTTTCGCCGCAATGTAAACAAAAGCGACTACCAGACGGGTTTTCATGTCCTTTGGAGCAATAAACGTTCATAGTCAATTGTCATTGGTCATTGGTCATTGATAGAGACGCGATTCATCGCGTCTGTACAATAGTTATTTCTCGCTTGTTTCCCTAATCCCCAATCCCCGATCCCTGATCCCTGACCCCCGATTCTTAATTTGCAGATTCTAGTTTACTGACTTGATCAGCTGCGATCGCATACCATATCTGACCAAATGTATTCTGATCAAGTTTCGCATTTCTAGGGCGTTTTCCCGGAAATAATCGGTCAAATTTTCGATTTGTTTCTGTTTGAAGTTGTTCAATTGTATAGTCTCCGAATTCTCCAGCTTGGGCTTGTTGTTGCCAAGTTTGTAAGTTTCTTCGGCTATAATTTCCCAGTTGACTACGAGCATCGGTACTGAGTTTAGCTTGTTCTATTTTTTTCAATAAATTCTCTGCTGTACTATACCACTCTTTGCGTAACGCTTCATCTTGAGAGTCAGAAGTTAGAGAACGCCCTTTTAATTCTGGATTATTAGTATAAAAAATTTCATTGACTATCTGATTAAAAAATCCTTCTGGTACTTGTAGCTGGGCGCGGCGATCTAAAATTTGGCTGATGCGGGTTCCTTCTTTGTTGTTAGGATTACTCACTGGTTTAGTAGGAGAATCGGAACCATCAGGTAATTTGGGCAGAGTGATTGTAGGAATAGTAATTGATGATACGGTTTGAATTACGGCATTAACTAGCGCCCAAGAACCGACAAGAGTCAAAGCAACTACGGTGGTTCCAACCATACTCATAGCGAAAGGACGTAACCACACAGGTAAAGGTAACTTTTGGGCGATCGCCTGAGTTTTGTTGTGGAATCTTGTCGCCACTGCTTTGACGCCCTTGCGGCCTGGTGCAACTACCATTGTCTTGAGTTTGGTGACATGGGGATTGACAGATTTGATCGGGGCGGGTGATTTTAAATCTTTGAGGGCTTGATTAGCATTTTGGTAGCGATCGCTTGGTTTATAAGCCAGCATTTTTTTTAACACGGCTTCTAGGTTCGGATTAACTTTGATTTCCTTTCCCCAGTACCAATTACCCTGATAGCTATCGTAAAGTTTTTGTGGTTCTTTTCCTGTCAGCAACACCAGCGCTGTTACTGCTAAAGAGTACAAATCACTGCTAGGAAAGGCTTTCCCTTGCCGTAGCTGTTCCTCTGGCGCGTACCCTTTTTTACCCAAAATGGTGCGAATTCCACCCATTTGCGTAAACCAAAAACCTTGAGAAGCTGGTAATTGTTTAACACCGCCAAAATCAATTAATACTGGTAGTTGATCAGCATGTCGCCAAATCAAATTATCGGGAGAAATATCACGGTGAACTACATTTTGGGAGTGGATATAAGACAGTACAGGTAACATTTTTTGTAGGAGAGTGATTACTTCCTCTTCGCTAAAACTCTGCCCTTTATTCAGACGTTCTTCTAGCAAGTCCAAGTAATTTTCACCCTCCACATAGTCTTGCACCAAAAAGAAAAAATCATGCTCGCCTATTTTGGCTTGCAATGAAGCGTGAAAACGCGGAATTTGGGGATGCTGGAGTTTTTTTAAGACACTAGCTTCTCGCTCAAATAATTCTTTAGCTTTTTTTAAATTCTGCTCTTCTTCTACTTGGGGAGCAAATTCCTTCAGCACACACCTTTGAGCAGATTTTTTCATATCTTCCGCCAAATAAGTGCGGCCAAAACCACCTTGCCCTAAGAGTTTAATAATTTTATAACGCTTGGCAATAATTTCTTCTTGATGAATAGGCAAAGGTTCACCACACTGAGTACAAAAACGGTTACTCCCATTATTGGCGTGTTGCTTACTGCAATAGACTTGCATGGTGCTGAAGAATTGATAAAGGGTTTTATTATTAGCTACAACAAGGATAGCCGTGATTACGGAGGGATCGGGGACAAGGAGGACAAGGGAGACAAGGAGGACAAGGGAGAAAAACTAACTACTAACCAACAACCAACAATTAACAAAATAAAAATTATGAATACTGAATCTCAACGAGTACGGGCAATTAGGGCATATACAGAATTTTTACAAACTCCTTTGGATACACTAATACAACAGCATGTCAACACTGAAGCCGAAGCCACGGTTGTGTCATTATTTCATGATGTAGCTTCTAGTGTACCTGCATACAAAAATTTTTTGGCACAACAGGCAATAAATCCTGAATCTATTCAAACTCTTACAGATTTCCAAACTTTGCCACTTATTACTAAAGAAAATTATTTGCTACGTCACCCACTAGCAAACTTGTGCCGTCATGGACAGTTAGAAAACTGTGATATGATAGCTGTCTCTTCAGGTTCCACAGGAAAACCCACATTTTGGCCTCGTTTCTTCACAGATGAGTTGCAAATTGCAACTCGCTTTGAACAGATATTTCACGACAGTTTTGCTGCTGATACTAGACGCACCCTAGCTGTGATTTGTTTCACTTTGGGGACTTGGGTAGGTGGAATGTATACTACCAATTGTTGCCGCTATCTTGCTAGCAAAGGTTATCCCATCACTGTAATTACCCCAGGGAATAATAAAGAAGAAATCTTTCGGGTAGTACAGGAACTTGGTATTGCTTTTGATCAGGTTGTGCTGTTGGGATACCCACCTTTTCTGAAAGATGTAATTGATACTGGTATTAACCGTGGAATTGAATGGCATCAGTATCAGATTAAATTGGTGATGGCGGGAGAAGTATTTAGTGAAGAATGGCGCAGTTTAGTCGGTGAAAGGGTTGGTTTTCAACATCTTTGCTATGACTCTGCATCACTCTACGGTACAGCAGATGCAGGTGTATTGGGTAACGAAACACCCTTAAGTGTCTGTATTCGTCGTTTTTTAGCAGCAAATCCAGAAGCCGCAAGGACTTTGTTTGGGGAGTCGCGTTTACCTACGCTTGTACAATATGATCCAATTGCCCGCTTTTTTGAAGTCAAAGATGGTGCATTACTCTTTTCTGGAGACAACGGTATTCCCTTAGTGCGTTACAACATCTTGGATACTGGCGGGATAATTACTTACGATGCCATGCTCAAGTTTTTGACTGGGTATGGTTTCGACCCCATAACTGAATTACAATCTCATGGTGGTAGAGGTGTGCGTCCCTTACCTTTTGTTTACATTTTCGGACGCTCTAATTTTACAGTGTCCTACTTTGGTGCAAATATTTACCCAGAAAATGTCACCGTGGGATTAGAACAGCCCGAAATTAAAGATTGGGTGACAGGTAAATTTGTGATGCAGGTAAAAGAAGATGCAGACAAAAATCGGTATTTATCTGTAGTTGTAGAATTGGCACCAGGGGAGGAAATTAACGATGCAAAAACGCAAGTTATTGCAGTTTCGATTCTCACCCAACTTTTACGCCTCAACAGTGAATTTGCTAACTATGTTCCAAAAGAATATCAAACACCACAAATTACAGTAACTCCCACAGGCGATCCAGAGTATTTCCCTGTAGGGGTGAAGCATAGGTATACACGTATGTAAGTAATTTCAGAATTTGCCATCGCTTGAAGTTAGTATTGAAGAGCTTTATTCAAAGACGCCAAATCAGTGTACTTGTCTGCCACTCGCATGAGTGAGACGGCTGTAACTGAACGAAAACTTACTACTTCAACTTGTACTTTCTGGCGCTGAACACGCCTAACCGCATCTATCAAATCACCATCTCCACTAACTAAAATCACAGTATCGTATTGATTGGCTAACTCAACCAAATCAAGAGCCAACTCAACATCCAAGTTGGCTTTTTTAGAGCCATTTGCTCGCCTTACAACAGGTTTGCTGATGGGTTTGTAGCCAAGTTTTTGGAGGTGTTTGAGCTTTTCTCGCTGTTTGGGTTTGCTAGCATCCACACCTGTGTAGATGTAGGCATCAATTTGCGGGGCGTTTCCTTTCAGTTCTTCTAATAACCCTGCGTAATCAATCTCAAAACCTTGCTCCTTCGCAGAATGATAGATATTGCCCTCATCAATAAAAGCAGCAACACGAATCGGTTTGTTTTGGCGATCGCTCTGAGCAATTTTACCAATTGCTGGTATGTTGCATAAGGTTGCTTGGAGCTTTGTAACTTCCTCCTGAACTGATGTGATGTCTGTAATTGTTTCGTTTTCAAGCTTGGAGAGGCACTTTTGGAGTACTAACATCTGAGGAGCTACAGTTCGATCAAAGATAAATTGCTTTCTGCTAACTTCTTGAAGTTTAGAGATAATTAACCGATGACGGGAATAACTTTGTTGCTGGAATTGCTTTGTACTTGCCATCATCGATTCCATCTGTGCTTCTAAAAAAGTGATGCGATCTTGGGCAATCTGAAGTTCCTCAATGACGGTAAAAGCTTTTGCCTGACTTTGACGAATTTGCTCGCTGATTTTATGGCGATAGAATTGTTGCAAACTCAGGTATACAGTAACAGGTATCAAAGTGTAAGCTACTTTTTGGAGGAAAATTCCTGTCAGGAATCCTGTTACTGAGGCGATAGAAGCTACTGTCTGTGTTTTCTCAAGCCAACCATGGGACTTGGGTAAACTAGGGAGAGCCTTTTGAGTCAAATTAGGTGATACCATCATTGACTTTCCTTTGGAATGAAAAGTAAGGGAGTAGAGCTGTCTATTACTTTTGTTTCGTCATCAAGTGATTTTTTTTACGAGATTTAGGGCAAAATTTTGTGAATAAGTTTGGATGCTGGTGCTTAACATAGGTAATCTGGGCAAATGTAAATTATTTGTAATAATCGATGTTTTAATTGTAAATTTTGCATAAGAGATTATAAAAACTCCCAAGGATCAACAGAATTATCTATGAAAACAAGGGAGTGTCAAGGAACCAATATGGAGGATGAATTACTTAAGCAGTTGGTTTTGAAAGCTCAACAGCATTCATCTGAAAGTGTCCAACGACAAATAGCACTGAATAAGTTAATGGGGATGGTATTGAAATCCCCAAGTTTGGGATATCCGCACAGAGAACTTTGTCCTCCAGGGATTTATCAGGATATACGTAATGAAGCTCTCCAAGAAGTGATCATGGAGATTTGCCAGAGAATCGATAACTATAATCCTCAACATCAAGTGATGGCATGGGTTAATTTTCTACTCAACCGTCGATTTCTAGATGTGTTGCAGAAATACAACAATGGAGGAATGAGATATCTGCCAAGCCGCACAAGTAATCAACAGCCAGTTAAGGTGCGATCGCTAGACGAACTAGAAAGAGATTTCCCGGATTCACAGATACAAACAAACTCCTCGGATAACTATTCCATGCGTCAGTTTGTTGAAGAAGATCCAGAACATCTTTTGAATGAACATATTCAAGCTCGCCCAGAGGTAACATTTCAAATTATCCTTCTAACCTTTCTAGATCATCCTTCTTGGAGAGAAGTTTCTAGAATACTGAAGATTTCAGAAAGTACACTCCATAGTTTTAAAGATAGACAATTTCGTAAATGGAGACATTATTTTCAGAAATATATATGTGAGTAGTTCAAAAATATAGAAGGTAATTTACCATGAACCCAATAGGCAATCAATTTACTACTATTACAATACCTTTATCGTTTGAAGCCCATGAAATTGCTGAACGATACTGGCAACAACAGACAAATTCCCAAAAAGCTAAACAAGTATATTTAAATATATTGGCAGTGTATGCAGTTAATCGCTATCTTCTTTGTTTGGGATACAAAACTGATTGGGAAAATAGCGATAGCCGTAATCCAGCGCTTCTCAAATTTTGGGATGTTGCAGATTTACTAGTGGAACAAGTAGGTAAACTAGAGTGTCGCCTGGTGCTGCCAGATGAGCAAGTATGTAAGATACCATCAGAAGTCCAAAATGATCGTGTCGGCTATGTGGCTGTGCGATTAGATAAAACGCTCAAGCAAGCAGACATTTTAGGATTTGTACCAACAGCGATTGCTGATATTCCTCTTGAGCAATTGCGATCGCTAGAGGAGTTTATTCCCTATCTAGATCATCTGAAGATACTAGAAGTTAATCTTTGGCAATGGTTAACAGGAAAAGTCGAACAAACTTGGCAAAGAATTGAAGATTTATTTCAACCAGAACAACCCCAAATATCCTTTGCTTTTAGATCAGCTATTGAAACAAAATCACAACCAAGAGTTACTAGAGGCCAAAGACTGACTCTGAAAACACAATTACAAGAACAAACATTTGTACTCGTGGTATCTGTATCTGCTGATAGTGAATCAGAAATTGACGTGCGAGTCAGAGTTTATCCTGTGGGACAACTAAGTTTATCATCAGGTGTGCAACTCCAGATTCAAGATGAATTGGCAAATAGATTAGATGCTGAATCCAACGAGGGGGACTACTGTATTCAGCTGGCTTTTAAAGCCTCAAAAGGAGAGCATTTCCGTATGAGTGTCAATTGGAAAGAAGCCTCTGTACACAGAGAATTTGTGGTTTAAAAATATAGAAATCTGATCATGGCTAAGTCAATAGTTCTCAAGTTCAATCGTGATGCCAATGAATTTCAATGTACTTTGATATTTGGTGAAGGAAGTAAATCTCAAGGAGAAATTACAGGGCGTTTACCTGGAATTCAAGAGATTGTCCAAGATTATGATCGCTGGGCAAAAAAATATCGCAGTTTAAATCAACATCTGCGGATTCGGGGTATAAACATACCAAATTCTGAAGAAATTCGCAGCGAGTGCAGTGAATCTTTTCGAAAGGTAGGCGATCGCTTGAATACTTGGCTGCGATCAGAGAAATTTCTCCCAGTTCGAGACAAATTGCTCGAACAGCTAACTTCCCAAGACTACACTCAGCTAATTATTCGCACAGATTGTCGTCAAATTCAGCGATTTCCTTGGCAGCAATGGGATTTAATCCAGCGCTTCGAGAAAGCCGAAGTCTTACTCGGTGCGCCTGCATATGAAATCAAAGCTAAAGTTAAAGTACCAACACTCAAAAACAAAGTCAAAATTCTAGCAATACTTGGCGATAGTTCCGGTATTAATGTTGATAAAGATCGGGAGTTTCTCCAACAACTAGAGAAAAATGCTGATGCACAAGTTACTTTTTTAACGGAACCAGAACAGCAGCAGATTAACGAACAGCTATGGGAGCAAACTTGGGATATTTTGTTTTTTGCTGGCCATAGTCAAACTGAAGCGGAAACAGGGCTAATTCACATCAATCCCAAAGATTGCCTACAAATTTCGGATTTAAAATATGGACTCAAGAAAGCGATCGCCAAAGGATTACAATTAGCAATTTTCAACTCTTGTGATGGCTTAGGATTGGCATGGGAATTAGAGGAATTACAAATTCCTCAAGTTATCGTGATGCGCGAGCCGGTTCCCGATGCAGTCGCACAAGTATTCCTCAAGTACTTTTTGCAAGCATTTGTCAGCGGACAAAATTTATCTTTGGCAGTCAGAGAAGCGCGTGAAAGATTACATAGTGATGGACTGGATCGCCAATATCCGGGTGCTAGTCTATTGCCTGTAATTTATCAGAGTGCAGCAACTCCACCACCCATTTGGGAAGAACTAGGGCGTCGTCCCACAACTACTTGCCCTTATCGTGGTTTATTTGCCTTTCAAGTAGAAGATGCACCATTCTTCTTTGGCAGAGAAAAATTTACCGAACAGCTAGAGGATGCTGTCCGAAGAGAACGTCTAGTGACAGTGATAGGGCCATCGGGAAGCGGTAAATCCTCAGCTGTATTTGCTGGTTTAATTCCTCGGTTGTGTTCCCAAGGAAATTGGCAGACTCTTGATTTTCGTCCTGGCGATCGCCCCTTTCATGCTCTAGCATTTGAACTAATGCGGTGTTTAGAACCACATCTAGAAAGTGAAAATGATCGACTCAGGGAGACTCGCAAGCTAGCAATTGACTTGCAACAAGAGCCAGAAGCCTTGCGAGATGCGATTGAAAGGATTATTTGGAAAAATCCAGGCACTCGCTTATTAATGGTGATCGATCAATTTGAGGAACTTTATACGCTTTGCTCCAAGCAGGAGTGTCAGAGCTTTTTAGAGCGACTATTAGCAGTAGTTAAAACTGTTAATCGCTACCATTTACATCTGACTTTGGTGCTGACTTTGCGAGCTGACTTTCTTGGTTATGCCCTCAGCGATCGCTCTTTTGCTGATGTTATCCCTGTTGCCGATCAAATGCTTGGCCCAATGAATCCTTTAGAGTTGGAGCAGGCGATTACTCAACCCGCCAAATTATTTGGTGTAGGAATTGAACCCAGCTTGACAGAGTTGATGTTAGAAGAGATTATGCCAAATGGCAAGGCGATGGAACCAGGATATTTGCCTTTGGTGGAGTTTACTCTCACGCAGCTATGGGAAAAACAACGAGATGCTCAGTTAACACACAACGCATACAAAGAGTTGGGAGGAATCAAAGAAGCGATCGCTCACTATGCAGATCAGGTATTCGAGCAACTCAATGAAGAACAAAAAGAACGAGTCAGACGCATCTTTGTTCAACTTGTACGTCCAGGACACCCAAGAGAAGGAACCCCAGATACTAGACGAATAGCAAATCGTAGGCAGTTAGGTGAAGAAAATTGGGATTTAATTCAACATTTAGCCAATGTTCGGCTTGTCACAACTAATAATCACTTAGTTTTTGACACAAACGAGAAATTAATCGAAGAAGAAATTGTGGAGATTGTGCATGAAGCACTGATTGAGAAATGGTCACGCTTAAGAATTTGGCTGGATCTTGATCGAGAGTTTCGTACCTGGCAAGAAAAGCTGCGATCGTCGATCATCGAATGGAAAAAAAATAATAGGGATGATGCAGGTTTACTACGAGGAAAATTTTTAATCGAAGCAGAAAACTGGCTACGAGACAGATGCCTGGAATTGAGTAGAGAAGAACAGGAATTTATTAAGCAAAGTATTACACTCCGGCATCGGCGTAGAAACATTACCATCTTTACACTTAGCACTATTTTTACGATTATTTCAGCGGCTGCTGGTATAGCTTGGTTATCTAGACAAGCAGCAGTTGTCGCTTTAGAAGACCAAGTTAATGCTCTGAGTCAATCGTCTAATGTACTGAGAAATTCTGGTCAGCCCTTTGATGCCTTACTTTCAGCAATGAGGGCAGCGGAACCAATTCTAACAAAGCAAATTCAGGTAGAGCCTAACGATAAAACATGGAAACAAGCACAGAAAGCTCTGCAATGGGCATTATTTCAAGTTAGAGAGCAAAATCGTCTAGATGGACATCAAGATGAAGTTTGGAGTGTGAGCTTTAGCCCAGATAATCAGTTAATTGCTACTGCTAGTGCTGATAAAACTGTCAAAATCTGGAGTCGTGAGGGGAGAGAACTAAAAACCCTGGAAGGACATAGAGGTCTTGTAGCTAGCGTCAGCTTTAGTCCAGATAGCCAAACAATTGCCACTGCAAGCTTTGATAAAACTATCAAACTCTGGAATCTTCAGGGGCAAGAACTAAAAACCATAGAAGGACATAAAGGCTGGGTTTATAGTGTCAGCTTCAGTCCAGATGGTAAAATGATTGCTTCTGCCAGTAAAGATGGTACGGTTAGGCTTTGGAACCGAGACGGTAAGCTGCTTCAACCACCATTTAAGGTTCCAGCACCTGCTGATAAGAGCGATGGTGGACTAAACACTGTCATTTTTAGTTCAGATGCAAGGACTATTGCAGCATCAAGTTGGGATAAAACAGTCAGACTCTGGAGCCTCAAAGATAGACAGGAGAAAATATTAAGAGGCCATCAAGATGCAGTTAACAGCGTCAGCTTTAGTCCAGATGGTAAGATGCTGGTTACAGGTAGCCGCGATCAAACTATCAAGCTTTGGAGTTTAGAGGGCAAGGAACTAAAAACCCTCAAAGGACACACTGATGAGGTCAGTAGTGTTAATTTTAGCCCAGATGGTCAAACTATTGTCAGTGCTGGTTTTGATAAGACAGTTAGACTTTGGAACCTCAATGCTGAAGAACTTAAACCATCTCTGACAGGACACAATGGACAAGTGAATCAAGTTGTTTTCAGCCCAGATGGTAAAACCATTGCTAGCGCTGGATTCGATAAAACTGCTAAATTTTGGACCTTCAACCGTCAAGAACTACAGAGGCTGAATGGGCATAAAGATAACGTTTGGGGAGTAGCCTTTAGCCCGGATGGTAAAACTATTGCTACAGCCAGCCAAGATGGAACTGTTAAACTATGGAATCGTAATGGTCAAGTAATTAATACCCTGCAAGGGCATAAAGACACGGTAACAAGTGTAACGTTTAGCCCAGATGGTGAAATAATTGCTACTACAAGCAAAGACAAAACTGTGAAATTATGGAGCCGAGACGGTAAAGAGATCAAGACGCTGACGGGGTTTAAAAATTCTCAAGATAACCAAGTTGATAGTATAAGTTTTAGTCCCAACGGAAAGATATTTGCTACAGCAGATTGGACGGGAGAAGTAAAGCTTTGGAGTCGAGAAGGTAAAGAAATTAATGCTTTCCAAGCACATGAAGATAGAATTTACGACATTAGTTTTAGTCCAGATGGTAACATGATTGCCACAGCCAGCAAAGATAAAAAAGCTAAACTTTGGAATCTTAAAGGTAAACAAATTAAGTCTTTGGACGGACACTCTGACCAAGTTTTTAACGTGAGCTTTAGTCCTGATGGTGAGGTGATAGCTACTTCCAGTCGGGATGGAACGATTCAACTTTGGAACCTAGACGGTGAACTACTCAAAACTATTGATGTTTCCTCTGTTTACCCTGACGGGGCGACAAAATAGCCTGAAAAGCTCATGAGATAAAGTATGTAGCAATTTATGGTAAGAAAAGATAGGTCTCATGAGTGTCAATAAGACCTATCTAATGACAATATTGCCTGATTAAATATCAATGGATTGAGCTCGATGCTTATTCTAGCTGGCAAACGTTTGTTGAATCTCTGGAAAAAATACTCAGAGAATTTGGACAAAACTATGTAATTAATTTTGAGTAACTACTTAAATTTTGTAGAGACGCGATATATCGCGTCTCTACATTTGGATTCATACCGCGTTCAGCAACACCCTATTTTTCTAAGTCTTTTACTTCTTTGGGTACACCAGCAGTTAATACTTCATTTCCCGTGGGAGTTACCAAGACATCGTCTTCAATCCGAATACCAATACCAACCCAACGTTGATCTATTTCTGGTTGATCTTCTGCTGGTTTAGTATCTGGTACTATATAAAGTCCTGGTTCTACCGTCACCACTTGTCCTGGTTGCAGAATTTGTGGGTTGTCGCCGTGCTGGTAAACTCCGACATCATGCACATCTAAGCCTAACCAATGACCAGTACGGTGCATGTAAAATGGCTTATATTTTTCTTCCTCTATTAATTTGTCAATTTCGCCTTTAAGAATACCGATTTCGACTAAACCTTCTGTGAGAACACGGACAGCGGTATCATGAAATAGATTATAAGGGTTGCCTGGTTGGACTTGGGCGATCGCTTGTTTTTGTGCTGCTAAAACAATCTCATACAAGGTTTTTTGTTCTGGGGTAAATTTACTTCCGACAGGAAATGTCCGGGTAATATCTGAGTTGTAGTATTCATAAGCACATCCAGCATCAATCAGCAGTAATTCGTTATCCTGCATCTGTCGATTATTCTCTACATAATGCAGTACACAAGCATTGACACCAGAAGCAACAATCGAAGGATAAGCAGGCCCCAATGCTCCCCGCTTACGGAAGATATGTTCTATTTCTGCTTGCACTTCATACTCAAAAAGTCCTGGTGCAGTAAATTGCATAGCGTGGTTGTGTGCTTCCACTGCAATGTCAGCAGCTTTACGCATGAACTCCAATTCTGCTTTGCTTTTAACCAAACGCATACTATGGAGAATGGGACTAGTATCTTCTATCGCAATCGGCCCTGTACCCCGCTTGGGATAAGTCCGCATTAAACGTTGCCAATGATTGAGGATTTTATCGTTAAAAGTGCGATCGCGTCCTAAGCGATAATAAATGCGATCGGCTTTTTCGAGATATTGCGGTAGTTTTTCATCTATTTCCGCAATTGGATAAGCTTCATCCGCGCCATATACTTCCTTCGCTGCTTCTACTCCACAGCGATAACCATTCCAAACTTCCTGTTCCCTATCCTTGGGTTGCACAAACAACACAAACTGATGTTCTGGGTGATGTGGCGCCAGAATTGCTACTGCTTGCGGTTCGTTAAATCCAGTCAGATAAAAGAAATCGCTATCTTGACGAAAGTTATATTCGACATCGTTGTGCATCACTGCTGTTGGCGCACTACGAAAGATTGCAGTACCATTACCAATCTTGGACATTAATGCTTCCCGACGCTGTTTATATTCTATCTGCATGATTCCGCTATAAAGAACTTAATCTAATTTTGTCTAAAATTTACATTGGTGAACTACAAGCACCTTAGTATCTTTGGTTGATACCCTAATAACCTTTGTAGGGGCGCACAGCTATGCGTCCCTACTCACTGACAAATTTAAGACCATTTTTTTGCCAAATTGGCAACATGCTAAATAAAAAATATACTTAAATATTTTTCAATTAATGTATATTTATTTGGGCGATTGTATGTATGATGTGCGATCGCTACAGTTAAAAGTATTCATGGAAAAATCAATAAATTACTTGCATCTGCCAAAAGTTATTCAGAATAACAATCGTCTAGATGTTCTGTTGGCTCTGCGTGGCTTTGCCTGTTTAATGGTAGTAATTATCCATTGCGCTCCACCCAGAAATGCACTGATTTACCAAAACTACGATTTAAGTTGGCTCATCTTTAGTCATGGTGCAGTCGCAGTTTGGATTTTCTTTTGTTTGTCTGGCTACTTGATGGGAAAAGCTTTTTACACTGAGCGTTATAGCAGCGATGTCACAGGAGTAATTAACTTTTGGCGTAATCGTGTTTTACGAATTTTTCCTCTTTATTATTTTGCTGTTTTGATTTTATCTATATTTGTTTATCCTGATGTTCTCAAATTCGAGAATTGGGGATATCTGCTACGAGTTTGCACTTTCACATATCATCCTTATGTTTCTTCCCAGCCAATCGCATTCAATGACGTTTTTTGGTCACTTTCTACAGAAGTGCAATTTTATATATTTGTTCCTTTTATTTATAATTTGAGCAAATTTATAATTTTCAAGCAAAAGCAGCTAATTACAGCAGCAATATTAATCACATCAATAACATTTTTTATTAAAACTTTATTTTGGCTGAGTTTTTCTCATCACATTAATCATCAAATGGGATATGCATTTAAATATTGGTATACTCCCATATTTAATAATTTAGATGTCTTTTTATCTGGATTTTTGGTAAATCCACTAATAAAATATTACAAATCAAAATCTTTCACAATAGAGAACAAAATTAATTTTAAAAGATTTATTAATAAAAAACATACAGCTATGCTCTTGATGATTTTACTTTATCTATTTACTGCTCATCACCTATATCATCAAGAATTATGGGGATTACCTAATCGTCCTGGTGGTTGGAGAACAATCACAACTATCTTTATTTTTCAGCCATTAACCGCAATTATTACATCTTTTTTCATTTTCGCTTTTGAATCAGATAATTATCATATCTATACCAAAAATGAAAACTTATCCTTTGCTGCTATTTTAAAAAATCCTCTCAGGATATTAGAAGTCTTGGGAAATTTATCTTATGGTGTTTACATTTGGCATATGCCAATTTTACTTAGAATTTATGCAATATTCTCTTCAGATATTCCTATTGAAGCTTTTTATAATAGACTAGCAGCAACACTGATTTTATCAGTTATACTAGCTACTGTTACATACTACTTAGTAGAATTACCTATGACCAAATTTAAGAAAAATCATTCATTTCCTAATTAAATTAGAACTTATGCAGGTATTAATTACAATTCTATTTTTCTGTTTTTAATGAGGACTTTAGTCCTCATCATCAAGGCTAGAGCCACTTACTACGTTGCAACTTTGTATTGATGTAATATTCTAAATATAGAAAGAAGTTTCAATCCCTAATAGGGATTAATGTTAGTTGCAACTACTTGACAGTCGTCGTGCTTAAAAAACGATGCTGTTTCAATCCCTAATAGGGATTAATGTTAGTTGCAACGCTTCGACGTACGTCTACGACCGCACTACACAGGGTTTCAATCCCTAATAGGGATTAATGTTAGTTGCAACCTTTGCCTGAGTACATAGAGTCAGTTGGGCTTGCTGTTTCAATCCCTAATAGGGATTAATGTTAGTTGCAACTTGTTCAACCTCAGCTTTGACAGTCGCATCTAAATTGTTTCAATCCCTAATAGGGATTAATGTTAGTTGCAACCCTATGCACCAATCAATACTACTACTGGATTCCGTTTCAATCCCTAATAGGGATTAATGTTAGTTGCAACTGTGAATGCCACGTGATAGGATGTCTGCAATCTGTTTCAATCCCTAATAGGGATTAATGTTAGTTGCAACGTAGTGCGATCGCTCATTCTTAGCGATATTTACAGCGTTTCAATCCCTAATAGGGATTAATGTTAGTTGCAACAAATCTGGCCCGTGCTGTGTTCAATTTAGAAGAACAAATGGTTTCAATCCCTAATAGGGATTAATGTTAGTTGCAACAATTGCTAAAAAGCTTGAAGTGGTGGGATTTAAGTTTCAATCCCTAATAGGGATTAATGTTAGTTGCAACGGCTCGATTCAGAAGCCTTGCTGTATTTGATTTTCAAGGTTCAGTGGTGCAGACCTAGAGCAAATATAACGTTTGAGCGATCGCACTGTCAAGAGTAAATGAGTATAAAACGGCTCAAACCTAGTCAGGGTAAGATTTACAGAAAAGGTGCAGACCTCATTTCCCATCAAATCAGCCTCTAACATAGACAGAACAAGAGTTTCAGCCGCAAAAATTGACTGCTTTTTTTCTACACCTAGTGGTCTGCACTATCATCAAGCAAAAAACACTGTAATATCCATTGGCATTTCGCCGCCAATACGCTCAATTTTACCCTGACAGCAAGCACAAAGAAAATAGAAGCGGATGCTGTCTTCATCGGCTTTAATGAGTTTTGCCAACCGCGCCCTTAGTTTAGCATACTGGGTTTCCGTTAGATTGCACTCAAATACAGAATACTGCATCCACTGTCCATAAGACTTAAGAACTTTATGAATTTTGGTACGACGTTTATCTTCCGGGATATCGTAACTGACAACAATAAACATGGGGAGATAGAGGACAAGGGAAGGGAGATGGGGAGGATAACTAATGACAAATGACAAATGACAAATGACCAACTAAACAAATTACTTCATTACCAATGGTGGATATTTTTCAATTTCGCCCATGAGGTATTTTGCCAGTAATCTTGCTTGTAGTTCAAAGGATTCTTGATAAGTGTATTGCTTTTGCATGACGGGATGTTTAAACTTTGTTTGCTTCTTTTCTTGATAAAGTCGTAAAAATTTATGTAGCCCTTCCTTCGTAAGAGAAACTGCATTACTAACTGGTTCAGTAATAAAATCTGTGGGTGAAAGAATGCGACGATTAATAGCAGCTAAAACTACTGCATCAACAATTACAGGACGAAATTCTTCCATTAAATCTAGTGCTAATGATGGTCTTCCATAACGCTCTGTATGTAGATATCCTAAATATGGATCGAAGCCAACAATATTAATTGCACTTTGCACATCATGACATAATAATGCATAGCCCAAACTCAACAAAGAGTTGACAGGATCAGTAGGGGGACGACGGTTGCGAGTGTGGAATTGAAAATTATCAACGCGAATCAGTTGATTAAAACAACCAAAATACGCCGCACTCCCAGCACCTTCTAAACCCCGGATAGAATCAATAGATGTAGCTTGATCGAGATTTGCGATCGCAGTTGCTAATTTATTTAGTCCTCCATTCAAATCTAAATCAGAGTAACTACGTTGTGATTTTAGGAGAGAATAACGATAGTTTTTTAATTTTCCTCGGACAAAACCTTTGCTAATATGAATAGCTTGTGTTGATTCTCCCACAGCTTTCCACTGGGCAGAACGCAGAAAAATATTCTTACTCATTTCTGGTTCTAAGCGGGCTATATATTTACCGTTATTTGTCAAAAAAGTTAAAGGAATTTTGTGATTAACTAACTCAGCAACAGTAGCAGGTGAAATACTTGCCCTTCCCATTACTACCAAACCATCTATTTTGATTAATGGCACATCTAAAATTGTGTTTTTCTCATATTTAACGTTGAGCCTTTCATCAACTTTACCAATAAATGCATCTTCTTGTGTGATATATACTGTACCCATGCTTGACTCCGAAATTAATGAAATGAATAAAAAATATTTTTGTTATCTCAATTTTTTACCTATTCTCCTTCTTCATATCGCCTAACTTTTTCTGCAATTTGCGGTAAACATTGTTGATAAAAACTGCATTGTTGACAACGTTTGCTATCGGTTGCTATTGGCATGAAGCCAGTTGCTATAAGATTTTGTACTGATTTAATTGTGGCGATCGCACTTTGTTTTAATTCTTCTGAAATCTCCACTAATTGACGTTGATGAGAGTGGGCATAATAAATATATCCAGTAGTGACTGGTTTGCCAGTCATCTCTTCTAAACACAAAGCTTGGGCGCATACTTGCAACTCGTCGTTATCCCATTCACCTTTACGTCCTCGTTTATATTCCACGGGATACCATTCACCATTTTCTAATTCAATTAAATCTGATTTACCAATTAATTGATATTTTTCGGATTTCAAATAAATTGCTCGAACTTGCCAAGTTTCTTCCCGATTTCCCTCTCCTAAAGTATGCACACGCTCATGTAAACTTGTACCCTCAATTGTGTATTGATTATCAACAAATTCTTCTGCACAAAACATCCGCCAACAGCGATGCGGACAATAAGCATATTGATTTAATGCCGCAATCGGAATATATTCTGTATTGTTCATAGTGCTAAAAACAAAAGATAGCCAATTAAATTCTGCGTGTCATACCCATACCCATGGTTGTTTTTCTTCCAACGCCGGCATATAAAGCAAAATCAGCTAAAGTATTAATTTGCTTAATTGTGATGGGTTCAGCTTCTCCTAAAATTCGATAATTCACTTCTCCAATAATGCCAATAAACTTACTACGAGAATCAGCTAACATTTCAGTATGAATATTAACAAAACTGGGAAAAATCGCATCAAGAGAAATATTGTCAAACTCAATTCCACTATATTTATTCCAACGCGCTAGTAAAGAATTAAATACACATTCTCTAGTAGGTAAAGTAGTATCATATTTACCTTGACGGAAGGCGGTAGGTGTGGAAAAGGTAAGGGAAATTGTGCGATCGCTCTCTGAGGCTTGCTCGTATAATTGTTTATAAGTACAAGCATTAGCCCAAGGTTGAGTTGATTGGGGAGTACCGAGAATACTAGTGATGTACAAATCCGCAGAACCTAAGTGCCAAGCATGTTCGGGATTAATATTTAGCCACAGTGGCGTGAGTTGACTAAATAAAGCGTCATCTAACAGAGAGATACGCCACCAACACGGAGTACCTGGAGCAATTGGTTTATTTTGTTCCCATTGCAAAATGTAATTTTTGTGGCTAGAATATCCTCGCTTGCCACTACCATTACCTGTGTAACTTGTTTGTACTTGTAACGGAGAAAGAGTAAAAGCTTTATCGGCGCTAGAGTCGTGGAGTAAATCACCCAATTTTTTATCTACCGAACTAACAAGATTTAAAAATAGCGCGTGGTAATGTCTACCAGTAAGATAATTAGGGTAAATCGGAGACTGGGGAATCAGATTGAGAACAAGACTGTGTGGCATGAGATGCTTTGAAATTAGGAAAAAATCATCAAAGGAGAAATATAGATGATTATTGACGATTATGATGCAGCAGTTGCCCTAACAGAAAAATTGCAAGAAAGCTTACCAATTAAAGCACGCGCGGGAAAAGAGTTTCTCAAAACTTTAAAAGAACGAGGAGAGGTAGCAAATCCTAACAAAGAATTTTTGATTGAAGATGTGAAATATTCTGGAGATATGGGTGGGATTATGTGTGTTTTAGCATCTAATCCAGAAGAAGAAGAACGTTATGTTATCTCCATTACTCATCTCAATATTGATTCCATTCATCCCCTCGCCACTGAGGTGCAGAAATACCAACGCCAGCGCACCCGCAAATTGATGTTGGAACATCAAGGAGGTTTTAGTGCAGAGTTGCTGGCGCAAGCATCAGCGAAGAAAAGAAAACGTAGTTCCGGTTTTGGGAAGTGATTAATTTCTAAAACGATATACCATTTGCACAGGAATTTGTTCTTTTATATCCTCAAGATAATAATATTGTCCCCGCATTTGCACATTTTGAATGAGGCTAACTGGAGGCATATTTACCACATCATAACTAATCACTTGATTAGTGAACATGACATCCAAAGGATTTAAAGGATGAGTGCAAGTGAATATACCTTCATTAACTTTGAATTTTAGTAATTGTTGAACTGTGACTTCAGCTTTACTCATCCATTTACCCAAGCGAATCCATTTTGGTAACAAATCTTTGATGTCTTTTTGAGAAATCACAAAAAACTCAAATTGACTTTCGGGTGCAATTTCTTTGGCTCTACCAAAACTAGGAATGTTTTTTTGGGTTTTTTCCATCTCAACATGATAGTTGTTATTTGCATATTTCCAAGTGTTGAGAATGGCAGTATGATTAAGCGATCGCGCTGGTGTAATGTAGATTCCCTGTTGATTTAGCGGCGTTAAATGTTCCTCGTATTTTGGCACTTGTTCGGGACAAAAGTAGCGGTAGGAATCTTTTTCAGGGACGTTTGTTGAATATTTTTCGCTATCAACTAATCCTAATGCATAACAGAGAGCGTAATTATGAATTACTGGCTCTGTTTCGTATAATCTGCCAATTTCACGCGTGGCATAATAAAGGCTGTCGTGCAATTCTAATTGACAACGGTAAATCAATACCATCACTCTTTCCCCGCTTTAGCAGCAGTTTTCTTTTTACTAATGTGTTTATTCGCATAAGCCTTAGCTTCAGCATCAGCTTTTTGTAAAATGCTTTTAATTCCTGTTTCGTTCGCAGTGAGGTTTTTCACTTCTTGCAATAGAGGCTCAAAAGCATCACCAATAAAGTCAGTATGGACAATGAATTCTTCAGACATTAAAGTTTCAATGGCATTTTTAGCAGCAGTAATTACTTCATCTTCATCCAAAGGATCAGGAGACTTTAAAGAATTATTCGCTTTCATATGGTCATATATTGCTTGAGTCCAACGCAAATTACTAGTAATTTCTCCATCAGCAAATACAACCCCAATTAACTCATTTCTCACCCTCCCTGTGCGGGTTGTTTGCGCTCCATAATGGCGTGTACGCAAAATATTATTAAAAACGTAAAGGAAGCTTGCTTCTGTGGGGTCTTTGAGGGTGACAATGCTAGGGAAGAAAACTTGAGGTAGGATATGATCTTGCTGGTTAATCCTAGCGGTAACTGTACCTATTTCTCCATCTAATTTGCCATCAGATTTCTTTTCTCCTTTTGCTGCCATTGTTCCATTTTCATAAGGAGCATTAAGAGTAAATATTTCATGTGACTCATCAAATGCTGTGATAGAGAATGCTGTATCTACAACAACTTTTGATTTTTCAGAACCAGAATCACCAATAGCAAAGCCGTAAATAATACAATCAGGATTATCCATAGCAAAAGCTACATTATATTCACATTCTTCAGCAGTAATTAAACCGTAATTCCGCAGTAATTCCCGACCAACTAAACGTTCTGGTGTTGACTGCTTACGCTTGAACATCGACAGACGGCTAATTGTGTTTCTATCTTTGACTCCAGCCCTTACCCGTGCTTTATTCAATTCACTATCTGTTTGAAATAGCGGGTAAGATTCGGTAATGCGGATGGTGAGAAAATGGGCATATTTACCCATCGGTTTGTAGGGAATTGCATCATGGAAGAATTTTGAGTCAGTTATTTTTAGAAATGACATAATTTTTGTCTCCAGTTTTTAGATAAATACAAGATAGTTTGAGGATAGAAAAACAAGGATAAATTGCTCCTCATGGAAAACTCAAAAGAATAGTATGAATCAGAAATACGCTATTAATCTTCATCCTCACTATCATATGAAATATCATCATTAGACTTATTAGCTTTCTCACGGCGTTCCTTATCATTCTCTAGACGATATAGAAATTCACAAGTGTCTTTTATGAGGTTAAGTTGACGACCTGATAAACGAGCGCGGTCGCCCGCAAAAGATTTTTCAAAAACTTCTAAAACAAAGTATCGTGCAAAATCTAAAATTGCATCTCTTTCTTCATCACGATGAGCAATAACCCAACGTCCTTCTGCTGTTGAGTTACGAACTCTCTCCATTAATTTGAAAATCTTAGCTGCTACAGCATCAACTAACACTTCACCTTTGAAAACTTCTTTGTCAGCTTTGATAATAGTATCTGCTGCTTCATCAATTGGTTTCAAGATAGCATTGGATTTAATTGGTTTTCCTTTACTAGATTTGGCTCGATAAAATCGGCGATAAAGTTCCATTAATTTCTTAGGATGGTTCAAACTAGATTCTTCTCCCACAATTAATTCCTCTTTAATAGAATCAAATTTTGTATCAGGGTCAAAACAAGGATAAAAGTGATAAGCATAAAGTTTGACTTTATTAATGCTTGGGGCATCTATTTTTTGCTTACGTACCCACTCATTCAAATAAGCGAAAATATAAAGTGGACTTGTCTCAAAGTCTTTTGCAAGCTCACTAAACTTACCCCAGTTAGGGTCATAGCCAGTTTTACTTTGTTTAGAATGAACATCTAAATGAATAGCATAAGCTGCTGTTAAGAGATTTAACGGTGATGGATATTGCTTATTAGTTTCTTTGTGCTTCCAACCTTCTAAGATATAATCAAGGCGAAAACGCTGCTCTTTTAATAACACTCTAAATGCTTGCGGCGCACTATCAAGAAATACGCTTTCTTCAAATTCTGCCCCATCTGTAAATGGTGGAATTGGAGATTCTGAAACTACTGTTTTTACGTCCAGAATCATCGGAAATGCAAATGATAACCAAGCTGGCATGATCCAAGACTCTGTATCTGTAGGTTTTTTATCTTTGCCTCTAACTTCTGGAGGTAAAGCCATGAAGTAAAATGTTAGAGGTTGTTTGTTGGGGTAAGAAAGTTTGAATGTGCGCTCATTTCTTTTGCCTGAGCTTTCATCTATATAGAATAAATCAGCATTTTGATAGCGTCCTAGTCCAAAGTTAGCTGTCAAATCTTTACTAATAAAATGATTACGAACTCCAGTATCAAAGCGAGTTTGTTTAATATTGTCATAAGCTTTATGTAAAAAGGCGTTTGTTTCAGGAGTGCAGTAATAGGTTGGATAAAAGTATAGATATCTATATTTAGCATCCTCAAACCTTCCTCCATTTGCTTGGGTTTGACTCATTAAAATCTGTCGCAACATGATTTCAATACCAGCGATACTAGAAATATTACGTTTAGCGTTAGAACCTCCTAACATTTGTTTATTAGTATAAACTTGAGGAGCAAATAAGACTGCTGATTCCATCTGTTCTGTGACTGTATATGAAGAGTGAGAGATAGAACAGATTAATTGCCTTCCTCTACCATTTTTCTTAGCTGCTTTATAAGATTCAAACTCCTCTAAAAATTTGTAAGGTAGTAAGCAATTTTCCCCTGTCTCCGGTAGCATGATAACCTTTGTCACCCAAACTCGTAAATCATCCCAACCATCAGGTAATACATACTGAGTAGCAATAGGTTCAATAATTTGAGAAATATGGGCGATTACTTCCTCACACACTGGACGAACATCCTCAATACCTGGGTGTTTTTGTAGGTATTTTGCAGCTAAAAAATACCATTCATAGGGTACACCCCCTGTATTACCTTTGAGTTTGTGTTCCTTTAAAGTTTCATTAATTCGTTGAATTTCTCTAATTACAGGTATATATTCAGATAGATTCCAAAATTCAGCAACTTTACAAATTAAATCTTCTGCGACTAAATCTATTGCAGGTATTTCTGGTAAGGCTTTATTTTTTTTACGCTCATTCTGACGTTGTTTACGTACATCCTCAATCTTTTTAACTCTTTCTCCCCAAATTTTTCGACTAACTAAATCACCAAATTCCGCAATTTGATCTATCCGGATATCATTATCAAATTTAAAATCGTAAGCAGATGATAAAATATTTTGCTTCTGAAATTTGATTAAATTATGACTCCGGTCTTGAGAAACAGGTTGTTTTCCGTCTTTCAATATTCGTTTGGTTGCTTTTAAGGCAACTTGCATTAATTCTGGAGTATCGAAAAATAAACTGTAGTAATCGGCATATTTTATGCCTTTACCATCACGACTAAATCCTGTTTGTCTGGCTTTAAGTTCACCTGCACAAAGTGATTTAATATTTTCAACAACTCTTTCTGGTATGCTTTCAAGTTTTACAGGTGGAGCGTTGCGGTGTGTTAGGTAGATTACTCCTGTAGGTAGGTAAAGTAATGGTTCGTAATGTGTATTTTCCTCTGTGTTAAAATCTTTATGTGCATCAATTAGTGCATTATTTACGACATTAGTTAACACACCACGATTTTCTGCAATACTGTGATAGCTCAGTTTTAATTGTCTATTACTAAGTTGACCTACAATATTATTGATACCTGATTTTAAAGCATCTTTTGGATGTTTAATAATAGATGCCAATCGATCAGCAAGACAAGCTAATGCAGCAAGGCAAACTAACTTATCACCTTTTAATTTCGGTTTTAATTCGCTATGTTCTGAAAAATTCCAGTTTGTATCCCATCTTCTTTGGGTATTATAAGCAGTACAAAGTATATCATCAAGATACTCTCGATATTTATGGTCATCTTGTGGATTAATTAAATAGTCTAGTTTCAAATAACGAATAATTACATCAATAATTTCTCGATGCTCTAATATGGATAAATCACGAATTTTTTGTTTTTTATCTTTTTGAAGATTTTTATATTTTTGTGGCATTTCTGGAAATCTATCATAATCAAACTTCTCAAAATCATGTAAAATAAAAGATGCAATTAACAAACGTCTTTCTGTCTCACGAATAACTCGTTTAACTGTGGTATCTAACTTTTCTAGACGTTGTTCAATTAAATTTGCAGGAAATAAGCCATTGAGTAAGTGAGTATTGAGAGATTGATCGCCTGCATTACGTCTGTCTAAAGTTTCTCCTAATGCTTCTAGCTCCTGTTCTTTATTCTCAATCCATTTACCGCCTTTAGCAGTCACACCAATAGCTACTCGTAGCAAATTTGGTAAAACGTGGTTGGCAAAATCTGCCATAATTTCATCATCAGGATTTTGAGTTAAAATAGCCTCTCTTAAGAGCTTGAGTGTCAGTAATTCTCGCTCAATAGAAACATCACGGCTAGAAGTGCCAAAGCCAAAACCTAAATCTTCATCTTGATCCTCATTTTCGTCTTCTAAAAAATCTTCATCTAATTGGTCTTGTAAATCCGTTTCTTCTTCATAACTGAATAAATCCAGTTGTTCTGGTTTTGCATTTCCAGGTTTTTTAGCCATTTTAAACTTCCAATTAGATTAATTTAAATTGCTTGAATTGAGCAGGAAAAGGGAAGCTTTAACAGAATTTAACTCTTCTATAAATAGCGGTGGTTTTGACAAGTGACTTAACCAGCCATTACCGGGGGTTGAGACTACCTATGTCTGTACTTAACGCCGCAAGCTACTGATAAGCTTCCCTTAGTACCTGTGAGACTCTCATAAAGTTAGAGAAGAGAGTCTTCATGAAAACTAGGCAGTTTGCTCTACTATCATTTGGTAAACGTAAACGTTATGAGCAACCCGAATAGTTTTAATGTTGTATCCATCATCTTTGCGGAGTGAATCAATAACAGCATTGAATCTCCAAGTTATGGGTACAAGTTCTTCTGCTGAGTGAGGCTGTCCGTCAAGCAAAAGTTGGCGTATGCGTTCTTTTTTATTCATTTACTCCTCCTAATAGAGTGTTGGTCAAACGCTAACACTTGTCTCAGTAGCAGGTCAAGGGATCGCTTATCAAAATAAAGTTCAGATTTATTTAACAGTTGAATATGTCAAAACCTAATGGCTGGGTGTTGTGATGTGGTACTTTTATATATGGACGGACTAAGACTTGCATCAACTGCAAGCTTTTATAACCCCTATCAGGGATTGAAATAAATACGTCTGAACTTACTGGCGTAAGCTTCTCCGTCCTGTTACTTACAATCCCTATCAGGGATGATACTTTCAACAAATCCATGCTTCGCCCCCTGAACTCTTGCGACGACAGGCTAGAGTATCTAAGAGTAAAGCTGACTGACCAAAAGCGACAGAGTAGGCTGCTGCATCATCTCTACCAGCCTCATCAATAGGATAAATTTGAAAGTGCATTGGTAGCTGTAGACATTTTTTTGCCTCGTCCACTTGCATCTGAATAATGTAGCTAACCAAACCTCTTTCTTTCAAACGCTTGTTGATTGCGTAAATCCAGCGAGTAGCGGGTTCTTGCATAACCTGAACCCCTAACAAAACTTGTACTTTTGCAGAATCTGCGATCGCTCTCAAGTCTCCTGAATACGTGAACCGCCAGTTTAATCTTTCTTCCCTGTAATCCTTTAACTCCATAAACGCCAAACAGTGTTCAAATCTTCCCTTGGGAATTGGTTGATTTATGCGTTCCGTTGTTTCCCGCAACCGTCGCATAAACTCTACTTCTGTGATTGGCTCAATTTCTAAATTGCTCAGAATTCCAGGTAATTCATACGTTTTAAACCTGTCTGCAATATTTTTTTCTGTCAAATCATACAAACTACACTGCAATCCACTAGAACCCCGAAAGCTAGAAGCATCTTCAGCAATGGGATTTCCTGTTTTATTACCAGAAAGCTCTTGCCATTCTTCCTTCCATTTTTTGATGCAACCTCTTACTTTACCTAAGCTAGTTCCAAATACTTGTTGACAATCTTTGATAAATGCTTCCCGACTACCTGCATATTCTGATCTAATTGTTTTATGATTCAATCCTTGATTACTACTAAGCAGGACTGATTGCACACCTGCCCATCGTCGGTAATATGCTCGAAAATTATTAATTTGACGATATTTATCGCGGATTTGGTTGTGGAAATACGGACGATCATAAATGCTATTGGGTTCTAATGGTGGCTGATCTCCCTTAAATAACTTTTCTACTAAAAATTTAGGAGTTAGCGCATAAGCAGTAAAGTTATCAAAGATAAACTTATTTCCATCTTCTTTTTCATAACTGTCATGTCTTCCTAATCTACCTAATCGTTGAATAAAGCTTCCTGCATCTGCTGATTCAAATAGAAGAAAATTAATTTTAAAATCAACGCCTACATCAATCGTGCTTGTTCCTAGCACTAAATCAGCTATTAGAGATTTATCTTTATTGGTTTTGCCTGTTAAGCTTGTATTTTCTTCAACTTTTAAAGGATGCAAAAATTCTCTAAATAATTTAGTTAAACGCTTAACTGCTGCAATTGAGTTAAGAATAATTGCTCCTTTGCTATTAGGTTGGCGTTGAAAATGCTCTAAAATTGTATAGCGGTTATCCCAAAGCCAAGTTTCAGAAGCTTTATAAGTAGGTTCCAATTCAATAAATGTCAACTCAATTTGTCTTGATACCTGTCGCCATCCATCTTCCTGTAATTTTTGGCTTTGCTCTAAAGTATCTGGAAACTGATATTTATTTTTTTGAACAGGATCTATCACTACAGGTGGTTTAAATCCCGCCTTTTGCAAAAGTTCAATAAGTTGTTCATCTGGTGTAGCCGAAAGAAACAAAAACTTTTTACGCCGATTGGTATGGCGAATCAGTAACATTGTATTAATAACGCTGGCAATCTGTGGAGCAGCAAAAACATGAAATTCATCGAAGATAAATAAATCAAATTTAGTATCTAAAGGACTCCATAGCTTATTAGGGCTATCTTTAGGAGTTAAGTAGGCGTGCTGATGAAGATAGTGAAAAATATCAGGATTAGTTTGGATAATTTCAGATTCTTGAATGCGGGTTGCGATCGCTTCCCATTTTTTAATTCCTTCACTTTCAGCATAAATTTCTAATTCTGCTCCACTTAGCCTAGAGATACGTGGATCATTATTCGGCTTGAATTGCTCTATATATCTCTTAACTTGAGCTTCCTGATCGCGCGCAAGTTCGTTAGTTGGATACAGTGCAATAGTATAACAAAATCCTTCTGGTGTTTCTCCTTGCAGTGATTGTAAGTAAGCAATTAGAGTTTTACCATCACCCGTCATTGCTACGTCAATAACTACATCATTGTCTGGATGTTGCAAAGCTTTTAATGTTTCGACTTGATGCCATACAAGTGATAAACCATCGGGTAAATTAACTCCGTTAGGTGTGGGTACTGTTTGAGAATATACAGGCTTAAGCGAAATACTGTAATTGGACATATCCTTAAATAGTGTCCGTAATTTGTTGTTAAATCCTATCTTGGCACGCAAAATAGAGATTAGCAAGATATGTCCATATAAAAGTGTCCGTATAAAAATGAGTCGAAAAGGTCATTCCATCACCCTATCGGTATCAGAACGCGATAAAGCCGAGTTAGAAAACCTAGCGCGAGAATTCGGTATGATGTGGGGCGATCGCCCAAACATCTCTAAACTAGTAGAAGCGATCGCTCGTCATCAGTTAACCATCGGTAAAAATCACGATTGGTCAGAAACACGCCTGAGAGCCTTAGATCGAGCCATGCATGCATTAACTGATATTGGTCAAAATGAGCAAGCACAAGAAATTGCCAAACTGCTTCTCGAACGCAGTGAACTATCAATCCCACTGCGAACTGAAATAGAGCGTTTTTTAGAAAATTTACCTCCACCTTGGCGTTTAGAGATTGACCGCTTCATCCTACGCGAACAACCCTTTCAGCTTTCCTATCAAGACGCCGCACAGCGAGTATGGAACTTTACTGTTCGTTATGCTAAAGTTACACCCCACGAAAAGCGTCAATATCTTGATTGCTGGTGCGAAGAGACACAAGGAAATTTGGATGTAGAAGAGTTAAGAAATAACTGGAGTCTGCGTTTAGATAGAATCCAAGACGCTGCTGTGATCGCAATTGCTGGTGAATGGCGATCGCACTTGGCACAAATAGAGGTAGAAATGCACTTATTTAACGGTTTAGCCTTTGCTTACCAAGCCAAACCAGAAGACATATTAAATGAATGGCTACCAGATAAACAACGAGTACGGCGAGTGATCAGGCGTGTATCTAGTACCTTTTGGTTTATCCGCGAAGTTATGCAGTATGCACCAGATTGTGTAATTGTGTCGCCAGAAAACGTGCGATCGCTCCTCTGTGAAAAACTCCAAACCCTTTGTCAGCGTTATGGTCTAAATTGAAAATGGGGATCGGGAATCGGGGATAGGGGAAAGGGTATAGGAGGCACAAGACAGACAAAACAAGTCAAAAGTCATAGATGCGTAAGTGGCTTCCCAGAGGGTAAGTTAAAATTTTGATTTGTTGCCCCATGCCCAAATTTTAATTTTGCACCTACGGTTACTAGTAAATATACTGAGGCATTTAGATATACAAGGTGTTAATAATACGATAGACAAATGCTAAAATAGTTAATAAATGCTGCGGATGTGTAATTTAGGTTAACTATTGGATAGAAATTCTTTCAGAATGAGTAGAATGACAGAATAGGTACAATTGTCCAAAGAATATCCGATGGATCAGCTACCTTAGATGTAGACCTTTAATTTGAGTCCTCAGATATTTTTAATCATCCTGAGGCAGATTACACAATACCAAACACTATTCTTAACAAAGAACTGCCACAAATCACAATGCCAGTGACTGAGAAAAAAAGAACTCGCGATTTGCCCCAAATTAATGAAAGGATTCGCTTTCCGAAAATTCGGGTCATCGATACTGATGGAGCCCAATTGGGGATTCTGTCCCCACAGGAAGCGCTGCAACTAGCCGAGGAAAAAGAGCTAGATTTAGTGTTGCTCAGTGACAAGGCTGATCCGCCCGTTTGTCGGATCATGGACTATGGAAAATACAAATTTGAACAGGAGAAGAAAGCGCGGGAAGCCAGGAAAAAGCAGCACACTGCTGACGTTAAAGAAGTGAAAATGCGCTACAAGATTGAAGAACATGATTACAACGTCCGTGTTAAGCAAGCAGAACGTTTCCTCAAGGATGGCGATAAAGTGAAAGCCACTGTCATGTTTCGGGGTCGAGAAATACAACACAGCGATTTAGCAGAAGATTTACTCAAACGGATGGCGACTGATCTAGAAGCACTCGCAGAGGTGCAGCAAGCACCCAAAAAAGAAGGGCGAAACATGATGATGCTTCTTTCTCCGAAGAAATAGTTTAATTTGGTGAGTGGTTAGTGGTTAGTAGATACTGGTAAAACACCAACTATTTAATTACTAAGCATCAACAAGCAAAAAATTCTCATAAAATTGATAATCCTGAGTTCTGAGTGGGAAAAATAATACTCAGTTACTCAGGGTTTTTGCTATGTACTCATTTTCAGGTTAAAGGTAAAGGGGTCTGATTCATAAATTCCTTACCTTACTTACCTTAGTTGGCGATCGCGTTAGTTTTGAGATGTTTAACGCATTTACATATCAAAATAATGCGATCGCAAAAAGTCTAATACTGATCATGCAGAACTGAGTAACTAAATTTGTGGGTTGTGTGTTGTCTCCAAAAACGAGCCAGCAACCATGAACCATCAGCAAATTCAAGGTATAACACAGTCAAACTGCATGGAACTGAAAAATTACTGGACTGCTCCCAGAAAAGGTATTCTGTCACACTTACTCAAGTGGGTGAATCTCCGACCGGAGGAAAGCGATCGCACTTGGTTAATGTTCGCTTTTTATACAACTACTTCAATCGGATTGCGGTGGTCAGAAGACTCGACAGTGGCGCTGTTTCTAGATGAGTACGGGTCTGAATTCTTACCTTGGATTTATATCTCCAGTGCCATTATGGGTGCAGCCTTGGTAATTTTATACTCACGATTGCAAAAGATTTTTCCCTTGCGGCGCATTATTGTGGCGATCGCGCCTTGCATGTTTATACCATTAGTTCTATTTCGTTTAGGTTTACACGTTTCCTATCTTTCCGTATTTATTATATTTGTCTTGCGGTTATGGGTAGATGCATTCTATGTGATCAACGACCTCAACACTTCGATCACAGCGAATCAACTATTCAACATTCGGGAGATCAAACGCGCCTTTCCCCTAATTAGTAGCGGTATTTTAGTTGCTGATGTGATCAGTGGTTTTAGTTTACCGTTTTTATTGTTATTTGTAGGACTCGATAACGTGATTATGCCCATAGCTGGTATATTCATCAGCTTAGGGGCTTGTATTCTTTTCTATCTGAGTCAAAATTATCACCAAGCCTTTCCTGATACTCCCCAAATTGAAATAGAAGCAGCACAATACTCTCAAAAGCGGCGCCTATTTGGACCAATCAAGCGTTACGCCTGGTTATTATTTGCATTTTTTGCTCTTTTACAAGCAATAGGAGTCTTAATCGATTTTCAATATCTTACCCAGTTGAACTCAAATTTTCAGGGTAAAGATATTGCTAGCTTTTTAGGTTTCTTAGGTGGAATTACGGGATTATGCGAGTTAGCAATGCAGTTATTTATTTCCAGTCGCGCTCTCGAACGCTTTGGAGTATTTGTTACTGCTGCAACTTTACCAGTCACCGTAGGTTTGTTAATGCCTCTTACCATACCTTTATTAGGATTATTGCCTTGGGGTGATTCCCATAATCATTTATGGGGTTTAGTGACTCTCAAATTTCTAGACGAACTTCTGCGTTACACCCTTGTTGTCAGTAGCGGGCCTTTACTTTTCCAACCAATCCCAGATAAAATTCGCAGCCATGTCCAGTCATTAGCCGGAGGTGTGGCTGATGCTTTTGGTACAGGAACAGCAGGTTTTGTGATTTTAATTACCTTGTGGTTTGGCAGAAGACTGCTATCTACACCCGTACATGAATCAATTATGGTGGCAGAAACTGTACTTGTGGCTTTATGCTGCTTGCTAGTTATTTGGTTTTTGCGATCGCGCTACGTGAATCTGTTAGTTTTAAGTGCAGGACAAGGAAAATTTAGTGGTAAAAATGTAGATTTACGTGCATTTAAGGAAGCAGTAATTAAAGCCTTGGGGGAAAAAGGAACTGACACAGATAAACGTTCTTGTATTGAACTTTTATCTCAAATTGATCCCAAAGGTGTAAGTGAAGTCTTAGCCCCCCTATTAGTCAAGCTATCTCCTGAATTGCAGAAATCTAGTTTGGAAGTCATGCTAGCAGCAGGTGTAAATCCTGCTTACTTACCAGAAATCCGTACTTTATTGGAATTACCCCAAAATAGTGTGACTCCAGAAGTATTTGCCCTGACTTTACGCTACGTTTGGTTGGCTGAGTCAGATTCAGATGTCAATCTATTAGAAAAGTACTTGAGACAAGAGCAACATTCAATCATCCGTGCAACAGCCGCCGCCTTATTGCTGCGTCAGGGAGAAGCTATGCACAAAGTAGCAGCCACCAGAACTTTACGGCGGATGCTGACTCACCAACAAGAACAAGAACGAATGAACGCAGTCAAAGCCCTGAGTGAAGCAGTTTATCTACAAGCACTGCGAATTCATATTCCCAATTTGTTGCAAGATGATTACCTACGAGTACGTTTTGCTGTCATAGAAATGATCGCCGCAACTCGCCTAGAAGAGTACTATCCAGCCTTGTTGGGGGGACTTTATTACAAATCAACTCGAAATGCAGCTATGCAAGCTTTGGTAAAACTGGACAACGAAACCCTACCAATGCTGGTTGAATTAGCTACGAATGTCTATAAGCCAGAAATAGTGCGAATTTATGCTTGGCGTACAATTAGTCAAATACCCACCTTAGAAGCGATAGAAACCTTGTGGCAATTTTTAGAAACATCGCGGGGTAATAGTAGAGATCACATTCTCCGTCCTTTATTTAAAAGATTACAAAAAGAAGGACTTCTGGGTGCATTAGAACAGTTTTATGAAACAAAAATCAAGAGACTTATTGAGCAAGAACTAAATTTTGTTGGTGAAATTTATGCAGCTTATATAGATTTTCAAAATCAACTAGAAACCTATAATCAATATATAGATTTTAAAACACAAGAAACCCTGGAAACATATCATTATGATATCAGCATTGTTGCTGTTATATCTTTACTCAATCGCGCCATTTTAGAACTAGAAAATGATATTAAAGAACGATTATTATTACTCTTGCAGCTACTTTATCCGATAGAAAGTATCCAAGCAGCAGCTTTTAATTTACGGTCAGAATCAGTAGTCAATTTAGCACGGGGATTAGAAATTTTAGAACACACAATAAAATTGCAGCATAAATCTTTACTAATCAATATTTTAGATAGGCGATCGCCAGCAGAAAAACTACAATATCTCATCGCCGCAGAGATGGCAGAATACCAACAAATGTCAATTAATGAACGTACCCGTAGTTTATTAATGCATAAAAACTTACTTTCTGATTGGTGCTTGGCTTGCTGTTTCCATTTTGCTCAAGTTGCGCGTATCCGACTCACTACAGAACAAGTTTTAGAAAGCTTGAGTCATCCCACAAGCTTTGTTCGAGAAGCAGCGATCGCCTATTTGAATGTAGTATCACCCCGCATTTTGAGCAAAATTCTGCCCCAACTGCAAAAAGATCCACATCCCCTAATCGCTAATCAAGTTAAAGAGTTAATTAAGTAAGTCGGCACAAATAAAGCTAAGTAGAGACGCGATGTTCCTTGCGTCTGTACAATAGTCATTTGTCATTGGTAAGGATTGGTACATGTTTACTTTTCGTAATTCCCACTATGTTTATTCCTGCCCACTTACTTACAATAGAAACGTAAGATGCCGTTTCATCAATTAGTTTTCTCGCGTGGATAAAGTTGATCGCCTACTAGATAAAGCGAAACTACGAAAATCGCTTCTCAAACAACGTCAATCAATGTCAGTAGCAGAATGGAAACAAAAAAGCGATCGCATCTATACTAACCTTCTCAATTCACCTCAGTTTACTCAAGCCAAAACAGTACTGGCTTATTTCAGCTTTCGTCAGGAACCCGATTTAACTCCCCTATTTAAGCAAGATGAAGATAGTCACTCTCCAAAAATATGGGGTATGCCTCGCTGCATCGGTAATTCTCTGTCGTGGCATATTTGGATACTCAACGCTCCAGTAATTATTGGTACATACGGTATTCCCGAACCTGATCCTGAAGCCCCAATTATAGAGCCTGATCAAGTAGATTTAATTCTCGTTCCCTGTGTTGCTTGTGACCAGCAAGGCTATCGTTTGGGTTACGGCGGAGGATATTACGATCGCTTGCTTGCTGCACCGGAGTGGGCAAACAAATCAACTATTGGCGTTGTCTTTGATTTTGCCTACTTACCCCAATTACCTGTTGAACCTTGGGATCAACCTTTAGATGCTGTTTGTACAGAAACAAAATTAGTTGTTAGTCAATAGTCAATAGTCAATAGTCAATAGTCAATAGTCAATAGTCAATAGTCAATAGTCAATAGTCAATAGTCAATAGTCAATAGTCAATAGTCATTGGTTATTCCCCGCGTCCCCGCGTCCCCAATTCCCCAATTCCCCAATTCCCCGCGTCCCCGCGTCCCCGCGTCCCCGCGTCCCCGCGTCCCCAATTCCCCAATTCCCCAATTCCCCAATTCCCCAATTCCCCAATTCCCCAATTCCCCAATTCCCCGCTCACTTCGCCCGACAGAATTTCCGTTCTTGATCGTGTTCAGGATCTTGCCAAGAATAAGCAAAATGGCTCACTCCTCTAAGTTGCGAGGCGAATGGTCTCATTGCTTGCATTTGTGCTTCTAGTGATGGGCGACCATTGAAATTTTTACCCCATTGACCAGCGATCGCAGGAATTACCTTTGTACCTGGTTTAGCCGTACTTAGCACTTGCTTGACTTGCGCTGCAATACATTCAGCATTACCGCAATTAGCATAAGACATTGGATGCCACTCTAGAGAACTTGGAAACCGATCCCAAGGCTGTAACCGGGAATCATAACCTTGTCCAACGGTTTGATTGCCATCAGGAAAAAACACTACTCCTGCGGGAATACCCAGCTTTTGGGCTGGATAAGCAGCTAGATTGACAAAATCTAAAATACCTTGCATGGCGTGGGCAACAGAAAGTTGCCATAATTCTGATTGCAGTATAGGTTGTCTTTGTGTGGGGGGGATAACCGCAGCGATCGCTTTTTGTCCTATTGGTAATGATGGTTCTGTGGGTGGCGGTGGTGGTGTACGCCCTTGCCACATTGGTTCTCCTTCTTGAGGATAAAGTTTGTCAACTTCACCAATATCTCCTGCTGTCACGTATCCCTTGGTTAAAAAGCGACGAATTAATTCCAACCCTTTATTATTTTGCGCCCGTTGAAATAATGCTTGTTGGGTAGCTTCACTATATAGCCACAAATCTGTTACTTTAGTGGCTATAGAATTTCCTCCTGTTTGTCGTGGATAGCGCACATAATCAAACAGTATTCCATCGGGACGACGGCGTAAAATTTCTTGTACCATCTGGTAATAGTCGCGCT
This sequence comes from Fischerella sp. CENA71, assembly GCA_024239075.1. GTDB lineage: Bacteria > Cyanobacteriota > Cyanobacteriia > Cyanobacteriales > Nostocaceae > Pelatocladus. The sequence goes on along the minus strand of JANBVI010000055.1, from coordinate 141,310 downwards.
TTGCCTGCACATTGTATGGGTCAATAAATACTTGAGAACCGTCATCAACAACATACAAGCTTGTTTGGCCTTTGCCATTGCGTGCGATCGCTCCTTCTCGATCACGACGCTGGGCATAAGTATAGCCAAAATTAGCGGTAAACATCCAGGCGTAGACCTTTAAACCCCGTTTCTGTCCTTCTTGAATTGCCTTCAATAATAAATCAGCTTTTTCTTGCCCCGGTGTACGAATTACAGAAGGCCATACCGTAGAATTACTTCCTGCTGGTAATAGTACCTGTCCGTCATAAAAAACTTCCAAATAAACTTGGTTATAGCCTCGGTTGACAATTCGATCCATAATTCTGTCGATACCACCAGGCTGAATGTCGCAGGGATATAAACGCAACCAAATTGCTTGGACTTGTGGCCAGGTGCGATTTCGACATTCTTGTACAGTTTGTTTATGTTGGCGCACAAGTTCTTGATACTGGTTTTGCGCTTGTTGATCGCCTTGAAAGGCTGACAAACGAAATTTCTCTTTTGCTTGCGCTTCTGCTGCTGATATCTGGCAAAATTGGTTGACTTCTTGCGCCTGTGCAGGCTGAGTTTCCAAGTATGGCATCAGCAAAGTACTGCTGAAAACCGCAGCGAAAAGACGCCGCCAAAAGAACATTGACTTTACAACATTCAGGGGACGGTTAAGCATACTTAACAATAAAATTACAGAAAAAACTCTTAATTTCAACTCATTTGAGTTGGGAAGAAGTGTGTAAAATAAGGAATTTAGTTGTGAGGCTTTGCAGCCCAATTTTACTGACTGTCAAAACCTCATTTCTGTTGCCGCGTTTTTTATTTAATTAAATGGTAAAAAATCTTTTATGGGTGAAGCATTTGTACGTATATCTTTCCCATAAAAACAAAATATTTTGGTACAAATGCTTTTCCCCTAATGACTTTAGACAATCGACTGGTGCGTAACAGACAATTATGCACCACGCTTTAGCGCCATTTCGACCTGATTAAACTCCATTTCTAAACGATCCTTGAGCTTTTTCGGTACAGGACGATTGGGATAAGAACTATAGTGTCCAGCAAGGGAATTGAGGGCTGTTCGCATGGTTGTGAAAGAACCCAAACCAGCAACAGAATTATCTCTTTGGTAACGAGCTGCAAAAGTATTAATTTGTTGACGCGCTTGTGATTGCGCTGTTAATCTTTCTGGTGAATCGTCTGGTAACTCTAGGGTATGTCTTAAAGTATTGAGTACAGCTAATGTATCTTGGCGATAATCGCCAGACAAACCATCTGGGCTACCGGAACAACCCATTAGGCCAATAGCTACAACTAAGACTAGAGCAAGCAGACGTGACCAATAGCGCTTCATAATCATTGATGTCAAATTATATGTAAATCAACGTCCATCCTATCCTGGATTGGTATCCTGGGGATCATTCCAAGGTGAAGAGTGTGGGGATTAGGGATCGGGGACACGGGGACAAGGGAGAATATTTTTGATTGATTCACCGCGTTTGTTGCTCTCATCTGTCCCTTGTCTCTTCCCAATGACCATTTAACTTAACTATTGTCTATCTTTTGATAGATAGTATCTCGTTGTTGGTAAGGTCTTCCTAAAGAAGCGATCGCACTTTGTAAGGTTTCAACTTCCATACATGTACCCCCTATTGCCCCCGCCATGGTGGTAATGTGTTCTTCCATTAATGTTCCACCAATATCATTACAGCCCCAATTAAGAGCTTCTATTGCTCCTGGGAGTCCTAGTTTTACCCAACTTGGTTGATGGTTGGGAATCCAGTTTCCTAAGAAAATCCTTGCGACTGCTGTCAGCAAAAGTGCATTTTCTAACACAGGTTGATCCCGTCCAACACGACGACGCAGGGGTTTGGGTGCTTCTTGCCCAACAAAAGGTAACAAAATAAACTCAGTAATTCGGGCTGGATATTCTTGATTGATGGCAGTTTGTTGGAGCGATCGCAATTTTTCTAAATGCTGAATTTGTTGTTCTGCATTCTCGATATGTCCCGACAGCATTGTACTAGTGGTGTGTAAACCCAATTTATGAGCCGTAGTGACTATTTCTAACCAAGTTGCGGTGTCAATTTTTTCAGGACACAGTACGCGCCGCACTTCATCATCTAATACTTCCGCTGCTGTTCCTGGCATAGAACCTACACCAGCATCTCCTAAAGCAGCGATGACCTCAGCATAACTTAGCCCATCGATTCTAGCAATGAATTGCACTTCTTGGGGAGAAAAAGCGTGTAGATGTAGATGAGGAAATTCCTGTTTAATGGTTTTGACTAATTTAAGGTAGTAAGGCAAACATTTACCATTAATTTGGGCTGCTGGATTTAATCCACCTTGCATACAAATTTCTGTTGCACCCCGTTTAACAGCATCTTGCGCTTTTGCCAAAATCGCTGTCCAATCTAACCAGTAAGCACCTTCATCACCCTCATCTCGTCGGAAAGCGCAGAAACTACAGTGCTGTTCGCAGATATTAGTAAAGTTGATATTACGATTGGTAACGTAGGTAACTGTGTCACCTGCTTGCCGTTGACGCAGTTTGTCTGCTGTCGCACGAATTGCAGCAATTGAATTTGGATCAGATTGCTGTAATAATACCAATCCCTGTTCAGACGATAAATCGTACCCCATCAAGGCACGATCAAGAATCATTTCTACTGTGCTGTTTATCACCTTAATATGCCGTTGCTCTCAAAGACTGGATTGACTGGAAATTGACTATAGTGAACTAATAAAATTTTACTAACTAAGTTTTGATATCTTCAGTATTTAAATTTTGATATTTAAATGTAACTAAAATTACGATGCTTCAAGTAATTATACGGCTATGATTTTATTTAAAGATAATCAAATCATATGCTAATTAAATTTATGGGAAAAGAAATAGAAAGATGATATTAGGTATTAAAAAGTTTCTTGTTTATTTCTTGAGAATAGTTTATGTGAGCTACCTCCTCGAAAAATCTGAATTTTACAAAATTATTAATCAATGACAAGTTTGTAGTAAGGACTAAAGTCCTTACTACAAACAAAAATAATAATTGTATATGACACTTGTGTAAGGGCGATAACTTTTATGTAATAACTATTGATAAAATTTGTATACGCTGAGTTATATTAAAATTTAAAAAAATATAAACTATCTTACACATTAACTAAGGAGTAATATAAACGACATTAGCTCTTTCACAAAATCCGAATATTGCTGCTTTTTGATAATCCCTACTTTGCTTAATGAATATAAATCAACCCAGTTCATTGTTAGCAGTTCCATCAGGAACTTTACAGATACCAGAATCACCTTCTCAAGAATTAATATGGTTTTCGCTGGTAATTCCAACTTACAACGAAGCTGCTAATATCGAGAAAATCATTCAAAGATTAACTCAATTACTAGATGAGCGTATCCCAGGAAACTACGAATTGATAGTGGTAGACGATGATAGTCTAGATGGTACATGGCAAGTAGCACAATCTTTAATGCAACAATACCCGCAATTGCAAGTGATGCGGCGTCAGCATGAAAGGGGGCTTTCCTCAGCAGTAATTCGGGGTTGGCAAGTAGCAAAAGGAAGTCTTCTAGGGGTGATAGATGGTGATTTACAGCATCCGCCTCATGTGCTGCTACAACTACTAGATGCAATTGGCCAGGGAGCAGATTTAGCAGTTGCTAGTCGTCATGTAGATGGTGGGGGAGTCTCTAGTTGGAGTTTAACAAGGCGTTTTTTGTCTCGTGGCGCTCAATTGTTAGGATTGATAATTTTACCTAGCGTAGTTGGTCGAGTTTCAGACCCAATGAGTGGTTATTTTCTCTTACGTCGCCATAGCATAGCTAATGTTACTCTGAATCCGGTAGGATACAAAATATTGTTGGAGGTAATCGGGCGTGGTAAAATCCAGCAGATTGCTGAAGTTGGTTACGTATTCTGTGAACGCAAACAGGGTGAGAGCAAAGTTACTTGGAAGCAATATCTAGAATACATTTATCATTTATTGCGGCTACGCCTTTCCACTGGACACATCGGAAGATTAAGCCGAAATTTCCCAGTTGGTCGATTTGTCCGTTTTGGTTTGGTGGGACTGAGTGGAGTATTTGTAGATATGGCGGTGCTTTACTTACTCAGCGATCCAACTACCTTGGGATTGCCCCTAACTCGCAGTAAAATCCTCGCTGGTGAGATTGCGATTTTTAATAATTTTTTGTGGAATGATGCTTGGACTTTTGCAGATGTGACGATGCAACAGAACTCATGGCGTCAGCGCATGAAGCGGTTTTTGAAATTCAACATTATTTGTTTGGCTGGTTTGGTGTTGAATGTGTTGGTGTTGAACTTGGTGTTTAATTTCATGATTCGTAACCGCTATATTGCGAATTTGATTGCGATCGCTATTGCTACTATTTGGAATTTTTGGGTGAACCTCAAGCTCAGTTGGCGTGTTACTCAAGTGAAATAAATATTTTTGGAATTCAAGCAACCAAGTATGTATTACAAGTAGTATGTACTTGGTCATATATCCATGCTTACAGGTTATCAAGAGGATCTGGCTTACATTCACGATGTCGGTTTTGGAGCTTTTTCAACTGAATCTGCACCAGGTTTACTATAAATTTTGCATCAAAAAGGTATAAACAATGGTTTTGTAGTTGATCTAGGGTGCGGTAGTGGCATTTGGGCAAAAGCACTAACTCAAGCTGGTTATGAGGTTTTGGGGATAGATATATCTGATGCATTTATAGACTTAGCCAGAAAAAAAGCCCCAAAGGCTAATTTTCAAAAAGCATCTTTTCTGAGAGTCACACTACCAAAATGTGATGCTGTCACCTCAATTGGAGAATGCTTAAATTATCAATTTGATGAGCATAGTATAGTAGAAATTCAAGAGCTATTTGTTCGCATATACACAAGCTTAAAACCAGGTGGTGTATTTATTTTCGATATTGCCCAACCAGGATATGTTTGTGGGATGAATCCACAAAAAACCTATTCCCAAGGACAAGATTGGGCTATTTTGCTGGAAAAAACAGAGAATAAGATCACAAACCATTTAACTCGGAAAATGACAATATTCCGTCAGATAGATAATTTTTATCGTCGAAGTGAAGAAATTCATCATGTTCAACTATATAAAGCTTCTGAAGTTGCAACAGAACTCCGAAAAATTGGTTTTAAAGTCAAAATGATGCGTGGATATGGAGACTTCAGATTTAGTAAGGCTCAAGTCGGATTTATCGCAACAAAAATATAAATGTAGTCCAGGTAATGCTGAATTTTTCATTCACTCCCACTCTCCAGAGAGATGAGGCATTCTGAGCGATTCAGGTTAGGATGTTGAATTGAACTTTAATTCAAAACTCACGTCTGATACTTATATTAATATTCAATGTGATGGCGGCTCCACCATATCCCCGTTGGTTTCATCCTTGTTTGCTCTTGGTTTGGCTGTTCATCGGTGTTGGTTTGCGCTTAATCAATTTGACAGCAAAACCCCCTTGGACAGACGAATTTTCTACTTTAGTATTCAGTCTGGGAAATAGTTTTTTGCCAGTACCGTTAAATCAACCGATCGCTATCGATGTTTTATTACAACCACTACAACCCCAACCAGATGCAACAATTCAAGATGTATTGACACACTTATTTAGTGAAAGCAATCATCCACCTTTATACTTTGTGCTAACTCACCTGTGGGTGAAGTTGTTTCCCACACAAGCAGGTTTAGTTTCATTATGGGGAGCGCGATCGCTTGCTGCTATTTTTGGAGCAATATCGATTCCCGCTATTTATGGTTTAAGCTGGCTGGCTTTTCGTTCCCGTTTGGTGAGTCATTTAGCTGCTGCAATCATGGCTATTTCACCCTATGGCATTTTTTTAGCTCAAGAAGCTCGTCACTATACTTTAGCTATTTTGTGGGTTATCGCTTCTCTGGCTTGCTTAGTAGTGACTACGCGCCACATCCAAAAGGGTAATCAGTTACCCCTTTGGTTAGTATTTGCTTGGATAGGAATTAATGCTTTAGGTGTTGCAACTCACTACTTTTTTGCACTGACTCTGGTTACTGAAGCCGTTGTGCTAATTTTTCTCGCCTGGGAAAAGTGGAGACAAACAGACGCGAAGACAGGGGGACGCGGTGAAGAAGACATGGGGACGCGGGGACGCGGGGACGCGGGGAATACAGATGAAATACTCTCCGCATCACCACGTCTGTCACTCTCCGCGTCTCCCACTCTCCGTTTCACCGCTTCATCGCGTCTCAAGTTCTCCTTCTTCTCTCCTCCTTGGGGACGTATTTATGCTGTTGCTGTTGGCAGTTTGATCGGAGGTATAGTTTGGATACCAGCGTTTTTACATAATGCCTATGGTGATAAATTAACAAATTGGATTCAAGGCGATCGCATTGGTATTGCTTGGATTAGTCCCATTTTTCAAGCTATGGCAGCCTGGATTACGATGATTGCTTTACTACCAGTAGAATCACCACAGCTAGCAGTAGTAATTGTTTCTGGGCTAGTAATGGCTATTTTCTTTGTTTGGGCAATACCAATTTTGATTGATGGTTTTAAAACTCAGCTTTACAAACCACAAAGCCGCATGATTACACAAATGTTTGCTGGTGTAGTTGTAGGGGCGATCGCTTTATTCTTTTGCTTTACTTATTTTCTTGGCATTGATCTTACCAGAGGCGCTCGTTATAACTTTGTGTACTTTCCTGCGGTAGTGGTTTTACTAGGGGCGAGTCTAGCAATTAGTTGGAATATTCCCCCAGGGAAAACAGTGAGGTGGGGAGTAACGGGAAAAATGTCTGTACTAATTATCTGGGTAATTGGCTTTCTCAGTGCTATCACAGTTATTTGTAATTTAGGTTATCAAAAATATTACCGCCCAGATTTATTTATAGAACTGATTCAAAATACATCTAAAGTGCCGATATTGATTGCGACTACCCAAAAAACTCATGTACAAATTGGTGAAATGATGGGAGTAGCGAGAGAATTCAAGTTTCACGATTCTGTTTCCCTCTCTGTAAAATTTCTTCTAGCCCATAAAGACAAACATACTAATCCTTCTAATACTCTCCAAAATACCTTAGAAAAGCTACCCCGTCCCCTTGACTTATGGTTAGTAAATTTTCGTGCTGCTGAACCAGAAGCAGTCAAAAATTGTGTGAAGCACAGCCAAACTTTACCAGCAATTAATGGTTATGAGTATAAGCTTTTTCACTGTAATTCATAATTTATTTGGTACACCCACTGAAGATAAACCAGCGATCGCCCGCAAATTTTGACAACGAATTAATTCATGGAAATTTAGGACATTACGTTTTTCTATTTTCGTAACTGTCTCAATCGCAGACAACAAATACTGTGCAGCTTCAGCCTCAGAGTAACCACGGCGCTGTGCTACTTTGATTGCGGCTTCATCAGCGTCTAACTCTGAGCGTTGAGAACGATTGATAGCAGTAATACGATATACTGCTAAACTGGTCAGTCCACCAGCAACAACAACACCTATCGGATCTCTTTGCAAAAATTCTACCAATGCGCCCAACATCCCAGCTATGGCTATACCTTGATAAATATCTGGTTTAAACCACCTTACCCCTGTCAACCAACAAACTGTCCGCAATAAAATCAAATCCCGTTGTTGTTTCGTCAACCGACGCCATAAATCAAAATTAATATATATTGGTCGTTCCCGGTTCCAAGGTAAAGGAAAGGAAACATCAATTACTTTTGCTTGCTCCGGTTTATTCAGAATTTTGGTCATGATTCGACCAGAAGCAGGCATAACATCATATAAACGGCGAATTTCGGCAATTGGCTCCATAAATTATGACATGTACTAAGGATTGGGGATTGGGGATTGGGGATTGGGGATTGGGGTTTACTAAGCTGTGAGCTATCATCAGCTTGTATGATTTTTGTGATATATGCTTAGAATACCTAAGCTATTGGATATTAAAGTACCAGTTTTGAAGATAATTGACTCTTGACCGTGCCAATTTTAGATTTTGGATTTTGGATTTTGGATTGGGGTTTTTTGGTTCATGCCCCGCCCCTTGTGGGCGGAACAAATCTAAAATCGTAAATCTAAAATCCCCAAGCCTTGTACCCTTGTGGTCAGGGTCAATCCAAAATCTAAAATCTAAAATCCAAAATCGGTTGACCAATGACCAATGACCAATAACTAATGACTATAGAGGCTTTTGCTCCTATCCCACCCGAATGGACTAATAAAGCAATTCATGCTCGTGAGTTTTGCTGTCCCACATGTCATGCTAGCAGTTTGGAAGCTACACAAGTGTGGATTAATCGCCGTTCGCCCGTAATTACAGAGGAATACCGTCGCAAATGGCAAGAATTTTATCACTGTCAATGTGGTTGTGTCTGGTGGGCTTGGAGTAGCGATCGCCCACCGTCAAATTTTAGTAGTCAATAGACCTATATACAACTATTGGATATAGCACTCATTACAGTAATTAAAGCACTGATTCTGAAGGTAAAACAGTAGAGAATCCTATGAATAATTTTCAGGTCGGTAAATGGTATCAGTAAATAAGCTCGTAAAACCATTTTTAAAATGGGTAGGAGGAAAAAGACAGTTAGTTCCAGATATCATAGCAAATCATCTTCCTCAACACTACAACACCTACTATGAACCTTTTATTGGTGGAGGTGCGCTTTTTTTCAGCTTGCAACCTCAAAAGGCTGTTATCAATGATAGTAATGCAGAATTAATCAATTGCTACAAAGTAATTAGAGATTCAGTGGATGAATTAATAGAGGATCTAAAAAAGCATGAAAACCATAAAACTTATTATTATTTTATTAGAGATTGGGATAGAAATAAAGATTATCAATCCAAAACTCCAGTAGAAAGAGCGTCAAGAATTATCTTCCTAAATAAGACTTGTTATAATGGCTTATTTAGAGTTAATTCCCAAGGTCAGTTTAATGTGCCTTTCGGCAGATACAAAAACCCAAATATTTTAGATGTTGCGGTTTTAAAAGCTGTTAGTAAATATCTCAATTCTAATCAAATAGATATATTAAATTCTGACTTTCAAGAAGCTGTTCAAAGTGCCAAAAAAGGCGATTTCGTATATTTTGATCCTCCATATGATCCTGTATCAGATACATCTTCTTTTACTGGGTACGATGTGAATGGATTCAGTAAAGATCAACAGAAAAAATTAAAAGAAACTTTTGATGATTTAAATCGCAGAGGTTGCAATATATTACTGAGCAATGCCTACACAGAGTTTATTGTAAATTTGTATGGTGAGTACAAGCAAACAAAAATAGCTGCGACTAGAGCTATCAACTCAAATGCAAGCAAAAGAGGTAAAGTTGATGAAATTTTGATCAAAAATTATGAGTCCGTTCTCAGAGAATACAGTTCAGTTTAAGCCAATACGGTTCACTTAAGGCTAAAAATTAATCCTGGCGTAGTACTCTGTCAAGTTTGAATTCAAGAATAATAAAGTTCGTAGTAAGGACTTTAGTCCTTATTTTCTAAGCACTAAAGTACTTACTACAAACCCTCAAAACTAACTAAAGTGTTTGATAATTGCTTCCGCGAATTCGGAACATTTCAAAGGTTCAACAGGTGGTTCCATTAACCGTGCCAAGTCGTAGGTAACTTGACGGTTTGCGATCGCATCTCCAAGACCTTTTTTGATCAAGTCTGCTGCTTCTTGCCATCCTAGATATTCCAGCATCATCACACCAGACAAAATCACCGAACCAGGATTAATTCGATCCAAGCCAGCGTGTTTGGGTGCTGTACCGTGGGTAGCTTCAAAAACCGCGCATTCATCGCCAATATTTGCCCCTGGCCCCATTCCCAGTCCACCAACAATGGCGGCGGCTGCATCAGACAAATAATCGCCATTCAAGTTCATCGTCGCCAGAATCGAATACTCATCTGGCCGAGTTTGGATTTGCTGGAAAATACTATCAGCGATGCGGTCATTAACCATCACTTTGTCTTTCCATTTTCCGTTACCGTGAGTTGACCAAATAGAGTTAAGAACTGTTTCTACTTCCTTGACAATTTGAGCTTTTTTCTCTGTGGTCAAAGCATCAAAGCCAGGATCAACCATTCTGGCATTTTCTTCTGAGGTGATGTTGGGGTTTTTCTCTTTGTTGCTTAAAATCCAAGATTCCCGTTCAGTGATACACTCTTGCCGAAATTCACTGGTTGCGAGTTCGTAACCCCAATCACGGAAAGCGCCTTCGGTGTACTTCATAATGTTGCCCTTATGCACCAAAGTCACCATTTGTTTGTGTTTGGGTAATTGCAGGGCGTGTTTGATGGCGCGTCGAACCAAGCGCTGGGAACCTGTTTTACTGATTGGTTTAATACCGATTCCAGAGTCGAGGGGAATTTGTTTTTTGCCGTGTTCTGGTGTGGCGGGGATGAGTTCTTTGTTGAGGAATGAAATCAAGCGATCGCCAATTTCACTACCTTGTTTCCATTCGATTCCCAAATAGATATCTTCGGTATTTTCCCGATAAACAATCACATCGAGTTTTTCGGGATTTTTGTGGGGAGAAGGCGTACCTGCATAGTACCGACAAGGACGTACGCAAGCATAAAGGTCAAAAATTTGCCGTAAAGCAACATTCAGCGAGCGGATACCACCACCGACAGGAGTGGTCAAAGGCCCTTTGATGGCGACACCATACTCCTGAATTGCCGTCAGAGTATCTTGTGGTAAATACTGATAAGTACCGTATAATTCGCAAGCTTCATCACCAGCATATACCTTGAACCAACTAATTTTTCGTTTGCCTTTGTATGCTACATCTACGGCAGCATCAAACACTTTTTGGGCTGCTGGCCAGATATCAATCCCAGTACCATCACCTCGAATAAAGGGGATGATTGGATTGTCAGGAACAGTTGGTTCACCATTTTTGAAAGTAATTTTTGCTCCGGTTGAGGGGGGAGTAATTTTTTCGTACATTCACACACTCCTGATTGTGGTGCAGCGACATCAGCTGACATTTTTGTTGATCATTGGTAATTGATCGTTGTTTGTTGCTAGATCATTATTCAAAACAATAAATAACAAACAGCAATCACATATTTTGCTGTACCTTGTTATTGAGCAAGCCAGCAGACAGAGTTTTCCCCTCTGGAGAAGAGTATAAGCGGCTGGAGATGAGAGACGAGATTATTTTCCGATCCCCGATCCCCGATCCCCGATCCCTTATCCTCTCTTTCGATGCTATCTTACCGCCTAGAGGCATAATTGGTATACTGTGGGAATATACAGCAAAAAGCCAGCAATGAAAAATAAAAGAGAGATCACTATCAGGGTGACTGAGCAAGAGTTCGCAATGTTAGAATCTCACTGTCAAGCTGTAGGCAGAACCAAAACGGATATTTTGCGAGAGTTTATCAGATCACTGGGTTCTACAACCACTGACACATCTAAGGATGATGCAGGTATATAATGAGTAGGCTTTGGGCGCAATTTCCTGTAAACTACTCTACGCTACTAATGCTTGCCCATCTACAAAATTTTATATTTCATCGCTTGTTCACCGATCGCATTTTTTGAGTAATGGCATGACAGACCCAATGATTGTATCAGGCTCATCTTCTGACATTGAATCCCTACGCGGGCAATTAGTTGCTGGGTCTCTGCAAGTCCAACAACAAACAATCCCGCAGCTAGCTAACCTTGGTAATGGTGGATTCGATGTCCTGATGGAATTTTTAATGGAACGTCGCGACACTCCCGCTACTTGGGTTGATGGTAAAGCTTACCAAGTGTTGTATAACTCTGATTTACCTCAAGTTAAAGATTTTCTACAAACCCATTTTCCACAAGGGATTGTGCCTCTAAAATCAGAGTGCGGTATTGATTACAGTCCCTTGCAACATCTGCTAGCAACTCAAGATTTTGAGGCAAGTGATCGCATGACGCTCCAAAAAATGTGTGAAATTGCGGGTGCAGAAGCAGTTAAACGCAAATGGCTTTATTTTACCGAAGTAGATAATTTTCCAGTTACAGACTTACAAACTATTAACAGACTTTGGTTAGTTCACTCCGAAGGTAAATTTGGTTTTTCAGTACAAAGAGAAATCTGGTTGGGTTTAGGGAAAAATTGGGATAATCTTTGGGTAAAAATTGGTTGGAAAAAAGGTAATAACTGGACACGTTACCCTCAAGAATTTACCTGGGATTTAACCGCACCTAAAGGTCATTTACCTCTTTCTAATCAACTGCGAGGAGTCAGAGTCATTGCGTCTTTGCTTTCTCACCCGGCTTGGGAGAAATAAGGCTATGTTAGATACCAACAAGCGAGAATTTTACGTCATCATTGAACGAGATGAAGATGGATATTATGTAGGCGAAGTTCCACAATTCAAAGCTTGTTATAGTCAAGGAGAAACAATTGATGAGTTAATGAGCAATATTAAAGAAGTGATTGAACTTTGCTTGGAAGAAGAAACTGCATTACTGTAATGTAAAATTTTCGCGTTAAAATGCGATCGCACCTCGCCAGATAGATCAGCCCATAATCACAACAATGGCTAGCGTTAGTCTCGAAAGCATTAAGCGTAAATTTAACAATGTCACCGCTATAGAGGATATTACCTTTAATATTCCCGATGGCGAATTTTGGGTTTTGGTAGGGCCTTCGGGTTGTGGTAAATCGACGATTTTACGAACCATTGCGGGTTTGGAAACTGCGACTTCTGGCAAACTTTACATTGGGGATAAGTTAATGAACAATGTCCCCGCCAGACAAAGAGATGTCGCAATGGTGTTTCAGAATTATGCCCTGTATCCGCACATGACGGTGGCAGAAAATATTGCTTTTGGGTTACGGATGCGAAAAATAGATCCGAAGACTGTACAAGAAAGGGTGATGACGGTGGCGCGATCGCTAGCTTTGGAACATCTGTTAGAACGTAAACCGAAACAACTCTCCGGGGGACAACAACAACGGGTAGCATTAGGAAGAGCGATCGCCCGTCAACCACAGGTATTTTTATTAGATGAACCTCTATCAAATTTAGATGCTCAATTGCGAGATGATACGCGGGCAGAGTTAAAAGAGTTACATCAAAATCTTGGTATTACTACTGTGTATGTCACCCATGATCAGGTTGAGGCGATGACCTTGGCTGATCAGATTGTGGTGTTGAATCGGGGTAGAATTCAGCAAATTGGCGAACCACAAGAAATTTATGCCAAACCAGCTAACCGTATGGTAGCTACTTTTTTGGGTAGTCCACCGATGAATATTTTACCAGCTAAGTATGTGGCTGGGGGTTTTGCTGTGGATGGGCAGGTGTTACCTGTGAGTGTGGATATGCAAGATAAGTTGCATCTGCGAGAAGGACAGGGGTTTGATTTGGGTGTGAGGCCGGAGAGTATTAATATTAATGAACCGCAGAGGCGCAGAGAACACACAGAGGAAGAATTAGGAGAGTTGGTGGTGGAGGTGAAGGTGGTGGAACCTCTGGGAAGGGAGACTTTGATTCGTGCAGGTTTACCTGGTTCGGGGGTGCTGGTGAATGTACAAGTCGGTGCGGATGTGCGTCCTCGTCCAGGCGATCGCTTGACGTTAGAGATTGATTTGAGTCAGTTATTTGTGTTTGATACTGCTACAGGCGATCGTTTATATCCTCAAATTACTTAAGTATTGAAAATGCAGTATTAGTTAAAATTGATCAGAATCTCAAAGCCTAGTGTTTTCTAATTATGACCATGCACAATTTTATAGATTTCCAAGACGCTTTTGATGTCATCGTCGTTGGTGCTGGTCACTCTGGTTGTGAAGCAGCACTTGCGACTGCACGCCTTGGTTGCCGTACCATGCTGTTGACACTCAACTTAGATAAAATTGCTTGGCAACCTTGTAACCCAGCAGTGGGTGGACCTGCCAAATCTCAGTTGACCCATGAGGTAGATGCACTGGGCGGAGAAATAGGTAAGATGGCAGACCGCACCTATTTGCAAAAGCGGATTCTCAATTCTTCACGAGGACCTGCGGTGTGGGCTTTACGCGCCCAGACTGATAAGCGGGAATATGCGGCGGTGATGAAGGGAATTGTTGAGAATCAAGAAAATTTAACTGTTCGTGAGGGGATGGTTACAGATTTAGTACTGGGTGCTAACGATGAAGTAATTGGCGTCCAGACTTATTTTGGTGTGGGGTTCGAGTGCAAAGCAGTCATTCTCACAACTGGTACATTCTTGGGTGGCAAAATTTGGGTTGGTAACAAGTCGATGTCAGCCGGGAGGGCTGGGGAATTTGCTGCTGTTGAGTTAACGGAAACTCTCCAACGTTTGGGTTTTGAGACTGGGCGCCTGAAGACTGGTACTCCTGCACGAGTTGACAAACGGTCTGTAAACTATAGCAAATTGGAACTCCAACCAGGGGATACAGATGTGCGTTGGTTTAGCTTTGACCCCCAGGTGTGGGTAGAAAGAGAACAAATGCCTTGTCACATGACGCGGACAACAGCCGAAACCCATCGTCTGATTCGAGAAAATCTCCACCTATCGCCAGTGTATGGTGGTTGGGTAGAAGCAAAAGGACCCCGTTACTGTCCCAGTATTGAAGATAAGATTGTGCGCTTTGCTGATAAAGAAAGCCATCAAATATTTATTGAACCAGAAGGTAGAGATATACCAGAACTTTATATTCAAGGGTTTTCGACAGGATTACCAGAAAACTTGCAATTGCAAATGTTGCGGAGTCTGCCTGGTTTAGAAAACTGTGTCATGCTACGTCCAGCCTATGCTGTTGAGTATGATTATTTGCCTGCAACTCAGTGTTTCCCCACACTAATGACAAAGAAAGTAGCAGGACTGTTTTTTGCAGGACAAATTAACGGTACAACTGGCTACGAAGAAGCCGCAGCCCAAGGTATTGTAGCGGGAATTAATGCGGCGCGATTTGTGCGTGATCAGTCGATGATTGTGTTTCCACGTGAAGAAAGTTACATCGGTACATTGGTTGATGACTTATGTACAAAAGACCTGCGGGAGCCTTACCGGATGTTAACTAGTAGGTCCGAGTATCGTTTAATTTTACGTTCTGATAATGCTGACCAACGCCTGACACCATTGGGAAGAGAAATTGGTCTAATTGACGATCGCCGTTGGGAATTATTTACCCGCAAGCAAGCAAATATCACTGCCGAGAAAGAACGATTGCACAGCATCCGGGTGAAAGAACATGATGAAATTGGCAAAGCGATCGCCCAAGCAACTGGACAAGCAATCAAAGGTTCAATTACCCTCGCTGACTTGTTACGGCGTCCAGGCTTTCATTATCTAGACCTCAACACTTACGGATTAGGAAATACTCACCTTGAGCGTGCGGAAACAGAAGGTGCAGAAATTGATATTAAGTATTCTGGTTATCTGGCTAGACAGCAAAATCAAATTGAGCAGATTGCTCGTCAAGCCAATCGCCACTTACCAGCTGATTTAGATTACGGAGCAATTGATACCCTTTCTAAAGAAGCACGAGAAAAGCTCACCAAGGTAAAACCGTTGACAATCGGTCAAGCAGCACGTATCGGTGGTGTGAATCCAGCAGATATTAATGCTTTATTAATTTATTTAGAATTGCGTAGAACAAAGACGGATACTGAGTTTTCAGCTTTATCTTCCCAAAAAACTTTATGAAGCGGGAGTATAGTAGTAGGGTAGATTAGGGTATAGTTTAGTATGATTGATGACACCAGTATATACTGAATTCAATCATACATCTACCTGACTACAAGTCGGATTTAATACCAAATCCTTCATCAACTCGTCTAACTGAGACGGGGTAATAGGTGTTGCTCCCAGATTCAGTTCCCCGACGAAGCTAAAACTGAAAATCGTTATGTCTCAACAAGCCAGCACAAATCTTCTTATTCCAGAACCATCAGATGAATTAATCGCCAGTGAACCCTGGACGATAGAAACCTACGCCGATGGGTTTATGGATGATCTATTTGCCGAGATAGACTCGATTTTAGATGGTAGCCCCAATCTACCTTCGGACACGGTGCAGCAAACACACACGCATCTCCAAACAGTAAAGATACCGCCAATTGTTTTGCCTGATAAACCGTGGCGAAGCCTGCAAACAGTGTCGCAGTACAGAAACAACCCAAATGCAGTAGTAGTAAAGACTGCTCCTGTTAGTAAAGTGGTGAAGAGAGTACGCCTAAAATCACGACACTGGTTTAGTAAAATGCTGAACGTGGGAACAAGCTTAGGATTAGCGATCGCCAGCATTGTCTGGTTAATGAACTCCGGTTTGTTCAACCACACCAAATTAACCTCTTTTCAACAAGCTTTAGAAGTACCGCAACCAAAATTACCCACAAAAGCAGAAATAGAAGCAGATTTTGTAAATTACATGTTGGGTTCGCTTGCAGCCATCGACAGACAAGAAGCCAAAACCAACATTAAGCCTGTCAATGTTGCACTCACACCCTCAGCTACAACAAACCGCACAGCCTTGGCTTATGTCAGGAATGATCAACCGCCTGCTAACCTACCACCAGTTTTGACCGCTAACAACACATCTCCAACTCCAAATCGTTCCACAAATGTTGTTGAGCGCATCTATATCCCTGTTTATCAAGCGCCATTACCAATGCGCTATGTACCTCCCAAGGTTTCTGGTAGCAATAGCACAACAACTTTGCCACCAATGCCATCTGCTATTCATCAAAAGACAACAAATACACCTAAACCTACATCTGTTGTTAAACCTTCTCCCAAAACTGGCATAAAACCAACTAAACCTGCAAATGTCTTAGCAGTAGTGCAAACAAGCCTGAAACCCATAGATATAAAAACTACACCAATTCCAGTCACACAAGCAAGCAAATCAACCATCAATCAACAGCCAACATCAGTACCAGTAAAAACAGAAGTGACAGCTGTTGCATCTGCTCCTACTCCTGCCTATATTCTTGAGGGATTACTAGAGTCAGAGAATAAATCCAAATCTGCTGCTTTATTTCAAATTAATGGTGTGACTCAGCGCGTTGATATTGGTGAAAGCATAGGTTCTAGTGGTTGGACACTAGTAGATGTTGCGAACAAAGAGGCAATCATCCGCCGCAACGGCGAAGTACGATCAATTTTTGCGGGACAAAGATTTTAAATTGGTTAGTTGTTGCTGGTTATCAGGCAAAAATAACTAGTAATATCAGTAGTATATTTCGCCTTTTGTGCAGGTCAGACTTTAGGGTACATTATTTTCAATTTTTCGGGTTGAAAAAAGTTAAGTTTTATGCCAATCTTGCGCCTGTTGCCGAATATCTGCTATCTCTCTCTGAGACATCTTATCCAAATTCTTTAATATAAAACTCATCCGCCCCTGATTTTGTAACTTCTCCCGGTGCTGATCAAGAAAATTCCAATAAAAGAAATTGAACGGACAAGCATTTTTACCAGTGCGTTCCTTGGGATTGTAAACACAGCTTTTACAATAATCACTCATCTTATTAATATAATTCGCAGACGCTGCATAAGGTTTCGATGCCAATACTCCACCATCAGCAAATAAACCCATACCAATCACATTTGTCTGCATTACCCAGTCATAAGCATCAATAAATGCTGCATGAAACCAATTTTCTACTGCTTGCGGTGATAAACCAGCAATTAAAGCAAAATTGCTTAATACCATCAACCGTTGGATATGATGAGCGTAACCAGTGCGTTGCACTTGTGTAATAATTTGGTGTAAGCAATTCATTTTAGTTTCGCCCGTCCAGAAAAACTTTGGTAGGGATTGAGTGTGGTTAAACCAATTTTTTTCTGAGTACTCTGTATTTACATAGTGATAGATACCATGCATATATTCCCGCCAACCTAACACCTGGCGAATAAAACCTTCAACGCTATTTAAAGGTAGTTGATTTTCTTGATAAGCTTGTTCGACTGCTTGAATGACTTCTAAAGGTTGAAGTAAACCAATATTTAAGTAAGGTGAAAGTAGGGCGTGCCACATTGTTTCTTCTGCTGTTACCATTGCATCTTGGTAAGGGCCAAAATTCAAAAGGCGATGTTGAATAAACCAATCTAATACTTGAAGTGCTTGTGTGCGGGTTACTCCCCAATAAAAAGGTTCTGCTTTTCCAAATGTTGAAAAAGGCAGAGAATTCACTTTAGCAATAACATCAAGAGTAATTTCATCTGGTGCAAACCATTGTGCAGATGGTGTATTTAACTTACCTTTTGGTGGCTGACGATTTTCTTTGTCAAAATTCCACTGTCCACCAATTGGTTGATCTTCTACCATTAAAACTTGAAAACGTCGCCTTCCTTCTCGATAAAAATCTTCCATCAACAGACGCTTACGTTTTTTAGCCCAATTCTGAAATTCTTCAACACTCCACAAAAAATGATTATTAGGAACAAACTTAATGGGACACGAAATTTCTAAGTTTTGAATTATCTGGGTGAAGGGTCGATCATTGGGTGTCATTACCCGCAATTCAGTAATTTTATTTGTATGAATCCATGTTTGTAATACTGTTTGAAAATCGTCTGCTATTTCGTAGGTGATAGTATATCCTTGTTGACGCAATTCTTCTGCAAAATGACGCATCGCTGACCAAATCAAAACCAGCTTTTGTGTATGGTAAGGTCGTTTTTGAATATATTCCAGCGACTCAATTAAAATTATCGAAATATTTTCTTGATTGTCACAACTTTGTAAAGCAGCTTGTTGCAACCATAGTTGATCACCTAAAATCCAAATCCCTATAGTCATTCTTATTTTATAAAGTACTTAACTTAAGTAGGCAAAAAATAAAACTAACCAAATTGCACAAATTCGTAATCATTTAAATTCCGAAAAACTCCGTGTTACTCTACGCTTCACTTTGCTATACTTTAGCGTAAAAACACACCAAGTACTCTATCAATCAATCAAATTCTTACACTTCTAACGAGACTCTAATTCAGTAACTCGCTGTTCCAACCTTTGGACTTGCCGTTTGACTTCAACTACTAATGTAGCCAGTCTGTCAAACATGGGATCTTTTTGTTGGGAGAGATTACGCCGAGAAGGGGGTGACGGAGTTATGGTTGTTCTTCGTGATGAAGAAGGACGGTTTGATAGCTGAGATTGAAGTTGATTTACTTGTGACTCTAAACGATTGAAATCTGCTTCTAGATTATTCAGGCGAGATTCTATTTGTTGCGATGCAGCAGGATGAGAAAACAAACCACCCCAGAATAGAATCAATACCAATGTTCCCAGGCAGATTAATACCCAGATTTTTTTCATTACTTTGCCATAGTGATAGTTATATCACTAAGTTAACGCACCTCATCGCATAATTGGGCTGGCGTGATGGTGTATTAAGTACCATTTTCCACCCAGAAATTCAAATATATTTGTAGCAAGCGATCGCGCTGCAATTTTCCTACCGTTAATCACTTGCATGACATTTTCTACTAACACAATATAAGCAAGATGATCACGGATCTCAACAGTAATTATTTCGGTGTTTATTTCAATATAAGGTGTATTTTTAAAAATCTTCTCCCAAGAGGTAGAAATTGCTTTCCAACCCCGGAGTATATTCCAACCCGGATGAACACAAAGACTACCCGTTCCTTGAGACCAAACTGCACTCATAGCCTCAATATCTTTTTTTTCAAATGCACGGTAAAATGCGTCATTTACGGCTAAAATTTCAGAGTTATTAGTCATTTGTCATTTGTCATTTGTTACTCTCCGCGTCCCCGCGTCCCCAATCTCCGATCCCCTTCCCCCAACTATTTTCCATTTTTCACCACGCCAATGGTTTGCAGTAATTGCTTGGCGGTATAGGGTTTGGATAAAAAGGCTTTGACACCTATGTCTGTGGCAGCGTTCACTTTTTCGGTGGATGCTAGTCCACTGACGGCGATGATTTTGACGTGGGGATTAATTTTTTTTAAGGTGCGAATGGTTGTGAGTCCATCCATAGAGGGCATGAGCATATCTGTTAAGACTACAGATATTTTGTCGCGATGTTCTGCATAAAGAGCGATCGCCTCAATGCCATCGCAGGCTGTGATTGCTTTATAATTATGAGTCTCCAAAGATGTTTTAGTGATGTCGCGAATTGAATCTTCATCGTCAACGACCAAAATTAGTTCGCCATTACCACTGGGAAATTCTTTGTCTGGTTCTTCTGTAGTTTCGGGTGTCTGTTGTGCTGGTAAAAATACTTTAAATTGACTACCGTTGCCAAGTTCACTGTAGACATTGATAAAACCACCATGACTTTTGACAATTCCCAGCACTGTAGAAAGACCGAGACCAGTTCCTTTACCAAATTCTTTAGTAGTATAAAATGGTTCAAATATTCGATCTAATATTCCAGCATTAATACCGAATCCTGTATCACTAACGGTAATGGCTACATAAGCGCCAATTCGGGCGTCAAAATGCATTCTGGCATAATTTTCGTCTACTGAAAAGTTTTCCGCAGAGATAGTTAAACTACCGCCCATAGGCATAGCATCACGAGCATTGACACACAAATTCATCAGTACTTGATGCAGTTGGGTGGGATCAGCATATATAGTCCAGAGGTTTGTCGGGATGGATGTAGAAACTTCTATAGATTTCGGGAATGTTTCTCTCATCACTTGCTGAATTTCTCTGACTATGTGCTTAAATTGCAGCAAGGTGCGATCGCCTTCCATTCCACGAGTAAAAGATAATACTTGCTTGACTAAATTTGCTCCTCGTTTGGCATTGGTAATTAAAATCGGTAACAGTCGCTTACTGCGCTCATCATCCAGTTGTGATTCTAACAGTTGCGCTGTCATTAATATTGGTGCGAGGACATTGTTAAGGTCATGGGCAATACCGCTAGCAAGAGTACCTATACTTTCTAATCTTTGGGCGCGTAAAAATTGGGATTCTAATAGTTTTTTCTGAGTAATATCAGTATTTACTACTAAAAAGCATTGAGAATTATGGTCAAAATCTCTTACAAGTGTCCAACGACTTTCAACTGTGATTTCTTGACCAGTTTTTGTGATTTGCTGTAATTCTCCTTCCCAAGCACAATTTTTCATCAAAATAGAGAAGGCTGCTTGTAATTTTGATAAGTCTTTTTCTTGCCAAAGTTCTAAGGCTTTTTTACCAATAGCTTCTTCTTTTTTCCATTTATAAAGAAGTTCAGCAGCTTTATTCCAAAATAAAATTTTGTGATCTAAATCCTGTACAAAAATGGCATCTGTAGCCACATCTAACAAAGCAGCTTGTTCCCGGATTTTTTTCTCATTTTGTTTACGTTCTAAGGCATAACGAATAGAGCGCTCAAGTAGAGGGGCTGCCAATTGACTTTTTTCTAAATAATCAGCCGCTCCAGCTTTCATGGCCTCAATATCAATTTCTCTATCTCCTTGACCAGTGAGAAAAATAATTGGGGCTGCACAGACATTATTAATAGCTTCGCGTAATAGTTCTAATCCGTTACCTTCACCTAAACGATAATCTACAAGATAAACATCATATTGACCCGTCAGGATCGCATCCCTACCAGCTTGATAGCTATTTACCCATTCTAAAGCACAAGCAGCTACTTGAAATTCTTTAAACCAATCACGAGTTAATATATAGTCATCTTCATCATCATCAATCAGCAGAACTTTGATCAAGTTGTTTTTCATTGCTCCCTCCCACGCTCATAGCGGCAGTTCTACAATTTCAAACCAATATTTTCCTATAGCCTTCATCACCTCAACTAAGGCAGCGAATGTCACGGGTTTAATAATAAATGAATTCGCTCCCAAATTATAGGTACGATAAATATCTTCCTCTGCTTTTGAGGTAGTTAGTACTACCACGGGAATTGACCTTAGCTCTGGATCATTTTTTATTTCTCTGAGCGCCTCACGACCATCTTTTTTAGGCATATTTAAATCTAACAAAATCAGACCGGGATGAGGTGAAATATTAGGATCAGCATACTGACCATGACGATACAGATAATCCATTAACTCCTCGCCATCGCGAACGATACGTAGATCCATAGCCAAGCGGCTTTCTGCTAATGCTTCGCGAACTAACATGTAGTCCTCCTCATCATCATCAGCCATCAAGATCGTGACGGTTGTTTGCCGACCCTTCACTCTGCATTTTCTCCTTTGTGATGTTGATTAGGATTAATTCATTATTAAATTTAAACAAATTAATTACTAGAAATGTAATATAAAAAACTTTTATATGGGGATTATAATAAACCGATGAGGAATAGAAAAATTAAGAATGGGGATGAATTGGCAAAGTCACAATAAATTTTGCTCCTTCCCCTGGTTCGCTCTTAGCGGTAATGTTTCCGTGATGACGCTCAACTATTTTTCGGCAGATTGCTAACCCAATACCAGTACCATCATATTCACTACGACCATGTAGGCGCTGAAAGACATTGAAAATTCGGTCTAAGTATTTTTCATTAAATCCTATACCGTTATCTTCCACAATGATTTGGCATTTTTCAGTATTACTATGTTCTGATGGTTCTGATAAGACCTGGCTATAAATTTTTACGATGGGCGTTACTTCTGGACGGTGAAACTTCAGAGCATTAACAATCAAATTTTGTAACAATTGTCGTATTTGCAACGGATCGGCGTTGATAGTGGATAATTCACCTATTTCTATCTTTGCTCCGGTTTGCTGAATACTAATTTCTAAATCAGACAACACCTCTTGGGTTATTTCTGAAAGATCCACTGGGATAAAAGGCTGCGCCCTGGTGGTAACTCGTGAAAGGCTTAATAAATCTTCTATTAAAATCTGCATCCGGCGAGCTGCATTTTGTATCCGCTCAAGATAGTCCTGTCCCTGCTCTGGGAGGACATCACCACAGCTAGCTTTGAGGCGATCGCCAAAGGTTTTGATTTTCCGTAGTGGTTCTTGCAAGTCATGGGAAGCCACAAAGGCAAATTCTTGTAGTTCCTTGTTTGAACGGCTAAGTTCTTCCCGTTGGCGCGTTTCTTTTTCTAGGAGTTTAGCTTGAGCAAGAGCAATACCTATTTGATCTGCTAGTTGTCGCAATAGTTCTGTTTCCCATTCATTCCAATCACGGGGATGGGCGCACTGATGGGCAATCAATAGCCCCCATAGTTTGTTGTGTTGGAGAATTGGGACAACAAGATTAGCTTTGATTGCATATCTTTGCAACATTTCTAGATAGCAGGGTTGAAGATTAGCTTCTTCGACATTGGTAATTATCCCCACTCGCCCACTTTTGTATTTATCGATGTATGCTTCGTTAAAGCAAGGATCAACGATGTTTTCTCCGATAATTACGGGGCAACCAGGAACGACTGCTTCTTTAACTACACTTCCGTAACCTTCAGATAGCAGCTTAAAGATGACTACTCGGTCGGCGTTGAGGAGTTTTTGTATCTCTGTGACAGTAGTTTGCAAAATCTCATCGATTTGCAATGACTGGCGAATTTTGAGAGTGATATCAGCAAACAAACGCGATCGGATGTTTTGACGCTGTAATTCTTCTTGGGCGCGTTTGCGATCGCTAATATCCATCATGGCTCCGATCATCCGTACAGGATTACCCATGCGATCGTGGACAATGTAACCGCGATCAAATATGTATGCATAAGAACCATCGCTACGGCAAAAGCGGTATTCCTCAGACCAAGCTTGTTGTTTATTTTCTATGACAGCGCGAACACCAGCAACAATTCTCTGTCTATCATCCGGGTGTATACATTCATACCACCAATTAATGTTATTCCCGATTTGCTCTGGTAAATAACCAAACAATGTTTGGACATTGTTATTCCACCACACATAGTTTGTCAGTAAATCCCAGTCCCAAACTACATCTGTAGTCGCACGAGCCAGGAATTGAAAACGTTCTTCACTCTGACGTAATTTTTCTTCTGATAGCTTACGTTCGGTAATATCGCTATGAGAACCTGCCATCCGTACAACGTCACCTTGATCATTCCACAGCGCTTGACCGCGATCCAAAATCCATTTGTAAGTACCGTCTTTACAAAGAAGACGATATTCACTTATGTAAAATGGAGTTTTTTGCTCAAAGTGGTCTTGGACAAGTTGTCTCACCCAGCCTATATCATTAGGGTGTACTCGATTTGACCATTCATCCAAATGGTTAGAAATTTCCTCTTCTTCATAACCGAGCATTTCTTTCCAGTGTGTAGAATAAAAAACCTCATTAGTTTTGACATTCCAATCCCAAATGCCATCATTATTACCCTGTAAAACTAAATGCCAACGTTGTTCACTTTCTTTAAGTGCGTCTTCAACTTGTTGACGAGCAATAGCTGTAGCTAAAACGTTAGCTGTAGCTTGCAAAAAGTAAATATCATCATTGCTGAAAATGCGATGTTTAGTTGTGTGTGCGCCCAAAACACCAAAAGGACGCTCTTTGCCATGAATAATTACCGACAAACCGCTAATTACTTGATGGTCTATTAGCAGTTGTGGTCCTGTGAAACGGGTTTCTGTGCGGAGGTCTTCTACAATAACTGGGTCGTTAGAAACTAGAGTGTAACCCGCTTGAGAATTTATACCTGCGCTAACGGTTGCTTGTCCTACAAGCCCAGGTTGCCAACCAACTCCCGCCCGGAGCAGCAAGTTATTTCCATCTGGCAGTAGTTCCAAAACCTTACAATACTCTACCTCTAGACATTCAGCAATAAAAGTTACTGCCTGTTGCATTAACGAAATTAAATCTATACCAGCTAGTGCCTGTTGACTGAGTTCTGCAACTAGAATCTGCTGTTTAGTTTGTTGCTGTAGTGTTTGCATTGCACTACTGGCTTCTAAAAGACGCTGCACTCGTTGGCGCAAAATCGGCCATTTAATGGGCTTGGTAATAAAATCTGCCGCACCTGCCGCAAAAGCCTTTTCTAGAGATTCTTGTTCAACCAGACCTGTTACCATTAATACGGGTGTGCGATCGCCACCAGGAAGTGATTTTAATTGGGCGCAGCAACTAAACCCATCCATCCCTGACATCAAAGCATCTAGCAGCACTAATTTTGGTTGCTGTTGAGTATAGACAGCTAAGGCTTCCTCACCACTACTTGCCTCTACTACCTCATAGTCTGCTGTTGCTAGCAATTCACGTAACTGCCTGCGTACTAAATTGTCATCATCGACAACCAAAATTAAATTTGTCATTTGTCATTTGTCATTTGCCATTGGTCATTAGTTTATAGCCAAAGATAGATTTATCTGTTGTTTGATATTGAAATTTTGTCAATACTATCTATATAAACATAACTATCTTAAGAAACATCAAATCGCTGCAACTCTTACAAATGATAAATGACCAATAACCAATGACAAATGACTATTGACCATTGACCATATGTAATATTTTTAATAATTCCTGTGCAGTATAAGGTTTAGGTAAGAAAACTGTATGCGTTGTCTTGTGATTGAGTAAAACTTGTTCACCTGTTGCTAATCCACTGACAGCAATAATGCGTAAAAGCGGATTCATTTTCAGCAATGTGTTAATAGTAGTTGTGCCATCCATATTTGGCATCATCATATCTATAATTGCGGCACTGATTTTGTGTTTGTATTGAGCATAAAGTGCTACAGCTTCAATACCATCACTAGCAGTGAGAACTTTGTAGTTGTAATTTTCTAAAGAAGTTGCTGTAATATCTCTGACAGATGATTCGTCATCTACAACCAAGATCCATTGCCCCTGGCCTGTTGGCATTTCTAAATCTTCTGAGGGTGGTTTTGTGTGTGTTTGAACTGCTGGTAAATACACTTGGAATTTTGTACCTTTACCAATAGTACTAGAAACACTGATAAAACCACCGTGACCTTTGACAACACCCATGACTGTGGACAGTCCTAGTCCTGTACCTTTTCCAAATTCTTTAGTTGTAAAAAATGGCTCAAAAATTTTATCTAATAGTTCATTAGAAATACCGACTCCTGTATCAGAGACTTTGATAACGATATAAGAACCCACTTGTGCATCAAGATGCATTCTGGCATAGTTTTCATCAATCACAATGTTATTCGCAGAAATGGTTAAATTTCCACTTGTGGGCATAGCATCACGTGCATTGAGACACAAGTTCATTAGTACTTGATGCAGCTGGGTGCTATCTCCACAAACATTCCACAAATCTGGTTGAATTTCGGTGTTAACAGTAATTGATTTGGGAAATGTTTGTTCAACAATTTGCTTCATTTCCAAAATCAGATGCTTGACTTGTAAAACAGTGCGATCGCCTTCTATACCTCTGGCAAATGACAGTACTTGCTTGACTAAATTTGCACCACGTTTGGCATTATTTTCTACAATTGATAATACTTGGCGATTGCGTTGGTCTTCGCATTTCATTTGCAGCAATTGTACCGACATCAAAATGGGTGATAGAACATTATTTAAATCATGAGCTATACCACTAGCAAGAGTACCAATACTCTCCATACGTTGAGTACGTAAAAATTGTTTTTCTAGTTGTTTCTTTTGAGTAATATCTGTGTCAACAACAAGGATAGATTTTGGTTGATGATGCTCATCTTTTACCAGCGTCCAACGACTTTCAACAATGAGTTGTTTGCCAGTTTTACTATTTTTGTGTAATTCACCCTGCCAAAAACCAGATTCTATAACTAGATTATGAATTTCTCGTAGTAGTGGTAAAGGTTCGTTAAATAAAAGTTCATCAGCATACTTACCTATAGCTTCTTCTGCTCGCCAGCCGTAAAGATTTTCTGCACTTTTATTCCACAGTAAAATCTGATGAGATAAATCTTTGAGCATTATGGCATCAGTGGCAATATCTAGTAGTGCTGCTTGTTCGCGGACTTGTTGTTCTGCTTGTTTGCGAGCAGTGATATCCTCAAAAATATATAAACGTCCAAAATATTGATTATTGCCATCACGAACTTGAGTTGAGAATCGTCTCACAATCCGCCCATCAGTAAATAAAATTTCGTCTTCAACAACACATTGGTTGTCTTCGCTTTGCAGAGGTTTACATGACTCGGCAAAAGCAGGAATGTCTAATATTAAGTGTAAGCAATCGGGAATGATATCTTGATTTTTTAATTGACCACGTTCCATGAATGGTTTGAGGTGTTGGATACCCCAAATTTCACAAAAGCGATCATTAAAATATAGGATATTGTCTGTACGATTATCTACAACATAAAACGCTAGTGGTGCAACGCTTGTCATAGAACGTAATAAAGCTTCTTGCCAACGGAGATGTTCCTCAGCTAATTTACGCTCAGTAATGTCTTCTACTAGGTAAGCAAATTGTGAAGTACAACCACAACATCCACCAATTGATGAAACTGTGCTTCTCAGCCATTTTTGACCTTGAGCGTGGTTG
The DNA here is from genome assembly GCA_024239075.1 of Fischerella sp. CENA71. GTDB lineage: Bacteria > Cyanobacteriota > Cyanobacteriia > Cyanobacteriales > Nostocaceae > Pelatocladus. The sequence continues at coordinate 113,911 of JANBVI010000055.1, read as the reverse complement.
TGAATATATTCAAAGCTGACAGGTAATTTAGTATATTCAGCTTCACGGTAATAATTAATCCACTCATTGACATATTCTTGCGGTACACCTAACTCAGTAGCAAAGCGCTTTTGCATCATTTCTGGAGTTAGTCCAAAAAATTTGGCACTAGTGGCATTATCAGAAATATGCAGAATGTCATTATCTTGAAGTTCCACAATTCCCATCATCATGGGCGCACTGTCAAAGAAACTACGGAGGGTAGATTCACTTTGCTGTAGTGCTATTTGCGACTGTTTATATTCAGTCTTTATACTGGCTAATTCACAGAGATTTCGCCGTAATTCTAATTGTCTAATAACCAAACGGCTAATAGCCTGTAATGCTTCTATTTGGTTTAAGGCAATTTCTTTTGGAACGCGATCTGCTATACACAGTGCGCCTATTGGCATTCCTTCTGGTGTTATCAAAGGTACACCAGTGTAAAATCTTATATAGGGGTGAGACGTAACTACAGGATTATTCGCAAAACGTTCATCAGCCAAGGTGTCAGGAATAATCAAAGCATCGCCCAAGTTCATGCACATGGAACCGAAACCGATATCTCTGGGCATTTCCGTTACATCTATTCCCACCTTAGCCTTGAACCACTGACGCTTGGCATCAATAAAATTAATCAGAGCGATTGGTGTTTGACAAACTTGAGCCGCTAAAAACGCCAAATCATCAAACACTTGTTCTGGTAGAGTGTCTAGAATTTGATACTCATGAAGAGCTTCAAGCCTCTTCACTTCATTATTAGGCACTAAAGTTTTCATGAGACGTTTTCCCACCATTGCTAATGTACGGCTTACCTTCTTGCAAACTGTTGGTGTTGAAATGACTGAAGTAGGACGGTAAGAAATGAAAAGGAAAGAGCAGTCATGAGTGTCTTTGCAAGCGCCATAGATCAATACCCCAACGGTAAATTTGCTTGCTAGTTTACTAAGTGATTACTTTAGCTGGTATTTAGGTCAAGTTACTATCAAGTCATCTAAAATAAAGGATAATAAGCCAACTTTGTCACTTAACCTATAGTAATATGCCTTAGGGAAGATGACAAAATAAGAGATTAAATTGAGTAAAACTACTTAAAAATTGCAAAATTGTGTATTGTGTAAGCATTTTTTTAGTGGGTAGGGCATTGGGAAGAGACTTGTTAAATAATTTCCCCGTATCTTCCTTGTCCCTATTTAATTTTTAATTGATAAGTCCCCCATGTCCCCTTTCCCAATCCTAACTGCTATGACAACAACATTCACCTTTCCCATCAAACCGAAATCTGAAGATAGCTTTGCCATTACTTTTGCACCATTGCTAGTTGAAGAAGTCTATCAACTAGCTAACGATCCAGCAAATGGAGCAGTAGTGATGATGAGTGGTACTGTTCGCAATCAAACTGATGGTAAACCAGTAATTGCTCTGGAATACCAAGCTTATGAACCAATGGCTTTGCAAGTTTTCTATCAAATTGCTGCCGATATTCGGCAAAAATGGATTGATGTAAATCGTGTAGTTATTCACCACCGCATTGGATATCTGCAAATTGGCGAAATTAGTGTTTTAGTGGCAGTGGGTTGTCCTCATCGTTCGGAAGCATTTGAAGCCTGTCGCTATGCGATCGACACTCTCAAACACAATGCACCAATCTGGAAAAAGGAGTGGTTTAGCGAGCTAGATGGTAAACTGTCTAGTAGTTGGGTAAGTATTGGTGCTTGTGAACAAAACTGCTGAGACAAAATATGCTTCGTTTTATTAGCTGTGCAAAAGCATTCGCTCGCCAACAAGCAGAAGACTTTAATGCTTCAGTTATCAAAATTGAGTAGCAATCATATCAGTTTTAGCAGCCATGATGAAATCGTTGCGATGCAGTCTTTTAATCGCGTGTGTCCACCAGGTAACTGTTACTTTACCCCATTCAGTAAGTAAGGCGGGATGATGTCCTTGCTTATCAGCTTCTTCACCCACTCGTTGAGTGAATATGAGTGCTGTGTGAAAATCGGGAAACTTGTAAACGCGCTGTAAATGTAGCTCATTATTTTCCTCAATTATCTCCCAATCGGGTATCAGAGGTTTAAGTTCAGCAATTTCCGTATCAGTTACTGGCGGTGAATCACCACTACAAGGAACGCAAGTCTGTTTTAATAATGCTGTCATTGTTCTTGCTCCTTCACGAGCAATGGTTTCAATTTAGTTTGCTGGTGAATCAATCGTGATTAAATCGTGATTAAATTTAATTTCAGCTTACTACATGTCCATGGAATCAACATACCTACGACACAACTCTGTTGTATCAAGTTGATAGAACTAGACTATCATTTGCATTTTTTATTCTCATATAAAATTCTTATACTTTCCTTATTATTATTTACTAAGCTTATCAAATACATAATTATTTTCATTCGAGGTTGCTCCCCCCTGTGCCAATAGGAGGGATTTTTTATCCTAATCAACTTATCTACAAGCGCCTATAAAATCCTTAGAACTTCCTTACTCTCATTTAGTAAGCTTAGTGCGATAAGGTCTGATGTTACTTGTTGCTTGACCTGTCACATCTTCAACATTGCAAACTTCTTCCCTCCTATATTTTTATAGGAGGGAATTTATTATTTATAGCATGATATTGCTAACTTATACACTCGCTTTCCATTTCACACCTTTGCTGCTGAATTTATTCGCTATGAGTTGTCATTCTTTAATGATGATTTTTTCTTCATTGAGGGGTTAGAGGTATGAGGGGGCTGCCACTGCAATCATTGATGGCATTAAGTACATACAATCTTTATTATTGATAACTCCTAAATAGGAGTGATTGAAGCGATCGCGTATACGGAACTCACTACGATCGCTTTTTTTTTGCAATCTTTGTAACAATTAATCCAAATCTCAAACAATGTCATATAATTGCTTAAATAAGAATAATGTCGTGGTCATAAAAACCACGACATTTGAGGAATAATGCCTTCTAATCTAAGTTAAGGGATGTTTCGATAAACAAGTTTATCTATCCATCGACTATTATCTGAACTTTTCAGCTACAAGACATCTACCAGTTGGTTAGTAAAATATTAAGGAATTGTGTAGCACTCCACACAAAATAATTGAATTTGAATCAAATCATCAAATTTTTACTCAATCAAGTTTTATGAGCATAAATAGCTAAAAATAAATAACTGATTTGATTCCAACATGAAGAATTGCGTGATTGCTTGAAAAATACCGTCGCGATCGCAAAATCACAACGGTAGAAACAACAATGCCTTTGTTAGGGTCATAGACCTCAAGTATTATCATTGTTTTTTAAAAAAGAATGTATCTATCTATTGACTAATAAAATTATTAAATAATAATGTAGTGATAGACACCAACTAATTTTAAAAGGTAAGATAAAAGGAAGGTTTTATCTTTGAAACTGATTATTTGCAAAAATTTAATAAACAAGTTGACTAATAAGAGTATCCCGATTTTTCAAAAATACCTGACGACGATCAGTCGCAGCTACACAAACTAAGACTGATTACCCTTCAAGAACGCAGACGCAGACTTAGTTTATAAATCATTAGACTATTGACTAATAATTCCTTGATGGTACAAGCCCTCAGATTTATCAGTGGGGACGGCACTCAATGTGGCGACGCAGGTTCACCACTCGTGCCTCGCCAATCTAAAATCCAAAATCGCTTGACCGTGAATATATGACAATACTGCTAAACTAAAAAAGACCCAAAGAACCAGTAAATATGCTAAAGCGTTCTAAATTCGAGACAACCCCAACCCAAATTATGCATCGTGCGGAAGATTTGATTAGTGCAGCTTCAAATCGTTATCGCATTACGGTTCAGGTAGCAAATCGTGCTAAACGTCGGCGTTACGAAGACTTTGAGAGTAACGATGATATGATGATGAAGCCAGTGTTAAGGGCAATTATTGAAATGTCAGATGAACTGACTCAACCAGAAATCATCGGAGAAGTATAGATCAATAACTTTTAGGAAGGTGGTAGTAAGGTGCGGCGTACTATGCTTAAGCTTTGGCAAGCATTTTTTACTTCCCACTGTTTTAAGGGGGTGGGGTTGATTTTAGGATTAGGTATGTTCTGGTTGAGCTTAGATCAAAACCAATCCATCTATACTAATTTACTCTCCACTTCACCTGCCTATGCTCAAAATGTCAGATCAGGTGATATCTGGCAGCAAGTGTATGAACAAGTACCTGATTTACCAAAAGAAAACCAGTACGTCAGCAGAGAAACAGGGAAAGTTGCCCAAAACAACACCCTAGTTAGTCGTCTGATTCAGTATCACGTCTATCTCAAAGGGCGTGCGCCAAATTATCGGTTAGATTGGAAATTGACTTTGGCTGATTATCTGAATGCCAACGAAGTCATGTACGATTCATCCTATCCAGGTCATGATACTTTACGGAAAAATCCCTTTGAAGGCGATCGCGCTGCTATTCGTCGCCTCACCCGCAAGCAACGCAACGCCTTAGTGCAAGCATTAGTCAATGCTTACAGCCAAAATTAAGATAATTAGTTAGTAGTTCACTCTACTAACTAATTATTAACTGATGTATGGAACGTGTCATCAAAAGTGGATCTGGTTGGCGTATTGGTTGGAATCCATCAGCGCCAGAGTTTAAGGGTTTAGTAGGAACGGATGATTGGGCGATCGAATTAACGGAAGCAGAGTTAAATGATTTTTGTCGGCTACTATTGCAGTTAGCAGATACAATGCGACAACTGATATCAGAATTAATGGATGAAGAAAAAATAGCCTGTGAAGCTGAAAGTGATTTGTTGTGGATGGAAGTAGAAGGTTATCCCCATGCTTATAGTTTGCGCTTTATTCTGAACACAAATCGTTGTGCAGAAGGGCAATGGAACACTGCGGCGGTTCCGGGTTTATTGCAAGCTGCGGGAATGCTGAAAGTTTTTTGAGTAGACTAGTTGATTATTCCAGGGCTTATTGCTAAAATTAGGAGGTTGACTAAAACAATTCTATTTTTAAGAATTGTTGTGTACGGGGCGTAGCGCAGCTTGGTAGCGCGCCACTTTGGGGTAGTGGAGGTCGTGGGTTCAAATCCCGCCGCTCCGATTGATAAAAGGCTTACTACAAGCAATTTTCAATCATTATCCCTAACTTAGTAGATAGGTAAAGAAGTACGATTTTCAACCTCTAACTGGTATTGAAGTTGTATAAGTAAATTACCCAGCACCAACCTTTGCGGGTATGGTGTAGGCTTCTAAATTGATTGACCAAGAAGACGCAAAGACGCACCAGAGGGGGAGAAAAGCGAATGCGCGTCGTGGAGAGAAAAGAATTCTTCCGGGAATTTAATCCCGTAACTTTAGTTATGGGGACTCCCCGTGTAAGAGTGTCATTCCCTCCCCGTGTCCTCTTCAAAGCCTCTGCAATAGGAGTAAGATGAATGTGTCACCAGTTTTTAGTTAATCTCTTGACTTAAGTTGCACGAACTTGCATACTAGTAAAACGAAGATAGCTTAAAAACTTATTTAAAGGTTTAAAAAGCTTTCTAACTAAGGGTTCTGGGGTTATAGCTCAGTTGGTAGAGCACCTCAATGGCATTGAGGGGGTCAGCGGTTCGAATCCGCTTAGCTCCATTTGTACATTAAATAATTATTGTCAGTTTTGTGACTTTACCCATAAGCTTGCCGTTGCGGCAAAGTTATGGGTAAAGTCACAAACTGTGCTGGTAGTGATCGCTTGCGCTCTTCATTAGTTTTGGTGTTAGCGAGCACCTGCTCAATTGCCGTTGCTGGGATGGCTGTTTTGATCGCTTTGAATACATCAGTGTTTTGTATCGTTGGAGACAGCAATGAGAAATCTTTGAGATGTACCACACTTTATTTTTATTTTGGGAACAATGTTTAATTTACCTGACTTTGAGCCTTAACTGAACCGTATTGCTCTATGAGCGATCGAGCGCTCACTACGAGATCCCTGGTAAACTACCAGTCTTTAACCATTTACAATGGTACCACCGTTAGGATGCAAAACTTGACCTGTTATATAAGAAGCATCATCTGATGCTAAAAATACATAACTAGGTGCAATTTCTTCAGGTTGTCCTGCTCGTTGCATGGGTACTTGTTTGCCAAAATTTGCCACTTTCTCTTCTGGGAAAGTAGCTGGGATCAAAGGTGTCCAAATTGGCCCAGGAGCTACAGCATTAACACGAATGCCTTTTTCTATCAAATTTTGTGACAGAGAACGAGTAAAGGCAACAATCGCACCTTTTGTAGAAGAATAATCTAGTAATTCTTGGCTACCTTTGTAAGCTGTCACAGAAGTGGTATTGACGATATTACTACCTTCTTTAAGATACTTGAGTGCGGCTTTGGTTAAGAAAAACACGGAGAAAATATTAGTGCGGAAAGTTCGCTCTAATTGTTCTTTACTAATATCTTCTATACTTTTTTGAGGATGTTGTTCCGCAGCATTGTTAACAAGAATATCGAGTTTACCAAACTCGTCTACTGTTTGTTGGATAGCTTGCTGACAAAAATTTTCATCTCCAACATCACCAGAGATAGTAAGTGCTTTTTGTCCTTGTGCTTCTACTAAATGTTTAGTTTCTTTAGCATCATCATGTTCGTTGAGATAAATGATCGCCACATCTGCACCTTCTTTTGCAAAGGCGATCGCCACAGCCCTTCCAATACCACTATCTCCACCAGTAATCAGCGCTACCTTATTTTTTAATTTGCCACTTCCCTGATACTGACGATCATCCGCTTGGGGTTTGGGTGTCATTTCTGATTCAATACCCGGCTGTTGTGCTTGATGCTGTGGTGGTTGTAATGGTTTTTCTTCTGGCATATATTTCTCCTTGAATTTTTATTTATTGTTCGTTAATTGTTACAATCAATTAATAATGAATTGACAGTCACACAGTTGTATCACCCTACTAGTGATTTATCAAAAATAAACCTTGGATCGAATATTCAATCCAAGGTTTAGTTCTGATGACTGCACCCTGTTACCATATGCAAACTTAAAAATTTATAATCTATAAAAATAGAACTATTTGCTTACCACTTGCCGCTAGAACAGAAGTATGTAAACAAAAGAGCTTTTCCTCACACCAAAAGCACGCTCCTTGTTAACGAACCTCACTACACAAATCTGCCTTGATTAAAAATCGCTCCTCTCACTAATTAAATTAACTGTTAAGTCATGGCAATTTATCATTCTCAAGATATAAACAAAAATAAAAATATATCAATCTTAAGAAGTAAACATAATTCCGAAAAATTATTTCTCCTCAGTATTTCTTTAGCAATAAAGTTAACTCTTGTTTTTTTGCCTTATTTAATGGATGATTCACTATATATTGATTCCGATTACAAGGAACCACTTGTTCACTGAATTGTTTATGCAACATCGTAAAATTTCAGCCACAAACCAACTAATTTCTAAGAAGTGTTGCATAACGTCGGCATTGGTTTATTACTTAGGATATATGTGAAATTAGGAAATCTCGCTGAGGGAACAAAGCAGGAGTATAGGGGTAAGATTATGCAAACATTAAACTTTTCTCATATAGAGCAAACTGACCCATTCAAATTTCTTCAATTAACTTTGCGCGATCGCTGGCAAAGTATTGAAGGCCCTACCGAAAGCAGTGATGTAGATATATTAGTTATTCCCTCTCTTAGTATTGATCAGCGAGAACTTAAAAAAGTCGAAGGTTACGAACACTATGAAGAGCGATTATTATTTTCACTGATTCGTTTGTGGAATCCCCGCAATCGATTAATTTATGTCACATCTGTGCCGTTACATCCTAGTATTATCGATTATTATTTACAACTTTTACCAGGTATACCCTTTTCCCATGCTCGCAATCGTTTGCTATTACTTTCCACCTATGATTCTTCCTTAAAACCTCTCAGCCAAAAAATTTTAGAACGTCCCCGGTTGCTGCGCCGCATTCGTCAAGCCTTAAGACTTGATAAATCATTCATGATATGCTATAATTCAACGCCATCAGAAGCAGAATTATCTGTCAAATTGAATGTACCATTATATGCTGCGGCACCAGAGTTGCAGATTTGGGGAACAAAAAGTGGTAGCCGTCAAATATTTGCAGAAACGCTCGTGCCATATCCAGATGGTAGTGATTTGGTTCACAGTGTAGCTGATTTGGAAGAAGCTGCTGTGCAATTATGGGAACGCCAGCCGACATTAAAAAGAATGGTTGTCAAGCTCAATGAAGGCTTTTCAGGAGAAGGAAATGCGCTATTAGACTTAAGATCAGTCGCGGATGTCGCACCTCCGAATGGTTCTCATGCTGAACGTTTAGCAGCGATTAGCGATCGCTTGCCCAAAATGGGTTTTCAAACTAGCCAAGAAACATGGGAAAACTTTTCCGGACGGATTGCTGAGTTAGGCGCAATTGTAGAAGCATTTGTGGAGGGTGAAGTTAAGCGATCGCCCAGTGTCCAAGGACGGATCACACCTCTAGGCGAAGTGGAAATCCTTTCTACCCATGACCAAATTCTTGGCGGCCCAGATGGACAGATTTATCTTGGTTGTCGATTTCCTGCGGATGAAGCCTATCGTCTCCAACTGCAATTATTAGGCACAAAAATTGGCATGAAATTGGCAGAAAAAGGCGCACTCGAACGATTTGGAGTTGATTTTATCGCCGTTGAGCAAGACAATGGACAATGGGATCTGCAAGCAATAGAAATTAATTTGCGTAAAGGCGGAACCACCCATCCGTTTATGACCTTAAAATTATTGACCAACGGACGTTATGACTTTTCTACAGGCTTGTTTTACTCCCAGCAAGGACGTCCAAAATACTACATCGCCACCGACAACCTACAAAAAGACCGTTATCGAGGACTCTTACCAAACGACTTAATGGACATCATCGCCCATCACAGGCTACACTTTGACACTGGCACAGAAACAGGTACAGTTTTTCATTTGATGGGTTGTCTGTCCGAGTTTGGTAAGCTAGGCTTAACCAGCATCGGCGATTCTCCTCAACAAGCAGACGAAATATATAATAAAGTCGTTAAAGTCTTAGATGAAGAAACCCAGAGCAACAATCAAGACTATTCCTCCGTCCAAGAACATACTTTTCCCATGGCTTGGGATGGGTTTAGTTGTTAGGGCCTATCCCCAATCCCCGATCCCCTGATTATAATCAACTCAGCCATTGTCTTTGAGCGGTTGTGTTCAACACTACTGAAATTCACTGCATCAATCCAGACTGTCAGCGTCCCTATCCTCAGCGTTGGGAGAACAAATTCTGCCATTGCTGTGGTGCGCCTCTACAGCTGATAGATCGTTATATTCCTATGAGGCGCTTGGGATCGGGAGGTTTTGCCCAAATTTACACAGTTTGGGATCAAAAAACTCAAACCCAAAGGGTGCTAAAGGTGTTGGTAGAAGATTCACCCAAAGCACGAGAGTTGTTTGCTCAAGAAGCATCAGTTTTAAGCAGTTTGCGACATCCTGGTGTTCCCAAAGTCGAGTCAGATGGTTATTTTCAACGCATTTGGGTTCATGGGAAGGGACAGCAGACTCTACCTTGTTTGGTGATGGAAAAAATTAATGGTCAAACTTTGGAGGAATTATTATATAAGCAGTATCCTCAAGGATGTCCACAAGACTTGGTGTTGAATTGGTTAAGCCAAGCTGTGGAAATATTACGGCATTTGCACCAACGCAATATTATTCATCGTGATATCAAACCTTCTAATTTGATGCTGCGTACTCTGTCTAAATCCCCCCTTGATCACAGAAAAGGCAGAGAAGCAAATCAGCTAGTACTAATTGATTTTGGTGGAGCCAAACAATTTGCTGCCACAAATGTTGTTTCTCAACCACGATCTACAAAGTTGTTTTCGTCTGGTTACAGTCCACCAGAACAAGTGATGGGAGGCCATGTTGAACCCAGTGCTGATTTTTATGCTCTGGGCCGAACAATAATTGAATTACTGACGGGTAAGCATCCAGTAGACTTAGAAGATCCCTTGACGGGAGAGTTGCACTGGCGTTCACAATGTCGTGTTCACCCACAGTTAGCAGATTTGCTCGATGAAATGATCGAAGAAGAAGCGCGATCGCGTCCGGAAAATACAGCTGTCATCCAAAGACGTTTGGCACAGATTGATCAATCACTACCAAATCCTGTAGGGACAAACAGGACGAACAGTGGCAACATGACTTTAGTTCTCACCAACACTCGATTATCTTCAATTCTCAGATTTTTCTCTGATTTAAGAAAACAAATTCAAAGCTCTGTTGTTAATTTTGTCAAAAGCATTGTTCAAATAATTATTTTTGGATTTGGTGCGATCGCAAAAGTTATTCGCGCCTGTTTGGACACCATTTGGACAATGATTCTCACCAGCGTTGGCGCTGCTGGAGGTACTTTTTTTGGTTATGTTTTAGCCAATTACACAGAATGGGGAAAACAAGTTGGCGAATCCTTGTCTAGTCAGTTATCTCTATTGTTAGGGAACAATCAGCCCGTGTTGGGTTCAGAAATTCTTCTGTTTGCTGGCGCTGGATTAGGTACTGCATGGGGAATAGTAACAGCCGGAGGTTATGGACAGCGACGACGGTTTTTAACTGCATCGTTGATGGGAATTTTTGGTTATGGATTTGGCTGGTTCATTCTGCAATTAATCACACCAAAAGAAGATGGTGAAGGATTGATAGCCTTGATTTTAGCAGCAGTTTCACTGCTAACTCTGGGCTTAGGTCTGCGTAGCCATCATATAGTTCATGCTGTAGTTACTGCTTTTGGTACAGCACTACCGTTTGCATTTTTGCTTTATGTCGGGCTACCACCGAGCATATTCAACGACTTTTTTAGTCCTACCAATAACTGGCATGAATTATTGTGGAAAATAGGTTTTTTTGGTTTGGTAGGTGTTGTAATTAGTTTGTGGTTGGGAATAAGCCATTACTTAGTCGTGCCTGGATTGCGCTTGTTGGGATGGCGGAATTGAAGAGACAACAAAGACAAGGGGGAATAAAGATGAGACGCTCTCCGTGTCACTGCGTCTCCCCTTCACCGTGTCTTCTCCCAATCTCAATATCAGCAAAATTCAATACTCAAAATAAGAATTCCCCCTTGCCTTTTAATTATTTTGGCTTGGGGGAATGCAATATTTCGTTGGCTATAGAGTTTCAGTATAATGTTTGATGTCTTTATTTTATAAACTTTAGTTTGGTTTTGACTACTGAAATCACTAGATTTCACAGTAGTTTTACAGTTTCTTGATGTCTGCTTTATAACGATAAATTTTGGCGTCAGTCCTATTATGATAACAGTACATAACCTGAAGTGAATTTTCAACTTTGAAATTACTGTAAAAAACATGAAATTCCAGATTATCGCCACAGCTGCCTTGTTAGCCTGTATTGGAGTTACAGAACAGGCTTTTGCTTTTAATCAACTAGATTTAGACCAGCTAAAAGCATCAGGTTCTTGTCCTCGGTGCGATTTAAGTGGTGCTGATTTAACTAAAGCTAATTTGACTGGAGCAAATTTACGCGAAGCTAATCTGAAAGCAGCCATCTTAACTGGTGCTAATCTCACCAATGCCGATCTGACAAGTGCAAATCTGGAAAGCGCTACATTAACTGGAGCAAATCTCACCGCTGCTTCTTTTACAGGTACATATCTAAAAGGAGCATCCCTAGACAATACTAATCTCAGCTTTACTGGTTTTATTGGTGCCAATCTCGAAGGTGCTAACCTGAAGGGCGCTAGAGAACAATTTACTAATTATCGAGGCGCAAACTTCCGAGTTACCACTCTATCCAATGGTGTGATTACCTCTAATAAGCCTTATTGGTGGTCTTTACAGCGTTTTGCTCCAAGGCTGTGTAACAAATTTAACGATAATAAAATTAACGGCTCGACCTGTTCTACAGATTAACCAGTAAAAACAAAAAGCCTAAAACCTTTCTCAGACTAAATTTTAGTGGTTGGAATGTTGAATTCATCTATTTCCATCCACTTATTAATATTTTTGTATAAATTTAATATTATATTCACTTATTTAATTTCTCCCTTGTCTCCCTTGTCTCCCTTACCTGCCCTGTCTTTCCAATGGCAAGAGCCAGAAACTGAAAACAAGCTAAATTGCTCTTGACTACGGAGTACTTTAAGTGTCAAAGTAATTTGTCAATTAGTTTACATTAACTGAGCTTCAGTAACATTCATTGTTGTGGATAAAAGTTATTTGTAGATTAACACTTCTTTATCATTAAACTAAAGACCTTAAAATAATAGAAAAATGCTTAGTCGTATTAAAGATTTAGCAACAACGATCGCTCCACGTCTAATAGAAATTCGTCGCCATATCCACTCTCACCCAGAACTGAGCGGTCAAGAGTACCAAACAGCCGCCTTTGTGGCTGGAGTTTTATCTTCCAATGGACTGCATGTACAAGAAGGAATAGGTAAAACAGGTGTGATCGCAGAATTGCTAGGTACTGGTGAGGATAAACGAATTTTAGCGATTCGTACTGATATGGATGCTTTACCCATACAGGAACGTGCTGATGTAGAATTTACTTCTCGTACAGAAGGTGTGATGCACGCTTGCGGTCATGATGTTCACGCTACAGTCGGTTTGGGAACTGCGATGATTTTGTCTCAGATTTGCGAAGAGATTCCTGGGAAAGTCCGATTTTTATTTCAGCCAGCCGAAGAAATTGCTCAAGGAGCAAGCTGGATGGTATCAGATGGAGCAATGGATCAAGTTAGTGGTGTTTTGGGTGTTCATGTTTTCCCTTCGATCCCCGCAGGTTCAATTGGTGTGCGTTATGGCGCCTTGACAGCGGCGGCGGATGATCTAGAGATTATTATTATGGGGGAATCAGGACATGGCGCTCGTCCCCACGAAGCCATCGATGCTATTTGGATCGCTTCCCAAGTTATTACTACACTACAGCAAGCAATTAGCCGCACACAAAATCCTTTGCGTCCAGTAGTATTAAGCATAGGCAAAATTAACGGTGGTAGAGCGCCGAATGTAATTGCTGACAAAGTTCAGTTATTGGGAACAGTGCGATCGCTTCATCCCGAAACCCGTGCTAATTTACCCAACTGGATTGAAAAGTTAGTTGCGAGTGTCTGCAATTCCTATGGTGCGAAATATGAAGTCAACTATCGTCAGGGAGTTCCTAGTGTGCAGAATGATTACTTCCTGACACAATTATTACAATCATCCGCAGAAGAAGCCTGGGGAAGCGATCGCGTCCAAGTTTTACCCGAACCTTCCCTTGGTGCCGAAGATTTTTCTGTATATTTAGAACACTCTCCCGGTAGTATGTTTCGTTTAGGTGTGGGTTTCCAAGATCGGCTCATAAATTATCCACTCCACCATCCCCTATTTGAAATTGATGAATCAGCGATCGTCACGGGAGTTGTGACAATGGCATATACAGCCTATAGATATTGGCAACAGACTACTTAGCCCCAAAATTGTCAAAATTAGGGCTTAATAAATTGGGTAGCAAATTTGCAGTAACTTAAAAATCCGGACACTCGGAATCTACTACGTTCGGATGGCAATAGTGTCCTAGAACGAATTCAAAACAAGCAGATCAAAAGGCAATTTGAATAATAACTATAGTAATAATTGTAACTATGAGTTGAATAATTATTACAATATCCCCTAAACCACTAACTAATGACTACCGACTACCTTTACTATTACCCAACTTTATATCCTGGTGTCTTACTCAGACGCTATAAACGCTTTTTTGCTGATGTTGAACTTGCTTCTGGGGAGGTAGTTACAGCACATTGTCCCAATACAGGACCAATGACAGGAGTTTGCATTCCTGGTAATGCAGTACAGCTTTCTAAAAGTGATAATCCTAACCGCAAATTAGCTTACACTTGGGAATTAATTCAAGTACATGACAATGAACCAACATGGGTAGGGGTTAATACAGGTTTGCCAAATCGCATCATTAAATTAGCATTAGAAAAAAATCTTTTCCCCCAATTAGGTAAGTATCATCAAATTCGTGGTGAAGTTGTTTACGGACAAGATAAAAAAAGTCGAATAGATTTCTTTCTATCTACAACTGCAACACTAGAGCAACAATCAAATTCACTGTCAATTGAAATAGATAGCCCGATTTTATCTCAACAAGCATCACAGGAAAACAGTGCATTACTATTAGCTGATCATGCTCGCTCGATTTATTTAGAAGTGAAAAACACCACTTGGACACAAGGCAAATTAGCCCTCTTCCCAGATACAGAAACAACACGAGGACAAAAACATTTGCGAGAATTAATGGCACTCCTCCCCCAAAGTCGGGCAGTCATGCTTTACTTTATTAATCGGGGAGATTGCGAAGAATTTGCCCCTGGTGATAGCGCCGATCCTGTATATGGAAAATTGTTACGCCAAGCAATATCTTTAGGTCTAGAAGTTCTTCCTTGTCGTTTTGAAATTTCACCAATAGGTATCCGCTACTTGGGTTTAGCAAAACTTAAATTTTGATACTTTAACATATAAAATTATTTGTGAACAAAAAGATACCCGACTTCTTCAATAAATCGGGAATCTGGATTTCTCAGTTTTCGCAAATTAGATCAAACGTCAATAGTAATGGTTATAAAACAAACTTTATTCTGGGGTTGTTGGTTCACTTCACTTGCTACTACCGCCCTGCTATTTTTCTGGTCATTACCCCTATCTCCATTTAAACACCCTGGGATGAATGCCAATGAAGCAGTCATTATCTTTTTTCCCGTCATGGCGCTACGTTGGCTGACTCTCGCCACTGGCCTTGCTTTAGTCGTGATTGCTTGGGGACGACACCTGAATTTAGCAACGCACTGGATTGTGATTCTGACTATTGTCGTATTAGCCCTTCACTTTCTGTTTGGGGTGATTAATATTGGCATAATGAATGCTTGGCTTTCTGTCGAACCTATCAAAACACGCGCAACTAACGCCGTTTACGCAGCAATTTATTTTGGACTACCTATGTTTTGGGTACTAATCACAGCACCGTTGATGGTTTTTGCTACTCGTTTTCGCAGTTGAAGCAATTTTCCGAGAAAATTTTGTAGATAAAATCTTTGTTTTTTCTCTGCGTTCTCTGTTTTTTTGTGATTATAAAAGTGATTTATTTAACCACATTAGATCCAGAGAACACAGTGGTAAAAAGTAAGATTACTATTCCCGATTGTCAATCTGCGCTCGTTGCAAGCTACCAGAAAAGTCTACGTACACTGTCTTCCACTCTGTAAAAATATCTAAGGCGGTAGTTCCGGCTTCTCGGTGTCCGTTACCTGTTTGTTTGACGCCACCAAAGGGCAAATGTACTTCTGCACCAATAGTGGGGCCATTAATATAAGTTATTCCCGCTTCGATATCGCGCATGGCTGTAAAAGCGCGGTTGATGTCGCGGGTGTAAATTGAGGAAGAAAGACCGTATTTAGTGGTGTTGAGGATTGCGATCGCTTCCTCAAAACTATTCACTTCTATTAATACTACCACTGGCCCAAATATTTCTTCTTGGGCAACTCGCATTTGCGGCGTCACTTTGTCAAGAATAGTTGGTTGAAAGAAGTAACCCTGTTGTAATTCTCCCTCTGTTGCTATTTCTCCGCCAATTAATATTTTTGCTCCTTCTGCATAGGCAATGTCTAGATATTTGCTAACTCGTTGCAGTTGTCTTTCGTTGATAATCGGCCCGATTTCTGTGTTTGGATCACTACCAGCACCAAGGCGCAATTTACTAGTACGCTCTTTGAGCATCGTGGTAAATTTTTCTTTGATATCGCGATGCAGGATCAAACGACTGGTAGCGGTGCAGCGTTGACCGGCTGTACCAAATGCTCCCCAGACTGCGCCATCTAAGGCTAGTTCCAAATCTGCATCTTCCATGACGATTTGAGCATTTTTACCACCCATTTCCAAACAGACACGTTTGTGGGTGCGTCCACAGATAGAACCAACTTCTGCACCTGTTTCGGAAGAACCTGTGAAAGATACCAAATCTATATCAGGGTGAGAAACTAGGGCTTTGCCGACTTCTTCGCCCACCCCATGTACTAGGTTAATGACTCCTGGTGGTAAACCTGCTTCGACAAAAATTTCTACTAATTTTGTCGCACAGGCGGGTGTATCTTCTGCTGGCTTGAGGATGACGGTGTTACCACATACTAAAGCTGGCATTGCTTTCCAGCAAGGAATAGCAACCGGGAAATTCCAGGGGGTAATTAAGGCACAGACTCCAATAGGCATCCGTACTGTCATGGCAAATTTGTTGGGCATTTCTGATGGTGTGGTTTGCCCAAACAAGCGTCGCCCTTCGGCTGCACTATAAAAAGCGCAGTCAATTCCTTCTTGTACATCTCCCCGCGCTTCTGCTAGAGGTTTACCCATTTCCCGGCAGATTAATTGTGCTAGTTCTTCTTTGTATTTACTTAAAACTTCCCCGACTTTAAAAAT
The DNA here is from genome assembly GCA_024239075.1 of Fischerella sp. CENA71. Taxonomy (GTDB): domain Bacteria; phylum Cyanobacteriota; class Cyanobacteriia; order Cyanobacteriales; family Nostocaceae; genus Pelatocladus. The sequence goes on along the minus strand of JANBVI010000055.1, from coordinate 97,407 downwards.
ATATTCTGCTCTAGCTGGGGCGGGGACTAATCGCCAACTCTGGTAAGCTTGGCGTGCTGCAACTACTGCTGCTTCTACATCAGCTGCGGCAGAACGCGGAAAAGTAGCAATGACTTCACGCTTGTTAGCAGGATTGCAGCTGTCTAAAGTCGCTCCCGCAGTGGCGGTTAACCATTGACCATCAATATAATTACGACAAGTTAGTGGAGTGGTCATTCGATTTTGGATTTTGGATTTTAGATTTTGGATTTTAGATGAGTTCTACCTTCCTACACCCCTACACTCAAAACAGGCTTTACAAGAAATTCTACTGAAGCATTAATATCACGGACGTACTTATGGACGATCAGTTTCTATAATTAATAAGACGAACTGGAGAAATCCACGAGGCAATAAATGAAACTCAAAAATTTGTCACTCATAGCCGCAGCCGTTGCCCTCAGTTTTACAGCCATACCACAGCGCTCTGTGCAAGCAGAAAGCGCTCCAAAAGTTCCCTTGCAACTTGCACAAGCTAACCAACAATTACAACCACCCCGTATTCAGCTATCGCAGCAACAACAACAAAAGATTTCCCAAATTCGTGCTAACGCCCGTACTAGTATTGAGAAGGTTCTGACACAGAAGCAACGTGATCAAATTAAGGTTGCGATGCAATCAGGTCAGCCTCCTCAACAGGCTTTTGCTGCCCTAGATTTTACCCCACAACAAAAAACTCAATTGCAGCAAATTTTGGCGTCTTCACAACAGCAGATGGAAGCTGTTCTGACTCCCCAACAAAAGAAACAACTAGACGAATATCGTCAAAATGTAAGACGCCAGCAACAACAGCAACCAAAATAGTAATCAATAACATATCCGGTTGTTAACTGTTTGTTTTTCCATAGCCTGCTTGTGCAGGCTATGTTTTTTAATTTTAAGCAATACTTGCGTTGCGATCGCCAAAGACCGCTCTTATATTACCGTCCGGGAAACTGACGTAATAGGACATCGCCACAGTGGGAATGTGACGTCTAGATGGATATTGTTTTTCCCAAACATTCATAAATTATCTGGGTCAAGCCCCAATTCTCGCAATTTTGCCGCTAGATCCCCCGATCTTTTATTTCCAATCGCACCACAGCATTATAGTCTGGTACACCTTCGCGCGATCGCTTGCTTTTATCTAACAACACATTTCCCTCTGGCCAGTGAATCTGTAAATTCCCAGGCTGAATGGGTGCAATATATACTCTTCCCTGATACTCTCCCAACTGATTTTTGAGAATGACTGCATCCCCATCTTTCAACCCTAACCTATCTGCATCAGCAGCATTCATTAATACCGCTTCCCGGAATGCACCTGTAATGGCATCTTTGCGTTCCTGTACCATACTGTTAAATTGTTTACCCCGGCGGGTTGCGACTAAAAAACAATCTGGTGGTAAAGGTGCATTGCTCTGCGCCCCTACACTGGGAGACAATGGTGCAAAATGTGCCTTGCCATCAATTGTGGGAAAATTCCAGCCAAAGCACAGATGTGAACCACCATACTGAAATTGATCACCTGCTTGCTGCAAGTGTTGAATCCCTGCATATAAAGGAATAACTTGAGCAATTTCTTGTCGCATCATAGCTGTATTTTCAAAATGTAGAGACGCGACATGTCGTGTATCTATAACCCGTCTTGCTAATTCCATAAACACTTCCCACTCTGGACGCGCCTCTTTGATTCTGGGGCCAGGAATTTCTGGACTGAAAATGACTCGGCGTTCGGTACTAGTCTCTGTTACTCCTCCAGGTATTTCGTAGCGAGTTGTCGCGGGTAAAAGTACTACAGTATCACTCGGTTCCACTAACATTTGACTGGAGAGAACAATATCCATGTGAACTCGCAACGGTACACGCTGAAGCGCCTCTTCCACATAATCAGGTTCTGGTAGCACTTCCAAGAAATTTCCACCTACAGAGAACAATACATCTAATTGCTCATTGTATGCAGCATCAATCATCTCTGGGGCAATTAAACCCCTAGTTGTTGGTACTTCAAACCCCCAAACCTGACTCAACTGGGCTGCATTTTCGGGAGTAATGGGTTTACCACCAGGAAACACTGTGGCGTAACATCCCATCTCTGCACCACCCTGCACACCAGAATGGCCGCGAATTGGCATTAAACCGCAGCCTTCACGACCAACAAAACCCCTAGTGAGGGCAAGATTAATAATAGCTCTAACATTATCTTCACCGCATTCATGCTGAGTAATACCCATACTCCACACAAACACGGCTTTTTTCGCTTCTCCCACCATTGTGGCAAAGGCGTACATCTGCTCGCGAGTACTACCCGAAAGTCTTTCTAATTCTTCCCAAGTTTGATTTTCCAGGCTTGTCTTTAATTCTGCAAAACCACTGGTGTAACGGTCAATAAAAGATTCGTCTACCCAACCATTGGCAATCATATACTTGATGGTGCCATTTAAAAATGCTATGTCACCACCCGTATTGATTAAAAAGAAATCTTCAGCAAATTTAGTACCAAACAAAGCACTTTCAGGAATGGAGGGAACCCAGTAGCGTTCCATCCCTGGTTCGCGGTATGTGTTAATGACAACAATCTTTGTACCAGCTTTTTTGGCGTAATGCAGATATTTGACTGTGACAGGCTGATTGTTGGCGACATTCGAGCCAATAAAGACTAATAAATCAGTACCCACCCAGTCTTTATAAGAACAAGTCGTCGCCCCTACACCTAAAGCTGCTTTCAGTCCGGAGGTGCTGGGAGAATGGCAAATACGGGCAGCATTATCAATATTATTTGTTCCCATCGCCCGCACAGCTTTTTGGGTAGCATAATAAGTCTCGTTGACAGTGCCGCGACTGGTAATGTAGAAACTGAGGCGGTCTGGTGTTGTGGCACGGATACGAGTAGCAATTACATCTAAAGCTTCATCCCAGCTAACTCGGTGGAATCCTTTTTCTCGGCATCGGCGGATCATCGGGAATGGAAGGCGTCCTAATTCCCGCAATTCAGCACTTTTGTACATCTGTAACTGCTCCACATTTGCCAGTAATTGAGGGTCAAAAGCTGGCATGGTGTTCATGCGTAATAACCGCAATCGAACATTACATAGATGTATACCTTCTAACGTCCAATCTTTCATCCCAGTTGTACCTAAAGCACAACCGTCACAAACTCCCTGATTAAGAATCTGCCAAGCATAGGGTAAGCGATCGCGCGACAACCAAATCGCTCGAAATACCTCCCAATAGTTATTCGGATACTGCTCTCCAATACCAAATGGCTTCCAACTTGCCCAGTTTGACGGTGTCCAGTATTTCTTAGGTTTAGGCAACATGACGAACTTTGCAAAGATAATAAATCCACCATCTTTAAGCTAACGTTTTGAGTAGCAATTGAGTACAATCTATGCTGCTCAAAAGCTTCAACACTGTTTGTCCAAACCTTGTACTCGAATTAATACAAGAACAGGCACGAAACGAGCTTTTCATATCGGAGATCAACCGCCAAAGCTCTCTCAGATGATTTATACGCAAAATGCCAGTTTTTCATTAGACATCTGGTGAAAAAAATGTAGAGACACGTTCACCGAAGGTGTTCCCGTTCCCTCGAAGAGGGTTCCGAAGGTAGGGTAATTTCGCGTCTCTACAAGGATTGTGGCTGATGCATATTTAATTATCACCAGATGTCTATCTTACCAACTAGCTTTTGTTTTACTTCCTTGTAAAATGTCCGGATTTCCTGAACTTTTCTTTTTGATATTTTGAGAAGCTAAAAAGGCAAGTGCTAAAGTCTTTACCTTTTTAAATATTGACTTTATATTTATTTTATCTTTCCCCTTCAAAATTTTCAAAAATTTCATTGGATCTATAAAAATAGACAAAGGTATTTTATCACATACTATCGATTTAATATTATGAACTCCATAGCATAATCTCAATCCTTGATAACCAGTATTCCATCTAAATATTTGTTCCACCCAAGCATTTTTTTGTTCTTCTCCAGTTGTCATTTCGGTAAGACTAGGAGTTCTGTTTATGGAAACAACATCTAAGAATATTTTGCCTATAAAGCCCGCGTGTTTAGCTAAAATAGTCAGGTGAGAATCTTCACTTCTTGTACCTGGATACCTTTGAGAAATTACCACTAACAAGCTAATGAGAACATCAGTCTTTCCTATTGTGCCTCCTCCTGGCATCCATTGGTAGCCGATGTATCTACCATGAACAGCATCTAGAAAAAATTGAAGAGGAGGAATTTCCTCACTAAAGTTAGGCAAGAGAACTTTCATTCCATCTAATATACTTTTTTGGTAAACAGCAAATTTGTTTCTTGTACCAAGAATATCTATTTCGGGTTCATTCTTAAATTTGTTTACCATTAACATCAGACCATTAGATTTTGGCTCTATGAATGTATCTTTTTGCTCTACTAAAAACTGAGATTCGGCATCAAAAGCAACTAAAAATGCAGGTGGTATCCATCCATTTTCTATACTCCTCAGTAGTAAAGAACCATAAATATCTCCCAAAACCCGGATTTTACCTGCTGTATATTCTCCCATTTTTTGATGGACAATAAATATCCTGTGCTGGGAAGATTGGTAATCAACATTACTTAATAAATAAAATTCTCCTTCACACTTTGCATTATCAAAAATCTTAGCTGGAATATTGTTTCCAAGCTTTTCTCCAGTATATAAATGAATGACTTGAGTATTTGGAATCAAATTAAAGCGTTCAATCACAGACTGACATTCAAAACCATTATTGAGACCAATAACAATATCAGCCATCATCCCAATTTCAGAGATTTGTTGAATGATTTTGGGGATAGTATATGGTAAATAATTTTCGGCTCCTTTTGCCACAGAAACAATTCCTAGTATTCTTGTGCTGTCAAATGTATTATTGGTTATAGACTTAATCCATTCTCTGCAAGACAAAACACTCTCTACATCTGCTCTTAATCTTCTATCCTGTTTTTCGCGTAATGAAACTTTTGCTTTAAAATTATTAGTTAACAAGCCAGTTGTAACAATCTTATTGAGATTTGTAAAAAGCATTGTTTGATACTCCTCACAGAATCAAATGTTAAGTAACTTAGGATTTTTGTCGTATTTCACTTTGCCGTATTCCAGCTTGACGATACGGTCAGCTATGTGAAAATATCGGTCATCATGGCTGATCACTAGTACAGTTTTGCCTCTACTTTTTAGTTCTGGTAGAAGTTGTGTGTAGAATATTTCTTTAAAGATAGGATCTTGGTCTGAAGCCCATTCATCAAACATATAAATGGGGCGATCTTCTAGGTAACTAGTGAGTAAAGCAAGACGCTTACGCTGTCCCTGAGAAAGATTTGTTGTAGAAAAGACGCCATCTTTGATATTAACTTTATGATCAAGTTGTAATTGGACAAGGTAGTTTTGAGCTTGAGCATCTAAGTTCCTACTTTCTAAACCTAGTAAACGCTCAAAAAGATAGAAGTCAGAAAATACTACTGAAAATTGCTGACGATACCATTCTCTATTGTGATTATCGATTTGCTTCCTATCTAGATAAATTTCTCCAGTTTCAGGGATATAAAGACCAGAAATTAGTTTAGCAAGGGTAGACTTACCACTACCGTTACCTCCTACGATAAAAATTAATTCTCCTGGATGAAATTTCAAGTTGATAGGACCAAGAATAAAGTTTGTTTCCTCTCGCTCCTGATAATAAGTATGGCTGACGTTAACCAGTTCTAGAGACTGCCAAAATTTTTCTGAATTAAATGTTTCTTCAGAAAGAGTTTCGTTTGAGCAGTTAGGTAATACAAGACCCAACGATTCAACTTTTTTTAATGCCACTAAGACTCTAGTTATATTGGGTAACATACCCATAATGTGTTCCAAAGGTGACATCATATAGATGATAGTCAAGGCATAGGCAGATAGGATTGTGGGAGGAATTCTTGTCAGAGAAGGTAGAGTGAATAACAACAAACCGATAGCGACAAAAAAGAGAATTTGCCCCCAACTACCAGCAGCTGCAAAAACACTCATTCCAACAACATTATGACGGCGGGATGATAGAGCAGTAGTACGAAGGTCTTCTCTGAGAAATGATAACCGTCGCTCACGATGCAGCTTGAGTTCTTTTGTACCTTGAGTTATGGCGCAGAAATGCTTAAATAACCGATCTTCCTGCTCGCGAGCCAATTTCAGCAAGGACATAGCTTTGATCATTGGTAGTAAATAGCTGAATATTCCCACGAACAGGAAACAACAACCGATGACGAAGATAGTAGTAGACAGCCAACCCAGATAAATTAGGCAGGCAATCACAATGGCAATATTGATACAAAAAAAAGGAATAATTAGAACTGTGCCAGAAATTGTTCCGATATCTTCAGTCAAGGTAGCTAAAAGACGATAAGCACCAATCTGTTCTAACTGACGTAAGGGAGAAGCAAGTATACGGCGGCTTAACAACATCCGCAGGTCGAGAATGGCTTTTTCTGAAAGATTAATGAGCAAAATTTGAGAAGCTAAATTAGCAATTAGTCGTACTAGACACAGAGCAGCAAAACTCCAAACTAAGGTAGTAGTTGATGGTTGATTCTGATTCAATGTGGCATTAATTAGGGCAATTAGACCGGCAGCACAACCGCCACTAAGAATACCAGCCAACACAGCTAGGCTGAGGAAAAGAGCAGAAGTGCGTAATAGAAGGCGGAAAAGGTTCATTGCTTATCCTCAACAGCCAAAAAATTTAAATTTTCACAGTATATAACCAGATCAATTCGACCTTTTGATAACACAAATGTTTAATGAATCTCCTTGACCAACTTGGTGTAACGAGGTATGTCAACTAGAAAAGAGAAAAGAGCAGATAATGAGTTACGTTTTTTGAGTCCCAAAGGTGTGAGTTTCCAGGTAGCAACAGATCCATTAGCCATATGCACATCTCCGGCTAGGTTGGCGTTCTGTTTAGCTTCTTCACCTGTGACGTAAGCTGCACTCCGGCCACCTGATAAGTGAGTATAATTATGATTCTGATGTATTGCTGTAACCACATCTGTGACATCAACAACCGGAATTCCCAATTTACGGGCATAGTAAGTCATCCAATGATCCCAATGACCCCGCCCTACTGCAAAAGACGGAATCTCAGTATAAAGTGGCTTGGGAAAGACAAAATAATCCATACACACAACTGATGCCAATGTCCCTTGCTTGACAGCAAAGTGGTGAAGCTTAATGTCCCAATCAAGTTCATCAAAGTCCAATCGTTCTGTAATATTTACATCAGTACGCTGTCCAATCATCAAAAAATAATGGAAAGATGCTACTTGTAATTTATTCACAGCGACTAAAAAATCATTTAACAAAATAATGTCACTGTTTACGTAACTCAAGATAGAACCTTTAGCAAGTTCTTGAGCCTGACGAAATATTCCATCTAACAATGGTGTACCATAATCATTTAATTGAATATTGGGTATGTGGATGACATTAAGTTTTTTAGCAATCTCATCGATACCTTCCTCATTACCAAATAAAATAATTTTTGGACGAGGGCAAAGTAATGTCCAACTCTTAATTGCATTTTCTTGAATAATGCCAATATGTCCTTGAAATGCTTTAGGTACAGTAAAAATCGTAATTGGTTTTTGGTTTAAAAGTGCTGTATCTCTTGCTATTTGTGTCATCACAAACACCTTAAGCTTTATCTATTTGTTATTTTGAGAGAGTAATTCTATTTCTACCCATTTAACAGTAGGTTTGCAGTGGCTTCTACTTTACTTAAATCTTAATGTCTTATATCTGCGCCTTCATCTAGATTTGTAGGATCTTACGTATAAGAATTCACAAAGATAAAATTTGTAGGAGTTGTATGAACAAGTTTGTAGGGAAGTTTTGAAAAAAAAGTTTTTATTTGTTCTGAATTGTCAGCTAAACCATATGTGTAGTACTCAATTATAACAATTTTTGGCTTATGTTTTTCATAATTAAAAGTTGACCAAACTTCTAATTCCGTTCCCTCAACATCTAAATCTAAAATATCGATGACACCAATTTTATGTTTTTCTAAAATAGTTTCAAGTTTGAAAGATGGTACTCGTACAGTATCTTTGAATTGAATCTGGTTTGGTTCCTTATACTCTTCCTTTGGAACAGTACTAGAATACTCAGGAGAAGAAGCTTGGAAGAATTCTATTTCTCCTTCTATTGGTGAGATAGCAGCCCACTCTACGTTTGACCTGTCTTTTTTAAGTAGTTCAATTTGATTGATATCAGCATCAATACAAATTCCACTCCAACCATTTTTTTCAAAAAAATAAGTATTAGAGAGATAACTTGGATGTCCAGCACCAACATCAACAAATATTCCTTGAGGCGACGAATTAAGATTTTCAAAAATATATCTGTCTTCTCCAAACTGGGAATGGAATTTAGTATATTTATATTCGTTGTCTCTGAGCCTAAAAACTTCGTTTTTCATAGATTCTAATTCCATTAGCATAGGAATCATAAACTTTGAAGAACTGAAAAGTTTATTAATCATTGAATTTATCTCCAATTTAATTCTTGACAAAATACTTTATTCAGATTCAGTTTTACAGACTGATAAGCTCACTCTGATCGTATTGACACTAGACTGCAAGAGCTTTTGAGATAAACTTGCCACTCTATAACATATCTAAATGGTTCCAGATTTTAATTTTAAGGATTTATCACGCACGTTTATATTGATTCCTAGCGAAGTTTTCTGCCCGCATTTGGTTGAGCTTAGTTACAGCAATCAATCGATAAACAGTATCTACAAATTGTGGAGCAACTTGTCCAATACCAAACATGACTTTTGTCAAAAATTCTGTGCTAGGACTCTCATTGATAATGACCTCTGCTTTGTTTTTCTGAATAGCTTTAATTACTGCTTTTGCTACTTCTTCAGGTCTAGATTTACCCGCTAACATGGGAATAGGTAAACCACTATCAACGGTCATTCCGGTTTTAGAAATATATCCTGGACAGATTGCTGAAAAATTGATTCCACTATGAACTAATTCCTGTCGCAGAGAATCAGTCCACATGAGCAAACCAGCTTTACTCGCTGAATAAATACTGTTGTAAGGAACTCCCTTTTTTCCAGCTAGAGAAGAAATATTAACAATGTGACCATTACCTTGATCTAACATACTTGGCAATAACAAACGGGTTAATTCCATTGCAGCTAGTAAATTAGTTGTTAATATTGACTGGAGATCATTGAGAGAATAATTGGCAAAAGATTGATAAATTTCCATTCCAGTATTATTAATTAAAATATTAACTGGAGTGACTGTGTTATGAATACGTTGTACTAGCAATGATAAACTTTCTACATTTGCGAGATCAAATGTAAAACCAATAAATTGACCACCTAGAGCTTTGACTTCATCACGTGTTTTATTCAGCCCAGACTTTGAACGAGAAATACCAATAATCGTTGCCTTTTCTTTTGCTAGAGCATGAGCAATGTGTACTCCTAAACCACGTGATGCCCCTGTCAAAATTACTGTTTTATTTGTGATAACTGTCATAGTTAACAATCTTATTAAGTTAGAGACTATGTGAACTTGGTTTTGTACACAATAAAATTGTATACTTCTGATTCATCTATTAATTTTGGAACAGATGAATTGCTTATATTAATGCTGTATTCAACAGGTCTAAACTATTCAAACTATGCCAACCTTTTGAGAAATAAATCAAAATTGCTTATGCTTATACTGTCTTGATTTATATATTTCAATTTTTTTCTATCAAGTTGGATTGATACGAATATTATGCCAATGAGATAGTTGATTGCAACTCATATGCAACATTTTTAATTTTGTAATACAAATTACATCTTTACAAATGTCATAGTAGATAATTCTTTATAAAATAGGGTAATAAGTCCTGAATAGAGTAAATAATATTGACTCAGATAGTGCTATTAGAACTGGTTTTGTTGATTAATGATAAAACAAATCAATTTTGACCATATTACATATGAGTTGCATTTAAGTTGCATTTGAGTTGAAAATGAGTATCTTTTCAACATAAGATATGAAACAGTCAAATTTAATAAAATAAATATATGTAAATGTATAGCAGTTATATTTAATTTATAAACTTACTTGGAAAATAAGCAACTCTTCACAAACTAAGAATTCGCTTAGAGGTGTAATTAGTTATTTTTTTATATTAAATATGAGTCTGATAGAAAAATTGTTTAATCTTTTCTTGAGAATACTTGCGCTCAAGTATTACTAATAAAAGGCTTGCTCAAAAATGTATAAAATTCCTATATATCAACCAAGTCTATCAGGTAATGAAAAAAAATATGTAAACGATTGTCTTGATTCTAATTGGATTTCTTCTAAAGGAAAATATGTATCTTTATTCGAGAGGGAATTTGCAAAATATGTTAATGTAAAACATGCCACAGGAGTATGTAATGGAACGGTGGCTTTACATCTAGCCTTATTATCACTTGGTATAGGTTGTGAGGATGAAGTAATTGTTCCAACACTAACTTATATTGCTTCAGTTAATGCTATTTTTTATACAGGTGCTACTCCTGTATTTGTTGACTCTCTTCCTGATACATGGCAAATAAATCCCCAAGAAATTCGTAGAAGGATAACAAATAGAACTAAAGCCATTTTAGTTGTACATCTATATGGTCATCCTTGTGAAATGTCAGTTATTAAAGAAATAGCTGATGAATATAAACTATTTCTAATTGAAGATTGTGCTGAAGCTATAGGTTCTAAATATCAAAATCAGCATGTAGGTTCTTTTGGTGATGTCGCTAGTTTTAGTTTTTATGGAAACAAAACTATCACAACTGGTGAAGGAGGAATGTTGATCACCAATGACCAAAGTATCTTTGAACGTGCGCTTCATTTTAAAAGACAAGGTTTAGCTAAGTACCGAGAGTATTGGCATGATGTAGTTGGTTACAATTACCGCATGACTAATATTTGTGCAGCTATAGGTTTAGCCCAAATAGAAAAAATTAATGAAATTTTGCCAAAAAAGCGCCATATTGCTGAACTTTATAAGAAATACTTAAAAGATACAAAATTAAAAGTTCATCCGGAAATAGGTGATGTTTTTCATTCATATTGGATGGTTTCTATTCTTACTCCCCAAGCAAGTCAACGCGACAGCTTGAGAGAATATTTAGCTAAGGCTGGTATTGAGACTCGACCAGTTTTTTACCCAGTTCATACCATGCCGATGTATTCTCAAAAAGATGAACGCCATAGAGTTGCTGAGGATATTGGTGGGCGTGGTATAAATCTTCCTAGTTATCCCGATTTAAAAAATGAGGAAATTGAATATATATGTAAACTATTGAAAAATTTTTACTTGAACTTAGAGCATGACAAATAACAAATGACAAATGACTAATAACTAATTTCTTATTTACCAATACAAAACCGACTAAAAATTCTATCTAAGACAGATTCTGTTACCTCTTCTCCTGTAATTTCTCCTAAAGCATAAATTGCTCCGCGTAGATCAATTGTCCAAAAATCGAGAGGTAATTGTTGAGCGATCGTTTCTTGCACTTGTTCTAAAGAAGTTTTAGCTTTGACAAGTGCAGCGGCTTGTCTTTGATTAATTGCCAAATCCATGTCAGCAGCTTGGATTTTTCCAGCTTGTACTTGTTCTAAAATCGCAGTTTCTAGAGCTTCAATTCCTTGATTTTGGGCAACTGCTGTTTTCACGACTTGGTTAATGTCTCTGGGATACTGTACTGTTTCTGCTGATGCTAGGTCAATTTTATTAATCACTAAAATTAAAGGACGATGTTTTACCTGTGCGTAAATTTCGTGGTCGTCTGTTGTCCATCCTGCGGAAGCATCAATGGTGAGCAGGACTAAATCAGCAGCTTGGGCAGCGCTGCGAGAACGCTCGACCCCAATTTTTTCTACTTGGTCTTCTGTGGCTCGAATACCCGCAGTATCTAACACCTGCACAGGAATTCCACCGACCACTAATTGTGATTCCACAACATCACGAGTTGTACCAGGTAAATCGGTGACAATGGCGCGATCGCTCCTACTCCAAGCGTTCAACAAACTGGATTTTCCCACATTTGGACGCCCGACAATCGCTACTTTTAGACCTGTGCGTAACAGTTCGCCCTGATCAGCGGTTGCTAGTAGCTGAGTTATTTTTGTGGAAATTCTCTCAATTTCTGATATTATGCTTTCATAATCCAGCGGTGCTAAATCTTCTTCAAAATCAATCCGCGCTTCAATTTCCGCTAGAATATCCAAACATTGACCACGTAATAGCCGAATTGGTTGAGCTAGTTTGCCTTGTAAACCAGCCAAAGCAGTTTGTGCAGCTTGGGGCGATCGCGCTCCGACTAAATCAGCTATACTTTCTGCTTGGGTTAAATCTAAGCGTCCATTTAAAAACGCCCGTAAGGTGAATTCTCCAGGCTGTGCGAGTCTAGCGCCATTTTCTAAACATAGTTGCAACACCTGCTGTACCGCCATAATTCCTCCGTGACAATGAAACTCGACAACATCTTCACGGGTATAGGAACGAGGTGCTTGCATAATCAGCAGTAGTGCTTCATCCACTAATTGTCGTGTTTGGGGATGACGGATATAACCATAGAGAATGCGGTGACTTTCCCAAACTTGACGCCCAGGCGCATGAAAAATAGTTTTGGCAATGGGTATTGCTTCTAAACCAGAGACGCGCACAATTCCGACGCTACCTTGTTGGGGAACAATAGCAGTTGCGATCGCAGCGATAGTTCCAGTTGTGGCAAAAGTTTCCGACATCGGCGCCTTTTTCAGGAATGATGATTAAATCTATTGTCGATTGTAGTGAGTTTATGTAATCGCCTGCCGAGAAAATGGGTGTGGGGGCGTAAGGGTGCTGACAGGTGTAGAAGGAGTCCCATTTTTATCCCCTCTTGTGGTCGAAAAGTTTGTGAATGACTGATTTTTGACTCTGCACGGCGATTATGATTTTAGAAATGTTACATCAATGTTTCGAGAAGCAGTCACAAGGTTAAGATTTATGAGAATAGCTCAAGTATTCTTGCCTAACAGCAATTACTAGTGTAATCAAGGAGTTCAGCGTGGAATCGGGTAAAATAAATAACCCCCAAGCCAGCAACAAGTCTAATATTAAAGATGAAAAATCTTATGTAGAGGAAGCTTCTAAGTTTATCGAAGAAACTTCTTTAGACAAAATGCATGAGATTGCTGAAGCTGCAAGACTCAAAAAACTTATGGAACCGCCAAAATGGGTATTTCCAGAAGATCCATAATTATGAATTTCTAAAACAGAATTTTATTATCTGCACCCCCAAATTCGGGGGATTTTAAATTTTTGATTTAAAACTGAAGCTAAGTTATCCTGATGCGATCGCACCCAATTCACAATATGATCATTTGGCGTTTGCATCAGATAAATTTTAAATTACAAAGAATCTGGATTTACACCTAATTCTCGCAGTTTTGCCGCCAAGCGATCGCTTCTTTGTTTTTCTTGTTCTGCACGTTGTTTTTCTTGTTCCGCACGTTGCATTTCCCTTTAGGGTAGCAGTTGTAGCAGATGCGATCGCTGCTTTATCCCCAATAGCTTCTCTCATCTGTTCCTTTACTTCTTCAACATTTAAACCTGTTGTTACACATCCAGGTAAATCTGGAACATAGGCAGAATAATTATCCTCTGCTCTTTCAATTACAATTGCATAACGCATTAATTTTCTTCCTTAAACATCCAACCCCACTACAGTTAAATGCGGCGGATGCTCAACCATAAATTGATAATATATCTCCTGTTTTACCTGAGCAGAAATAATCACATCCCATTCCAGCATTCCCATTTCACCTAATTGAATTTGGGGATTACTGCGAGTTAGACGGACTTTAATTTGTTCATTACGGCTGACTGGTAATTGTTCAGTCAATTTTAAATTCGCTGGTTGGTTGAGCAAATTGGTAATTATTAACCGATAAGCATAAGTAATTCTGCGGTTACTACCAATTAATTTTTTCTCAACTTGGCGTTCAACTAACTCACGCTCAATTTTCAAACCTTCGTCAATACCTAAGTTAACCTTAAACTCTTGTCCTGGCGCGACATTTTCTAGCTGAGTACTACCCACAAAAATATTGTCACGGTAAACATTCGCTTTACCAGGTAACAAAGTCGCACCTTCGGAGTTATTTTTTACCTTTGCTTGCAAATAAGCAAAACTCACTAGACGCGGCATTGCTATGTAATTAAAACTACATGGAAAATCGTCATTAAATATTGTAGTTTTGTGGGGTGTGCCGTCACTAGGTATATTTCCGCTACTACTCAGTTTAAAAGTAACTACACTCCCTTCTTTAGATACTTCTGCTACCACAGTTTCTGCTGGTATGTCTGCTTGTACTTCTGCACTTGCTGCTGCGGGAGTTGGCATTGCAGTATCTGCTTCCCCAGCACCTATCTGACTTCTTGCACGCATCGGTACTGCTGTCATTACGTAAGTTTGTGGCATGAGACGAGGTATGTCAATATACCAAGGTTGTAGTTTGGGTGGAAGTGTACCTAGTCCTGGTTTGGCAGTAGAAAGGGTAAGAGCTACACCCAGCCAATCTTCACCTGTGCTTTGTGTTACTTCTGCAAGATAACTGAGATTGACAACATTGCTGTTACTGCTTACCCGTAAATCATACAAAGGAGTCCAACTCGCACGACTAACTAGGTAAGATACTTCGAGTTCAAATTCGCCTGCACCCGCAGGTTCTACACCTACACTCAAGCTTAAACTTTCCTTGGGATGGGGTGTTTGGATAGTTTGTAACTGCTGGCGGAGTGCTTGTAATTGCTTGTCTAATTCTTTCTGACGAGTTTTGCACTCAGTTGTGGCGATCGCATACTCACTGTACTGACTTCCGATAAAATTAAGAAAATCTAATGTTTCGCTCAGATTGAGATTTTTCCGCGCCAGACTGATCGAAAACTGTTCTTCTGTTTTCTCACGCAAACCTTGAATAAAACTAGACTGTAACGCCAAAGCATCAACTTGTGCTTGCAGATGCTGCCACTCTAATTCTAATTGTTGAATTTGCTGAGTCAGGTGAGCAACTTTTGCTGCTACGGGTTCAGTAGAAAACATGCGATCGCACTTGACTTCCAGCAAACGTACTGCTATTTCCCCTTGACCACTTACCCTGACAGACTCTGTTTCAACTATCTCCGGCAGTGGAGTAACTACTAATTCTTTTTCTTGTCCTGTTAAGGATACTACACCTCTTCTGGTTACCAAAGCTTTGTCAGAGTACACCGTCACTGCCACAATCTGACTTGCTACGATTTTTCGCACAGATGGTATTTCTGGGTTCTCCACTGCCAGTTTCCCCCTATGTTTTTATATAGACGCGCTGGTTCATTTTGCAGTTTTACAGGTCTAGCCGTCAACTGATTTTGAATTTTGAATTTTGGATAGATTCCACAGATAAATCTAGAGGCTTCTACCATGGAAACAAAGGAAGCAAAGCACGGAGGTTTTAGCTCCGTGCCTGGTATTTGCTTAGAATCTTTGTGATTTTAGTGCGAGAAAAATCAAAGTTGAGACATTACATCTTTAGCTGCTTCTAGTGTTCTGTCAATATCTTCTTCTGTGTGAGCAAAAGAAGTAAAGCCAGCTTCAAATTGTGATGGTGCTAGGTAAATACCATGCTCTAACATCCCGCGATGGAAGCGAGCAAATTTAGCCAAATCTGATTTTTTGGCATCTTCGTAGTTATGAACAGGGCCAGCAGTAAAGAACAGACCAAACATAGCACTGATGGAACCGCCGCAAGCTGGATGACCAGTTTCTTGGGCAATTTGCAACAAACCATTTGCCAGTTTCTTGGTAATCTGATCTAAGTACTCGTAAGTACCAGCTTTTTGTAGTAACTCCAGAGTCTTAATACCAGCAGTCATAGCCAGAGGATTACCAGACAGAGTCCCCGCTTGATACATTGGACCAGCAGGGGCAACCATTGACATGATATCCCGACGACCACCATAGGCTCCGACGGGTAAACCACCACCAATTACTTTACCCAAAGTTGTGAGATCGGGGGTAATACCAAACTTCTCTTGAGCGCCACCATAGGCGATGCGAAAGCCTGTCATTACCTCGTCAAATACTAATAAAGCACCATGTTCGTGAGTAAGTTCCCGTAATCCTTCTAAGAATCCAGTATCGGGAGGGATAAACCCAGCATTACCTACCACTGGTTCCAAAATTACTCCAGCAATTTGGTCGCGGTTTTCTTCAAATAAAGCTTTCACGGCTTCCAAATCATTAAAAGGCGCAGTTAGGGTACTACTAGTTACTGATTTGGGAACACCTGGAGAATCTGGTAAACCCAACGTAGCCACACCTGAACCAGCTTTTACCAAAAACATATCAGCATGACCGTGGTAGCAGCCTTCAAACTTGATGATTTTTTCACGTCCAGTGAAAGCCCGCATTAATCGCAACACTGCCATACAGGCTTCGGTGCCGGAGTTAACAAATCTTACCATTTCAATGCTAGGAACAGCATCAATGACCATTTCTGCCAAGACGTTTTCTAGCACACAAGGCGCACCAAAACTAGTGCCTTTTTCTAAGGCTTCATGCAGCGCTGCAATTACTTCTGGGTGAGCATGACCACAAATAGCTGGTCCCCAAGTACCGACATAATCGATGTATTGATTGCCATCAACATCCCAAATGTATGCGCCTTTAACGTGGTCAAATACAATTGGTTGTCCTCCCACAGATTTGAAGGCGCGAACAGGGGAATTTACCCCTCCTGGCATCAGGTTTTGGGCGGCTGCGAATATTTCCTGTGATTTTGTTGTTTTAATTGTTGTATTAACCAAGGTTCTCTCCTCAACAGTGGGAAATAATTAAAGCTCTATCTTGAGATAGGGGTGAAGTATTTTCAGAACTTCTATCGTATAAAATTACCTGAACCAAGAAAATAACAATATGTTATACAAGTCCAATCAAGACTTGCCTGTAGAGATTCGCACTCGCTTATCCGAGGCATACCAAGATATTTACCGAGCAGCTTACAATTCGGCAATTCATTGGTATGGTGAAGCTACAAAGGCTCATCAAGTCGCTCTAAGTGCTGTTAAAATCCAGTCTGCTATGCATAAAAGTTATGTTATCTAAGTCTGGATAGAAAAAATCTTCAGACAAAAAGTGCCAGTTGCCCTCTTTAGAATGGTATCGTGAACCCATGAATCATTCTCGCTTTTTTTGAAGCACCTGGTATGTTTTTTTCTGCGAGCAATTCTCAACACCAAGTCATTCCTATTGATCAAATTCGCTACGATGATCGTGGTCTTGTCCCGGCTATTGTCCAAGACTATCTTGATGGTACTGTTTTAATGATGGCGTGGATGAATCGGGAGTCCCTACAAAAAACTTTAGAAACGAAAGAAACTTGGTTTTGGAGTCGTTCCCGTGAGGAGTTATGGCATAAGGGAGAGACTTCTGGCCACATTCAGAAAGTACAAAGTATTCGTTACGACTGTGATAGTGATGCATTACTTATTGGAGTTGAGCAGGTAGGAGAAATTGCCTGCCACACTGGTGAGCGCAGTTGTTTTCATCAGGTAGAAGGAAATATCACTCCACCACCGGCTGATACTTTATCACAAGTATTTGCTGTGATTTGCGATCGCCGTGATCAACCCCAGGAAAGTTCATACACATGTAAAC
Source organism: Fischerella sp. CENA71 (assembly GCA_024239075.1). Taxonomy (GTDB): domain Bacteria; phylum Cyanobacteriota; class Cyanobacteriia; order Cyanobacteriales; family Nostocaceae; genus Pelatocladus. The sequence goes on along the minus strand of JANBVI010000055.1, from coordinate 79,647 downwards.
TATTGGCTGGTGGTGATAATAAGATTTTGAAAAAAATTGGCGAGGAAAGCGCAGAGGTCGTCATGGCATTTAAAGATGATGATCACGATGCGATCGCATCAGAGGTTGCAGATTTGTTTTACCATACCCTTGTCGCTCTTGCTCACCATCAAGTTGACTTGAAATCAGTGTATCGCAAGTTGCAGGAGCGTCGGCGCTAATTCATATGTATTTATTTATACGCTGATGAGCAGTTCGTTTAACTAAAAATCAATTTTGAATCTATAGGAGTGTAAGGGTAGTAAAAATCCTTACACCCACATTGTGCTGATGAACAATTAGTAAAAACTAATCACTTAAATAAAGTAATCTAATCTTTTTGTAATTCTTATTATTCTCGGAAATTTTCCTCACTGATTCCACAGAGTTTCCACAGGCTATTTCCTAGTTTTCCACAGATAATTTACGATGATATCGGCTTTTGACCTTTGCTTGGGGATTGTTTGTTCAGAACTATCAAAGATATTTAAGACTGAGTTTAAGTTAAGAAACATTACAAAAAAGTCTTAAAAGCCTTATACTTTCGTAAATATGTATTTTTCATAAACTGATTCGTAATATTTTGCAGCATTGACAACCCCACCCCCCTTTGACGCAAAATGATGCGGCTTACCTTTTTAGTCTGCTCTGTTGGCAGGCAAAGAAAGAGACTACACACTCTCATCCTGTGGCTATAACTCTAAGCAAGATTTCCTAGTCAATGGACACCGCCAAGGAGAAAAACCTCATGAATACAACTGTTAGCATCTTTACAGAAATTCCTGAAACACTGCACGAATCTCTCAAAACCTACTTAGAAAAGCATCCTGATTGGGATCAAAACCGGGTCTTAACGGCGGCACTGTCATTGTTTTTACTCCAAAATGGAGATAGCGATCGCCATGCTGCTCGTGTATACTTGGAAACGTTATTTCATCACTGCTAAATACCTATACTGTGTACTAAATTATGCCTAAAAGCTAATTCAGTAGACATCTTGATTAACGGGTGTTTCGGTTAGCAACACCATTAAGTGTACAAGATGATTTAGCATCACATTTAACACTTACTATCCTAAGTAGCCAAATTTTCGTGAACATGAAGCGACCATTGGTTTAGGGTAAGCATCAAAATCAAAAAATCAAGCAAAATTGTATGAAATTTCGAGTAGTTGCTCTAGGTCGCGCAACTACTGACATTAAAAATAGGATGCAAGCACAACTAATCTTTGCAAGTTCTTTGATTACAGCTTTGTAAATATTCAGTTAATTCAAGTGCGGATCAAAACAATATCGTCATCCGTACTTGTACGTAGCTATCTACCGAAAGTAAAAATAAACTAAATTGTCGAGCGGCGCAAGCCGCTCAAAGTTTGTATTTGCCTTTGTCATTTGTTATTTGTCATTTGTCATTTGTAACAAATAGTAAATATTAATCAATGACCAATGACTAATGACTAATAACCAATGACCATTGAGCATTGACTACTGTGGTTTGTCTGGCTGCTGAGATTGAGGAGGACATTCAAATTTGTAGCCAACACCACGTACGGTTTGAATTAATGCTGGCTGACTAGCATCAACTTCTATTTTCTTGCGAATTTGACCTATGTGTACATCTACAACCCGTTGATCGCCGACGTATTCATAATCCCAAACTTCTTGGATGAGTTCAGCTCTTCGCCAAACTCGACCGGGATGACTAGCCAAAAAATGCAACAAATCGAACTCCAAAGCGGTTAGGGGTACTGGTTCATGATTGAGTGTTACCTCTCGTCGCACCGGATCGATCATCAATTTTTCAAAGATCAGACGTTTCTGTTCTGCTGTGGTTACAACCCGCTGACGCCGCAAAATAGCTGCAACTCTGACTTCAAGTTCTCCCAAACCAAATGGCTTGGTGAGATAGTCATCAGCACCTTTAGAAAAGCCGCGAATCTTGTCAGCTTCATCTGCACGGCTGGTTAACATCAGAACAAAAACGCCATTGCGGCTTTGCATTTCTTGACAAAGGTTGAAGCCGATCATGTCTGGTAAATTAACATCCAAAATGACCAAATCTGGATTAAATTGCTCAAACAGAGCTAAAGCAGTCTTACCATCTTCAGCAGCCTCCACCTGATAGTTCTGCTTCATCAAAAAGCGTTGGATTAAATTCCGTACCGCAGGGTCGTCATCAACAACAAGAATCTTGGCGGGAGCCATGACCATCACTTTACACAAAAATTTATTAGGATAAACATACAGGTTGCGCTAAAAACGCATTTCCTGCCGAGGACAAAATAAAATCTACAAGGTTAAGGCACAAATTTCCTGAATGATCCAAATATTAGTTTAATCAGGACTTTCCACTACTAGAGTGCGAATTTTTAATTATGATGCCACCCTGAACAGTTTTAGGTTAATAGCTGTTAACCTTGATTGTAATAAGTAGATGCTCTTACGTTAGCCGCAAGCCTTAGTAAAGTAAAATACATTAGTATCTTATTTACTTAGTATTTTCAACGCTATTAATTTTAAATCTATATGCGGCTTTATGGTACAAAGGAATGCAAGGCTTCCTAATTCAAACTTCATCAAGGTACAGTCAACAACCAAATTGGAAAGGGAAAAGGTATTTTTTTCATAAAATGAAAGACTTGTAGGTATTTTTAACTCAAATTCTAGAGTAGAGCTAGAATTTGTGAACGACATGAGGGGATACACGGAGTTATAACAATATGTTAAAGTGTCTATAGTTAAAAGCACCAGGTCGATTCTGCTTACACGTGCTACGATTCAGGTATGATATATAATAAATCGACCGAAACATTGGTTTCGACCGACACAAAATCTCAAGTTATTTTTTGTAAATTAAAGATTGCTGCCGAGTCAGGCTAAACCAACAAACTCACCATGAGCGAGCAAAGTCCCTACGAAAAACTTGGGGTATCTGAAGAAGCTAGCTTTGATGAAATTCAAGATGTTCGTAATCGCCTCTTGCAGCAACACAGCGGCGATAGCAAGCGTCTAGAAGTCATTGAAACGGCTTACGATGCGATTTTGATGGATCGCTTGCGGATGCGCCAAGAAGGAAAAATTAAAGTACCAGAACGCATCCGATTTCCAGAACGCCTAGTCCAACCACCTCCTAAAGAAACGCCCGCGCCTCGCGAAAAGTCGCCTGTATGGCTGCAAAATTTATTGGATAAACCAACACCAGCAGATGTAATTTTACCTGGTGCTTGGTATCTGGGTTTAAGTGCCATTAGTCTGTTTTACCCAGGTGGAGGCGATCAAGTTTTACAATTGGCGTTAGTGGTTGGTGTAGGTATTAGTATTTACTTTATCAATCGTAAAGAAGGTAAATTTGGTCGAGCAGTTTTATTTATTCTAGTTGGTCTAATTACTGGTTTAATTGCTGGAGGAATAATTGCTAATTTGGTATTACCACAAATACAGCAGTTTGTGAGTCTGACACCAAATCAGTTTTCTACGGTAGTAACTTTTGTTTTATTGTGGTTGATTAGTAGTTTCCTTAAGTAATACTCGAAACAGGGAGAAGGAAAAAGGAGAATGGTCAAATGTGATCAAAAAACTCCTTTAACCTTTAACCCTAACTCAATTAATTACCAATTACTTAGTTCTAGTTGTTTGTAAAGCTTGCTCTAAAACTAAATCAACAGCTGCACTAAAATTCTTAACAATGAAATCTGGCTGATAAAATTCTAGTTGCGCGCGATCGCGGATGCCACTCTCTACAGCAATTGCCTTTATACCATGCTTTTTCGCAGCAGTGATATCAGCTTCCGTATCTCCTACCATCCATGTATCTGTAGCGACTGGTAGTTCTTTTAATGCTCGTGCCATTAATAAGGGTTTATCATCAATGTCACGGGTTTTTATATAATCATTACTCAGACAATAACAGCGATTCTCTGGGAAAAATTTACTTAAATCATACTGTTGGAAAGCATAGTCTAGCTCTCTGACTCGGCGCATAGTCATAACCGCTAAATCAACGCCAGCTTCTTGAAGTTTTAACAAAGTATCAACAGCACCAACTGCTAGGCAATCATACTGGAAATAAGGTTGCGTATGTACCGTATTTCGCCGCAGCTTAGAAAACTCTTGTGCTTGTAATTCATCTAAACCAGAAGCCATAGCGATTTGGATTTCGCTGATACGCGATCGCTTCATTTGCCAAAATTTTGCTTTTGAAAGTTCTTGCACTTGTTGAGACGGACGGCGGATTTCCTGTAAGCAGAACTGATACACACGGTAGTATCGTTCTGAAACATCCATAATTGGGCCGTCAAAGTCTGTAATAAGTCTTAACATTTTGTTAAAAAAATAATATTTAAATTTACTTTTACACTAGCCCAGATTTAACCGTGTTTGAGTTTTAAATATTTTATGAATGAGTTTTAGATTACTAATCGAATTTAAAACCAGCCCTTTCAAGGTGGGTAAAAATCTTCAATAAATTCCCGAATTTAGGTCTTTTCAGCTTGAAAGGGCTGGTCATAGAATTGTTTTTAGTGGTTTGCTTTTCTCCTCACTCCCAAACCTCTAACAAGCACCCCGTTTCATTTGTTCTCGTTCTATGGCTTCAAATAAAGCTTGAAAATTACCTTCACCGAAACCTTGAGCTTGGCGACGACGTTCTATAAATTCAAAGAAAAAAGTTGGCTGTCCAAAGATGGGCTGAGTGAAAATTTGTAGTAGTAAAGCATGGGGAGTCTGTGGGTTCCAATCTACCAAAATTTCTTGTTGAGCGATCGCTTCTAATTCCTCACCAGTCAGGGGAACTTCTCGACGTTCTTTGATCTGGGAGTAATAAGTTTGAGGAACTGGGAGAAAAGATAAACCACAAGCACGAAATTGAGCGATCGCACTCACAATATTCACAGTACGTAAAGCAATATGTTGAATTCCTGGCCCTTGATTAACATTTAGAAATTCCTGAATTTGGGAATTAGGTGAAGTTGGTTCGTTAATGGGCAATTGTACATTGCCACAGCGAGAAACCATCACTTGGCTAGACAAAGACGAGCGATCAGTTTGAATTTTAAATGTCTGCTGGGGTTGAAAATCAAGAATTTTTTCATACCACGTTACCGCACGCTCTAGATCACCCACTGTAACATTGAGGACAATATGATCTATAGCGGTGATTGAAGAGGACGCGGAGACTAATGTTTCACGATTGTCTGCGTCTTCCAAAACTGTATTGGTTAAAGAACCTCTTTCAATCAACGTATGTGTCACAGAACCCCAAGCAGCTATTTTGCTCCACTTAATGTATTTATTTCCTTGTTGATGATGTTGGATGGGTTGTAATACTTGAGCACCGTATGCTTGAGCGCGAGCGATCGCTGCTTCTACATCTTCAATTGCAAAAGCAATATCTGCTACACCGGGGGGATGTTTGCAGAGAAAATCTGCGACTGGACTGATAGGTAATAGTGGTGAAGATAATAAAAAGCAAACAGAACCACTTTTCACTGCTTCTGTACAGGTGTGAAAACTACTTTCGTTGTCTATGTGTATAAAGGGATTTAAGAGTGTCGAACTTTCTACGGTTTGAAAACCAAGATGACTGACAAACCAATCACGCCAAGCTTTAGCATCTTCCACGTAAAAGTGAACCCAATTAATTTTCATAAGGTAGGAGAATCCAGCACAACAGCCTATCTGTCTCGTTATTTTGCCTTTTTTGCTGAATTTTCAAGTCATTCCTAAGCAATAAATTAGTTATTGCTTAGGAATCAGTTCTCAGTTAATAGTGAGTAATTAAATTTGATAACTGATAACTGGTAACTGATAACTGAATCAAATCTCAGTACCGATCGCCAACCGCACTCCCCAAAAGATAATTAAAGCTGCAATAGCTAGCCAGTCACGTCTTTTGAGGCGTAAATCGTGCCATTGGACTCGATGTTCATTGGGACTGGTAAAACCTCTAACCATCATGGCATTCGCCATTTGTTCTGCTCTTAGTAGTAGATTTTCCAACAGTCTCTCTGCTACTAGCATCCAAACTTTGACTGCTCCTTTGAATCCCAATTTTTTCCAATTTATTGCTCTTGTCATAACAGAGCGAACTAAATTCTGTATTTCTTCTAAAACTAAAGGTATAAATCGTAACGATAAAGTCAACATTAATGTGATTTCAGTTATAGGTATATTAAACCTCTGTAGCGGTTGCATTAAGCTTTCGAGGGCAGCTGTAATTTCTTCTGGTGCGGTTGTTAGAAGATATAAATTAGTACTATAAATAACAGTAAATAATATTGTACTTAGGCTGATTGCTAAATCTAAAGAACGACGAGTTACTTTGATTGCGCCTTTTTCAAATAGTACATAACTATATTTTTGTTGCTTCTGAGTGGGTAAAGTTTTATTAGTTGGAGTTACAGTTGGAGTTGCAGAATTAGTGGGATTTGGTTGCTGAGTTAAGATTACATCATTAGCCGGTAGACGTGGTTGATAGCTTATACCCAAACCATCGGGGCTAATAGCAGCAATCACTAACACAAAAAAGCATAGCATTAACAACCAGCCCATCTGCTGCTGCCAAACTCGCTTGGGAATTCTGGCGATTAGGGTAGCAAAAATTAACAATGCTACCAGTAATACTCGCCATAAATTGTTAGCAAAAATGTAGGTTGTAAGAAAACTCATCAACCAGATAAACTTGACACGTGGGTCAAGTTTATGTAACCAAGTTTGCGGTTGTTCTAGATAAAGACCTATGGGTAGCGATCGCAGTAAATCCATGTTTCAATTTTAGATTTTAGATTTTAGATTTTGGATTATTAAACTACTTGTAAGTTCCCAGATTTATGATTTTAGACAGGTTTACCCAATCTAAAATCCATAGACCACGAAGTGCGGCTTCTCGATAGAGTAATCCAAAATCCAAAATTTTAGACGCGGGCTGCTCTATTATTAGTAGCATTTTCCACATCTCGTGCTTTTTTACTCCGCCAGAACAATCGGATCGGAGTACCCTTAAATCCTAATTGCTGTCGGAATTGTCGTTCGATATAGCGGCGGTAGTTATCGTTAAAACGTTTAGCGTCATTAACAAACAATGCTATTGTCGGTGGCTGAGTGCTAACTTGCGTACCGTAATAAATTTTACCCTGTTTGCCACTGCGGCTGACTGATGGTGAATGCCAGCGAACAGCTTCCTCCAGAACTTCATTGATTACCGATGTGCTGACGCGGCGCTTGTGTTCCTCGGCTGATTGATTCACCAATTCCAAAATCTTCTCTACTCTTTGTCCAGTCAAAGCACTGACAAATATAGTTTCTGACCACTCAGTAAAATGCAGCCTTTCTTGCAAATGTTTTTCGTAATCGTAGATCGTGTAAGAGTCTTTGTCTACCGCGTCCCACTTATTGACCACAACAACACAGGCTCGTCCTTCTTCGATTACCCGTCCGGCTAACTTTTGGTCTTGTTCAGTAACACCATCAATAGCATCAATTACCAATAAAACGACATCGGCACGACGAATTGCTTTAAAAGCGCGGTTAATACTAAAAAATTCAGGACCATATTCGACGTTTTTCTTTTTGCGAATTCCGGCGGTATCGATCAAAAGATAGGTTTTACCATCACGTTCAATCTTGGTATCAATTGCATCCCGTGTAGTACCGGAAATTGGGCTAACAATTGCTCTTTGTTCACCAACAAAAGCATTCAATAAGCTAGATTTTCCGACATTTGGGCGTCCGACAATTGCGATTTTGATTTCATCAATGTCGGGAATATCTTGGACTGGTGGTAAATAAGTTACCAAAGTATCTAGTAAATCTCCCGTACCACTACCATGAATGGCAGAGACGGCGAAAGGTTCCCCTAATCCTAAATTCCAAAATTCAGCAGCTTGGATTAAACCTTGTTCTGGAGATTCACATTTATTTACAGCCAACAGCACGGGTACTGGTTGTTGTCGTAACCATGTAGCGATTTCTTCGTCGGCTGCTGTCGGGCCAGTCATACCGTCAACTACAAAAATAGCCGCACTGGCTTCTGCAAGCGCAGCCATAGCCTGTTGACGAATTAATGGTAAAAATTCGGTATCATCATTAAAGACTAAACCACCAGTATCGACAACCATAAATTCACGATCGCGCCAAAAAGCAGGTAAGTATGTGCGATCGCGCGTTACTCCTGGTTGGTCATAAACAATAGCAGATTGCTCTCCTGCCAAACGATTGACGAAAGTCGATTTACCCACATTCGGGCGACCAATAATAGCTACGATAGGAAGTCTCATAATCTCGGTGCAGAATACTGCAAATCTTTATTGTAGCGATTAGAGCTGTTCTTTTTATCTGTTTACCATTTAATTAGTAGCAATCTCATTCAATCTTCCTTTCTAATTTCAGTTTTGTAAATCCTCTTGGCTTTCCTTGCTCAGAATTTAGTTCAGTCAAGAATCTTCAATTAGAATTCAAAAGAAATCAAAAATCTCTGAACAATAAACTATATTTTTGATAATTCAATGCCAGTCACCAAAAAACTTTTTCGTGTTGATGACCTAAATGTGCAAATTCATAACAGTGAAACTGAATTAGCCGAGAGTGTAGCAGAAATTGCCCGTAATTATTTACAAGAAATTCTCCACAAAAATGGTCATGCTGCTGTATTGCTAGCCACAGGTAATTCTCAGATAAAATTTCTCGATGCATTGATCGCATTGGGTGGTATAGATTGGTCGCGTATTACTTGTTTCCATTTAGATGAGTACTTAGGAATTTCTGCTGATTATCCTGCTAGTTTTCGACACTATCTACGGGAACGTTTTCACAAACGAGTCAATCTGCAAGAATTTCACTATATCCAGGGCGACACTTTAGAACCTTTAGTAGAATGCGATCGCTACAGCAAATTGTTACAAGCACAACCAATAGATTTATGTTGTTTGGGTGTTGGAGAAAACGGACACATTGCTTTCAATGATCCATCTGTGGCTAATTTCCAAGATGCTTACAGTGTGAAATTAGTAAAATTAGATCAAGCAAATCACGAACAGCAAGTCAAACAAGGTCATTTTGCGAGTTTAGAAGCTGTACCAAAATATGCTTTTACTGTTACGATTCCCATGATTTGTTCTGCTAAAAAAATTTTCTGTCTTGCACCAGGATTACACAAAGCTAAAATAGTGCAACAGATGCTACAAGAAAATATCAGTACAGATTGTCCTGCTTCTATTCTTCGCAAATATTCTCAAGCAACACTGTTTTTGGATCAAGATTCTGCTTCAACCCTTTCAAGGTGTAAATCTGGAAAATGAAAATTTCTTGGTGTCTACCCGTAAGGGTAGACACAAAGAGCAAATATTTTCTATCCACCTTAAAAGGGCTAGGTTGATTCGACTTTTGCAAGAAGTATAATTTAAAATCGACTAGGATCGTCATCCAGTGCTAACAAGAAGTTAATTAAATCAATTTGCTTGTTGCGATCCACATAGAATTCATGACCAGTACCATCAAGATTACTCCTTACCAAAGCAGGATTAGCTTTGTTTGTTGCTATAACTTGGGTGCGAAGTTCCTCATCTAGCAAGGCGCGTAAGCTACTAGCAGGATCGGCGGGTATGCTTTGACTAAGAGTACCAGTCAATCCCAAGCCATTTGGGTCAACTATATTAAAGCTACCATCCTGGTTAACTTGCAAACTTCCTGCTCGTACTGCTGCACCACCATCGTGCAAATAGGGAGCGCTCAAGTAAAGGCCCCTTAGAGAGGTAGTTTTATAACCTCCCTCTGGCAATATACCTGTTGGTAAAGTTGTAGAGTTAACAGAAATGCCTTCTGTTGGTACATCCAAAACTGTAGCATTGGCAGGTACAGGGACAGGTGTATCAAAGCTGTATATTTTTGGTGGCACTAAAAAATTATTGAGCTTGAGGCGAGACTTACCACGTTCTGGGTTAGTACCAATTTCACTCACTGGATGAATTTTGTTGTCAGTAAAGAAAGGTGGAATATGGCAAGTCGCACATCCGGCTTCCTGAAAGATTTTTGCCCCCTGCACAACAGAACCGTTTCTGAGTGCTTGCCAATTTTCGCGAGTACGGTTAGCGGGCGGTACTAAGTTATTTTGGAATACTGACATAGCATTGTTAGCAAATAAGAACTTACCACTGGCGATATCATCTGATTTGTCAGTATTGGGGCTAAAAACCAAACCATTGTATGTAAATAAACTAGGGTTTAAATCTGGGTAAGTACCTGTTCCAGGGGCAGGAATTTGGTCTTCTAATTCTGCTTGGGTAACATTTGGTGCAACCTGACGTAGCCACTCGGAAGGTTTAACTGGTTTTCCCAGTGGTAAACGCAAACGTGGATCAGCAGCATTTTGGAGAAATGTCCCAATGTAGACTTCTGAGTCTATACCAAGAGTTTTTTGACTTAGTTGAGCTGCTGCTAACAGATTCACTTCTGAAGAATGCACACCATTGTTGAAAGCACTGAGTCCAGCAAACGGCCCAACAGCAAACTGACCATCAGAAGAATAAGGATGTGTCTGAAAAGTAAATACACTGGGAATTTGAGTAGTATTGTCAATGCCATCTGGTGAACTTTCAAAGTGACCAAAAGGTACATCTAACACAGCATCATCGAAGGCTTGCTCAAATTTATCAGGGTCGGGTAGTTTGACTAATTTACCTTGACTATCAATAATTGTCTTGCCTTTACCTTGATACTGTGGATCTGAGGGATTAAAATTTAACCTAGCAAACCCGGCGGCTGAATTTGGTGCTAAGGCAATCAAAAAGGGAATAGCAAGTTCACCATTAGGTATCCCTGCTAGGCGTTTACCTTGGCCTGAAACAACTGCGTGACACACTGCACAGCTAATATCGCCGTTTTGTTTGATTCCCAAAGGAAAAAGCGTTCCTCTTTCCACTTTAAAACCTGTGTTCAGCACAGTTCCTTTGGGAAAAGTTCGACTACCCAGTGTGATATCTTTTTGTAGGGTTATTTGTAAGTTGTTGGTTGACTGTCCACGTAATTGTGCGATCGCTGTAGTTAATTCTGGCAATATGCGAAATAAGCCCTGTTTAAAACCAAACACATCCTGCAAACCGAAGTTATCACCTATTTTCCGGTTAAAAAATATATCTTCGCCTTTGTTAATTAATTCTTGCGTAATTTCGACTGCTCCAATTTTTTGATATGAAATTGGGTCACTCGGATCAAGTTTATTTTCTTGTACCAATTTTGCCGCATTTTCAGGACTCAGGAGTTTACCGAAGTAGTCGTAATAGCCAAGCGGTTGAGTGGGTGCAGGTTGTAAAAGACTGATGTTTGCTAGGCTTGGCTGACCTGTCATCAACCAATTGGATAGTAAAATGCCAGAAAAACTAATTATAAAAACGAAGACCAAAAAGAAAATTCTAGCCTTGAATGCAAAAAATCCCCTAAATCCACTTTGTTTAGGGACTGTTTTTTTATTTTTCATAGTTATGTGCTTTTGATTTATGTAGTTAGGTAAAGTGTGCAAACACGTATATGCACCGAAATCAAAGGTTTTGGATGACGGATTATTATACTTTTACTATTCAGTATCTACTGAAATATAAACAGATTTTGCAACTCAAATTAATATTGTGAAAATACTTGAAATATTTGATGCGATGTTTACTACATGAACTATTTAGAGACGTATCATAGTTAGCTTATACTGTTTTACAAAAATCCTGATACATGTTGGATTTACTGTAGGATCACCCCATTTGTACACTTAAGCAAAATTCTCAAGATAGTTAAAAATTAAACATATATACATTATTTTATGTATATCCTTAATCTAATTTTTACCTCTATTTAGAGTGACTCCCTATATTCTGAATAACGGCAAAAACTATTAATAAAGAGGGAGTTGGTAAGTTCAATTCATCGCAAACAACGTATTGCTTCTAACAAACCTCTAGCTTTATTCAAAGTCTCTTCGTATTCTTTTTCTGGTTCCGAATCAGCTACCAACCCTGCGCCGGCTTGGACATATACTGTATTATTCCGTAGAATCATTGTGCGAATGGCGATCGCAGAATTCAATTGTCCTTCAAAATCGTAATATCCATACACACCGGAATACACGCCGCGCCGACTCGGTTCTAACTCATTGATAATCTCCATTGCGCGAATTTTGGGTGCGCCGCTAACTGTTCCGGCTGGAAAACAAGCTTTGAGTAAATCCCAGGCTGTTTTACCGGGTGCTAATTTCCCTACCACATTGCTGACAATGTGCATCACATGAGAGTAGCGTTCAATGATCATTAACTCGTCTACTTTCACCGTACCACTTTGGCACACGCGCCCCAAATCATTACGTCCTAAGTCAACAAGCATGACATGTTCGGCTATTTCTTTGGGATCTTTGAGTAATTCTTCTGCTAAAGCTATGTCTTCGCGGGTTGTCTTACCCCGTGGACGAGTACCAGCAATGGGACGCACTGTAGCCAGTAAATCTCCTTCAGAATCGCGTTCGGCTTTTACCATCACTTCGGGACTCGAACCAACAATTTGCCAATCCTGAAAGTTGAAAAATGCCATGTAAGGCGAAGGATTAATCTGACGCAGGGAACGATACAAAGCAAAAGGATCGCCTGTGTATTCTGTCGATAAGCGCTGGGAAATTACTACTTGAAAGATATCCCCGGCTTTGATGTATTCTTTTGCCTTTTTAACGCTGTTACAGAATTGATCACGGGTGAAATTACTCTTATACTCCTCGACTCCTCCTACTTCCGTTACTCTCTTAGTTCCTGGAGGGTTCCATTCTAATAAAGTATTTTGTCCTGATAAAGGCAGAGATAACTTATCGACCATGCGAGTCACGCGATCGCAAGCCTTTTTGTAGGCTGTTTGTAAATCCACATTTGGATCACGCAAATCGGCGTAACCCACAGCCCAAATTTTCCGCTTCACTTGGTCAAAAATTAACAGATGGTCTACCTGCATCCATACAGCATCAGGAATATTACGGTCATCTTGTGGATGAATTGGTACACGCGGCTCAATCCAATTGATTAATTCATAGCCCCAAAACCCAAATAAACCACCAATTCCCGGTGGTAGCTGGGGTAATTTGACTGGATAAAAAGGTTCTAAACATCTTGTTAAAGCTGTAAATGGATCACCTGTAAATACAACTTGTGAACCATCACGGTGCATTTGAGTCGTGCGATCGCCCCTAACTTCTAAAATCCACAGTGGATCACAACCCAACAAACTATAACGCCCGATATTTTCTCCACCTTCTACCGATTCCAACAAAAAACTATAAGGTTGTCCAGCACATACTTTATACCAAGCGGAAACAGGTGTATCTAAATCTGCTACCCATTCCTGATATACCGGGACAAAATTACCATTTTTAGCTAATTCGGAGAATTGAGAGAAATCAGGGAAAATCATATCAAAATCAAATAAAGGGAACAGGGAACAGGGAACAGGGAACAGGGAACAGGGAACAGGGAACAGGGAACAGGGAATGGGTGTGGATTTTCTTTTCCCTAATCTTTATTCCTTGTTTCCATATCGAGCAGGTGTAATTAATTTTGTTTAGGCACTTATTTTGGTATTAAACACTAAAGCTAAACCATAAAATAACACTAGCCCTACGAGGGGCTGACTGTAGGGCTGGATAGATTTTATATTTTATATTTCAGAACTTGTACTACTTTAGTTATTAATTCTTAATTATTTTCAGAAAGACAATATAGAGCAGACGCGGAGACTAAAAGACGCGGCGAAACGGAGAAAGTTTGAGAAACATTTTCCCCGTATCTCCGTGTCTTTGGTTTACCGTGTCTGCGTTAGTGACAATTTCCCTAATTCAGTATTGATTAAGGAGCGTCGTAGGTAGCTGTGCCACTGAATTTGACTTTAGAAGGACTGGGGTTTTGACCGATTCTGCGATCGTTGTAACGTACTTTCTCCCGACCTGCGTTGACTTTCTCAGGGAAGACACCATCTGCCGGATGAATGTAAACCGTTTCGCCGTTAGGATAAATCCGGTAAATTTTGTAATCTGTGATTTTGAATTTCCGGAGTTGCCCACCCAGAGCAATGCCTTGCTCTTTACGAGCTAAATATAGCAAGTTTTGTCCTTGCGACATAACGGCAGCGCCACCTGTAGGCATTTCAAAGACTTGCTCTTTCGGGCTAGTCCAAGTGATAGCGTATTTCTCTTCGACTTCTGCTTTTTTGAGCAAACCGCCAGTGCTGCCGCCAAATTTCGGAGTTTGTCCAGAAAGTGTTTCTGCCATAAAGCGTCTCTCAACGTTTTTAGGGCATCGTAACACCGCTGATGGGGACATATGGCGATTGTGTAAGGAACTGTAACAGTTGGTCAAACAATTTTGGATTTTAGATTTTGGATTTTGGATTGACCCAAAATTCCGAGCAGGGTGCAAGTCCCCAGATTTATCTGTGGAATAAATCGAAAATCCAAAATCCAAAATCCAAAATCTTCAAGCCCTCGGATTTATCCGTAGGGTCAATCCAAAATCCAAAATCCAAAATCTAAAATCCAAAATCGGATGACTATTGAATTTTGACTCTTGATGGTCTTTTTTCCTGGCTGCCTTCAACTATAGGTATAGTGAAATGAAACTGACTACCCTGGTTTTTGCCCTCTGATTCTGCCCAAATTTCTCCTCCCCAGCCATTGACAATTTGACGACATATTGCTAGACCTAAGCCTGTACCGCCTGTGCTACGTCTAAGCGCTCCCTCTTCTTGATAAAAGCGGTCAAACACAATTTCTAAACGATTGGGTTCAATACCTCGTCCTGTGTCTGCTACAGTGACTTCAACCATTGGATCGTCGTTGCGAACGGCTTTGATGGTAATCAGCCCATTGGGGGGTGTGAATTTGCAAGCGTTGTCTACTAGTTTGGCAATTACTTCGACCAACCAATCACCGTCAGCTTTGACTAAAGGCAGGTTACGTGCTAGTTCTGTTGTGATCTGGGGCAATTTTTCATCCCCTGCCAAGCGGGTGCGAAGACGACTCAGGGCTAAATCCACACACTCTTGTAACGTTAGTGATTCAGGATGCCATTCTACTCGTCCACTTTCTAAGTTAGAAAGTGTGAGGAAATCTTGGATCAGCTTTCGCATCCGTTCAGAGTCGGAAAGAGCGGTATTTAGCATTACCTGGCGCAGTTCTAAGGGCATATCTGGTTCAGTAGCCAAGCTTTCCAAGCACACCTGAATTGTGGATAAAGGTGTACGCAATTCATGACCGGTGATGGCGATCAGGTTGCTACGTGTACGGTCTAGAGCTTCTAATTGTTTGTTGAGTTCTCCAAGATTAGCATAGGCTTCGGCTTGAATGAGAGCAGTTCCGATTTGAGTGGCGATCGCTTCTACTAAATCTAATTCGCCAGCGTGCCAATCATGGGGAGTTTCACCACAATAGTGTAATTCTACTATGCCTAATAGCCGCCCTTGAAAAAGCACTGGTTCCATCAGCCAAGAGCGAATTCCATATCTCTCGACAATTTGCCATAGTGCTTTAGAGTTAATTACCCGCGAGTCGTTGAAAGTATCGGCCACTCGAACACCTTCACTCTGGATTACCACTTCCTCAAACAGAGGATTGTTTTCTAAAGGCCAAGTTTGTCCCAAAAAAGACAAAACACCGGGAATTAAAAACTCATGTTCAATGATGGCTTGGGCGTCTGTAGCTTGAGCGCGGTAAATTAAACAGCGACAAGCCCCTAAATTTTGTCCTAATTCTTGGGCTGCTACCCTGAGAATTTCGTGAGGATCGAGCGATCGCCTAATTGCGGTACTAATTGAGTTGACTAATCTTTCTTTACGTGCTTGGGCAGAAATCGAACGGTAAGCTTTATGCAATTTGTATTGACTTGCTTGCAAATAAGTCACCAAGCGTTGCACAAACGGATCAGTATCAATATCGCAAGCGTATTCACTTAGTACTTGCTTGGCTCTAGTGCTACTCTTGCGCCCTCCAATGCCAAAACGCTGAAGCGCTTGCTCGATTTTATCTCTTAACTCTGGTCTATAAACTGAAATCCGTTTCAGCAAAAGTTCGGCAGCTTTGAGGCTGACTCCCCGTTCCGCTGTCCAAATTCCCTCAAATCTCCGCGCTGCGTCCATATCCAGCCCAGGACTTAATTCTCGTATTTCCCTATTCTTAGCTAAAGAACCTAGACTTTCCCGACAGACTAAACAAGTAGCATAGTTTTGAGCTATGACCACCAAATGCCACTCTTGGCTGAGAGCATCATCTGGCTCAAAAGCGACCTTTTCGTAAAATTCCGAACTGTTAGTAAAATCAGTTTCTGGCGCAGATAATACATATACCTGATTACTTCGCTGGGCAAGTCGCTGATAGCGATGAGCTTCCTGACGATAAAATCGCTCTCTTTGAAAGCTAGCAATTACCAAAGGCTGCTCTAAAGTAGCAGCTAAAACCTGATCCTCCATCGCGTGGGATAAGGCTGTTAGCGATGCTTTGAAGTATAGTTGGGGCCGCAGGTTGGGTATAGCCTGTAGCAAATCACTCAGCACGGAAGTTGAAATGCTCATGAACGTCCTAAAAGAGCCACAATCTGGACATGATTCACGTCACAGCTGCATTGTACAAATTACAACGGCCTTTCAAATCAAGCATTTCGTTGCAATATGTAAAGAATGGTGAACACTGTCAGCAGAGTGACGCTGTAGAGTGGGTAAGAACGCAATCACGCAAAAGTCGTGGAGGCGGAACAATGAACAGGATTCATTGCCAAGAAACTCAAAAACTCAATCAAAAAATTGAGATGAAAGTTCCTATGTTTTGTGTTTATCTACGCAAATTTTTATTTCACTTTAGAATTATAAAGATTTGATAATGTGACTTTGATGCGTTTTTGCCCACTAGCTAAATGTGATTATCATTTATTTTTGGTAGCATAACTCACAAAGTTTTTATCACGTGTCTTTTTTGATGTTGACGCTCAACTGAACCTGAAAAATATAGATTTTATACGGAATATTGGCTGATGACACCGGATATATTGATGACACCGGAGAAGATTTTTCTGGATGGAAAAACTTTTGTCCCGGCAGAACTACTACCTATACCTGAATGGCCTTGTGTAATTACCGAAAGAGCGCAGTTGACACTGACTGTTAAAGATGATGACTTATTTTTAGTTACAGATACTCTAGGTAATATTTCTGCGTGTTCGCTCACGGACGGCAACCCTAGTATGGGTCTATTTTGCGCTGATACACGATTTTTAAGCCGCTTAGAGTTGCAAATTGATGGGCGATCGCCAGTTTTATTAAGTAGTACTGCTGACAAGGGTTTTTCACTGTCAGTTTTATGTACTAATCCAAGAATCGATGATCGCCTCCAAGCTGATACAGTCGGGATTCGCCGAGAACTAGTCCTGAATGGCGCACTTTTTGAGGAATTAGAAGTATCGAATTATAGCACAAGTACAATCAATTTTGAACTGAGTATTAGCTTTGATGCCGATTTTGCTGATTTATTTGAAGTCAGAGGCTTTGGTAGAGAAAAGCGAGGTAAGCTTTTGCGTCTGATTGAGCCGACTTTTGAGGAAGATACAGTAGCTTCCCTGGATGGTGCTTCGCCTCTCAAAATTCACCCTGCTGCATTCGACGATAAATCTTTAACACTGGCTTACCAGGGTGTAGATGGCTTAGTGATGGAATCTCGGATTAATTTCCAGCATCGACTACCAGACTTTTTCAAAGGTTACACCGCAATTTGGCAGCTAGAGTTAGCATCCCACGAAAAACAAAAATTGGGCTATCGAGTTAATATGCTCACAAACAACAAGCCCAGTTCTACTGTCAGCGCTCCTGTTACCTTGGGTCAAGCAAAAGCTGCTGAGATCATGGAAGAGCAAAACTGGGTGCAACAAATTACACGTATTCGTACGGATGAAAAAGGTGTTGTCAATCGTGTGATTGAACGGGCCGAGGAAGATATGTATTTGTTGCGCCAGTCTTTTGGCAAATATAAAACTGTGTCGGCGGGAGTACCTTGGTATTCAACATTATTTGGTCGAGATTCTATCATCACAGCTTCCCAAACTTTGATGCTAAATCCCGAAATCGCCAAAGAAACTCTGATTCTCTTATCTCAATACCAAGGTAAAGTTGAGGATGAGTGGCGCGACGAGCAACCAGGTAAAATTCTCCACGAATTACGTTTGGGAGAGTTAGCCCGCTGTCAGGAAATCCCTCACACTCCTTACTATGGTACTGTTGATGCTACTCCTTTGTGGCTGATGCTATACGCCGAGTATTATGCATGGACACATGATACAGAAACTTTAGAATATTTATGGCCGAATGCATTGGCGGCGATGGAGTGGATCGATCGCAACATTAAAGAAACTGGCTACCTCAGCTATCAACGTAAATCTAAACGTGGTTTAGCTAACCAAGGCTGGAAAGATTCTGGTGATTGTATTGTCAATCGTAAAGGCGATTTAGCCAACGGTGCGATCGCTCTTTGTGAAGTTCAAGGTTACGTCTACGCAGCGAAAATGCGCTTGGCAGAAATTGCCAGACTGAAAAAGCGCCTAGATTTATCAGATCGTTGGCTAGAAGAAGCCAAAAATCTCAAGCTGCGCTTCAACCGAGATTTTTGGATAGAAGACCAAGATTTCTGTGCTTTAGCTTTAGATGGAGATGGTAAACAGGTAGACAGTATTACCTCTAATCCTGGTCATTGTTTACACTTGGGTATTTTTACGCCAGAAAAAGCTTACAGTGTGGCAGAACGCTTACGCGCACCAGATATGTTTAATGGCTGGGGTATTCGCACCCTCAGCAGCTTGTCTCCTGCTTACAACCCGATGGGATACCACATTGGTTCTGTCTGGCCTCATGATAATTCTTTGATTGCTATGGGATTGCGATCGCTCGGTTTAGTCGATCAAGCCTTGGAACTTTTTGAAGGTTTATTCGACATGACTAAAAAGCAGTCCTATCATCGCCCTCCAGAGTTGTTTTGCGGTTTCGAGCGTACCAATGATGACAGTTCTCCTGTACAATATCCAGTTGCTTGCACACCTCAAGCTTGGGCTACAGGTAGTGTTTTTCAATTGCTGCATATGATGGTGAATCTAGTCCCAGATGCACCCAACAACTGCTTACGGATTATCGATCCTGCTTTACCAGAGTCAATTAAACGCCTGTCCCTGCATAACTTGCGAGTCGGCCCCACTATCCTTGATTTAGAATTCGAGCGTTCGGGTAACACCACAGCTTGCCGCGTTGCCAAGAAACGCGGTAATCTCCGGGTAGTCATCGAAGCCTAGACTACAGAAAAACTTAAGGGTTAGGGATTAGGAACTAAGGACTAGGGGTTAGGGGCTAGGAAATAGGGACTATATTCTTACCCGATCCCCGATCCCCGATCTCCGATCTACCCTTCCTCTTGACTCTCTCTTTTATGTCCTGGTGAAGATTCGTAAAGAGCATCAAGTTGTTGACGAGCATCATCGACGTTGATAGAACGCATGACTAACAGGGGTTCTTTAATGAGATTGCCAGAGCTATCTAACAATTCTGGATGAGGTGTGAGTCCCTTTCTCGATGCTACATAAGGGTAGTTCCCTTGATTTGCCATTGACGAGTACCTAGCTGGATAACTCCGGTCTCTATCAAAACTGAACATAATTAAATTGCGGATTAAATTACCAACAGCGATAAAAGCAAGAATTGTAAAAGCCAAAATATAAAGTAGATGTAACATCGGGGTTTCCTCCAGGGGCAAAAATTTTAAAACCATTTGTGACAACGATTTGTTTCGCCTAGTTTTAACTAAAAACTATGGCAAACCACCAAAAACTCTGTTCCTACGCTTATGTTTGCGGTCTTAATTTGAAATCAAAAAGCAAGTGTCTTATAAGTTACATAACTCACTTAAGTAAAAAATGTTGTTAAAGGTTTTTTTTCGTTTCTGTTTTTGCTTTTGCTATTTATATACCGTCTTGCTGTGGTGAGTTTGCTTGTTCAGTGCGGAAATACATCGCTACTTTCCAGCATTGTGATAACAATTGATGCCAAGGCATCAAGGTTGCCATATCAATCCCAACTTGTCCTTCTGTTGCATTAAACAGCATTTTGGCTGTGTTCACCTCTTCTTGGGCTTGCTTGACTCGCTCTAGCAAAGCAGATTGCTCTTGGCTACTCAGAAAATCCAGTTGCTCTGTTTCCAGCAAGTTACGCGATCGCGCAAACCAATACTGAAAATCTTCCAACAGTGGTTGCAAAACTGTCCTCAGCAACTCAGGCTCTGGTAAATTTGAGTCTCGCATAATTGACAAGCATATTTCTAACTTTCTTACTAATATTAACGCTATTTACGATTCTTAACATTTAGAATATATCACTCATAGGTTATAATTTTTAAAAAAACTGTATTTTGAATAACATATTAATATTATATATAGATGCAAAATCTTTTGTACCTATCCTTAAGGCAGATCAAAGTAGAATAATTTAAATATTTTTTAAGTATGTAGGGAAAATAGAAATAAGATTAAGTAATAAAGATTGAAAACATAAAACCTGCAAAATTTATATAAAAACTCATCTGTGGATCGGGGATCAGGGATTGGGGATCGGGGATCGGGAATTATTTAATTATTATTTTTCTTAATTTTATAATCTTTAAAATCCCTGAATTATTTCTCTAAATCCCCAATCCCCAATCCCTGATCCCCAATTCCCTCAAGGTCGCTAATATATATGTCAGTCCTCTTAGTCGAAAATTACTCGTAAATAATTACTTCGCCAATGGATCAGCAGCCAATGTCGTCTTCTGAACAATCCAGTCCATCAGAACAAATAGAGAAAAAAATTTATTTACCACGTACTAGCGAATCAGAAAACTTAAAAAAAATTCGCCACACCACATCTCACGTCATGGCGATGGCGGTGCAAAAGCTGTTTCCCAAGGCACAAGTTACAATTGGCCCGTGGATTGAAAACGGCTTTTACTACGATTTTGATAGTCCAGAACCATTTACCGACAAGGATCTTAAAGCCATCAAAAAAGAGATGGATAAGATTATCAATCGTAAACTGCCAGTAGTTAGAGAAGAAGTTAGTCGAGAAGAAGCTGAAAGCCGGATTAAAGAAATTAACGAACCTTATAAGCTAGAAATCCTAGCGGATATCAAAGAAGAACCGATTACAATCTATCACTTGGGTAGTGAATGGTGGGATTTATGTGCTGGACCACATGTCGAGAATACCAAAGAGTTAAATCCCAAAGCTATTGATTTAGAAAGCGTTGCTGGTGCTTACTGGCGTGGAGACGAAACCAAAGCACAGCTACAGCGTATCTACGGAACTGCGTGGGAAAACCCAGAACAACTAACAGAATATAAGCGGCGTAAAGAAGAAGCATTACGACGTGATCATCGTAAATTAGGTAAAGAACTAGGATTATTTATCTTTTCCGACTTAGTAGGGCCAGGATTACCATTATGGACACCCAAAGGAACCTTACTACGGAGTATTCTAGAAGACTTCCTCAAGCAAGAACAAATCAAACGCGGCTATCAGCCAGTGATCACTCCCCACATCGGTAGAGTCGATTTATTTAAAACTTCTGGCCATTGGCAGAAGTATAAAGAAGACTTATTCCCGATGATGGCAGAAAATGAAGAAGCAGCGAACCATGAGCAAGGCTTTGTTCTCAAAGCCATGAATTGTCCTTTTCACATCCAAATATATAAGAGCGAATTGCGTTCTTATCGAGAGTTACCGATACGGTTGGCAGAATTTGGTACTGTCTACCGCTTCGAGCAATCTGGGGAATTGGGCGGTTTAACGCGGGTACGAGGCTTTACTCAGGACGATGCTCACATATTTGTCACCCCAGAGCAACTAGACAGCGAATTCCTCAACGTCGTGGATTTAATCTTGTCAGTGATTAAAACTCTGAAACTTGATCAGAACTTTAAAGCGCGGCTGAGTTTTCGCGATCCGGCTAGCGATAAATATATTGGTTCAGATGAAGCTTGGGACAAAGCTGAAAGCGCCATTCGTCGAGCTGTCGAAACTTTGGGAATGGATCACTTTGAGGGAATTGGTGAGGCTGCTTTTTATGGTCCCAAACTAGATTTTATCGTCCGCGATGCTCTAGAGCGGGAGTGGCAATTGGGAACAGTGCAAGTAGATTATAACTTGCCAGAAAGGTTTGATTTGGAGTACGTTGCTGAAGATGGTTCTCGTAAACGTCCAGTGATGATTCACCGTGCGCCTTTTGGTTCCTTAGAAAGACTCATCGGTATTTTAATCGAAGAATATGCTGGAGATTTCCCTTTATGGTTAGCACCAGTACAAGCTAGATTATTGCCAGTCAGCGAAGTGCAACTCGATTTTGCCAAAGAAGTAGCAGCAAAAATGAAAGCTATAGGTATTCGAGCAGAAGTTGATACCAGTGGCGATCGCCTGGGTAAACTCATTCGCAATGCTGAAAAAGAAAAGATCCCTATTATGGCCGTGATTGGCGCCAAAGAAGTAGAAACTAATTCTTTGAGTATCCGCACTCGTGCAAATGGTGAATTAGGGACTATACCTGTGGACGAAGTTTTAGATAAAATTAAGGAATCGATCAAAAACTTCGAGAATTTTTAACAATGTATTAGGTGGGCATTGCCCACTTGTCTATATTGCAATATAAATTAATTAGAAATTACATTATGAGTTCTACAAAACAAAAGATACAATCTCTTTTGAACCAATTACCCGATAATTGTTCTATAGAAGATGTCCAATATCATTTGTACGTCATTGAAAAAGTCCGGCGCGGTTTAGAAGTAGCCGAACACCAAGCAACCAGAACCCTAAGTGAGGCCGAAGAACGATTGAACAAATGGCTTATCAAGTAGAATGGTCTCCCAAAGCATTAGATGATGTAGAAGCAATTGCCATATACATAGCTCGTGACTCGGCTTCCTATGCTGCGACAGTAGTCAAGAAGATACTTGACACAACTAGTAACTTAAGCAAGGAACCTTTTTCTGGTCGAATTGTACCAGAGTTCGGCAACGATAATATCAGAGAACATTTGGCATACAGCTATCGAATCATCTATCACATTCAGGGAGATATTGTTACTGTTGCCGCAGTGATTTACGGAAAGAAGCTACTCGATAAATTTGAAATGGATTAATTAAACAGGATAGCCTATGAGTTAAATCAGAAAACCCGAAAGGTTATTTCACACTCAAGCAAGAAATGCAACCGGATAAATACAGATAAAAAAACCCATCTGTATTTATCCGGTTTTGCTTTGTTTATTATCGAGGTCAGGGAACAAAAAACTTTATCCCAAAACTCCCTGTTCCCGTTCCCTTTAACTATTGACTACGACTATTCCACTCCTGTGCTGCATCCTCTACAGCTTTATCCACTGTCTTCTCATCTAACATTGCTGCTTGCAGATTCTCATAAATTGCTTTTTGCAGAATATTGAAATTTTTTAAAGTCGGGGTTAGTACTTCTGCTTGTTGCATTTGACTAGCACTAATTGCCCTAGCTTTATCTATTGTCGGGGCGTTTGCTGGTATATCTTTAAAATAGCTATCAGATAACGCCTTGACTGTGGAAGGTAAAACATTTGCTTGTTTAGCAAACGCTAGCTGATTTTGATCATTGGTGACAAACAGGGCAAATTTGAGAGCTGCGTCTGGTTGTTTGGTGTCACGAGGGATAACTACATTCATCACAGCGACATTTTTCTTACCAGTTTCGCCAGTAATTTGAGGTGCTATAGCTGAAACTTTGGCGATCGCAGGTGCATTATTGGCAATCTGTTTCAAAAATTCCGGGCCAGAAGCTAGCAAGGCTGTTTCTCCAGATTGATATAACTCTATAGCATGTCGATGCCCTTGTGTCAATACTTCTTTCGGCAGTAGACCTTTTTTGTAAAGGTTTACCCAGTACTGAAATGCTGCTTTACCTTGAGGAGAATTAAAAGCAGCTTTACCTTGGGCGTCAACTAAAGTAACTCCCATCTGCACAAAGGATTCTAAAACTTCACCAGAATCTTGCGGCACAAAAGTTACAAAAAATGCATACTTACCAGTTTTATCTTTAACTTGTTGGGCTACTTGTGCCAATTCAGTATAAGTAGCAGGTGGATTATTAATACCTGCCTGTTTTAATAAAGCAGTGTTATAAATAGTTAGCCGTGTGGTGAGATACCAGGGTATTCCAAAACTCTTACCATTCAGCGTGCTAGCTTTCCATATATTCGGTAAATATGAGGAACGTACGTCATTTGAGACTTTTGTATCTAAATCTAACCAAGCGTTTCTACTTGCTAATTGAGATGCAAAATCTGGATTTAAGTTCACAACATCAGGTGGCGTTTTTGCGGAGACAGCTGTTAAAATTTTGTTTTCCATTTCCGCCCAAGGTATATCAACCCAGTTAACCTTTATACCTGAATTTTGCGATTCAAAAGTCGCAATTAGGCTTTGGAAGTAGTCAGTAAATTGAGGTTTGAGTTGCATAGTCCAAAACTCAATTCTTGCGGCTCCCGAAGATGCCTGTTTTGTGCTTGGGTTAACGTTACCTGTACTGCAACTGACAATCCAACTTGTCAATAAGCCAACTAACGCCCAAACAGTTAATCTTTTGAATTTTTGAATTTGAATCATTGTGCTTATAGTTTTTCAGTTAAACCGGGGTAAAAAGGTCATTGGTCAAGAGTCATTAGTCATTGGTCATTGGTTATTGGTCATTGATTAATGGTTACTGTTACTACTTCTTACAAATGACAAAGAACAAATGACCAATGACAAAGGACAAATAACATTTAAATTTTTCAATTTAGCATTTATGCGGTCAAAACAGTGGTTAAAAGCATCAACAGTCTGTTTAGCAAATCTAAGGACGGAGTTGGCATCGAACTTGCACCGCAATGTGTGAATGTCGCTCGTTTACGCAAACAACGCCAAGGTCTTAAACTAGACGCTTTAACATCAGTGGCTGTTCCAGAAGGTGTTTTTGTCAATGGTCAAATTACTGATCCTCCGGCAATGGCACAAATTATTCAGCAGGCGCTTACAGAAAGTAAAATCAAAGCTTTTCGGGTTGCTACTGCTGTTACAGGACGAGATTCAATAGTACGTCTCATCCCTGTCCCATCAGAATTAGATGATAAAGAACTGCGCGAGATGGTGTTAAACCACGAAGCAGGTTTATATTTACCTTATCCTCGTGAAGAAGCTGATGTAGATTATCAAAAACTTGGCTACTTTGTAGATGAAGATGGAATTGAAAAAGTAAAAGTGTTGCTGGTTGCAACTCGTAAGGAAATTACTGATACATACATAAGTACATTCGAGCAGGCAGGATTACAAATTGATGTCTTAGAAATCAATTCTTTTGCACTGATTCGGACAATCCGTGACAAGTTGCGGCAATACGGACCACAAGAAGCAGCAGTTTTAGTCGATATAGAATTCGATAATACAGAAATTGCCATCATTGTCAACGGAATACCACAATTTTCGCGTACAGTTCCTCTGGGAACGAATCAAATGCAAATGGCACTAGCTAGAGCAATGAGTTTACCTGCGTCACGAGAGATGAACTTGTTACAGGGGATGACTATTCCTCTCAACACCACAGAAGGGGCAAAAACAGGTGTTACCGAAGCAAATCCCGGTGT
Organism: Fischerella sp. CENA71; assembly: GCA_024239075.1. GTDB lineage: Bacteria > Cyanobacteriota > Cyanobacteriia > Cyanobacteriales > Nostocaceae > Pelatocladus. The sequence continues at coordinate 53,925 of JANBVI010000055.1, read as the reverse complement.
AGCAGCAATGATGCGCGTGTTGGGAGAACTCACAGATGAATTGCGCCGTTCCATCGATTTTTATCTCAATCAAAGCGAAAACTTAGAAATAGCCCAGATTTTTTTAGCAGGGCCAGGTGGAGGACTAGCACAATTAGATGAGTTCTTCACACAACGATTGAGTTTACCTACCTCTCAAATAGATCCAATCGGATCTTTATCTTTGGAAGTTGACGAAGAAAAGTTTCCTACTGTGCAACGTCCTGGATTGGGGATAGTACTCGGTCTTGGGATGCGTTCGGTGTGAGGATTGGGCATCGGTTAGGACACGCGAACAAGGGAGACAAATCAATTCAAAATTCAAAATTAATTTTTGACTTTTGACTTGTATGCCCAATGCCCGCCCCCGATCCCTAATGACCAATGACAAATGACAAAAAATGTACAGTTTAGATATTAATTTTCTTAACGATCGCCCAAATATTCAGAAAAAGACTGAAAATAAGGCAAATGTAGCAATAAATACAGGAAATTTAACGCCTGTATTTATTGGGGTAGGAGTTGGTGTAATTTTCCCTGCTTTTGTAGCAGCTGGTTTGTGGTTTTTACAAACAAAAAATGCTGAGTTAGAGCAAACAATTGCCCAATTGGAACAGGAAAACCAAAGCTTAGATGCTCAAATCGGCAATATTAACAAAATTAAGGAACAGACCAACAAAATCAAGGCGGAAACACAATCTTTAGTGACTGTATTTGATCAAATTCGTCCTTGGTCTGCAATGCTAGAAGATTTGCGCGATCGCATTCCAGCCACAGTCCAAATAGAAAACGTCAAGCAAATTCCACCTGCTGCTGCTGTTGAAGGACAGCCACCACCAAATCCTGCCGGAGGAATAGAAATTACTGGTTTAGCTCGCTCTTTTAATGATGTCAACGATTTTTTGCTGACTCTACAACAATCTCGTTTCTTTAAAGCCAGTGAAGCCAAAATTATTTCCACAGAACTAGTAGATGCACCATTGAAAAATACTGTTACTCAAACAGGTGTCACAATTAAACCACCGAAAGTAGCTAAATACACTATTCAAACCAGCCTCAGCGATATCCCAGCTTCAGAGCTAATTCGCGAATTAGAACAAAAAGGCACAGTGGGATTAGTCGCACGTATTCGTAGTTTGCAAAAAACAGGAGTCATTCAAAAATGACGCTGAGTGAAGATATAAATTTTATGGAAGGCGGGGAATTCACTGAGGCAAAATCAGCCTACCCCGTTGTGTTTGGTATTAGTTTTACACCCAAAATTATAGGCATTTTGGTCGGGGCATTAGGATTTGTTGGCGCACTTTATATGTTGTTGACATTAGTGATGCCAGCTTGGGACACCTTCGGACAAAACCAAAACAAACAAACTGATCTACAAGGACAAGTTGATCAAAAGAAAGCCACTATCAAACAGATAGATCAAGTCAAACAAGAACTTGCAGACGCCAAGCAGCAACAAACTCAAGTTTTAGGTTTATTTGCCAATGAGAAAACCTTAGACACATTACTACTGGACTTGAATCGTTTGGTTGAAGCTAACAACTCTACTATTGCCATCAATGCTACCAGAGCCGAACTGAAGAAATTTGTACCAGTTTCAGATAAAGCTGAACCAATTACTGATGGCTCATTGGGAACACAAGTAGATGGCAAGCTCAAGCGTAGAAGTGTAAATGTCGAAATTCTTGGAACTTATGAACAAACGCAATCAATACTCCGTAATATTGAGCGTTTGCAACCTTTATTAATAGTAAAAGACTATCAATCCGCCTTAGCTCCAGAACCTCCTGCTATACCAGGCAAAAGGCTATTGCAAGTTGGACCAGCACCAATATCTACATCCTTTCAGTTACAAGCACTAATGCCACTTAGTCCGGAGGATGCCGCAGCTGTTAAAGCAGAACCGAAGAAATAAGAGACATGTGTTATTTCGATAGAAGTTTTGGGAAAAATACAAACTATAAACACAATTAACAGCGCACTTACGGATAAATACCAAGAAATTGGTTGCAAAAATAGTCAAGACAATAGTCAAGAAATTTGGTTAAATGTGAGGAATGAACTGTGAGACAGCTTCACGGTAAAGGTTTAGATTTTATATTAGGTGCAACTACAATAGTCTTTTTAGCTGCTCAACCAGTCAAAGCACAGGTGACACAAATTACGGATGTGCAGCTCAAAACAGTTAATGGTGGAGTGAATGTTGTTTTAAAAACTTCCTCTGGTTCTCGTCCGCAAATTTTTACGACACAGAGGGGCAAAACTCTAGTTGCAGATATTATTAATACTCAACTACGTCTACCCCAAGGCAATAGTTTCCGCAAAGAAAACCCCATTCCAGGAATCGCTTCTATTCAAGTGATTCAGCTAGATACCAATAGCATCAGAGTCTTAGCCCTTGGTACTGACAGCGCTCCCAATAGTCAGCCTTTGGCACGGGGAACAAATGTCATTACTCTCGGCTTGACTCCGAGTACAGGAACCACAGCATCAGCACCCACACCTCCCCAAGCACCAACTCCTAACCCCAGTCCATCAGTTCCACCCGTTGTCCCCAATCCGCAAGTCAGTATTGATGGTACACCAGCGCAAACAGCCGGTCCCGGACAAGCACAAACCCCAGCACCACCTTTTTTACCTAGAGCCGTTGCACCACCAGTGGGAGATATTGCCATTTCCAATATCGATGCTTCTCCGAGTAGTGTTGACTTAGGAACTCAAGAACGTGTACCCCGGCTTGTGCTGCGAGATGCACCAGTTAGGGAAGTTTTGTCACTACTTGCTCGTGCTGCTGGTTTGAATTTGGCTTATACGGGAACGGAAGCAGCAGGAGGACAGGGGGGACAGGGAGGACAAGGAAGTTCGACGATTTCTTTGGATATAGAAAACGAACCTGTGCAAGATGTGTTTAACTATGTCTTGCGCCTGAGTGGTTTAGAAGCTAACCGTAGTGGTCGCACAGTTTTTGTCGGGCCGAGACTACCTAATTCCACCCGCGATGTAGTCATGCGGAACCTGCGACTGAATCAAGTAACAGTGGGGACTGCTATTAACTTTTTGGTGTCTTTGGGTGCGGAAAGCGCTGTGAACCGCGAACGCCAAGTAACAAATGTTAGTGCTGTTCCTGTGGGTGACGGAGTTGCTCCGATTACTCAAACCCAGACAACCACAGAAACAAGAGTTGAAACTCAACGTATTGATTTTCAGGACTCTAAACCTTTACTTAGAGGTTTACAGGCACTTGGAGACGAGCGGACAAATTCTTTGACTTTAATTGGCCCACCGAGACTGGTTGAGATGGCTATGGCTCAACTTACTCAACTAGATATCCGTCGTCGCCAAGTTGCAGTCAATGTCAAAATTATTGATGTTAATCTTTTGAATACCAAGGACGTAAACACCAGCTTTTCCTTTGGGGTTGGTAATAATTTCTTTACCAATGATGGTGGTGCAGCATCTCTAAATTTTGGTGGATCTAGACCAGCTACGAGCGCAGAAGCATCTAGCAGTATAACTAGTACACCAGTAATCAGCAATCCTATTGAGGGAGATGGTGTATTTCTAAATGATGCTTTCTTTAACCCTCAAGGTAGACCTTCAGCTGATGCATCTGTGAGTACAAATCCACTACAACCTGGTATCACTGAATTTACTCCAGGAACTCCAGCAACAAGTACATCTGCTGGAACTCCTGATAAGTATACATATGCTCTTCCTTCTTTGTACCAGTTTCCTAAACGTTTTCTCTTGAGTTTGCAATCTCAGGTGCAAAGTGGCAATGCCAAAATTTTGACTGACCCAACCCTAATTGTGCAAGAAGGTCAAACAGCTAATGTTAAATTGACGCAGGAAGTGCTAGGAAACGTTACAAGCAAAATAACTAGCACGGATGGTATAGCTACACAAACAATTACTGCTGAGAAAACAGATGTAGGTTTAACCCTTGGTGTCAAAATTGAGCGTATAGATGACAATGGTTTTGTTTCTCTATCAGTGGCTCCCGTTGTCAAAGCGCCCCAATCATCTGCTGATTTAAATGTTGGAGGAGGTAATTTCCAAAAAATATTTTTGGTGTCTGAACGCTCTTTGAATTCTGGTTTAATTCGTCTACGTGATGGTCAGACCTTGATTCTCAGTGGTATCATTCAAGAATCAGACAGATCAACCGTCTCCAAGATTCCTATTTTGGGTGATATTCCCTTAATTGGTTCGCTGTTTAGAAAAACCAATAGGCAAAATCAACGTCAAGAAGTAATTGTATTACTTACACCTCAAGTCATGGATGATTCTGAGAAATCATCTTATGGCTATAGTTATACTCCTAGTCCAGAGGTGCGGCAAATGCTTGAGCGTCGTGGTTTGCAGGTTCCGAAGCAGTAGGTAATAAAGTTCTTTAAAAGCATAGTTTCCTTTGTGTCTTTGTGCCTTTGTGGTGAAAAAATAATTATTGAAACACCCTTCGGGTTCGCCACTTTGCCTACCCTTACGAGAAGCCGCTCCGCGTCTACGTGACGGGAACCACCAAGATGGCAAGTGGACTCACCAAGACACTAAGACACCAAGAAATTTGCATTTTCCAGATTTACACTTTGAAAGGGTTATGGTTTATAACCGTTCATCAACGTAAGTGAATTACCCCACCGCAAGTGACAGATGGGGCTTATTGTCTTACTCATTACTATTTTGATAGTTAAAGACCAGTTCCTTTGCATCTCGTTTTTTTATTACTTTTGCAGGTACTCCCACGGCTATAGAGTAGGGAGGAATATTTTTACTAACAACTGCTCCCGCTCCAATCACACTACCTTCACCAATAGTGACTCCATCCAAGACTGTGACATTATGACCTATCCAGCAGTCATCTTCTATAACTATTCCCTGGCGGGTAACACCTTGATCTACGATATATTTTGTCGGATCTGCAAAATTATGATTATTAGAAAATATTCCTGTATGAGCAGCAATTAAGCAGCGTTTACCAATAGTAATATCTCCTGGTCCAGCAATACATACACCAGGACCAATATATGTTCCTTCACCAATTTGTACACAGGTGTTGTTTAAAGCACCAATAGTTACATCTTTTTCAAGTGCAACACCTTTTTCTAAGGTAATTTTGTTATTTTCTCCTTTCGCATCTATACGCGCACCTTTAAAAATATGCACATAACTACCAATCTCTATTTGATTAGTACCTAGAAATTCAACACCATTTTGAATATAGACCGAGTTATCTATTTTGGCAAAAATCAAACGATAAAGTAGCTTTCTTAAACTAGGACCAAAAGCTATTGTTGGTAATTCTCCTAGTAAGTTCATTAGTAAAACTTCTTTCAGGCGCTGCACTTTAGCTAAGGAATTTTGATTCATAATTTTTCTCCATATTCTTGATCTAATTTCTGAATTGTTTTGTTGTCTATGCACAACTATAGCTTTTGTTATTTCGGCAATAATCTGTCATCCATTGAAATTTGTTTGGCAATATACAGAAAACAACTGATACTTTTGGTAGATTTTTTCACAAATAAATTATGTTGAAATAATCAAGGAGATAAATTACTTTTAGCTAGTATTAATAGACACAAAAATCATTTCGACAAGAATTAGCTTGTTTTAACTAAATTTAAAATCAAGTTCAAGTTTGTTAGGAGACAAATATAATTTGTCTCATCAATACTTCGGTTATGCTCAAATTTTCGTACCTACAAAACAGTAGACAGAGCTAACTTGATATCGCTTGTATTTTATGACAAGGAATTTTTCGGTTTAATGCAGGTATTAGAATCAAAAGAGTATTGTCTAAGTAATCTCGTTCAACCAATGACATGGTTTCTCTCACTCAACCATCAAACTCATCAAATATCAAAGTTTATGGTTGAAATAGACTAACGCTTGGTTTTTTAGTAATATTGGGGATTTACATAGCAGAATGAACATAAGGTATAGCCGACGGCTATCTTCTGCAAAATAGTAATAATCTCCTCAATTTATTAGTTAAACAAGTGTTCTTTTGATTAAACTACATTTGTTGAAGCTTCTCTGTTGAGTACTGAAAATTTGCATCTTTGCATCAACTAAATGTAGGCATTAATTTTTAGTTTTTCCAAAAACTTCTTCTATGCTGGGGTAACACTAGGGTGGAAATTCACCAACTTCAGCCATCACATTGAATCGAAGTGCAAATACATAAGCACTTCCTCGATTCATATAACGGCTTTCTTGCAGCCAATTTTTGTAGTGCGCTGCTCTAATCATGATGGACGTAGGTTAACCACAGACAAATTACACTGGGTTTGTAACTTTAGAATTTAAAATTACTTACTCTAACTATCTATAACATAATTGGTTTAATAGTTCTGAAATAAAAAGATTAATTTAATTTTTTTATATTTTATGAATTTTTAATTAAGTTTTACATATTTAATATATGCATTATATTATCTCATAAAATATTGCTTCTTACTAAAGATAGATTTTTGAAAAAAAGCCAGAATATGTTGTATATGGAACTTCAAATTATTGCTATTTTATCAATAGCGTCAAAATTATTACATCAATAAATATTAAGTTATTTGTCATTTCAGTCAGCAAGAATGAATATAACGCGACTTACCAATGACAAATATTGACGATTAGTTAATGGCGATCGCTAACCAAGTTGGGTAAGCATAAGAATCAATAGCGAGTAACTTTTGTTCTAAGTAACTACTGAATATAAGGTTGGCTGTGGCTTGAAGATTCTCGAATATACGCTCATCATCACCAAAAGCTTCAAATGCAAGACTCCACCAATTATTTTCCTTGAGCGTCAAATAAGTCAATTCTACTTTACAGGCGTTATCAACGGTTTGATCTTCCGAAACAGCTTGTAGTGAAAAATCATCTAAAACTTCATAAATTTGGGAATAGCGAACTTTCTGCACACTCACCCATACAGGATGACTTGCAATCTGCTGTGCTGAAAAACTTTCTCCTGTCGAATCATGACATTCCCACTTACGCCACTTTTCGACTTTTCCCTCCGCAAATTCACCGAAACTCATGACACCTAACTCAGCTTTGCGCCATTTGACTTCTAGTTGTTGTTGCCGTAATTTGATACCCAAAAATTCGCATTCAGGAGAGTACAGATACAAATCTTCTCGTGGTGGTTCTGGTTGTGAAGATTGAACGAGACAATGTTGCTCAAACCAAAATTGAATATTTTCTGGTATGGTGCCAGGGTAAAACCAGCGCATTTCGTAAGTTGTTAGCATCCGTGGGAGAATGAAAAACGACAAATCACACTTGCCTTGTATTGCTTCCAGCCCAGAGGAATTGAAACAAATGTGGAAACGAATTGCAGTAATTTTGTTACTAGTGTTGAGCTTTAGCCTTACTAACTCCGGTACAGCGTTTGCCGCACTCAGAAGTTTTGTAGACACTAGTGATGGCTATCAATTTTTATATCCTAACGGCTGGGTGCAAGTTAGAGTTAGTGACGGCCCCGATGTGGTCTTCCACGATTTGATAGAATTTAGTGAAAATGTTTCTGTGGTCATCAGCCCAGTACCAGAAGGTAAGAGCTTACAAGAATTAGGAACACCGGGTGAAGTAGGATATAGGCTAGCCAAAAATGCTCTTGCTCCTGATGGTTCAGGACGTACAGCGGAATTAGTCAATGCAGAGCAAGTAGAATCTAATGGTAAAACATATTACAAATTAGAATATTTAATTACGCTCCCTAATAAGCAACAACGACATAACCTCGCGAGTGTTGCCACCAGCCGAGGTAAGCTTTTTACATTAAATGCTTCAGTGCCGGAAAAACGCTGGCGCAAAGTCAAAGGCTCCATAGAAGAATCTGTTGATTCTTTTTCTGTATATTAGTCATTGGTGATTGGTCATTGGTGATTGGTCATTTGTCATTGGTTTTTCTCCGCGTCCCCGTATCTCCCACTCTCCCTTGTCCCCTTGTCCCCCTTCCCCGTTCCTCAATCCCCAATCTTAAACTATGGGTATTCCAACCTTTGTACTCGCATCTGCTTCTGCGGCGCGGCGTCGCTTGTTACAAACTGTTGGTATTGAACCGATAGTTTGTCCGAGTGATTTTGATGAGTCACAAGTGAAAATCAGTGATCCGGCGCAGTTAGTGCAAATTCTGTCGCAACGAAAAGCGGAAACTGTAAGTCCTCAGTTTGATTCTGCTTTAGTCATGGGTTGTGATTCGGTTTTAGCTGTTCATGGTGAGATTCACGGGAAACCAGCAGATGCTGAGTCAGCCCGCCAACGTTGGCGGATGATGCAGGGAAGTTTTGGTGATTTGTATACTGGTCATACTTTGATTGATAATACACAAAAAAGTACTTTAGTCAAGTATCAAGTAACAAGAGTTTATTTTGCCCAGATTAGCGATCGCACCATTGACGCCTACATAGCCACGGGTGAACCTCTCAAGTGTGCTGGCGCTTTTGCCCTTGAAGGTCGTGGTGGTTTATTTGTGGAAAAAATAGAAGGCTGCCACAGTAATGTGATTGGGCTGAGTTTACCCCTATTGCGGCGAATGCTAGAGGAATTGGGGTATGATGTGGCAGATTTTTGGAATTAACAAAATCGGCGGAATTCCCCTCTCTCAACAAAGTAGGGAGGGGTGCATCACGCTGGACGGTGAGGTAGCAATTCTACGTCTCTACATCTGGTGGAATGACGAAAAATCGTTGATGAGGGGTATCACCCCTGATTCGCCAGCTGTATCATAATCAACCGTCAAGTTGATTAGAGAGTGGGGTGGTCGAGGAATCGTCAATTTAGGCGTTTTTACAGGTATTTTGGTATAATAATATTTGGTCGCTGACCCGCCTAGCTGTCTCAGAACAGATAACCCTAAGTAGTGGTAAGACGCTTGGTACAGAAAGAGCAGAGACTAGGGAAGGAACATGACCACTGGTTGTCCCATTGGATGTAAAAGATAGACCAAGCCATGTTGTACGCAAAGTTATATCCTTGCGGAAGGCGAGGATCTGCCTGTGGACGCTGTGTAAGACCAATCTGTACTTGTGCAGGGAGGCAACGGCGAATGAAGCGGGAAGCTCCGCATGACGAATAAGACCGTCCCTGAATTGAGTTGATGTTGGAAGCCCCAAAATGACTCGAAGCAGGTTGGGGTACTTCACTAAGGTTATGATATCGCCATATCAATTAAGAATGCCCCTGTGAGGAGTTATCTGCTAGTATCATGTTTATTCTTAAAAGGCAGGATGTTGAAATATCGACAATTGAACACCCAAAACGAGATCAGCAAGTACCAATTCTCCATTATCAGGGGCAGACCTTTAGATTAATTAGTGTATTTAAAGCTAGTCAAGAAGAAGAAGCAAAATCTTTGTGGAGAGATTTAAGCGATAATAAAGGCAAAGCTTGTGTTTTGCTAGAAGAACCGGGACGTTTCAGTATTTGGGGCAAAATTCGTCTAGATCAGCTTGGTAGTGACACGGGTAATCATAATAATATCGGTGTCTTTACTCAAGCTAGTATTTTGCTGTTGCAAGCTGTATACATGGACATTGAAGACTTTTTGGGTAATAGACAAGCTGCCTTATTTGAGAAAGAAATGGTTGAGACTTTGCAAAAGTGGCAGTTTCCTCAAGTGTCTTCGCCGGAAGGATTTAAATACTTACTAGAAGTAGATCCACTAACTACTCCAGTTCCCAACTGGCAAGAAAATCATGTCATCAATTTCTTGCAAGAATTGCATCGGTTAGGAAAAGCCTATTTTGGCAATACTAACTTTGCCCATTCGGTAGCTGATAAATTACAAGATATGCCGGAAGGGGAGCGATCGCTATTCATCAGTTGGCTAAACCAGTCTCCACTGAGTAAACTGTGGCATTAGTCTATATCAGTGTTTGTTGACCTTGAATCCTGGATAATAGAACATATTAATTGCCAAAAAGCTTGTTATATATTCTTTTCCACGATTTAGCGAGCAAAGAACATTGAGAATATTCCTGTCACTGTCAAAAATAATGAGTAGCATTTACGACAAACCTCAAGATTCAAAATATTTATTCACCACTCAGAACATTATTTTGGCTAGCATAGGTTGGGGTGTACTGGCACTATTGTATTTTTTATTGTTTAGTGCCAAGGTTCCGGTAGGAGTAGACTGTGTAGCCAAACTGAGTGCAAAAGCTCAAGAAGCAGCAACTTGCTTAAGGCGTGCTGATTGGTACATTTTGGGGACGAATATTTTTGAAGCAACAGCTTATCTATCTGCTAGTATTTTATGTCTAAGGAATTGGCGCAGTCAGCAAGTTATTAGCGATCGCAACGTCTGGCTAGCTATTGGTATCGGTATGCTTTCTTATTTCCTGGGAGGGATATTTTTTGGATATACGGAAATCGTCTTAAAAGAAGAACCTTTCCCATCATTAGGTGATGTATTTTTCGTAATCACATATCTGTTGCTGGGCGTAGGTATAATTTTAGCAGTGGCTTCTAGGCGACTGAATTTGGAAACTTCGCAGTGGATAATAGTATTGGCAATAGGAGCCTTTGGCAGTGCGTTGGCATGGCTAATTTCCAATCAACCGCAGACCGCAGCAGTTCAAGCCCAGTATTCTCCTGGGTTAGAAGTTGTTGCTTCTGTTTTAAATTGGTTTTACGTGATCAGCGACGTATTGCTGTTAATTATCGCTACTACTCTACTGCTAGCTTTTTGGGGCGGACGAGTTTCTCTTTCTTGGCGTATGATTGCAGCTGCGGCATTTTCGCTCTACATTGCAGATATGTGGTATCAATACGCCACAAATTCGATTCCCAACTATCAAAGTGGAGAAATATTGGAAGTGTTTTGGGTCTGGAGTGGAATTTTATTTGGTATGGGTGCTGTCTTGGAATATGACACATCATTAAGCCGTTCCCGTCGAGAACGGAACAGAAAACGTAGTTAGAAAATTGTTTGTTTGGTGTCCCGCCGTGAGAAAACTAACAGAATCTGATAAACAAGAAATCTTACAATTGTACCGTCAAACTGCTGAAACAACCTCTACTTTGGCAGAACGCTATGATGTAAGTAACTCGACAATTAGTCGTTTACTCAAAAGTACCTTACCAGAAGATGAGTACGAATACCTTGTTTCGTTAAAGCGTGCTGCTAGAACTCCAGAAGGAAAAGCACAGGTCAATTATGATCACCTACCGTCTTTTGTGCAGGTAGAACCGCAAGTTTTAGAGCAACCGCAAGAAAAGGTAAGTCCACCCCAAAAAACCCAACCTACTCCTGTTGTTGCAACTGATTCGACTGATTCAACCTCCAATAGCAGACGAGTCAAGCGACGTTCTTCTGCACCAGAGGACATCCAACCACCAGTCATCAAGCAATTAGAACTTTTAGAACCCAAAGCTCAAGAAATCACTAATATTCCTAGTCCGTTAATAGAGGATGTACATACCGATTCTCAAGCGATCGCTCATATGCTGGGCGAAGAATTGCTAGACGAGTCGGAAGAGTTAGAAGATTTAGACGAGGATCTCGAAGAAGAAGACTTTGATGATGAAGACTTCGAGGAAGAGGAGGAAGAAGAAGAATATCGAGAACGGCCACGCCTAGTCACCAGAAATAGAACTGGTGACAGTTTTGTACGAGTCTTACCCTTCTCAGCCGCTAGTTTACCCAGAACTTGCTATTTAGTAATTGATCGTTCCTCAGAATTGATTACCAGACCATTGAGAGAGTTTGGCGATTTGGGCTATATCTCTAATCTAGAGACCCAAGAAAGAACTTTGCCGGTGTTTGATAATCACCGAGTTGCAAAACGCTTTTCTACCAAACGCGATCGCGTGGTCAAAATTCCTGATAGCAGAATGTTGCACAAGGCTCGTTACCACCTCCAAGCCAAAGGTATTACTCGGCTATTAATTGATGGTCAGGTGTATTCTTTGTCTTCGGTTTAGTGTTCCTGTTAGCGGCTCTTTTGTGGACTTTTCAAGAATCCGTTAACCTAAGTATGGGAGTCACTTCCGATGCTTAGGTTAACGGAAAATCAATAAATTTGATTAAAGTACCTTCTTGAGAGCTTCAAACCAACGAGAAGCCAATTTTCCTTCGCCAGTATTATTCGGGTGACATCCATCGGTAGTATCATACACACTAAAACCACTAGACTGATCTACAACGATCACAGGTGATTGATATGTACTGGTTTGATTTGCAAGGTTGGGAACCAGCGAATTAAATGAGATTTTACGCTCCTCAGTACCACAGGTTGTAATAATTTGAGCCAGCAGTATCTTGACGCTGGGGTTATAGTATCGGAGCTTTTGAATAATCCCACGTATGTCTTCGATGGTACTCTCTGGGCTTTCTCCACTTCCCAAGTCATTAGTACCCAAATGAATCAGTACTATATCTGGTCGAGTGCTGCTTGCCCATTGGTCAATCTGAGCTAGTATCTGATCAGCTCGCCAACCACAATGACCCTCATTATCTAAATCAAAATCTTGCAAGGGAGGAACTCTACCACAATTAACTCGGAGTGAACCAACAAAATCAACACTATAACCTGCATTCAGTAAATAAAACCAAAGTAACCGACGGTAGCTGTTTTGACCTATCTCTCCTCCAGTAATTGAGTCGCCAAGAGGCATAATTCGTGTAGAACTAGAGTTTTGTGCAATCAAATATGGTTTACTATCTTTGTTTGCACCAAATGCTGTTGCATTGAAAGTACTCTTAACTGTGATTTTTAAAGTCATCAATGTAACTATAATGCTTAAAGTTATCAACCACCAACGACGCATATTACTACCTCTTCAATTAAAGAAATGGAGTTAACTTGATTGGTCGCGGTTGCTAAGATAATTAGGAGCTAAAAATTGATCATAAAACTCTCCTAATTGCTGTACAAACATGCAACAACATACCTGTACAAAACATGGTTTCCTAAAAAAAAGCAACCTGGTTATTCATTAATTTAAATATAATATTACTATAAATAATCATTGTGGAGCGCATAACCTATTAAGGGTTAATTAATATATTTATGCTAGCTATTACATGTTTATAAATTTGTTTTTTCCACTCTTGAGAAAGATTAATCTTTAAAAGATAATAGGAATCAACACTGCTCTGTTAAGGATTTTTCGTGATAATTTTGGGATTGTAGAGACGCACCTTAGCGAAGTCATTCGCTACAGCGCTATTGGCGCGTCTCTAATTTTTAGATAGCATACCTAAATTATTCTTAAACAAGAAGATTCCCGACTTATTAAATAAGTCAAGGATATGACTATCTCAATTTTTAGAATTTATTTAGTATTGCTATGTGAAGACGAATAATTGGTAAAAATTTTCCTGTTTTAACTCTCGATTATGCGTTCATAAAAAATTTCTAAATTTGAGAAATAAAAGTGTTTGTTTCTATAAACTATACAGTTTTTTATTGAAAATCAAAAGTAATAAATATGCAAAAATAGAAAAATCTTACGATTTTTGACCTTTTATATAAAAGCAAAACCCTACAAAATTTGAGCGAACTTACGCAAAGTTTTTTCAAGTTTTTTTGATATTGTCTGCTTTATCTTCTTTAGTAATTGCTCCTAGTTTTCTATCTATTGGTGCTGCTTCTGCTCAACCTATTCCTACTAAGAAAAGTGCAGATACAGCACTTTTCATGTGGATGAGGTCTTAGAGGATGTTTGAAAAGTGTCTTTTAGTGTCATGTTATAGCTTGCTTCCCCGAAGGGGTACACAGCGTTAGACGCACTACAATATTTCTCGGTTAAGGATTTTTCGTCATAATTTGGGCCATGTAGAGACGCGCCATGGCGCGTCTCTGGTGGGTTTAAATGTCAATCGATTTGTCTTATCCGAGCAGTATTGAGACGCACTACCCCAACGGCGAGACGCAAGGCGTCTATGTGCGGCTTGGCTTCCCGTACTCCTTCGGAGAACCCGCAGGGTAGGGTAGCGGAGTGAAACACATCTCAGTATTAGCGCAAAACCCTAGATTCTACTCTGCGAGAAGCCGCTACGCGTCTACGTTACGCTTCGCTCCACACCCTGCGGCTAGACACGGAGTGGCTTCCAAAGGTAGCCGCAGAAGCGTCTACAGAATGACAGTTATTTTTCAACAGGATGCTCCCAGTCTTAATGGTGTATTGGCTATCGGTTTAAGTAGCCGTCATGAGTCGTGTACACCTTCTTACACCCCTACACCCCTTTTTTGAGTAGGTTGTTTGTTTAGTTAGTCAAAATATTTTTGATAACGTAACAAAATAACTGATAATTTATAAGTAAGATTGCTGGGTTTGCTAGGTATTGCATTACTGAAAAACCCAGCTTTTTATCGTGTTAAAATTAAACTATTCTTCTTATCCCCGACCGGATTACCGGGAAAACTCAGCCGAATGGGTGCTTCTAAATTCACGCTTCGGCGCTTATCGATGACTTCTTGAGAATATTATACAATTTGCAATGGTTAAATCCGCTCCTCTTCCCATCGCCAGCCGTAAGCCTTCTAAAGTAGAAGCAATCAAAGAACGCAGTAATTGTTTGCGTGAACCAGTCGCCACAGAAATTCTTCAGGATACAACGCATTTTAGCGAAGATGCAACACAAATCCTTAAATTTCACGGCTCTTATCAGCAAGACAACCGGGATAATCGGGCTAAAGGTCAGGAAAAAGATTATCAATTCATGCTGCGGACAAGAAATCCGGGTGGTTTTGTACCGCCGCAGTTATACCTGACTCTCGATAAACTAGCTGATGAGTATGGCAATCATACTTTGCGTGCTACCACTCGGCAAGGATTTCAATTACACGGGATTTTAAAGAAAAATCTCAAAGCAGCGATCGCCAATATTGTGACAAACATGGGTTCGACTTTGGGAGCTTGTGGTGATGTTAACCGTAATGTCATGGCTCCCCCCGCACCTTTTAAAAATAAAGCAGAATATCAGTATGCTTGGGAATATGCCGAGAATGTCGCTGAGTTACTAACACCACAAACCGGCGCTTATTACGAAATTTGGTTAGATGGCGAAAAAGCCATTAGTGGTGAAGAAAACCCAGAAGTCAAAGGCGCAAGAGAAAGTAATGGTACTGGTACTATCTTCCATGACAAAGAAGAACCTATTTATGGTACTCACTACATGCCGCGCAAATTCAAAGTTTGCGTCACGGTTCCGGGAGATAATTCCATTGATTTGTACAGCCAAGACCTCACCTTAGTAGTAATTACTGACGAGCAGGGAGAACTAACAGGATTTAATGTCTTTGCTGGTGGTGGTTTAGGACGTACACACAACAAAGAAGAAACTTTCGCCAGAGTTGCAGATGAGATTTGCTATGTGGCGAAAGCAGACGTTTACGATATGGTGAAAGCCATTGTTGCGACTCAAAGAGATTATGGCGATCGCACAGACCGCCGTCACGCTAGATTAAAATACTTAATCCACGATTGGGGCGTTGATAAGTTCCGAGCAATGGTGGAAGAATATTTTGGCAAACCGCTAGAACCCTTCCAAACTCTGCCAGAGTGGAAATATGAAGATTTCCTCGGTTGGAACGAGCAAGGTGATGGCAAGCTGTTCTTAGGTATTTCCATCGATAACGGCCGGATTAAAGATGAAGGCGACTTCCAACTCAAAACCGCCTTACGGCAAATAGTCGAGCAATACAACTTACCTATCCGCTTGACTCCCCACCAAAATGTAATTCTCTACGATATTGAACCTGAGAACAAGCAAGCTGTTGAAGATATTCTCAATCGTCATGGTGTTGTCACCAATGTTGACAGCATCGACCAGATTTTCCGTTACTCGATGGCTTGTCCAGCGTTACCTACTTGCGGTTTAGCAATTACAGAATCAGAGCGGGCAATTCCAGGAATTTTAGAGCGGATTCGCGCTTTGTTAAACAAAGTGGGTTTACCAAATGAACATTTTGTGGTAAGAATGACCGGATGTCCCAACGGTTGCGCTCGTCCGTATATGGCGGAACTTGGGCTTGTGGGTAGCGCTCCCGAAAGTTATCAAGTATGGTTGGGTGGTTCGCCAGATCAAACCAGATTAGCAAAGGCTTACACTGATAAATTGCATCATAATGATATCGAAACTTTCCTAGAGCCAATTTTTGTGTACTTTAAGAAGTCACGCAAAAAAGGTGAAAACTTTGGAGATTTTTGCGACCGCGTTGGGTTTGATGCTGTTCGGAAATTTACCGACTCTTACAAATCAAAACTTGCAAAAGCTGCGAATGTAGGACGTCATAGGATTACCGTTCGCGATGATGTTTATGCTGTGCTGAAGAAAACTGCTGACAGTCAAGGAAAGTCAATGACAGATGTGGTGGATGAAGCGTTAAAGCTTTACTTGAAAACAGAGTGATACAGATCCCCGACTTTTCTCAAAAGCAAAGTTGGGGATCTTTTTAAAATAATCCTGAGTAACTATTTTTCAATACCTGTTCTATTGAACCGAGTTTTTTGAACTCAGTGATCATCACAGATGCTCTTGTTTGTTTATGATTGAGCATATCTTTGAGTGGTGTGAGTAAATTGACGTCTGCATCTTCTTGAAGTGCAACTTCAGCAGCTTGCAAAACTTGTGAAGCGATCGCGAAAATCTCTTGATTGTTAAATCCTTCTTTTGCAGAGATTTGGTGTTTTTTCGCGTCTGGAATTATTGCTCTTCCTGGTAATGATTTATCTAAAACTAGACCTTTTAATAAGGCTAGCAATGCAGCATAAATAGAAAAATCATCACAACTATCAAATGATTTAAATTCTATGCGACCAACTTCTGCGGGAATACGTGCTATTTTTGTCAGAGAAGGTGTAGACTTAATCAACTGTTCTGGTTTTTCTACAAATACAATTGCTGCGGCTCTTTTACCTGTTCTGATAAATGTCCTTACTGATAAACCTGACCATAAATCACCATTATAAAAAGGAGAGCTAAAACTAAAAGGAACAATATAAGGACTATAATAAGTTAGTTTCTGAGCGATATCAATTAAACTTTCATAAGATAAACCAGGGAATGATAAATTCAAATCTGGTCCATAGCTGACCATAAAAATATGAGCAGTTTGTTCATCAGGATTAGCCTGTAAGATGCTACGTTCATATTTATTAAGTGGTGGTTCAGGCTGAAAAACAGTTTTGTAAGGATTAAAGCTAATTAAAATTGGTGATAAATCAAATTGTGCAGTAACTTGACGTAATAAGTCAAAACTTTCCGATAATTCATGAATGGTACTTTTAATATCGGATTTTATTGTAGTTCTGATTTCAATTCCTTTGGGAATACAATCTATAAGTTTTTCAGTATCTTCTGCAAATCTCTCAAACCCTTCGATGTACCACCGCTTTTTTCTAATACCAGCGTCTCCAATACATAATTGCATAGAGTCATTAGCATAGGTGGGTAACTGTTCAATTACTTGATTAAAATCAGCAAATTTTGTACAAGAAAAATCTGCAAACTTTCCTTCAGCATTCAGAAAAGCAACTTCATGTTCAATGCCAAAATAAAACATTATTTCTACCTTTGATTTAATATTTATATTTTTGGAATTTAACCAAATTTAACTAAAGCTAAACGGTAGCTATTTGCCAAGACTGGTATATAAGAAAATAAGAAGCGATTGATCAGGGAAAAACGCTTCAAATACTGATTTGGTAAATCACAAAATCTATAAACATCCAATATTTGATAGCGATTATCCCAATTTTTGATTTCCTGAATATCAGAAATTCCCCAATCAAACTTGGCTGATGTGTATCTAAGAGAATCGTGGTACTTTTGATTTTTTACTATCAAAGGAGACATAGAATCAAAAGCAAACCATGAACCTGGAAACTTTTGTAAAAGATTGGTAAAAAGCTGCTTCACTTGCTTTTCACTGAGATACATCAGCACACCTTCTGCTACAAATATGCAGGGTTGCATACTCACAGCTTTTACACACTCAAACCAATCTGTATCTAAACAAGAAGCAGTGATGAAGCGACGACGTTCTGTTTCTTGAAAAAACTGTTTCCGCAATTCCATGACATCCGGTAAATCTAAATCAAACCAGCGTACTTGTCCGTTATCCACTCGTTCAAAGCGTGTATTCAATCCAGCGCCAATCTCGACAACTGTACCTTGGGGGTATTGTTCTAGATAATTACGTATCCAGTTGTCGAGGATCATACCTCGTAAACAAGTCCCCGTTTGCGAATTTTTTGCATTAATAAATTTATCAAAATTATAATCAATTGCTTGGAGAATCTCAGCTGATTTGTAGTCTCTAATAATCGGATCAGATTGCTTTATTTCAGTAGCTCTTGCCCATAGGGTAATTAACAATGTTTCTTGGATGACACCAAGATTGACTTTTGTTTTAGTCATAAATCTTATTTAAGTAGCTGATAAGATAAAACTAATTATAAAAATTCTCAATAATTTTAGCACGACAAAATCATTACAGAACACACAGAGCAGTGAACTATAGGAAAATTTGAAGGTGTAAATAAAAGTACTTTTGAAAAAGAATGAAAAGCTTATCATGTAAGCTTTCTAGCTTCTGCGTTTTGCTTACTTTGAAAACCCACTCTGCCTCTACTGTCTCCTGCCTTCTTGTACTAGTATGGACTTGGGAAAAGCTAGAGGCGTGAGTTTATGACAAGTGCCGTTCAATCTCCCTACAGTAGTGAACAAATAGCAGCATGGCTGCGTGGATTACTGACTATTGCTTGGGCAGATGGTGATTTTGATAACCAAGAACAAGAATTAATTGCCAGCATTACTAAAGATGAACTGGCTCCTGAGACAAAATTGGAGTCTTTGGACGTTATTGAACCAGAGGAATTAGCTGTTGTTCTGGGTCACGGTACGTCAGCAGCAGAAAATTTCTTACGTACAGCTGTGATGGTGGCGATCGCTGATGGTACATATTCTAAAAGCGAAGACTATCTTCTGCACGAGTTGTGCAAGGCTTTGGGAGAACCAGAAGACTTACTAGAAGCTCTGCGTCATACTTTAGAATTTCACCCAACAGAGCCACTAGAACAGCAGGTACAGACTCCTTTAGTTCTTGCACCCACAAAGCGACAACTTGACGCATTATACCCAGTGCGCGACTGGCTCGACGGACTAGACATCCAAGATCCCAGAGTCGCCCGTTTTTTATGTAAAATGATTCCTTCCCAGTGTCCATTTGAACGTGACATCAAGCTATTTGGACACAAAATAGTACACATCCCACCTTTATGTAAACTCAATCCCCTGTATGAACAACTCGTGAGCTTACGTTTTCGCGCCCTCTCCTATTTAGCAGATGAATGCGGTGAGGATATTTCAGAATATATTTAGTTAGTGGTCATTGGTCATTGGTCATTAATCATTAGTACAAGACTTTTGACTAATGACCTATACTTCTTTGATGGTGCAAAGCAAGCAGAAAAATCTGTG
The DNA here is from genome assembly GCA_024239075.1 of Fischerella sp. CENA71. GTDB lineage: Bacteria > Cyanobacteriota > Cyanobacteriia > Cyanobacteriales > Nostocaceae > Pelatocladus. The sequence goes on along the minus strand of JANBVI010000055.1, from coordinate 34,463 downwards.
GAGTCAATTCCATTTTCCACGCATCCAAAATCCCAAATCGAATGACCAATGACTAATGACCAATGACACAGGACAAATAACAAATAACTAAATTATGCAATTCATCGATCAAGCAAAAATTGAAGTCGCAGCAGGTAAGGGAGGCGATGGAATAGTCGCTTTCCGACGGGAAAAGTATGTACCAGCAGGTGGGCCTTCTGGCGGTAATGGGGGAAAGGGCGGTTCGGTGATTTTACGTGCGGTGGAAAACTTGCAAACCTTACTTGACTTCAGATATAACCATCTTTTTCAAGCAGAACCTGGTTCTCGCGGTGGTCCCAATAATCGCACCGGAGCAAATGGCAAGGATCTAATTATCGAAGTTCCCTGTGGTACGGTGGTTTATGATGCCGAAACAGAAGAATTAATCGGGGATTTGGTGCAATCTGAGCAAGAATTGCTAGTTGCTAAAGGTGGTAAAGGTGGACTGGGTAATCAGTATTTTTTGAGTAACCGCAACCGCGCCCCTGAGTATGCTTTACCAGGATTACCAGGAGAAGTAAAGCAGCTGCGTTTAGAGTTAAAACTTTTAGCAGAAGTGGGAATTATTGGTTTACCCAATGCGGGAAAATCCACTTTAATCTCTGCTTTATCAGCAGCACGTCCGAAAATTGCTGATTATCCCTTCACTACTCTTGTGCCAAATTTGGGTGTGGTACGTAAACCCAATGGTGATGGTACAGTTTTTGCGGACATTCCAGGATTAATTGCAGGTGCTTCTCACGGAGCGGGGCTAGGACATGATTTCTTGCGTCATATTGAACGCACGCGAGTGCTGTTGCATTTAATTGATGCTACTAGTGAAGATGCGATCGCAGACTATAAAATCATTCACCAAGAATTGCAAGATTACGGCAGAGGTCTATCAGATCGCCCTCAAATCTTAGCTATCAACAAAATCGATGCAGTAGATAGGGAAAGTGTAGATTTAAAAGCACTAGCAACACAACTTAATCATCTTTCCCACGCTCCAGTATTCTTAATTTCAGGTGTTACTGGTGCTGGATTAGAACCGATGCTCCAGGAAATTTGGACACTGTTAGAGAAATGTAATGAAGTAACATTAAGTTAGTTAAATAAAAGTTATAAATAGTTTAAATTTGTTCTCTTCTATTTAGAAAATTATGATGTAGCTAGAAGAGGACTATGTAACATGACAATAAAGTTTCGTAAAAATAAAAAAACTCAGTTTTAAGTAGCAAGTTTGAATATATACCAAAGTTTGCTAAGTGATTTAGATGAAACCTTCTTTATCAGGCTTTTACAAGCTTTTTATCTGATGAGCTAATTGTTACATTCGTTGACTTATATTTACACCATAAGCATTTACGATATATAACTAGATAGTATTAGCTTAATATCAAGTTAGTTTGATCACAAAGCATCTGTATGACTTTGTCAGTACAGTTGCGATCGCATCTACAAAATCATAACTACATCAACTGACTTAGATATGCAAACTAAACCGGGGTGCTGATTTCAAAAAATTCTGGAAAACTTACTTAGCATTTAGCCATCTACACAGTGTGAGAGAGGATGTATACTCATACCAAATTTTTGAATGTCAGCGTTGACGAATATTTGCAATTTGAACTAGAAAGCCGAATCCGTTACGAATATCTAGCGGGTCAAGTCTATCCAATGCGAGAAGACAGTGAGCAATGTAAAGTGATTACTAGCAATATATTGCTCCGATTACGTACACATTTGCTTGGTACAGATTATCGAACCTATTCATCAGAGATGAAGATTAGGATTGATGACTTAGACATATTTTATTACCCCCATATCTCTGTCACTTGCAATCCTCAAGACCGAGAAAAACTTTACAAGCATCAACCTTGTTTGATAATGGAAGTCTTTTCCTCGGCCACGGAACGTATTCATCGTAACGAAAAGCTGCTGAATTACCGTTGGTTAAACAGTTTGCAAGAGTATGTATTAGTTTCAGAATCAGAAATCAAGGTTGAGGTTTACCGTAAAAACAAGCAAAACAATTGGTTGGTAGAAGAATTGCAAGCAGAAGATAATCTCAAATTAGCTTCTGTAGACTTAGAAATCGCGATCGCAGATATTTATGAGGATGTAAAAATCTAAAATTGTATGCTATTCTCTGCCTCAATGGTGTGAAATTGTGATGTATGCGAAAACTATTAGTTACTGGGGCTAGTGGATTTTTAGGTTGGCATGTTTGCCAATTAGCAAATCTCAACTGGGAAGTCTATGGAACTTTCTTGACTAATTCTGTAAAAATTCCTCATACCAAAATCCTGAAAGTCGATTTAACAAACTTTCAGGATTTGCAACAAATATTTCGAGAAATTCAGCCAGCCGCAGTAATTCATACCGCCGCACAATCACAACCTAATTATTGTCAAAATCATCCAGAAGAAACTTACGCAACGAATGTTATGGTTTCTCACAATATTGCTAGTTTGTGTGCAGATTATTATATTCCTTGCGTATTTACATCTACTGACCTTGTTTTTGATGGTTTAAATCCTCCTTATCGAGAAACAGATCCCGTATGTCCTGTAAATAAATACGGTGAACAAAAAGTAATGGCAGAATTAGGAATATTAGAACGCTATCCTTTAACTGCTGTGTGTAGAATGCCATTAATGTTTGGTGCAGCAACACCCACAGCTACCAGCTTCATACAGCCATTTATCCAAACTCTTAAAGAAGGCAAAGAACTAAAACTATTTACAGATGAATTTCGCACACCAGTTAGTGCTGACACCGCAGCTAAAGGACTGTTATTAGCATTAGAAAAAGTACAAGGAATCATTCATTTGGGTGGCAAAGAAAGAATTTCTCGCTATGATTTTGGACGTTTATTAGTAGAAATATTTCAATTACCTACTACTGGATTAAAAGCCTGTTTGCAACAAGATGTAAAAATGTCTGCACCCAGACCCAGCGATGTTTCTTTAGATAGTTCCAAAGCTTTTGCATTAGGATATCAACCTCTACCTTTACAAACAGAATTACAAAATTTAATCAGCAAATAGCACAGGACTTACACAAACATTGCCGAAACTCTAAGTTTCAAATTAGGTGCAATACCCTGCGGGTAGTTTTAGAAAAAACAGACTGCTTGAAGATTTACAACCGTGCGATCGCTCATTTATCGCATTTTTAAGCCGTCTGTTCCAAAAATATGATATTTCCTGGCGATAGTTATTCATCCTTTAGTTAAAGTCCATTTCCCTTCTTTAGATAGAAGCATCGCTTTCAAAAGCCAAACTATTCTGATAGTAAATCAAAACAAATTTTTAAATAACTCTGGACGAAAACAGCGAAGGTTCTTTAACTTGATGAACCTTAAAAGTTTTCTGCATCTACTTTTCTCTTATTTATTTGTAATAATTACATCAAGAATTATGACTAATCCAAACGACAATCAAAGCTATCGTGAAGTTCGACAAGATAGTTATATTGATGGTAATGGCGATACTCATACCAAGGTTACACGAACTGCTGAAACTGTTAACAACAATAGTGTAGATTCCCAGTCTTACCGTAGTGGTTATGTACAAGGTCGAGTATCTGAACGTAACTATCAAGAAGACCTTGCACAACGAGATACTAATAATGCATCGCAAGGATTGTTGTTAGGCTTTTTGATTGCTGCTTTAGCAGGATTAATAGGTGGTGCAATTTGGTACTTTAATCGACCCGATCCAGCGATAGATAACACAGCCACACCATCACAAACAACAGCACCAACTTATAGTCCAACTCCTGATGCAACTCTAACGCCGCAACCTCAACAAACCAAAATTATCGAAAGAACTAGGGAAGTTCCTGTTCCTATTCCAGTTCCCGAACAACAAACTTCACCAGTACCTACCACATCGCCCAACATCAACATTACTGTCCCACCACAACAGCCTTCTAATACACAGACTGCACCTACATCACCATCTACTTCCAGTAGTAGCACTTCTACTACAACCCCTACCACAGCTCCCACCACTTCACCAAACGCTACTAGTACAAACAATCCTTCCCAAGATGAACAAAATCAAACAGATGTAACACCTAATAGCAGTTCATCTCAACAATGATCTTTGAGGTAATAGTGTGGCATACACTCTCTAAACCTGTTCCATTACTCTCGTGAGAGTGATGGAACACTTAATTTTTTGCAGCAAACTCAAATACTGAGGCATCATGTGGTGTTTGTTAAAAGGAGAGTCTGTTATTTTTTAGGTTTGATGGCAATATGGCTGAAGATAGTAGAAGCCAAGTATCCAGAGATGTGATCGCCCATAGTACAGAAGCTAGTATCTATTCGCGATCACTCGCCCATAGTTACGACCGTTAGCTGTGGTCTAGTTTTGATAAACTTTCGGTAATAGTGAAGTTAGGTTGCTGTGCATCGTCACGGCTTTGAAGCTATACTACCTTTCCGGATATTCGTTTCGAGGCTTCAGTCTCATAGCATTTGAGGATTAAATCACTGAGAATATCCAAGTCATCAATTGATGAAATAATCACTCTTGCCGTTGCATCTCCAAATGAAGCGGACATCTCTTGAACTTCAAAACCTAATGATAATTTCTTGACTTCGTCAACAGGTAATCGAGCTACAAAACTCTTCTTCTTGGGGGATAAATACAGCCTTAGAAACCACCATGTTACCTTACCAACATTCAATCCGAAATATGACACAACATCCTTGTATTTGACCTCTAAACTGTAGATTTTAGACCGCGCTGCAATAGCCTTAATTTTCTCAAATGCTTCCAGTTCTTCAGCAGTTGTCTCTATTTTTATGTCTTCCAAACTTTGTTCTAGTTCATCCTGAATTTCTTCTATCTCTTCCATTAACTGTGTAGGGGAAGAGATTTCACTGGACTGACCCATCTCCTTGTTGATAGATTGGGTCATTAACTCAACCAAGCTGCCTTGAATAGATTTTTTCACAATCGGTCGAAATTTCTCAATAACCTTGTTATTAATCCTGCTCTCTATCGCATATCTAGAACTAATGCTACCAAGCTGAGAAATCAAGAAACGAATGAATTCATCAGACGGAGAACGCAAAAGACTGTCCATGAGTTGAGTCATTCCAGTGAGATAAACCATCTCTTCAGCATGTCGTTTGATCACGAGAGCATCAAAGTTATCTCTGTGAAAAAATTTTAGGTTTTCAACTTGCTTTTGGTCGTAATTGAGGATGTTGAAGATAAAGAAGGGTTCATCATCCATCATGTTTTCATGGCGTAAATCTGTGAAGAAGAGATACTCAATGCCATTTGTAACAATAGCCACCTTAGCTGAAAGCAACCCGTTGAAGTACCTTTTTAACTGACCATCATGAGCTTCCGGCTTTTTGTCGCGGGCTTTCGCCTCTACAAGCATGACGATCGCGTTGCTGATTGATATTGCATAGTCTACTTTCTCCATCTGCCCTGACCTCCGAGTTGCAAAGTCAGCTATGTATTCAGGGATAACCTCTGTAGGGTCGAAAACATCGTAGCCGAGAGTGCTAAAAAAAGGCACAATCAATCCCATTTTTGTTGCTTCTTCGCCTGAGACTGCTTCAGCCCTTTTTCGGACTTGCTCCGCAACCTTCACGATGTCATCTACGAATGCCATATTGATCACTCCAACAGCTAAAACCTAAATACACCACACTAATTTCCCCAAAAAACACATTTATTGCTACTTACCTCATAATTGCTTGCAGAGATTTTCTATACTGACAAATTACTTTCAATAACGGTCTACACTGAGATATGAAGCAGCATAAATTATTATGCGGAAAATGTCCCTATCTCATACTCAGCAATTCAGCTAGAGAAAGTTTTACAAGCATTTTAATGGTAAGGTCAAAAAATTTTTTGTGTGTCCTCAGTATGCAACTATTATACAGATTTTTACTGTATAACTACCTGATGATATACAAACACTATCAACAAAATCTGTTGACATGGAAATAGATTGCTAAGACACCATAAATATAAATGCACACCAATAAATCATCTGTATTTATCGGCGTGCATCTGTGTTCTATATAATAGCCCTCTCCGCAAGCAGAGAGGAATTTGAGAATCAGATTTGACTACGAATAAGCATCCATTGGTAGACAAGAACAAACAAAATTCCTGTCCCCAAAAGCCGCATCAATACGCCCAACAGCAGGCCAGAATTTGTGTTCGCGTGTCCAAGGTGCAGGATAAGCAGCTTGTTCACGGGAGTAAGGATGATTCCATTCTCCAATAATTAGACTTTCGGCAGTATGCGGTGCATTTTTCAGGACGTTATCTTGTACATCCGCCTTACCTGCTTCAATTTCAGCAACTTCTTGACGAATACTAATCATCGCCTCGCAGAACCGATCCAACTCTTGTTTAGATTCGCTTTCGGTGGGTTCCACCATGATTGTACCTGCCACAGGCCAAGAAACAGTAGGCGCGTGGAAGCCGTAATCCATCAACCGTTTAGCGATATCATCAATTTCGATGCTGGCAGATTTTTTGAGCGATCGCAAATCTAAAATACACTCATGGGCAACATACCCATTTTTGCCTTGATACAAAATAGGATAGTGTGCTTCCAGACGTTTGGCGATGTAGTTGGCATTGAGAATTGCCACTTTCGTAGCATCAGTCAAACCAGCTGCACCCATCATGGCGATGTACATCCAAGAAATTACTAAGATGCTGGCGCTACCCCAAGGTGCAGCCGAAACCGCCCCTATCGATTTTGGATTTTGGACTTCGTCGTGAGCGCTCAGTCGAACGATTTTAGATTTTGGATTGTATTCTTGCATCGCAATAACAGCGTTTCCAGGCAAGAATTCTACTAAATGGGCTGCTACGCCAATTGGCCCCATACCAGGGCCACCACCACCGTGGGGAATACAGAAAGTTTTGTGCAAGTTCAGGTGACAAACATCAGCTCCAATATCTCCAGGGCGACAAAGTCCCACCTGAGCGTTCATATTCGCCCCATCCATGTACACTTGTCCACCGTGGGCATGAACAACAGCACAAATTTCCTGAATTGCTTCTTCAAATACGCCGTGAGTTGAAGGATAAGTCACCATCAAAGCGGCGAGTTCATGGCTGTGTTTTTCAGCTTTTGCCTTGAGATCATCCACATCAATATTACCTTGGCGATCGCAAGCCACAGCTACCACTTTCATTCCGCACATTACCGCACTTGCGGGGTTAGTTCCGTGGGCAGATGTCGGAATTAAACAAACATTGCGATGTGCTTCCCCGCGACTTTCGTGATACTGACGAATCACCAGCAATCCTGCATATTCACCTTGGGAACCAGCATTTGGTTGCAAAGAAATTCCCGCAAATCCAGTAATTTCAGCTAACCATTCTTCCAACTGCTGGAAAAGAATTTGATAACCCTGAGTTTGTGACTGGGGTGCAAAGGGGTGAATTTTGGCAAATTCTGCCCAGCTGACTGGAATCATTTCTGATGTCGAATTTAATTTCATCGTACATGACCCCAAAGGAATCATTGATGTAGTTAACGACAAGTCTTTTGTTTCCAGCTTGTGCAAATAACGCAACAACTCAGTTTCTGAGTGGTAAGAGTTGAAGATGGGGTGAGTGAGGTAGGCACTTTTGCGGGAAAGGGGGAGATTAGGGGTTGAGGTGGGGAGAGTAAACTCATTCCCCAAGGCGAAGATTTCTAATAGGTCTTTTACATCTTCAATTGTGGTGGTTTCGTCCAGCGAAATACCTACAGCAGTTTCATCAAAAATCCGCAAATTTATTTTCTTAGCTTCGCAACCAGCAAGAATTTCTTTTAAATTTCGTGTTCCCAGTTCTATACAGATAGTATCAAAGAAACTTTCAGAACTGATTTTGTAGCCCAGGTGTTTTAATCCAGCAGCCAAGCTGACAGTCAAAGTGTGGATATTTTCAGCAATTTTTTTCAGTCCTGCGGGGCCATGATAGACAGCATACATACTGGCCATCACTGCTAACAACACCTGTGCTGTACAAATATTACTAGTAGCTTTTTCTCTACGGATGTGTTGTTCGCGAGTTTGTAAAGTCAAACGTAATGCTGGCTTACCTTGTACGTCTTTGGAAACACCAACAATCCGCCCTGGGACTTGCCGCTTATACTCTTCTCTAGTAGCAAAGTATGCTGCGTGGGGACCACCGTAACCCAAAGGAATACCGAAGCGCTGAGTACTACCAACAGCGATATCAGCACCAAATTCACCCGGAGGTGTCAATAGTGTAAGACTTAATGGGTCTGCTGCTACCGTTACCAATGCCCCCACAGCATGGGCTTTCTCTACAAAAGCGCGGTAGTCGTAAACAGTGCCATCACTAGCAGGATATTGCAGAACTGCCCCAAAAATCGATTCTGAGAAATCAAAAGATTGATGGTCGCCGATGATAATTTTGATTCCCAAGGGTCTCGCCCGTGTTTGCAACACATCAATAGTTTGGGGATGACAATCTTGAGAGACAAAAAAGGCATTTGCTTTATTTTTGCAAATACCGTAGCTCATAGTCATGGCTTCGGCTGCTGCTGTGGCTTCATCTAATAATGAAGCGTTAGCAATTTCCAAACCCGTAAGATCAATGATCATGGTTTGGAAATTTAACAGTGCTTCTAGTCGCCCTTGGGCAATTTCTGGTTGATAAGGAGTATAGGCAGTGTACCAGCCAGGGTTTTCTAAGATATTACGCTGGATCACCGCCGGGGTGATAGTGTCGTAATATCCCATACCAATAAATGAACGGAAAATTTGGTTTTTTAAAGCAATATCTTTTAACTTTGCCAGTGCTGCATACTCACTCAAAACTTCTGGCAAATTTAAAGTACGAGATAGCCGAATAGACTGCGGTACTGTTTGGTTGATCAAGGCATCTACGGAAGACACCCCCAGCATATCCAGCATTTGCTGCATGTCATCGGCGTTAGGGCCAATATGTCTTTGCTTAAAATCACTTGATTTTTCAGTGCTTTCGCCCAGAATTGGCTGATCACCTGACTGGGGACGAGGAGCAGATATTACCACAAAGAGCTTCTCCAGACGTTACTATTTAATATTTTGCAATAAGTATATTTAAGGTGTTTGGATCTAAAGCATCAATTCACCTAAATTTCATCAAATTTCTTTGAACCGTATTGGGACACGGGGATGGGGGACGCGGTGACAGGAAGACGCGGTGACGCGATGAGATGACCAAGAACTTTCCCCCTGTCCTCTTGTCCCCGTGTCCCCCTTGTTCCTTCCATCCCCGCGTCAGCAAAACTCTACCCCTCCACCTCAGCACTATATTCCTGTGCTGTGAGTGCATCATCAATTTCACCAGGGTCATTGACTCGTACTTTAATAAACCATCCCTCACCGTAGGGATCTTCTGCTATCTGTTCGGGAGACTCGATCATTTCCTCGTTACGTTCTATAACAGTGCCGGTTACTGGTGAATTTAAGTCTTCAACAGCTTTTACGGATTCAATAGTGCCAATTTTGTCTCCCTTGATAACAGCATCACCAATATCTGGCAATTCCAAAAATACAACATCACCCAGTTGATTTACAGCAAAGCTGGTGATACCAATTGTGGCTATTTCGCCTTCTAAGCGTACATATTCATGAGTATCCAAGTATTTTAAATCTTGTGGATATTCCAAAGACATATCACTTCCCTTTCCACGTACAAAAAATGAACAGAATAATAACTAATGGCTAATAGTAAAGACATTATTAGCAATTAGCAATTAAGTCAGTTGGCGAGAACAAACAGAACAAAGTTACGAAACGTAAACACGATTGAAACCCTTACCAATGACCAATGACCAATGACCAATGACTAGTTTGTTAGCCGAGTTGGAGAACGGTAAAAAGGTTTCTTAACCACTACGGCTGGGTATGTTTTACCGCGAATCTCTATATCTAGCTGCTGACCAACAGTTGCTAGCTGGGTGGGAACATAAGCTAAGGCAATAGGATAACTCAGCGTAGGTGATAGTGTACCACTTGTCACTTCTCCTATAACTGTTCCTGCTGATAGTACTTGGTAGCCATGACGGGCAATATTGCGTCCCTGCATTTGCAAACCCACCAATCGGCGCTGCACTCCCGCAGCTTTTTGCCGTTCTAAAATGGGACGCCCGATAAAATCTCCTTTGGTATCAAGATGTACCAACCAACCTAAACCAGCTTCTAAGGGCGTGGTGGTATCATCAATATCTTGCCCGTAAAGTGCCATTGCTGCTTCTAGTCGCAGGGTGTCCCTAGCACCAAGTCCACAGGGAATGACACCAGCCTGAAGTAAATTCTGCCATAATTCTATACCCGCTTCTGGGTCGAGCATGATTTCAAATCCATCTTCTCCAGTGTAGCCTGTGCGAGCAAGGAAAGCTGGTTTACCTAGTACTGTTGTTTCCAAATGACCGAAGGCTCTGACTGGAGTTAAGTCTGCTTGTACCAAGGGTTGAAGATGTGCTATTGCTTTTGGTCCTTGGACGGCGATTAATACTTTTTCTGGTGAAAGGTCTTGGAATTTGATTTCTGTGGTGTCAAGATGCTGAAGTAACCATGTTTTGTCTTTGTTGGTTGTGGCTGCATTGACTATAATTATTCCCTGTTGTTTACCAGCAGAGTTTTCTCCCTGATAGTAAAAAATAATGTCGTCGATGATACCAGCTTCGGGATTTAACAATACTGTGTATTGGGCTTGACCTGATTGTAGCCGACTGAGGTCTGAAGGTACTAAAGTTTGCAGTTGAGAAATCAGATTTTTCCCTTGTAAAGTGAATTTACCCATGTGGGAAATGTCGAACATTCCTGCTGCGTTTCTCACAGCATGATGTTCTGTAGTGATACCACTAAATTGTACTGGCATTTCCCAACCACCAAAGCTGGTGAGTCGTGCTTTTAATTCTTGGGCGAGGATATATAGAGGGGTTCGAGATAAGGAGACGGTGTTTTCTTCTGGTTTAGCCACGGGTATTTTTGTTGTCGTAGGTCAACATTTATATATCCTACGAGATTGATTCGGGTACGGCGTTACGGATTGCCTGCATTGTTTGAATTAAAAATACACAAATGACCTGAGATCGCACTTTTGACTACAGAGAATATATGATTTTCTTGCACTTCTACAATTTAGCAAAATTTGCACTGTCTAATATAGTTAAAAAATCAATTACTTTAAATTGCCTATAAATTGATGGGAAACTACATATTTTAGCTCCAAGTTGAAAATATACCTGCAAAATATTCGGAATTTTAACATGAGATGAATCTGGATAATCCTGAGGAAGTTCTAGAAAATAATCTGGATTTGGGTGAACTAAAATACTTGAATGCATTAAGTTGTTCTCCTGAAAATAATTATAAGTACAAGCAGCTTGCACAGGAGATAGCGTTGGTAATAAAGTACATCCAAAACAATATTGATTTCCACTCCAACTCAAATAATTTACTAATCCTTTATAAATTAATAAAAGTGCTTGAATATTGCGGTGTTCTCTTGCTATGCATACACGTCCAATTTCCACAGATGCTTTGATTATAGAATCAGGAATGCCATTGAGATTATACGCTTTGGCAGCATAAAATCCCAAATATTGAGAAGCCATTGTGTAAGTTTGTAATCGGTAAGTTCCGATTGTTTTCCCAGTTTCTTTAGAAATAAGCATGAAGTGATGGAAAACTGCATCAAACTTGTCTCGATCCATTTGAGTAAGATGAGAAGTTGCTAATCCTAGTCCCTGTTCAATATTAAAAACTTCAAAACGTAACCGTAAAATCGATTCTAATTCTGCTTCAGTGGATGCAAGCTTTAAGATATATTTTGCAGATTGCAGCACTGGAAAATCTTGTAGATCAAAAGATGAACTTGGTGAAGGATAATTAGTGTTAATATTTTTTTCCATTTCTACTCCTATTTAGGATTTACGAAATCAATACTACTGAACAATCCTTAATAAACCAAGATTTAAAATAATAGATAGGGTAAATAATTGGCTCAGTCAATTTTTGGCAATTGCTCTAAAAAACTATTTATAAAGCAAATACAAAATTTTAGTTGTTGTTTTTAACAAGTGAATTAATTTATAAAATATCTATTTGTAAAATATTATAATTAAGATATTTATTTCAAAATGACAATTTATAGACCGAAAATATTTTATCTTTTAAATATTTTGTCATAATCTATAAAAACATGTCAACAAATGTTGCATGTTGTTTGATAAAGATGACATTTTTACAAAAACCATTAGTTCAAGGTTGTGATTCAAAAGAGATATTTATAAGTATCAATATTTTGTCATTAAATCAATAAAATTGCTTGCAAAATACAGAAAGTTAAAATGGTGTTTTCTGATTTTTGCAAGAAACTCAGTTTAATTTAGTTTTAAATGATTTAATATAACTTTTAACGGTGAAAATCTCATTTTATAACAGAGTTTCTTACCTCTTCTATGGAAATGAGAAGCGATCGCTTGAGTCAACAATACGCCTGTTTGCTTGCTGATTATCCGGAAATGAGTAACCGATCGCTCTTTTTGAGAAAGCAAAAACCTGGTGCAAGATATAAATAAATCTCAGGCTGGAAACATCTGCTGGGCATCAACGTCTGGTTAGCAAGGCGCATCTATGAAGTCAGCGAATTGTGGCGATATCGTCTAACACTCAGTTTTGTTGCGGAGTTCCTCTCCTCAATTTATGCTAGTGTTCTCCAAAAAAGGGATGAGATTTGGGTAAGATAAAGGAGCTATCTAAATCTGTATGGCAGATACGGAAAGCTTTTCATACCCAAAGGAGATATCTCAATGCTGACTTTAAAAATCGTTGTATATATAGTTGTTGCTTTCTTTATCACTCTGTTTGTGTTTGGATTTTTGTCAAATGACCCTGCTCGTAACCCTGGTCGTCGGGACTTCGAGTAAGATTAAGACTAAATTTCCATAACTGCCGTCAGGTAGAAAACACCAGACGCTCTTGAGGCGTCCTACTAAAAAGTTAAACAGAAAGTGAAAGTCGGAAGGTAAAAGCTAGGTTAGTCCTTCCGGCTATTAATTTTGGCTATTCGTTTGCTAGATTGTGCTGAAACATGTTTCATTCCGTTCTGCCACCCGAACCACCTGCTATTGTTGAACCATTACTAGCAGAAAATCTGCCAGCCATAGCTGCAAGCGATCGCCAATTGCATTCCACAAAACAACAGGTGAATGCAGAAAATTTCCAGCGAAAACCAGTTAACCTGCGACATCAGCTTACACCTGATGAATCATCTGTAGCTCAAATTCCACCCACAATCTCTACACCGGAAACTTTTCCAGCAGAATTTTCGCCTCTAAATATCGCTCAAACAAATGCAGAACTCTTAGGGGAACCCTTATCTATTGGTTACTCACAACAACAGCCACAGGTTTCCCAAGACACTAACAATATTAGTCAACCAAAACAAACCAAACAGCAAATTGTCCAGAAAATCCACAATAATAAGAACCAATCTCCACAAAAATCACAGTTATTGGCTCAACAACTAGTCCAATCAAAACAAAATCATCACACTGCTCAAAATTCCCAGACTTCCCACTCAGCAACACAGCCCATCAAAATCAAATTTAATCTTGCTAACCAACAACCAAGCACCAACCAAACAGCAACTATAGAATTTAAAACTCGCAACCTCATCAGCCAAAATCCACAACCAGCACCAGCACCAACGACACCAGAAACAAGGAGAGTTATAGAAGTAATCGCAGATAACCAGGAGTATGACGAACAAAGACGGGTAGTCACAGCAGTCGGTAATGTTGTTGTCCGCTTTGATGGCGCGGTGGTGGATGCTGATCGCATTCAAGTTAGTTTAGACAATTTAATTGCTGTGGGTGAAGGAAATGTTGCCTTAACCAGAGGCGATCAAGTAATACGTGGGCAGCGATTTACCTATAATTTTGTTCAGGATAATGGAGAAATGATCGCCGGTCGTGGTGAGATTTTTCTACCCACAGCCAATCAAGATTTTGCTTTTTTGCCTACCGATGTCACAGCAGGTGGAGTTCCAGCACGCCCACCGAGCGATCGCATCAGAAGCAGTCAACCATTGACTGGGGTAAGTAGTCCAGGGGGAATTAACTTTGGCTTTGGTAGTAGAACAAATGCAAGGAATATACCCAAACCCGAACAGGGAGGACAAGTACGGCGAGTCCGTTTTGAAGCTGCACGGATTGATTTTTATCCCCGCGGCTGGCAAGCATCAGATGTTACCATAACTAATGATCCTTTTTCGCCACCAGAATTGCAATTACGTGCTGATAAAGTGACATTGAAACGAGAGTCACCTTTGCAAGACCGTGTTCGTACTCGGAATCAACGTGTAGTATTTGACCGCCGTGTCAGCGTACCCATTCCGAAAAATGAGCAGGTGATTGATCGCAGAGAACGAGACGCTACACCTGGGTTAGTTGCTTTTGGTTTTGATGGGGATCAGCGTGGTGGTGTATTTATAGAGCGCAGATTGGAACCCATAAATTCCGAGAATTTTCGCTTTAGTCTGACACCTCAGTTTTTCGTTCAAAAGACTGTGGAGGACGGTTTTAGTAACGTTCCCTCGCTGTTTGGTTTAAAAACATCACTTGATGGCACTTTGAGTCCACGAACAACAGTTGAGGGTTCTGGGACATTAACTAGTTTTGACTTGAGCGATGTTGAAAATAACCTTAAGGCAAGTTTACGGTTGCGGCAACAAATTGGTGATATTCGCTACCCCCATAATGTGACATTAGAATATAGTTATCGCGATCGCCTCTACAATGGTAGCCTTGGTTATCAAACTGTTCAAAGTACCTTTGGCGGTGTCATCACTTCCCCAATCATCCCTCTTGGTAAAACCGGATTGAACCTCAGCTACCAAGCAGGCGCTCAGTATATCACTGCCAACACTGATCGCGAAGATTTGCTCGAACCAATCCGAGATAATAACCGTATCTCCCTTGGTCGTCTCCAAGCTAGCGCCGCCCTCAATGGAGGATTATTATTATGGCAAGGTAAACCCTTACCAGCCACTGCTACTGAGGGATTACGATACACCCCTAACCCAGTAGTACCCTACCTACGAGCATTTGGAGGCTTGACTGGTACTACTAGTTATTACACGAATGGAGATGACCAAAGCACATTAATTGGCACAATTGGTTTAGAAGGACAAATTGGTCATTTTTCCAGATCATTTTTTGACTATACTAATTTTAATATTAGTTACTCCCAAGGTCTTGATAGTGGTGAGTCTCCCTTCTTATTTGACCGTGCTGTTGATACTAGAACCTTGAGTGCGGGGATTACACAGCAGATTTATGGCCCATTAACTATTGGTGTTCAAGCATCGGTTAATTTAGATACAGGAGAAAACACTAGTACTGACTATTTCTTACAATACAGTCGTCGTACTTATGGTATTACCCTGCGTTACAATCCAGAACTACAATTAGGTGGCATTACCTTACGCATTAGCGACTTTAACTGGACTGGTGGTACTAATCCATTTTCGGAAGTGAAACCTGTAGTTGGTGGTGTATCAGAATAGCGATCGCTTGACTTTTAAGACAGTCGCTACAATTATCCTTAACTAACTCCAGCATTAGAGATGTTGATCATCTACTACTCATCAACATCTCTGATGGTGGTTTGCGTTTACTAGTAATGGGTAATTGGTAATAAGTGTTAATTATACTTTACGATTAGTTCGGGCTGTGGCAATACTGCTCGGATAAGACAAATCGATTGACATTTAAACCCACCAGAGACCCGCCATGGCGCGTCTCTACATGGCCCAAATTATGACGAAAAATCCTTAACCGAGAAATATTGCGGGCTGTGGTACCTATTAAATCTAGTAGATTTACACTCTAAAGTATGGTAATAAAATAGACTGTTTACCTCAAATCACCCATTTTAGCCTCAGTATTCAGGGTGATGTATTTTAGTTGGTGGTGAAGTTTTCGCCACAGCTTTACTAGTGTTTGCAATTCCTCCGACAACCAATGATCAAATTGTGGATAAATTGGCAACCTTGGCACTAATTCCCATCCCGCAGGTTGTAAAATTTCTCTTAATTCTTGCTCTTGAATATGAGCATAATCAGGATTAACTTCATCTTTGGGGCCAATTCCACCTAAATCTCTCGCGCCAGCTGCTATACATGCGAGTAACCATTGCTGATCTTTAACTAAATTTGGTGGAATTTGAATAGTAATATCTGAGGGTAAAATTTGACGTGCTTTGAAAATTAATTCTGGTAGCTGATTGGGATTAAATGGTGGTGCATTAAAGCTTTGCTGATTACCAGGACTATGTGGTTGCAGAATCACTTCTTGGATGTGATGATAGCGGTGATGCAAGTTGGCGATCGCTTTCAAAGTTTCCCACCAATCATTTTCTGTTTCTCCAATTCCCAACAATAAACCTGTTGTAAATGGGATTTTTAATTCTCCAGCCCATTCTAATTGTTGCAGTCTTAAATCTGGTAATTTACTCGGTGCATATTTGTGTACAGTTTTTAATAAATCTGGGGTTAACTGTTCTAACATCAACCCCATTGAAACATTTACCTGCTTGAGTTTTTGCATTTCCACAAAACTCAATGGACCAGCATTTGTATGTGGCAAAAAACCCATTGTTAATGCTAATTCACACAAATCATAAATGCGCTGAAACCATTCTAAACGCCGTGATGATTGGGGATGAACTTCGCCACTAAGGATGAGAATTTCACAGATATTTTGGTTTTTAAGTTGTTTGAAAATCTTTTCTGCTGCTATTATTGTCAACCAAGAACTTTGACCGGGATCGGTACGGAAGTTGCAATAGGTACAGCGATTATAACATTCATAAGTAGGAACAATCGTGTAAGCCGGACTATAAGTAATGATGTTCATAATTTGTTTAATGATCTATCTGTGTCCCTTGGTGTGCATCGATGATTGATTTCTACAAGATAATTTACAAATTGATGAATTTATATCTACCTGATTTTTCTTCCTTCTTACGGTAGATACTTGAAGTTACTACAGTCAGATTTAATAAAGTTAGCCATATAGGTATACGGGCAGTGCCTTTAATGAAGCGTGACAAAAGAGGCAAATTTATCAAAAATTGGGATTGTGAGCCAAAACAGCCAGTTAACCTATCGCTGACTAAAACAGCTTGGCAAATTCTCGAACAGCAAGCTAATAAACAGGATATTTCCCGTTCAGAATTAGTAGAACTTTACGCTCGCAGTTTAGTATCTGAGTTGTGTCAAGAGCAACTCAGCAATTGTCAGCAAAAAGAAGAGACTCTACAATCAGAAAACAGTAGATTAGCTGAATTAAATCAAGCAAATGCACATTTGCAAGAGGTGATTCTTGAACAGCAACGAACAATTCAAACTTTGCAGTCGGCGTGTGAGTCAAATTTCAATCGCCAACATTTAGAAGCAGAACTCCGACGCCGAGAGCAACAGTTCAAGACTTTGGCTGAAAATGCACCCGACATTATTGCTCGCTTTGATCAAAATCTGCGCCACGTTTACGTTAGTCCGTCCGTGGAACGATCAACAGGTTTACCTGCTAGTGCCTATATTGGCAAAACTCACGATGAAATGGGAGTTCCACAAGAGGTTTGTAGGCTCTGGCAAAACCACATGCGATCAAGTTTTGTGAGTGGACAAGAGTGTCAATTTGAATTTGATTTTCCAGCACCAGATGGAATTCGTTTTTACCAAACTCGGATGATGCCGGAATTTGCCAGTGATGGTTCGGTAGAATCGTTGCTGGGGATCACGCGGGATGTGACAGATTATAAACGGGTTGAGGTCGCATTGCGTCAAAGTGAGGAGCGTTTGCGATTGGCACTGGCTGCGGCTCAAATGATTGTCTGGGAAATAGATTTGAAAACCCAATGGGTAGTTTGCTCTGAACAAGCAAATGCTATTTGGGGAATCCAATCTGGATCAAGTTATGAGTTTATTAATATTGTTCACCCAGATGACCGAGAGTATTTTACCGAAACCAGGACTCGTGCGATCGCTGGCGAAGTTCCCTATATGCTGGAGTATCGGGTGGTGAGTCCTGATGGCAAAATCCACTGGCTCAACAGTCAAGGTAAAGTTTATCACAATCGGCAAGGTGAGCCGGAGCGAGTAATTGGAGTGTCCGTTGATATTAGCGATCGCAAACAAGCCGAAGAATTACTGCGTCTTTCTACGAGGCGATCGCAAATACTAGCCCAAATGGGTCAAGCATTTGCTGAGAATATTTTAGAGTTTGATGGTTTGCTAGAAATGATTAGCAAACGCATTACTGAACTAATTGGGGACGTTTGTGCGATTCGTCTACTCTCTGAGGATGGTCAGTGGTTAAATGCAGTTACAATCCATCACATTGATCCAGAGATTAATGTATGTGTGTGTGATTTGTTGAATGCTGCTCCCCAACCTGCGAAGGGTGGATTATATGCCCGAGTCCTGGAAACCAGACAACCACTGCTCATCCCGACAATATCTCCAGAGGAACTTCAGCCTTTTGTTCAGCCAGCATACCAATCCTATCGGCAACACTTTGAGATCCATAGCATTTTGCTTGTTCCCCTCAAAGCAAGAGGCCGCGTCATTGGTACGATTGGTGTTTCACGCAATCACCCCGGAAATCCCTATACTTTAGATGAGCAAAACTTTCTCCAAGACTTAGCAGACCGAGCAGCCTTAGCTATTACCAACGCCCAATTTTATCAACAGGCAGAACAAGCACGCCAACAAGCAGAGCAAACTGCTGATCGTACCGCTCGTCTCCAATCAGTTACGGCTGCTCTCTCGGAATCACTCACACCCACTCAAGTAGCAGAAGTGATTACGGGACAAAGTATAGCTGTTCTCAATGCTGCTGCCGCTCTGGTGGCAATAGTATGTGAAAATAACACCGAACTGGAAATCATTCACTCTGTTGGTTTCCAATCACATCTGGTCGAAGTATGGCATCGGTTTCCCATTGCTTCATCAAATCCTCTGTCAGATGCTGTCCGGACTGGACAACCAGTTTGGGAAGAGTCAATAGAGGAGCGAATGGGTCGTTATCCTCACCTAGCAGATGCCTATGCTGGCTATAACTATGCCACTTGGATTTCCTTACCTCTGATGATCGAGGGTCGCGCAGTGGGAGGAATTACCCTCTGCTTTAGTCAATTTTTTGCCCTGAGCGAAGATGATCGCGCCTTTATGTTGGCTTTATTACAACAAGCTGCTGGGGCGATCGCTCGTGCTAAACTTTACGAAGCCGAACAAAAAGCCAGAGCCACGGCCGAAGCTGCCAACCGGACGAAAGATGAATTTCTTGCAGTTCTCTCTCATGAACTGCGAACACCACTAAATCCTATTCTAGGCTGGGCTACATTGCTGCGAAGCGGCAAACTCAATGCCAATAAAACAGCTCTTGCCCTCGAAACAATTGAGCGCAATACTAAGTTGCAAGTGCAACTGATTGAAGACTTACTCGATATTTCTCGGATTTTACAAGGAAAGCTGAGTTTAAATTCTTGTCCTGTTGATCTAAAATCGACTATCGAAGCAGCGATTGAAACGGTACGTTTGGCGGCCGAAGCCAAAGCCATTCAAATTCAAACTAGCTTTACATCGGATGTGGGGAATGTTTTAGGTGATACAGCTCGTTTGCAGCAGGTTGTTTGGAACTTGCTGGCAAATGCAGTTAAATTCACTTCCAGTGGAGGACAGGTCGAAGTTAAATTAGAGACAAGTGATTTATCTGCTCAAATTCAAGTTAAAGATAATGGCAAAGGTATCAATTCTGAATTTTTGCCCTATGTCTTTGATTACTTCCGTCAAGCTGATAGTAGTATCACTCGCACTTTTGGCGGTTTAGGGCTAGGACTAGCAATTGTCCGGCACATTGTTGAACTACATGGGGGAACTGTCGCTGCTGCGAGTCCTGGAGAAGGACAAGGAGCCACTTTTACAGTTAGGCTACCGCTTTTACCAGTGCAAACTTCCACACCACAGGAGGAAGTAGTGACTCAAGACACACTCACTTTAAAAGGGATTCAGGTTCTCGCGGTAGATGACGAAGTTGACAATTTAGAATTAGTCGCATTCATCCTCGAACAAGCAGGTGCTGTCGTAATCTCCGCAACTTCTGCACAAGACGCGCTACAAATACTCAATCAAACCAAACCCGATATCTTGCTTGCTGATATTGGTATGCCTGAAATCGACGGCTATACTTTATTACGTCACATTAGAACGATGTCACCAGAACTAGGCGGTGAGATGCCAGCGATCGCTTTAACGGCCTATGCTGGAGAAATGAATCAACAGCAAGCTTTGCAAACAGGGTTTCAGTTGCATATTTCCAAACCTGTTGAACCAGAAGAATTAATTGAAGCGATCGCTCAAACTGTGAAGCAAGTTAGTCTATGAGAAAAGAAAGTTCGTAGTCAAGACTGCGGGAACGCTGGGCGTACAGTCTTTATTTTTTAAGCACGCGCATTGCTTACTACGAGCTGTGAATTCAATTAGCTTGCATACATGAATATACCTATAAATAAAAACTATATCTCAATAAATACTACAATACATACTTATTACTACGGCAATAAAACAGACTCCATAGCTTGCAGAATAATTGACCGATGTGTCTCCCGTAACTTGGTAAAAAAAAGCAGCTGTAAATAGTCAATATCACTTCTATTAAATCTAGTAGAGGCATGGTAAGGTTTTAAATCCATTGTTTCCTATTTTGCCCTGACTAATGCATTTGCACTATTTACAACCCCGACATTTAAAGGAATTAGTCAACAGTGGCGGTATTGATTTACACTTAGCAACCTTGAATTTCCAGTCTTTGCAAGACGAAACCGCCTATAACTATCTGTTAATTTCCGAACACATACCACGCACAAACATTGGTATGGTGAAGAATAGCTGGTTACAACGCTATGCTCATGTAGCTGCTGGTGGCTGGTGGTGTGCTGGACTTGATCCTCTCAATAGCTGGGAACCAATGGAATGGGGATGCTTTAAGCCAAATCAACCCCGACTCAATGAAAAAAATAAACCAATTAAATACGAACATCCTCCTTGTACACCAACGCGGGTATTTTGTTTGCGAGTCAGTTTGCGCGTGTGGCAACAAGTCGCCCAACGTTACAATCAAACTGTGCCGGAGAATATTAGCATTACCGAAAATGGCGAAGCAGTGGGTTTTTGGTCGTGGGTAATGGCAAGAAATATACCTATAATTATTTGTGAAGGTGTGAAAAAAGCCGCCGCACTGTTAACGCAAGGATATGCAGCTATTGGTATTCCTGGAATTACTAGCGGTTATCGCGTCACTAAAGATGAATTTGGTAAAGTTATTAGTCGTCAGTTAATCCCAGACTTAAATGCGATCGCGATCGCTAAACGTACATTTTATATCTGCTTTGATTTTGAAACCCAAGCCAACAAAATCGCAGCAGTAAATAACGCCATCTCTCAACTTGGTTTTTTATTCCAAACTCAAAATTGTCCTGTACAAGTGATTGAACTACCAGGAAGCGAAAAAGGAGTTGATGAGTTTATTGTAGCCAAAGGTGCAAACGCCTTTGATAAAATATATCGCCAAAGTGTTGATTTAGAAAATTATCTTGCTCAAACAAAACCCCATACAGAATTAACCATACCTCCCGCACTCACGCTTAACAATCGCTATTTAGGAGAAATACCTTTTCCCACTTCTGGATTAGTTGGAATCAAATCTGCTAAAGGTACAGGAAAAACTACAGCACTTCAGACAGTTGTGCAACAGGCGAAAAATAGAAATCAACCTGTTTTATTAATTACTCATAGAATTCAACTTGGTCGATTTTTATGTGAAAAAATCGGTATTAATTGGGGAATTAATAATGAAACTTTAACTCATAGTCACAGCTTGGATACTTGCTATCAATCTCGCCAATCACTGGGATTATGTATAGATTCTCTGTGGAAGCTTAATCCTAAAGATTGGCAAGGAGCAATATTGATCTTAGATGAAGTAGAACAATCATTATGGCATCTCCTCAACAGTAATACTTGTAAAGAAAAGCGAGTTAAAGTCCTAAAATCTTTTCAACAATTAATTTCTGCTATTCTCACAACAGGTGGATTAGTTATTGCTCAAGATGCAGATTTATCAGATGTTTCTTTAGAATATTTACAAGCATTATCAGGAATTAAATTAACACCATGGGTGGTCGTTAATCAATGGAAACCTCAACGCGGCTGGGATGTTACTTATTATGATTCTCCTAATCCAACTCCACTAATTCACCAACTAGAATTAGATTTAATGGCAGGTCGAAAATGTTATGTAACTACTGATAGTCGTTCTGGACGTTACAGCTGTGAAACAATCGCGAGTTATTTACAAGAACGACTGCAAAGACTGCAAAAACAATTTTCTAAAACTCTAGTCGTCAGTAGTTTGACAACAAATACACCTGGTCATGAGGCAGTTGATTTTATAACATGTATTAATCAAAAAGTGCCAGAATACAACTCTGTTTTTGTCACTCCTAGTTTGGGAACAGGAATTAGTATTGACGTTCAACATTTTGACTGTGTTTATGGCATTTTTCAAGGTGTAATTCCTGACTCCGAAGTTAGACAAGCATTAGCAAGAGTACGGGATAATGTTCCCCGAATAATTTGGTGTGCTAAACGAGGTATTGGTTTGATTGGAAGTGGTAGTACAAATTACCGTTTGCTTTCTTCTTGGTATCAGGAAAATCAAAAAGAAAACTTGGCTTTACTCAGTCCATTACATAAAATTGATGTAGATTTGCCATTAGTTTATGACCCAATTCATTTACGAACTTGGGCGAAACTAGCAGCAAGAGTCAATGCTTCAATTAAACTCTATCGTCAATCAACTAAAGATGGTTTAATTGCTGATGGTCATCAAATTCAGACACGGAGTAACGCTGTTCAAAATAATATCGTCCGAGATTTACGCCTTGCTTTTTTGGCGACTGATCCTCATGATTTAGCGACACGTCGGCGATTGATTATTGAAATTGTTCAAGTCCAAAAAGATTGGTCACAAAGACGTCAAAAAGCCAAAGAAATTAAACGTAAAATTAAACAAATTAAGCAACACAACCAATTAGCAGCAGCAACATCTGTAGCTAATGCTAGAGATATTGATTATATCGAGTATGACCAACTCATAGCTAAACATTCATTGACTGATGAGGAAAGAAATCAAATTCAGAAATATATTCTCAGGCAAAGATACAGTATACCAGTTACACCTCAACTAAAATTATTAGATGAGCAAGGTTATTATGGTCAATTATTAATTCATTATTATCTCACTCATGAAAGTGAATATTTTTGGCTAAGAGATCAGCAAGAATGGCAACAACAATTAAGTTGGGGTGAAGGCCAAGTTTTCCTTCCAGATTTAAAAACATATACCCTCAAAGTTGAAGCGATGAGAGCTTTAGGAATGCTACAGTTTTTAGAACCGGAACGAGTATTTACTGAACATGATCCTGATTTAATTTTGTTGCAAAATACTGCTATCCAGTGTAGTAAACATATTAAAAGAACACTTGATATAGATTTAGTAAAGGGTAAACAGCGCGTTTCTGCTATCAAAATACTGAGTAAATTACTAAATTTGTTGGGTTTGAAATTACAGCGAGTCGATCAAATATACCAAATTGATCTCAAGACTCTCAATGATGGTAGAGACAAAATATTTGCTATTTGGCATCAACGAGATCAGTTGATGTTAACTAATATGACCGATGCTGCTGATGGCAAAGCTATCTTATGGCACATATCAACTCAGACTAAAGGAGCAACACCCCTCTATGCAGGTTATAAATAAAATTATGTAGTAAGAACGATATGAAATAGTCTGCAATACTGTACAGTCTTACTAAATACCTAAACAAAATTAGTTGCACACATTGCTTCTGTGCTTTCCTTTCCCATTCGGCTGACACCGTGAGCATCAGCCTGTTCCCCATTCCCTGTATTTATTGAAAATTTAAATTACTTTGTCAAATCTGCATATAAAATGAGGTGAATTTGTGTTTTTTCTGAAAGAAATATTAATAAATCGAGTTTAAATATGGTCAAGGAAAGTGGGAATAATAAAATGAATCAGAAATTTGTAAGTTTTTTGCGAAATTTACGAAATTTATGCAGTTTAGACTGTATCAGCACAACAAAAGGCAAAATATTTAGTCAAACGATAAGCCGATGAGTGTAACTAGTTACCGACGAATAGTAATTGGGGATGTGCATGGTCACTATGAAGGTTTAATGAGATTGTTAGATGCGATCGCCCCCGCATCAAACGATCAAGTCTACTTTTTAGGAGACCTAATTGATCGTGGCCCGCAAAGCGCCCAAGTAGTTGATTTTGTGAAAGACAGTCCCTATCAATGTTTGCTAGGGAATCATGAACAAATGCTATTGAATGTTCTCACAAAACGCATCCCCACCCCTACAGTACAAGCGTGGCTATACAGTGGTGGACAGGCTACAGTATCTAGTTATGAAGAAGCTACAATTCCCCATGATCATCTCGAATGGTTTGATAATTTGCCTACATATATAGATTTGGGGGATGTTTGGTTGGTTCATGCTGGTGTTGATCCTTTCATACCTTTAGAAGCACAAACCGCCGAGCAACTTTGTTGGGTGCGAGATGAATTTCACAGTATTGAAAAGCCATACTTTGCCGATAAATTGATGATTATCGGTCATACAATTACTTTTACCTTACCAGGCGTATCTCCTGGTCAATTAGCCCAAGGGGAAGGATGGTTAGATATAGACACTGGTGCTTATCATCCTCGTAGTGGTTGGTTAACGGGATTAGATATTACAAATAAGTTGGTTTATCAAGCAAACGTTCTTAAAAATTGCATCCGCATCTCACCTTTGGAAGAAATAGTGACAACCGTCAAGCCAGAAAAATTTCATCTAAATCGCCGCAATAAGTGTTTGGCCTGATTTAAGCGTCCCACAAGAGGGAAGTCAAAAGTTAAAAGTTAAAATTATTAGGAATATACGCAAAGTTTGGATGAGGTCGAAAACCCCAATCCAATATCTAAAATTTGAAATACAAAATTTCTTCAAGACCTAAGCAGGGCTTGGATATTATTTTTATATGTAGAATTATCTAAACCATCGTTGCCATTGCTTGGTTGAGTATTGATGACCTTTTTAATATTATTAATGCGATCGCCTGTTGCTGGGTGAGTACTCAAGAATGTTGGTACAGAACCCTTTTTGACAAGCTTTTGCATAAATGAAACCATCGCCGTTTGACTATAACCGCTACGTGTCAAAGTTTTTAATCCTCTTTGATCGGCGTCAAATTCGTTTTTCCGACTACCCGGTAAGTTACGCGCTAACTGATAACCAATTTGTATGGCTCGATTCCGATCTAAACCAGCTGCTGTTAACAAACCTGCATCAAGCGCCTTTTGACGCATCTGCTTGACTAGGTGTCTACCGCCAATATGACCAATTTCATGGGCGATGACGCTTGCTAGTTCCGCTTCATTTTCCGCAATTTCGATTAAACCTGTATTTAAATATACAAATCCACCCAGAGTGGCAAAAGCATTAATACTATCATCATCAACAACTTGGAAAGTAAAAGGAAGATTGGGGCGATCGCTATTTGCTACCAATCGCTGACCAATTTGTTGCACATAACGGTTAATATTTGCATCCTGGTACAATCGAACGTCACTGTCTAGGAGTTGTTGATTGATTTGTTTACCAATTTCAACTTCCTGGCGATCGGACATATTAGAAAGCTGAAGTGCTTGTACTCCTTGAAAAATCAGAGGTACCCAATCAAAAGCTTGAGATGGTAAAGCGCTACTCAAACAAATACTCAGCGCCACCAGCACCGAAATCAATGGATAAAACAAACGACGTCGAAAAACAGTGTAATAGATATATAAGCTTTCCCTATTATTCATAATTTGGTCTGAAAAACTTTAAAAAGAACGTAAAAAGAACAGACGCAAGCAGGATATAACAAGTTGCATGAAACATTTCTCATGCAGATGTCACGAGCAGACTTGACTATAATGCAGTTTTAACCGATTGTTTTTGCCAGCAGCAACTAAAAACAGCGATTATGATAAACTGTCGCATGTCAAAACACAACAAGGCAGTCCCAATGAAAAAAATTTCACAAGCCTTGCATGAAAAACCTCACCCCTCTCTCCTTAACAAGGAGAGGGGTGTCCTACAGGACGGGGTGAGGTTACTTTCAAATGAAATGAAAAATCAAAAGGAGTCACTGCGCTGTTGGGGCTTGTTCTCATCCTAGCCAGCATGTGGCGTTACATTGTCAAATTTAGCATTCATAAAGTCAAAAATTGAATTTAGGAAAATTTCAGTTATGGCTATTTTAGATTCCAAAGGTCGTTTATTTGGTAAATTTAATGTCCTTGATATCGGTGCTGGACTAGTAATTTTACTAGTTATATTCGGCATCTTTTTCTTCCCTGGTACTACTGGTTCTGTTGCTCAAGTAGGTGCTAAAACAGTACCCATTGAAGTAGATTTAGTTGTTCGGGGATTAAATGTACGTGATCCTGAACAGTTATATAATCAAGGTTTAAAAGAAGGTGGTAAAACAAACGTTATTATTCGTAATCAACCCCACGGGAAAATTGATATCAAGTCTATTCAAACATTACCTAGAACTGTACTTGTTCCCCAGCCGAATGGTACTGTGAAAGAATTACCAGATCCAAAATCAAACAGTTTTAGTACAGACATGTTATTGACTTTGGTAGGTAAAGCCCAAGTCACTGAAAATGGACCAGTTTTAGGTAACAGCAAAGTCAAAATTGGGATGCCATTTGAATTGGAAGGCTTTAATTACAATTTTAATGCTAGCGTCATAGATGTACGAATTAAAGATAAATCTTAGTTAGAGCCATTGAAGCTTTATGGGGAAAAATCATTGCTTGACCTAACCCCCTCTTCCCTAGCAGGGAAGGGGGAATTTTTTGCTATATATGACTTGGTGGTGAGTTAATAATTAATAATAATGAAAAAACTATTTACACTTTTTAACGAAGAACGTCACCAACTCCAAACTGAGATTGACAAGGTGACTAATGTTGAGCAGGTGGTGAAGTTGGTGCAAAACCGAATTGATCATCTGGAAAAAATTTATATAGGTGAGCTAAATATGGCTCAAGTACGTTCGGCTGCTTTTTTCTTGGATGCATTGCGCCAGTCACTCGCCACTCTCACAGCTGCTAACCAAATTCAAGTCACTCTCCCAGAGTCAAAGCAAGTTACTAACCAAATTACCCAGTTGTCTCCTAACAGATTAATCCTAAAACTACTGAAGATACTTCTTTATATAGGTATATTAGCTTGGTTATTCTATCTAACAGAAACTAGCCCTGGAGCGTGGATGGCTATTTTGCTTGCTTCTGTGCTGATAGGTTTAGAAATTGTCTTGCAATTCGATAAAGATCAACAGGAAAATAATTCAAATTCTACTGAGTTAAGAGAATTACCTCAATCGGTACTCAAAATAGATAGCAAAATTCTTCTTGATAATCTAGGTGATGCTCTCAACACAATAGACTTAGCAGTTGCTAGAGTTGAACAAGGGAATCAATCTTTAGACGATCGCGCAATTGAAGAATTACCAGAACTATTAAATTTTCTGCAAAGACTAATAGGTGCTTCATTTTTGGATAAACCTCAAATGATGCTGGAATTAACTAAACTTTTGCCCCAAATTTTAATGGAGCAAGGAATTCGTACTCAAATTTATCAACCACAAGATCCCCAGAGCGATCGCGAATATTTTGATTTTGAGCCAAGTATTGACCCTGACACCAAGGATTTTGTGACGATTACTCCTGCTTTGCTCAAGGGCGATCGCTTGCTTAGACGTGGCCGAGTCATTGAACCAGCTTTCAAGTAACCCTTTTGAAGCCTTAAAGATGGGCAAGTCTATCCCAGTACTTGTGGATACAGACGGAGGTGTTATTTCGATAATATAAAAATCAATTCTCCAATATTATTCAATTAACAAACAGATAAAAATATGAAAATTTTAGAAACAATTGGTTTTGATTTGGGACATGGTGAAACGGCTGTGGCAAAAGCCATTGTGGAGAGTATTGAACCTCCCCAAATGTTGGAAATTAATAATAAGAAAAACCAAGTTACGGCTCTTGGTTGGCATCCCGAACTTGGTTATCTTGTGGGAGAACAAGCATTAATTCAAGCTGGTGTTACTCAACTGGAAATATCTTTTAAGCAAAAACCAAATAATGACCTAAATTACAGGAAAACAATAAGTACTTTTGTTGCCACTTACTACCATCTTTTGCAAGCCAGTAAACAAATTGAAGGCGGAGAAAATAGCTATTTTTATGTTGGTTGTCCTTCTGGATGGTCAATGAGCGATCGCGAAGAATATCAAAAGCTACTGCAAACGGCTGGTATTTCTCAATTGTATG
Source organism: Fischerella sp. CENA71 (assembly GCA_024239075.1). Lineage (GTDB taxonomy): Bacteria > Cyanobacteriota > Cyanobacteriia > Cyanobacteriales > Nostocaceae > Pelatocladus. The sequence continues at coordinate 5,914 of JANBVI010000055.1, read as the reverse complement.
TTGTACCAGAATCACGCGCTGCTTTTATGCAAGCCAAGGAAGCCGGGAAACTGGAATATGAAAAGCTAAAATCATCAGTACTAATTGTTGATATTGGTTCTTCTACTACTGATTTTACATTAGTTAAAAGTTTACATGAAATTCCTGTAGATTTTGGTAGTAATGCTTTAGGAGCTTCTTTAATTGATCGGGCTATTTTTGAACGAACCCTCGCGAAACACGAGCAAAAAGCATTACTCGAAAGAGTATTTCATGAATATCCACACCACCAAGCTCGTTGTGAACTTGCTTGTCGCAAAGCTAAAGAAAATTATTTTTCTAACGAACAACTATACAGCGATTCTCAATCTTTTGCTCGTGGCTTTGAGTCGATCAACGAACAGATTTATTTTATTCCCCAAGTCAACAAATTGATGATGGATGAAATCTTAAATCAACCTTTGGCTGAACTGGGGCAAAATAGTTGGATGCAATCATTTCGCGCCGCAGTTAATGAAGCAAAACAACAGCTGGCTCAACAAAATATTGTGCCGCAACTTTTACTGATGACTGGTGGCGCGTCTCGGATGAAATTTACCCATCAAATTTGTCAGGAAATTTTTCCCGAACCAGAAACCCTCCTGCGTCCTGATCCGGAACCAGAACGATGTATTGCTTTGGGTTTGGCGCGAGTTGGAAGATGGGATTTGCGTGCATCTGCTTTTAAACAAGAAGTCAATAAATTATTTGAATCACAAAAGCTGAAAAATTTAATTGAGAGACATATTCCGGATTTAGTCGAATTGTTAACTAAGCCACTAGCAGATAATTTAATAGAAAGTGCTGTGCGAACTAGTATTAAAGATTGGCAAAAAAACCAAATCCGAACTTTGGCTGATTTGGAAATATCTATGAAAGATAGAGCAGAGCAATGGTTAAAAAGCGATCGCGCTCAACAAATCATCAATCATCAATGCATTAGTTGGTTTAACAATAAAATTCAACCAGACTTAGCCACAGAAACCGATCCGATTTGTCGTCAGTTTCATATACCCAGAAGCAGTTTAAGGTTTGAGGAAGGGATTGATCCAGCTTTTGTCAATCCAGATTTACGCATTGGTGATGCGATCCTGGCTGAAACAGTGGCATTTATCATTAATGTGGTAATTGGTGGAGGTACTCTCGCTAGTATCATCACTCTCATCCTCACCGGACACTTAACCTGGCCGATTGCTTTAGTATATGGCGCTTCGGTGATGGCAGCAGGTGTGGAGTTAAATCGTCAGGGTGTCAAGGAAGCTATCAAGACAAATGTCGATGTTCCTGGTTGGATGCGTCCTAGTTTTTTAAACGACAAGAAAATCAATGATATTTGCAAACAAATTCAGCCGGAGTTAGAGAAAGTGTTGCAAGAACAACTGATAGCAAATCAAGAGGCTTTTGAGCAATTAATTGGCAAAGTTGAGCAAGGTTTGCAAAAAGCTCTTGCTACTAAGGTTCAAGAGGCTGTTATTCTGATTCAATAATTAAGTGGCGCTTGGAGAATTATTGCAATGCGATCGCTGTTTTCTTTTTATGAAAAATCCTGAAACAAAATACATTTCGTACTATCACTACAATCTGTGTTCGATTTCTAAAACCTGATTTTTGTAGAGATACAATTTTTTTAAGTATACTCGACAAGTTTTGCAATGCCATATCCCGATCCAAAAAACCCGCATCCAATGCAGGGTTTTCCCCAGGTTTGTTTTATCAAAAATACTGTCTCCAACCCCAACATCATTATTGGGGACTATACATATTACGATGATCTCCAAGACTCAGAAAACTTTGAGCGCAATGTGTTTTACCACTATCCATTTATTGGCGATAAGCTGATCATTGGTAAGTTTTGTGCTTTAGCCACAGGCGTAAAATTCATTATGAATGGCGCAAATCATCAGATGTCTGGGTTTTCAACTTATCCATTTAGCATTTTTGGTAGTGGTTGGGAACGTGTAACGCCGAAATCTGATGAATTACCTTTCAAAGGTGACACTGTGATTGGTAACGATGTATGGATTGGATACGAAGCAATTATTATGCCCGGAGTTAAAATCGGTGATGGTGCGATCGTTGCTGCAAAATCTGTAGTTGTTAAAGATGTCGCACCTTACACAATTGTTGGGGGTAATCCAGCTAGTTTAGTGCGCCAACGCTTTCCAGATGAAATCATCAAAACTCTACTAGAAATTGCTTGGTGGAACTGGGATATAGAAAAAATTACCAGAAATTTAGAAAAAATTGTTGGTGCAGATATTGAAGCTTTGAAAAATTGTGTATGATTTCTGCAATCATTGCTGTGAAGTGAGCAATTACCAAGGAAAATTGAAAACCCTCGCGATTTAACTTTATTGATAGCCATTTATATCCATCCTGGGTAATCAGTTTATATTACCACTGTGATGCTTCTTTACCTCAGTTTCCCATAGGGTAGAAGCATTCTTTGACCATCGCAACTATTAGGTAATATTGAATTACTAATTAGCAACATGAACCGATAGTATAAGTGTTCAAGCAGACTTGATACTACTTCTTGTTATTTTCCTCCTCAATACTCTTACGGAGTTCTATATACTGCTTACCTAATGCGGTGATTTTGATGTAATTAGATAAATTATTTCCTTCATAGGGAATATCACGAATTTCCTTTGTATCTTCTATGTAACCAATATCTCGCAAGTGATACAATTCTCTTTCTAACTTAGCTGTCAAATCGTAATTTCCATAGTTACCAGAGTTAATTTTTTGCAATGACTTATACATTGAGTCTGGGATTGTTAAGAGAAATATTTTATCTACTCTGTTCTTAGTAGTACTCAGTTTTTTGTTGAGAGAATTGATTTTGTTGTCAATTTTATCTCTGTCAAATGTCAGCGCAACAACATCATCTGCTCGTGGAATAAATACCATTAAAATCGCAATGAAAAGCAATGCTGCTATAGTTAATCCAGAACTACGTCCAGAGAATAACATCACCAGTAAAACGCCTTCTATAAACGCAAGGCATGAAAAAGCAGCCCACCATTTTGTGGTATAGTCTTGAGTCATACTTCACTCTCCTAAAAAGAGTCTAGAGAAACTATTATTGTTTTAGTTAAATTTAATTATAGTTTTGATTTTCATATCTGATTCAGTTTAATATTATGATGCGTTGATAATATAGAAATTAGATTCAAAATATAGTAAAAATGCTTATTTTTCATTTTAATAAATAATAATAATGAGAATATTTGATTGATAGTTATATCTCAGGAGTTATAAAGTATAATATTTTATATGGTTACTTGGCAAAATAAAAAAGTCCTTCTCTGAGAGATTTTAAATGGACTCTTTAATACAACAGATTATTGGAAAACTAAATACTCAAAAAAGTAAGTAGTGAAGACCAAACTTTAGCCTCACCACTCACTCTTCTTAGTTAATACTGTATTTATGCTCCTACAGCTTCCTTCGCAGCATACAGCACTTCGACTGTAATATCCTTAATACCTCGCTCACGAGCAAATTTCTCGGTGTTGCGCTTCACTTTACCACGAACAAAACCAGGAATTTTGTTCAATTCTGCTAAACCATCTTTAGTCCAGTTGAGGTCAGATTCCGCAGATATACCCTTAGTAATTACTTCTTTAGTGTCATGTCCACCGAAGATTTCGAGCAAGTGGTCTTCCATTCCCAGTGTAAAGGAGTTGTAGACCAAGTCGGCAATTTGGTTAGTACCTTCGTAACCCATAAATGGTTTGTAACCAATGGGAAAGTTCTGGATATGGATAGGTGCAGCAATCACACCGCAGGGGATATTCAGACGCTTACCAACATGGCGTTCCATTTGTGTACCGAAAATAGCAGAGGGTTCGACACGAGCGATCGCATCCCCAATTTGACCATGATCATCGGTAATAATGACTTCATCACAGTATTCACTGACTTGTTCCCGGAACCAGTCAGCATCATATTTGCAATAAGTTCCAGCCCAAACAACGTGAATGCCCATTTCCCGCGCTAAAATCTTGGTCATAGCGGCGGCGTGGGTATTATCACCAAAGACGACTGCTTTTTTACCTGTTAAGTTTTGGCAGTCGATGGAACGGGAGAACCAAGCAGCTTGGGATACATACAGGGTTTGCTCGTTGATGAACTCTTCGTAGTCAACATCAGCGCCTTGGGCATTAACAATCTGCTGAATCTTACGGATACAGCGAGCAGTTTCAACTACTCCCATTGGCGTGATATCTACGTAGGGCATCCCAAATTCTGCTTCCAGGTAACGAGCTGCCATTAAGCCAAGTTCGCGGTAAGGACAAAGATTGAACCAAGCGCGAGGCAAGTTTTTCAACTCGTGAACCGAAGCACCTTCTGGAATAGCAGCATTTACCTCAATACCTAAATCTGCCATCAACCGTTTCAACTCGGTGCAGTCGTGCTGGTTGTGGAAGCCGAGAGTAGAAATACCGATGATGTTAACAGAGGGCTTCGCAGTTTTGCCTTCTGGAAGTTCGCCCTTTTTACGAGCTTTTTCGATGTAGAACTGGACAATTTGATGCAGAGTGCGATCGGCTGCTTGCAATTCGTTGACGCGATAGTGGTTCACATCCGCCAGCATCACATCGCCTTTGGCTTCCAACTGCGCCCGTTCGACGAAGTTTTGTAAATCTTCTTGCAGAATACTAGAAGTACAGGTGGGGGTCAGAACAATCAAGTCTGGACGTTCTTCGGCGTCTTTGCGGGTGATGTTGTCTACCACCTTTTCTTGGGAACCACGCGCCAAAACGTTGCGATCAACAACACTAGCAGTTACTGGGGTGAAGTCCCGTTCCCGTTCCAGCATCGATCGCATGACATTAAAATAGTCATCGCCCAGTGGTGCGTGCATGATAGCATGAACGTTTTTGAAAGAACTGGCGACCCGCAGAGTGCCGATATGGGCTGGGCCTGCATACATCCAGTAAGCCAATTTCATAATAGTGTTCTCCCTTGAAATTAAACCAAGCGTGTCCGAATAAGAGGTGGACTTTTGCGTTTAATTATTAAATCGTTTTTGATTCTCTCAAATGTTCTAGCCTGACAGTAGTTGGCTTCTTGTAAGTTTACATCCCCTAATAAAGCTTGAAACGTTGTTACTGATTGGGATTGGATGCTCTACTAAAACAACATTAGTGTTGCTAAAGTTCAATAAAAATTAACGTTTTGGTAAATTCCTTAGCATTTGGGAACTTGCAAGGTAATCATGGTGAATTGCTGGCGATCGCTTTTTTCAAAATGTTGGGTAAGTCAACCTGAGAAACGTAAAATATACTGCTAGTAAGCAATACCCTACTCGTTAATGCCAAGCACATCAGATAAAGTAGTCAATAAATCTGTCGCTGTGTAGGGCTTAGACAGAAATTTCTTAGCACCAACTGCAATCGTCTTTTGCTGGTTAGCAGGTAAACCACTGGTGGCAATAATCTTGAGGTTGGGGTTGAAGGTTAGTAGAGTGCGGATGGCTGTCAATCCATCCATGTTGGGCATGAGCATATCTAGCAAGACAGCACTGATTTCTTGCTGATATTTGACATAGAGAGCGATCGCCTCAATACCATCGTTAGCTACGAGGGTTTTGTAGTTATAATCTTCTAGGGTGTCCTGAGTGGTTTGTCTTACTACATCTTCATCATCTACAATCAAAATCAACTCGCCATTTCCTTGAGGTAATTTTGCCTCTATTTTTGTCTGGGTTGCTGTTCCTTGTCCTATTGGCAAGAACCTGACGGGGCGACAAAATAGCCTGAAAAGCTCATGAGATAAAGTATGTAGCAATTTATGGTAAGAAAAGATAGGTCTCATGAGTGTCAATAAGACCTATCTAATGCTGTCTCTTGATCACAAGTCTCGACGTCAGCCTCCTTACGTGTAG
>JANBVI010000054.1 GCA_024239075.1 Fischerella sp. CENA71 | reverse complement strand
ATCCCGATAGTTTCTCGACTTAATCCTCTAATAAAACGCACACCTACACCTTTACTTTTTATCTTATTTCCCAGTGGATACTATATCATTAAATGTATAAATATTTTTGCTTTACTACTTATCACCTTCTCTATCAAAAGCATGAATCACGCGAGTGGACTTGCTTACAAGGTTTTCTACAGTGGTGAGCGCCTCTACCCACCTGTACGATTCTTTCTGCTCAAAAGGGCGTTTTCGCGCTGAAGAACGGGCTGCTGCAAGCCGTTTTTTCTTTTGTGTTGGAGTCTCTTGTTTTGGTGCCTTCTGCTTTGGCTCTCGATGCCAGAGTTTTTGCCACAACAGACCAAAGGGTTGACCATTCATAGGTTCTATGGCTAAAGCACTGTGTAATATTAAACCGTTACCTCCCTTGCCAATCGGACCATAATCTTCTTTTTTAGCTACAATGCTTTTATAATCAAGAAAAGTAGTGTCTCCGATACACAACACTAAATCATATTCTGCAACAGTTTCTGCCGTTATTTGACAATGCGGCTCTATTAGCTTTGAGAACTCCACTTTTGGGTTAGCAAAAACTCATAAGCTCTCTTGAGTACGGTTCCTCTGTTGAAGATTGCCGATAGTGCTTTGCCAAATCCTTGACTTAAAGCTTTGCCTATCAACATTGCACGCTCATTCAATCGACGATCGCCTAACTCACAAGTCGCAAAATTTTTCTCCCACCACTCCAACATGACTTGTCGCCTCTGACACCACGTTTGGCTTATTGTACTGTAAATCTTGTACCTTGCCCTAAATCCTTTGGGAGTAAGCTTTTCAAGACTTAACGGGAAAAGTCAGATAAAGTTGAGGCTTATCATGGTTTTTCTAAATGGTTTTTCTTCGGAGGATTTGGGATAATTGGTTATAATGCTCCAGAAGAACAAGAGAAAATTATTAAATATAATGATTTGATTGCTAATGCGGTAATCTTTCATAATGTGGTTGATTTAACAAATATTCTGCGTGATTTGAAGTGTGAAGGCTATTTAATCATGCGTGAAGATGTGGCCGCTTTAAGTCCTTACATGAACCTATCCCACTATTATTTTTTGAGGTACAAAAGCTTGGTTTAATTGATAATAAAAACGAGAAATTAAGCTTCTAAGCATCTCTTATTGCCAATCAGTAAGCATTTTTACATTAGTGGGATAGGTTCATCTAGGCTGTTGACTTTGTTGGTTTTTAGTAAAAATGTACTATAAATCTTTGTTTTGGTTAAAAGCCCAGCCAGTACAAGGTTTCAGGCATAGTGGAGACCAACACAAAAACTGCATGAAGCATCCCCCAAAAAAGGCACAGAGTCAACAGCCTAGCTATATCCACTCCTATTTATATAAACGAAACTATACGGTTTAGTTTGCCCCCGTGTCAGCGACGCTATATCTACCCCTTGTTCTGGACTGCGTCTTTGATAAAATTGGCAGATGCAGTTGGTTATCACAAAAATCAAGTTATCAAATCAAGATAGTTTCAACAACGATAATTGTTCTTTGTCTTGTGTCAGACCTACAATTCGGGTCAACTTCCTTGCTATGGCTGGAGTTTCACCCAGTTCTATTAGTTGAAGTTCGAAATTTGGGTCGTATCCTTTGGCAACAAGAGCAGCATACTCAGTATCGCTCATGTTGAGGTTATAGATGTTGGTCATGGGGGATGGGGAGTGATCACTCTTTACGACTTGATTTTAAATATACACCAACCAACTACTTATTTATGCTGGCATAATTTGCATAAATAATAATCAACAACCCAATACAATAAACAATTGTTTTTGGGGTAGAAAGAGCGAGCGTTGGATGAGCAGCTTTAGTTGCAAAAATAAACAAATTGCTTAAAACTAAATAAAATAATACATTTTGCCCAATATTTGATAATATTGGTTGCACCAACTTAACTTTGCTCAATTGACTTGCTGTCAAGTAGCACAAATACACCAAGCTCATACCACTAGTTATCCAAACTGCTGAAGGCGGGTACTGTAGTAGGCGTATTCCCAAAATCACATAGCCCGTCAAAGATGCGCCGCTTGTGGTTATTAAAAGAATCAGCAAAGGCGGAGCGTAAACAATTTTGCGTTTTGCAAAATAAACTCCAGCTAAGTAAAGTGGAAAAAATTGTAAAACAGGGAAGGTGTTAAACTTTGTTGACCCAATTAGCAATGCTAGTTGGTTGAAATCAACTGCTTGATAATTGATAAAAGTAAAACTGATGAAAAAAATGCTTACAATTACAAACTGATTTAAAGACCTTGTAACCCACAGAACTTGTTTTACGAAAACAGACCCCAACAACAGCGTGATCGCAAACGATGGTAAAAACTGAGAATAAGGCGGGGTATCCGTTAAAGTCAGTAGTTTTATCAAGCTCCACAAAGTAACATTGCTATGCTCTATCACAACGCGGTAGGTTAATCCACAGATGTAAAAAGCAACAATGATCTTTGCGAGCGTTTGAAAAATTTTCTTGTAAGGCAACTTTGGTTTGCTGTAGTAAGCTAAATAGCTACTATATCCAAAGCAAAACAAAAAGCCTGGGAAACAAGTGACTGAAGCTAATAACGTCAAAAAGTCGAACGACTCGCTTCTTTTGCCTACCAACCAATAGGCATGAGCAAATACCATGCCTATTGTTAGCAATCCTTTTGTAACGTCAATACCTTGATTTCTCGACACCAATACATTCCTTTTTGAATAGCAATGATGTGATGTATTTGAGCAGTGTTAGTTTGATCAAAGAAAATAGACATACCTATTTATCAATAATTCTTGTGTTGCTCATCCACAAAACACCACAGCCATTAGACCTCTTGCACGAATAGTGTAAGCATGAAAAAATACAGGTGATTGAAATTTCGCTGCTAGTCGTGCCCTGCCACAATTATCTTTAATGAAAGAAGCACTGCAACACAACTACAACTACGGCTCTTTCTGAAACCAGTTTGTGTAACTGTTGTAATAGTGCACCCCAAACTACTCAATGAGCTGAGATTAATTTACTTTTTGTGATTGCCAACTCTCATCACCTTCTAGGTATAGCTTCTAACTAGAGGAAATTCTATCTTTAGCAAGGTGATCCCTCTTTTGTTACCTTCGGCAGAGAGTAATTTGAAACCTCTATTTTTATGTCTCTTTTCAACAAAGGGATGTAAATGATAAAGTCGGGATGCGATCGCCTACATTTGTGATGATATCTGAAGCTTAGGCATCCACCTACTCCCTGCCCCCTGCCTCTTGTGCTGCCCAGCTCATAAGATTTCTCCTCTTTTAATCCAATATCGCTCTTCGCTTATCACTGTTTATTTTATTTACTCACATCTGTTAGAAATTCCTAATCCCTTTTTCTCACTATAAACTTTCTACAGAGTTTATTCTCTTTACTACTTTTTCTCTCACATACTTTCTCAAAGCGATCGCTTTTCTACTCAATTTTCCACTTTTTGATCACTTTCTTGTTAAATCTAACTACTTCTTGCTACTTTTAGATCACTTTTAGATCACTTTTCTTTGAAATCTAACTACTTGTTGCTACTTAAGTTTTGTTAACTTTTTACAGTCTCAAATACACTCAAACCCTTACCTAATATACCTTCTAGCCTCTTCACTTCACTTTGTTATCATCTGTTACTGATTTTTAACTTAATTACAATTTTCTTCTTTTTTCTACATTTTCTGTTTACTTTATACACAATTCATATTTACTTTTATTGCTTTTTACCTCATCTCCACTCTCTTTGCTTAATACCTTTTTCTCTCAAATCCTTACTACGCATCTATCCTACCTCTTCACCCTTTTGTTAAGAAAGATGTGACTTAAGGATAGGGCAAGTCCAGTTAGCTTCAGCTATGGCGACTAAACTTCGCACTTTCACCGCTCTAGATTTGGCACAAGTCTGTGTTGATTCAGTGCTTGAACTACGTTCTGATTTACGAAAACACCACATCAATCGAATTGAACAACTTCGCTTTCGTCGCAATCCTCAAGATTACTTGGCTGCTCTTGAAAGTATGCTTCTCCAGTAAACTTTGCCGCTCTAGTTTTTTTAGGATACAGCTAGTTTGAAAACACGCCCTAGTCCTATGCTCCACGAGGAACACGTTCAGGGTTGTAAAGATCGTTGATTATGACTGAGCCATCTGGCAGAAGCCAGCAGAAATCAAAGCTCGTTGGTCTACTAGGGTGTTGCGGATCATCGTAATGAAATCTTAACCAGCCTTCTATCGGCTGCTGAGTATTGTTGACAGCGTTGTATAAAGTTTGTTCAACATCACTTCTATAAGAACCCATGTTAAAGTTGGGATTTTGTGGGAAAATATTCCACTCCACAGTACCTAAACCACCTAACCGACTAGCTATCACATGTCCAGCTTGATCTGTTGGTAAACCAAGCCTTCGAGCAAAATCACGCATTGTTTGGTTTGTATCTGTCCCCGTATTCAGGTGATTTGGTCTTATTCGTGCATGAACCCATGAAAGAGCACCATCTGAGTTTCTTACAAATTCAATAACTGGCCCGTTGACAGGTGCGCGTGTGGCGGCGGCTGGAGGTGTTCTAAAATCTTCAACGGTTAGAATCCTGTGTATGGGAGCAGCAATAATGTCAGTTGCCTGTGCCAAATCCGTTGGGATTTTTGAATTTAATATGTCCACCTTCGATTTAGTTACATAACCCACAGGTTCTTCTAAAAAAAGTAAGGATTGCCTTTCTCTAATAATGATCAGCCAAAGCATTGCTAGGAGATTGGCTACATACTTTTCCCTGTCCCCGTCCACATCCCGTTTTTGCAATTCCTGGCTTCCTTCTATGATGCCATCTAGATTTCCAGAAGGGAGTGTCTCGAATGCAAAGAAAAATGCCACGAATGGAGGCAGTGTTAAAGTAATATGATAATCTCCCGCTATAGGTTCTTTGACGATCAGACTCTGGAGCGACGATCCTGACTTAATCACTTGGGTATTGCCGCCAGATTCTTCCTGATTATAAATAGTGCCATCAGGTGCTTGGATTGTCAGCATTGCAGCACCACTTGGAAATGCAATCGATTCTCTACTTTGAGTGATATTAGCAAGAAGAAAAGGCGCACCTGGATCGACAGTTATTGTTTTACTTGTGGCGATTCGTTCGTTTGATCCAGGTCCAAATCCAGTCCCCATAGAAAAATAGCAATATGAATTCGGACCTCTATCTTCAAGCCATTGGGGACGAAAGGCTGGTAATGTCAAAATCGAAGACCAAAGCTTGTCGCTTCCTTCCTGGTGAGCTTCTATTGCTAATTGCCCGTTGCAAGCAACCTTTGGCACTGTACCGTTGCTGCTATATGTTTTGCTCTGGCTGTTCCCATAATTAAAGCCAGTGATTGTTTCATTATCAATTCTACCAACCTGATACCAAAGAGTATCATGGTTCTGAGACTTGTGAACCTCGACGACTAAGCCATCATTAGTAATAGCAACTGAGGGTTGTATTCCATCGTCATAATCAATGCTTTTGTTGTTTTCGTACTTACCCCAATTGATCGTGTCACCCTCAACTTTCCCAACGCGATAGAAGAGTCGATCACGACTCTGAGACTTGTGAACCTCGACGACTAAACCATCATTAGTAATAGCAACTGAGGGTTGTACTCCATCATCATAATCGATGCTTTTGTTGTTTTCGTACTTACCCCAATCAATCTTGTCACCTTCAACTTTACCAACGCGATAGAAGAGTCGATCGCGACTCTGAGACTTGTGAACTTCTACAACCACATTTCCATTATTCAAAGCAACAGATGGCGATACACCAGTATCGTAGCGATCAGCTTTACCAAAATTGTCATCTCCAACAGATATACCATCTCCTAAGTCTGGTAATGCTGGTCTTGAGTTTGGGTCATCCAAAATCTTTTTGATTGCGCTCTGCAACGGAAAACGGTTTGAGTCGTTAGCCATGATTTAACTCCGTAAGCCAGTGTTGTAGCGATTAACAAAATACCAATCTGAACCCATGTGGTGATCGAATGATTTTGACCGATGACAGCTTGAGCACAACGGTCTTTAATTACTCAAGATTTAGTATGAATGCAGGTACAGCAGAGCGATCATTAAAACTTGTCTAAGTCGATCGCCCATGTCATTGCACCCCCCAATTCTTTTTCAATCAAATAACTGACCTTATAACCAAGCGATTTCTCGTCGTCATAACTCACCCAAAGTCCGGTTTTAGTACTGTAGGCGTAGGGAGTCAAAGTGGCATCATCCCACCTTTGGACATCGAGTTCGCCTGCTTCAATTTTTTCCTGGATTTCAAAATAAGCGAGGATACCAGGAGTGGCTGTCGCTGGCCCTGCGGGTCCAGAACCACTAAAAGGCTTTCCAAAGCCATCTGTACGGTCTGCAACAACATAACTCCGTCCGTAAGTGGGCAATCCTAGCACAATCTTTTCCTTGGGAATATTAGCTTTAAGGTAAGATTCCACCGTATCCTTGATGTCAAAAGTACCATTGGGTACGGAATCTTTCAGCAGGGGAGCGTTGGCTCCTGTTCCCATTGTGTTGGGATCGTCAAAAGCCCCATGATAGTCATAGGACATGACGTTGAACCAATCTAAATATTGAGCGCACTCTCGCAGCCATTGAAAGAATGAGTCGCCCGTTTTGCTGCCTTTGGGTACCGCAGCCGAAGCCATAGTGATGATAAAATCTTGTCCAGCAGTTTGGCGGAACTCTTGCAGCAGTGCCAGATAATTCTCATAATCGGCATCTTGACCACCTCGTTTAGAGTCGCTGGGATATTCCCAGTCGATATCAATACCATCAAAGCCGTACTGTTTTGCGTATTCAATGGCAGACTTAATAAACTGCATCCTGCCATTAGGATCGGCTGCCATTTTGCTGAATAATTTGCAGGTAAAGGGACCGTAAGGGTATTTTGTTCCCGCTGACTCAGGCGTGTCATCACAACTGTTAAAACTCCAGCCACCAATTGAAAGACTCGTTTTGAGGTTGGGATTTTTCTGTTTTAAACTCTGTATCGCCGGGTACAGAACTTTTTGATCGTTCCATTCCACTGGTTGAACTGTGTAGTCACCTGTATAGCGTTGGTCTCCGGTTCGTGTTTCGGTAGGATCGACACTCCAACTCACAAAGCCAATCATACCAAAGGCAAAGTTAATGTGTGTAAATAGCGAGGGGTCAATTTGGTCGGGGAAGAACTTCCCTCCGCCTTGGCGGTATTGTGCCCAGTTGCTAAAGTAACCAACAAATTTGTAAGCCATTTTGGTTTCTCTCGTTTATTTTTTTGGTGTTGTTGAGGGTAAACAACTTACCCCACGAGGAGTCCTAATACCAATTTCCAATTCACAATTCGCACCTGACTTAAGCACGAGCAAGAGGGAGAAAGCCTGAGAAAATGGTAGTCTAGTATGCCCAATTACCCCTTAAGTCAGTGACATTCATCTCAGCTTCTGTGTTAAGCAAGCATGGCGTTGATGCTTTTAAGCAGGAATCTTAAGCATCTGACCAATTTGCAAGCCTGTAGGAGAAACACCAGGATTTGCATCTGCAATTTTCTTGCTCTTGGCATCGCTACCATCACCGTAATAGGCAGCAGCAAGATTAGAAAATGTGTCTCCAGCCTCTACTTTATGGTCACAGGGAGGTTGACCTTGTTTGTTAGACATATTCTTTTCCTCCACAATTCTTTGTACATAATTGTCGAAGTCGGGTGTCTAACCGCCAGACACCACGTTGTGAGTTGAAGGCTTGGTAAAAAATGGAGTATAGTCTGCACTTGGTACAGGTGCCCTCTCCTCTGACCGGTTTACATCTAAAAAATTAGTCATGTAATGGATACATCTCAACTTCTCCACTTTCCAGTCAAATAAGGAAAATTCTTAAAACAGCAGATCCGGTAGGTGTTGCGCGTGTGGTTGCGCTATCGAAGTGAGAAATGCGTTGGCCCACATCGAACACCGCCCAAGCCGACACGACGAAAATCAGGCGTAATACCTACCAGGATAATGCTTTTGTTGATTGATACTAGTACGCCATTAGAACGATAAATGAAAAGCTCTTAAAACCAAGGAGTCGCGATCGCATGATTGAATCATCTATGGATTTGGAAGCAGTTTCTTAGCAAGCCAAATCCAAAATCTATTTTCGTGGAGTACTTGCACATAGTTAGCATCCACTTGATTGAGGCGAGCAAAGATGCTTGGTTGTCTGAGTACAACGACCCATAGCAACGTGGTAATCTTGTACAGAAGTCCCAGCCAACGGTGGTAAAAGACTAATGCAATCAGTCCAAGATCAGAAACCGCATGACCTTCTTCAACTTGTTGAGCAAAAAACTCAGGTAAAACCAGCGACAATTGCTCGCTGTGCTGCCTAAGTAATGATTCAAGAACAACTGCATCCTTAATCGCTGCGCTACAACCTTGTCCCAATAAGCTAAACATAGAGTGTGCAGCGTCCCCAATTAATACTGCCTGAGCTTGCAAATCATGATAATAGCGACATTGGCTCCAGTATTCATGTCCTGGCTGGGCTGTGAGAAATGCCGCAGCTTGCTCTTCATTAAGCTTGAATGAAGGAAATTTTTTTGGCAACATCTGCTGTAATTCTTGTTGGCTTTTAATTCCATAAGAATTAATGCGATCGCTATTACCTACTGGTTGCCAGAAAATCAGCGCAGTTAAATTGCCATTTTTTCCTGGTAAGCAGCCACCAAAAACAAGACCAAATTGAGCATTTCGCTTGCGAAGTTGAATGAGACGAGGAGGAGATTGTTGTAGTTCTGATGGCATCGGTAGTTGCAGTACTTTCCATAGATGTGGTCGTTGCTGCTGTCGAAAATCGATTTCATCTGGCTTTGAGAGCATCATGGCTTTTCGGACGACCGAGTGAATTCCATCTGCTCCCACTAACAGATCGTATGCTACTGTTTCATGACCAGAATTTTTCTCAATCACGACTTCATGACGCACTAGATCAACATCCACGACAGGAACGTTAAAATTTATCGATAGCCGTGAATTTTGATGAGAGATTTGGTGAGTATTACGCGTCAATAGCTGCACAAGTAAAGCACACAGATGACGACGCGGAATTAAAATCAGTCCGCCAGAAGCCAATTTAATACCTTGAGAATCTAACTGTTGTTTTAACCCTTCAATACTATTTAAGTATTGCTGTACTTTTGCGCCTAATCCTAAGCCAAATTCTCGAGTATCTGCATACTCTAAATTAGTCGGATGTTGGTTAGATTCATATAGTTGTACCGTATGGTTTGAACTAAGGGCGAGTAATCTATTGGCTAGGAATAGACCCGCCGGCCCCGCACCAACAATGACAATATTCATATCCAAAGTCCAAAGCTTTTTCTACATCCAAAAATTTTTGGCTAACCTTACCTGATCTCAACATCAGTAATCGCCTGGCTTATGCAATTACTGAGATATATTTGATGCTAGCTCCAGTGGTTGTGACAACCAGATCAAAGCCATTTTGAGCAAACTGTTTGGCGAGTTCGTAGCCAATACTATTAGATGCACCTGTCACAACTGCCAGGGGACGGTTCAACGTCTGATTCATAATTTTCAAAACTCTTATGTAAGTGCTTAATGCTTGCAATAGCTGGCTCTAAATGGTCTGAGCCGATTACAAGCTTTCAACTTTTACCATCCTACGGTAGCAGTTGGGCGATCGCGTCTGACACAGGTAGCGAACACACTTGCCGGGTGCTAGATGTTCTTCTATACAATTAAGAATGATGCCGAGTTTTTTTTAAACTCAGATACCAATTTCTCGTCTTAGTTGTGGCTTTGAGGACGAGGAACTTTTAGTTTTGCTTTTAATCGATATCTCACCCACGCATAAACTGTTGCATACTCTATGTCTTGTCCATGTTCAAGTTTCAACCACTCAACTATTGCACCGTAACTACTAAACCCTTTGCCTGTTTCCAGTTCTTGCTTGAGTGCAGCCAGTGCCGCATCATTGATTTTTCGATTTGCACAAGAGTGGTTTTTTAATTTCTAGCAAGCCAGACAGCCCACTCGTTCTATACTTGTGCAACCATCTTGTTACTGTTGAAGTATCTCTAGCCAAACGTTTTCCAATTTCTTGCTGTTGATTTACTTGACCACTCGCCAGCCACCACAACATTTGTAATTTTTCTTTCTGGATTCCTGAAGATACTGTTTGTAGGCGTTGTTTTAGTTCCTCTTCGCTTTGGGCAATTTCAATCTTAAATGGGCGACTCATGGGTCTATCAACTTACCGACTTTGCTTCTCCCTATTATATGCAGCTTCATCTTAAATAGACTGCACCCAATACTGTAGAGCCGCAGTCAATTCGCCTGTTGCTCCTCCAAATTGTTCTAATAGCAATTGGGCAAAACGTGGATGAGATTCACCAATTTTTACTGTAGGAATTGGCTCTTTTTTGTGAAAAAACATGATAATTGACCTTTTAACCTGAATTGTTAGTAAAATTACGAGACTTTGACAACTTAAAGTAGAAATAATAGATTTAACAACTATCTTTAGTAATAAAAAAATGAATTACAGTTTGCAAAACAATTATTGTTTTATATTTTAAACAATGTCATATATATACTTTATTTCATAATTTTAACTTGTGTTTTTATCTAAATGTGGATTTAGTGTGGCAGCTATATGACAAATATATTTCAACTAATTTATTCAAAAAGTTATTATTAATGTATCTGTTTTTATGTATTTAGATATATGTTTTTCACTTAAATAAAATACTTCTAGTGATAGAGATATATTTGGTAAATTTTTACTAACTGGTTTTTTAGTATTGCCAGCAAATAAAAACTATCAGAATTAGCGATCGCAGCCAGTGGAGTTTTTTGCATAGAAGCGTGAGTTATTTCCTTCGGAAATAACTATCCCTACTCTCCAAAATTTATATCTTT
The DNA here is from genome assembly GCA_024239075.1 of Fischerella sp. CENA71. Lineage (GTDB taxonomy): Bacteria > Cyanobacteriota > Cyanobacteriia > Cyanobacteriales > Nostocaceae > Pelatocladus. The sequence goes on along the minus strand of JANBVI010000054.1, from coordinate 5,685 downwards.
CTAGAGGACGAGAAGAAACCATAGTAATATCGATACTATAGTTTCTAAGTGCATAAATTATTTAGCTCAAAATAAGCTGAAATTTTATCTAACATTTACCTACTAAAAAATAATTTTAGTGCATACTTTCTAACTATAATGTATAAATAATTTTGTTTTATTTTGTAGTAGTTAAGCTCATCTATTACTAGTTTTTTTGAAATGCAAACCTCATAAATTAGGAGTATTTACTATGAAAGCAGTGGTTTTTCACGGAATCGGAGATATTCGCTTAGATAATGTCCCAGAACCGAAAATTAAAGAGTCAACAGATGCCATTATTAGACTGACTTCTAGTGCAATTTGTGGCACCGATTTGCACATGATTCGGGGAACATTCACAGGGATGAAACCTGGTACAATTCTGGGGCATGAAGGTGTTGGGATTGTTGAAGAGATTGGTTCTAATGTAAGGAATTTAAAGGTAGGCGATCGCGTCGTTGTCCCTTCGACAATTGCTTGTGGCTACTGTTCTTATTGTCGTAGCGGATATCATGCTCAATGTGATAACGCCAATCCTCACGGACATAATGCCGGGACAGCTTTTTTTGGAGGTCCAGAAGCAGCAGGCCCCTTCGATGGCTTGCAGGCTGAATATGCTCGCATTCCTTATGCTAATGCAGGGTTAGTCAAATTACCAAAAGAAGTCACAGACGACCAAGCAATTCTTTTATCTGACATTTTCCCTACAGCATACTTTGGAGCCGATATTGCCCAGATCACACCAGGAGATACAGTTGCTATTTTCGGTTGTGGTCCTGTTGGTCAGTTTGCTATTGTCAGTGCCAGACTGTTTGGTGCAGGACGTATCATTGCAGTGGACACAATACCTTCACGCTTAGAAATGGCGCGTGATTTGGGCGCAGAGATCATTGATTACAATGCCGAAGACCCAATTGAAGCGATCCGCGAACTGACTGGAGGCATAGGCGTAGATAGAGCTATTGATGCAGTTGGTGTCGATGCTAATGCTCCTGACAGTGGCCCAGCGGCCGAAAAAGCACGACAAGAAGCACAACAATTCCAGCAGCAGTTACAACAAATTGCTCCTAAAACCAATCCGCAAAATGGCAATTGGCATCCGGGGAATGCTCCTTCTCAAGTGTTAGAGTGGGCAGTTCAAGCATTAGCTAAAGCAGGTACACTCTCGATTATTGGAGTTTACCCACCAAGCCACAATTTCTTCCCCATAGGTACCTCGATGAACAAGAATTTAACCATCAATATGGGTAATTGCAATCACCGCAAATATATTCCGATTTTGGTGGATTTGGTTCGTAATGGCACAGTAGATCCGACAAAAATTTTAACCCAAGTCGAACCACTAATGTCAGTTCTTGATGCGTATAAGGCGTTTGACCAACGGCAACCAGGTTGGGTGAAGGTAGAATTAGTGCCAGGAGCAGCTTTAGCTAACGTTTAGAATCTTGACTAAGACTGTGTTATGAACTGAAAACTTTATATCAGCAAGTAAGCCCACTTGGCGTAGATGTAGCCAAGCTGTAACGAGGGGCAAGTAGTATAAAATTTGCGTTTGTAGTATGCAGTAACATAGCTAAAATCCTTATTCTTTCGTGACAAGATTGTGTAACTTTGGTTAATTGAAAGCGATAATGGTTGAAATAATTTTAGGTCTACCCATAGCTGAAAAGGATATACAGCAATGATTACAGACTTACTTTGCCCCTTGTAACAGCTTGGCTATATCTACGCCTAGTTGCAGCATCAGAATAATATTATGTCCGCTCAAAGACTTAGCATTAAGGCACCAGAGGGGAGTACTTGGTATGACGACATCAACGCAAAAGCAGAACTGACAATACTTTCGCGCCTCTAAACACTAGCAGGTTTTTAAACTATACGGTTAGGAATGCCCCCAGTGTCAGCGACGCTATATCTACCCCAATTTTGAAGTATTTGAGCAACCATCTAAAACAGGTTTAATCTCTCCATCACTCACTCGCAAACATTGAGCTTGGCTCAAAATCGAGTAAATATCTGGGGAATTAGAGCACGTTTGAGTATTCATGTAGCTGAGGTCAACAAAGGAACAAAAACAGCAGATTCCTCAACAGTTGCGCGTCTAGCTACGTTATCGGAGTGAGAAATACTTTGGCGCACACCGAAACCACCGCCGCGTCAGCACAAAAATCTAAGTAGTATTTGCTAGGGTAATTGCTCGTTCAAGACAACAATTATTATATTGAAACACTCAAGGGAATACCGTTATCTGTGGGTTTCTATTTAATCAGCTTTATTCTCTTTTAACACTTGATCTAACAGCTTTCTCGCACCTTGTGCTTTAGTCAAAGCTGTTTGATGGTCACTATAGGTACGAACCAGGCGTACTAGACCGTTCACACCTGACTTGAGTTGCTCAAGCTCTTGGCCACTAACTAATTCTCCATCAAGCATTCGCACCAGTAACGGTTTAATATCGCCCACTTCCTGCCGAACTTTTTGCAGCTTTTCTACACTGCTCAGTAAGCTTTTTAGTGAGTTCAATATCTCGTCAATATCCTGGTTATCTTCGAGTTGTTCAGACGAATCTCTAATTGTCACTGTATCTTCAGAGTCTGAAATCACTGGTGAAACTTCTGCTGATGTTTCACTTTTAACCCCGTTTGTCCGTGCCATTAATACTTTCTCAATAAATTTTCCTCAAGTATCACTATATGTCAAGTTGCCAAAAATAGTATGGTTATAATTCTTAAATACTATGCTCGTGCTATATGCGCTACCTTTGCTCAATCTATACTCGCATTCGATGGTAATTTTGTTCTATCCTAGTTGAGTTAATGTAAGTTTTCAATATCAAGTTATATCAAAGCTTTTTGCCGATAACTCTGAAGATTTACACCAAAGACTATATTACTCTGATTCATCATCAATAGCCCAAAGCATTGTTTTTTGTCAATTTGTACACCCTTAAATTCCTATGAATACAAAATTAATTAAAATCATTGAAAAACCTGTTTTGACAAAAGAAGAAACAACAGAGGAATTAGAAGTGCAAGATTTTCTCGACGATACTACTAATACTCAACACTTAGAACTTGACACAAAGCAAGTGCTAAATGTTAAGCATAGTGAATATTATTATCATCCAGCATCTGATTATCCTTTAGTTCAATCTGTCGCCAATTCAGGATGGCAAGTCTCTGATATTTGGCGGGATCTCAGAGTTGATAATTTCTGCTCTTAATTACAAATGCCTACCTTCACTGTTACAACGAGTTGATTTGACAGCGTTATAGCAACGGTGGCTGTTAAAATCGCACTCAATGACTCAATACAGCTATTCTAGGCAATGACAACAGGTGATGAGCAATCGCCTCTGCTGGCAGTAATGAGGCTCGATGCCTGAGTCCGCTGTTTTCCAATATACCCAATTTTCTCTGAATATTTACTGAAATTGCGATTACCAAATATACAGATATCAACTACGCTTGCTTTGCCCAGATGAAGACCAGCGTACAGGCAGTACCTTACCCACACTAGAGACTAAATTTTTAATTTTCCTTCACAGCTATGACAAAAAAGATATGTGGTGCATCAGGAACATTACGAGCAGGAAATTGATAAGTAAATCTCCCATAATTCGCCCCCTCTTCCCCTGGTTGAATCGCTGATGCTTTCCAACCATAAGCACCCAAAAAATCTTCAGGATGATCACAGCTAGATCGCCAATATTTCGCCCAGTTATCAGAACCATTGCAAATAATTGTGTTCATAACATCAGCCAAATCGATGCTTCTAAGGGTTGATAACCTTTTTCAAGCAGCAATTTAACCCAAATTGATTCCTTTAAATCAGCACAAATTGAGTGGCGAGTACACTTGGGAATAATCCCGCTTAAAACAGATTCTCTATAAAGCAGTACATCGCCTTGATCAATTTCATAAACATGAGTTCCAGGTTGCCAATTCAGACGAAATGCTCTTGTATCCATTCCTGAACCTAAAAGAACAATTTGCCGGATGTTCTGGGAATACTTATTCAAGAAATCATCAAAATACCGAGTCCGAACCGATGTAAATGGTCTGCCTTGTTTTTCATATTCTTCTAAGCGGGGAATCGCTGTTTCAATCGCTTCTTTACCTGCTAACTGTGCCGCCAAGGGGTCAGTAAATAGAGCATCTACTCTTTGGGTTTCCACCGCCCGAACAGCAGCCATTACTTTGGCGGTAAAACTCACGCTCATTTCTGTTACTTCAGACATTTCCTTTGTTATGCTGGTTTATTTTATTAGGCATTTTACTGTATTTGTAGCAACGAACTGTAGAGCAAGCCTGAAAGCGGGATGATCGTCAACACAATTGATGATAATAGTCCTTACTCGTAATCAAATGCCTCAAACCGACACCCAAGGAAGTCTTTTGAGGCATTCGAGCAAACCTAAACAAATGTGATCGCTGTTTGACAACGCCTATGCCAAACGTTCACACAGCATAACAATTGCTCGCCATTGCAATTTGCCGACCAATGGTCGGCAAACATTTTTCGATATCCTCAATAGCAGAGCGATCGCTCTCAACTAATGGCGATTGTGTGGAAGAATTTTGCGAGAATAAATATATCTTCAGCCCCGTAAGTGTTAAGAAAATTCAAGAGTATTTATCACAAAAGGTTTATAAAACTGAGTGCTGTTTCGATGTCAAGCGAGGTAATGCGGTACTATATGCTCGATTCACCAATTGGGAAGATGCAACTGAATTTGCCAGTTCCGCAAGCACGACTAGACCTAGAGTGTTACATAGATGAGCGAACCAGACACACTGCATGAATCCACCTCAACACAATGATACATGCTCCCGCCATCAATTGACGTTTGACCTAGAGGTTTTGCGAGTTTGTCGCTTAGTAGTTTTGCTAGCTTTTGTTTGACTCACTGCCTTAGATTCAGCAACTGGCTGTGTTGACTCACTTTTGGGTGTCTGTGATTGTAAGTCTTGAGTTTGTTGGGCATCCTCACCACTATCACCATCGCGCTTTTGAGGAGATTCCGTAGACAGACTTTCTGTTGATGTTACTGAGTTCTGTTGTAAATTCTCATTATTTTTTTCATCTGTCTGTTTAACTTCTGTCTGCTTAACTTTTGAAGCAGACTTCACTTGTTTTGACTTTGTCCGTTGCTTCCTTAAGCGTTTTTCCTTCTCAATCTCCCTTAAGTATTGTTTGAGAGTCGCTTCTGAAATACTAATTTCTTGTTGTGCAAGTATTTCAGATAAATCTTTATAACTATACCCTTTCTTCAATGCCGATTGCAGTTGCTCACGCAGAAAATAAATACTTTCTCGCAGTGATAAATCTTCTTTTGCCTTTTGTTCTAATTTCTCTAACTGTGCTAAAGTCGCTTCTACTTTTTCCAAAGCAATCTTTTGTCCAGGCTTAGTGCGTATCATTTGTTATGAATCTATTGGCTCAAGATTTCATTCATCCTATCACTACATACAAATTAACCAATCATAAATATCACACACGTTAACAATTGCTTCTTTCTAATATCATCTAGACTAAGCCAACCTCACTTATTCTTTTTTTCACTATCTTGTCAAGGCACACTACCAACAAACAAAAAAGTTGATATTTCACTGATTGACCAGAAACGATTCCAAGCTTTCCTCAATACAATATAGCTATCTA
>JANBVI010000053.1 GCA_024239075.1 Fischerella sp. CENA71 | reverse complement strand
GCTGACGTCGAGACTTGTGATCAAGAGACAGGCAGTCTGCCACCGGAAATAGTCCAACTGGTCAACTTGCAAACCCTCGACCTCAGCAGAAATCAACTCAGCAGTCTGCCACCGGAAATTCGTCAATTAACAAACTTGAAAAAACTGGATTTGCGTAGTAATCCAGTCCCCATTCCACCTGAGATTTTGGGGCCGAAGGATTGGCGAGAAGATCCAGGTGATGTAAATGAAATTCTCGATTTCTATTTTCGGGTACAAGACCCTAAAGAAACTGAACCTTTCTACGAAGCAAAATTCTTGATAGTCGGCGAAGGGGGAGCCGGAAAAACTTCTTTAGCCAATAAAATTGTAGACGAAACCTACGAACTCCAATCTGATGAGAAATCCACCGAAGGTATTGATGTCATCCAGTGGAAATTCCCACTAGCTAATGGTAAAGACTTTCGTGTTAATATCTGGGACTTTGGTGGACAAGAAATTTATCACCAAACCCACCAGTTTTTTCTCACCGAACGTTCTCTCTATGCTTTAGTCGCCGATTCTCGCAAAGAAAACACCAATTTTTACTGGTGGCTGAAGGTCGTCGAACTCTTGAGTGATAAAAGTCCGGTTCTAATCATCAAAAACGAAAAACAAGGCCGTCAGTGCGAAGTCAACGATCGCCAATTGCGCGGAGAATTTACTAATCTGGAGAAAGTTCTGGCAACTAACTTAGCCAATAATCGCGGTTTAGCAGAAATTAAACAAGCTATTCAAGACTACATCAGCAAACTTGATCACGTCGGTACGCCTTTGCCAAAACTTTGGGTGAGAGTTCGAGCTGCTTTAGAAAACGATTCCCGTAACTATATTGAATTTTACCAATACGAGAACCTTTGCCGTACTAATAATTTAACTAACACTGAAGACATGAAACGGCTGAGTCGCTATCTCCACGACCTCGGCGTTTGTCTGCACTTTCAAGATGATCCTACACTGAAACACTGGGTAATCCTCAAACCCGAATGGGGAACCACTGCTGTTTACAAAGTGTTAGATAATAAAGCCGTCAAACAAAATCTCGGCTGTTTCACCAAAGATGATCTCGCTAATATCTGGAAAGATAGCAAATATGCTGATATGCGAGATGAACTGCTACAATTAATGATGCGGTTTAAGCTTTGCTACCCAATTCCTAATCGTCCCCACAATTATATTGCACCCCAACTACTCGATATCAACCAACCCGATTATAATTGGGACGAAAATAATAACCTAATTTTGCGCTACGAATACGAATTCATGCCCAAGGGTATTATCACCCGCTTCATTGTTGAAACGCACCCTTGGATTGAACAACCAAAGCTTGTTTGGAAAAGCGGTATTGTTTGGAGAAGTGGCGTTGTTCTCCATAAAGACCAAACCCGCGCTGAAATTATTGAAGATTACAATAAAAAAGAAATTAAAGTCCGTGTAGCCGGAAACCGCAAGAAAGAATTGCTTGCAGTCGTCACCCACGAACTCGAAAAAATCCACAAGTCTTTTGAACGTTTAAAATATAAAACCCTTGTTCCTTGTAATTGTGAAATTTGTGCAGGAAGTCCAGAACCTTATTCTTATCCTCTAGATAATTTATATAGACGCTTGAAAGCTGGTCGGTATCAGATTGAGTGTGATAAAAGCTATGAAATGGTCGATGTCCGCGGTCTGATTGATGATGTTAATTTACAACCTTTTGATGTCAAAAAAGAACATGATTTTCAAGTAACTCCGTTACAGCGAGAATTGGAGCAAAGCAGAGACAAATCATTAATGCATCAGCCAAAAAATAGCGACCAAAAGGAAGTTTTTATTTCTTACACGTTGCGAGATGAGCATAGTGAAAAGTTTGTTGAACAAATCGAGCAAGTATTCAAAGAAAAAGATATCAAAATTATTAGAGATAAAAATACTGTTGGCTACAAACAAAGATTTCAAGAATTTATGCAGCGATTAAGTCGCGGTAGATGTGTGATTTTAATCATCAGCGACCAGTATTTGAAGTCTGAAAATTGCATGTATGAATTAGTTGAAATTGCAAAAAATGGAGAATTTGACGGCCGAATTTTTCCGATAGTTTTAGAAGATGCTCAAATTTATAAATCGGTTCCAAGAATTGAATATATTAAGTATTGGGAAGATAGAATTAAACAATTAGATGATGCGATGAAAGAAGTAAGCAGTGCTAATTTGCAGGGATTTCGAGAAGAACTCGACTTATATACCGAAATTCGCAACACGTTTGCTAAACTCACCAATTTACTGAAAGACATGAATGCTCTGACGTCGGATGTTCATCTACAATCAAATTTTGAGACATTATTGAAAGCAGTTGAAGATAGATTAAATGGGTAAATTGGGGATCTTATTGTTCACGAAAAGATTTACTTTTTCACAAGTGCTGCAATTGCTGCAACCAATTTTGCAGGATCAGCCGGTTTAGCAATATGCATTTGAAAGCCAGCTGCAAAAACTTGTTGTTGCGTCGTTTCTGCGGCGTAAGCAGTCAGAGCGATCGCGGGAATTTCTCCGCCTTGATTGCTGGGTAGCGATCGCAGTTTGCGAATTAAAGCATAGCCATCAAACTCTGGCATACCCAAATCACTTAACAGTAAATCTGGCTTGGATTGAGCGATCGCACTTAATGCTTCCTTTGCTGAGGTGGCGATCGTCACATTTGCTCCCTGTTCTTCTAATAAAAACGCCAAAAACTCCCGTGTATCAGCATCATCATCCACAACTAACAACTGTATACCTTCGAGCGGCGCATGGAGCATACAAAATGGATAGGAATCATCACATGGTTTGTGATCTGCACTTACTAATTCTTGACTCTGTCGCAACACTGGTAAACTAACTGTAAATGTTGCACCTTGTCCTTCTCCTAGACTTTCTGCCCAAACTCTACCACCGTGTAACTCAACAAGCTGGCGTACAATCGCCAAACCAAGTCCTAGCCCACCTGATCTGCGGGTAATGCTACTATCTGCCTGACGAAAATACTCAAATACATAGGGCAAAAAGTCAAAACTAATACCCTGTCCTGTATCCTGAACTCGAATGTGTACGTAAGAATCAATTTGTTCTAAGTAGACTTCAACTTTTCCACCAGTTGGTGTAAATTTAACAGCATTAGAAAGCAAATTCCAAACCACTTGTTGCAGACGCCCGCTATCACCTTTTACCCGTCCAATCTTTTTATCTAAATTCAGACTTATTTGAATTGATTTAGCTTCGGCTGCTAACTGCACTGTTTCTAAAGCAGCTTCAATCACAGCAGCAAGATTAACGGTTTCTAAATTCAGTGCTAACTTACCTCGAAGAATGCGCGAAATATCCAATAAATCATCAATTAATTGTACCTGTAGTTCTGCATTTCGTTCGATAGTTTCCACAGCCCGAACCTTAGCAACTTCATTCAATGAGCCTTTTTTCAAAAGTTTTGCCCAACCCAAAATAGGATGAAGCGGAGAACGCAATTCATGAGAAACAATGGCGAGGAATTCATCTTTAACACGGTTTGCTTTTTCTGCTGCTTCTTTTGCTTGTTGACGTTCTTCTGCTAGAGCTAAAGCCTGATCTCGCAAGTTTTTATATTCTTGAACTCGAAACGTTAAATCAGTGACATCTTGAATTGAAAAAAGAGCATAAAATCCATCTCCATCTAATGCAGGAACAGCAGTTACTGTTGTGTGTTGAATGCAGTATCTATCCTGCGGTAGCGGTACGGGAAGAACATATTTATGCAATTGCGAAGAAAAGATTGTAGGAGGGCCGCCTTCAAAAATTTGGTGCAAGCGGTTAGCATAGCGAGGTTGATTTAGATGAGAAAAATAGTCATAAATAGAGTTTCCTAAAATCTTACTCCTGGGAATTTTCGTCCATTCCTCTAAACAGCAGTTCCAAAATAAAACGGTGCAATCTGAATGCAGAACAAAAGCTCCTAAAGGAATTCGATCTAAAAGGCTAAATTTTTCCTGAGCTTGTTCAATTTCGTTCATCATTACATCAAACCGATTTTTATATTTTTTTGCACCAAAATTTATGATAATTATCCGGTTCAGGTGACGCTAATTTCTTTAGCAATTGCATTGATTAGCGCATCAAATGTACTTACCTCAAAGACTAAGATAATATCTCCGATAATTTCTAATTGTTCAATAGCAAATCTTGCTTGAGCAAGTATAATGTTGGAGTCACTTACACGGGTAGATAACAATAAATTTTCAATAGTATCTTCTAAATAAACAGGTATCGTGTAATTCATGTGTTGCTTAAGCACATTGCTGATCGAACCCATGACTCCATTAATCACAATATTACCTATCTCGCTCAAAGTGCCTATTTTTACCGCATCAAGATCCGCTGAACCTGGTTCTTCTCCAGTCAAAATTGCAACCAATGTGGATGCACTCTCTGTAGGAAAAATCAAGCCAGCAGTACCATAAAAAGATCCTGTAAAACCAAGCCTGACAGTTGCTAAACTATCATTCTGAAATCGTGTTGCTAATTCATGATAGGTATCCGCAGCAGTTAAGACTTTCACAAACGGAATTTCCAAACGAATGTGAGAATCAAGCATTTCATTGAGTAGACTTGCTGCTCGACCAACTCCAATATTAATCAATTCTTGTAACGCATCTAGTTGATCTGCTGTCACATTCATGAGAGCTTCATTCCTTGCTATGAAGAACTTGTTGAACCGCCTCTCGCAATTCATGTTCTTTTGGCGGTTTATTGATAAAGTTAACTGCTCCCAAATTATAACTTTTATTGCGTGATCCTTCCTGGATATCGGCAGAAATGATAATTGTAGGAACTTTCAATCCTTCATTTTGTAAAGTCTGGAGGAATTCAAAGCCATTCATATCTGGCATTAAAAGATCCGCTAACACGCAATTCGGTTTATGGTTGTGAACCATTTCCAATCCCTCGCGTCCGTTGGTTGCTTCTAGAATCTCATATCCATCCATTTGCAGAAATTTGCGAATCATTCTGCGAGAAAAAGCTGCATCATCAATAATGAGAACTAGTACCATCAGCTTTACCCTTTTGATGTTTGACTCATACTCAATTAATTTTAGGTTGGTGATACTATGTTTAATATAAAGTTCATATGATTACTTAGAATTTCCCTTGAACCTCACCTCATCTCCTTAGCAAGGAGAGGGGTACCGGAGGTGGGTGAAGTATTTTATTATAAGTAATTAACTAATCTCTATCTAAATAAAGTATAAAATTAATATGCTAAAATCAAGCTTTTTAATTTAAATAAAATCTAACCTTAGAGTTTGATTAATTAACAAAAATGTTTATGAATTTTAATAATACTAAAAATAGAATGCTTAGTGTCGGGAAATTTATTGAAATTAATCTTTTTCTTGACTTTATTTAGGTGCGAGACATGGGATGTATCTGCGCCAGTACGTCTTCTAATCTCAGCGTCCTCTTCAATTTGTCATTTCAAGTAAATCTAATCTTTTCAGGATTAAATCATACATACATCTCTCTAAGGAGATACATTGGTTCATAATTAAACGCAGAGGGACATGTAGGAAAGCTCGGAGGTTCGCAGAGTTTTTCGGCTTGGACTTCGCTACAATTTGTGAAATGTTGTACTAAGTAGCATGAAAATTTGGATTTTCCCTGATTCCCTGTTAAGAGTTCCCTATTCGTTATTTTCAAATCAAGTTACTATTAACACAAAATAGAAAAAAAATTCAAGTCTATCAACCAAATGGAGTTAGCAGAAATTGACGATGACATAGAGGCTTTTTTAGTTGAGAGCTATGAAAATCTTGATCAAATTGAACGAAATATTATCGATTTAGAAAAAGCATCTCCTGATGGAGAAGCGCTTATTCGTATTTATCGCTCACTCCACACGTTAAAAGGAAACTGTGGCTTTTTACCGTTTCCGAAATTAGAAGCGCTTGCCCATGCAGGGGAGAGTTTGCTTTCATCTGTGCGTGATGCAGCAAAGCAGCTACCTGATAGCGATCGCAATTTAGTACTCACTCCTCAAATCATTAATATCTTACTGCAAACAGTTGACAGTATCCGACAGATTCTATCTCAAATTAAGAATACCAGGGATGAGGGGGACAACGATTATTCCGCACTCATCAAAACTTTGACGGAATTACAACAGACTGAATCCAGTTCTCAGCTGGCTGTGAAGACTCAAGTACAACAGCCTAGTGAACCTGTACAGTTTCTCAATGGTGAACTCCTGGAAGTTTCCAATTTAACAGCGTCAGAATCTTCCTATATCCGAGTTAATGTTGATTTGCTTGATCAGTTGATGAATTTGGTGGGTGAACTTGTTTTAACCCGTAACCAGGTGAGCAGCTTGAGTAACAAGTTTCAAGATACTACCTTTGCTGCAATTTGCCAGCGTCTTAACTTAATTACAGCCGACTTGCAGGAAGGAGTGATGAAAACTCGTCTGCAACCAATTAGTACTATCTGGCAAAAATTCCCTCGCGTGATTCGTGATTTAGCGATCGCACTCGGTAAACAAGTCCAAGTAGAAATGCAAGGGGCAGATACGGAACTAGATAAAAGTATTATTGAAACAATTAAAGACCCGTTAACTCACTTAGTCCGCAACTGCATCGCTCATGGTATTGAATCACCGACGGAGCGAGTAGCTAATGGGAAATCAAGCATCGGACGCCTATTTCTCAGAGCTTTTTATGAAGGTGGTAAAGTCAATATTGAAATTGGTGATGATGGTCGTGGTCTTGATCCAGAACAACTCAAAGAGCGATCGCAGCAACTAGGTTTAGTCAGCGCTGTGCAGGCGGCGGCGATGACTGAATCGGAAGCTATGAATTTAATTTTTTTACCTAGCTTCTCAACCACTGAACAGGTTAATCACCTTTCCGGGCGAGGAGTCGGGATGGATATTGTCAAGAGCAATATCGAGAAACTTAACGGTAGTATTGAAATTTACAGCCAGCCGGGACAAGGAACATCATTTAAAATTAAGATGCCCTTGACTTTGACAATTATTCCAGCATTAATTGTCAGCAGTGGAGGCGATCACTATGGCATTCCCCAAGCAAGTTTACAAGAACTAGTCCGTTTAGAAGGAGAGCAAGCACTAAATAGTATTGAGACATTTTACGATGTACCCGTGTATCGCTTACGCGGTAATCTCGTGCCATTGGTTTACTTAAATCAAGTGTTGCAACTCCCAGACAAAATCAGCGACGTAGAAACACTGAGTTTGGTAATTGTCCAAGCTGATAAGTATCAATTTGGATTAGTCGTAGACACAATTGAAGACATCCAAGACATTGTTGTGAAACCTCTAGGAAAGCAGTTGCAAGCGCTATCCCTATTTGCAGGAGCCACTATTCTGGGAGATGGCAGAGTAGCATTGATTATTGATGCGATCGCTTTAGCGAATCAAGCTGGTGTGAGTGCAAAACAAAAACAGCTATTAGCGAGTGCAACGCCTGAAAATAACCAAGAGCAAGTGAGCGATCGCCAGATGGTTTTGTTGTTTGAGGGTCCCCAAGGCGCACGTATGGCAATTCCCCTAACAATCGCCTTGCGGCTCGAAGAAATTTCTCCTTCTGCTGTAGAAAAAGTGGGAAACCAATATGTAGTGCGCTCTTACGGTGAAATTTTACCATTAATTGATTTACAAAATATTTTTGGCGATCGCCATCAAAATCATCTCGATGATCAAGCTTTAGTAACGGTAAGCGATCCACTCCCAATCGTGATTGTCTCCCCTTCCCCACAACTCAGTGTTGGGCTAGTAGTTGAGCGCATTCTCGACATTGTAGAAGAACCACTGACAATAAAAGGTATCCCCAGTAGACCAGGTATTCTTTTCTGTACTGTCATTCAAAATCAAATTACTGAAATTCTTGACATAGAAGCCGTGATTGAGATTACTAACCCCTACTTGCTGCAAGCAACCAAATAAGACACGGAGAGGGAAAGACCCGGTGACACGAAGACGCGGTGAAATAATGATAATTCTTTCCCTGTCCTCCTTGTCTCCCCGCGTTCCTATCTCCCCACGTCTCCGTGTCCTCTTCCCACCTCCCCTTCAAAAACAATGGCTCAACAACTGTGTACCTTTTTGATCAACGGAATTTGCTTTGGTATCGATGTACAGCATGTTCAAGAAGTGATTCGTCCTCAAGTTATGACTCGTGTACCGTTAGCACCAGCAGATATTTGTGGATTAATTAACCTGCGGGGACAAATTATCACTGTCATCGATTTACAGCTGCGATTAGATATGGGTGAATCGGCAATGCGATCGACAATTCACTACGGAGATGAAGCCCAGGGGTTTAATATTATCGTATGTTCTGATCATGAAGTAGCTAGCCTACTCGTTGATCAGGTTGGGGATGTATTGGAGTTTACACAGAACACCTTTCAGCCCCCACCCACAACGTTAAAAGGTAAAATGCGTCAAATGCTAGCAGGAGCCTACCCCCTTGCAGAAGGTTTTTTGTTAGTTCTGGACACCGAAAAAATTCTAGACACTTTAAATCAGTGAACAATTAACAGTAAAAATAGTGAGAATTACCTGATAACTATACAGACACGATGTTCCTCGCGTCTCTAACTGATAATTTAGGAGTACTTGGCAAATGGCTACAAGTCGATCTGGGAAAACAGTCAACTCTAAATCTTCCTCGGTCAACAGTGCAGATGCGATCGAAACAAATCAAACTACAACAGATGTGCAATTGCAGCCGTTACTGAAAGCACTAAAAGCAGCCAAAAACGGTGATTTTACTGTTCGTTTACCAGTCGAGAACAATGGTTTGGGTGAAATTGCCTCAGTTTTTAATGAATGGGTGAGTTTGAACCAAAATGTTACCAAAGAAGTTGCTCGCATGGCATCTGAAATTGGTACGGAGGGAAAACTCGGTTCTCAAGCAGTTGTTAAAGGTGCTAAGGGTTCTTGGCAAGAATTACTCGACAACTTGAACCAAATGTCTGCAAATCTGACAGAGCAGATCAAAAGTATAAATGAAGTCACCCTTGCTGTTGCCCAAGGAAACTTGTCCCAGTGTATCGAAGCAGCAAATGCTGGAGAGTTTCAGCAGCTGAGTGATAATGCCAATCAGATGATTCACAACTTAAGCTCATCAATCCGCCAAATGGCAGATGTGGCGACAGCAGTTGCGTCTTCTGCTGAAGAACTGACTGCTGTTAGTAAGGAAATGACAGAAAATGCTAAACAAACCGCAGAACAAGCCACCTCTGCATCCGCCTCAGCAGAACAGGTGAGTCAGAATACTACTACAGTTGTAACTGCGGTGGAAGAAATGAATGCTAGCATTCGAGAAATAGCAAAAACTGTCGCTGAAGGAGCAAAGGTGGCAAATGAAGCCGTTAAAACTGCCGATCGCACCAACGAAACCATAGACAAACTCGGTCAAAGTAGCGTTGAAATTGGCAAAGTTATAAAAGTTATTACCTCGATCGCAGGACAAACAAATTTACTCGCACTTAATGCCACAATTGAGGCAGCAAGAGCTGGAGATGCAGGCAGAGGATTTGCTGTAGTTGCCAACGAAGTCAAAGAATTAGCCAAGCAAACGGCAAATGCTACTGAGGATATTAGCCAGCGAATAGAAGCAATTCAGACTGATACTAAGGGTGCAGTTGCTGCTATTACTCAGATTACTGATATCATCAACCGAATTAACGACCTACAAAGCGCGATCGCAAGTGCAGTTGAGGAGCAAACAGCAACCACGAATGAAATCGCTCGCAACATAGCTGAAGCAGCCAAAGGAACCTCAGATATTGCCAAAAATATCGGGATTGTAGCGCTCAATGCTCAAAGTACAACAATTGGAGCCAGTAACACATCTGACGCAGCTACAGAATTAGCTCGTATGGCAGTAGATTTACAGAAAGTTGTCAATAGCTTTAAGTATTAATATATACTATTAATAATTGACGCTAAAGATAATCAAAATTATCTGAAAATTGAAAATTGAAAATTGTACAGACGTGATTCATCGCGTCTTTGATAACTCTTATGCCAAAAATCCGGGTGCTGGTTGTAGATGATGCGGTGGTAGTTCGCAGTCGAGTTAGTAAAATTTTGTCCAGCGATCCAGAGTTAGAAGTTGTAGGGGTTGCTGCCAATGGTCGCATTGCTCTTGCTAAAATTCCTCATGTAAATCCCGATGTTGTGATCTTAGATGTTGAGATGCCGGAGATGAACGGTTTAGAAGTCTTAGCCGCTATCCGACAAACTTATCCCCAACTGTCAGTGATTATGTTCAGCACCTCCACACACACCGGAGCGAGTGCAACACTTGAAGCTCTATCTTTAGGTGCTTCAGATTATGCAACCAAACCCAGTAACTTAGGAAGTGTGGAGGCAATTAACCAACATATCCGCGAGGACTTGATTCCCAAAATCAAGGTATTTGGTGCTATAAATAGTCCTTCTCCCAAGCCAACCACAATTGCTCATGCAGTTGCTTTTCCTCCCGGTACGAAGATAGATCGGGTGGATGTTCTAGCAATTGGGGTTTCTACTGGAGGGCCTAATGCTCTAGCTACACTACTTTCTCAGCTTCCAGCCAATTTATCGGTTCCGATCCTGATTGTGCAACATATGCCTCCGATGTTTACAAAACTATTAGCTGAAAGATTATCCTCTAAGTGTCAAATCCCAGTCCAAGAAGCTGTTTCTGGAGTGGTAGTAGAACCGGGACACGTCTGGATTGCGCCAGGAGATTTTCACATGGTGGTGCAACGCGATCAAGCTGTGGTTCGATTGGGTACCCATCAAAAACCCCCAGAAAATTCCTGTCGCCCTTCAGTCGATGTCCTCTTTCGTTCGGTTGCACAGGTGTATGGTGCTGGGACACTCGCAATTATACTTACAGGGATGGGACAAGACGGCTTGCATGGCTGCCAATGCATCCGCGAGGCAGGTGGACAAGTGCTGGCACAAGACAAAGCTAGTAGTGTGGTTTGGGGAATGCCTGGTTTAGTTGTGAATGCTGGGCTTGCCGATCAGGTTGTGG
This sequence comes from Fischerella sp. CENA71, assembly GCA_024239075.1. Taxonomy (GTDB): domain Bacteria; phylum Cyanobacteriota; class Cyanobacteriia; order Cyanobacteriales; family Nostocaceae; genus Pelatocladus. Next base: position 206,009 of record JANBVI010000053.1, on the reverse strand, counting down.
AACTTGATCGCATGGCAGATGAGATCATGCGACGAATTCTTTTGGATCAGTAATGCAGCAGACTATGAGTATAAGCACTACTGATTTTGACTATCTGCGTCAATTAGTTCATCGTCATTCCGCAGTTGTGTTGGATGCTGATAAAAGCTACTTGGCGGAATTACATTTGCAACCAATTGCGGAATCGGCAGGATTTACTGCGATCGCTCATTTGGTAAGTTACCTGCAAAGTCAACCGTTTAGCAATTTGCACATTCAGACGGTTGAGGCGCTAGTCACTAACGAAACCTCATTTTTCCGTGATGGCTATCCCTTTGAAGCACTCAAACAATTTGTGTTACCAGAGTTGATCAAAAAACGAGCAATTGAGCGATCGCTAAATATTTGGTGCGCTGCTTGCTCTCATGGACAGGAACCCTACAGTATTGCTATGCTGCTGCACGCCTATTTTCCCATGCTTGCCAATTGGTCTGTAAAGCTGATTGCTAGTGATTTTTCCAGCAAGGTGTTAGCACGGGCCCGTCAAGGACGTTATAACCAACTGGAAATTAAGCGTGGGTTGCCTAAAAGTTTCTGTGAACAGTACTTTCAAAAGCTAAATAGTGAGTGGCAAATTCAGGAAGAAATTCGCCAAATGGTTGAGTTTCGTCAGATCAATATTGTCCAATCTTGGTCATCCCTACCCAAAATCGACGTTATTTTTTTACGCAATGTTTTAATCTACTTTGATATATCAACCAAAAAATCATTACTGAAAAAAGTTAAGCAGCAATTAAGACCAGATGGTTACTTATTTCTCGGTAGTGGTGAAACAACTATCAACCTAGATCAATCATTTGAGCGAGTTCAATTAGAGAAGGGAATGTGCTATCGATTGCATAATCCTGAAACGAGAGGCATCGGGTAATGAGAAGAGACACGGTGATGCGGTGAGGCAGAGAAATAGACATCTCCGAAAAAGAATGTAGAGACGCGAAATTACCCTGCGGGAACGCTAAAAGCGAACGCGTCTCTACAAGGATTTTGGCTGATGCATATTTAATTATCACCAGATGTCTAATTATCAAGGAATTCCCCGTGTCTCCCTCCCTTTTCTGCTTAGATTGTTAATTTTCAATTATATTTTCTTAATATTTCTTAGTTAAAATTGTTATGAAAGTACATTATTAGCTAAGAAAAGGAGCGGTGAGTGATGGAAAGCACCGAGTTTAATAGGGTTCTGCGGCGCATAGCCACGGTATTATCTGTTGTGATTGTTACCTTATCTTTGGTTGCAGCTTCTACTGGCATTTTGTTATCTATTTACTACGAACCAGCAGCAGGTAGAGCTTATCAGTCGTTAAAACTAATAACAGATCAGGTGCAATATGGTTGGTTATTCCGCAAAGCTCACAATATTGCTGGTAATGGAGTAATTGCGATCGCACTCGTGCAAATTGTAGTGTTATTTTTAGGTAGACAGTTTCGCAAGAGTTGGTTATCAGCCTGGATGAGTGCGATCTTGTTCACCTTAACAGTAATTGGCTTAAGTTGGACAGCAATGATTTTAAGCTGGGATCAAGAAGGATTCTGGCGTTTTAGCATAGAATTGGGAACCATTGAGGCGATTCCTTTGATTGGTTCGCAGCTACGCGAAATCCTGACTGGTGGTGGTGCAATAAGTACACTAACGATCCAAAGACTCTACACCATCCACAGTTATATTCTTTCCATTGCTGCCATTATCATTTCTGTTGTGCATTTATTGAGCGTATTGTGGCAAGAAAAACAAATGAAAGCTCAACTTAGCAACTCTGAAGGTGATAACTTAGCATCAAGTAATATTCAAGGTGCGGGAGCATCACTAGCAGAAAGTTGAGATTGAGATAATTTAGTGATTGGAATTTCTTCGACTTCTGGTAGTTTTTCTAGAGAGAGGCGATTTGCATCTCTACCACCTGATAGACGTTTCAAAAGATTCGGTCTGGGATCATGCAAGAGGTAGATAATGCGATCGCCACTTTGCCAATCTTCACCCGCCGGCATGATTTGCAATTTCTCGTCCCGTTCTAAAAATAGTGGTACTAACTCCCCAGTCCGGATTAATGCTTGCAACTGCACCTTTTGCAATGAAAAACCAGGTTCTTTGAGTGTCGTCATCCCTAGCTTGACTTGCTCATCTTTGAGATATTGATTCCAGGTTTTAATTTGAAAGTCTGAGATAAAAGCTTGACTAACTTTAGTATTCTTTTTACCGTTATTGGCTTGGGGATCGCGGGGAAAAATTGCCAAGACGCGGGGTGGGTTAAACTCTTCTGCGGCTCGCTGGGCTAACACAAAATTCACCTCACCATTTTTGGTCATTGCCAAAAAAGTCCCCATCGAAGCTAATCCTGCTTCTTCTAAAACATTGGCATCCAAAGCACTACTAGTTAATACTCGCAGGTTTTCGGCTTGGGCTTGTTGACTTGCTTCAGGATCAGTGTCAATCATGACAACTGGTTCTCCTCTCTCTTGTAGCAGGCGACCAATAAAAATACTTAAAGGATTGCAACCAACAATTACCGCCCCTGTCGCCTCTTTGGAGGTAATTTCTAACCACCTTGCAATCCAACCAGCAGTTAGCCCCTGACAGAAAACTGTCATGATAATTGTCAAGAAGACAAGGGCTTTAATCGCATCACCACCGTTAATGCCGTGTTGGGTGAGTAAAATCGCAAATAAAGAAGCTACAGAAGCAGAAACAATCCCTCTCGGTGCAACCCAGCTCAGGAATAGTTTTTGTTGCCAGTTTAAATCACTGTTCCAGGTACAACACAAAATATTGATTGGACGGACAACAAACATCAACGCCAAAACAGTAAATAAACTGCCCCAACCAAGTGCAAACAAACTGTCAATGGATAAATCGGCAGCCAGTAAGATGAATAAGACTGAAACGCAGAAAATCGTCAACTGACCTTTGAAGTGTCGCAGTAGCCGTTCTTCTGGCACCGAAGCGGTTCCAAACACTACGCCAGCCACTACAGTCGCCATCAATCCTGATTCACTACGGAGCATTTGTGCTAATACAAATAAGCCCCAAGAACCAGCCAAGACGACTAAGTTTTTGACCTCAAAGGAAAGAAAATTGGCATATTTGCAAATTAACGCCATCAGCCACCCGCCTACAGCACCAATTATCCCACCAATACCCAGTCGCATAACCAAGCTGCTGATGGCACCAAAGGCGTCGGCGTTATCATTTAAGATCGTGTTCAGCACTACTACGGCTAGAATCGCTCCCACAGGGTCGATTAAAACTCCTTCACCCTCTAATAATGTGGCAACTGGTCGTTCCACATTAATTTGCTTAAGTAGAGGACTGATTACCGTCGGGCCTGTGACAACTACTAGAGAGGCGAACAGAAAAGCGATCGGCCAAGGAAATTCACCCAGCCAGTGAGCCGCCATGCTCCCACCAAGTAAGGTGATTAAAGTTCCCAAGGTTACGAGTAATTGCAAACTAGTAGAAACTTTGTTTAACTCTCGCAGTTCTAGGTTAAGTCCGCCTTCAAACAAAATTATTGCCGTTCCCAAAGCGACAATAACTTCTAACCCTGTGCCTAACAAATGGGGATGCAATAGTCCAAAGCCGTCAGAGCCAAGCAAAATACCAAATAGTAATAAAAATACGATACTGGGTACTCGGAGGTACGCAGCTATTACCTGAGCACTGATGCCCGCAAAGACGGCTATAACCATCTGCAAGGTGATTTCAAAAGATGCTTCCATGTTGTAGATTTTGAGCTATGTTTTTCAAAATCTCTTGTAAAGAATTGTAAAGATTTAACTTACCAGGTGCAACACCACAACTTAGTTTTTTTGCTTGAGTAGAAAAATTTTTCTACTTAGTTGCCTATAATACAGTATTTTCTTCGGATTGATGCAAAAGAGACGGTGCTAATGCTTGATTTATCAGCCTTTGAGTGTCATATTTACCTCCTAAAGTGCATTTTTTAACCATTGGCGATGAATCACTTTTGCTTCCACTAAGTTTAACCTGCTGCTATTTAAAATTTTGCTATCAAATTATTCGTTTAATCTGTTGACAAGAAAAGTAAAAGCCGCTAAATTTATAAAAGTGTGAACCGCGCCCCCATCGTCTAGAGGCCTAGGACACCTCCCTTTCACGGAGGTAACGGGGATTCGAATTCCCCTGGGGGTATCCTCAGTTATAAAGTAAAATTAAGCCCTGTTAGACACTCATAATTGCTAGCAGGGCTTAACTTATTTCGTTAAGAGGGAACAGGCACCGGGCATTAAGAAGTGACACGGTGACGTGGTGAGTGTGGGGAGTGAGGGAAGACAACGCCAGAAAAATAGCCTCCTTGTCTTTCTTGTCTCCCCTGTCTTCCACACCCCCTAATCCTAAATTTATTTTTTGGAGTTCTCTAAACGCTGATAAATTGCCAGTAAATTGAGTTGTAGGTCTTTGGCAAGGCGACGCTCAATGATTCCCACCGGCATAGTCAGTTTAGGCCAAACTTTGACTGTGTAGCAGAGATTAGTTCCTATTTGTTGACCTAGAGAATATGGTTCTAAACACCAGCTACCAGAGAAATCTTTAAAATCACCCTCTATCATCTGGAAAGTGATTTCTTTGGGAAAGCGTTCTTCAAGATCGAGAACTACACGTGCAGAAAAATTCATGCGTAAAAAGCGCTGAGAACCTATTTGTTCCAAGCGAATACCCCCGTTGGGATGTTTCAGCAAGCGACTTTGGGCTAAGTTAGGGATAAAGTCGGCTAGGGCTTCATAATTGGTGAGTAATTCCCAAACTTGTGTCACTGGTTGGGGAATTTGAATTGTAGCGGTAATTTGTCGCTGTCGGTCAGTGATCTTCTCGATTTGAATAGCCACAGCCTGCAAATCATTCGCCTCTTGGTTGATTTCATCTTCAATGGCGATGAAGTCGAGTTCTTCTGGTGTGTATTTTTCTTCAGTCACTTTCGGAGTAGCTTTGATCTTGGTCAGAAAATTGGGGCAGATTCAAGGTAAAACAGATTTTACTGAGTTCTGTATTCTCAATCGGGGTACTTTCCACAGCAATTTCCCCACTCAAATGCTGCATTAAGGATTTTACCAGAGCAAGTCCTAAGCCAGTGCCAGGAGTCCATCTTCCTCTACCACGACGGAATGCATCGAATATATAGGTAGCTTCTGCTTCTGAGATGCCATGTCCAACGTTGGTTATTTTAATAATAACCCGATCAACCTGTTGAATAAGTTGATGTGTGACTTCTAGTTGGATGATGGTATCTCGTTGTGAGAATTTAACCGCATTAGTTAAGAGTTCTTGCAAAATGCGGTCAAAACTTTCTGGTTCTGTTTGTAGCTGTAGGGGTGCTTCTGGTAACTCATAAGAAATATTTAATCCTTTTTCTAGCAGCTTTTTCTCAAAAGATGCTGATATTTCTTGAATTCTGCGATTTAAATCCAGGGTAGCAAATTGGGGAGGTTCTTGATGAGTGTCTAGTTTCTGGAGTGTCAATAGATCATTGATTAAATTTATTTCTTTGGTACACTCTTCCTCCAGAATATCTAGATATCTGGTTTGCTGTTCAAGGGATCTGCCTGGTTGACGCAGCATCCGTAGAGCCATACGCATATTTGTCAAAGGATAGCGCAGGCGATCGCTCATGTTACTTAAAAACTCATCTTTGAGTTGGTTGAGTTCTCGCAATTGCTCAACATACTGCTTTGTTCTTTCATAGAGTTTAGCTTGAACGTCTAGACTGCGCTGTAACTGGGATGTACGCTCATCCACTAACATTTGTACTTGCCGTAGTGTTTGTGTTTGAATGATGGCATTACTGAGTTGAGCGCAGACCATTTCTACCATGTTAATTTCTGCTGTCTCCCAATAACGGGGTTGGGTTTGCTGTAATGCCAAAAATCCCAAAATTTTGCCTTGATTCTCCAACCGCATCAACAGCATTGCAGGCAGTTTTTCTAAGATAAACACTTGGGCAATTGTGGAAGTATCTTTGCGCCGATCTCCGGTATCATTAATAATTACAGGCTTGCCAGATTCTGCTGTAAAGGCACGCCGACTAATACCACAATGGCAAAGCCAGTAGGAATAGTCTGCGCTATCTTGTTGCTCAATGTCAAAATCTTCTGGCTGTCTAGACCATTCTCCAATCACTGTAGCTTTTGCTTTCGGAATTTGTTTTTTGCGTAGATTTCTAAATAGGGGATCAGTATATTTAAGTAATATAATTAAACCCCGGTCGGCTTCTAGAGCTTCGGCAGTAGAAGCGATCGCTACCTGAAGCATCTGATTAATCTCCAAGTTGCTACGACCGAGTATTGTCAATTGCTTGATCAAGTTTTGATGCTTGCCGCAAGTTTTTATATATTCTTGTTGTGAGGCGATTAGCTGTGCTTGTGCTACCTGTTCTAGAGCGATCGCGCAGACTGATTCTAGCGATCGCAGCAAATATTTTTCTGAATCACTCCAATCATATACTTGAGACTTAATTAAGTTAATGACGCCGTTCTTTTTGTCTGCTAAACGAGTAGTAATTGCCAGCACCGATTTAACTGGTATTGACAATTGTTGACATCCTATTTTCAGGCTATTCTGAATTGTGGCAATGTCTTCTATCGTTGGTTCAGCAGCACATTGCACTACTGGTAAATCCAACTGCTCTAATGAAAATATTTCATCTGGGGACGATTTTAAATACTCTTGGGGACACCAATTTGCAATAAATTCTTCACTACCAGTTACCTCTTTGTGTGCAGTCACTAAGCAGCAGCAATCTACTTGGAATGTCACTCCTAGCAATTGGGCAATGTCTTGCAGCATCATTGCTGGTGTTGAGCGATTGGCAATGATGTAATTGATTTTTTGAGCTAACTGGAGGGCTGCCTCTTCCTCTTGCTGCATCAGATTAACCGGGTAGTGTGTGAGCCTATCTATTTCATCTGCGCGTTGTGGCAACGAAGACAAACGCTTGCTGATTTTTGGTACGCTTTTGGATATTGAACCCATTCTCTTTGTACCCAACCTCCTACCATATTCTTGATTCCTTTGTAAGGCTGCACCCTGCGATTAAATGGTTCATCTTGTCTTCTAAACTTTAACTCTCACCTGTTATAGCCCTTTTCTATTGGAGATGGTGAAATCTCTTTCTATCAAAAACCTAGAATAATAAAATACATAAGAATTAGTTTAGTAGCACAAGCAAATATAACTAGAGCTTATTGACACACCTATGTTTGTTACCAGTATTTACTTAGGATAACTTGTCTTTAACTATACAAAAACCGTATTTGCTCTAGACTTACAGCAAAGACTTCGTGAGTGATTCCGCATTAATACTGAAAGCAATCCATCAAAATGTAATATTTATTTTATTTTCTCTCTATTGACAGCTTACTTTTTCCGACATCAAACAGCAGTAAATGTAATTAACCTCAGGGTCTAGCAAACTTTTTGATAACTAAACAAGATCAACAAAAAATGTTTACTAAAACTAGTTGCTTTACTCCTTATTCTTTAGAATCATTTAATCTTTATGCTGATGTTTTATATCTGTCAAGTGTAGTCATACCCCCTGTGCTAGAACATACTAATTATCTAAATAGTTTCAACATAGTATGAAATTATGTTTTTCTTTACGTATAAATTTAAATTGATTTAGTACTTAATATTATTAATTTCTCTAGTCAAAGATTATACTTAAGAGCTTACTTGTTCTGTTTTGAAAATAGGGAATGGGAATTAACTTAGCAGCTAAGGTGTGAACTATCTATAGTTTATTGGTATGCGTTGGTGTTTCTCCTATTTTTCACGCCCTCGTTGTAGACTATTTGCTTGTCGAAGTCCTAGCTCATAGTGAATACAGCTTAGTTTTGCTTGAACGAGATTAACTAAGCTGCATTCACTGGAATCCAAATTTAACCGACTAAGCTTTCGACACTTAGAGGAACCATATCGCCCGTCCTCGTTAGTCCTAACAGCATTGGTTGTTGCGGTTGAATTAATTGACCTGTGAGTACACAACGTTCTTCCTGTTGGGCTGTAGCAGCTATGCTGGCTCGAATGTCAGACCTCGAAAATCGAGGTTTCCACTCTCCTGATTTTTGCTGAACATAATTCCAAAGAATATCGCGGATAAGAGCTTGATATCCCTGATTGCCTGCTAGATCCTTAAGCTTATCTTTTAATTCGCGCTCAAGACGGATGCTGGTGACTTCCATGTCGGTGGTAGGGGTGCGGGTAATTGTATGCATCAGTTTTTCTCCTAAAACTATAGACAGGATAGTAATACAAGTGTAGTATGTTTAAAGGAATGTTCAACAGGTGAAATTTTCTGTGATATCTATTTACCCCATCTCTACTTCTCTATGTGCCAATCACTCCCAAACTAGTTGGGAATCGGCGCCTATGGGAGTGGAGTATTTATTTATGGGGTTAATTTGCCTGATGCTGGGCAAATTTACAGAGGATAATCATGATTCTAAATATGCCAGGATTGGTGTAGTTAATCGAGCACCACAACTAAAACACAAAAGCGGGAGGTACAGACACCGAGATGCTGTACCGATATAAGAATCAAAGACTTTTAAGGTCAATTCTCAACCCCCGCTTTCACAAAGAAATAAGCGGGGGTTTTTTAATGAGGAGTCAAACCGTGACGATCGCAACGCAAGTTTTAGATCAATCTGTGGTGGTGTTTTCTCAAAATTACTTACCACTGTGTCGAGTCAACATCAAGCGAGCCATCGTACTTTTAATCACAAACAAAGCGGAACCGCTACATCTTAATACTAATAGCGGCTGGCAAATTCACTCTCCTAGCTTGGTTATCGATGTACCAAAACAAATTCGCTTGACAATTGCTTCCCGTGAACGCATTTGGAAAGTTCCACCAGTAAATAGACGAGAAGTGTTACGGCGAGACCATCACAGTTGTCAATATTGCGGTAGCAGCAAACATCTGACACTAGATCATGTGCTTCCCCGTTCTCGTGGTGGACAGCATACCTGGGATAACGTGGTTGCTGCTTGCGAACGGTGCAACTCCAAAAAAGGAGATAAAACCCCTCAAGAAGCAGGTATGCGCTTACGTACTAAACCAAAAGCACCAGTCCATCCAACAATTGCTTTTGCGGAACAGTTTTGGATGGACATGCAAATAAACCTGGAATAACAGGAGAGCATGAGGAATGCTGAAATTAACTTACACCGAAACGAGTTTTCACCTGGAGTGTTTAACTCTGTCTGTTGAAGAATGGGTAGCGCAACGAGTGATTTTGGCACTAAGAGTCGGTCAAAGTCTATCTATTAAACCTAGCACTGCTTCCTTTTTGCTTCCTGTGAATTTACCAGGATTAGAACAACTTAAGGTGCAAGTGCGATGGGATGAAAGAAAAATTATCGCTTTATGTGTATCTGATTGTGAGTATGTAGAAGTCACTCTTAGCGGTTCTTGGCTATCGGATGGTTCTGAAAATGCACAAGGTGTGTTTGTCACCGCAATGAGCGATCGCACTGAGTTTTTACTCCACAAACTCTGGGTTGCTGCTCAAATTTGTACCTCTGTAATGAGTGAATAGTTCTGTTATTGGATATTGGAAGCATCCCAATTTTTGAAAATTAATTACCAAAGGCGGCGGTTCGCAACCACCGTCTTTTTGTGATTCACCCTTTTGGGTGAATACGATCGCACCCAGAAAAATCTACTCTGAAAGCAGAAGACAAGCTGGAAAATGGGTGTGGGGGTATAAGGGTGTAGGAGAAATCCGATTTTCATCCTTGGTTATGGAATTTTTCCATGAGTGGCTTGCTTGAAGTACGAGATTCAGATTTAGCAAGCTTATTTATTTGCAGAAATAATTTAAAATCAAGTGACTAGGATGCTTATATCATTACAGAATTTCCCTATTTTTTATTTTTGAAATTTTGAATTTCTTATTTGAATTATTTACCTGGGATGGATTGCAGATGAAGACTACAAACCGCAAGTTCAGGGAGGAGGAATTGCATCAGGTTGAGGCGCGTTATCAGGCGATTTTAAATGCTATCCCCGATATGATGTTCTGTATCAGCCGTGATGGAAAGTATCTGGATTTCAAGAGTGAATGTATAACACAAGAGATTGTTGGTAAAAACTTGTGTGATATCTTACCTAACAATGTAGCTGTGATTAAGCAAGAAGCGATCGCTAAAACTTTGGCTGCTAACACTTTACAAGTTTGCGAATATCAATTGTCAACGCCTTTGGGAATGCGAGATTATCAAGCCCGGTTAGTCAAAAGCGGTGAAAACGAAGTCTTAGCAATCGTCCGCGATATTACCGAATCAAAGCAAACAGAAATTGCTTTGCAAAGTTTGGCTGAAAAATTTTCCAAAGCTTTTCGTTGTAGTCCTGATCCAATCATAATTAGTACACTTCAAGAAGGACGCTACATAGAAGTTAACGATAGCTTTGTACAACTGAGTGGTTATCAAGCTTCAGAAGTTATTGGACGTACAGCTTTTGAGTTGGACATTTGGGTAAAGCCCAGCGATCGCACAATTTTACTACAACAATTGCAAAATCAAGGATCTATTCGCAACCAAGAAATTAGATTTCGGAAAAAATCTGGTGAAGTAATTTTAGTACAAGTTGCGGCAGAAGTCATTGAGTTAGATGGTATCCCTTGCTTACTTGCAATCAGTCGCGACATCACTGAACGTAAACAAACTGAGGAATTATTGCACCTATCTTCTCAACGCGATCGCTTGTTAGCAAAAACATTAATGCGAATTCGCCAATCCCTCAACCTAGATGAAATTCTGCAAAATACTGTTACTGAAGTTCGGCAATTTTTGCAAGCAGACAGGGTATTTATTGCCCTTAATGATAGCCGTGATTTATTTAAAATGATAGCCGAGTCAGTCGATTCGCAATATCCATCTGTTTTGAATTGGAAGAAACAAGATCCAACTCTTTTGCAAGAATTAAGAACTAAACTTTTAACAGATCAGGTACGTGTAGTAGAAGACATTACTCAAATTGCAGTGTCTCCCCAACTAGCAGCACTCTATCAGCAATTTCAAACTAAAGCTAGTTTGGCTGTACCCATTATGCTAGGTAAAGAATTGTTTGGCGCGTTAATAGCTAACTCTTGTGCGAAACCACGTCATTGGCAAAAAATCGAAATTGATTTACTCCAACAACTCTCACAACAACTAGCTATTGCTATCGAGCAAGCGCAACTTTACCAAAAACTAGAACAACTCAATAATAATCTAGAACGGCAAGTAGAAGAACGCACTGCTCAATTACAGCAGAAAATGCAAGAACTGCAAGAGATTAATCGAGTCAAAGATGTACTTCTGCACGCAGTTTCCCATGATTTGCGAACTACGGTAATGGGTAATTTGATGGTGCTGAAGAATTTGCTGAAAAGTTCGGAATTGGCTACTAATGAAGAGGACGCGGGGAATATGAATAAAACTATCTCCGTCTCACCGTGTCTCTCCTTCTCCGCGTCTTCTTCCTCTATTCCCATTCCTCGTTCAATCATCGATCGCATGATTCATGGTAATGATCGTCAACTACGAATGATTGATTCATTACTGGAAATACATTCAACTGAAGTAGAGGGAATTAATCTCAATCAGGAAATTATCAAATTTAATACATTTATTCGAGAAGTCATCAAAAATGTCGAGCCAATGTTAAAACAAAATCAGTCACAATTAAAAACATTGGTGGCAAGAGATTTACCGTTGATATCAGCAGATGCTGTAAAATTACATAAGATATTTGTTAATTTATTTACTTATATTCTCCAAAGTAATCCACCAGGTCTAGACCTCCAACTTACTGCCAAAGTAGAAGCAGGTATGATGCGTTGTAGCATTAAATTTAACGGTACTCAAATGAGTAAGTTGGAGTGCGATCGCCTATTCGAGTTATATGTTCACGAGCCACAAGCACGTTTTTCTACAGGTATTGGTTTAAAGATGTATCTGTCTCGACAAATTATTAAGGCCCATGGTGGCGAAATTGGCGTTGAGAGTCATCGTAAGCGTGGAGTAATTTTTTGGTTTACACTACCATTAGCAATGAAACAAAAAATTTAATACCTTGTTATCTGTGTTATCTGTTGAATTCGAGTAATGTATATGGTCATACGACCTTAAAAATTAAGATTTTTCTCCTTTAGAAAGAGCAATATCATCCAAAACCAAAAATTAAACTGGAGGATGTATAAGCAGTCAAGAATAAACCAAACACTTTATTTAAATATGAAAATATTTGGTCACAACTAATGAAGACCATATGTAAAATAATGCGGAAATGGCGAAAAAAAGTTGTTTCTGATCAAAATAAAACGCCAATAGCAGATTATATTGCTAATGAATACCAAAATTGGCGTAATAACTTTTTATGGCAGAGACTAGGTTTATTGTTATGGCTGGGTCTCATTTGTATCTTAACGTTTACATTGCGAGACATTTATAATTTTTTCTTCCCTCTCAAAGAATTGCAAAAACTACCAGAAGTACTGAGAACTCAAGCACTATTCATGGATATTGCAATGTTTATGAGTTTGGGTTTATGCATGGCTTTGCGTCAAACAAAATTTGGTCGTCAGTATCCAGGAATAGTATTTTTAAGTTTATCTTGGTCAATAAATCTGATCCCTCAAATTTTTGCAACTTTCAAAGGTTTTGCACTACCTGATACCTTGGGTTGGTCACTTTTGTTTCTCAGTCAAGCGATATTTTTACCAGTATGCTGGAATTTGCATTTCACATCTCAACTTGGGTTATTTATTTACTATTTTGGTCTAAATAAAATACTGGCGCTAAGATTACCACTACCAGAACATCCAGAATTATATAATGTCACCTTTATTTTATATTTGTTCTGGTTCTGTGCGATTTGTAATATCGGCGTTTATTTATATGAGCGCCTACAACACTCTGAATTTTATGCTCGGAAAGAACTGGAATTTGCCTATCAAAAATTGAGAGTAACGGAAGCAAAATATCGCAGTATATTTGAAAATGCTGTTGAAGGTATTTTCCAAAGTACTCCTGATGGACGTTATATTACTGCAAACCCGGCATTAGCGCGTATTTATGGATACTCATCTTCAACAGAAGTAACAACAAATTTCACTGATATAGAACATCAACTTTATGTTGATCCCAAAAGACGTACAGAGTTTGTGCGCTTAATTGAAGAATATGGAAAAGTATCTGAATTTGAGTCAGAAATTTATCGTCAAGATGGTAGTATCGTTTGGATTTCGGAAAAAGCATACGCAGTTCGTGACGAAAACGGGAAGTTACTTTACTACGAAGGATTAATAGAAGATATCACTCAACGTAAGCAAGCTGAGGCAGCTTTACAAGAACAATTAGATTTTTTACAAGTTTTAATTGATACTATTCCGACGCCAGTTTTTTATAAAAATCCTGAAGGTTTGTATCTAGGTTGTAACAAAGCTTTTGAGGAAGCTTTGGGATTTAAGAAAGAGCAAATTATTGGCAAAACAGAGTATGATTTATCGCCCAAAGAATTAGCAGCAAAATATCAACAAGCAGATACAAATTTATTTTTACAACGAGGTGTGCAGAGTTACGAAGATTCAGTGTTGTACAAAGATGGTAAAAAACACGATGTGATTTTTTACAAAGCAACTTTTTGCAAAGCAGACGAATCTCTTGGTGGTTTAGTGGGAGTAATTTTAGATATTAGCGATCGCAAACGTACTGAAGAAGCACTACGAGTATTTGTCCATGCAGTCTCCCATGACTTACGCAACCCGGTTTTGGGTACACTCATGGTTTTAAATAATTTACTTACACGGGAACAAGGGAACAGGGAGAATTTAGATATCTCCGCGTCAGAGCGTCTTTCACTCCCCGCGTCTTCTTCTGTTTCCTCAATTCCCGTTCCTCGGTCGATATTAGAACGAATGCAACAAAGCAGTGAGCGACAGTTAAATTTAATTAACTCACTGATGGAAGCTCATATTAGCGAAGTGCAAGGTATTGTTTTACAACGTCAACCTGTAAGATTGCACAAAATTGTTGAAGATGCGATCGCTGATCTACAATCAATGTTGACAGAAAATCAAATCACTTTGACTGACCTAGTGAAAGATGAACTACCCTTAGTGAATGGCGATTCAACGCAACTATGGCGAGTATTTTCTAATTTAATTGTCAATGCAGTTAAACATAATCCTCCAGGGTTGAGTATAACCATCAATGCGATCGCCCAGGAAAATAAAATTTATTGCACAGTTACCGATAATGGCGTGGGTTTGAGTCAAAAACAGTCCGAAAGATTATTTGATTTATACTTCCGGGGTAGCAATAACCGCAATTCTTTAAGCTTGGGATTAGGATTATATCTGTGCAAACGCATTATCAAGGCTCATGGCGGAGAAATTGGTGTTGATAGCACACCAAATGCAGGCGCAACTTTTTGGTTTACCTTACCTATGAATCAAGAATTTTAATGCGAATCTGTAGGGAGACAAATTAATTGACCACATCGATAAATTATTTGTCATACTTCTGCATCGTGAACATTTATAAATTAAATCTAAAGGCGAGTAGAATTCGATTGTCGCAAGGATAAGATAGCCGATATACAGTGTAATTACATAGTTGCTCATGGGTCGAAAGTCTTACCCGACAGACTTAAATGATATGGAGTGGGAAATCCTTGCACCTCTAATTCCAGCAGCAAAATCTGGAGGACAATTAAGTTATGGGCGAAGTCTCCCATAAATATATGCTTAGGACTAAATTTAAATGTTGAACTTTTTACAGATTGTGGCTCAGTTGAGCCAATAAACCTAGCGGTATTAGATTCAATATTTTCCATGCCGACATAAGGCAAATTTGCATAAATACCTTGAGATTTTTCTATTTGGCAAACTTCAGCGAGTTTTTTAATCTCCCATCCCATTGGCAACTGTCCACTATCAACTGTCAACTGCATACCTGACCCTAATTATCATCACCCTTTGAATTCTTTGCTGGTTGAGCGGAGTCGAAACCAGCATTTTCATAATGTGAATAATTTTGACACTCCGCCAAAATATGAAGGCGATCCCAATCACTATTCATTAAAGCAATCTTCTTAGCCCGACTCCAACCCTGAACCTGTTTCTCTCGATAGAAAGCATCTACTACATGATCATAATGCTCTGCATAAACTAACTTTACAGGTAGTCGCTTCTTTGTGTGATTTGCACCCAAGCCATTTTGATGTTGCCATAAACGACGAGATAAATCCTTTGTACTACCTGTATAGAAAGAACCATCAGCACATTCCAGAATATACATATAGGGCATTATTTATGACCTCATGCCAAAAAAACAGGCTTCGACTTCGCTCAGCCCTCATCTTTGACTGGTTGAGCGATTGACTCTGTACTGGTTGAGCGAAGCCGAAACCAGCTTCCTATAGCATTCCCCCAATCCCCGCCAAAATTTCCCTGAGAAAATAAAGGCGTTCCCTGAACAGCATCGAAGGGCTTTCCTTTCTCAAAAAACAGCACCACCGTTTTTATTCCCGCCCCGATAAAAGTCCCACTCGGACAATCCAAAATCGTGTGCAGATTGCAACTACTCAAAAGCTCTTGACGCAACGCCCGCGAAGCATTATCAGAATTTGATAGGAGCTTATTTTTAATTACCACCGTAGCCCTACCGCCAATTTTTAGCATTTTGATGAAATGCTACAAAAACAGAAACACCGTTTCCCCTGTTTTAATCAGGAAATTCTGCTGTACTTCCTTGCGTTCCTTCCCCCCAAATGGCGGATTAGCCAAGATGACATCAAAACGATTCTTGTCTTGAATATCACTGAGATTTTCCGTAGTTATTTGACAATTAGTTATTCAACACTAGTAAAATAACTATGACAAACAATTTGTCGTTTTTGCTTTTTGACAAATAATCTGTCGCTACGAACAAATAATTTGTCGGTCTACATTATAAAGCCAGCAGTCGGATTTGAACCGACGACCTTCCGATTACAAGTCGGATGCACTACCACTGTGCTATGCTGGCGTAACTTTGCTGATATTTCACATCAAGCGTTGCACTAATTTCTGATTATATCATAAGGCAGCTGAGTGTCAAGTATCAATATTATGTGTTAGGTATGGGGCATGGTTAACCATTAACCAACACCAACTTTTTCTACCAAAAGGATGATGAAATTTTTGAGGAAATCGTGGTTTGCAACACTGATATCATCGATAAACTAATATAAACATCAAAGTTGCCTCAACTTATAGATGAGATGCAGAAATATTTGGTAGAGTTTTAGAGCGCTACTTCTTGCACGGCAGTGTACAGAACAGGAAAGATATAGTTTTTCTTTACAAACGAGAAGCATGGCATTGTTGAGCGGACGAGATTTATTAAGTCTGGCAGATATCACTTCCCAAGAGGTCAAAGAACTCTTGCAAATGGCAATCCATTTGAAATCTCAACAGTTAAGTTTACGATGTAATAAAGTTTTGGGACTGTTGTTTTCCAAAGCTTCTACTCGCACACGAGTGAGTTTTTCTGTGGCGATGTATCAATTGGGTGGACAGGTAATAGATTTAAATCCAAATGTCACACAAGTTAGTCGCGGCGAACCTGTGCAAGATACTGCTAGGGTTCTGGATAGATATTTGGATATTTTAGCAATTCGGACTTTTGCCCAACAGGAATTAGAGATTTTTGCAAATTATGCCAAGATTCCTGTCATTAATGCTTTAACTGATTTAGAACATCCATGTCAGGTTTTAGCAGATTTATTGACAATTCAAGAGTGTTTTGGGGATTTATCTGGACTAACATTGACTTATGTTGGTGACGGTAATAATGTCGCCAATTCTTTACTGTTAGGTTGTGCTTTGGTGGGGATGAATGTAAGAGTAGCCACACCAAATGGATTTGAACCAAATGCAACAATTATTGAGAAAGCACGAGCGATCGCCAATAATAAAACTCAAGTAATTCTCACCAATGATCCTGAAACTGCCACCAAAGGCGCACACGTACTTTACACTGATGTTTGGGCAAGTATGGGTCAAGAATCAGAAGCAGATGATCGCCTCCCTATTTTTCAACCCTACCAAATTAACGAGCAGTTATTGAGTATTGCTGACTCACAAGCGATCGTTTTACACTGTTTACCAGCCCATCGTGGCGAAGAAATTACTGATGCAGTGATTGAAGGTTCACAATCAAGAGTTTGGGATCAGGCCGAAAATCGTATGCATGTGCAGAAAGCTTTGCTTGCTAGTATTTTAGGAGCAGAGTGAACAAGTTATAAAGTTAAAACTTAAAAGTCAAAGGTCAAAATTTATGACTTTTACTTTTAACTTTTTATTTTTACCTTTCCATAGGGGGGTTTTTTGTAGTACTAATGTTCTAAGGAACTATTTATTTTTACCTCCCTACAAATTTATGGAAAGACTAACTGAAGCGCAACGCGAACTTTACGATTGGTTAGCAGAATTTATCCGAGAACACCAGCATTCTCCTTCAATTAGGCAGATGATGGAAGCGATGAATTTAAAATCGCCAGCACCTATTCAAAGTCGCTTAGAACATCTCCGCACGAAAGGATACATTGAATGGAGCGAAGGAAAAGCACGCACAATTAGAATTTTACATCCATTAAAGCAAGGTGTACCGATTTTAGGGACAATTGCTGCTGGCGGATTAATAGAACCCTTCACCGATGCTGTCGAACATCTTGATTTTTCCAATATGTCCTTACCACCCCAAACCTATGCTTTGCGGGTAGCAGGCGACAGTATGATTGAAGATTCAATCGTTGATGGAGATTTAGTATTTTTGCGTCCCGTACCGGAACCAGATCAACTTAAAAATGGCACAATTGTCGCTGCGAGAGTAGATGGATACGGTACAACATTAAAACGATTGTACAAAGACGGCGATCGCATTATTCTCAAGCCAGCCAATCCTAAATATAACCCTATCGAAGTACCAGCCATGCAGGTACAGGTACAGGGTTCCCTTGTGGGTATCTGGCGTACTTGTAGTTAAGGGGACAAGGAGGACACGGGGATACAGGGACACGGAGACACGGAGAGTATTTTTGATGGATTCTCCGCATCATCGCGTCACTGCGTCTCCGCGTCTCCGCGTCTTCTCCCAATCCCCAATCCCCTTTCCCTGTTCCCCGTTCCCCGTTCCTCAATCAATGTATCTGATACAGCCAAAAGTCCGATCAATCAATACTTTCACAACCACAGTTAATAAACCTTCGGGAAAATATCGCCTGAAATTACCGTTTGCGGGTGAAAGTAAGGGTAATTACCAAACTCAGCAACCATTACCAGGATGTCCGCAAATGCCAGTATATCTGCAATTGCGACCATATCAGCGTCAAGCTGTCAATAATTGGTTTGCCAACAACGGCAGAGGTACACTAAAAATGGCAACGGGTAGTGGTAAAACAATTACTGCACTTGCTGTTGCTTGCGAGTTATATAAACAAATTCGCTTACAAGCATTACTGATAGTGTGTCCCTACCGTCATCTTGTCACCCAATGGGCGCGAGAATGTGAAAAATTTAATTTACAACCCATCTTAGCTTTTGAAAACTTACGCAACTGGCAAAGTCAACTTTCTAGTCAACTTTATAATGTCCATTCTGGTTCACAACCATTCATCACAATAATTACAACTAACTCCACTTTAATCGGTGATGGATTCCAATCTCAAATCAAATATTTTCCCGAAAAAACTTTAATTATTGGTGATGAAGCTCATAATTTAGGCGCACCCAAACTCGAAGAAAGTTTACCCCGACGTATCGGTTTGCGCCTAGCTTTATCTGCAACACCAGAAAGATATTTTGATGAAACTGGAACCCAATCTGTCTTTAATTATTTTGGTTCGGTTCTCCAGCCAGAGTTTACTTTAAAAGATGCTATTAATCAAGGTGCTTTAGTTCATTATCTTTATTATCCAATTTTAGTAGAATTAACGGAAACCGAAAGCCGTACTTATGCAAAAATAACCCAGAAAATAGGTAAGGCTTTATTATATAGAGAAAAAGAAAACGGATATCCCAATTATTTTGAAGATAATGAAGATTTAAAACCATTGTTAATGCAAAGAGCTAGGTTAATTGGTGCAGCAGCAAATAAACTCAAGGCGTTGCGTGAACTAATGGCTACTCGTAGCGAAACAACTCATACTCTGTTCTATTGTAGCGACGGTTCTCAAGAAGCAGGACAGCGTTCTAATTTACAGCAACTTAAAGAAGTTGCCAAGATTTTAGGAGTAGAATTAGGTTACAAAATCAATACCTACACGGCTCAAACTTCTTTAGAAGAGAGAGAAATTTTACGTCGTCAATTTGAAAGTGGAGAATTACAGGGTTTAGTTGCAATTCGCTGTTTGGATGAAGGTGTAGATATTCCAGCAATTCAAACTGCTGTAATTTTGGCAAGTTCTGGGAACCCTCGTCAATTTATCCAACGACGCGGACGAGTTTTACGTCCTCATCCTGGTAAAGAACGAGCAACAATTTTTGACATGATTGTTTTACCACCCGATTTAGACAGAAAAACTTTAGAAGTAGAACGTAATTTATTAAGAAAAGAATTGCGACGCTTTGTAGAATTTGCTGATTTAGCAGATAATGCTGGTGAAGCCAGAATTAAGTTACTTGATTTGCAAAAAAGGTATGGATTATTGGATATTTGAAGGGATTAGGGATCGGGGACAAGGGAGTGTGGGGAGTGTGGGGAGACAAGAGAGAATTATTTATTTAACAAGTCTCTTCCCAATGACAAATTACCAATGACAAATGACAAATTACCAATGACAAATGACAAATTACCAATGACAAATAATATAGATGATGTTCAAGAACCAATAATAACTGCTCCTCCAGAGGTACGGCAAATTATTGAACAAGTATGGCAATTAGAAAAAAGCAGATTAGATAAAAAAAGTAATAGCCATATCAATGATGATATTTTAAGGATAGTGAAGGATGCTGTGCGATGAAGTTAATTTCTATTAAATTATGCAACTTTCGCTCCTTTTATGGTAAAACTCCAGAAGTCATCCTCGCTCATGGAGATGCTAACAACACAACAGTAATTCATGGGAATAATGGCGCAGGAAAAACTAGTTTTTTGAACGCATTTACTTGGGTGCTTTATGAAAAATTTAGTGCGGCTTTTTCTTCATCAGAACAATTAGTAAATAAGCGTGCGATCACAGAAGCAAAAATTGGACAACCTATCGAATGTTGGGTAGAAATTGTCTGGGAACATGATAATAAACGCTACCGCATTAAACGTGCTTGTCGGGTTTACAAAAATGAAACTGATTTTGAACCCGGTAAAACAGAATTGAGTATGTGGGTAGGTAGAGATGATGGTTCGTGGTATTTTGTCCCACCCAATCAAAATCTAGAAGATATTATCAATCAAATTTTACCTAGCAGCTTACATCAATATTTCTTCTTTGATGGAGAACGCATAGAACATATTGTGCGTTCTGATAAAAAAGCTGAAATTGCTGAAGCTACGAAAATTTTATTAGGAGTTGAGGTAATTAACCGCTCAATTAGACATTTAAGCGAAGCTAAGAAAACCCTAGAAAACGAATTGAAAGTTATTGGTGATTCGGAAACAAAACAGTTGCTCAAACAACAAGCCAAAATCGAGCAAGAAGTTGAACGAATTAACACTCGTCAAACAGAAATAAAGCAAGAACTAGAATATCAGCAAACTATCAAAAAAGAAACTAGTAACCGTTTACGAGAACTCAGCGCCGCTAAAGAATTACAAGAAAGACGACAGAGTTTAGAATCACAAAAAACTCGCAATCAAGAAGAATTGAAAAAAAAGTGGGAAACACTAAAAAAAACAATTTCCACACGTGGCTATACTGTTTTACTATCAGAAACTACACTGCAATTTCGAGAAATTATCCAACATTTAAAGCAACGTGGTGAATTAACTCCTGGAATTTCGCGGGAATTCTTAGATAATTTACTCGACTCTCAACGTTGTATTTGTGGCGCAGAATTACATGAAGGAACTCACTCCCACACAAATGTTAAAATATTGCTAGGTCAAGCAGGTTCATCGGTAGTAGAAGAAACTGCGATTCGGATGAATGCTCAAGTTGATGAAATTGATAAACAAGCGATCGCATTTTGGGAAGAAGTAGATCGAGAACAAGTAGGAATCAATCAGTTAAGACAATCAATCTCTCAAATAGAAGCAGATTTAGATAGTATTCAAGAACGATTGCGAAAAGATCCTAGTGAAGAAATTCGCAATTTACAAAAGCGTTTAGATGAAATAGAAGAGAAAATTACTGATTTAACCTTAGAACAAGGCGCTAATCAACAGCAAATTGCTAACACTAAAACCGAAATTGAAAGCTTAAATAAGCAAATTACGAGACAAAAATTTAACGAAGAACGCCAAGCACTAGCACAACGCCGGATTACTGCTACCCAAGATGCAATTGATAGATTAAATTTAGTCAAAGCACGCCAAGAACAACAATTTCGTTTACAGCTGGAAAAACGAGTCCAAGAAATATTTAGCGAAATCTCATTTACACCTTACATTCCCAAAATCAGCGATAAATACGAACTGGCGCTAGTAGAAAATACAATAGGGATAGAATCACCAGTTGCTGCTTCCACTGGTGAAAATCAAATTCTCAGTTTATCTTTTATCGGCGGAATTATCGACAGGGTAAGAGAATGGAGTCAAAAAAGAATGTTGATGGTTCCAGATACTAGTACCTTACCAATCGTCATGGATTCACCCTTTGGTAGTTTGGATGTGATTAATCGCCGTCAGATTGCGAGAGTAATTCCTAAATTAGCAAATCAATTAGTGGTGTTAGTAACTAAAACCCAATGGCGAGGTGAAGTAGAAGCAGAAATAGCTGAAAGAATTGGTAGAGAATATATCTTGGTTTATTATTCTTCTAAACCTGATTGTGAACAAGATTATATCGAATTAGGAGGAGAAAGATATCCTCTGGTCAGACAAAGTCCTAATGAATTTGAGTATACAGAAATTATTGAAGTGAATCGCAATAATTTGGCACCATTATAAATAACCAAAATTAAACAAAGATATGATTTCAGCCCCCCGGCTTCTTTGAGAAGTCGGCGATATTGTTGTTCACGAATAATTTAAAATTGCTATATAGGGCTTGCTGAAAAAGTAAGAGAAGGATTAGCTAAACCCGACTACGCGGGTTGTTGTTTTATTTAGTCTACTTAGGTGAACTTTGTTTGTGTAGTAGCGTTAAGACTCACGCTTTGTTAACTGCTGGAAAAATAGTTGAATCGCCAAAGCTACTAAACCGATCGCCACAAGTGCAAATACTCCAGAACCCAAAGCAGCTATACCCAAAACTAAAGTACGTACAGCTGAGGAAATTCTCAGCGCAAATACATTATCAGAATGAATTGGCTTGGCAGCAAAACTAGTAGCGATGGAAATCATGAGAGAATAAGCAGCAAATGCCAAAGCACCTGAAATCACAGCGCCAATTAAACTACGTAAAGGAGTAGCTTTAGCTTGCGTTTGAGTTTCTTCTGGATCACTCATAAAAATTACAGTTATCAGTTATCAGTTATCAGTTATCAGTTATCAGTTAGCAGTTATCAGTTATCAGTTAACTGTTAACTGTTACGATGCTATCTTAATACCGTGGCTCACAAACTCAGTTACAAATAATTCTAAATCTTCGTCAGGTATTGCTTCCCTGACACGCTGCTGAACTTGTTGTGCTTGCTGCTTTGACTCGCATAGTGCAAATACACTCGGTCCCGAACCAGACATCATGGTTCCTAAAACCCCTTCTTGAGTTGCAAATATTTCACGCAGTTGCAAAACTTGTGAATAAGCTGGTAAGACTATTTTTTCTAAATCATTGTGCAGTTTGTCGGCGATTTCTTTGACATCTTGATGTAAAATCGCTTTTACCATTCCTCCAGAATGTACAGCCTCAGCACGCGCTGTCAAACTTTCTTTATCTTTGATATACGAACTACCAAATGAGGTACGGTAGGTTTTATATGCCCAAGCAGTCGATACTTCTAGACTACGATATTTTGCTAATACTATATATATATTGTTTAAACCAGCCAAAGTAGAAAGTTGCTCACCTCTACCTGTGGCGATCGCAGTACCACCAGCTACACAAAATGGTACATCAGAACCTAAAATTGCTCCTAGTTCTTCTAATTCCGACTGGGTAAGTCCCAAATTCCACAATAAGTCTATACCAACTAACACTGCTGCTGCATTTGTCGAACCTCCAGCCAACCCAGCAGCAACAGGTATGCGTTTGGTAATTGTAATATCTACACCACCATACTTAGCATAAGCATCAGGAAATTCCGTTGCCATCAGTTCAGCAGCCCGGTATGCTAAATTACTTTTGTCTGTCGGTACTTGCGGATGATCGCAGTGAACGCGAATCGCTTCTGTACTACCTGCACGCAGATCAATTTGGTCAGCTAGGCTAATACTTTGCAGTATCATTGCTAACTCGTGATAACCATCAGGGCGATCGCCGATGATTTCCAGATATAAATTAATTTTGGCAGGAGCGATGAGAGTATAACTACGCATTTTTGGGGATCGGGGATTGGGGATCGGGGAGCGGAGAGCGGTAACAAGGAAGTTATGACAATTACCCAATGACAATTGACCATTAATTGTACAGACGCGTAGACGCTCGTAAGAGCGGCTTCTCGTAAGAGTATAATCGCGTCTCTACCCACTAACCATTAACCCCTAACTGATTGCTTAAAGCAACCCATTGCCCAATACTGAGTTCTTCAGCACGAACTTGAGGATTTATTTGTAATTGTTCTAGTAATTCGGTCAAGCGATCGCGTTCTACAATTGATTGCAAATTATTGCGTAGCATTTTGCGCTTGGCTCCAAAGCCTAATTTTACCAAAGTATCTAGTTGGCGCGGATCATCGGCTGCTGGTTCGATTTTGCGGGGAATCAATCGCACTACCGCAGAGTCTACTTTGGGCGGTGGATAAAATGCTTTGGCTGGCACAATACTAATTAACTCACACTCGGCTAAATATTGTACCCGCACTGTTAACGCCCCACAGGCCTTAGAACCTGGTTTAGCTACAAGTCTGTCTGCGACTTCTTTTTGAATCAGCAAAACTATAGCATCATAGGGTTTTGGATTGGGGTGAGCAATTGTCCCCAAAAGCTTTTCGATAATCGGCCCGGTGATATTGTAGGGAATATTTGCCACAACTTTGTTCGGGTTTTGAAAAGTTGAAAATCCTTCTAACAAAGATGGAACATCCAACTCTAAAAAATCCCCTTGTAAAAGCAAAAAATTTTCGCGCTTACCTAATCCTTTAGCTAAATTTTCACACAAATCGCGGTCAATTTCGACTGCAACTAAAGATTCAACTAAGGGTAATAAACGACGAGTTAAAATGCCAGTACCAGGGCCAATTTCCAGAATGCGATCGCTCGGTTTTAATTTTGCAGCTTCAACAATTTCTGCAAGTGCTTTTTCACTTTTTAGCCAATGTTGACCAAATATTTTGCGCGGTCGGATCATTAATTTTGATGGGTAATGCGTTTGTAGTGAGGACTTCAGTCCTCAAATATTTAAGCACTAAAGTGCTTACTACAAACCTATCAAAACTAATGGGACAGACAACCAGCATTTGATGGAAATCATCATATCTAGCGTTGTATATATAATTTATGGGTAATTTTATCTATATATTTAACGCATTATGCCAGAAACACCTTCAGATACTATTTTGATTGTTACCGACGAAACTCCTCAAATCTCTATCCCTGATGGTACTAGAGGCGTGATTAGTAGAGGAGGAGACTGGACAGATGAAATCAGGGAAACGACTAGTAGCAAGGGTGTAGGAGATACGGTTAAAGTTAGCGCTCAAAAATTAGAGCAAGAAATGACCAATTTTCTGCAAATCGTGGGACGCTTATTTAGCCATGCAGAACAGCAAGAAAATAAGCAAGCAGGCTCTTTACTTTTTCAACATGCTGATTGATCTGTGATTTCAGTAATTTACGCAATCATAACAGCGATGGCGCAACAGCACTCGTTGGAGGCGATTCTCTCAAAAAGGAGATGATGCATTAGACCCTGAAAGGGACTTCCCGAAGAGTAACACCCGCTTTACGGCGATCGCACTTGCAGTAAAAATGAAATATTTCCAAGGTTTTTAATATTTGTTCCCTGTTAAGAATTCCCCGTTCCCTATTCCCATATATCCACAAACAGCAATTACAGAGTTAAAAGGGAGAAAATCAAAAAGTTAGATATTGCCAAAATATTATGACCTTAATTCTCACTAATGATGATGGTATTGACGCTCCAGGTATTCAAGCACTCCACAAAGCTGTAAACAAACTTGGTATTAGCAGTTTGGAACTGTTCAATGGCAAATACCCAGCACCCAGTACTCCCTTATCAGTAATCATAGCTGCTCCTAGAGATCATCTCTCCGGCTGTGGTCATCAAGTCACCACAACTAAACCGATACAGGTTCACCATCGCTCAGATCATGAGTATGCGATCGCCGGAACTCCTGCTGATTGTGTGAGAATATCAATATCACATATCTGTGAGCATGTCAAATATGTTATCTCTGGTATCAACGCTGGTGGTAATTTAGGAGTAGATGCTTATATTTCTGGTACTGTTGCGGCGGTACGGGAAGCAGCAATGCATGGTATTCCTGGGATTGCAGTCTCTCACTATCGCCAAAGAAAACTCAATGTTGATTGGGATGTAGCAGCAGGGTGGACAGCGAATGTTTTAGCTGATTTACTCAACCGTCCTTTAGAACCGGGAAGTTTTTGGAATGTGAATTTACCCCATCTTTTACCAGGAGAACCCGATCCAGAAGTTGTATTTTGTCAACCTTGTACTAAACCATTACCGATTAACTACCGCATAGAAGGTGATGAGTTTCATTATGCTGGCGTCTATCAACAGCGCGATCGCATTCCTGGGAGTGATGTTGATGTTTGCTTTTCAGGCAAAATAGCAGTTACCCAATTGAAAGTGTAAATCAGTTATCAGTTACCAGTTATCAGTTATCAGTTTAATAACTGTTCACTGATAACTGTTCACTGTTCACTGTTCATGAATCTTCTGGTGCTTCAATGAGTTGCATCAAACGGTCGAGATTTTTTGTCAATTGGGATATTCTTTGGAGTGAATCATCTTGTGTTTCAGCCAGAGTTTGTACTGCATCACATAAAGCTAAGATTTGATAACCCTGCTGCTGTAACTGTTTTCCTTGTTCTTCAACTTGGGTGCTGAGATTATCCACTCTTTGAGCTAAACGCTCGATAGTTTCTGTAGTAGCGAGTACAGCTTCCCCAATTTGCTCAACAATTGATTCTAAGCGACCTACTTTTATTTCCGCCCCTGCTATAACCATTTATCCCGCTCCTCAATCTTGAGATCGCATTACACTAAATTTCTTGTTGCTTTATTTTTAAATAAGTTGAATGCAAGCAGCTATTGCCACTTTCATATTAATCTGGGATTTTTCCAGACTTCGATTAAGATAAGTTACGCCCCAGAAGTACAAATTTTCAACTCGACACTCCAAAAAAGTAAAGTGTCATTTTTATCCACCACGGAATATCATTTTTGATTGTGATAGAGAAAACCAACGTCAGATTTACTGCACGTTTTTAGTATTTAATTTGCCTTTTCTACAAGGCAAAATCCTCTTTCTCTAACCTTGAGACTAATATTTTAGTGGAAGATTCTAAGCTGATACTTTTATGTAACAGGTAATAATTGAATGTGTCAATAATCACAAACATTTGATAGCAAATTCTAACACAACTACCTGTAATATCCACACCCAAAATGATTTTTCATCTTCCATAAGATATATTAAATGTGCTTTATGTGAAATTTATAAAAAATGATGATCCCTATCAACTAAATGAAGATTCAGTGAATATACGGTTGTGTTTGAATGATTAGAAGAAAGCTGAGTCTATAGTCAAAATATAAGATACGTAAAAACACGTTTTTCACTCAACACTCGGCTTGACAATGTACGGAATACCATTTACAACCGTTGTTGAAGGTGCAACCTCTAACACATGGGACTTATCATTTTATCCTCATCTTTCAGTAAAGTCTAAATTTAAGCGTTGCTTAGATATTCTGGGTAGCATAATTGGATTATTTATACTAGCTCTTGTATTTATACCGATTGCGATCGCCATTAAACTAGACAGTCCCGGCCCTATTTTTTTCACACAAAAACGTTACGGATTATACGGGCGTCCGTTTTATATTCGTAAATTCCGCTCAATGCTTTCTGAGGCTGAACAATTAAAGTACTTAGTTAAAAACGAAGCTAACGGACTTATATTTAAAAATAAAAATGATTTCCGAGTAACCAAAATTGGGCGGATTTTACGAAGCTCCAGCTTAGACGAACTACCACAATTTTGGAATGTCCTAGTAGGTGAAATGAGTTTAGTCGGAACACGTCCACCCACAAATGACGAAGTAGCACACTACAATCAACGTCATTGGCAACGTTTAAATGTTAAACCCGGTTTAACTGGTGAATGGCAAACTAGTGGCCGTTCCCATATAAAAGACTTTGAGCAAATTGTCGATCTAGACTTGCAATACCAAAAAAAATGGCATCCCTTATATGACTTATTTTTAATCGCCAAAACTTTCTATATTCTGGTTGGTAGAGTTGGAGCTTTCTAGGTAATAGCATTTATACTTAGTTTGATAATATACCATATTTTTTCAGATGGAGGTTTCATCTTCATCTGATTTTTCATTTGACTATATTTAAAATTTGTTGACATCTATTCTTCAATAGTTTGACACATCTGTGAAACATTAGGGTTTTAAGTTAAACATATTCACCTCAAGCTGGTGTTTATATACTCAATGAGCATCAAATAAGCATCAAATATTATCTTGAATCACATCTTACAGTAGTACTAATCTGCCAAGTTAGTTTTGCTCAGGACTAAGTTCTATGAATTCAGATTTAGCAAACTAGTACTCTGGCAGAAAAAACTTTGATGCACAACATTACCTCCTATTATTGAGTTTTAGTTTCTACAACAATTTATGAACAATACGACACCTCTAAAGAAAGAAGCTCATATTAAAACTAAAAACTCTACATCTCAGTTTGATATGGTGCGTACTTATCTTCATGAAATTGGGCGTATTCCTCTATTGAATTATGAACAAGAGATTTTTTTGTCTAAACAAGTACAGCAGATGATAGCCATAATAGCTGTACAGGATAAATTGGCATTGGAATTAAAGCGTGAACCCACACTACAAGAGTGGGCAAATAGTCTCAAAATGAGTGAAGAACAATTGCTTGATTTGTTAAGTAAAGGGCAACAAGCCAAGCATAAAATGCTAGTAGCTAATTTGCGATTAGTAGTTTCTATTGCTAAAAAGTACCAAAAACGTAATCTAGACTTGTTAGATTTAATTCAAGAAGGTACTTTAGGTTTAGAACGAGGAATTGAGAAATTTGATCCGACAAAGGGCTACAAATTTTCGACTTATGCTTATTGGTGGATTCGCCAAGCTATGACACGAGCGATCGCACAACAAGGACGTACAATTCGCTTACCTATTCACATCACCGAAAAACTAAACAAAATTAAATCTACTCAACGAGAATTATCGCAGAAATTAGGGCGTACTCCCAGCACAGCAGAAATTGCCCAAGTACTTGATTTAGAACCTGATGAAATTAGACAACACTGGCTTTCTGCACGTCAACCCGTTTCTTTAGAAATGCGAGTTGGAACAGAATTAGACACAGAATTACAGGAGATGTTAGAAGATGATGGGTTATCTCCTGAAAACTACACAATTCAAAAATCTCTCAATCAAGATATTCAAAATTTATTATCTAAATTACCTCCTCAACAACAGGAAATATTGACTTTACGCTTTGGTTTAATTGATGGAAATGAACTCTCATTAGCAGCAGTTGGCGAACGGATTGGAATGAGTCGAGAAAGAGTGCGCCAATTAGAACAAAAAGCTTTGAATACTCTGCGAAGACATCAGAATAAACTTAGTTGCTATTTAGCTAGTTAGTAAAAACAGCAACTGTTTATTCTTTCAAAAATGGGGAGTAGGAAATAGGTAACACAGATCAGGGAAGGTGGGGTTCTCTCTGGGGGACTCAATACCTCCTTTGGGGATTAGGAGCGAAGGGACAACGGGAATTAGGGAATAGATTTTCATACCCTCATTTCGGACAAAAATTACATGAACTTTTGTCTCGAACATATTGTTTATTTTTTATGATATAAAAAAGATTAAAGTTGCATAAATTATAGATTTTCCTGCTATCTTTGATTATTATCTTTGTTAACGCTAGAAACTTAATTTCAGAGTTGCTAGCGTTTAGAAACTTGATTTTTTGGAAAGGTCATGAATAAGAAATTAGCATTAGCTTTGCTTGCAAGTCCTACCATTTTCACTTCTTTATTATCCGTAATCGGAATAGTCAATCCTGCTCATGCAGCTTCACCAGTAATTCGTCTCAAAGACGGAGAAGCGTGCATCAGACATCCTCACGTTAGTTATGATCGCTTTGTGTGTATACGGACTTCCAAAGTAGATCCTCGTTACTCTACTGCATCTAAATTCAATGCAGTCAATTTTTCTAACGATAAAGTAGCAATGCTCAACTTTACTGAAGAAGAAAGCGATGCTGCACTTGCTACATTTGGTTGCGATTGTCCTTATTGTATGAATGCTCTACGTGCTTTGCGTGGTCAAGCACCTGTGGTTTATTAAAAATTTTATGTATTTGTGAATGCGATCGCATAATTAAAGAAGGCATATATAAAGTAATAGAGATGTTGCATAGCAGCATCTCTAATTTATTAGAAATATCTATCAAAACAACGTGGCAGGGGTTCTCACCCTACCACGTTGTTTTGATATTTTGCGTAAATTTTGATTTTATAGCTACTCTGTACGTAGCTATGAACTCTGGGTTTTTTGAATAGATTTTGGCTGAACCGTTATACTCCATCAATCCTAAGCACTAGTTTTTGAAACACAGGGAAAAACAGAAATCAAGGTTATCGGCTGTAAAAAATATTGAACTTCGCGCAGGCTGTTGCTAGTTCCTTAGCTTGTTGTAAAAGCGTGGTATCAAGCTTTCACCCCTGTTAGCGCTACGCGGAATCGACGCAAAAGTATATTTTTGTTAATTTTTGTAATATTTTATGATATTTTGGTGATCGAGAGATAAGTTATATCGCCCAAATGCTCTCCTTGTTATCTTTTTGCCAGTTGCAAACCTAGTAAGGTAAATTTTTTTATGCCGTTTACTATTGACTCAGCTCGTGGTATCTTCCCAAAAACCCTATCTGCTGATGCAGTACCAGCCACGATCGCTAGATTCAATCAGCTTAGTGCTGAAGACCAACTAGCATGGACTTGGTTTGCTTATCTAGAGATGGGTAAAACCATCACGGTTGCTGCTCCAGGTGCTGCTAGTATGCAGTTTGCAGAAGCAACTTTGAATCAAATTCGGCAAATGACTTTCTCTGAGCAAACGCAGGTTATGTGTGACCTAGCAAACCATGCTGATACACCAATTTGCCGTACTTATGCTACCTGGTCTGCAAACATCAAGTTAGGATTCTGGTATCAACTTGGACAATGGATGGATCAGGGTATCGTCGCTCCAATCCCAGCAGGCTATCAGCTTTCTGCTAATGCTTCAGCAGTGCTGCAAGCAGTTAGAGAACTGGATCAGGGTCAACAAATTACAGTCTTACGTAGTGCTGTGGTAGATATGGGGTTTGATCCAAGCAAGTTGGGTGACTATAAAAGAGTTACTGAACCTGTTGTTGCTCCCAAAGAAGTTTCACAGCGAACTCAAGTCACTATTGAAGGCATTGACAATCCAACGGTGCTGAGTTACATGGACAATTTGAATGCCAATGACTTTGGAGCTTTGATTGATCTGTTCGCGCCTGATGCTGCTTTGCAACCTCCTTTCCAAAAACCAATTGTTGGTAGAGATGCCATTCTTAGATTTTTTAATGAGGAATGTCAAAACCTCAAATTAATGCCCGAACGAGGTGTTGCGGAACCCGCAGAAGATGGTTACACCCAGGTGAAAGTCACTGGTAAAGTACAAACTCCATGGTTTGGTGCTGCTGTGGGAATGAACATGGCTTGGCGATTCTTGCTCAATCCTAAAGGCAAGATTTTCTTTGTAGCAATTGATTTGCTGGCTTCTCCCAAAGAACTTTTGAATTTAGTTCGCTAGAGAAAGCTCAGTGTAAGTAAGCCTGACTAATTGCGTGAGCGCTCTGTGGTAAGGGCGCTCCCTCCCTTATTTGAGGTAAATGGCACAATTTGATAAAACAAATGACCGCATAGATTGTAGGGTTAATGAAGCAAGTGAGTGACGTTGAGTGGTCTAAGACTGAGAAAGAAGTAGCTAAACAAGCTTTCGAGAGAGCTTATGAGCGAGAGATTGATACTTTGATCAAAGAAGTTCGCGAAAAAACAAGTGCGATCGCAGAACTTGATCATATATGGCAATTACACAATTTCTTGAGTGCAAGGAGACATGAGATAGATGGCAAGTACGACTACAGATATTCAGTTCTCATCTTTGTATTTGCGAGGTTGGTCAAAGAAGGTTGGCTACAGCTTGATGAATTAAAGGGATTAAATACAGATAAGCTGACTAAAATAGCCGCTCTTACCCGTATATGATTATTATTCGTTTAGTCATTGGTATTAGTCATTGGTGGCAATTTGCTAAGTTCACAATACCTAATATCAATTAACTGCTTTTTCTTAACAAATGAGTATTTGATTTTGAGATTGATATCATAGGTTAGTCTTCCCCAATTTGTGGGATGTGTTTTGAATAGCGATCGCTCTCAAGTTTTCCAGGCTCAACGAGCGATCGCTTTTAGTATTGTTACCCTCAAAAATCGAGAATTAGCTAAAAAACGGGGTTGGACGTTGCAAGATGTCGCTGATCAATCTGGAGTCAACTACAACACTGTCAAAAGCTATACTCAATGTGATGACGGACTGAATACTGTTCATTTAAGTCTAGTGTATGAAATAGCTCGTGCTTTTGATATCACGATTGAGAACTTGATGGAAGTTTTGGAATAGTAGAGTTAATTACATCAAAAATTTCTTGCGTATAATACTAGTTATTATATTTACTAAATAAAATTCAATTATGTCGTGGAGTTCACCTGCCTTTAGTGTCTGTCCATTAGGTAATTCCTGGTTATGGGCTGCATGGAACAAGACTGAGGATGCTTATACATTTCTAAAAAAGTCTGAAAAGTCAGCGATAAGTAACTAAGCAGAATTAATTACACAAACAACTGATAGAATATAATCAAAGTTAAATTTGCATAAAAATTAAGGTTTTAGATGTTCTTCATCAGAGAAATAAACCCTCTTTCTTTGATACGAGACCGTTCTTTTTTACCACGAAACCGCTCTCCACAGAAGAGTCTACTACCTCTATACAGTTCATTCTCAATAAGCACCCAAATTTTTCAAGGGGTCTGTGCCTTCTAACTCTTTAGTTGGCGGGGCTTAGAGGCGATTGTCGCCCCTTGAAATTTTCGATTTTCGATTTATTCCACGGATTAATCCGGGGCTTGTACCATCAAGCCCTAATTGGTCAAGACAAATCATTGTTAACTGATTTTAACTTCTTGTTTAGAAACAACAGTGGATTCAATTGCTGGACTATCAGCAATCATTGTGTAGAACAAAGACTCATAATAATTTAAAGCTTGCTCAAAAGAATATTGTTCAACGGCAAATTGGCGACTGTTATAACCGAGAGTTTTAACTTTTGGAGGATGTTGGTACAAATCCAAAATTGCCCTAGCTAGAGCATCGGGATCTTCTGGAGGGACAACAACACCGCCGCCGCTTTGTCTTATTGCTCTCGCAGCAGTACCGTTATCAGGTACAGATGCAATTAATGCTTTACCACTGGCAAGTAAAACTTGAATTTTGGATGGCATGTTGAAGGATATCACATTTTTCTTTTGTACTACCAAACCAAGATCAGCAGCAGCCAACATCTCTGGTAATTGTTCACGGGGTTGAAAAGGCAGCAATAAAACGTTATCTGCACCACATTTTTGGCATTCTTGCTGCAATCTTTGTAGACCTTTTGCCTCTCCTACAATTACAAACTTAATATCTGGAATATGTTGCAACGTAGAGGCAGCTTTTACTACTGTTTCCAAACCTTGAGTCAAAGCAATGTTACCAGAATATAAAACTAAAAATTTATCATTTAGTTGATGTTCGCTGCGGAAAGAGTTATTTTCTTTTGGTAAAGGACGAATAAAATTGACATCGACCCAGTTGGGAATTTGTACAATTTTATTCGCTTTTACATCTTTATCTATCAAATTTTCTACGAATCCATCAGCAATGACACTAATTTTTGTCGCAGTGTGGTAAGCAAATTTTTCTAATGCTGTAAAGGCTTTAACAAGTAATTGATTTTTTATCAAGCCAACATGAATCGCTGCTTCTGGCAATATATCTTGAAGGTTTAATACCACAGGACAATTTTGTAACCATCCTAATAAGGCTGTTGGAAGACACACAGGTAAAGATGGTGAAGTCGCAAGAATTACATCTGGACGCCAACCCCTCAAGGCTGGTAGAAAACTTGTAATCACAAAGCTCGCGTCTAGTAATATCCGATCTAGAAGGTTCGGTTGAGGGCGAATCCAAACATAACTGCGTTGAATTTGAACGCCATTTTTATATTCGGTCATATACAACTTTTTTTTATACCCGTCGTATATTCGACGTTCTGGGTAGTTTGGCATAGCAGTCACTACACGTACTTGATGTCCTCGTTTAACGAGTCCCTCTGCTAATTCAGTCATTAGGGGGGCTATCCCTATTGGTTCTGGGTAGTAGTTATAAGAGTAAATTAAAATCCGCATAACAAATTAATCAAAACAACCCTTGCTTCCGGCTAATTCAGCAAATTTTTCCTGAAAATCATTCCAGGTAGAGATTGCACTTCTATCTGAATTTTCTCCTTGGATTGTCTCAATGTCAGTGCTTTGCTATTAAAATTTGAGTAAAATTTAATACTTATGGCTTAGTTGTACGAGTATCATTTTTTACTTTAATAAGATAAAAAAAAGAATGCTTTTTAAGTATTATTATTTAAGTAGAAACTCCAATAACATAGTAAAAAGTTAAATAAAATAGAGACATTGAACTGCAACGTCTCTACAAACCCAAAATTATGACAAAAAACCCTGAATCTGTCAGTATTGCATAAGTGTTTAATCAAACATGGTATGAGTTGTAAAAATTAAAAACATAAACCCCAACTTCTTGAAGAATAAAACTGGCGAGTAGGGGTAAGATGAATTTGAAAAAAGAATGTGACAGATGGACTTACAGAACTCTTATGTATAAAGAGTTTCTCAGTCCAAAATCTATAGACGCGCTTCGATGCGGCTACCTTTGGTAAGCGCGTTAGCGACAGGCGTGCAAGTAGCCACTCCGTGGCTACTCGACAGAGTAATCCAAAATTCAAAATCGTATAATATCCCAGATCGCTGATTCACTGGCGATCGCTAAGTTCGGAGATATTGTTGTTCACGAATGATTTAGGAATGCTATATAATGTTGGGCTAATTCGGGAGTGCGTCCTTTCAAGCCAATCATTAATTTGAGAGTATATATTTTCAAGATTGGTACTCGCTGCATTACCCATAACCCAAGACGACGAACTAGCATTACGGGTAAAAATGTATTAGAAAAGACTCTATCTAATAAATCTGTAAAACCTAGAATAGTTAGGTTTTCCCTTTTCCGCCAACGTTCGTACTGTTTGAGGATTTTTATATCACCGATGTCTTTACCAGCTTGATGTGCTTTTTGAATCACTTGGGCTAAGGCTGCTGCATCGCGGATACCCAAGTTTAAACCTTGGCCACCCACGGGATGACAATTGTGTGCTGCATCACCCACCAAAGCTAATCGGTGTAGGGCGTAACGATCGCTTTGCATGAGTTGTACCTGAAAAATAAAGCGATCGCCAAGCAATTCCAGTTTACCCAGCTGATTACCAAAACGCCGACTTAATTCTCGGAGAAATTGCTCATCATCCAAAGCACACAAGGCTTTTGCTTCTTCATGGGGGGCAGTCCAGACAATGCGACAACGATTTCCCGGTAAAGGTAAAATTGCGAAGGGGCCACTAGACCAAAATTTTTCGTAGGCAGTATGATTATGTGGTTTTTCTGGTTTGACAAATGCCACAATGCAGGATTGCCAGTATTTCCAACCACGAGTTTTAATCCCAGCAGCTTGCCGAATAGCCGATCGCGAACCATCAGCAGCTACTACCAATTTGCTACGGACTGTCCGTATTTCTCCGGCGACTTTGATGTTGATTGTAGCTGTGTCCTGGTGATAATGAGTACTTATGACTTCTGCTGGACACAAATAAGTCACATTTGGACATTCTTTGACAAACTCACGTAGAGGATACAACAGTGCTTGGTGTTCCGCCACATAACCCAAATCTTGTTTATTGATGTCTGCTGTGGTAAATTCCACCACATTTGGGTGATCAGCATCAGAAAGCCGGACGCGGCGGTAAGTTTCAATTTGGGGTAAGATTTTGTCCCAGACTCCAATACCTTGATAAATTAGCGCCGACAGCATATGTACGGCGTAAGCTTGTCCCTTGGCTACTGCTGCGGATTCTGGTTTGGCTTCAATCAGCAGGATACTCAATCCTGAGTTCTTAAAAGCAGATGCTAAGGTGAGGCCGATAATTCCGCCGCCGACTATGACCAAATCATAGTCGTATTCCCGTTTACTTGTAGCTACCTGGTTTGGGAAAAAAGTTTGTGGAAGCTGTGCTTGCGCCATTGTTAAGACAAATTACAGCGTTTTAATTATTATTTTTACGCGATCGCGCCGTAGAGGACAAGGGGGAGTAAACAATTAAAAATTAAAAATTAAAAATTTAAGAAGAGGGTATTAAATAAAAAATAATCACCGTGTCATCGCATCTCCCCGTCTCCGTGTCAGCCTAAATCATCTCCTTATTCAGCAACGCCAATAAAAAACCCTACTGGTGCATGAGATACGCAGTAGGGTAAAAACCGTGTTTAAGTGTGTTGAAGAGTAAGATAAAGTTACTTGTTATTGATTGTTAATGGTTAGCTGTTGGTTGCTTGGCACTACCTGTTACTAACATTTGGTCATCAACAATATCAATATCTCAAACTAATATGTCGGTGCTGTGTAATTAATGTGAAATTCCTATTGCAATTTAAGCTAAGACATGACAGCCATTAATTCTTCTGACATTTCAAAGTTGGCGGTGACGTTCTGCACATCATCCAAGCCTTCTAAAGTATCTATTAATTTAAGTAGCGATCGCGCTTGTTCTGGGTTGTTAACTTCAACGTTGTTATTCGGAATCCAACGTAGTTCGGCGTCTGTTACCTGAAAATTATTTTCTTTGAGAGTTTGGTTGAGGTTTTCTAAGTTTGTCACCTCAGTAAAAACCTCACTACTATTCTTATCGGTCATCTCGTAAGATTCTGCGCCACCTTCTAGGGATGCTTCTAAAAGTTTTTCTTCATCCTCTACTCCCTCAACAATACAAACACCTTTTTGATCAAACATCCAACTGACACATCCTGTTTCACCAAGATTACCGCCATTTTTGCTGAAGGCGGCGCGTAAGTCAGCTGCGGTACGATTACGATTGTCTGTCAAGGCTTCGATTAAAACAGCAACGCCCCCAGGGCCATAACCTTCGTAACGAATAGCTTCAAGTTGAGATCCATCACCTGCAAAAGTTCCCGCACCTTTAGCGATCGCTCTTTCAATATTTTCATTGGGAATACCCGCCGCTTTGGCTTTGTCGATCGCTGTCCGCAGTTGAAAATTACCTGCTGGATCTGGAATACCACTACGAGCAGCAATAATAATTGCCCGTGAAAGTTGAGTAAATGTCTTACCCTTTTTGGCATCCACTACTGCTTTTTGGCGTTTAATATTTGCCCATTTACTATGTCCTGCCATACTTTGAAACAGTTATCAGTTAGGGATCGGGGAAAGGGGAAAGGGGAAAGGGGATTGGAGATTGGAAGGGGGACTTATCAGTTATCAGTTATCAAATTAACCTGATTACTGTTAACTGTTAACTGTTAACTGATTTATACCTGATCTTTGATCTCCTATCCCGTATTCCTATTCTCCAATTTGTTCAGATTTTTCTGGTTTGAGTAGGGGGAAGGCGATCGCATCCCGGATGCTAGCACAGTCAGTCAGCAACATTACTAATCTGTCAATACCAATTCCTAAGCCTCCAGTGGGAGGCATTCCGTATTCTAAGGCTGTTAGGAAGTCTTCATCTACTCCTTGAGCTTCTAAATCACCTGCGGCTTTGCGGGCTGCTTGTTCTTCTAAGCGTTGGCGTTGATCAATGGGATCGGTAAGTTCTGAAAAACTGTTGGCTGTTTCGCGCCCAACAATAAATAATTCAAAACGTTCCACCAAACCAGGCTGAGAACGGTGCGGTTTTGCCAAGGGTGAAATTTCGACGGGATAGTCAATTACAAAAGTAGGCTGAATTAAGTTAGCCTCTATTTTTTGTTCAAAGGCTTCATTCAGCAGCTTACCAATAGAAGGACAATCTTCTATTTTTTCTAATCCAGCGTTTTTAGATGCAGTTTTAGCTGCTTCCAAGCTTTGGAAGGATCGGAAATCTAATCCTGTATATTCTTGTACAAGATCATGCATGGTAACACGACGCCAAGGTGGTGTTAAATCAACTGCTTGTCCTTGGTAGGTAATTTGTAATGTGCCGAGTGTTTCTTGGGCAACACTAGTAATAATTCCTTCCGTTAGCGCCATCATATCGTTGTAGTCGGCGTAGGCTTGGTAAATTTCCACCGTAGTAAATTCTGGATTATGACGGGTAGAAATTCCTTCATTACGGAAAATCCGTCCTAGTTCAAATACTTTTTCAAACCCACCGACAATCAATCGCTTGAGATGGAGTTCTGTGGCAATCCGCAAATACAACTCCATATCTAAGGTGTTGTGGTGGGTAATAAATGGCCGCGCATCTGCACCTCCTGCTTCTGCTTGTAAAACAGGAGTTTCAATTTCCAAGAAATCACGTTCCTCTAAGTATCTACGAATACCAGCAGTAATTTGAGCGCGACGGCGGAAAGTTTGCCGAACTTCTGGGTTAACGATTAAGTCTACGTAGCGTTGCCGATAACGTTTAGCTACATCTGTCAAACCATGCCACTTATCAGGCAAGGGCAACAGAGATTTAGTTAATATTGTATATTCTTTAACATAAACTGATAATTCGCCCTTTTCAGTCCGTTTAATTGTTCCTTTTGCACCCAAGAAGTCACCAACATCTGTAAGCTGTTTGAGATGATTAAAGGCATTAGCATCAACATCTGCCATACCTGCTTGGACGCGGTTTTTGTCTAAATAAAGCTGAATTTTGCCAGTTTCATCTTCTATATCAAAGAAAGCTAGTTTACCGAAGACGCGACGCACCATAATGCGCCCAGCCACAGCTACATCTATATCTACTTCTTCTCCATTGGCTAAATCAGCAAATTTTTCCTGCAATTGCGCTGCGTGATGGGTAGATTCCCAACGATAGGCGTAGGGGTTCATCCCTAACTGTCTAAACTGTTCTACTTTCTCTAGCCGCGTAGCACGGATATCTTCTTCCGACATAATTAACGAACTAACATAGGGCAAGAATTAATTATAGATGCTGGCAATGTAGGCAACACTATAACTGTTAAACTACACCGCCAGCTAATTCTTCTTTATAACCCAAACGCGATCGCTCCCTCAAAAATAGCTGTTGCATTTCTTGTAGATAAGGCCACAATAACATCTTCTGTTCTGCGTTCAGGTGGCTGCTAATTTCATCTACCAAGAGTTGACACCATTTTTCTGTCATTTCCCATTTAATGCCCACACCCTTGACAACCATCACACACAAAGGTAGAAGTTCCCTTTCTATGGATTCCATGCTCTTTTCTAAAAAACACAACCACAAGTAAGCTTGAAACATATTCAAGTCACGAAGGCAAGAGTGTTTGATACTTGGGTTAGTCAATTCTCCCCTGCGGCTATAGTGATTGGGTAATAAATCCACCAGTTGACGATAAATCGATTCAGCAATCTCTGGTGTAGCTAACATCATCTGTTCTACAAGCTTGAATTCCGGTGAATCTACCTCATACTTGGTAGCGCTA
Source organism: Fischerella sp. CENA71 (assembly GCA_024239075.1). Classification (GTDB taxonomy): domain Bacteria; phylum Cyanobacteriota; class Cyanobacteriia; order Cyanobacteriales; family Nostocaceae; genus Pelatocladus. The sequence goes on along the minus strand of JANBVI010000053.1, from coordinate 166,597 downwards.
GCACAGACTTGTTGCCAAGGCATGGCAACTTGTTCTTCAACAAATTTTAAGTAGGGAGTTAGTAATATTTTTTCTGTTGACGTAAGTTTTTTGAGAATTAACTGATTTGTAAAATTTATTTGCGTAGTCATAAAGCCAAGAGAACGCCAGTCTTTGGAAATTATGTGCTGCTCTTGAAATAAAAGTAATACTGGTTCAAGTAAATAGGCTAATTCGGTGATTTCTGCCATCCCAAATGTGACAATATTATTACTTTCAAATATTTCTGTTGTTGATAAATGTGCTTGAAGAGAGTTTTTTTCGTAAAATTCAAGTGTTTTTTTATATACTCGAAAAGCAAATTGAGTTATCAGTCTTGCTTCATTCAAATCTACAATGTTGGGGATATAACTATAAAAACTTTTCGCTTGTATACATCCCATTTGGCAATTAATATCTAATAGATTCTTTGTCAACCTAGCAGATGTAAAAGCTCGTCCCTCTGGTGAAGCGGTTGCCACTAAACTAGTATGAACATACTTGTCTAGTGAGACACGAGAGAAATCTAGTGTATAACGTTTTGCCCAAAGCTTGAGCAAGCGTTCTACCGGAGCATTTTTAACAGTTTCTACTGTTTTAAGCATAAATTTTTCCTTTTGAGTTTATTTTTTATTTTTCCGTACAATTAATCAAATTCATATGTTTACTTAGGAATATTTTTCTAAGACAATAAGTAATTTTAATTAAATAAATAAATATTTATGATAAGATAATCTAAATTCATTAAATTGGATTTGCGATTAATATTAAGTGAGATTTTCTATCATACTATTTAGTACGCTTATTATAGTTATTTCCACTATTGATATAAACCGTCCATAAATACTTTTCAAGTCTTTTAGCCAAAGAGTTTATTATTTGTGGACTCAAATACTTTCAAATCGTCATTTTGACTAAGACTTCTTGATTTCTTTTTTATTTTTATTACCTAATCCAGATTTGTGAATACTAAATTAATACCTCAAATCAAAATATTACTTAATCGTAGCTTAACTATATAGCTTTAAAATTTATATCACTAAAGCAAGGTGGGTTAAATTTTTGGAAGTCTACACAGGCAATTCTATTGTGTTGATTCTTGTATCAGGCAATGCTCAGTCGTGGAGAAAGAAACAAATCCTCTAAACAAAGGCAGGCTTTAGACCCTTGATTTTCCAAACAGCCACGCTGGGCGCACATTGCTAGGTCGCGGAATTTAACTTTATTGTTTTTTAATTATTAATCCAGGGAACTAGGAGTTTTTCCATACAGAACTCCCTCTGTTTGTAAAATACAGAAACTTTAGTTGTTATCCGGAAGATTTAAGAAGATTTTTGGGAAATATTTGTTTTCCGTACTTGATGTACTTCGGAAATTTGATATGATACAAGTAACAATAGCTACAAAATAATATGCTTTTTTAATATAAACACTTCTCTCATCTAGTTGTTTATCAGAATAGCCATTTGTGTAGCTAGTTACTTTTTTGTATCTACCAACTTTTTAGTATGCGATCGCACTCCCATAATAAGGGCGAAGAAGCTAAAATTTCGTTCTAATCTATTTGGTCATTGTACGATTGCATTCTTTCCTAACTCTCATAAAAAAACTTTGATCAGTAAACTTGCTGATTAGCATAGCTTTATTAGACCACTATTTGGGGTAATTAGCAAAGAAGAATTAAGAAAAAAATTACCGCTCATCAAAAATATTTGAAATGTATGACGATAATTTATCTATGATGAAATGTGTTATTTACTTGAAATAGCTCATTTTCAAAATATATTGTTTTTTGGTTAAATGTGTATTTTTGGATGCACTATATTAAGTTAAATTTATTTCTTTATACAGAAGATTAGCAGATAAAAAGTAAAATTAATTACTATGTTAAATATCAAAAATGATTTTTAAAATTACTATTGCATATTATGAAAAATAGTTATAAATTTTAATATGTTAGTAAATTATTTATTTACAGCTAAAAGTACTTCTGTTGTTAAAGTATTTAAATTTACAAAAAATTAAACTCATACTCATACCAATTTAATATGAAGACGCATACAAATATCCCACCCGCGCTAACGCGCACCCTCCCCAAGACATCGGGGAGGGTTGGTGAGGGGTAAAATTCTATGCAGCTTCACGAAGAATTAGTATCATATATGTTTTTGTATGGTAAAAAGTAATTAAATCCTGAGAAATCTCCAAGTGTTAAATAATATATTGAGCTTGGTTATAACAAGCAGGTTTCTTGGCTATTTTTATTAAAATAGCAAGAAATGCGTTTTTTCAGGCTAAAATTGCAAATAATAAAAAATCATAAAAATTAATAAAATTGATTGTTTAAACAGTGAAAAGATTTTTTAAATTAGCATTTATCTTTGTTTTTGAATTAAAAAACTGTTGATCAGGATGAAAAAATTGAAATGAAAAAACTAAATTTTATCTATTAACTTTAAAATTCATATGGAGATATTGAGACGATGCAATTAGAAGATTTGGCAACAATTGAAAATGTAGAAAGAGAAGCTTGGGAAGTTTTAGAAAAATCGATTATGTACTATCAAGGTCGTCCAGTTGGGACACTCGCTGCCATTGATAGTACAATAGATGCGCTCAATTACGATCAATGTTTTATTCGCGATTTTGTTTCTTCTGGTCTACTATTTCTCGTTCAAGGTAGAACAGAAATTGTTCGTAACTTTCTAGAAGTAACTTTAAAGCTACAGCCAAAAGAAAATCAATTAGATGCCTACAAACCTGGTCGAGGCATGATTCCAGCAAGCTTTAAAGTAGTTGTATCTCAAAATGGTGAAGAATATTTAGAAGCAGATTTTGGAGAACATGCGATCGCTAGAGTCACACCAGTAGATTCATGTTTTTGGTGGATGATCCTGCTACGTGCTTATGTAGTAGCTACCCAGGATTATTCATTGGCATATCAAAGCGATTTTCAACAAGGAATCAAGTTGATTATGGAACTTTCCTTAGCGACACGTTTTGATATGTATCCTACCCTATTGGTTCCAGACGGTGCTTGTATGATTGATCGTCGTCTGGGTATATACGGACATCCTTTAGAAATACAATCTCTATTTTACTCAGCATTACGTGCTGGGCGAGAATTGCTAATTTGCCAAGACAATCAAGATATTGTTACAGCTATTGATAATCGCTTACCGATTTTACTTGCTCATATCCGTAAACATTACTGGATAGACTTAAATCGTCTTAATGCTATTTACCGTTACAAAGGTGAAGAGTATGGCAAACAGGCCGTTAATGAATTCAATATATATGTAGATTCGCTTCCTTATGCTGAATTAGATCGGTGGCTGCCAAAACAAGGTGGTTATCTAGCAGGAAATGTTGGCCCATCACAGATGGATACCCGCTTTTTTACATTAGGAAATTTAGTTGCAATTATTTCTGATCTTGCGAGCGAAGAACAATCGCAAGCCATCATGAATTTAATTGAGAAACGCTGGGATGACTTAGTCGGAGATATGCCGATGAAAATCACTTTTCCAGCCTTGGAAAATGAAGAATATAGAATTATTACTGGCTGCGATCCTAAGAATATACCTTGGTCTTATCACAACGGTGGGAATTGGCCCGTATTAATGTGGATGTTGGCAGCAGCAGCCATTAAAACTAAAAGAGTATATTTAGCAGACAGAGCAATTGAAATTGCCCAAGAACGTCTTAGAGATGATGAATGGCCAGAGTATTACGACGGTAGAAGAGGCCGACTGCAAGGCAAACAAGCAAGAAAATATCAAACATGGACAGTTGCAGGCTTTTTATTAGCAAAAGAATTGATTAAAAATCCCTCTTGTTTGCCATTAGTTAGTTTTGAGGAATTCGTAACACAACAGTTTTTTAGGGCTTGTGAAATTCAAATCAACAGTTTTGACGCTTGAACCTGTTATGTTATTAGTAGTTAGTGGTTGATTGTTGGTTATTTCTAAAGTCCAATCCCAACTTTCACTGTCTTCTTTGCGTCAATCCTAATCCTCATTTTTTCAAAACTAATTGGAAAGAATTCAAGTATCCATCAATAGTTTTAGATAAAGTCTTCTGTTGTTTTGTAGTTGCGATCGCCATGACTTGATACAAACGTCCATCAGCAACATACATTCGGTTTTTGGTGATTTTCCCAGCAGAGTTAATATACTCAATTTCTTTGCCGGGATGACCATTTGAACTATTAATGCTACGTTGTCCAATTAAATTACTTTGGGTAGCTTTAACAGCCAAAGTTTGGGCATTATTAAGTATTAATTGGGGATTTGTCATTTGACCATAGCTATAGGGGAAGCCATTGTATGCGACTACGTAAGCCACTTCTTGGTTAGCTAGTTGACCAACAAAAACTTGTAAATTTATTGCCCCCATATAGGTCTGTTGAGTTTGGGTAATCGCTTTAGGCATTCCCGGCATTAAGACAGTAAAGCTACCATCTGGGGCAGTGAATAGCTTCCATTCTGACTTAATTGGTTTATTCGGAGCTGGTTTGGTTGGGGAAAGAGGGCGCTGGGGAGGACGTGCCTCGACACGAGTAAATCCGCTACATAGTAATGCTACAGTAATTAAGGAAAACAACACTCTTTTCGTCATAGTTTTTGCTTTTACACTTGCTAATATTACGTAGGCTGACTAATATTACGTAGGCTGATAGGTTTGTTATAACTTAACAAAATGTTTAGATGCACCCGTAAAATTGTGTAAAAAGAGCATTGTTTTTCTAAGTATATATACTAAAGCCTAGAAGCATAAATAGCAGCACCGATTAATCCCACTTGTTGATTTATTACGACATGTACTGGTATTTCTTCTAACAGCGAACGCATTCTACCTTTATGAGTAAAGTTGAACAAAAACTCACCTTTTTGAATTAAAGACAGGATTTTTGGGGCTATCCCACCGGCAACATATAAACCACCATAAGGAAGGAGTTTGAGGGCAAGATTACCAGCCTCAGCGCCGTAAGCTTCTATAAATAACTGCATTGTTTGTTCACTAAGGCGATCGCTTCCTTGTAAAGCAGCATTACCAATGACAGCACCCGGATCAACGCTTTTTTCTGGTTTTCCTGCTTCTTGTTCCCAAGTTCTGACTATTTCAGCTATCTTTGGTGATTCGCTGCTAATTTTGCGATCGCGTAAAAATTGGTAAATGGAAACAATTCCCAAACCAGAAACTACCCGTTCCACAGAAATGCGCTGGATATCATGTTTATCCAACAGATATTTCAGCAGTTGAAACTCTAACTCAGTACGAGGGGCAAAATCAGCGTGTCCACCCTCAGAAGGAAAAGCTTGATAAAAATTTCCCTGTTTGATTAAAAATCCTTGTCCTAAACCAGTACCAGCACCAAGAATCCCAATGGGTGCATCTGGGTTTGGTTTACCAGGTTGAAGTGTATAAAAGTCCTGTGCTTCTAGACCTAAAATGCCATAGGCAACAGCAGTAAAATCATTAATTAAAGAGACATGAGTGATACCGAGTTGTTGTTGTAAACGTTCGGCGTCCAAAAACCAAGCCAAATTAGTCAGCTTGGCAGTATTGTGAACTATAGGCCCAGCGATCGCAAAACAAGCTTTTTCCGGTATGGGTGTGTTAGCTGCTGTCAAAAACTGTTGTACTATTGGCACTAAATCAGGAAAATCCCCACTGCGGTAACGCTGTTCATACACCGTCCGTAAAAGAGGTGCTTCTGTTTCCTCCATCACTCGCAGAATGGTTTTTGTGCCGCCGATATCTCCTGCTAGTAGTAAAGTCATAGATAAATATATATGGTAGTTGCTGGTTGCTGATTGCTAATTGCTAGGGGTACACAGCTAGCTAGCTGTGGTACCCTACAGTAGTTAGTAGTTGATTTTTTAGCACTAACTACCACGAGAAAAACATTTAAAAGACATTTAGTTATTATCCATTAATTAAACCGAACAAATTCCTCGACCTGTGTTAAGTGGGAAGTATCTCCCTTGAGTTCAAGGAACCATTCTGGATTTTGACGCACAAGTTTTACTAAGCTACATAAAGATGCTTTAACTTCCGTTACAGCAATTTCACCAACAAGTCCCATCGCTGCGCCTAGTACAGATGCACCATGTCCCACCAGCAAAATATTATCTGGAGAATATTCTGTGGCTAGACATCTAGCAGTTTGTCCGGAACGCGCTCGCACTTGTGGTTGAGTTTCTGGATATTTAGCAGCAATGCGAGGGGTATAGCTAGTATCTATTCTTGGGAATAGTCCAGCTAGGGTAGGAATAGAAAGCCTTTCTGGTTCCTCTGTCATCCAAGCAGGATTGAGCCATTCACTTAAACCTGTTTCCAGCTTAATTGGTAAATCCAGAACTTCTGCAACAGCATTTGCCGTTTGTACGGTTCGCAAGAAAGGCGAAGCAAAAATATGGGCAATTTTTTCTTTCTTGAGACGGTTAGCTAGTTGCTTCGCTTGTATGAAACCATCTTCAGACAAAGGGGGATCATAACGTCGTTCGGCGGTAAGAAACCAATCAGGGTTAACAAAATCAAGGCGATTAGCGTGTCTTGCTATCCAGATGATTTGACTCATGGGTTGATTGCCAAGCAGATATATTTTGCAGACTGCAAAGTAAATATCATCTCATGTTCTCTTTGTTGTAAAAATTCTGGCGTTGCATAATTGCGGGATGATTTTGGAATTTGCATAAAAAATAATCACCGTGTCATCGCATCTCCCCGTCTCCGTGTCAGCCTAAATCATCCCCTTATTCAGCAACGCCAAAATTCTGATTGCTGTCTTGGTGGATAAATCAAAAGCGATATTTACACAATTCATCTTGACTTTGATTCCTCAAAACTCTAAAGTTTTAAGAAAAACAATTGCAATAAATTCGCATAAATATTGATAATAATTCCCAATGGAGAAAGACAAATGAGAGTCACAAAACAGGGTGTGCTGGGTGTAAGTGTGTCATCTTTAGCGCTTATGGGTTTAATGGCTAGTGCTTTAGGAGAAAAGTCGGCGATCGCTAATCTCATTCCCAATCAAAAAGAGCAAACCTTACTCGCCCAAGGAAAGACAAATGAATTAGTAGTAATCTTTCCTAGTCGTTCTGACTCTACAGATTTGCAAAGTAAAGCCAATGCTGTAGCTACGTTTTTGTCTAAACAGTTAGGAGTTCCAGTCAAAGCACAGATTGGTGATGACACCGCAGCAGTGGAAGCTCTAAGAGCCAACCGTGCTGATATCGCTTTCTTGAGTAGTCGTCCGGCGTTGAAAGCTGAACAATTAGCAAATGCTCGTTTGTATCTGGCTGAGGTTCGCCCCACTTATTCGGGGAAATATACCTATAACTCAGTATTTGTTGTTCCCAAAAATAGCCCTTTTAAAACCCAGTCCACAGCCAAAGCCACTTTGTCACAATTGCGCGGTAAAAGAATGGCTTTCACTTCTCCCACCTCTGGATCTGGGTTTATTTTCCCCACTGGTGAACTTGTGAAACAAGGACTTGTAGAAAACCGCGATCGCTTGAATAATTTCTTTGGACAAGTTACATATGGTGGTAATTACAGCAAAGCCATACAAGCTGTGTTACGTGGTCAAGCGGATGTAGCTGCGGTGTCAGAATATGCACTTAACCCCCCGTACATTACGGAAGCAGAAAAGAATCAAGTGCGAATTCTCCACAAAATCTCCGGCGTTCCTGCTCACGGCGTTGCTATTGATGATGACGTTCCCACCCCTACACGCGACAAAATTATCAGCGCGATGCTGCTGTTGAATCAGTCACAAAATAACCAATTGCTGCGTAACTTATATAACTCTACAGAATTGGTCAAAGTTGACCATAACCAACATCTAGCACCTTTACGCAATGCCCTGCAACTAGCAGGAATTCAGCCTTAAAAAGTTAATTGTTTTTGGTCAATGGTCAATAGTCATTGGTCAATAGTCATTGGTCAATAGGTTATTCTCCCTTGTCCCCCCTGCTCCCCTGCTCCTCTGCTCACCATCTCCGCGTCCGGTGCGTCTCCCCACACTCTCCTCACTTACCTCACCTCCTTACAACATGCATCCCGCTATTGAGTGTCACAATCTAAAAACAGCATACTCACTATCTTTACAGCGCCCCATTTTGAATGGGATTAGTTGTCAAATTCATCATGGTGAGTTTGTAGCTTTGCTAGGACTCAATGGTGCGGGTAAATCTACGCTACTGCGATCGCTTGTTGGACTAGTACCCTTAGAGCAGGGAAGCATCAATATTAATGGTGTGCCGATGAATCCTCGTACTTTAACGCAAATTAGGCGAGACATCGGGATGTTATTTCAAGGTGGGGGATTAATTCCCCAACTTCCGGCAATTGATAATGTTTTGTGTGGGAAACTAGGTACACGTACAACTTGGCAAACCCTGTTTGGTTTTCCTAAACGCGATCGCCGTCAAGCGTTAGAGATATTAGAACAATTGGGTTTGAAAGGGCAAGCTGATCAAAAAACAAGTTTACTAAGTGGTGGACAGCAACAACGGGTAGCGATCGCTCGTGCTTTAATTCAATCTCCCCAAATTCTTTTAGCCGATGAACCGATTACAGGTTTGGATGTCATGGCCTGTAAACAGGTGATGGATACCTTATCTCAATTACATTCTCAACAAGGTATAACTATTGTCACAGTTTTGCACGATTTGGGTATAGCAGCAGAATATGCTCAACGAGCGATCGTCTTAGATAATGGACGTGTTATTTATGACGGTCATTGTGAAAATTTGCAAGCCCAGTTTTCTGTAATTAAAAAGTAGAAGAAAAAAGAATTACTCAGAATTAATATCATGTTCGCTTAGATTAATCGTTGGTGACTGAGTTGTATAAAAATGAAGTATTTTGTAAGTTTTTGTCAGCGTTTTGCTTGGCTGAGTCGCCTACTCATATTGTGCCTAATATTAGCAATTTACGCTTGGGCTTTGCAGGGTCTGAAGGTAGATTTTGAACTTCTCAAAAATAGTTGGCCCTATATAAGTGATTTTATTTCTAGATTATTTCCACCAGACCCGGCTGTTTTAGATATTGCTATTCAAGCATTAATTGAAACAATCCAAATGTCTTTGTGGGGAACAACTTTAGGAGCAATTCTTTCTCTACCAATTGCTATTGCTAGCGCCCGCAATGTTGCCCCTGTTTGGTTACAATGGTTGGCTAATCTTTTACAAAATATAGTGCGTTCGGTTCCTTCGATTATTCTGGGTTTAATTTTTGTCGCCGCAACTGGACTGGGTGCGCCTGCTGGTACTTTGGCTTTAAGCATTTATACGATTGGCTACCTTGCCAAGTTTTACCAACAAGCGATCGAAGCAGTAGACTCTCGTTCTATAGAATTTTTGCAAGTTACGGGAGCATCAAGATTACAAACAGCGCAATATGGCATTTTACCCCAAGTCTTGCCTTTGGGCTTAGGATATACACTGTGGATGTTTGAGTACAATATCCGCGCTGCTTCTGTGTTGGGTGTAGTTGGAGCAGGTGGTATTGGTTTTCAGTTGAAAAGTTATATAGATGGCTTTGAATATAACAAAGCCACAACCATGATGTTGGTGTTGTTGATAGTCGTGACTATCATAGATTTCTTTAGCAGTCAGTTGCGTAAACGCCTTGATTCCATGTAGATAGATGTTGGGTGTTGGGCATTGGGAGGAGACAAGGGAGAGCGGTGAAGGAGTGACACGAAGATAGAAAGGACGCGGTGAGATAACTAGGAACTTTCCCCTTGTCCCCTTGTCCCCGTGTCTCCCTTTCCTTGTCCTTCTTGTCGCTACGCTTAAATATCAAAACATTACTGGTTCAAGAATTAAGATACCGTATTAAGACTAGGTTAACTGTTAAACTAAGTACATTTTTTATATCAAAAATTCACAAATTTTACTTAATTCTTGCATTTATCTTTATAAAAGAACATTGCTAGTTAGTAGATAGTGGTCAGTAGTAAATAACTAATAACCACTAAATTATTAAATCTAAAGCTGATTCAGCATCTTATGTGTTTGAGGTATTACCCGCACCTGCTTAACGAAGCGCTTGATCAAAGCTTGCCACATCAATACCTGTTCTGGAGAAGGGGCAAGCACAGGATTTGTCGTGAATTGTTCAGAAGCAGGCAAAGGAGTAACGGGTTGTAAAAATATTGGGATCGATGGACTAACCTGTGCCACAAGTAAAGCTGAACGCTCTAGTTCTGCTGGGTTTGTTTGATCAGAAATGATGATTTTGACAAAAACTTCTACTTGTGATTCATAACAAAGTTGGAGAAATTTGCTGTGTTCTTGCCAACGATTTTCACCACTAGTACTGGGTAATTTCAAATCCATACCTACAGAGTCTAAATAAGGCAAAATCATTGCCAACTGTTCTGGACGGTGTCCTCCAGTCTCTAAATATATAGGCAAAGCAGTAATTGCACGTATCTGTGGTAAAAACTCCACTAAAAATCCAGCATGAAGCAGAGGTTCACCACCAGTCAAGCTAATGCTATCGTGTAAAGAAGGTATATTTTGCCGCTCGACCCATTCGAGTAAGATAGGTAAAGAGACAGGGTTTGAATAGATTTCAAAATCGCGTCTTCCTGGCGATCGCTCTATCCTACAGGTAGTGGGTGCATTCCACGTATGAGCGCTATCACAGAATTGACAGCGCAAATCACAAAGAGCAAAGCGAATAAAAATCTGACGTGTCCCGACATTCAGTCCTTCCCCTTGAATAGCGGAAAAGACTTCTACTAGGCGTGCTGTGGGTGTGATACCAATTTTAGTAGTCATTTGATGAGCAAAAGGTGTATGCGCCCTTTCGGCATAAAAGCAGGAATGTTTCTGAAGTTATAGTTCTATTGTGAACTTTACTGGCAGTCTCCAATTTCAACTCCAGTAACTAGCCTTCCGGAAAAGACAGTTTCACGGGTGGAGCAAAAGTAAAGAGGTACTATCCTTTGATCTTTTCTCATTTTCAATCGGTTCATAACCTGGGTAGCGGACTACTGGCGATTAGTTATGATTTGAGCTGATCGCACATCAGTTTAAGTGGTTCACTCAAACTAAGTAATATTTGGCATATTACATTGACTGACATGGCAATGAAGGTGCAGGGTTTCATGATTAGCCAACCCCAAGAGGTAGATTTTCCAGTGATGTTCTTACATGACACAGCAATAGTGCAGGTATCAGAGCGATTAAGCGTGCTAGAGGCGGTAGCCTTCAAGCAAACTTGCCAAAATATCACTCAAACACAACCAATGCCGCAGAAAATCATCATTGATTTTCAGCAAACTACTTTTATGGATAGTAGTGGTTTAGGTGCTTTGGTAAATAACTTTAAAATCGCTCAAGATCAAGGTATAGAATTTATACTGCGGAATGTAACTCCCCAAGTTATGGCTGTACTCAACCTGACAGGACTGGAAAAGGTTTTTCCCATTGAGTCTAGTAACTCACTTCCAGTACCCTCTAAGAACCAACTTGAAGAGCAGCTACCGACAACACATCCTTCTGTCCGTTCTTGGATGAAACGGATAATTGATATTGTTGGAGCATTGGTAGGTTTAGTCATCATAGGAGTTTTGTTTATTCCTATTGCTGTTGCGATCGCAATTGACGATCCCGGCCCCATTTTATTCAGTCAGATTCGTTGTGGTTGGATGGGTAAACGGTTTCGCATTTGGAAATTTCGCTCCATGTATGTTAATGCTGAAGCCAGAAAGGCTGAATTAGCCAAACATAACCAAGTACAAGGGGCATTTTTCAAAATTGACAATGATCCCAGAATTACTAAAATAGGACGCTTTTTGCGGCGTACAAGTTTAGACGAACTACCGCAGTTTTGGAATGTTCTCAAAGGAGAAATGAGTCTAGTCGGTACAAGGCCACCCACACCCGACGAAGTAGAACGTTATGAAGTCCCAGAATGGCAACGTTTGGATGTAAAACCGGGTATGACTGGAGAATGGCAAGTTAATGGACGATCTAGCGTACGTAAATTTGAGGATGTAATTCGTCTGGATTTGCAATATCAAAAAAACTGGAGCTTGCTATACGATTTGAAACTGATTATAAAAACAGTAACTATCCTGTTTCACAAAAACAGTGGTGCTGTTTAGCTTTATTCAAAAAATAAAAATCTAAAAGACTAACTCCTCGTAATTTTTAGAGTGACCTGCGTATAAGTTCCAAAAAACCACCCCCCTCTCCACTAACCGGGAGAAGGGGGTTAACACAATGAGGTGCTATTCACTACTAATAAGCGTCTTGCAACTCGTAAAAATCAGGTGAAACGTAATCCTTACGTAAGGGCCAACCTACCCAATCTTCCGGCATTAAAATCCGCTTCAAGTTCGGGTGTCCTTCGTAAATAATCCCGAACATATCGTAAGATTCGCGCTCTTGCCAGTCAGCTGTTTTCCAAATCCAATAAACTGAAGGTACTCTCGGATTGTCTCGTGGCAAGAAAACTTTGACACGCACTTCTTCTGGTTTGTCAGTATTATCACCAAGTTTAACTAAGTGATACACGCTGACTAATTCCTGTCCAGGGCCTAAGTCAATCCCTCCTTGAAATTGGAGATAATTAAACCCATAGGCATACAAAGCAGTGGAAGTTGGTAGTAAGAAATCTGCCTCTACCTTAATTATCTCTACACCGTTAACATCAGGTTGTAGAGGTTCGTTAGCAAAGCCGTTTTCCGTTAACCACTGGGAAACTTTACCTGCTGCTATTTCTAAAGATTTTTCTGCTGCTGGTACTGGTTTCGATTCTTCAGCCACGGTTTACCTCCTCCTTATTCTCTGTCAACAAAGCAGGTGGTATGGGCATACCGATCGCTTCGCTCAATTCCTTCGGTGGTGCAACACGAGTATCACTGAGCAAGTACTCACCAGTGTGGATTTGTGGCACTGATTTCATGTTATGAGCCGTACTGTAATAGCGGTGGGTTTGCTTGATCAAATCCCGCTCTTGGATGGAATCATTGGCGATTTTTTTGCGTAATTTAATAATTGCATCAATAATCGCTTCTGGGCGGGGTGGACAACCAGGTAAGTATACATCCACCGGAATCAGTTTATCGACTCCACGAACTGCTGAAGGAGAATCGACGCTGAACATCCCGCCAGTAATTGTACAAGCTCCCATCGCAATCACGTACTTCGGTTCTGGCATTTGTTCATAAAGACGCACCAATTGGGGAGCCATCTTCATCGTGATTGTTCCGGCTGTAATAATCAAATCAGCTTGTCGGGGACTAGAACGAGGAATAAGTCCAAAGCGATCGAAGTCAAAGCGAGAACCAATTAATGCTGCAAATTCAATAAAGCAGCAAGCTGTACCAAACAACAAAGGCCAAAGACTAGAAAGACGCGCCCAGTTGTAAAGATCATCAACTGTGGTTAAAATGACGTTTTCCGACAGTTCTTGAGTCACTGTTGGGCGTCCAATAGGATTAAGAACCCGCTCTTTTTGCTGCTGTTCTAAATCTTTAGCTGTTAAATTAGCATCTAAGACCATTCCAAGGCTCCTTTGCGCCATGCATAAACGAGAGCAACTACAAGAATTGCGATGAAGATTAGCGCTTCGATAAATGCCAATAGACCTAAACGGTGGAAAGCAACTGCCCAAGGATATAAAAACACCGTTTCTACGTCAAATACCACGAAGACTAAGGCAAACATGTAATAGCGAATATTGAACTGAATCCAGGCTCCGCCAATGGGTTCCATACCGGATTCGTAGGTGGTGCGACGTTCGGGACTGCGACTACTGGGTCGCAACAGCTTAGATGCCGCTAGAGCTAAGGCAGGCACTAAGCTACAAATCATCAAGAAGCCTAGAAGGTACTCGTAACCGCTGAGGACAAACACAATGAATATCTACCGTTATGGGTGGAAATAACCTGTTACTTTCTTTTACATTATATAGTTTAGGGATTTATGAGTTTTGCAAAACAGACTCAGAGTTATTTGATTCGTTTTTGCTTGCTATAGAAAAACCTAACAGTTATGTCATAATTTGTAACGTATATTTAAGCTTTGATCCTCACCCCTGCCACAGCCATGAGCGAACAAGCTGTTGAAAATTCGGTTTTAGACCGCTACGAGTGTCGCGCTTGCGGTTATGTCTACGAACCCAGCAAAGGGGACGAAAAACATGACATTGCCCCAGACACACCCTTTGCAGAACTGCCGCTAACTTGGCGTTGTCCAGTTTGTAGCGCCAAGAAGAATGCTTTTGCCAATGTCGGCCCTGCGGGTAAGGCTTCTGGTTTTGAAGAAAATCTCGGTTATGGTTTCGGTGTCAACAAATTAACCCCTACTCAGAAGAGTATTCTGATTTTTGGGGCATTAGCTCTTGGTGTCTTATTTTTCCTGAGTCTTTATGGCTTACAGTAGGACGCGCTCTTAGGAAGGGATACGGCAGTTGCAATAACCAGGACAACCGTCCAAAGCGCTGCCTTCCCTGACTGAGCAACCATAAACTAAATTAACAAAAAACTAATAAATACAAATTGCGATGAAAATTTGGCAAAAACTAATTGCTCTGTTTGCAGTTGTTCTCGTATGTGTCGGTTGTAGTAAGGTTCCCTCTACAAGTTACAATCCTTGGGAAATAATTTCTGTAGGCACAGATGCCAAATTATTAGACCTTTCTTTTACTGGCAATCCTCAGCATGGTTTCTTAGTAGGTAGTGACGCTACTCTTTTGGAAACCAAAGATGGGGGTGAAACTTGGCAATCAATTAAACTGCAATTAGACGATAGCAAGTACCGCTTTAACTCTGTCAGTTTTAAAGGTGAAGAAGGATGGATTGTTGGTGAACCTTCTTTATTGCTGCATAGTACTGATGAGGGTAAATCGTGGTTACGAATTCCTCTGAGTGAAAAGCTACCTGGAAATCCGGTTAGTATTCTTGCTCAAGGAGGAAATTCAGCAGAAATGGCTACCGATGTGGGAGCAATTTACAAAACAACAGACGGTGGTCAAAATTGGAAAGCCCAAGTAGAAGAAGCAGTAGGTGTGGTGCGGAATATGGAACGTTCCGCCGATGGTAAGTATGTTGCTGTTTCTGCCAAAGGAAATTTCTACTCAACTTGGGAACCTGGTCAAAATGCTTGGGTTCCTCATAACCGCAATAGTTCCCGACGTGTAGAAAATATGGGTTTCACCCAAGATGGACAGTTGTGGATGCTGGCGCGGGGAGGACAGATACAATTTAGCGAAACTGCTGATGCTGAAAAATGGCAAGAAGCACAAAATCCTGAACTAGCTACAAGTTGGGGGCTGCTTGATATGGCTTATCGCACTCCCGATGAAATCTGGATTAGTGGCGGTAGCGGTAATTTGTTACGCAGTCCTGATGGTGGCAAAACTTGGGAAAAAGATCGTGATGTGGAAGGAATTCCTGCTAATTTATACAAAATAGTTTTCTTTTCACCTAAGCAGGGATTTGTGATTGGCGATCGCGGTTATTTATTAAAGTATCAACCAGATATTGCTACTGCTGCCAAAACTGATGCCGCTTAATGTAACAAAACTTTAAGAATTCATGGCCTATTTTCTGAGAAAGAAGTTGCAAGATGTAACTCTTTCTTAACTTTATAGGATAATGAATTCATGTAAAAAATCCACATAGACACAAACCCAATCGGGCGAGTGTGTAGTAGTCCCGTCTGGGGGCAAACATCCAGATGAGATGTAGTGTACTTGGGTAAAACCAAGAAATCTACCCATTAAAACATCTTTGAAAAGACAGGTAGGAATCTAAATGTCAGGAAGTACTGGAGAACGTCCGTTTTCGGATATTATTACCAGCATTCGCTATTGGGTAATTCATAGTATTACCATTCCAGCATTGTTCATAGCAGGTTGGTTATTTGTCAGCACCGGTTTGGCATACGATGTGTTTGGCACACCTCGCCCTAACGAGTATTATCCACAAGCACGGCAAGAATTGCCGATTGTGAATAACCGTTATGAAGCAAAACAACAAGTAGAAGAATTTATTGGCAAGTAGTTTGAAATTATGAATACCACCGATAATCAACCAATACAATACCCTATTTTTACCGTCAGATGGCTGGCAGTTCATACCCTAGCTGTGCCAACTGTCTTCTTTTTGGGCGCGATCGCCGCAATGCAATTTATTCAACGCTAGGAGAAAATAATGGAAAGAAGCCCCAATCCTAACAATCAACCGGTTGAACTTAACCGGACTTCACTTTACCTGGGACTATTGCTAGTTTTTGTTCTAGGAATTTTGTTTTCCAGTTACTTCTTCAACTAACTGGAATATGTTGATAATTAATCAGCGAACAGTTATCTGAAGTTATATAACCGATAACTGATAATCGATAACTGATAACTGATAATTAATTTGTGTTGATTTTGCGTTTAGGGAGGAGAAAAAAGTGTCTGGAAGTGGGAGAATTCCTTTGTGGATTGTTGCTACAATCGCAGGATTAGGTGTGATTACTGTGGTAGGTATTTTCTTTTATGGAGCCTACGCTGGACTAGGTTCTTCTGTCTAAAATTGACATGAACCTAATAGTAAAAGCCGTAATTTTCTAGCAATTTGTTTAGAAATCAGTATTAAAAAACCGCCCATCTCCTAGAGATAGGCGGTATTAATTTATTATTTTGTCATTTGTCGTTTGTCATTTGCAATTTGTCCTATGTCAAAAGTTAATTAATTCTAACCAGTGACTAATGACTAATAACTAATGACTATTGTACAGACGCGAGGAACATCGCGTCTCTAATTTACGCAATATCTTCGCGTTCGATGTAGATCAATAGAAAGGAGAATACAACAATTGGCACAATCCAACCAATACTGTAAACGAGAATTGGAGACAAGAATGAAGCAGGGTATGAAGCCAAAAGTGAAGTCACCATAGTAAAGATTCCTCTTAAAGCACACTACAATTCAAAATGAGCTTACTGCAATTCTTCGCCTAAATTTGTAATTTCTAAAGATTTTTAACACAGAAAAGTTATTTGTAAATATATGTTAAAAGTCATTTGTCATTTGTCATTTGTTATTTGTTATAATTTCATACCCTTACACCCTCACACTCTTAACTTCTAAAGATTCAGTAGTTCATCTAGTTGCACAGTCTGTAAGTCTTCTGGAATAACGCTTCTGATGACAGTGACTTTGTGGCTTTCGTGTTGGTTGGTTGTATCTATAGCGATCGCTTCTATACGAACTTCTAAACAACCAAGAGGAATATAGATTTGATCAATCACCTCTAAGCCCGAAGTTGTGGGGAGGAAACTTGTGAGTAAACATGGCCCATCAAGTATACAGCGCGTTTGGCAATCTTTAACCCATAGCTTAATCGCAACGTTAGGATGTACACAATCTAGCTGTACACGTACTGTCACAAACTTACCAGAAATTAATTCGCCTTCTGGTACATATAATTGCGGAACTGGTAAGGGTTCAATGATTGTAGGAGCGATCACCACAGACATTTCCTCCTTCTGCTGTAATAAATCACCTACTTTTTCTTGATCACCAGTGTCATCTACGACAATTTCTCTAGCTAACCAAGCTGGTGGTGTTTTGAATTGTCGGATACGAAATGGCGAAGGTGGGGGAGGAAGAGGGAGAGGAGAAGAAGATGAAGGGGTAGAGACAAAGGGAGATGGGGGTAGTGGAAATTGTTCTTTGCTTTCCTGTACTTCTGCTTTGGTTTCTACTTCTGGGGTGTCAGTTTCAATTGCGGATAAAGTTTGTTGTTCGGATATCTCTTCGTGAGTTGTGACAGAAAGATCGTAATCTTCATACTCTACATCGATAGGTTCAGGCAAAGTGTATCCATGACTCTGCATCCACTTCCGAATCAGGGGCGACATGTTGGAAGTTTCTACGGTTAATAATTGAGAATGGCGTTGCACGACTACTGCTACAGAGTCGTTAGAATCATCAAGATTTGTTGCTAATTGATGTGTATCTTCTACAACCGCAGCGCTATGGTTGTGATCTGAGTTTTCTTGCAAATGCGATTCTGATGTTTCTGGTACACCGCTTGTAGTATTTTCGCGATCGCCTGGTAAGTTTTTGATTCGTCTCAAAAATGGAAAAGTACTGTTCCTTTTTGCTCTACGCTTGACAATGGCAAAAGAAATTTCTTTAGGTAAAGTCTGCACCTGTGTGGGAGTCGCTGAAGCAAGAACAATCGCACTGGTATCCATTGTTGCTATCTGTTCTACATTCATAGAATCTTTTGCTTCCAAATACTCTTTTTGAGTTGGGGGTTCGCAAATAGCAACAGGAGTCTGCTTTTGAGGAAACTTAGGCAGTTGTGGGGAACGAAAATTAGCTGATTTATGAGAACGTGTAACTAATGGGGGCAGAATGTTGGGAGTAGGTTCAGTAAATGATAACTGAGCTATTTTTTGAGATTTAGCAATATTAAAAAGTTCTAGATCCAGCTTTAAAGATTGTTCTGGCGTTACTTCAGTTTTTGGTATTGGTTCTGGTTCAGTTACTGGTGTACTAGTTGCGAGTAATTGCGTAATATCGGCTGTGATTGTAAAAGATTGGCTAGCTAACAGTGTAGTTTCACTCTTTGGGGTGAGTGTGCCATACAAACTAATCTCGCCCAATATGAGTTTCGATTCACAATCAGCGGGGATTGCAATTGAAGATTTGATTGAAAAGGGTAGTAGCTTTTCTGGTAAGGTTTCGCGTCTTTGGGCTAATATTTCTAGGCTTTGAGGCGATCGCAACTCAAATCGTAGTTCTCCAGTCAACAACTTTGGCAAAGCCGATGTTTCTGGGAACTCCACGCATCCATCAATGTTGAGAATTTGCCCCCAACTAGCGATATAGTTTTCTTGTTCTAAACTTAGTAGCAGTGGTAGTTCTGGGATAAGTGGAGGTGAATCCTCCATAACTTCATCTTTTGCTAAAGGCTCGGAAACTGGTAAAACTAATTCTACTAATTGTTGTAATATTTGCTCTGCTGTCTGGCCTTGTAGCCAAACTGGGCTGACAGGCTGATTAATAATCGCATCTTCTTTCTCAATCGTGCTAGTTTGAGCAATTGTGGAGATTTCTTTGTAGTCATTGCCCATTACCCCATCTCTTCTCAGGGGCAAGACTTGCAATTGTATACTATGCTGCCAAGGCTGACCAAAAAGATTTGACATTAAATCGCCAGAACATTGTAACTCCCAAAGTCCAGGGTGGAGATAAGTAAAAGGCATTACAGCCATTAAGCCTTCAGCATTTGTCCGACGCGATCGCTTTTGAACACGGCGCTTTGGTGGAATCTCTGAACTTGAGTAGTGAGTCACCCGTACTTCTACGTCAACATTGGTAAGGTTGGATCGAGCCACAACTCTATACTTACCTTCCGATATTTCGACGCTTGGCGATTTTAGGGAATCCCAAAAGCGATCGCCCTGTTTCTGTATAAGAAATTGCCAATGTTCCATTGTCACATCTGCTGAGAACTCAGAGCCATGCATGTAATCATAGCTTTAGTTTGTTTGCCAGTTTACACGATTACAAGCAGAAAGCCCACCTGTTTTGCAAATGAAGAAACTGTATTTGCTTGTTTAGAGATATTTTTGCGGTTATTAATAACTATAGCGATCGCTTTTTCCTCTAAAAATTTAGAAAGCGATCGCTTGATACCACCAAGTCTACATTTTACCTTTTTGCATTACTTCCTGAAGATGGTGGCGGATTTCTTGTGCTTGCTCAATGTCAGACTGACGCAATTTTTGGAACAACTCTACACAAGGCTGAGAACCAGCTTGTTGTGCATCTTGGATATAGGTGTCGTAAGCTTTAATCGCTTCGCCTTTATTGTGCAACACAGTCAAAAAGTCGTATTCCAGGTCGCTAATAGGATTTTGAGCTTGTCTTTCTCTAGTTTGAGTCATTGATTCACCCTCCTTTAGGCTTTCCATAACTTACTTCTACTAGCCCTCAAAGAGGTGTTCATCTGTCCAGAAGGGTATAAGGAAAGGGATTGGGGATCGGGGATCGGGACATTGGGTATTGGTGTTTATTCTCCCCCGTGTCCTTCTTGTCCCCCTTGTCTCCTGCTTATCTCCTTTTTTGCATTGACGCGGTTCGGTCAAATTCTTGCTCTTTTTGTAGTTGATTACTCTCTATATTTACAATTGGGCAAGATTTTGTATTAACACTAATGCAATCCATGTGCGGTGTTTTGGCACACACTATTAGCAATGCACCAAGAATTAATAATAAGGCACAAATTGAGGCTCCTTGAATCCAAGAAATTTCCAAGGCTCCATGCACAACTACTTCTCGCAATACTGATACAATTGTGACTTCAACTGCCACACCTACAGCAATGCTGTGTTCCTGTAAGTAAATCATCAGCAATCGAAATAATTCCACCAAAATCAAGATAAATAAGATTTTGGCAGTCACAAGCTTATAATCTAGTGGCAGTTTGAGGGCGACAAATATTGACCATAGTTGCATCAGCATGACGCCAAATAAGCTCAAACACAAGATCACCACAATTAAATCTTGGAAAGCTTCCATATTGCGGACTATCCAGTGTCGATCAAACCAGCGATCGCAAAACAAAAATTGGCTTTTGAGGCGCTTTTTCATGAATTTTCCATTTTGGTATTGGGACAACTGTTGACACACCAGCCAGTCCACCCAATACTTTTATTTTGGCAGAATTAAGGATGAGGGGAACATGCAAGCAAGGTTTTTGGTTTTTAGAAAAAAGGCTGTAGAGGTGTAGGAAGATTTTGATTAGTTTTTGATACTTTAAATACTTTTAGGCATATACTAATTTTTGCGTTGAGGAATTAAGTCATGACTCAAGCTTTACGGAAACTAGTTACATTCGATGAATTCGTTACTTGGTATCCCGAAAACCCACAGCGCCGCTATGAATTACATGATGGAGTAATTATTGAAATTCCCCCACCTACAGGCGACCATGAAGAGATAGTTGGATTTTTAGTTGGAGAAATAGTTACAGAATATAAACGTTTAAAACTGCCTTACTTTATTCCCAAAACAGCATTTGTTAAACCCTTTGAGAGTGAATCAGCTTACTCGCCAGATGTGGTGATACTAAATCAGCCTAATTTAGTAAATGAACCACTGTGGAAAAAAGCATCTACTGTTAGTCAAGCTGAATCTATTCCTCTGGTTATTGAAGTTGTTAGCACCAATTGGCGCGATGATTATCTCAAAAAAGTGGCTGATTATGAGGCTGTAGGCATTCCAGAATACTGGGTTGTAGATTATGCAGCTTTAGGGGGGAGACGGTTTATTGGCAACCCTAAGCAAGCAACTATTTCTATTTATGCTTTGGTTGAAGGTGAATACCAAATTAATCAGTTTCGGGGTAATGAGCGCATTGTATCGCCAACATTCCCAGAGTTGAATTTGACTGCTCAACAGATTTTTGAAGTTGGGGGGACATTATAGTTAGCTATCTTGATAATGCATCAAGACTACAGGTACAATACCTAGCTTTCTTCCTAACTCAGATAATTGAAACTTGCGTTGTAGCGATCGCGGTAAATCTTCAAAAGCGATAGGTACAAAACCAAATTTGTGATAAAAATTTGCTAGGCGCTGACCTAAGCACTCCAAATATAGCGGTTGAGTCGCACTCTCGATTAAATGCTGAGTTAAAATACTTCCCAAGTTGCGATCGCGCCAGTTTTGCTTGACTACTAAGCTCCCAAGTTCTTGAGCGCCAGAAAAATTACGTAGTTGTCCACAAGCTATTACTTGTTGTTCACATTCAATTACCCAAAATTGTTGCCAAATTAATTGTGTCGGGTCAAGTTTTGCTGATAGCACTAACCACCGAATTGACCAGATATCAGCTGGAGTTGCTTGGCGAAGAATACAACCATTTGGTAAAGGTAAATCTTCTTTTTTCATAATTAAATTTGGCACTAATATAATTAAATTCACATTAGTTTTGTTAGTAGTTAGCAATAATTTTGTAATTGTTCATTGTAGTCAGTCATAAATGATTAATAATTAACTTTGGGTTAGGCAATAAAAATGTTAAGTAGTGCTGAAAAACCAAAATCAACAAATAATTATTCGTAGAATTTACTGTTTTTAACTTATAAAATCATCAAATATTAAATTAACCATTCTGTTGACCTTTCCCCTAAATCTAGAGGTATACTAACAGCTTTACCAAGTCGCGGACGTTCCCGTGTTTCTTGAATAAATTCTTGTACCTGTGCTGTACCACCTAAGTAATTGAGATAGCTAGCAATACTTTCCAAATGTTCTTGGTATTCAGTCTCACTGAGGGGAAATGAAGCTTGTTCTAAATATTTCCACATTACTTGCAAAAATATTTTACCCTGGGTGCGGCGCAGCTGAACATCATAAGAGCGCCCCCACTTTTCTAGCAGTAGTTGACGTAATTCTTGTCCTGTCATGGTTATTCTCAATTATATTTTACATTTAGTTATGATGTTAAGTTCAGTTACTCAAGTATGATAAGAATATAAAGAAATGTAATGCTACAAAACAAGATGCTAGAAATATCTTGACAAGAAAACTGGCGTCTTTGTGGGCATGGGCATCAAAAAATAGACATGAGTTTCTGGATAATTAGAACTCAAGTCAAATTTGTTTACAAAATACACCTAGAACGCGTAGATTATGGCTCAATTTTCCGAATCAATGGACGTACCCGATATGGGGCGTCGTCAGTTCATGAATCTTCTGACTTTCGGAACTGTCACAGGAGTTGCCGCAGGGGTATTGTTTCCCGTTGTCAAGTATTTCATCCCACCTGCTAGTGGTGGTGCTGGCGGTGGTACAACAGCCAAAGATGAATTGGGTAACGATGTCAGTATTAGCAAGTTTTTAGACAGCCATAATGCGGGCGATCGCGTTCTGGTTCAGGGACTAAAGGGCGACCCCACCTATATTGTGGTAGAAAACAAAGAGGCGATCGCCGATTACGGAATTAATGCTGTTTGCACCCACTTGGGTTGTGTTGTACCTTGGAACGCTGCTGAAAACAAGTTCAAGTGTCCTTGTCACGGTTCTCAATATGATGCAACCGGTAAAGTAGTTCGCGGACCTGCACCACTTTCTTTGGCTTTGTCTCACGCTTCTACACAAGACGATAAAATCGTCCTCACCCCTTGGACAGAAACCGACTTCCGTACAGGCGAAGAACCTTGGTGGAGCTAAAAGTCTTGTGATTTGTTCTTTGTCATTTGTCCTTTGTGATTTGTCATTAGATAATGACCAATGACCAATGACCAATGACTAATGATCAATGACCAATGACTAATGATCAATGACATATTTATTCAGAGAAACTAGTCCTTAAGAGATGAGAAAAGCCTTGAAAAGCGCGAGACTAACTCGCAGTGCTAGAGTAATTACCAAAACATTACTCGTTGCGATCGCCTGCGTGACATTCTTCTTCAGCAGCGATCTAGTCCTTCCCCAATCAGCCGCCGCCTACCCATTTTGGGCGCAGCAAACCTATCCAGAAACACCCCGCGAACCTACAGGAAGGATTGTTTGTGCTAACTGTCACCTAGCACAAAAGCCTGCGGAAGTAGAAATTCCCCAATCAGTTCTACCTGACACAGTATTTAAAGCGGTAGTAAAAATTCCTTACGACACCAGCGTTCAGCAAGTAGGCGCAGACGGTTCCAAAGTTGGTTTGAATGTCGGCGCTGTGTTAATGCTACCAGAAGGCTTCAAGATTGCTCCAGAGGATCGCATTCCTGAAGAATTGAAAGAAGAAGTAGGCGATGTTTACTTCCAGCCTTATAAAGAAGGTCAGGACAATGTGCTTCTTGTCGGCCCCATTCCTGGCGAACAGTACCGAGAAATTGTCTTCCCAGTTCTTTCCCCTGACCCCGCCAGCGACAAGAACATTCACTTCGGCAAATATGCAGTTCACTTAGGTGCTAACCGGGGACGTGGACAAGTTTACCCAACAGGTGAAAAGAGCAACAATACTGTTTACACAGCTTCTGCTGCTGGCACAATTACCAAAATTGCCAAAGAAGAAGATGAGTATGGTAGCGCTAAATATCAAGTCAGCATTCAAACTGACTCTGGCGAAACTGTTGTCGATACAATTCCTGCTGGCCCTGAGTTGATTGTTTCTGAAGGACAAACTCTCAAGAGTGGAGACGCTTTGACTAATAATCCCAACGTCGGCGGCTTTGGTCAAGACGATACAGAAATCGTACTGCAAGATCCCAACAGAGTGAAGTGGATGATTGCATTCGTCTGCTTGGTAATGTTAGCTCAAGTCATGTTGGTTCTGAAGAAGAAACAAGTTGAAAAAGTCCAAGCGGCTGAAATGAATTTCTAAATTTTGATTGGAATTATCAAGTGAGGACAGGCAATACGCCTGTCTTTTTTATATAGAATTTGTTAAATTATAATTATTGTTATAATATTTTCAAATGACTGACAAAATTTATCCCATAGCTCATGCCAAGATAGGTACTCAAGACGGATTTCGTCTACCCCGTGCCTTTTCTAAAGATTATCCTAATTTAGTTAATGCTTCTGGTTATATCGAAGTATTATCTGAAAATACATTTCTAGTCAGATTAGATACGGAAGAAATGGAGAATGCAGATGAAACAGAATCACTGATGTTGAGTTTATTTCTTGACTTCCTAATGAAAGATGCAATCAAAAATCCCTCAAAGCTTATTCCTTATACTCAAGAAATGAGTGATGAAATGGATGATTTACTAGCTGATGTAGAGTTAGATTAATGAATTCATTCACTTGTAATGGATGGATAATCTTTTTTTACCCATTGTTTCATGAACAATGGGTAGAATTGTCTAATCGAGTTCGTGTTTTAAAAAATAAATTAACTAAAGAAGAATTTATTAAACATCCAGATGTCAAGTTATTAAAAGCATTAGATGTTGGTATCAAAGAAAAAATACCTCAAGATCCTTTTGCTTCCTACTTTGTTTTACAAAAACCTTTACAAAAATATGGTCGTCTCAAAAAGATGGGACTACCTGAAAAATATCGATTGTTCTTTAGAGCATTTAAAGAACACAAAATTATTATTATTCTTTGGTTAGGATTTCCACGCAAGGAAGGAGATAAGAAGGATTGTTATCAAGTTTTCTCTAAAAAAGTAATGAATGGAGAGTTACCTGAAAGTATTGATGAGTTGCTAGCTGAATGTCAAAAAGAAGATTCTCAAGAAGAAAAAGAAGATATAGCGAATGATTAATATTAATAAAGATACTGCCGAACATTATATATGGGGCAATAACTGTCATGGTTGGCATTTAGTTCAACGAACCGAGTTAAGTGTGATTCAAGAACTTATGCCTTCAAGAACTGCGGAAGTTAAGCACTATCATCAGAAAGCACGGCAGTTTTTCTTTGTTTTATCAGGTGAAGCAACTATAGAAATAGCGGGAAACCTGCAAGTTTTGCATCAACATGAAGGTGTGGAAATTTTGCCTAATGTTCCTCATCAAATATTTAACACATCCCAGCAAGATTTGGAGTTTTTGGTGATTTCCCAACCTCCTAGTCATGGCGATCGCATCATAGCCAGCTAGTCTATTCAATGCACGGGATGCTTGAGTGTGGAATACCCGATCTTTTTTTCGGTATTCACACCATGCCCTATTTGTTGAGATTCTGTTACATTTATTTACATAAAGACATAAAAGTTAAATAAAAAGACTCAAAACTATGATTAGTATCTTAATTGGATTATTCGTTGTTGGTTGGGTAGCAGCTTCCTTACTGGGTTCTATGGCTTATTTCTTGGGAGAACAAAGAAAGCCTATCCACGAACGTAACTGGCGTTCTGAATCTTTTGAGAAATTGGCTAAATCTATTACTGGTAAAGATATAGACTATAGCGATCGCACCCCTGCTTATGGGATGGATGCTTACGTCAGCAATACATTACCCAACTAAAGTGCAGATATTTGGGTTTATTCCCCAAAAATTTAGTTTATTTGAGAGTTTTTAGTTACCCCCAGTTGTTCAACTGGGGGTTTTGTATTAGTTAAGGGCTAGTTTTTAAAGTTTCAACCGTTAATACCTGCGGTGGTGTTGCGTCTGGCGGATAGAGGAAATCTACTTGTACTAATCTTTTATCGCCCGGTTTCATATTTAATACTACTAAGGGTTCTCCAGACTGACCGCGCTTTTGTACCAAATGCACAAACTGGGTTTGCTGCTGACCTTGATCATCTTTGTAGCCTAAGCGGACTGTCCCACGGAAGTACACTTGTTGGGCTGGTGTACTCAAAAAGCGTAACCCCGGTTTGACTAACTGATCTTCTTTGAGGGGTGTCTGCATAGATATAGTTACTTTTTGCGGTGTCTGGGTGTTGTTATGTAATGGGAACTTCAGGTTGTATTGTATACCGTAATTTCCGTGAGCTAGATAGGCTGTGTCAGGATAGCGGACTAACATGGGCGCACTTTGAATTTGATCGGTTCCTAAAGTTCCACCAGGGACAGTACTTAATGCATAAGAATAAGCTTGACCTGGTTGAGGAATAGTCAGATATTTGGATTTAGCACCATCTGTAATAAAAGCCCGCCAAAAAGAACCGTTGGCGACGCCAGCGACACGTCCATAAACTATGGGTTTGTCGGTTTTTTCTAAAGCAGTAGGAGTTTTATCCCGTGGGCCGGATAAGTTACCGTTATTGAGTAAATTTTCCCATTCTTCTAAATTAGGTGGGCGATCGCTACCATCAGGATTTGTTTTTGCAAACATCGCCAAACTAGCTGCGTAGACAGTTCCGCTACTATGCAGACGAATCAAAGCAGAGCGACCATTTAAAGGTGGGGTGAGTCCTTTGACTGGAATTGGTGCATTTAACAGCATCTGACTTTCCCCTGGTGGAATCACTATTTGGCTAGGGAAAATATCTTGGCGACGTCCGCGTAAAACATCATTCATGACGCGATCGCCCGGCCCAGCGAAAACATTTCCTAAAAGATTTTGAGTCAAAGATGGTAATTCGACAAAGGGTGCGTCCGGTTGACTCAAATAAGTTGCGCCTTGAAACACATTAATCTTTACTGGCTGTTTACCTGGGTTATGTAGGATGATCCCTAGATAAAGCGATCGCAAATCATTGGGGGTAGGTGCTTCCGCGACATGATGGGCAAAAATATCAAATCTTCCCTTAAAGGGATAGTTGAGATGTGCAGTTGGCACTTTTTTCCCTTTACTAGGAAAAGTAGACAAAAGAATTCCTTCTGTCATTACCTTTTCGGGACTATTGCTATTAAAGGTTGGTATTTTATCCAGTTTTCCTGGTAAAGGACGTACTTGTTGAGTTTGTATTACTTCTTCAGGTACTGATGGTGGCAGAGGAGTTGTTTGAGCGAGAGGAATAATTAGTAAGATTGGCAACATATACTTAGATAAATTTTTCTACAAACAGACGCAAAAGATTTTATCAAAGTGCCACACTGTGAATAATGAATAAAAAATCAGCAAGTATTGATGGGAAATTTTCTGTAGTCAAAATAGAAACGTGGATAAATATGCAAGGAATTTTTAATTGGGACAGTTGCAGGTCATCTAGTACTGAATAATTTAGACCTTCAACAGACAAATTTGCCGCAGTCATGGCTAATCTCAAAATTCCCTACCTTGACCACCACTTGCTTTCAATTCACCGTTGTAGACAAGACAGTTGAAGCAAAAGCAGCATTGGATTTTAAACTTAATTGCTTCTGCTTTTGAGTCATGACACAGCAGATAATCCCATCTGGCAGTAGTTCTGCGATTTTTTCCAGTACTTGAGTTTTGACCAGTTGCACATCCACAGGCAGCAATCGCGCCACAGTTAAATCATGAGATATCGAATCAAGTTTCACTAGTCAAATCAATAAATCGTCATCAGAATTTGACTGTTGTTCAGGTAGCCAAGTTGCAAAATAAATTAATAGCAACCTTCTCGTGATTACGAATATTATTTAAAATAGAATTACCCTCCATAATAAATTGACAGGGAGCAAGTTAATGGCGGTTATAGCAGTTGTGGACTATGACATGGGGAATTTGCACTCAGTCTGCAAAGGTTTAGAAAAAGCTGGGGCAACTCCGAAAGTTACAGATTCTGCAAAGGAATTAGAAAGAGCAGATGCGATAGTATTACCAGGAGTGGGTGCATTTGATCCGGCAGTACAACATTTAAGATCTCGGAATTTAGAAACACCCATCAAGGCAGCGATCGCATCTGGTAAACCCTTTTTAGGTATTTGTTTGGGACTGCAAATTTTGTTTGAGTCCAGTGAAGAAGGGTGCGAACCAGGACTAGGAATTATTAAAGGAAAAGTGCGACGCTTCCGTCCAGAACCAGGAATTACTATTCCTCACATGGGTTGGAATCAACTCGAATTGACTCAACCAAAATGTCTTTTATGGGAATATTTAGCGCCTCAACCTTGGGTATATTTTGTTCATTCTTATTATGTTGACCCCACCGAACCTCAAGTCCGTGCTGCTAATGTCACTCATGGAAGCCAAACTGTCACTGCTGCTATTGCCTATGAAAACTTAATGGCAGTCCAGTTTCACCCAGAAAAATCTTCTAATATTGGATTGCAAATTCTATCTAATTTTGTTGCTCAAGTCCGCGATCGCGAAGAAATTGCTGCTTAAAATCAAGTTAATTTTTGTAAATTTATCTGATCACTTCACCTGTTTTATCCTCTCCACCATCCCTAATCGGAATGATGGAAAAATTCTGCTATAAATGTGGTGGATTGTTATTTAATTGAACAGGAATTAGTTAATATTTTACCTGAACCACTTTTTGTGATCATACAGTTAGAGCGAAAGTGAGTTTGTACTTAAGTCTGCGTTAATTTTGACCCCTAACTCATGGCTCTGAGGATTTACGGAAATCGCCAGTTAAAAACATTACCAGGTAAAGATACCAGACCCACAAGCGCGCGGGTCAGAGAAGCTATCTTTAATATTTGGCAGGGAACGATTGAAGGATGTCGCTGGCTAGATTTGTGTGCCGGTACAGGTTCAATGGGTGCAGAAGCATTGTGTCGAGGTGCAAAAACTGCGATCGCGATCGAACAATCCAGCCGTGCCTGTGCAATTATTCAACAAAACTGGCAACAAGTAGCGAAAGAGCAACAAGAATGGAAAGTGCTGCGCGGTGATGTAGTGCAGTGGTTGCCAAAACTAGCTGGACAACAGTTTAATAAAATTTATTTCGATCCACCTTATGCTAGTCAAGTTTATCAGCCAGTACTAGAGGCGATCGCATCTTACCAATTATTAGATTCTCATGGGGAAATAGCAGTCGAACACAGTCCCCAAAATACAGCACCAATAATTCCTGGTTTAGAAATTTACCGTGAAAAAATTTATGGTAACACATCTGTTACTTTCTACACAATAGAGGGCTGAGGGAAGCGGTGACGCGGAGGAACAAGACACCGCTTCAGCCCTTTCCCGCGTCTTCTTCATCCACGTCACCACTTCACCCACTCTTCGCGTCTCCTCTCGTTTTCTTAATAAAAATTAACCTCCCAGTTCGTTAGGACGCTTGTATTGCTTATAAGCAGCGTAGAACAGTCCACTTAGAGTTACGAAGATTAGACCCAGAACAATGCCATCTAGCAGGGGTTCAACCACTTGATATCTCCTTGTTGCAGTTGTTAAAGATTTATTTCCTGTTCCCAATCTTACCAAATTTGGCATCAATCCCATGTCTGAAGATGGTTTTAGGCAACAAAAGAATATAGAAAAATAGATGTTGTGCTTGCAAACACAATCAAAGAAATTTTAAGCTATGTGTATGAAATGAAAATTTTTTGTACACCTAAACTTTGACAGCAAAAAATTTGGATAACCAAATTACCCAACCTAAAAATATCATTCAGCGAATCGCCTTGATGGCTCTGGCGATTTTGCTAGCGCTTCTCTTGGGGATTTTTGCTGTTCGCATAGTCAGAGCTTCCGATCCCTATGTTAAGACAGTTCTATCCCTGACCGGTGATCCAGTACAGGGACATGCTATCTTTCAAATCAACTGTGCCGGTTGTCATGGTTTGGAAGCAGACGGTCGAGTCGGCCCTAGTCTACAAGGAGTCTCTAAACACAAATCCCCCTATGGTCTAATTCATCAAGTCATTAGCGGCGAAACTCCTCCGATGCCAAAATTCCAGCCTAGTGCCAAAGAAATGGCAGACCTGCTTAGTTATTTGGAAAAGGTGTAGTTTTGTTGATTGTTGGGGTTGGTTGTTGGTAGTTTATGCTTTGTGCTTGTTGATTGGTTGTTGGCGGTTTATGATTCCAAACAACTAACCATTGATCATTGACTCTTGACAAATGACAATTGAAGTAGACTATCGCTTTCCTGCGGGTGTAGACCCTCACAAACAAGCCAAAGTGATCGCTGTTGGGCAAACAGTCGGAACTTGGGATGTACGTTTTGCCCATCGAGAAGCAGCTTTGCGATCGCACTTAGCAGAAGTAATCTCAGTCCAAACCGAAACCGAAACAGGTCACAGCATTGCTACGATTCGTTTTCCAGAAGCTAATGTGGAAAATGATATATCCAGCCTGTTGACGATGATATTTGGTAAATATTCTATGGCTGGTGCGGCGAAAGTTATTGCGATACGTCTACCAGAAACTTATGGTCAGTCTCCAAAAGTTGGGATTACAGGTATCCGTGAACGCCTGGAAGTATTTGACCGCCCCTTAATTATGGCTATATTTAAACCAGCATTGGGACTTTCAGCCTCAGACCACGCTGCAATTTTGGCAGAGGTAGCCTATGCTGGTCTAGATATTATCAAAGATGATGAAATTTTAGGGGACTTAGATATTGCCCCAACCCTAGAACGTCTCCAAGCTTGTCGCCAAGTTATAGAACAAGTCAAGCAAAAAACTGGACGCACAGTATTGTATGCAACCAACGTTACAGGTACGGCAGACAAATTAATAGAGAAAGCACGTCTTTTGGTACAAGAAGGTGCCAATGCACTCTTGCTAAATGTCCTCACCTACGGCTTTTCAGTCCTATCTGCTTTAGCTAGTGACCCTGAAATCAACGTCCCCATCTTCGCCCATCCAGCATTCGCGGGGGCAATATGCGCCGCTCCCGATTATGGTATGACATACTCGGTCGTATTGGGAAGCCTGATGGCTCATGCTGGTGCTGACGCTGTTCTATATCCAGCACATTACGGCAGTTTACCTTTTGATCCAGCAGAGGAAGCCCAAATTAGAGATATCTTGCGAAGTCGTGGAGTCTTTCCTGTTCCCTCTGCTGGGATTCATCCAGGTATTGTTCCCAAAGCTTTAGCAGATTATGGTCAAGATGTGATTCTCAACGCTGGTACTGGCATTATGGATCATCCAGATGGTGCGGCCGCGGGTGTGCAGGCGTTTTTTGAAGCGCTAGAACGCGTTGCCCAAGGTCAATCTTTTGCACCAGAAAGTTTACCACCGGGTTCACTACGTCGGGCTGTAGAAAAGTGGGGTTTTCACCTTTAGCCTGAATTTTCAGATAGCGATCGCTACTTATTACTGATCCCAAAATTGAGGATTTAGCCCGCCAAAAAATGGTTGCGAACGAACTTATAACGCTAAATTTAAGTTTGAGATGCTTGTTTAACATTCCTCTTCATTTCTTGCCATCTTTCTTGTAGTCTTTCCATATCAGGAGCATGACCACCGTAACGCCAGCTAACATAAGCTTGCGAGATTTCGTCTATTACCTCAGCCATTGCTGTCGTATGATGCTGGTATAAAATTGCTGCATACTCTAACGGCGTTTGGGATGGATGTTTAACTAAACCTTGTTGACTTGTCCAACGCAACATTTGCTGATACAGACGTTCCATTGGTGGTAATTTCCTCAAAGTTGAGTCATAGCGCCACTCTCGCCATCTGTCCCAGCCTAACCAACTTAAGAAAGCTGCTGCTGTCGCAAAGATTAAACCAGTTAAAATACCCAGCCATCCTTGAAAGAATAACGAGACAAACCAAGAAAAAGCTTTACTTACCCAGGCAAATATAGCCCCAAACACATGATTCAATAAACCTGTAACAGGAGAGGGTAGCCATCCTGCAACCCAATTCCAAAATTGACGTAAAGTGTTAAAAGTCTGATCATCTTCTACTGAAGGAGGAATCAGAGGGTGTTTAGGAATGGGGTCAAAAGCAAACCAGCCATATTTGGGAAAATACACCTCTGTCATTGCATAAGCATCAGTGTTGCGGACGATGTACATTCCTGTAAAGGGATTAAATTCTCCTGGTGCAAATCCCGCTACCAGCCGTGCTGGAATCCCAATTGAGCGTAGCATTACCGTTAAGACTGTAGAGAAATGGTCTGGATAGCCACCTTTATGTTTGAATAAAAAAGCTTCTACTAGGTCTTCGTTTTCATTCAAATAAGGTAAATCGAGGGGATTTTCAGGAATTTGATAGTTTTGTTTAAGATACTGCGCTAAGTAAAGAGCTTTTTCGTAGTTAGAATCTAGTGATTTATTTGACTGACCTACACGTTG
Organism: Fischerella sp. CENA71; assembly: GCA_024239075.1. GTDB lineage: Bacteria > Cyanobacteriota > Cyanobacteriia > Cyanobacteriales > Nostocaceae > Pelatocladus. The sequence goes on along the minus strand of JANBVI010000053.1, from coordinate 134,016 downwards.
ACGGTTGTAGTTAGCAAGGATTTTTTCTGTAAGTTTGCGTACTTTTGTGGCAGTTTCCGGCGGGATTTGTAAGTAGTAGTCTTTAATATTCTGTGGATATTGGCTGGAAGTTTTGCCTAACAAAGTCCGATCGCGTTTGGGAACTTCTGAGATTACTGTGTAGGTCATACCTTCTGATAATTCCACAGGCGATCGCAACCCGTCTTCTTGATCCACAGCCAGCATGGGTGTTGGGAAGTAAATTTCTTTAGGAAATGCCATCGCCGGAATCAGGTTTGGCAAATCGGATACTATTGTGTAAGTCTGGATAATTTCTTGAGTTTGAGCTGCGTTGACTGGTGGATCAAGGAAAATTTGGTAAGACCAAGGCGATCGCTGCAAGCGTTTTACCTCGTCATTGCGGGAAACTTCCCAGCCTTTTCCTGTGTAGCGGTCAAATGCTAGCACTCGCCAGAAACCTTCTGCTTGCGATCGCACCCGCATTACTACTTTGGGTGTCATTTCTCCCCGCAAGTTTTGGTTAATCTGGCTATTAAAACCATAATAATAAGTATTATCTACTTTTCCCGGTTGACCAGTTTGGTTGTTGCCACTACCAGTGTTACGATTACCTTGATTGTTAATATTACCCTGACGGACATATCCAGGATTAATAATATTACGTCCTGTAAATTCTCCTCTGGTTACAATTGGCGAACTCACAGGAAACATCCGCAATTGATAACCAGGTAGGCGGGGTAAAAAGGCAAAGATGATCAGCCCTAGCCCCACAATCATCACGAAATTAAAAATTAAAAATTTTAAATCAAAAACAGAGGAATTCCCCTGTGTAGAGGAATTCCTCAAAGATTGTCTATTCTGAATATTTAATTGCTCCAAGCCAAGTCGGGAACGATAATCTACTACTAAGGTAGGCAGGGCGATCGCTAAAAACAAAAGTAATACTGGTGCAAACGCTAGAGTTTGACTCAGCGTTGCTGCTACACCCAGCAAAATCAATCCAATCAGAATTGAGTAACCCAAGTCTTTGCGACGAGGGACATCAAAGCAATGCAGCACCTGAAGTTGGATTAATAATTCTGCTAAAGCTAGTCGTGTATCATTCAACTCTCCCACCACTCGCCCTAAGAAAGCACCTAGTGCTACTAACATTCCTATGGCAATACAAAATTTAACTGGGATATTGCGATCGCAGCGACGATAATAACTCCAAATTGAACCTAATATTGATAACGGTACTGCCCACAAACTAGACCAAGTTTCAGCCGCAATATCCGTCGCCACAACACCCACAACTACCAACGCTAGCACCAGCACCCGCAAGGTAACTGAATCTTCTACTTCTGCTGTTACAGGGGACTGGAGCATTTTTCGCCCCCAGTCATCACCTAAAGGTAGACGCCAAAGCCAATTCATCCTGGAGAAGTTAAACATTTAAAGTTAAAAAGCAGCAGATCGGTATATTAAGTAAAGCGATGATAGTAGACGCTACTGACGCAAAACGAGCGAGGTCAACTATAACCTCTCTCGTATTCCAAGTTTCCTCACTGTAGCTGCCTGTAGACGCCCTAATAACCGCTTTTTCAAAAATGTGAACGTTTTCAAAACCAGGATGATACTCATTTCATCACAAAGGGCTTTTATCAAGTTTCAGTGCTAGCGATAGCTAACTATTTAGTTATTTTGTGGGAATAATCACAAATAACAAAGGCTGCTGCTCTATTTCTTTCAACTCAACCATTAAGGTATAAGCCTCATTTAGCTGAGTACAGCATAATTCAACACTCAAGCATCCAGGACTTGAAGACTCTGCTTTTGCTTGAGAACCATTACCTTGAAGTTTAATTACTCCTTTCGAGGGTAAATCTCCTCGAATCAGTAATTTCGGCACTAGACCGTGAGATTGATATTCTACTTTTAAATTGAGAACACCTACATTCGTCAGCCATTGCCGTTCCAAGACTGGATCTGTAATTGAAATTGGCAAAGTCAAACTTTCTAACACTTGTTGAGCCGCCAGCAACGACACCAGCATCTGTTGCTGTGGTTGCAAATCTGAATAATCGCTATCCAGATTAGGCATCGGATTTAGGGTATCTCCATATCGGAGGTTGGCTCTGAGCTGGATTGTCCCTGCTAAGTCGTTCAATACTTGAGATTCGTTAGGAAAGAAGCTCTCCACTGCTTGGACTAATTTTGCCCCTAATGGCAGAGAAGATGTTATGAGTGCTTGACATCTATCAAGCAATTGCCGGAAAATGGTCTCCGGCAGGAGCGTCGGTAAATTCAGTTTGGACTGGTGTGCCACCCAACCCCAAGAAGGAACCAGTTCCATGGCTGGCTCGCCTATATACTCTGGATAATCCAGTATTTGTGTTTCCCAAGGAAATAGTGGAGGGTGGTCTTCAACTTCGACTTTTAACCGACGTTTAAGTACGGCTTGGAAACGTTCTTGCACAGTTGGAATTTCTCCCAATAAAGATTTTTGGGGCTTCCATCCCTCTTCTTCTCCACTGGTAAACTCGGTGGTTGTCGGCAGAGGGTTTTCTGCCCCGTTGGTGTCCTTACATATAACTTGTCTATACTCTCTAGAATCGACAGGATATGTCAATAACCGAGAGAGTAAATGTTTTTGTAAGGTTTCTGAGTCACTATTCATGAGTAGAAGCACTTGATCCGGACACTAAGGAGTTACGAATCTCCCAAGCTTGTTCAAGAATTTTAAACCAGCGCTTCTGAAGTTGTGCCATGGATAAACCCAAAGTTTTAGCTATTTTTTCATCACTTTGTCCCTGTTGCTTCAGTTCTAATAAAGAACGCTGCTTTTCGTCAAGCTTTTCAGTATAAGCTTGCCATTGTTGAGGAGTTAAACCCAAGTTGGTTCGCAAATCAGCTTCTAACCACTCGTGAACTAACTCCCAACGATGCAACAAAGCGAACCGAATTAAATGATACTTGAAACGTTGCTGTAAGTAATCCCTCTGACGGGGGGTTAAGCCCAGAATTGATTCGATTTCTTGTGCGGATAAGTCTTGCAGACGCAGAGCAAAGTAATCAGCACAATCAGTTTGTTGGCGTTCTTCTAAATAATTCATTAATTCCGTAACTACAACTGATCGCAAAGTATCTTCTTGGGGTTCTGGTTCCGTTTGTGTAGCCATTGCACTACGCAGTTGTTGTACTGCTGGATCTTCCCAAGAACCATCGGCTTCACCACTTCCTTCTGCCGCTTGTTCTATATCTACACAAGTTTCTGGAGGCTGTTGCTGCGAGAAAGTTTGCGCCCGTAGGATAATCAACTGTTGCTGACGTCCTGGTAAGGGAATCCGTCGTTTGCCGTAGCGTTCGGTAAATGCCATGTACTCTGCTAATTCCAGCAGTGTGCGCGGTCGATAAGTGGTTTCTAATTGATTTTCTCGTCGGAAAGCGTTTAAAGCCTCCAAGTAAAAACTTTGCAGAAAATCTTCAATGACAGTTAGCCGCCCTTGATAACTCAATTGCCTTTGTGGCGGATTGATGTAGCGGTAGATGATCGCGCTCAACGTACTATGTAATTCCACCCTGCCGCGATTTGAACCCAATTGGTAATATCTTAAGCACTGTTGCAGGCGATGCTTGGCTAGGGTCATTGCCGAATTTTCTACAGAACCGGATGCTTGGATACGTTTACTTTCGCTGCATATTCGGTAGACCTCGGCAGCAATTCGCATTGCTACGTCATGGCAATTCTGGTCGCAAGCTTTAGTTGACTGCTGAAGTTCTTGGAAAAGGAATGGAAATATCGCCTCCACGCCGATAGAAAATTCTCCCTGAATAGTTGTGGTTGCGGCTAATTTCATAAGTTTCGTGTCTAAACTGACCCTAACATACTTGTTGACAACCTGTATGACTGCGGGTATTGGGAGGGGTTTTACGTATAAGCTAAACGCAAGGCAGTTTTGCCTTGAGGATGCGGCTGATTTTAAGATTCCCAATTTTTGTTTGATTGTTTGCACAGCCGTTGAAGTTATAGCCAATACCGATAAGCCGTTTACAGGTAATTATGGACTTAAAAGCACAAATCCAATCGCTAATTGATAATGCACCCCAAGATGGTATAACACCCAAACTGGTCGCAGCAATTGCCCCCGCCTTGAGTGCGATCGCTCAGAAGTTACGTCATCCCCAATACCACATTCTTCAGAACCTGGATCAGCAATGGGTCTTAACTACATTAAGCAACCGTGGAAATCCACAAGAAGAAAAGCAGGTAATTTATGCTTTTCCTACCTTACAGGATATTCCCACATCTTATAGTGCTGGGCTTGACCCTCAAGTAATAGCTGCCCCCATACCTGTCACCCATATATTGTTTCAGCTACTGGCGCTAGAACCCGTAGATAGTATAGTATTTTTTGACACGGCTGAGAGCAATATCAATGGAATTGAAGTCAGGCGAAGCGATTTGCAGGATTTAGTCCAACAACAACTACAAAAAAATCGCCCCCCTTTCAAGGGCAAAGTACCACCAGATATTGCTTGAGGAATCGAGGACTAGGGAGAGGGGGATAGCGGATAAGAGTAAAGTGGTTCTTATTTACCTAATCCCCGATCCCTAATAAAGCCGACTTAACACGTAATCAGCTATTTTGATCAATGCCTGACGTGATTCTGAGGGCGGAAGCACACCTACTTGTGTAGCTGCCAACTTGGCATGGTGAGCAGCTAAATCCCTTGCTCGTTGAATACCTTGGCTATCATGAATCAGTGCTAATGCTTGCTCTAAATCGCCTTCTTGAGCAAACTCTCGTTCAATCAGTACTTCCAAGTAAGGTTTTTCTTCCAAAGCAAATAAGACTGGTGCAGTCAAATTACCACTTTTAAGATCAGAGCCAGCTGGCTTACCCAAGGTATCTATCGAACTGGTGAAGTCTAAAATATCATCGACAATCTGGAAAGCTAGACCTAGATTGCTACCATACTCGTACAAACATTCGGCAGTTTCTTGGGATACTTCACTGATGACACCTGCGGCTTTGGAACTGTTGGCAATGATTGAAGCACTTTTGTAATAACTTTTTTTCAGGTAAGTCTCTATCGAAATATTTGTATCAAAGTGGTTTAATGCCTGCTGTGTCTCCCCAACAGCGTAATCCATAATCACCTCTGACAGCAGCTTTACGACCTCCAAATTGTCCAGATTGGCTAAATACCAGGAAGCTTGGGCAAAGAAAAAATCACCTGCTAATACGGCAACTTTGTTACCTAACAAACTATGAACCGTGGATACTCCACGTCGCATTTCTGATTCGTCTATCACATCGTCGTGTACCAAACTTGCTGTATGAATCAATTCTGTGATTTCCGCTAGACGACGGTGACGTGGTGTAATATCTTGATCAATCATCGTGGCCCGCGATACCAGTAGAACAATCGCTGGTCTGATACGTTTTCCCCCAGCTCCGAATAGGTGTTCGGCTGCTGCATAGAGGATGGGATGACGATTCCCAACTAGTTGTTTGAGGTTATCTGCCAGTATTTGCAGGTCTTCTTCCACAGGGGAAAATAGGGAGGTAGCTGGGGTCATGGATTGGCGGACTTTGGCTTAGGTTACGAAAGTTTACATATCCTATACTCATTTTAAGATAATCCAGAATTAGCGCAAACTTTTCCTCACAAAGTTCCTTATTTTGTGGACAATCAAATAAAATATACTTATACTGTCTTCAGCAAAATCAACATTTTATTGATATAATTAATACAAAAGATTTTGCATCTAATTCGAGTAGATACAGGAAAGATTCGATAGTTTAATCAACAAATTAATCTTTTTCGATATTACCTCTGAGTAAACGTGGCAACAACGACAAAGCTCTTCTGGATTTTTACAGACAAACTATTACACAAAGATTATTTCTTGAGCAAAGAAAATTCTCTTAAACGCCTTTTAGTCTGGTTTAGAAAATTTTTGGTTTAGCACAAAACTCGCCTGAAAAATTAGGGCTATTGTGTTACGCTAAAATCTAGGGATTTTAAATTTTTCCATATGTTCACTGCAGAAGCGTAAATAACCTCTAGGTATTTTTACTTAGCTGTTGTGGTCATAGATGAATAATCGCAGGTCAAGCCAAAAATGTGATTTTTGTCTTGTGCCCTGTGGTGTGCTAACCTCCACGTTGGGAGCTGTGGATTTCCTTTAGAGGAAACGGAGTGTTTACACATCCTCGACGCTGTTTGTGTGTCGGCGTCGCTCCTAGCAACTAAAAGGTAAGCGTTAACATAGCAGACTGGGTAGACTGCTGAAGTAGTAGCTGATTTTCTATTAGATTATTTAGCTACTGTATTAGGCGTGGTCTGCAAGAGAATCGTCAAAAACTATCAATTAGCCCGGAAGGACAAAAGTTCTCCCGCTAATTCCGTATGTTATATCAAAGCCATCAAGAATTTGTGTGGCTTAATTCCTGCTAATTTTACTCAACTTATATTTCTTTGGCAAAGGCACTGGTAGAAAAATGATTTACGGGAAGATGCCTATGATGATCTTTATACTAGCTTCTGGATATTTATTTACCATTTACCTGTTATTAGCCCTGGCAAAGCGGACAGGAAATAAAACAATCTCTAATGATGTTTCTTCAAGTCAGAAGGGAAATCATACACAAGAAGTATCGGTAACATCAAATGTTACCGAAGTCAGTAGTGTACGTTAGTCAAGGGTCAATAGTCAAGAGTCAAGAGTCAACAGCCGCTAGCAAAATACTTTTGACTATGGATAAATGACAAATGACTATTGACCAACAACTAATGACTAATTACTAGATATTGCGCTTTCAGAGAAACATACAACTTCAGCCATGGGAGTAAAACCTAACCACGGTGTGGAGGATTCTGCAAATTGTTGTGGACAACCACTGACAACGAAGCGGGTTGGCAAAGCTGGATGAGTATTTTTAAGGCCTAGTAGGTCTAACTCTTTGGCACAAGCAGCAACTACATGTACAGCTGGATCAATAAACTGCACAGAAGTTGAAAGGAGCGATCGCAATACTGGTGCTAGGTGAGGATAATGGGTACAGCCATAAACAAGGCTATCTATTTGCTGCTGTACTAAAGGCTCCAAATAAGAACGCGCCACTTCAACTGTGTAGGGGTCGTGGATGCGATTTTGCTCAATTAGCGGCACAAATTCCGGGCAGCCAACCTGCCAAACCTGGACATCGGGATTTATTTCAATAATAGCACGCTTATAGGCATTGCTCTTAGCTGTTGCTGGAGTAGCAATTACACCTATGCGTTTCCCTTGTTGTACCGCAGCCCTTGCCCCTGGTAGAATCAGCCCCAGAATCGGCATAGGAAATTCCTCGCGTACCATCTCTAGTGCTAGGGCAGAACTGGTATTGCAGGCCATAATAACCATTTTCACCTGTTGCTGCTGCATCCAGGTGAGTATTTCTCGGACAAACTGGAGAATTTCTGATTGGGAGCGAATCCCATAGGGAAGTCGAGCGGTATCGCCAAAATAAATGATTGATTCATTTGGGAGTTGGCGATAGAGTTGTCGCAGTACCGTCAGTCCACCCACACCACTATCAAAGATACCAATAGGCGCGCGTTGGGGTTCTTGGGAGAAGTCGTATAAGTTGCCTTGAAACTGAAAAGATGAAATCACAGGCAGATTTTGATATCAATATTGCGATATAAAGATACAGGATTTATGGGGACTAATGGTTAGCGTTCAAACTATTTTGGATTTGAAACCTTATCTATCTTGAACACAGGAGTTTTATGAGAAAACATCTGAAACCAGTCCTAGCTTGACAAGTAGTTCGGTAAACCGAGGTTTTTACCCAAGGTTGTGGAAAACATCATGATTAAGAACATTGTTTCAGTTTGTCTATATTAAAAAACTTTAACCAGCCAATTTCATTATTTTAAGAACAAAGTTATTTTTTAGATACAAAATAAAATACATATACCAGTTTCTTGGTGATCGTAGTCGAACACAAAACTGTATTTCAGGTTCTAGTTGGCGATCGCACTTCTCTTAAAAATTTTGTGATCTAAGTAACATAACTGAGTTACAAAAAGTAAACATATCTAAAACCCCTACCAATGACAAATAACAAATTACGACCCCAAGTAGTAGAGATGCGTAGTAAGGATAATTTCGCGTCTCTACATTTGTGCCGACTTACTTAACTACTAAACTATTTAGCCATTTTTACTAGATTTCTATCTGGATTTTAAGTATCTAAGTATACCATTAGCTATAGCTTCTGCCATACGATTTTGATATTCAGGGTTTCCCAGTCTAGGGTTGTCTTCCCGACCAGTCATATAACCAGTTTCCACTAAAATTGAAGGCATAGAACTTTTTCTAAGGACATAAAATCTGGCTTTACGTGTTCCTCGATCATTCAAGGTAGAAATATTTTGCAGAATGGTTTTGCGGACGACTTCAGCTAGACTATATCCACTGTCGTAGTAATAAACTTCTAGCCCATTCACATCTGGACGCTTATCTACAGAATTAGCGTGAACGCTGACAAACAGGGTAGCATTAGCACGCTCTGCGATATCTACTCTTCCCTGTAACTCTACAAAGAAGTCTGCATCCCGCGTTAGTACTGTTTGAATGCCATTTTGTTCTAAAATAGCCGCTATTCTCTTACCAATCGGTAGAACCACATCTTTTTCTAATAATCCACCAATTCCAGGCGCACCAGAGTCTTTACCACCATGTCCAGGATCTATTACAACTATTACTTTTCCTCTGGGGGTTGGACGTGGTGCAGGTGATTGTACAACAGTATCAGGATTTTTGGCACTGGGTACTGGTAATGGTTGTGGATTTGCTTGTGGTAGGGGAGGTAAAACAACAGAAGTACGATTTCGTTGTAGCTCTACAGAGACAAATTGATCGCCAATTTGATTAACTGGCCCAACTTGCACCCCTGAAGCCGGCTGGACGTAAACCACAACAATATTAGGATTTTGCTGTTGCAAACGCACCCTCAGGATAGGACTATTTGCATCCATTACCGGCCCCTTAACAGGTGTAGATAGCTTTGCATTGGGAATAGTAATGCGGAACAAGCCGGAGGATCTATCCCAACCACCATTTGCAGTTAAATTGCGATCGCCTTTTATAATTAACTGTCTACCAGTCGCACTTAGTTCCACAGCTTGAATTGTTGCCACATCAGTACTGGGAATGGCGGAAGAACTAGAATTGTTAGCTAAACTATCAGAAGGTAATTTAGATACCCCACCATTAGGTAATAGTACTAAACCACCAATAGCACTACTGCTGGCTCGCCAATCAGTACTGCTTGGATTTACCTGCATTGTGATGCGGACTGTGGGTGGTGTTGTTTCCAGTTGAGTGAATTGAATGCTATTAACACCGTATCTATTTACACTTGCATTTCGTTGTAATAAATTTGGTGATAAAGTGGCGCCAGCAACATCAATATCAATAGTGCTTTTGTCTGGGCTACGATTTACTTGCACCTGGGGGCGACTACCACTAGTGCGAACAAAAAATCCATCTCCTGTTACTCTCCAACTTTCTATTTGGGTTGTGCCAGTATTTGCACTGATAAGGGGTTTTTTATTGATAGAAGTATTAGAGGTATTAGAAGTATTAAAAGTATTGGAACTGTTAAAAGTATTAGGAGTACTAGAAGTATTAGGAGTATTAGGAGTTACCACACTATAGATATTTCTGGGATTAGTAGCAACTTCCTGTCGTTGAGGTTGTGGTAATTGTACCTGCCAGCGACTAGCCGTAACCCCTTCAAACTTTACCTGTTGGGGGTCAAGAGTATAACCTGGATTCAGTTCGACTACCACCCGTGTTGTTTGGGGGTCAAGCTGACCGATACGGACGGCACGAATTGCACCACCAACCGACTGGACAAGCTGTGGACGCCCAAATTTCACACCGGGTAAATCAATCACCAACCGTGTAGGATTAAAGACTAATTGGGCAGTAGGTTGTACAGCACCATCAGTATTAATTTCTAATCGATTTTGATTGGCATCAAAACGCCAAGATTGTAAGTTTGCTGCTTTTACAGGCGACGATAACAGGCAGATACTTAAAAAAGTAGTAGGTATCAACCAGTGGTGTAGTTTCACAATTTTTTCTCCTGATTGGCTATTTATGGGAGACGTAATTTGTCAAGTATTGGCTAATCTTAAAATCCTCACACCATTATCGCCAAAGTATTAGCTCATACATTGAATGTATTGGTTTGTACTCTATAGACAAAGAATACTTTATAAAGTTACAGCTAATGGCGTCAAATTTTAGCAAGATCCTCTGAGTTTTCACTGCTGTGAGCACAATCAAAATTGTCTATTAACAGCAATAAATGGCACCAACATAGAAATAATCCAAATTAACTACTGTTGTTAGTTTTGGTTAACTATATGGTTGGTAAAAAACTTTTTTATCGAGTAGTCTCCGGTAATTTATACATTGATTATCTAAGTAAAACTGGCAAATACCATAGTTTAATAGCTGCAAAAATGTTGTAGCTTCAGCATAAATACGGTAATCATAAAAGTCATCATTAAAGAATATTTTGATGAGTTACTTGCGCTGAAGATACTGGAGAATACCACGGGCGATCGCCTCTGCCATTTGATTTTGGTAAGATGCAGTTTTTAACCTAGCCATATCTTGGCGACCAGTCATATAACCTGTTTCGACTAAAATTGAGGGCATAGAACTTTTCCGCAGAACATAAAATCTAGCCTTTCGTACTCCTCTGTCTCTGACGTTTACACTTTGCAAAATGCTTCTGTGAACAATTCGTGCCAAACTTAAACCAGTATCGTAATAATACGTTTCCAAACCGTTGACATCCGGACGACCTGCACCTGCTGAATTAGCGTGAATGCTGACAAATACATCCGCATCAACACTTTCAGCCATTTTTACTCGACCTGGAAGAGTTACAAAGTAGTCAGAACTCCGCGTTAATACAACTTGCACGCCATGTCGTTGCAAAATCTCTCCTAGCTTTTTACCAATAGGTAGAATTACATCCTTTTCTCTTGCTCCACCAATACCGAGTGCTCCGGAGTCTTTACCACCATGTCCTGGATCTATAAGCACTACCACTCTTCCCTTGACGCGACGTGACGGCGTGGGTTGGGGTAGATTTGTAATTGGAATTTCTGATAAAGGTTGTGGGTTTGGTCGTGGTAAAGGAGGTAAAGCAACGGTCGATGTAATTCGAGTTGATGAGCGCCGTAAATCTAGAGCTAAAAGTCGGCGACTTGGTTTGTTGAGTTCGCCAATTTGTACTCCTGCTGCGGGCTGAACAAAGATCACAACAGTACGAGGGTCTTGCTGTTGTAGGCGTACTCGTAAAATTGGGCTATTAGCATTTAATTCTGGTCCTTTTACGTCAGAATCCAAGCGAGCATTGGGAATAGTGATGCGGAAAAGTGAGGAGGATCTATCCCAGCCAGCATTACCAGATAAAGACTGATCGGCTTTTATAATTAATTGGGTATTATTATCAGCCAATTCTATAGATTCAATTGTAGTTGGCTCATTGTCATTCTCATTATCAGAATTACGAGACTCAGAATTATTGGAGTCAGAATTACGAGACTCAAAGTTAAGGGATAGTGGTGGTTTTTTTTGATTGCCAAAAGAAATACTAGTATTATTACCCCTGGGCAATTTGCTGATTATAGCATTAGGTAAAATTACCAAACCGTTGGCGCTATTTACACTTGCTCGCCAATCGGGGCTATTTCTGTTCACCCGCATTGTCAAGCGGACTGTGGGTGGTGCGGTTTCTAATTCAGAGAGTTGGATATTGCTGACACCATAGCGATTTATTGGTAAATTGCGCTGTTCCAGATTTGGTGAGATAGTAGCGCCAGAAATATCCATGTAAATGTTTGTGCGATCGCGACTACGTTTTACCTTCACCTCTGGATTCCTACCACTGGTACGAACAAAAAAGCCATCTCCTGTGACGCGTAAACTTTCAATTTGAGTCGTACCTACTGTGGTTTTAGCTACCGTTTCCCTATTATTGGATAAGGCACGAGGTTCTGTTTTGACCACATTGTAAATATTTCTGTTAGGCGAGGTAGCAATTTCCTCCTGTTTTGGCTTGGGTAATTGTACCCGCCAACGATTGGCGCTAATACCCTCAAATTTCACTTTCTGGGGATCGAGGGTATAACCAGGAGTCAGTTCAATTACCACCCTTGTGGTTTGGGGGTCAAACTGACCAATGCGGACAGAACGAATCGCTCCACCTACTGACTGAACAAGCTGTGGACGTCCAAATTTAATCCCAGGTAAATCAATTACTAATCGTGTCGGATTGAAAACAAGTTGGGCTGTGGGTTGTACAGCACCATCAGTGTTGATTTCTAACCGATTTTGATTGCTATCAAAACGCCAAGATTCTAGATTCGCTGCATCAGCAGGCGACAACAATAAAACAGAGGAGATACTTAAGACGGTACTAGGTATCAACCAGTGTAGTTTCACAGTGCTTTCTCCTGAGTCGAATTTTATGAAAAACAATTAGGGATTTCTAAATCAAAAATTATCCAATTGCATGGTATTAGAAGACATGGGGGACACAGAGGAATAATTTTTACCAGGTGCAGGAGTTGAATAATTTATTTTTTGAAGTTCCCTTACTGATAATCTTTAGCTTTGATGAGTAAGTTAAGTAGCAAAAAGCTGGTTAGATGGTCTGATCAGTTGGTAAAACAGAGAAATTACTTTCCCCACATGTTTCAATAGTTGGCATTTCATGTATAATTTTCTCACTTACTTCTTTTCATTTATCATAGTTGCCACCACTGCTAAAATATGTTGCTGCTCAGATGATTTTGGACTTAGATAAAGTGGCGAATAATGGCGTAACATCTTAGCATGTTACCTACTTTTGCCTTGCCTTTCTGGCAGTAAATTTTCATCTACAAAGCATCAAATTAAATCAGCACAATAAATGGATAAGTTTAACAATAGCAGTCAATCCCAACTATATACACTTGTGTTGCACAAAGATTTTTTGAATTTTTCGATTGTTGTGTAGTTTAGCCATCTTCCTTAATAAGGTAGACAAATGTAGAGACATGATTTATTAGGTCTACACAAAAGCTAAAAGTCCTATCTATCCAAGCATTCCTTCTTGTGTAATTTGAGAGGTTGATTTTTTCGATCATTACCAGCAACTAAAAATAAGCCTTTCTAAGTTGATGGTTCAACCCTTTTAAGTGATGCTTTTGTCCTTCGTACGACACCAAATGTCTCAAATGAATAATTGATAAATAATAATCTCACAATTTATGTAATTTATAATGTATGGCTATTTAGTAATTAAGAAAACGCTCCTAAAAATCATAATTTGAAGTGACGGATAGTGCGGCATAGAAGTTTCCTATCTTTATGAAAAGTTCTAAACATTTGCAGCAGTAACCGTTATCAGTTATCTACTGTTCACTGATAACCGTTCACTGATTTAGGTTGATTCAATCAATTTGCGTGCAGACTTCTGCAATAGACCTCTTGCATGAATATTTGAAACACCTCCATTTAAGGTGTAACCCAAAAAAACAAGTCTTCTTAGTGTCTTGGTGAAACCAGCCCCGTCTTGGACGCCACGTGCTTTATGCCGGGGAACCCGTTCACCGCAGTGGCTTCGGTTCTCGTCACGTAGACGCGTAAGCGGCTTCTCTTAGAGTAGGGTGTTGAAATAAATTTCACTGAAACACCAAGACCTTAAGATACTAAGCAAAATTAAGCTAGAACGGGGTTTTGAGGATTTATGCAAGAGGTCTAATGAAGTTTAATGTCTGAAAAAGAGAATTGAGTGTTTACTTAGCTTCTTGAGAATTTGAATTGGCTTCTAGATTTTCACTACTAGAGGAATTTATTGCTAACGAACTTCCAGAGGAAGCATCTACAATTAATTCATTGGAGTCTGGTGATACCAACGTTGGTTCTGGGAAAACGAACCGCAATAAAGGAGGGGCTAAAAATGTTGTGATGATTACCATCATGATAATTGCTGCTTCCAGTGGTTTTGAGAGAATATTAATACTCGAACCAATACCAAGAAACACCAATCCGACTTCGCCACGGGGAATCATTCCCACACCAATAGCCAAGCGATTGATTTGAGGTTGACCAAATACGCTCAAGCCTGTAACAACTTTACCGAGAATGGCTACTATGATCAGGAAACTAGCCATCGTTAAACCTTCTCGGTTAGAAGGAATTGCTGGGTTTAAAACACTCAAGTCAGTTTTTGCGCCTACAGTTACAAAGAAAATCGGCACTAGCATATCAGCAATCGGAATGATTTGTTTTTGGAGTTCTTTACGTTTATCTGTTTCTTCCAAAACCAAACCGGCGGCAAAAGCCCCTAAAATAGCTTCTAACTGGATAACATCAGCAATATAGGCCATGACAAAAGCGAAAATAAACGCTGGTATGACCAATTCACCACGTGTTTTGAGTTTATCAACGATCGCCACAAAAGTTTTGTTGAAAACGTTACCAAGAGCGATCGCACCCAAAAGAAAGCCACTAGCACTGATAATTAAATAAATAACCTTGCCAACATCAACAGCACCATCTTTGGCAAGACTTGCTACTACCGCCAGAACAATAATTCCTAGCACGTCATCTATTACAGCCGCACCAAGAATAATCTGTCCCTCCTTGGAATTCAGACGCCCCAATTCTGACAAAACTTTGGAAGTAATACCAATACTAGTAGCAGTAAGTGCCGCCCCAGCAAAAATTGCTGGTACTGCGGGGATACCAAACAAAACCATTAAACCTGCTGTACCAGCAGCAAAAGGTACAACCACGCCTACTACTGCCACAATAGTAGCTTGAATACCCACTGCCATTAAGTCTTTTAAATTTGACTCCAGACCGATTTCAAACAGCAAGATAATTACACCCAGTTCTGCTAAAACAGAAATTACCTCCGACTGAGTTACAAATACAGTTTCTGCTGCATCAGGAGTCAAACCAGCAGTGGTTTTCAGAAAGGAGATGATTAAAGAACCTGAACTGTCTGCTCCTGTTTCTGGAAATACTAACAGATGCAAAACAGATACACCCACCACTACACCACCTACAAGTTCGCCTAAAACAGGTGGTAAACCAAAGCGGTTAGATAATTCTCCACCAAGTTTACTAGCAAAGTATACCACTACCAAACTCAGCAGCACTGCTGCCACTATTAGCGAACTATCAGCTGTTTCACCTGTAGTTGCGAGTAAGGGTAACGAGAAGTTGATTGAGCTTATAAACTGCATTGATTCTGTGCAAATCATTCTTTACCAATGTATATGCTGTTAGTCCTTTTAAAGAAATCAACTACTAACAAATAACAAACAAATAACCATTACCCCTTTGACAATTGTAGAAGACGCTGCCAGTGCAACTCTGACACTGGGACTACAGATAGTCTCGGAAGACGCACTAAATCAAAATCTGCAAAGCTGCTATCTTGTTTAATTTGACTGAGACTGACGGGTTGAGGCACTCTTTTAACAGCCCGCAAATCTACAACTACTCGTTTAACATCATTTAATTTTGGATCGGGGTAAGGTTGACTAGTGACTTCTGCTATACCGATAATTTGCCGCTCCTTGCCAGTGTGATAAATTAACGCTAAATCACCAATGTTCATTGTCCGTAGATGCTTTAGGGCTAAGGCATTGTTAACTCCATTCCAAACCGTACTACCATTGTGTTCTAAATCTGAGTAGGAATATTCTTCCGGCTCAGTTTTGAGTAACCAATACGCCATGAAAGCATCTCCACAAGTTCCGTTTTTTTTTAAGTATCTAAAAATGTAACCATGCTAAATATAGTAAGAATCACGTGTCAAAGTATAAACACATAATCAGTTAGGAGTTAGTGGTTAGTAGGGATGCAAAGCTTTGCGCCTGTATAGTAGTACTTTCAAAAAACTAACAACTAAAAACTACCAAAAAGTCATTTCGAGGAGTGAAATCTATGAATAAACCCGCTTGGTTGGGTTCTCAGTTATTGACTGGGAACTTATGGAAGACTTTATCTTTAGGCGTACTTGTGTGTGTCACTTTCACTCAGCCTGTGCTAGCACAAGAGAAACAAAGGATGTTACGCACTCTCACAGTGACTGGTCGTGGGGTAGAAGCAATTCCTGCTACTCTCGCTCAAGTTGTATTAGGTGTAGAGGTACAGGCTAAGACAGCCCAGGAAGCACAACAAGAGGCTGCGCGTAGGTCATCAGCTGTGGTAACACTGCTCAAGAGCCGTAATGTGGATAAATTACAAACTACTGGCATTACTCTTAATCCAGTATATAGTTATAAAGATAACATTCAGCGTTTAACTGGTTATAGTGCTAGCAATACTGTAAGTTTCCGTATAGGTACTGATAAAGCTGGTTCGTTGTTAGATGAAGCTGTCAAAGCTGGTGCAACGCAGATTAACGGTATTAGTTTTGTAGCTACTGATGAGGCGATCGCACAAGCCCAAAAGCAAGCACTCAAAGAAGCTACCCAAGAGGCTCAACAGCAAGCTGATGCTGTTTTTAGTGCTTTGGGTTTCCAGCGTAAAGAAGTAGTGAGCATTCAAGTTAACGGTGCAAGCACTACACCACCACCGCCACGTCCCATGCTTCGTTCAGAAGCAGCAAAGGTAGCGGATGCTTCCACTCCTGTAGAAGGTGGTGAACAGCAGGTAGAAGCATCAGTGACGTTGGAAATTAGTTATTAGTCAATGGTCAAGTGTCAATGGTCAAGTGTCAATGGTCAAGGGTCAATTTGGAATTTTCTAGACTCTGGACTCTTAACAATGCACTCTTGACAATGGACTCTTGACCAATATTAAAAATTATCAGGATTATTATCCATCATCTCTGCTTCATCCCGCTTGGAACCTAGTAAATCCAGTTGATCTACTCTAATGACTGGGGAAGAACGCAAAGCGCCGGTGGTGCGATCGTTCCAAGTGTCAAACTTTAAGGAACCTTTGACTCCGATCAAACTTCCTTTACGTACAAACCGACCGGCGACTTCCGCAGTATTTCCCCATAGTTCTAAGTTGAACCAATCAGGTTCATCACTGTTGCGCGATCGCCGCCTCACCGCCAGTGTTAATTTACATTTGACACTGCCACTATCTTCAAAATACTTCATGTCTGGGTCGCCGCCTACACGACCAACCAGGGTGACGATATTAATGCTCATAGTTATTGCCTTTCAGTACAGACGTACTCATCACACGATGATTTTTATGATAACGAATTATCAAACCATAAAAAGTATGTTAAATAATTAACAATTATAATTACTGACTATAATGATAAAAATTACTCTTTTTTCAATACAAAAGCGTACGGATATGTGCCTACAGCCAGAGAATATAAAACATTAGCAGCAACTCATAAGCAAAAGATTCCCAAAACTTATACAAAATATAGCCTGCTTTACTAGACTCCGGTCAAAAAAAGTAATAGAATCCTGCACAATTCTCTCTCACGGTAGTAGTCAAAAAAATCGAATTAGGGGGCAACAAAACGCGTGGGTCTTTTCAGTAAGTTTTCCTTATCGCGAGATATGGGTATCGACCTCGGTACCGCCAATACCCTAGTGTATGTATCTGGTAAAGGTATTGTTCTTCAAGAACCGTCAGTAGTTGCCATAGACCAAAACGAAAAGGTAGCACTGGCAGTAGGAGAAGATGCGAAAAAAATGCTCGGTCGAACACCTGGAAATGTGATTGCCCTGCGCCCCTTGCGCGATGGTGTAATTGCTGATTTCGATACAGCCGAGCTGATGCTAAAAAGTTTTATACAGCGTGTCAATGAAGGTAAATCACTAGTACTACCCCGAATTGTCATTGGTATACCCAGTGGTGTCACAGGTGTAGAAAGACGAGCTGTCATGGATGCAGCCACACAAGCAGGTGCCAGAGAAGTTTACTTAATAGACGAACCTGTTGCAGCAGCAATTGGCGCAGGATTACCTGTAGCCGAACCAACTGGCAACATGATCATTGATATTGGTGGTGGTACTACAGAAGTAGCAGTACTAAGTCTTCAGGGTACAGTACTAAGTGAATCAGTCCGTATTGCTGGAGATGAACTAACAGAATCAATTATGCAGTACATGAAGAAAGTTCATAACTTAGTCATCGGGGAACGTACTGCTGAGGATATTAAGATTCGTATTGGTTCCGCCTATCCGATTCACGATGAGGATGATTTGATGATGGAAGTCCGAGGTTTACATTTACTTTCTGGTTTACCACGTACTGTAACCATCAAAGGAGCAGAAATTCGTGAAAGTATGTCAGAACCGCTATCAGTCATTATTGAAGCTGTGAAGCGGACTCTAGAACGTACACCTCCAGAACTAGCAGCAGACATCATTGACCGGGGCATTATGCTAGCAGGTGGCGGCGCTTTGCTCAAAGGACTAGATACCTTAATTAGCCATGAAACTGGGATTGTAACCCATGTTGCTGCTGATCCTCTAAGCTGTGTGGTACTAGGTACAGGTCGTGTTTTAGAAAACTTCAAACAGCTAGAAAGAGTCTTCAGTGGACGTTCCCGGAACATGTAGTCAAAATAACCAATCCAAGAATTGGGTTGGCAAATAATTCAATGTTGTTAATATTTACACGACCAAATAAAGGTATATATGTTTACAGCACGTCGCTGGTGGGAGCATAAAGGATTCCACATTGGGCTACTGTCTCTAATAGTTGGTGGAGCTTGGGTACTTAGACAAACTCAAGGGGCTTTGTTACTGGAAATTTATCAGGGCGTTACCAGTCAGTTCCAAATTTTGCAGCCAGGACCAACTCCAGAAGAACGGTTGAAAGATTCTCGTGTATTAGAATTAGAAGCCCAAATTACAGAATTAGAAAACCAGAATAAAAAGCTACAACAGTTGCTGGGTTACGTTGAAAAAGAGCCGCTCTCATCGCGTCCAATCCCAGCGCGGGTGGTAGGACGCAGTGCGGACAATTGGTGGCAACAAGTCATTCTCAATCGGGGTAGTCAGGCGGGAATTCAAGAAGGTTTTGTAGTCAAGGCTGAAGGTGGGTTAGTCGGTTTAGTAGAAAATGTCACTCCTAATACTAGTCGCGTGTTATTAATCAGTGACATGAAAAGTAAGGTGGGTGTAAATATTAGCCGTACTGGAGCGAAGGGTGTTTTGCGGGGTGACGCTTCCGCAGAAGCGGTACTGGAGTTTTATGAAAAAGTTCCCAACGTCAAACCTGGAGATGTAGTTGTTACGTCTACCTATAGTCAAAAGTTTCCCTCTGGTTTGGCAATCGGTAAAATTAAATCTTTAGATTTAAATAAACTGCCAGCATCGGTGGCGAAAGTAGAACTGTTTCCACCAATTCGTTCTTTGGATTGGGTAACTGTATATCCCAAACCAGAAAATCAACAACTAGAAAATCAACAACTAGAAAATCCACAATCACAAAAATAAGAATGTAGACACCTTTTGAGCGCCTTCAGTGTAGGCTAGGGTGAATGTTTATATATATTTTTATTTTTTGTGTACTTTGCACATAAGTGTTTAATAAAAAAATGAAAATTCCTGCATTTCGGGGTGGCAGGCAAAATAAGCCAAAATCGCGATCGCGAAAATCCATAATTAAAATCAACCCCATTTCACGTTGGCATCCCCGCCTCCGACTACTGGTAAATTGGGCTGTGATTTCTGGATCTGTGCTCCTATGCTTGCTGATGCTGCTCACTCGGCTTCCTGGTATGGAACTGCTAGGTATTGGGCCTAATTGGTTATTAATTTGGGTAGTAGCTTGGAGTGTGAAGCGTACAGCTTTCCAAGGTGCATTCGCGGGTATAATTTTGGGACTACTTCAAGATGCGATGACCTCACCCGATCCCACTCATGCACTCAGCTTGGCAGTGGTGGGATGTACGACAGCTTTGCTGCAAAAACAACGTTTTATTCAAGAAGATTTTATTTCAATCGCCTTAATTGTTTTCGGAATGGCAGTTTTGGTGGAAACAATCTTTGCAGCGCAATTGATTTTAATGGGTGATCGCAATGCAGTAGATATCTGGAGTTATTACCAAAAAGTTGCTCTTGCTTCTGCGATCGTCAGTAGTCTCTGGGCACCAGTGGTTTATTTTCCTCTGAATCGTTGGTGGCAACAGCTGAAATTAGCAGAGCAACAATCTTAAACTAATTAAAATCTAAAGAATTTCACCCTGTACCAAAGTTATCCTCACTCTTAATTTTTTCTGGAATTTTGCCAACCTCTGGCAAGATAGATTAAAGCTAGAGTTGAAAGATCAGGGCTAGGAAAATTAAAAATTTGTGATTAAATCAGATTCACATCCCCAACAACAAGTATGTACTGAGTTTGACCGAACAATGATGCGACGCTGTTTGGAACTTGCACAGCGTGCTTTGGGACGTACTTCCCCAAATCCAATGGTAGGGGCAGTTATTGTTAAAGATGGTGAAATTATTGGAGAAGGCTTTCACCCACGTGCAGGTGAACCGCACGCAGAAATTTTTGCACTCAAAGCAGCAGGTGCAAATGTTCGTGGGGCAACTATCTATGTTAGTCTTGAACCTTGCAATCACTACGGACGCACTCCTCCTTGTTCAGAAGCATTAATTGCTGCTGGAGTGGCAAAGGTAGTAGTAGGTATGGTTGATCCCAACCCACTAGTAGGCGGTGGTGGTATTGCTAAGTTACGTGCGGCAGGTATAGAAGTAATAGTTGGAGTGGAAGAAGAAGCCTGTCGTCGGCTGAATGAAGGCTTTATTCATCGCATTCTCTACAAACGACCTTTAGGCATATTGAAATACGCTATGACATTAGATGGCAAAATAGCTACAACTACTGGTCATAGCGCCTGGGTAACTAACCAGGAAGCTCGTAGCTTAGTACATCAATTTCGCGCTGCTTGTGATGCTGTAATTGTTGGTGGAAATACGGTCAGATTGGATAATCCCCGTTTAACTAGTCACCAACAGGGAGCGCATAATCCTTTGCGGATTGTTATGAGTCGCACTCTTAATCTACCTGCACAAGCTCATCTATGGCACACTGAAGAAGCTCCTACCTTGGTACTAACAGATGTAGGAGCTAATGCTGTTTCTAAGGAAATGTTGCTCAAGCAGGGAGTAGAAGTAATAGAAATATCACCACTGACACCAGAACAAGTGATGTCTTACCTCTACGAACGGGGTTTTTGTAGCGTGCTGTGGGAATGTGGTGGAACTCTGGCGGCTAATGCGATCGCTCAGGGAGCAGTACAGAAAATCTTAGCATTCATTGCTCCAAAAATAATTGGTGGTAGCGATGCTCCTACACCTGTGGGTGATTTGGGTTTCACCACTATGACTGAAGCATTGTCTTTGGAACGTGTTGAGGTGCGTGTAGTGGGAGCAGATTGTTTAATAGAAGGATATTTACCGCAAAAAGTTATTAGTCATTAGTCATTAGTCATTAGTCATTTGTTTTTGGTTTTTACCCATAACCCTTACAGGTACTTTGACTGGAAAGAGGGTATGGGATTTAGGAAAAATACCTTGAGTATTGATACATTTAGCTTATATCCAATGACTAATGACCAATGACCAATAACTATTTTCATGAATATTGACGTTCATTAGCAAGATCACGGATGAGGGGTAGCCGAGATTGAATGTAGTCACACAGAAAGTCTGTTTCTTGGCAATCTAGCAAAGCTTGGTTTTTGGTTTGCTTAACCAACCACTGGACTAAGCTAGCATCATCTAATTGCAACAGCGTCTTTGTTTGAGTCGTTTCAATTACAGACCAAAGCTGACGCATAATCTTCGGAGTCATTAGACCTCCATTTTGTCATAATGTCAGTTGTCTTCAGGATACACAATTTAGATTGCAGCTTCCGGTATTAGCCAACAACCTGACATAAGTGTTATTACAAACTTAATAATTTGATTCATAACTTGATGAAGATTAAGAATAGACATATTGCAGTGCTTGTTTAACATAAATTAATCTAATTCATATTTGAATGTTTCTTCGATCATGAATGTTGATTATAAGTCGGAAAAACTCTAAAATTTTTACTTTAAATGCTATAGACACATATTAACTTTTCATGAAAGTAGCATTCATTACAGAACAATAAAAAATTAAGATATTTAACTTGTGATTTCCGACTTCTAATCCCATCCCTGCATTTCTACTAATTTTATACACAATTCGTTAATTTGCTCTATATCAGGTTTATCAGGTAATGTTGATTCTTCATATACCTTTTGCATCTCAGTCATTAAATCTTCTGCCATTTTCATTACTTGTTCATAAGAATAATCTCCTTGGCGAATTGCTTTTAATTCATCAATATCCCCAGCTATTCTTCTATCTACTATCAGTTCTCCTGTGCGTAATATTTCCAGACCACTACGCAATAATCTAATACAATGCATTCCGTGTTTCAAATCAAAACCTGACTTGCGTTCCATTTCCGCTCGCACAGGATTTCTATTTTCTTGCCATGACAAATATGCTTTCCACTCTCTTAAAGCAATTTGATAGCTTTGGCTTTTCTGAAGTAGACGAATAAAATCTTTGCTACTATTCGTTAAATTTTGTGTGTATTCTAAAGTCTCACTAGGCAATGTATATTGTTTCAATATAGCTTTAAAATCAATATCTGCTGTGAGCAATTTATATAATTCTTCTGCTTCTTCTAAATACTCAATTTTGCCTTTAATTAAGTGATATAGATACTCCAAAAAAGCATTTAATTCTTCTTTATTGAGTGGTGCTTCATCTTCTATCCCAAAATCAATTGACAATGGTTTTTTCGTTGGTGGATTCAACAACCATTTACGATGAGTTTCCATTTTTTTGATTTGAGCAAAAGCATATCCAGAATAAGTATGCTTTATCTTCTTCGTTAAGAATATTTTTCTATGATTAATTAAATACTGTCCTACTGATGTTAAAACTGGATACTCATTCAGCCACAGCAATTCTAAGACATTAGGATTGGCTCCAGCTAACAACTGAATAAGTTTTCTTAATTCATAGATGACTGTATCTTTATTTCCATCTAAAAATGAAAGTATTCCTACTTCATCCCAACCACCATCTTTTTGTTCGACCCGGTCAAATCCTAAGTAATATCTTTTAGGGGCAATAAATACTCCTCGATAATCATAGTCTGAATCTGGACGATTTAAACCATATCCATAACTACCAGCTAAACCTATCAAAATACTTCTTTTTTCGACTTCGATTCTTTTCATATGTTTTTCTAGTGATGAATTTTATTAATAATTAATTATATTTAAGTACTAATACTATTTTTATTCAGCTGGTAGTTTATTTTTTATATAATTTTCATTGAATATACGTAAGTATAAACTACTATAGTATTTACTATATGTATTTTTATTTAACAATGCAAATTTTTTATATTAAATTATACAAATATTAGGTAGTTTTAAAGAAATAATTGCCATACTTGATGAGGCAATTTTCTCTCTGGTGAGAATGTTTTTATCACAAAAAATTTATTATGGCAACTTTAAAATCCTGTGTTTCTGCTTGTCGCTATTGTCGGCATTACACACCTTTAGGACAGCGTGGGGGTGTGTGTAATCTGTTAAATGTAGGAGTAAAGTCTGGCTGGAAAGCTTGCTCCTTATCAATTCCATCATTTTCTCCTTCTTGGGAAAATATAAATACTATTCGCAGCTGAAATTACCAACAAAGACAAATGCCATTACTAATGGTTGTAATAATGGTATTTGTCGTTTTTTATTGATATTTAAAAACAATTTTATCTGGATATGAATTCAATCTTAAAAAACAAATAGCCAAGAAGAATAAAAAACATAAAAATATTTGGCGCTATTTGCTTGATAATTGATATGAAAATAAAATTCTATGAATTATTAGCTAGCTATTAACAAATAATTATTTGATCAACACATGTTGTAGGAATAAAACAAGGCTTGATATGAGGCTTGATTTTGCTTCAGAAAAGCAAATGTTTCATCAGGTCAAATAATTGACACTCACAGAGTATACTTAACATCAAAAACGTTTAAAATTTATTTGACTAAAATGGACTGTGCAAAGTAAGATAGTAGATTGTCTGTCTAATTCCTGCTCGGATCAGGTAGACGCATTGCAAAAGCTGGCAAAGGTAGTTTAATGAACGCGATCGCTCGCGTTTATTTTATACAAAAGTCAGCTACCTGTACGGCAACCCCATAAGGACAATTACATGACTTACGCAATTATTGAAACTGGCGGTAAACAACTAAGAGTTGAACCGGGCCGCTTTTACGACATTGAACTGCTTTCTGCTCAACCCGACGAGCAAGTTAGCATAGAGTCAGTCTTGCTAGTACAACACAACGGTGAAGTTACTATAGGTCAGCCGTTAATCGCAGGAGCAAAGGTAGAAGGGACTGTGATGCGACACTTGCGGGGTCGTAAAGTCCTGGTTTACAAGATGAAACCGAAAAAGAAAACCCGCAAAAAGCGTGGACATCGCCAAGAAATTACTAGGCTGATGATCAATTCCATTACCCTCAACGGTTCTGTACTTGCTTCCGAAGCAAATAGTCAAGTGGATAGCGAAGCAACACCTGAGGTTGCACAAGAATCTGCTGAATAATTTGTTATTGATTGGTTGTTGGTTATTTCAATAAACTATCAACCACCAACGTACAACAATTTTTACAAGGGATAAAATTATGGCTCATAAGAAAGGAACAGGTAGTACACGAAATGGTCGTGACTCAAATGCTCAACGACTAGGTGTCAAACGCTATGGTGGTGAAGTTGTTCGCGCTGGTAACATTCTGGTGCGTCAGCGTGGTACTAAATTTCACCCTGGTAATAATGTCGGAATTGGTAGCGATGACACTCTGTTCGCTCTAGTTGATGGTGTCGTAACATTTGAACGCAAGGGTAAAACTCGTAAAAAAGTTAGCGTTTATGCTGCTGTGACTGAAGCTGTTGCTGCATCTTAAAATTAATAATTTTGGGGTGGGTGTTGCTACTCGCCCTAATTTAAAAGAATCAAACCATATTGCGACATCAACTTTTCTACTAATACACCAACTGCTAAACCCGTCAAAGAAAAGGTAGTTGTGATCCAAAATACTTGACCTTGGTTAAAACCTGCGACTTGAAAATCTATTCTCACCAAAATAGCCGCAGCAACCATGACTAAAATATCAAGAAAGAGCCGAAAACGGGCAAGGATGAGAAAGAATAAAAAAGCCCCAAGTACCGTGACTCCAAATGATTTCAGATTTGATCTAAACAAGCTTACAGAGTAGTCACTCACTTTTGAGAAAGGAATAGTCAAGCTGGCAATAAAAAGCACAGTCGCGATCGCAAATACTAGCCATAATATCGGCTGAGTTTTTGATCTGGCAAGTAACCAGCCAAAAATGATGTAGGTAAGCAACAGCAGTGTTAAAGAAAGCCAGGGTAGTCTTTTCAAAAATGGCATGAGCTATGTTGTGATTGCCAGAGTAGCGAGTTATACTTCATACTCTGCTGAGTAAAAATTTTACTATAACCAAATTCTCTTACTTATTTTGTCTGTAATCAATAGGCGATAATGCTCTGCAAAAAACAATTCAGCAATTTAATAGAAGATTTTCAGCAAAATTAAGTTATATATATTCTTAAAGATTTGTAAACTGTTAGCAGTAATGTAGCCACGTGTCACATCTTGATTCAGGAAATATCATGAAACAACTTGTTATCGCTGAACGCGTGTGCCTAATTGGTCATATTGTATCAATGGTGTTTGGACTAGTAGGAATATTACTAGTCGTCCCTCACGCTGAAATAATTTTGAATTTAGCCGAGGTTGGACAAACTGCCATGCAATGGAGTATGGCTGGAGGCGGCGTAGTTTATATGATTTTGGGAGCAGCAGCAGTTTCTTTATATGCTTATAGAACACTAGGGTTAGGTTTGTGGCTCTCGTTTCTGCTGCCATCAGTATTAATTTCTTTAAGTAGCGAATTACTAGGAACCAGTACTGGTTTTCCTTTTGGTCATTACAGTTACTTAAGTGGCTTGGGTTATAAAATTGGGGGTTTAGTACCTTTTACTATTCCTTTGTCTTGGTTTTACGTAGGATTTGTATCTTACCTCTTGGCCCGTGCAGGTTTAGATATTGACAAAAAACCAAGTTTATGGCGTCATGTGGGTGCGATCGCTTTAGGTGCTTTGTTGCTCACTTCTTGGGACTTTGTACTAGATCCAGCCATGAGCCAAACATCTCTACCTTTTTGGTATTGGCAGAAACCAGGAGCCTTTTTTGGTATGCCTTATCAAAACTTTGCTGGCTGGATTGGTACTGGTTCGGTGTTTATGACGGTGGCTGCATTATTGTGGCGGAAGACACCGATACAATTAGAGCGATCGCAACTGAATTTACCTTTAATTGTTTATCTCAGCAACTTTGCCTTTGCTACAGTCATGAGTTTAGCCGCTGCTTTTTCCATACCAGTCTTATTAGGCTTATTCCTGGGTGCAACGCCAGCTGTAGTTTTATGGTGGAAGACTCAAAGTACATCTACAGAGAACTTAGTAAAAAGTGGCACTAATCAAGGGCAAATAGCTCCGGTAAAAGTTGCTCTTAAATAAATCATCCACCGCCAGCCAAGGAAATCAGGGTATGGCGGAGGAAAAATTAGCCCAAAATGCTGGGTTTCAAGCATCATGATTATTTACGGGCGTTTCTCTGTTCCCAGTACCCTTTTAAAACCATAATTACACTAGCTCAATATTTTTACAGTGATAGACTGGTTCAGCATCATCAGTGCCTTTTCGCTTTTTGTACTACTTATACAAATACCAGCAGTAGCAATTTTACTGTCGCGCCTCCTCAAAGGGCCTCTACGTCATCCCCCGGTGACACCACAAAACCCAACACCAGATATTTTAGGTAGTGTTAGTGTAGTAATTCCCACTTTAAATGAAGCTCTTCGCATCAGTCCCCTGTTGAGTGGCTTAAGTTGCCAAAGTTACGAAGTTCGGGAAATAATTGTTGTAGATAGTAATTCCCAGGATGGTACCCCTGATTTAGTCAAAGCTGCACAAAAACAAGATCCCCGCTTTCGGTTGATCACCGATGATCCTTTACCTCCTAATTGGGTAGGACGTCCTTGGGCTTTACATAATGGTTTTTTATCCTCTTGTGAAGCAAGTGAATGGTTTTTGGGTATGGATGCTGATACTCAACCATCACCAGGTTTAGTTGCAGGTTTGGTAAAAACGGCGATCGCACAAGGATATGATTTAATTTCTCTCTCGCCTCAATTCATCCTCAAGTATCCCGGAGAGTGCTGGCTACAACCAGCGTTGTTAATGACGTTGCTTTACAGATTCGATCCTGCTGGTATAAATACGCAACAACCAGAAAGAGTTATGGCTAACGGTCAATGCTTTCTATGCCGCCGTTCTGTCTTAGCTGCCGTCAGTGGTTATACGGGTGCTAAAAGTTCTTTTTGTGACGATGTTACCTTGGCTCGACACATAGCTGCTTCTGGCTTTAAAGTAGGCTTTTTAGATGGCTCAAAAGTCTTAAAGGTACGGATGTATGAAGGAGCAATAGAGACTTGGAAAGAATGGGGCCGCAGTCTCGATTTAAAAGACGCTTCTTCGCGCACTCAGCTATGGGCTGATTTATGGGTACTAACTTCAACTCAGGCTTTACCTGTTTTGCTCATCCTCAGTTACCTATTGTCTTCCCCACAACTCCCGCTCTCTCCTAATCCTCCTCTGGTATTACTGGGACTAAATTTATTTTTGCTGGTAGTTCGCTTTGGTATGCTGTTGGCGATCGCACCCTGTTACGATCGCACTCAATCTAGAGGTGGTTGGTTGTTTTGGCTTTCCCCACTGGCTGATCCCTTAGCCGTAGTCCGAATCTTTTTATCAGCAATCAGCACTCCACGACAGTGGCGGGGAAGAAATTATAATTAGTAGCTTGTGGTTGATTGTCGGTAGTTATTCCCAACAACAAGCAACACTATCAATCATCATTTTCATCGTTGAGGCGATCGCCACGTTCCAACTCCCAAAGAATTTGATTACCTTCTCGTCGGACTCGTGAAACAATCCAGTTACGCCAACGCCATTGATCACCACGACTAGTAACAGCACTAGGGTGGACATCCATTAAATCTGCTAATTCCGAACTAGTAACTAAGTAACCTTTTTCGGCGATTTCGTCAGCAATTCTTAGAGTTTCCACCAAGTTGCGGAGTTGTACAACCCTCATTTCACGAGGCAATTCTTCATGAGAGAGGGAGGTTGAATGATTCGATGTCTCTGTCATATTTATTTCTGATGCGAAGGTACTGATCTCTCGTATGTTTTTGTTAATTATCATCGATTCGGGATCAGAATCAGATATGCTTGCTACCGCAACATCAGTTGATATCCGTAAAAAATCATCAAATAAATTGATATCAGAAATTTGTTGCAGTGAGGGATTTTTCCCACTGGCAAAAGCACGAGCGATCGCATCACAGCGTTCGTTACCTTCGTTACCAGTATGACCCCGGACGTGTTGCCATTTTACCTGACGGCTGTTGAGTTGCTCAAGTTGTTCCAGCAAATCTTGATTGAGAACAGGATTACCATCAGCTTTTTTCCAGCCTTTTCTTTTCCAGGTTTTGATCCATTTAGTCACACAGTTAATCAGATACTCGCTATCAGTGTAGAGAGTAATCGGTTCAGTGTGTCCTGATGCTTTGAGAAAAGATAAAGCTGCGATCGCGGCTTGCATTTCCATTTTGTTGTTAGTGGTTTTAGCAGCAGCATCGCCTATTTCATGAACCGAACCGTCACTGAAGTAGACAACAACACCCCAACCGCCAGGGCCTGGGTTTCCGATGCAAGCGCCATCAGTATATATACTTTGAATTGTACGTTGAGAAGACATATTGAAAATATTTTAGGCTTGCCGCAGAGTAGGAGTGATGAACAGAGATTTTAGTTAAATTTTTTAAAGTTTATCAAAACTTTGTCATTTAGCAAATTTTATGTGGAAAAATTCCGCGCTCCTCTGCACTTACGTACCAAGCATTTGTGTAGAAAAGTGATCGATCTTCTGCGTTTAAGAACCATATAATTTTACGCAAAGCTGCACTTAACTAAGTAGCCGTCATGAATTGCGTACACCAGGGTAAATAAAAATATGACTCTTCCTACACTCCTAAAGCCTTATACCCTTACACCCCTTTTTTAAGTCAGTTGGACAAAATTAAACTCATTCATGGAGACAGGCAATAGGCATATAGAGAAATAATATGTGTAATTAATTCTGTCTCATTACTTAATCTCAATATCAGAGTTTTCTTGAATTTCCCAACGAAAAAGCCTTGGCAATTGGGTTACATCTAACATATAGTTTCCAACCCATACAACAATTTCTATGACTAATGTAGTTCTTACCCACATTAGTTCTTGATCTGGGCTGATGAGTGTCCAGCCTTGATATAACTGCCAAAAACGGTAAGGTAAGTATAAATAAGGAACCATTACCCACACAACAGAATGGAACTGTCTTAAGGTCACAACTTCTGATAGTATTTGCAAGCCCAGTATCAGAAAGTAGGAAGAAAACACCATTAAAACGCGAGAATAACCCCACACCACACCCCACAACAGCATTACTACTAACGGCAGTAGTATACCCAGTATTTGTATCGTACCAAACCAGATTTTATACCAATCTGGCAGGACTTCAGGTAATTTCATGGGTTTTGAGTGTCTCCAAGCCCAACCCACAACAACAGTGAAAGATGTCGCAACAAAGAAAAAGAGGAGATTTTCTAACAATAGGTAGAGGTTCATCTTCTGTGCGATCGCTTAAGCTGTTCTTCCACAATTATGCTAGCTTTTCCACCTTTCCCACAAGGTTTGATAAATTAGCCGAATTTTAGATTTTAGATTTTGGATTTAAAGGATAAAAAAGATAAAGGGTAAAGAGAAACAACAATTCCTTTAACCCTTTCCCGACTTCTATGAGAAGTCTATAGTTTGGGTAAAAAAGGAGATTACGTTTAGTGGAACCGATAAAACCAGAAATAAAACAACGAGTCCAGGAGTTGCGACAGCTATTACAACAGGCTAGTTATGCTTACTACGTCCTTGATTCTCCCATGATGGAGGATGCAGTCTATGACCAGTTGTATCGAGAACTGCAAGACTTGGAAAACCAGTATCCAGAATTGGTGACACCGGATAGCCCAACTCAACGTGTGGGTGAAAAACCTGCTACACAGTTTACTTCGGTGCGCCACAACATTCCACTTTACAGTTTGGAAAATGCATTTAATGTTGATGAGTTACAGGCTTGGGATCAGCGTTGGCGACGACAAGCACCTCCACAAACAACAGCAGATTACGTTTGTGAATTAAAGATAGATGGTAATGCTTTGGCTTTGACTTATGAAAATGGTGTTCTCACCAGAGGTGCAACTAGAGGCGATGGAGTCATGGGTGAAGACATCACCCAAAATGTGCGGACAATTCGTTCAATTCCCTTGCGATTAAATTTGACAGGTTTGCAAAACTTTGAACGGGTAGAAGTGCGGGGCGAAACTTTTTTACCTTTAGATGTGTTTAAACAAATTAACGCAGAAAGGCAAAAAGCGGGTGAATCGTTATTTGCTAATCCTCGCAACGCCGCCGCCGGTACACTCAGACAATTAGATTCTCGCATTGTGGCGCAAAGAAAATTAGATTTTTTTGCCTACACGCTACATATTCCCGGTATGGACGATGCGAGTATTGCTAGTAGTCAGTGGGAAGCTTTGGCGTTATTGCAAAAAATGGGTTTTCGCGTTAACCCTAATCAAAAATTATGTGCTTCTTTAGCTGAAGTAGCAGAATATTACCAACACTGGGATACAGAACGCCTGAATTTACCCTATATGACAGATGGGGTAGTGGTAAAAATCAATTCTTTTAAATTGCAAGAACAACTAGGGTTTACACAAAAGTTTCCCCGATGGGCGATCGCACTCAAGTATGCAGCCGAAGAAGCACCCACCCGTGTAGAAAATATTGCCGTCAACGTCGGACGTACAGGCGCACTCACTCCCCTAGCAGAAATGCGCCCCGTACAATTAGCAGGAACAACGGTATCGCGTGCTACGCTACACAATGCCGATCGCATTGCTCAATTAGATATTCGCATCGGTGATACTGTCATTGTTCGCAAAGCTGGGGAAATCATTCCCGAAGTCGTACGTGTCCTGAAAGAACTCCGTCCCCCAGACACAGAACCCTTTGTCATGCCTAGCCATTGCCCAGTATGCAGTCAATCGGTGGTGCGGGAAATGGGAGAAGCCGTGACTCGCTGCGTTAATACTTCCTGTGCTGCAATCCTCAAAGGAGCAATTGAACATTGGGTAAGCCGTGATGCCTTAGATATTCGTGGTATCGGGGAAAAGTTGGTACATCAACTCGTTGATAAAGGATTAGTACATTCCGTTGCCGATTTATATAACTTGACAAGCGAAAAATTATATGCATTAGAAAGAATGGGTCAAAAATCGGCGGATAAAATCATAGATGCGATCGCTCAATCAAAAAACCAACCTTGGTCAAGAGTATTATATGGTTTAGGCATTCGTCATGTTGGTAATGTCACAGCCCAATTATTAACCGAGAAATTCCAGAGTGTTGAACAGTTGAAAACAGCACGAGTTTCTGATATTGAAGGTATTTACGGTATTGGTGCAGAAATCGCCGATAGCATTTACCAATGGTTTCATATCAGCGCCAATCAAACATTAATTCAACGCTTGCAAGCAGCAGGGTTACAATTTAGCACCACAGCAGACACCACAGTTACAGATGATACTGAGAATCAAAAATTAGCAGGTAAAACTTTTGTGATTACTGGTACTCTTCCCACTTTGAAACGCGATGAAGCTAAGGCGTTAATTCAAAAAGCAGGTGGGAAAGTTACTGAATCAGTTAGCAAAAAAACAGACTATGTAGTTGTAGGAGAAGACGCAGGCTCTAAATTAGCAAAAGCAGAAGCACTGGGAATTACGCAGTTAAGCGAAGCGCAGTTATTGGAATTTTTGTAACCTTCTGCCAATTCATCAATATTCAACTCTCTTCCTCCCAATCTTCAATCTGCAACCTATTCACCCGACTAAATTCTTTTGTATTATGCGTAACTAATATTAAATTATTCGCCATTGCAATAGCTGCAATCTGCAAATCATAAGGGCCAATTGGCGTACCACTAGCAGCTAACTTAGCCCGAATTCTACCGTAAATAGTGGCAGCGACATCATCAAAAGACAACGATACAAAATTATTTAGAAATGCTTCTTGTAAAGCTAGGGTGCGTGTAGGATTGTTGCTTCGCATCGCACCATAAAATAGTTCAGCTTTAACCACCGAACATATAGCAATATCTTGTGGTGAGAGCGATTGTAACTTTTGCCGCACGCCAGACATGGGGCGATTTAAATAAACAATACAAGCATTAGTATCTAACAAATAAATCATTCAAATAACGGCTCTCGTTCTTCGTATTCACCTTGGGGATATCTTTGAACTGGATCATCTGCTAAACAACCAGCAGTCTGCTCAAAAAAACCAGGAGGCCAACCTAATTCTTCTGGTGTTTTTGGCTGTGTTGGTTTTTCTAGGGGTTGATAAATCACCAAAATTTCTACTTCTTTATCTGTTATTCCCACTGGGATATCTAAATGTAAAATACCATCTGCACCGATACGTTTTTTTAATTTAATACTCTGCATAGCTGATTATCCTGTAGATATTGACTTGAATACTTATTGACCAGCATTAAAAACTTGTTCTGCCGTCAACTTTAACTAAAGGAATTGATTGGTTCAGGTAAATTATCACCCGACTGCAAACTTTTGTTGGCAGTCCACCGCCCTTTTTCGTTCCAAAGGGGGGATTAATTAAGATAACATTTATATAGCGTAGCTTGTTTGGCGTAGGCTAATTTCGCGTATATACTACAACTCTTTCTCTGTAACTGTATTTTTTTTATCTGTAGCGATAATATGCAAATCAGTATTTTTTAGTAATCGCAGTAATTTATGGGTGAGAGAACCTTTGAGGAGAATTTGCCAACGCGATCGCTGACTAGCACCAATGACTATTTGAGTAATATGATATTGCTCGGCTACTTGTGCGATCGCTTCAGCAATATCATTACTAGAAACACGAATAAAATCACCTTCAAATTCCTTACACAGCTTTTCACACGTATCTATATGCAAGCTTTCTTCTTTGGTGAGAAAGCGGTCAGGAGCAGCGACAAATAAAGCAAAGAAAGGGGCATTCATATAATTAGCTATCCTCGCACCCCGACGTAATAGTTGCAACGAATTCGGGTAAGTCGAAATACATACTAATACCCGTTCTTGAATATTACAGAATTGACCTTGCGGATTCGCAGCATTTGCCAATCCTGCACTCATTTCTCTGGCTTCTTCTTCAATGTTGTCTGCAATCTCCCGCAATGCTAATTCCCGTAAAGCAACTAAGTTGCGACGTTGGAAAAAGTTATCGAGTGCTTGTTGGATTTTTTGTGATTCGTAGATTTTGCCTTCTAGCAATCGCTCGTGGAGTGTTTCTGGAGTAACATCTACTACTATCACTTCATCAGCATCATCTAAAACCTTATCAGGAACTCGCTCCCGGACTACAACCCCAGTAATTCTTGCTACTAAATCATTGAGACTCTCCAGATGTTGAATATTCATCGTCGAGTAAACATCAATGCCATTTTGCAAAATAATTTCTACATCTTGGTAGCGTTTTTCGCGGGGTGAACCGGGGACATTGGTATGAGCGAGTTCATCGATTAAGACTAATTGAGGCGATCGCACCAAAATTGCATCGGTGTCCATCTCTGTCAACATCAAATTACCCCGTGGAATTTGTTTGCGGGGTAATATTTCCAATCCCTTAGCCATCTCTGCTGTTTCTTTGCGTCCGTGGGTTTCCAACAACCCAACCACAACATCAATCCCTTCTTCTTTAAGCGCGTGACCTTCTTCGAGCATCCGGTAAGTTTTACCTACACCAGGAGCCATACCAATAAAAATTTTGTGTTTACCACGACGTGCTGGATACATGGGGAAGGGGATCGGGGATCGGGGAGAGTGTGGGAAGTGTGGGGAGTGTGGGGAGAATAACCAATAACCAATAACCAATAACCAATTATTGATTTTGTCTACGGTTAATTTCTTGGAGGTCGAGGGCGTAATTTAATTTCAAGATATTAACTCCAGGTTCGCCGAAAATACCTAAAAATCTACCCTCTGTATATTGTTTGATAAATGGCACTATTTCTTCTCTGGTAAGATTACGCGCACGAGCTACTCTTTCTAACTGTTCTTGTGCTGTTCTGACAGAAATATGCGGATCTAAACCAGAACCAGAAGTGTAAATAATATCGGCGAAGGGTTGAATATTTTCATCGTTAAGTTCATTAGATTTCTCAACCACACGCTGAAGCAACTCTGGATTAGTAGGAGCAAGGTTGGTTCCACCTGATATACCAGTCGGTCTACCTAATTTTCCTTGACTATACCTAACAGCACTGGGGCGACCTTGAAAATATCTTTCTGATCGGAACTGTTGACCAATCAAAGCTGATCCAATAGCTTCCCCTTGGATATTTTGCATAATACTGCCGTCTGCTTTTTCTTTAAAAAAAGCTTGACCAACTCCCAAAACTGCAACAGGATAAATAATGGCTGTTATCAACCACAGTAATATAGTGATACGAATTGCTCTGATAATTTCTCGAATAATAAACATAACAAGTAAGTCAATTAGTCATTGGTCATTATGACTCAACATATGGGTGCAAAAACTCTGTGTTCCTCCCTTCGGGTACTCTGCGAGAAGCCCTTCGGGTTCGCCAGGTGCTTTATGCCGGGGAACCCGTCCACCGCACTGGCTCACCGCTTACGCGTCTACGCCAGTCCCCCACGTGACGGAGACCGCCAAGACGGGGGCTGGTCTCACTGCGCTTACCTTTGCGTTCCTCTGCGTTAAAGTATATTCTTTCTCCTTCCTACGCCAATCCTATAGCCGTAATGATTAAATCAATTAATTTAATCGCAATAAAAGGTGCAATTACACCACCCAAGCCATAAATAAATATATTGCGTTGTAATAGCTTATTAGCAGTTAAAGGTCGAAACTTTACACCTTTGAGTGCTAAAGGAATTAAGACAGGAATAATTAATGCATTGTAAATGAGCGCTGACAGCACAGCAGAATTAGTGCTGGTTAGCTTCATGATATTTAAACCTTGTAAGTTGGCAGCAGCAAATAATACTGGAATAATTGCAAAATACTTAGCAATGTCATTGGCGATCGAAAATGTTGTTAATGCTCCTCTAGTAATTAATAATTGCTTACCAATGCCAACTATATCAATGAGCTTTGTCGGATCAGAATCTAAATCCACCATGTTTGCTGCATCTTTGGCAGCTTGAGTACCTGTGTTCATTGCTACCCCGACATTAGCCTGAGCTAGGGCTGGTGCATCGTTTGTACCGTCTCCGGTCATTGCTACTATTTTGCCCTTTTCCTGTTCCCCTTGAATTACAGAGATTTTCTCTTCTGGCGTAGCTTCAGCAATAAAGTCATCGACTCCTGCTTCTTTGGCAATCACAGAAGCAGTAATATGGTTATCGCCCGTTAACATGACGGTACGCACTCCCATACGTCGTAACTGAGCAAAGCGATCG
The DNA here is from genome assembly GCA_024239075.1 of Fischerella sp. CENA71. Classification (GTDB taxonomy): domain Bacteria; phylum Cyanobacteriota; class Cyanobacteriia; order Cyanobacteriales; family Nostocaceae; genus Pelatocladus. The sequence goes on along the minus strand of JANBVI010000053.1, from coordinate 98,214 downwards.
CGTATCCCTGGCTTAACTATATCTTTGAGATAAATCACCCCGTAGATATCCCCATCTAAGCAGACTGCTAGTGGTGTCCCGCCTTGCTGGGAAACCATTTCGTAGGCAGCATCTAAATCTGGTGTATCTTGACCGTTACGTGTACGCACAAATCCTTTAATAGCGCTGACAGCACCTTTACGCGCCTCTTGACCATTGGGTAAATTTGTGCCGCTCATGCGAGTTCTAGCGGAAAATTCTACTGCTTCGGCTTTTTGCGGGTCAAAATCGATTTTTGCTCCTAATTTTTCCGCGAGTCTAAATATAGATTTCCCCTCTGGAGTTTCATCAAATATACTCGCAGTCAAAGCCACATAAGCAATTTCTTCCATTGAGTGACCATTGACAGGAATAAACCCTTCTGCCAAACGATTGCCTAAAGTAATTGTGCCTGTTTTATCCAGAACCAGTGTATTAACATCACCACAAGCTTCCACAGCTCGTCCAGAGGTAGCAATCACGTTGAACTGAGCAACCCTATCCATCCCAGCAATTCCGATCGCACTGAGTAAACCGCCGATAGTTGTGGGGATCAATGCTACCAACAACGCTACTAAAATTGCGACACTGACTTGAATTTGCACATATTGAGCAATGAACGGCAAAGTTGCCACTACAAACAGAAATACTAAACTCAGAACAGCAAGTAATACCGTCAGAGCAATTTCGTTGGGTGTTTTGCTGCGTTCTGCTCCTTCTACCAAAGCAATCATCCGGTCAATAAAACCCTTGCCTGGGTCAGCAGTTATCCGGATAATTAGTTCATCGGAGATAATCCGTGTTCCACCAGTGACAGAGCTAGCAACATCAGAACCAGTTTCTTTTAGTACCGGAGCAGATTCGCCAGTAATTGCTGATTCATCTACACTCGCAGTACCCATGACTACTTCACCGTCGGCGGGAATCGTGTCACCAGCAACAACGTAGACAGTATCACCTTTTTGTAAGCTAGTGGAAGAAACTTCCGTAATTGCGCCATCAGGAAAAAGTTTTTTGGCGATCGTTTCTGACTTAGTTGAACGTAAGGCGTCAGCTTGGGCTTTACCTCTACCTTCAGCAATTGCTTCGGCGAAATTTGCAAACCAAACGGTAAAGAATAAAATTGCCGTAATGATCCCGTTGAATAATCGGGGGTTTTTCTCGGTAACTGGGCCAAATAAATCAGGTTCTATTGTTACCGCAAGTGTGATCAGTGTCCCAACCCAGACTAAAAACATAACTGGGTTTTTCACTGCTTGTTGAGGATTGAGCTTGACAAAAGCATCTTTGATCGCCCTCAAATAAATACCAGAGGTATTTATCCGCGACTGTTTGCGTTTATGACGGCGATCGCTAGAACGAGAACGTCCAGGTTTGGGAGATTTAGGGGTAGTTGCAGCTGGATTCATAAATATTGGGGATGGGGGATTGGGGATTGGGAAGAGACGCGGTGACAAGGGAGAGTAGGAGACGCGGAAAATCTATCAAAAAAATTCTTCGTGTCCCCGCGTCCCCGTGTCTTCTTCTACCTACCAGAGGCAATTTTAAATCCTTCGGCGATGGGGCCTAAAGCTAGAACTGGGAAGAAAGTTAGTACTCCTAAAATTAAAATGACTCCAGCGGTAACACTGGTAAAGAGTAGAGTGTCGGTTCTTAAAGTACCTGGTGTTGCTGGTACTGGTTGTTTGCGAGTCATGCTATCCGCTAACAGCAGAATCGCAATAATGGGAACATAGCGCCCCAACACTAAGCTGAAAATCGTACTCAGATTCCACCACAAACTGTTATCTGCTAAACCTTCAAAGCCAGATCCATTATTCGCACTGGCTGAGGTGTACTCATAAACAACTTGGGAGACACCATGAAAACTAGGATTGCTAATTCCAGCTAATGTTTCTGGAAAGTATAAAGTAATTGCACTAGGAATTAAAACCGCGATTGGGTGAATTAATAAAACTAGGCTGGCGAGGACAATTTCTCGCTTCTCGATTTTTCGCCCCAAAAACTCTGGTGTGCGTCCCACCATCAACCCTGTTAAGAAGACAGTCAAAATTAAATAAATAAATAAATAAGCGGTTCCTGTTCCTTGACCACCCCAAATAATTTGTAAGAACATATTTAATAGAGTGGCAAAGCCTCCTGTAGGCATGAGAGAATCATGCATCCCATTGACAGCACCAGTCATAGTACTTGTGGTAGCGATCGCCCAAAATGCGGTGAGTATTGAACCAAAGCGGACTTCTTTTCCTTCGAGATTTGATATTTCATACCCCAAAGTTCCGTTGATCAAAGTATTACCTTGATATTCGCTAGTAGCTGTTACACATACTAAAACTACAAAAATTGCAAACACCATCCAAAACAGTAACCAAGCCTGTTTGATGTTATTCGCAAACAATCCATAGGTGTAAATCAAAGCCATCGGGATACATAACATGGCGATCATCCCTATTAAATTAGAAGCACCATTAGGATTTTCAAATGGATGAGCAGAGTTAGCAGCAAAAAAACCACCGCCGTTTTCACCCAATAGTTTAATCATTTCAAAAGAAGCTACTGGCCCTCTAGCTATGTACTGGTTAGCGCCTTCGAGAGTAGTGACAGCCTGAGTTGGCAGTAATGTTTGTGGTGTGCCTGAGATAATTAAAGCGATCGCACCAATTAAAGATATTGGTAATAATATTCGTGTAATAGCACGAACTAAATCAACGTAAAAGTTCCCCAGTGGTTGACCTGTCAACCCACGAATAAAGGCAATTCCTACAGCCAATCCAGTTGCAGCTGAAGTAAACATCAAAAAACCATTGGCTGCTGTTTGACTAAAGTAACTTAAAGTTGTTTCAGGAATATAATGCTGCTGGTCAGTATTTGTCAGAAATGAAATTGTTGTGTGTAGTGCCAAATCCCAGCGCAGTGCTTTCAAGTTCATGGGATTCAACGGTAAAATTCCCTGAAAATATAAAATAAAGTAGACAGCAACACCCATAATCAAATTGCTGAATAACACCGCGCGGATGTACTGCCCACCTGTCATGTCTTGTTTGCTACGTACACCCCCCAGTATATAAATAATCCGCTCAACTGGGTTCAAGACAGAGTCAAGCACAGTTGTTTCACACAGGAAGACATGGGCTATGTATCTTCCGAAAAAAGGAGTGATTACTATTAAAATACAAAGCGTTAAGCCGATTTGCAAAAAACCCTGTGTCATGTATTTAATGCTGGATTATAGTTGGTCTGGCTTTACTAAATAGAAAGCTAATTATTAATAACGCTTGATCACTTTTAAGTCTTGAAGACTTACATTTTACAATCCTTACACCTGTTTGGGAGGGTAGTTGAATTTAGGATTCCCCAATTCCTAATTTTCAGGCATATACCCACAAAAATAGCGATCGCCACCTATGGGACAATATTTAGAGAGTATTTATTAAGTAAATCTTAACTTTGTGGCGATTGGCTAAAAAGTTAAGCGATCGCAGCATCCGCCAAGCGAAAGTGGACAGATAAATCAGTGAAACTTCCATACAAGTGTCTTAGGTTCATCTACCAACTGCAAAATATTTTCCTTCTATTTAGTGGTTTAGCGGGAGGAGTTCTATTATCAGTTTTGGGCGGTTGTAGTCAAAAGCCAAATAGCGTCAATCTTTCCACTGGTGCTATCGGTAGTTACTACCATCGCTTAGGTGAACAAATTAACTACTCTACCAACACAACAGCCGAATTCTCTATTCGGAATTTTGAATCTCAAGGTTCCCAAGAAAACATCCAACGATTGCTAAATCATCAGGTCGATTTTGCGATCGCGCAGTTGGATGTCGCCAACGAAGCTATGCGAACAGGAAAAGTCAAAGCAGTGGCAATTTTGGCAAAAGAATATGTTCACATTATTGTTCGGAAAAATTCTGAGATTAAAACATTCGACGATCTTGAAGGCAAGCGAGTTGCTGTTGGTAATCCTGGGAGTGGAATTCTCTTTACATCTAGGCAAATTATTCAAGCAGACAGGCTGAAAATTCAAGAAGATTATTCTAATTTTGACAAAGCATTTAAGAAACTGAAATCTCGACAACTAGATGCAATTATTTATGTGGGAAGTTTGGGTGCAAATGAAAAGCTGAGGCAAATATTTGTAACAAACTCAGATATGACTTTACTTCCTATACGACCTGCATTAGTAAACAACTTAACAGTATTAGATCCCAGTTCCTACGAAAGTGCAATTCTACCTATTGGCACTTATGCGTCGCGTCCACCAATTCCCAATCGAAAATTACCAACTCTTTCAACTGCAACCGTTTTAATTACTCGCCCCGACATGAATCGACAAACAGTCGGGTTAGTTACTTGGTCGATTCTTTCTACCGCTCGTACTTATTCTCAATTCTATCCAGAATTACAAAGCTCAAAAGCAGAAGAATTAATGCGAAAAGAGCTTTTCTATATTCATCCAGCAGCAGAAGCTGTGTTTGATCAGGGTGATCCTCGGACTGTGATCATTCGTTATTGGGAAAACAACAATGACTTACAGGCTGGATTTTTCATTTTGGGAACAACTAGCGTGCTAGGGTTACTGTTACGACAGTGGCACAGACAAAAGTCCAAGAAGATTATGACGACAACCAATAACCGAATTATTGAACTTAAGTCACTGTTACCAGATCATCCTCAGCAAGCATTGGAAAGTATCGAAGACTTAAGCCAAGAAAATCGGCTCACATTTATTGAAGGTCTAGTATCAACAGAAGTCTACGAACAACTGCGCCACAAAACCCAAACTTTTGCCGATCAGTGTCGTACCCTGATAGAACATCAACGCAAAAAATTTGTCATGGATACGCTTTTATTATTAGATGAATGGCAGGCAAGTTTACAGACCGATCCAGAAGCCGCATTACAAAAGCTGAAGCAAATTAAGCAACAGTATCGAGATATGTTGTTGTCGGATCAAGTTGACATTGAAGCTTACATAGAACTAATGAATTTAACTTTAATTTCGCTGATGACTTTAGCACCAAAGTCTTCTCCAGCTAATTCTGATTCTGAAAGTAAAAAGCAAAATATTTCAAATTAACTAAACATTCCGCTGACAAACTAATACCAATTCAATTAATGATTGCAACACATCCTTGGTTAAAGACGCGATGATACTCTTACGAGAAGCCGCTCTTACGAGTGTCTACGCGTCTCTACCTGACAAAATTATGCCGAAAAATCCTTAACCGAAACGTATTGGCTCCGCATTAGGCTGCGAAACCGCCATCAATCTTCAGGTTCGCGCCAGTAATAAAGCTAGCTTCGGGACTGGCGAGATAGGAAACAAAACTGGCGACCTCGTCACTTTGACCGTAGCGTCCCAAGGCGATCAGCCCTTTTGCACCTTCAGCAAAGGAACTGTCTGCTGGGTTCAAGTCGGTGTCCACCGGGCCGGGTTGGACGTTGTTAACTGTGATCCCACGAGGGCCAAGGTCGCGAGCCAGACCGCGTGTAAAACTAGCGATCGCACCTTTAGTCAAAGCGTAGACCGAGACACCGGCAATCGGGACGATATCACTGTTGACGCTGCCAATCATAATAATCCGTCCACCCTCGCCCATGTGACGAATAGCCTCTTGAGTTGCGACAAAAACCCCCCTGACATTAACTGCAACAAGCCGATCAAAATCATCTAGGGAGAACTGGTCGATTGGAGCCATAATAGCCGTCCCTGCGTTGTTAACAAGGATGTCAAGACGACCAAAGGTTTTTACTGTCTCAGCAACAGCGTTTTTCACTGCTTGAACATCGGTACTATCGGCGCGTATAGCCAAGGCTCGACCACCTGCTGCTTCGATAACGCGCACTACCTCATCAGCTTTTTGTGGTGAACTGGTATAAGTGAGGGCGACAGCAGCGCCATCATCCGCGAGACGTTTGGCGATCGCAGCTCCTATACCACGTGAGCCGCCAGTAACTAATGCTACTTTGTCTGTAAGGTTTTTAGCCATAATAAATTTTTATTTGTGCGGGAATTACGTACTAATCGGTAAATAAACCATACTCTCTCAGTGTCACCAAGGCGGGATAATTTACATCATATTGATCGGGTCTATATCTATGGTTAAACTCACAGATGCCGGACAAAGTTGACGCACTTGCTCCCAATCTGGTAACTGTGGCAATGCATCAGGGGCAAACTTGATTAATATTTGCCAGCGATAACGATTTGCTACTCGTAAAATATTAGCTGGTGCTGGTCCCAATATATCTAAACCTTCTTGTTGTGGTAATGCAGCTGCAATTACCTGGGCAACATTTTGGACTTCAATCGGATCGAGGCTGCTTAGGCGTAATAAAATTAACCTGCCATAGGGAGGATAATTCAGTGCTTGCCGTTGTTCTAATTCTTTATCCGTAAAAGATTGGTAATCATGATTTTGCACTGTTTCGATCACTGGATGCTCTGGTGTATAAGTTTGCACAATTACCCTACCCGGTTCTTCACCTCTACCAGCTCGTCCAGCCACCTGAGCCAAGGTTTGAAATGCTCGTTCGCTAGCGCGATAATCAGATAGATATAGTAATCCATCGGCGGCGACAACTCCTACGAGCGTCACCTGTGGTAAATCTAATCCTTTGGTGAGCATTTGCGTACCGATCAATAAATCAGCTTCGCCGTTAGCAAATTGGGTGATTAAGGTACGATGAGCGCCTTTAGTACGGGTGGTGTCGCTATCAAAACGGATAAAACGTAATTCAGGAAATTGCTTTGTTAATTCCTGGGCGACTCGTTGTGTCCCACTACCAAAGAATTTTAAGTAAGGTGAACTGCATTCGGGGCAATTTTTGGGATGCGATCGCCCATAATTACAGTAATGACACCGCAAAATTTGTGGCCCTTCTGCCTCAGTTTGGTGATACGACAGCGATACATCACAATGAGGACATTCCAACACATATCCACAATTGCGACAAGACACAAAAGTACTATGTCCCCGGCGATGGATAAATAAAATTCCTTGTTGATTTCGTTGTTTTAATTGTTGCAAAGCATCTTGCAAGGATCTACTAAAGATCGAACGATTTCCCTGCTGTAACTCTTGTCGCATATCCACAATTTCCACACTTGGTAAAGGACGCGAGTGGATACGTTCTGGAAGGGAGAGGTAGTAGGATGACACGGAGACGCGGTGACGCGGGGACGCGGTGAAATGGGGAAGTGAGGACGCGGGGAGGTGGGGAGGTGGAGACACGGGGAATACAGATGAAATACTCTCCGCGTCACCGTGTCTCTCACTCTCCGCGTCTTCCGAAACCGCGTCACTGATCCTAACTCTCACCCAACTTTCCAAAGATGGGGTTGCAGAACCTAAAACTAGGGGACAATTTTCTAATTCTGCTCGCCATTGGGCGACGGTGCGGGCGTGATAGGTGGGGATGGGAGAATCTTGTTTAAAACTATTGTCGTGTTCTTCATCTAATATGATCAAACCCAAATTAGGTAAGGGAGAAAAAACAGCGCTGCGTGTTCCAATTACTACTTGCGGTTCACCTGTGAGCATTTGTCGCCAGGTGTCGTAACGTTCACCAGCAGATAGGGCGCTGTGATAGACATTAATTTTGTTACCAAACCGGGCGCGGAAACGATCAGTTAGCTGGGGTGTCAGCCCAATCTCCGGTACTAAGACGAGAGCGGATTTACCTTGGGCGAGTAAAGGGGCGATCGCTTGCAAATAAACTTCAGTTTTTCCGGAACCAGTCACTCCATGCAAGAGAAGTATTGCATATCCTTTTATTTTTTTGATGGTAGACAATGCTTGGAATTGGGCTGCATTTAGAGATTTTGGTTGATCCGCTGCGACTGTCGGACCATTTTCGCTGCGTAATATTTCCCTTTGCTGAATGACAATACAACCTTGATCTTCTAATTTTTTTAAAGTTGGGGTGGTTGTGTTACAAATTTGTAAAAATTCATTTAGCCATAATTCTCCACCATGACGTCTTAACACTTCTAATATTTCTCGTTGGCGCTTGCTGAGGTCTATAGGTGGGATGCTGACAGTCAATGTTACTATGGGTTTGGTCTGAGGTTTAGAGTATTTAGGCAGTTCGATGTAGGTTTCTACCCAACTGCGTTGGATTAATTGCTTTTTTGCTCTGTCAAAACCTTTGATTTGACGTCTTAAGAATTTAAAGCTATAGTCGCCCTCAGCCTGAGATTGCAGAATTTTAAGGAGTTCACGGGCTGGTAAACTCAGAAATTCATCTGCACCTTGGGGAATGTTTTCCCTTTTGAGGCGTAGACGAGAATGCGATCGCCCCAACAAACCTGGTGGTAGAGCTGTGCGAACTACTTGAATAAAAGGAGTGTAATAGTAATCCGCTACTCTTTCTAACAAGTGCCAGTAGCTTTGTTGAAAAAATTTTGAGTGAATTACATCTTCTACATCTCTGATATTTTCAGGCGTAAGGTTAGCTGGAGGTTGTGCTAACAAACGAATAGCTATTCCTCCTACCTGTTGTCTGCCAAATGGCACACTTAAAATATCTCCTGGTTTAACTTCTAACCCTGGTGGTAATCGATAGGTATAGAGTTTTTCTTCTTTTTCTTCCTCTTGTTGTGCTGTTCCATCTTCTTTAGTAAATCCTGGACAGTCTACTAGCACTTCAACCCATTGATTTTTATGTATTCCCACATCATAAGACTGCGCTGATTGGGCTACGACCAAAGGAGGTAAACTTACATCATTTATATACATGGTTCCTCAATTTATAGATATATATTTATCTCTCTTAGTTCCTGAAAATAGTCCTTCCTGATCAGACTAAGTGTCTATCTAAATGTCAATAAAAATGTAATTCGCAATACTGTCATCAGACATAATACTTGATAATTTTCCTCTTATGTAATTCCAGCTAAAGAACTAAATTTATCTATATGCGGTGACACCTATTGGAACAGACCAGACAAAATTAATATCTTGCATCTTTTCAAGTTGATTTTTCTCTCTATGGTGAATAGGCAAGAGTGCTTTTCTCCCTATTGATAGATATTAAATACTCTCAGTATATGAGATGCTTCTAACTAGGTTATGGGTTGCCATAGCTTTTGCTGGGCAAAGTTACCAAAAAATCAAAAGACCCATTGCTGAGATTGAAAGATGTTTCAAGAATAACAAGGCACAAAAAATTAGATATATTAGAAAAATCTATGAAGATTTAATGATTAACTAATCTCTTATAGTTATTTTTATATTTGTTAAGTTTGAGCAATTTTGATTGAGAGTATTTGACATAGTTTGTAAATAAGAAAAAAAATGAGGAACTCATGAATAGTCGAAGTAGCAAAGCACGCATCAATGCGAAGAACAAAAATATATGTAAGAATGTATCTGATTGTAACCAATAGCAAAAATAAATAGTGGTCTTTTCCTCTTGCTATCCTTAGGAAACATAGGTAATCATGGGCAAAGACTATTATTCGGAATCGTCATTAAATTAGCGAAAAGTTTTTTGCTTAAAACAGGTGCATTTGTCACTTATAGAAATTAATGAAGCATCTTAATCTAAAAGCAGCTGTCACTAAGTTATGTATCAAACCAAGCAACAATCCCTAACAGAAGCTATGAATATTGCTGAATTGGGAACAATGGAAATGATAGAAAATGCTGCCGTTAATGAAGAACAAATTCTGGAAGTTTTAAACGCAGTGGCAGATGAAGAATCCCCAATTGCAGACAATCTGGAAATAGATGAACGTAATGTAGATGAAATGGCAGCAGCGCGTCCTTCTGGATACAATAAAACCGAGTACGATGATGCTGTCGGCGCGTTTTTTAAAGAAATGGCGCGTTATCCATTACTAAAACCTGATGAAGAGGTTGAATTAGCGCGGCGAGTGCGGTTTTTAGAAGAATTTCAGGAAATTCAAGCTGCATTGCAAGAAAAGCTAGGGCATCAACCTAATAAATCAAATATAGCAGCGCATCTAGAAATAACAGAAAAGCAGTTAGAAAATCGTTTGTATCAAGGTAGGGTAGCGAAACGCAAAATGATTCGCTCGAACCTACGTCTTGTTGTATCAATTGCTAAACGATATTTAAATCGTGGCGTACCTTTTTTGGATTTAATTCAAGAAGGCGCAATGGGCTTAAATCGGGCGACAGAAAAATTTGATCCAGATAAAGGATATAAATTTTCTACATATGCTTATTGGTGGATTAGACAAGCAATCACACGAGCGATCGCTAACGATGCTCGTACTATCCGTTTACCAATTCATATAGTTGAAAAACTAAACAAACTCAAGAAAGCCCAGCGAGAACTTAAACAAAGACTAGGGCGTAATCCCAATGAAATCGAAATGGCGGAAGCATTAGAAATTCCGCCTCAACAATTACGTCAACTCCAACAATTACGACGTCAAGCATTATCTTTAAATCACCGTGTCGGTAAAGAAGAAGACACCGAATTAATGGATTTATTAGAAGATGAAGACAACCAATCTCCAGAAGCAAAAATGAATGAAAGCATGATGCGTCAGGAGATTTGGGAAGTATTAGGCGACGTATTGACACCACGAGAAAAAGACGTGATTTCCTTACGCTATGGGTTAACCACCAGCGAACCCTGTACTCTGGAAGAAGTTGGTAACATGTTTAACCTATCTCGCGAACGAGTACGACAAATCCAAAGTAAAGCCATGCGGAAACTACGGCGTCCCCACATCGCCAAACGGTTGAAGGGATGGCTGATATAATTTGTCATTTGTCACTTGTCATTTGTCATCGGTAGAGACGCGATGTTCCTCGCGTCTGTACAATAGTCATTGGTCATTGGTTAAGAGTTAAAGACTTTGAACTCTTGACTATCAGCTTTGATTATGGACTAATGACTAAGGACTAATGACGAATGACCAATGACTTCTGAAAGTAATTTAATAGTGCGTGTTGCCGAACCTGCTGACTGTGATGCGATATTTGGCTTAGTAAAAGCACTTGCAGAATATGAAAAATTATCTCATGCAGTCACTGGCAGCGCTGCTGCACTAAAGGAGCATTTGTTTGGCTCCGCTAAATATGCTGAGGCTATATTAGCAGAATATACAGGGCAAGCTGTGGGGTTTGCCCTATTTTTTCATAATTATTCAACATTCCTCACCAAGCCAGGAATATATCTAGAAGATATATTTGTTTTGCCAGAGTATCGAAATCAAGGAATTGGCAAAGCACTTTTAATTAAAGTTGCTCAGATAGCTGTAGAAAGAGATTGCGGACGCTTAGAGTGGAGTGTTTTAGATTGGAACGAACCAGCTCAAGCATTTTACCGCCACATGGGAGCATCGATTTTAGATGAATGGCGAATTTGCCGCGTTACGGGTAAGGCGTTGAGGGAGTTGGGGGACAAAACAATTAAAAATTAAAAATTGAGAAGAGGGACACGGGGACATGGGGACACGGGGACACGGGGACACGGAGAATATTTTTGATAGATTCTCCGCGTCACCGCGTCTCCCAACGCCAGTCGCTACAACGGAGGAGCCACTGCGGTGGACGGGTTTCCCGGCATAAAGCACGTGGCGTCACGTGGCGTGGAACCCCCGCAACGCGCTGGCTCCTCTCCGCGTCTCCTCCCAATCCCCTATCCCCAAAGTATGACAACCTGTCTTTTGACGAGAAAAAGCTGTGAAGCTGAGAATTAGTAAGGATTATGGACTTATATGTCCTTTTTGCAGAGGAAACACGAAATGAAAAAGATTTTGTCAGTGTTGCTGCTTGGCATCACAATCTTCACCTTCGCTTTTAATCGCCCTGCTTTAGCCGCAGATGCAGCTAACGGTGCTAAAGTCTTTAGTGCTAATTGTGCTTCTTGTCATGCAGGTGGTAAGAATTTGGTGCAAGCCAATAAAAGCTTGAGCAAAAGTGATTTGGAAAAATATGGCATGAACTCAGCAGAGGCTATTATTGCTCAAGTGACAAACGGTAAAAATGCTATGCCGGCTTTTAAAGCTCGTTTAAAACCAGAACAGATTGAAGATGTTGCTGCTTATGTGTTAGGACAAGCTGACAAAGGTTGGAAGTAGAAAAATCAGGGCTAGAGACTAAATAATCAGTATTCTGTCACATTAGTTTTGATGAGTAAATGCGTTTGTAGTAAGGACTTTAGTCCTCAAATCTTCAAGCACTAAAAAGCTTACTACAAACCTGTTAAAACTATGCGATATACCACCAGGAACTAGACCTTAAATGAGTATTTGAAACTACAGATGTACATATATAGACATAGCTAAAATGAGTGTCTGTTTGTGTTTATCTGTAGTTTTGTGTTAATAGCTAGTTGTATTTGACCCTAGCTGATTTTAAAAATTGGTGTAAAGGATAGGAGATTATCTTAACTGAGACGCACTCGCGTTCGAGGATTAGGGATTAAGGAAGAGCTTTTCAGCCTTGGTTATGCGATTTTCAACTCGTAAATTAAGTTTTTGACTCGTAAATTAAGTTTATGACTCGTAAATCACTTAAAAATGGGGAATTGGGGTAGAGTGGGTGCGTAATTGCTACCTATTTTTCCTGACTTATTTTTAGCTACTTAAATATCCGCACAAAAAGTGATAGTTTATGAATTGCTATTATCGCTTGGTTTTCAGCTTAATTAATATTGTTGTACTTGGTTGTTTATTCGTATCGCCGCCTGCATATTCGTTAACTACAACTACTTCTATCATCCCAACTACAGCAGAGGGTTTTTTCAAGCTGGGAGTAGAAAAAATGTTGTATGGTAACTACCAAAGAGCGATCGCAGAATTTCAACAAGCAATTCAACAAAAAAAAGATTTTGGCGCGGCTTATAGTAATCGTTGTCTTGCTTATATCAATATTCAAAATTATCATAATGCGATCGCAGATTGTACACAAGCAATAAATTTGTCACCTAAAAATGCTGAGGCTTATTTAAATAGAGGAATTGCTGAGTATAGACTAGGTTACTATGAGGCGGCTATTGCTGATGATCAACAAGCGATCGCTCTCAAGCCAAGTGATTTCCGAGCTTATTATAACCGGGGAATTGCCAATGCTTCTTTGGAAAAATATCAACAGGCAATCAAAGACTACAATCTCGCCTTAAGTCAAATTTGCCAGATAGACGGTTCTCTACTTGCCGACATTTATAATGATCGAGGATTAGCACGTTTAGAGCTAACAGATCAACAAAATGCGATGCTCGATTTTAATTTGGCAATTCGCCTGAATCCTATTGACTATCGAGCTTACTTTAACCGGGGTTGTACTTGCGCTAGACGCGAAGATTACGCTGGTGCTGTAGATAATTTTACTAAAGTTATCCGACTTAACCCTAGTGATGGCAGTGCTTATATTAGCAGAGGAATAGCCTTTCATCGGCTGGGTTATGAACAAGCTGCGATCGCGGATTTGTTGAAAGCAGCTGATTACTTTGGCTACCAAGGAGAGAAGATAGCATACGAAAAGACATTATCTTTAATCAAAACTGTACGACGACAAATACCATTTAAAGTTGTAATTGCTTGATTTAAACATTATATTAGTTTGTCAAAAATCGAATACTAAAGACTCTAAAACCCTGTCTTTTAAAAGTATGACAGCCCGTCTTTTGACATGTATTTGCAATAACTGCTAAATATCACTGAGTGTTTCTACTAACAGTGATTGTAAAAGTGAAAAAGTGTCTTTCTTTGCTTCCAGGAGCATTAATTAATCTACTCATAATTTATCCTGCTCTTGCTGACGGCACTAAAAATAATCAACAGCTTGTCAACAAATCGCTCCGAACAAATTCAGAAATTCTGAACTTAAATCAAATAGAATTAGCTGCGACAAAAGCACAATTCTTAACTCAGCAATCTACATCTCTTGAAACAATAGCACAGGTAGAAACCGACACAGAACCATCTTCAACTGACGAGAATACTGACAATACTACCAACCAAGCAGATATAGAAACAGAAGTGATTGGGGAACTATACACATTGCCTCAATCTACTCCTGTTTACGTGATTGAACAAGAAGAAATTCAAAAACAAGGCTCTACAAGTGTCGCTGACGTTCTTAAAAGAATGCCAGGATTTGCTATTAATGATGTCGGATATGGAGCAGATATTCACACAGGTACATACTACCGAGGACACTCAATTAATCAATCGGTATTCCTGATAAATGGTAGACCAATTAATACTAATATCAACACCTATCATGGAGCCACTGATTTAAATAGCATTCCTGTAGAATCAATTGATAGAATTGAATTATCCAGTGGCGCTGTTAGCACCTTGTATGGTTCATCTGGCTTTGGCGGAGTTGTAAATATTATTACAAAAGAGGGTGGCTTCACCCCTCAATTTAATGGTGCTGTAGAATTTGGATCATTAAATTTTAATAATCAACAAACAAGCTTTAACGGCTCATTTGATGCTGTTAAATATAATTTCAGTTTTGAAAGAAGCTTTATTGATAATCGCTACAAAGTACCAGAAGGTGCAGCAAATCGTAATGCTGATGGTTATTTAACCAATGCTGATAGTGCTACCAGTAGTTATTTTGGTAGTTTGATATTTGATTTAAATGACAGAAATACTCTCAGCTTCGACGCCACAAAACTTAGCAGTCGTCGTGGGTTAGTATATTTTGGTTTTCCACTACAAAAAGACCGATTAGATCACGATGGATTAAATATTGGTTTATCTTGGAAAACCCTATTAGGTAATGGAGAAAATTCCATTCTGACAACTACATTGGGTTATAATCAGGATTATTTTAGTACCTATGGCCCTACTGTTTTTCGAGGCAGAGAATATAACCGCACAGGTGTTTTAGACACTCAATTATTTACAGCTAGATTAGATCATGATTGGCGAACAAGTGTAAATAATAGATTACGATGGGGCTTGGAATTTCAAAATACGAACTTAGATGGTAAGACTGAAAGTACACGTCCAGATCGACTTAGTTTAAATGAAAATGAAAACGAAAATTTATTAAATACAGCTTTATTTGTCCTCAATACTTGGAACATCACTAGAAACTTGGAGCTAGATTTAGGATTGAGACAAAACTTTGATAGTCGATTTGGTAATTATCTCAATCCTAGTGTGGGATTTCGTTATGGTGTGACGCCAAGCTTCGCTCTACGGGGAAGTTGGATAGGAGGACAGCGCAATCCTGGTTTGGATCAACTATATCTTTATGATACTGTTCATAGTTGGTTGCCAAATCCAGATTTAGAACCAGAAAAAGGTTCATCTTGGACTGCGGGAGTAGATGTTAATTTCTTAGAGAATTTAACTGGACAATTCACTTACTTTGGCAGTAGTTTAGATAATCGCTTGGGAGTTATCCAAGGAAGATGGGAAAATATTGGACTTGTAGATACTAACGGTTTTGAAGCAGCGTTAAAATGGCAGGTTAATTCTAGTTGGTCTACTTTTGTTAACTATACTTATACAGATGCTCAGATCAAAACAGGAGTAGAAAAAGGCTTACAGTTGGGTATGATTCCCTATTCTGTGGCTCAAGTTGGTGTTGGTTATCAAAGTGGAGGATGGCAGGCTAATTTGTACGGTACTTATAACAGTGGCGCTCGCCGAGCCTTTTTTACCAATCCAGGAGATAAAACTACAGATTTTGTCCCATCATTCTTTAACTTAGATTTTAGCGCTCGCATACCTTTAACAAGAACCTTGGGAATCAGAGTATACCTCGAAAATTTACTGGGTGAGCAATATGAGCGAGTCAATCGTACCTACAGTCCTGGGTTTACTTTTCGGATTGGTTTAACATCAAATTAGTTATTAGTCATTAGTCATTTGTTATTTGTTATTCTGCTTGTTTCCTCACACCTTCTTCCTAAAGTTGGAATTGTTGATTTTGAATTTTTTACTGTCTAATAAGAGACTTTCAGAAAATAAAACATACAAAAAAATTTTACTTAAAAGATGTAAAAGTCCTATCGGAGCGCTAACAACAAACTTAAGCTAGGAGTTTGCTTTTTCTGAATTTTGAGCTAATGACTTTAATTCATCTAAACTACAATGCAGACGTGGCTTTTGTGGGTCTGTCAAATCTAATTTATCCCAAGGTACTGTATAACCACTGTGAATTTTATGCGCGCCTAACAAATGCAATATTCCCATGCCAATATTCCAAGCTGATAACCTTTCTAATATGGCGGCGTAACCGATTAGATATTCTTTAATCACCCATTCTTCGCCTTGTTGTTGGGCGCAAATTTCTTCAATACGTCCAATAGCTTTGCCTGTAGAATCTAAGACTTGTTTACCTAGCAGTAGTTCTAAATGAATTTCATGAGTTGTCATTATTGCGCTCCCGGAATTTTTTTTATAATATGCTCGCGTAGCCATTTTTCATAGGCTAATGCTGGTGTTTCTTCTGCTTCGATATCGACATCTACATCAATGCCAACATCCCGCACTTTTAACCAAGGAATTCTCAAGGGTTGACTTTGTTTTGCGCCCCAATTCTCGGCAATTATCCCTACCCAATTTGCTAAACGCGGATGTATTCGTCTCGCCAGAGTTGTCATTCCAATTTCAATATAAGCAAGTCTTGGTGGTTCTCCATCGCGTAACTCAATAATAATCCCATCGACTTTGCCCATTTTACGCTGATTGCGGTCAACTAATTGATTATCCAGGACATCTCTAATTAGATTCATTTTTGATTATTTCCTTTTTGATAGTAAATATATTTAATTCAAAATTCCAAATCTAAAATTGATATTATCCTCCAATAATTTCTAAAGGAATAGCCACAATTGCTAAGATAAAAGCCAATCCCATTGTAAAAATTATTATTGCATTACTTATCCAACCATTGCGGTATTTACCAACATATAGCTTATCGTTCATTAACACCAGAAATGGCACAATTACAGGTGGTAAAATTACTGCTGTAATTGCCATTGAAAATAAAGTTAATTGTAAAGGATCTATCCCAAAAACCATTAACAGGGAAGCCAGGAAAATAAATACTGTGTATACTAAGCTAAAACGTGCTGCATCTTTTGGTTTAAGACTTTCCCCCCAATTCCAACCAAAAGTTTGCGCCACAATATAGGCGGTATCTAAACTTACTTCTAGTGCTGCACCAAAGCAAGCAATACCCAATGAAAGGGCAAAAAGTACAAATCCCCAATAACCCAAAGTTTCTGTTAACATTAATGCTGCTTGTTCATAGCTATCGACTTGAATACCTTTAGGTTTGAGTATCATTGCCGCGACAATTAATACTCCTAATGATACAATGCTGCCAAAGCTCATACCTAAAGTAGCAACAGCGCGATTTACACCGATGTGTCCTTCATCCCATTTGTCTTCGACTGCACCTGAAGAATAAAAATAAAATAGGTAGGGGCTAATTAAAGCGCCCAGAATGCTGACAAC
The DNA here is from genome assembly GCA_024239075.1 of Fischerella sp. CENA71. Lineage (GTDB taxonomy): Bacteria > Cyanobacteriota > Cyanobacteriia > Cyanobacteriales > Nostocaceae > Pelatocladus. The sequence continues at coordinate 80,783 of JANBVI010000053.1, read as the reverse complement.
AAGAAATAGATAATGTGCTGTATCTTCTCGTGGTAGGCTTGGCAATAAGCTACTCCCAATTTCTGTCAGCGAAGGATGTAGCTTGCAGGTAACGACAACAAAAACTAGTGTAATTAATCCTAGCAGAGAAACGCCATTTTCAATAACGCCAAAGTTGCTATACCAAATTAATAACCACAAAGCTAAAGCAACAGGTAAAGCGTAAAATTGAAAACTAATTCCTGTTAGTAATTGTAGGGCGACGCAAACTCCACCAATTTCAGCACCTAATACCAAAAAATCGACAAAAATTTCTGCTAATAAAGGTATAATAAAGAAATTAAATCCAAATCTTTCTCTGACTGCCGCAGCTAATGTATGTTTACTTACTGCTGCTAATCTTCCTGACATTTCCACTAGAGCAATAACACAAATTGTTCCGAGAATAATTGCCCAAATTAATTGAAAACCAAAAATAGATCCTGCTTCGGCACTAGTGGCGATCGCACCTACATCTAGAAAGCCACCAATGCTAGTTACAATACCTAGAGCAATTTCAAATATTTTTTTCATAACCTGCCTCTGGTATTGTTCTTAGTTGATTTAATTTTTGCACTTCTATTTCTATTTCTTTTATTTCCTGTTGGGCTAATGAATGATTATTTTGGTCAATTGCTTTTGACATTTTCTCTGTTTGATTTGCTAAGTGGGATAAATGAGTTTGCATTAATGATTGGTAGTACTGAATTAAATTTGTTGATGGTTGAATTTGGGATATTTTCTTTTGTTCTTTAAGAAATTCCCTTTGAGCTTTATTTAATGTTTTTTGAGCATATTTGTTTGGTATATTGCCTTTAAGCCAAGCATTACCAACCATCTGTGACGTTGCTGCCCAAGAAGAAACACTTTGTATTTCTTTTCTCAAATCTTCCGTATTATTTGAAGAGTTGCAGGATGTCAGCAATGTCAGCATTAATAAGCAATTACTGACAAACAGTGTTGGATTAATTACTGACATTTTTAAGTTTGTATAGTCAATCATATAATCAGTTTTCCCATTGTTCTGAGCAGTATGATATCTCTCTTGCGAAATATTTTGCAGAACAAGAAGGAAAACCCTTATCTTTTATACCAGGACAAAGGCACTTGAAAGTGGCACATATTATGATTGAGGGAAAATTGCCACACTTGGTAAATATTTAGTTGCGTTAGTTGCGATCGCGGTTATTGTATGAAGTTATGTAGAGAGCGATCGACTTACCTCATGAGAGCCAAAATTGAAAACGATGTACTTTTCCTTCATCACGAAGATGTACCAGAGTATAAAAAAGGTGGTTCTGTGGTGAGAAATAGCTATTTCTGGGCGCTGCGTTCAATTGCAGGTAAGGCTTCCAGATATTCTGACTGGGAATATGAACCAGAGGTTTGGTTCGCACTGACACGAATGCTGTTGTCGTTTACTGAGTCTGGTTATTTAGGTTTTCGAGAAACGGTGTTAGAGTTTCCCACAGGTGAGGAAATTCCAGTAGTGCTGCGAGATGTTTCGACTTGGGAATGATATTATGTTCGGTTTAATACTTAATAATAAAGGCTGACGCGGAGAGGTGAAGATGCGGGGACGCGGAGAAATTTGAAGGATATTTGATGATCCGAACTTGATATGAGACTAATCCTTAGTGATGGGCAAATTTAGCCAACTGCTCAAATTCTCAGCTAACCAGTCAAGTTCTGGGTTCGTCAAATAACCTTTACCACCAAGTTCAAATTTCTTTATTCCTACCCAAATGTTAATTTGAGGGGGAACTGCAATACTACCCCCTTCGGAATCTCTCTTGTATGAAAGACGAGTGATTTCAATTTTCACAATATTTTGTCGAACTGCGGTCAGAACTGGTGGACATTTGAATCCCAAAATTTCACGAGTCAGAGAGATTTCTTGTTGAGTGATGCGAAGTCTGATTTGTCCAAATAAAGTAAAGAGAATATTCCAAATCAAGTAAAAGCCAACACCCAAGTGACAGATTGCAAATAGAGCTGCGAACCATCCACCAGAACTCCACATACTAAAAGCAGCGCCGTACCAGATTACAAGAAAAGAGTTCCAGGCGATCGCAAATCCAATCATTGGAATTAATCCCAGATGGAACCCCCGTGGTGGAATCAGAATCTCTAACATCTCTCTGGTGTTGGTAAGTTTGACTTTGCTACCAACAGGTTTTTTCGCAATTGCTAAGGAACTTTTTCGTAAATTTGATGTTTCTAGAGCTTCTAACGCCTGTTTTGCTGATTTTAACCGTAAATCTAAACTGGGTTCTGTGAGCCATTTCAGCCAATCGACGAGATTCGGACTGAGATTAACTCTATCTTCAAAAAGTATTCGCATCTCCTGTTGTGGAAATTCATCAGGGTGCTGTCCTGTCACCAAATAAATAAGGGTTGTCCCTAAAGCATAAAGGTCTGAAGCGGGTACTGTGCGTCCACCAAATTGTTCAGGAGGCATGTAGCCATAAGTACCAACAACCGTCCTAGTACCACTATTTACCACAGTTTGCACACAACCAAAATCAATCAAGTAAATCTGTCCAGGATGATTACCAGTGCGATCGCCCAACAAAATGTTACTTGGTTTAATATCTCGATGCACAACAGGAGGTTGGCGACTGTGGAGGTAATCTAAAATTCCTAGTAATTGTTTAGCGATCGCTTTTATTTCTTCTTCGCTAAAGGTACGACCAGACTCTATCCAACTTTGTAATGATCTGGCTTCAATATAAGTTTGAACCAAAGCAAAGCCTTTGCCTAATTCAGTCTCAACATCAAAGCGATCGATATATTTAGGAATCGCTGGATGATCTAAAGATTGCAGGACTTCTACTTCACGTTCAAAAAGTTTCAAATCATCCCAGTTAAAGTCAGGACTAAACAACAGCAACTTGACTACAACAGACGATCCTGTTTGTAAATCGTTTGCGAGAAAAGTTCTCCTACCAGTTTGACGACCAAGCAGAGATTGAATGCGATAGCAAGACTCTTGTGGAGTCGCTTCGCGAACGCGCAAAACTCGATTAACCAGTTGATCCATTGCCTTTGGGTGATAAGCAGGGTAAAAGGCTTAATACTGTTCTATCAGTCTATTCGCTTACTCTTTCACCTTTTTGTAATAATTCGTTATATCAAAACAAGCATAGCAACCTAAAATTTTGCTCTTTGAGCTGTCACCTTCAAACCGTAGATAGAATTGTTGACAATATCATTACCGTAGGGTGTGAGGCTAGAAAAATTTCCATTTTGGGACATCTGGCGTTCTGTGCAATTGTCTTTCGACCAACACCAGGCCAACCAGCCAATTTCCTGCTCTTTTAAGCTCCGCAAAAATGCTTGATAGGTAAAACCATTTCCGGGTGCATGATTTTGATTGCTACCATCAATATCATAATAACAATATTGAGTCTTTCCCTCAATTTCTTCATCTTGCTTGTTAGCAACTTCACCAAAAACAATAGGTAGATTAGCATCAATAGCCGTTTTGAGATGCGGTATCCCGTCATAACCAGCCCAGTAAGCGTGACCGCTAAATAGGAGATTGTGGTCAGGATCGTGATCAATTAACTCTTTACCAATTTTCGTAAAAACTTCAATAGATTGACCACAATCAGGCGCGTCAATCATAATCGGTAAATGTAAATGCTGGCGTATTTTTGTAATAGCAGTTTTGTAAGCATTCTTGAAAGTATTTAATGCCTCAGTAGAATTATTAGCCCAGCGATAAACACCCAATTCGTTAGCTAAATTGATGATCAGATACTTTTGATGTTTTTTAAGAACATTCAGGACAGGTTCAGAAGTCCACCAAGGAATTAACTGAGTATTTAACAGGTTGACATCAGGGTTACACGTCGAATCAGACAAGAACACGATCGGAATGATCTGACTTGCCTTGCATCTGGTGAGAAAATTATCCAAGTCTGCAATTGTATAAGCGGGGCGATCGCTTTGACCATAATCCTTGTACCATTGAATTCTGACAGCGTTAGCTCCTATTTTTTCTAGTTCTGCCAGCTTATCAGTTTGAGGAAAATCCCAGTCATCCAGCAGGGGTAGGTTGATTCCTCGCAGAATAACTTTGTTGTCGAGGGAGTCATACAAGTATCTACCCTTGGTGTATAAACTAGGATTGCGATCGCTTTTTTTGAGATTAGAGGGTTGAGCAGCAGCTACAAAAGACAACGATAAATTGGCAAGACAACCAATTCCAGCCCAGGCTAAAAATTCACGACGATCCATAGTATCTTCTTGTTTCTATTTACAAATATGTTTATCTTTCTCGCTCAGGCGAGAATTGTTTCTCAGATAATCATCCAACCAATTGCAACCCCTAGCAATTAGCTGCTCAAAATCTAGAGTTTCTACATTCCAAAGTTCAACAAGTCCATCATCACTGACAGAAGCAATTTTTCTGCCATATGGACTGAAGCTAATATTCCAAAAAGCATAACCATGTCCATAAATGGTTTTCAGTTCTTGACCATCTGTTACCTGCCAAAGCTTGATTGTACCGTCAGCACTGGCAGAAGCAAGAATTTTACCATCTGGACTAAAGCTAAGTTTGGTAACTTCGGCATTATGACTATGACTTTTGAAAGATTTGATTTCTTGCCCGTTTAAATTCCAAAGTTTGATGGTTTTATCCCGACTTGCAGAAGCAATTGTTTGACCATCAGGACTAAAACGGACATTTGCAACGAAACTTTCATGTGCTTTGAAGGTTTTGAGATTTTGTCCTTGCAAGTTCCACAGTTTGATTGTCCCATTACTATGAGCAGAAACAATTGTCTGACCATTAGAGCTAAAACTGGCACTGAAAACTTTACCCGCATCTGCTTTTAAGGTTCTGATTTCTTGACCGTTGATATCCCATAGTTTGACCGTCCCATCATAACTAGCGCTCACCAGGGTTTGACCATCGGGACTAAAGTTTACATCAATAACTTCTTGATTATGTCCTTTGAAGGTTCTAATATTTTGACCATTTAAGTTCCAAAGTTTGATGGTTTTGTCGTCATTAGCAGTAGCAATTATCTGACCATTGGGACTGAAATTAAGACTCCAAATCCGATTCCATTCATTATCACTATTTGCTTTGATTGATGCCAGTTCTTGACCATCAATACTCCATAATTTAATAGTCTTATCATCTCCGGCTGAAGCAATAATTCTACCATCTGGACTAAAACTTACACTCCAAAGCGAATCATTATGTCCGATGAAAGTTTTGGGTTCTAGTAGAGCGCTAATATTCCATAGTTTAACTGTGTTATCAGCACTAGCTGAAGCAATAATTTTACCGTCATGACTAAAACTGACACTAAAAACACCATCATCATGACTTCTGAGTGTTTTGAGTTCTTGTCCATTAACACTCCACAATTTAACTGTTTTGTCAGCACTGGTGGAAGCAATGATTTTCCCATCTGGGCTGAAACTGACACTAATTACATAATTGTCATGTTTGCCAAGGGTTCTAATTTCTTTACCCTCTAAGTTCCACAGTTTAACGGTGGTATCTCCTCCCGCAGTGGCGATCGCTTGACCATCGTGGCTCAAATTCACACCAAAAATAGATTGATTGCTGGCTCTAAAGGTTTTAAGTTCTCGTCCATCAATACTCCAAATTTTGATGAATCCCCCTCGATCAGCTGTTACAATAGTTTTATTATCTGGGCTACAACTAATACTCCAAACAGAATATTTATCACCTTTGAGAGTTTGGATTTCTTGTCCCTTAATGTTCCACAATTGGACTGTATTATCTTGACTAGGAGCAGCAATAAATTTACCATCAGCAGTGAAACAAATACTACTCATAAACTGCTCTTTATCTTGCCCTTTTAAAGTGATAATTTCCCGTCCATCTCTACCCCAAATTTTGATTGTGTTATTTGCACTAATGGCAGCAATCATCTTACTATCTGGGCTGAAACTCACACTGCTAAAAAGCTGATTTGGGACAGTAAATTTTTTGATTTCCCTGCCATCAATACTCCAAAGTCTAACTGTGTTATCTTCACTAGCAGTAGCAATAGTTTGACCATCTGGGCTAAAAGTTACACTTCTGACAGCATCATTATGTTTTTCTAGGCGATTTTGTTCTTTGACTTTGTAAACTGCTCGCTGCAATGCTAATCTTACCGATTCTTTGGTGTTAGCATCTACCGAAGTTGCTGATTTCAATTGAATGGCTGCTTTTAGTGCTGCAACTAAAGCATCAAGTTCTTTATTTGAGTTGAATAAAGCAGTAGAAGAGATACTCAAAGATTTGATTCTTTCCCGTTGTGTATCTTGGATCATCATATTTGCCCAAATTGCGGCAACTATTGCTGTAATTAGAGTTATTGCTAATACTCCCCCGCCAATCTGAATCCGTCGTTTAGCTTTTTGATTTGCTGCAACTAAAACTTCGTTCGCTTCTGCTAAAATCCTTGACGCTTCTGCTTCTGCTTGTAATCTTCTCTGAACATCTCGCTTTTCTAATTCCTGACTAGCATCTAAAAATCTCCGATCCAAATCGCTTAAACCTTTATCTGCTGCCCAATTACGCGCATCTTGCAAGGTTTGCCCACGCAACAAACGCGACTCATCCTGATAGTTGGAATTTACCCAAGCATTTAACGCTTGTGCATAGGGTCGAATATTTGCCAATATTTTGTCAAGCCATGCTTGATTAAATATCTCTGCATAGATGCGATTATAAATTTGCAGCTTTCCCTGTTGCTTGACAATTAACCCCGTCAGACGTAGTTGCATTTGTTCCGGGCTATCATCTGCGGGGATTTCTCCCTTGTGTAAAATTTGCTGATATAACCCTAATAATCGCCCAGTTTGATTTTCCGCATTTAGCGTCAGGCGATCGCGGATAGTTCGTAAATGTTCTGGTTCGTCCTGTGCTTCCCAATTTTCAATGATTTGGTTTTGTACCAATTCCTCTACACATTGCTTTTCCTGATCTTCTAGGAATGAATAACTAGAATTACAAATTAGTTGACACAGTTTCTGAGTTAAAAATGGCTGCCCACCAGTCCACTTTAACACCTCTTCCATGATCGCTTTCGGTCTAGCAACTCTTCCCTCAAAACCTCGAATTAAAACTTCTATTTCATTTAACTTAAATCCAGTTAATTCGATAGCTTTTCCTATATTAAAAGGTGTGCGGTTTGTATCAGCAATTAAATTAGAAGGAGTCGCTACCCCTAATAAGCAAAAAGTGAGCCGTTGATATTCTGAATTATCTGCCCGTTGATTATAGCAAGCACGAAGAAAAGCGAAAAAATCATCTTTAAAATTTATTCTTAAAATACTATCAATTTCATCAACAAAAATAATAATTTTCCCAGATAACTCTGTTAATAATACATCATCAATCAATTCACTTAATCGTTGTTTTGGTGGTAAAAATTCCTGCGATCGCCACCAAGTTCCAAAATTCACTTTTCTGGATAAACCAAACCCCCGCAATAGCTCAGAAACAAATCCGCCATACCATTCGGAAGGTGTGACATGGCTACCAATTCTTGTCAAATCAACCGATGCACATTGTATACCTTGCTCTTTCAGTTGTTTCATAATATGGACTCGCAAGCTAGACTTACCCATCTGCCGCGAGTTTAAGACATAACACAAATCTCCATTTTTCAAACCTTCATAGAGGTCATAATCAGCTTGACGCACCACATAAGTTGGGTGTTGATATTCTAGGCTACCTCCCAGTTTGTAATAGTTTAAAGTTGTCATAATGTTTAAAATTTAATAATTCTATTTTAGAGGTTTTCTCTGAAATAAACATATATTTTGGGATTTATCTGACTTTTTATGACATTTACTGATTTTTCTAAATAAACTGATTTTTAAAGTTAAAAATTACCCGTTCCATCACTGACTTTTTAGGTATAGACAGCAATTAAATGAAAGAAAATAATCTTAGTTAGCGATGAGAAATACCAGATTTCCCGACATGAAAACCACAACTTGTAAAAACCATAAATTGGAGTAATTATGAAATTTAAATTGTTGAACAAAATATTGAGTATTTCAACTTTATGTTTGTCAGTATGTGGAATTTTGCTGACATCATCTTCGTCAGTTTATTCTCAAAGCACAAGTCAATTTACTTCCTTGAGTTCGTATAACTTTCCCGATCATTATATTCGCCACAAGAATTTCTTGGGCTACATAGAGCTAATCAGTGACGATCTGGGAAAAAAAGACGCAACCTACAGACTTATTCCGGGGTTAGCAAATAGCCAATGCAGTTCATTTGAGTCCGTCAACTTTCCAGGTTACTTCTTGAGACACGAAAATTTCCGACTGAAGTTGGCAAGAAGAATCAATCAGAAGCTTTTTAGGGAAGATGCTACGTTTTGCCATGTGCCTGGACTCTTTGATAATAATGCTTCTTCATTTGAATCCCTTAACTTTCCTGGACACTACATACGACACAAGAATTTTGAGTTGTGGATAGATCCCTCAGACGGTAGCGATCTGTTCAGAAAGGACGCGACATTTAGTATCACCACACCTCTCTATCTCAAGTAGCACACTACACCTATTACTAGATAAGCTAAGAAAATAGGGAAATTAGTAAATTTAAGTTAATTATTGGTAGGTTGGGTTAGACAGACGATCAATATTTATTAAAAATGAAAAAAATTGATTCTGTCGTAACCCAAAATTATCTTGTAGTTAATTTACCATCTTTAAACTTCTATGCAATCATTTCCCATTTCCCAAAATCAAAATATTGATGTTGTGTTACTACGTATTATTCCCTATTCTCGAACAGTCCTGATCGCAAAAGGAGAATTTTAAATAATGGTTAGTCAAAAAACGATTGAAGTTGTCAAGGCAACTGCACCGATTATTAAAGAAAAAGGTGAAGAGATTACCAGGCGGATGTATCAAATTACCTTTGCAGAGCGACCTGACTATAAACGCGGCTTTGAAACTACTTGGATGCAGCATCTAGATGGTGGTGAGCAAGCACACAAGTTAGCTGCGGCTGTTTATGCTTATGCTACTCATATTGACCGCCTAGATGAGTTGGCTATGGCAGTAGAACACATTGCCCATCGTCATGTAGAAACTCACATACTGCCCGAACAGTATCCGTTGATTGGCGAAAAGCTTTTGCAGGCAATGAAAGATGTTTTGCAAGATGCTGCAACAGATGAAGTTATTTCGGCATGGGCTGAAGCCTATGCTGCTTTAGCAGACATCTTTATCCAAAAAGAAAAGGCGATTTATCAACAAGAAGATCGAGAACTAACTGAGCGATTAGCAAAAGCTAACTAACCTGATACATCTGGTTAATTGAAGCCGTTTTTGTTTGCTCTTGATTGCTTGGATGGGCAGGTGCGATCGCCAAATCTCAACCTTGAGTTGTCTCATGAGGGTGAATGATGAAGTCCGTAACCCCACATGATCTTGTGAGTAATTTACCATTTTTAGACTCAGATTTTAGCGCATTGCGAAGATGGTTTCCGGCTAAAACACACCGTTAGTAAAAGTCCATATAGAGAGTTTCAACGTCAATTAGGGGAAAAATTCGTCATGTCACCAAGAAGCTCACAGGTATCAAAGCGCCGACTATTGCAGTTTGCTGGCAGCCTATTCATTGTCGAACTAATACGTCCACTTAGTAAGGTAAGTGCGAGTTTAAGCGTAAACCAAGATCGACCATATTGGCGCTTCTGCAATAAATGCTACGTGATGTTTTACACTGATGCCAAGTCCAATAGCTGTGCAGCTGGTGAAACCCACGTACCGCAAGGGTATGAATTCCGCCTACCATTCGGTAGTCCAGAAACATCAACTGCCCAACAAAATTGGCGTTGCTGCAAAAAATGCCAAGCGATGTTTTTTAACGGTTATTCAGAAAAAGGACGTTGTCCGGCTGGTGGAAGCCACGTGGCAGATAATACGTTTCTTTACGTGCTACCACACGATGTTCCAGGAACACCAACTGCACAAACGGATTGGAGATTTTGCAATAAATGCCAAGCAATGTTTTACGACGGATACCCTGAGAAAGGGCGTTGTGCAGCAGGTGGAAGCCATGTAGCACAAGGGTATAATTTCGTCCTGCCGCACTCACGTTAGGATTTTGCCTTAAATCTTAGTCTTTTATCTTATTGATTTTTGTTTAAGTCCCGTTCGTCACTAAAATTGGGCAATTAGCACTCTTTTTTCAAGACAGGGTGGTGCGATCGCTCCATAGAATAAGCAATCGCTTCTATATCAAAAATGCAGTAGCATCGTTGGAAATTTTATTTAAAAGGAAAATATTATGCCTAATGAGCTTTTTCGTCGTCACTTTTTGAAGGTAGGGGTTGGTTTCATTGGTGGAACTGTAGGTACAGTCTTGCTTGGTGATTTCTCTACCGTTGTTTTAGCTCAATCCAGTGGAGTACAAGATCGGTGGCGCTTCTGTCGTAAGTGTCAAGCAATGTTTTACAATGGTTATGATAATAAAGGAGCTTGTGCTGCGGGTGGTAGCCATGAACCAGCAGGGTTTGAGTTTGCTCTTCCCTACGGTGGTTCGCCAACACAAAATGCACAGGACAATTGGCGCTTTTGTCGTAAGTGTCAAGCAATGTTTTTCAATGGATATCCCAATAAAGGAGCTTGCCCTGCGGGTGGTACTCATAAAGCAGCCGGATATAATTTTGTTCTCCCACACGATGTACCGCCAACATCAACAACACAGGAAGAATGGCGCTTCTGTGGTAAGTGTCAAGTAATGTTTTACAACGGTTATGACAATACAGGAGCTTGTGCTGCGGGTGGTTCTCATGAAGGAGCAGGATATAACTTCGTCCTCCCACACTACCCATGAAGAAGAGCAGATTATAGCCATATCAAGCCGTATCAACTGTTGGGTTACGACGCAAAATAGAATTTTTCGTTTAGCATTAAAGATTTATCCTGCGTCTAACGCAACCTACCAACTTAACCACAATTCCCAGAATTAATTAAAAGTGCATAATTTATGAGTTTGACACATCCTCCAGAAAATACAATTGCTAGTTTACAGACAATCTTGGATGCTATAACAACAGCAAATTACGAACTTTTCCTGACAGTTGGAGATTCTGACTATAAGACAGGGATTAGCAAAGAAATGTTTGACTCGGTTAGCTCCCAACTATCACCACGTATGCTAGAGGGTTATAACATTACTTACTTCGGTAATCTCAAACAACACGAATATCAAATCTATCTGTGGAAACTTAGTTTCGCTGATGGTGGAGATGAATTTGTCGTCCGGATGGCAATAAGTGAAGACAAAGTAAGTGGAATTTTGATTACATAATATGACCGAACCAGAAAAAGAATCTGAGAAACAGCAAGGTCTTAGTAAAGAAGCGTGGGCTGCAATTAGTGCGATCGCAGTAGCGTTAATTGGCGGTATTGTTACTATATTCGCTACGATATACGGCAAATCTTCGCCTAGTCCATCACCTTCTACTTCTCCTTCACAATCTCCTACAACATCAAGTTCACCTTCTACTTCTCTTTCACAATCTCCTACAATATCAAGCTCACCTTCTCAAACTACTCCTGTCCCGACTGTTCCTCCATCTGCTTCTGCGTCGGCTCAAAAGTTGGCACAGGCTTTAGATACCGTCAACATAGATTTTAGTGATTCTAAACTACGTGACCACTTAGACAACCCATCCTCTAATTATCCGCAGTTTGCGGAAGGCTGTCTCAAGCTTCTTAATAATCAACGCCTCAAGAAAAAGGTGCATTTTGACGTAATTTTTTGGAACTATACACAAGAGTTAGGAGGTAAAGTAACCTCTGATTCGCCCGATGGTGATCTTAATACGAATATAGTGAAAGCTGCTATGGTCAAGGCTTACAACACACGTAACGGCAGTAATGCTCTGTCTTTTGGAGACATTGTGGAACCAAAACAGTAACAAAGAGCATAATCATCGGATTTTGTAGCTTGTATACCGCTTATGAAACGTTATTAATAATATTCAATCTACTAGCCAGCAATCAAATACTATATCTTCAAGTGTTCCCGAAAATATTGTTGATATAACTGACAGCGTGGAACTAATTTATCGCCAACTCTCTTAACTAATCCCATACTATATAACTGATACGCTTGTATTGTTTCTATATCAACTGGTTCTGTTGCCATCACTACTTGCATAAATGTCTCGGCTAGGCTGGGATTGACTTGAAAAATATGCAAAAATCGCCGTAAATGTTCTTCATAAATTCCGGCATTTGTGGGAGCAGTTTGTAATAAGTTTTCCAGTGTTAAATCCCCAACTGCAAGGTGATAAAGTGCCAGTCTAATTAAATATGGATGTCCTCCAAACATAGACATTAATTGCTGTATTTGGGTTGGATTGTAATCAAGTTGGTGACGCTGGGCTAAGTCTTCTATTTGTTCTGGAGCAAACTCTGTCAATTCAACTACTAACCCAACATTAAATGGTGATTGATTGATATCCAATGACCCATAGTTTTCAGTGGAATGTACTACAGCTAATCGTAATTTTTCCCAAATTTCTACAGTTTTTGCTTCTTCATGCCAACTACGTAACATGGCAAAAAAACCTTGAGAAATGTCAGGATATTGAAAAACTCTATCTACTTCATCTAATGCTAAAACTAAATTATTATTGATTTGATTCAGAATATAATCTTCAAAATATGTAGTGCAATTAATAATGCTACCCCTATACTCATCCCAAGATTCATTGAATGAAGTAGGTAGTTTTAATTTGTGACTAACATAAGCACAAAAGCAGCGCAAAAATTTATCCAAATTACTAAAAACTGTTGCGTCTGCTTGCAACAAGTTTAAACGTACTGTATGATAACCTCTCTGATTTGAATGAGCGATAATTCTATCAAGCAGAGATGTTTTACCCATTTGTTTTGGAGCTTTAATCCGAATTAAAGAACCTGCTTGGAGAATAGTTTCATAACAACGTTCTTCTAATGGCGATCGCTGGATGTAAAATGCAGAATTCAGTGGCACTAAACCTTCTGGGTATTCTAGCGCCAATTCATTTTTAATGGTACTGTAACTATCATGATGTATTTCTGTTGGTAGGATATTTATATTCCTAAAGTTATAACGCTCGATCGCTCCACGAAAATTAGTTTTACTAACCTCTTCCCCTAATACTTCTGAAAGTAACCTCCACAGTTTGAAACCTACATCTTGCCGGAGATATTGGGCTGAATAAGCTTCATTACTGGCAATTTCATCATAACTTAGTCCTTGCCATGACCCTTGAAGAATAATTATTTCCACATCTTTTAAGTGTCTCTTGCTTTTGTTAAAAACAACTGCATCTAAAATTTCTAACCCTTCTTCCCAGTTCATTCTTCATCCTGAATAGATATATAAGATTTTTTATTTGAGTTTTAAAAAAAGATTTTGTTTTGCAGACTAGCAAAATCAAAAGTACTGTGTTTAATAAACCACTCCAACATGCATTTCAAAGTAAATCTGCGATCGCGATTTCTTATCTATGCTGGTTTACCATTGTTTTCTCTTGCTTGCTCTTACACTTGTACGCACAACCGTATTTTCTCATGTAGAGAAAGAAGCAAGCTCAACAATACAAGGTCTGATTAACCACAATCTGTTCCTACAATATCATTGAGAGACTTCCGAGGTATCAGCCAAGATATGTGCAGAACTGTGGCATATTGTAAAGTTTAATTTATTCCTTGGCAGGACAAAAAGTTGGTGCAAGATATGAATGATCAAACTAAAACAAGCAGAGGAACCAATAAATCATCTTTTGTTTGTCCAATTCCCAAAAAGCGTCCATCTTCTGAGTAAATTCGCAATATTTGTGAAGAATTATCTCCAAAAGCAATCTTCTGACCTTGACACCATTTTTGATCTGCTGGTGCGCTTAGGCTAACCAAAGGTAAATGTTGCAAAGCTGCATCTGGGAGAAGGGGTTGAAAAGTTCCGGCTTGTAGTTGTGTTTCTAATTCTGTAAATGTCAAGCTATTTTCTAGTATAAAACCACTGCTAGCGGTGCGTTGCAAAGCTGCGAGAGTACCACCAGTTTCTAGTACTGTACCCAAATCACGAGCGATCGCTCTAATATATGTTCCCGTACCACAGGCGATCGCCACATCTATTTCTGGAAATTTCCCTTCTCGCCAGTCTAAAATCTCTATTTTGAAAACTTCTACTGTTCGCACTGGTGCTTCTACCGTTTCACCCTTGCGTGCTAATTCATATAAACGCTTTCCATCAACTTGGATGGCGCTGTAACTCGGTGGAATTTGCTCAATTTTGCCTTGAAATTGCTGGAGTGCAATTTTTACTGTCTCTAAAGTTAAATTTGTAACTTTTTGCTCTGTAATAATTTCTCCTTGCAAATCATCAGTTGTGGTACGTACACCAAGCCTAATTGTCGCTCGATAAGCTTTTTCACCAGGAAGATATTGTAATAAACGAGTAGCTTTACCCAGTGCAATTGGTAACACACCTGTTGCTGCTGGGTCGAGAGTACCAGCATGTCCGACTCGCTTGAGGCGCACCAGCTTTCGCGTCTTCGCCACACAGTCGTGAGAAGTCCAATCAAATGGCTTGTTGAGATTGAGGAAACCAAACATTGGGATGGGGGATTGGGGATCGAGCATGAATCAGTTATCAGTTATCAGTTACCAGTTATCAAATTAAACTGGTAACTGTTAACTGATAACTGATAACTGATTATCTAGCCCATTGTTGCAAAATATAAGCATAAAAAGCATCTTTATCTACTTTATCCATCGCGTAAATTTTCCGACCTCCAGACACTATTTTTGTACGTCCTTGGCTGAGACCGGAAGTAATAATTTCGGTTTCCCACTCCCGGAGTTGATATAATTCTGGGCGAGCTAAATAAGCTGTTGCTAGTACGTCCCAAAAATAATAATCCTGGGGAATAACCAATGCATAACATTGTCCTGCTAAATCTGAAATCGGATAGTGACGTTGTTGTCCCATTTTTTTGACGATTTCAGATGTTACAGGTACATTATTAGTTAAATCTAAAGGACACATAATAATTTCAATTTGGGTTTCCCATACCCGTGCTGCGGAAACTGCGTCCCAATAGACATTCCATTCTGCTGAACCATCTTGTCCTGGTTCCCAATTTTTTTCCACATTACCAGAGACATTTAACGCTCCTCCCATCCAGACAATTTTTTGAATTTTGGCTTCAATATCTGGTGCTTTGTCTAATGCTGTTGCGATCGTTGTGAGGGGGCCAGTTACCATTAGCGTTACAGGTTCTGGTGCCGATCGCAACACTTTCACCATAAAATCCTGACCAGGTTCTGGAACTAAAGGTGTAATAATGCGATCGCTTTGATTGAGAATTGGGAAATGGTCTACCACAAAAGAATCACGACGATAAAGATAGGGGAAAGGATTTATCCCACGTACGGTACTTTCTGCAACGGGAATATGAGAACACCCCATCAAATCGAGGATTTTACGTGTAGCACTCACAGCAGGTTGGATATAGCAATCAGCAGGAGTGACAACCACACCAAGAAGTTGGATATGATCCACAGTCATCAGTAGCATAGTTGCTAAATAGTCATCTACACCACCATCGTGATCCATTAATACAAGTTGTTTAGACATAACAGGAGAACTAAAAAAATGGATGAGTTTATGAAAGCTGCTATTGACGAAGCAAAACAAGGTAGACAAGAAGGTGGGATTCCCATTGGTTCTGTACTTGTCAAAGATGGCAAAATTGTCGGTAGAGGACATAACAAGCGCGTCCAAGATAACGATCCTGTCACCCACGCCGAAATTGATTGTCTTCGCAACGCTGGTAGAATTGGCAGCTACAAAGGTACAACACTCTATTCAACCTTAATGCCGTGCTATTTGTGTGCTGGTGCAGTAGTGCAATTTGGGATCAAAAAAGTTATAGCCGCAGAATCCAAAACTTTTCCTGGCGCCAAAGAATTTATGGTATCCCGTGGCGTCGAAGTCATTGATTTAGACTTAGAAGAATGCGAAAAAATGATGAGTGAATTTATTCAACAAAATCCAGAACTATGGAACGAAGATATTGGTAATTGAAGATTTAGAGAGAAAGGGGAAGTGTGGGGAGTGTGGGGGGTGTGGGGGGTGTGGGAAATGTGGGGAGAATTATTTGACAAGTCTCTTCCAATCCCCGATCCCCGATCCCCGATCCCCGATCCCCGATCCCCGATCCCCTATCCCCAATGAATATGACTTCACCACCCCAGTTGCTAACTGATCCATTTCTGCAACTCCCAACTCCAAATTCAGTACGAGTTGTGTGGTTTACTGAATTTGCTGGTAACAAACATCTAGTTTCCTATGGTGAAAATTTAGCGACAAAAGTTTTAGCCACCACAACTAAACTTAGCCGCACTCGTGAAGATCAACAATCAAGAGTCGGAAACCAAACCCAAGATGGACAAGTTTATCAACATCCCGTTCAACGTCATATTTGGAGACATGAAGCCAAAGTAACAGGTTTAATTCCCAACACCAAAATTGCTTATCAAGTTACGAGTGTACGAGAAGATGACCAAAGTGTCAGTAGTGATGTGTTTAGCCTTGCGCCTACTCCTGTAGCCAATACACCACTCAAAATTCTCCTCACCTCTGATCATCAAATCAAGCCGATGGTAGCGACAAATTTACAAAAGGTTGTAGAAACAGTTGGACAAGTAGATGCAGTTTGGTTTGCTGGTGATTTGGTCAATATTCCCGATCGCGCCAGTGAATGGTTTGATGATCAGCGGGGTGGTGCATTTTTCCCTTGTTTACAAGGTCGTGCGAATTATCAACTAGAGCATAATGGTATAAAAACAAGCTACACTGGCGGAGAAATTATTCAACACGCACCCATGTTTACTTGCATTGGGAATCACGAAATCATGGGAAGGTATGGAAAAACAGGTAGCTTAAACGAAGAATTTAACGACACTATTCCCCGTACAGCAGCCCTCAAATTATATGGGGAGAAATCCCTCAAAGAAAATTCTTTTAATACCGATACCTACGAAGAAATTTTTACTTTACCTGATAGAAAAACTTACTACGCAATCAGCTTTGGTGATGTGCGTTTAGTAGTACTTTATGTTACCAACATGTGGCGCTATATCACTAATGAAGGTAAGTACAAAGGAAAATACGGCGAACCAGAACTAGAATTACACAATCCTGAAAACTGGGGTTACGGACAGCACATCTACGAACCAATAGCTAAAGGAAGCGAACAATACAATTGGTTAGTGCAAGAACTTAATAATCCTGAATTTAAACAAGCCAAATATAAAGTCGTGATGCTGCATCATCCGCCTCATACTTTAGGTGATAATATTGTCCCTGCTTATACTGATCCCGTACAGATTATTGAACGAGATGAAACTGGTAACATTCAGGCAGTGCGTTATGAATATCCTAAACAAGCAGATTATATTATTCGCGATGTGCTGCCATTATTAGAAGCAGCCGAAGTGCAGTTAGTATTTTTTGGTCATTCCCATTTATGGAATCGGTTTTGCAGTCCATCGGGAATGCACTTTTTAGAAACTTCTAATGTTGGTAATTCTTACGGTGCTGCGTACGGTGACAGAACACGCAGAAATTTACCACCTTGGGAAAGTCAGGATTATGTGCCAAGTGGTGATCCCTGGGGATTAGAACCAGTCACACCTACAATTTCGCCAATATTAGCTGAAAATGGTCAACCGATGCCCTATATCAGCAGTAACGAAATTACTGTTTTTAGTATCTTTGATACAGCTACGGGTACTGTTAGCAGCTATCGTTTTGATACCCGCAAGCCAGATTCACAGGTAATTAAATTTGATGAGTTTAAATTGAAGTAGTTGGTGGTTAATTTAATTCATCCGTGAGAGGTTAAGATAAAAGTATTTTGTCAATCCGTTAAAATACTCAAAATAATTTAAATAAGAATGATAATCGTGCGTAGGGGTGGGGGAAGGAGGCGAGCGACGCTCGCCTCCTTCCCCCAGTTTTTTGATTATCATTATCAATAAACTTTTGAATAGCTGAAATCTTCATTTAAAAACTATTGTAACGACCGAATACTTTTATCAAAATTGGGCAAGATTATTCGGTAAATTCATAAGTTAGGCGAGTTCACAAAAAAGTTTGGTTTACCGCCATGCCCAAGCGACCAAAACACAACTCTGACCACACACAAAAACATCATACTCCTACTATAGATAATGAAGCGATTGCTGCCCACTTAGAAGCGTTATTAACTCCTGCTATCTTTAATCAACAAAAATATTACAAGCAATTAGGATTACGAGATAGAATTATTAATTTATCTATGATGGTAGCCGCAGTATTAACTTTATTGTGGCGACAAGTTCCTGGAGTACAAGAACTAAATCGTTTATTGGCAAGAGAAGATTTATTATGGTGTCATGCAACCAATGTGGCTCAACAATCTCTTGCCCAAAGATTTTTAGTATTTCCTGCTGAATTGTTTGAGCGAGTATTTAAAGATTTACTACCTCGTTTACAACTCAATTGGCAGCAAAGAATTAGACGACCTCTACCAGATAGTGTTCAGTTTGCACTGAATAATTTTGAGCGAATTTGGATTGCTGACGGGTCTACTCTCGAAGCATTATTTCGCAAGCTCAAAAGCCTAGAAGACTTGAAAACAGGTCACTTAGCAGGAAAAATATGTACAGTTATTGATTTGGTTAACCGTTTACCTGTAGAAGTTTGGTTTCACACCAATCCTGCTGCATCAGAAACTAATTTTGAAACTCCATTACTGAATTTATTAAAAGCTAAAACTCTCATTTTACTCGACCTTCGATTCATAAATTTAAAAAAGAGCGAAGCCTTTTTAAATTATTCGACAAGCCCCTTGATTTATCTAGGTGGTGGCACGGGCAAAGCTTTGCCCGTGCTAGGCTTCGCTCTTTTTTAAAAGGAGAAAACTGTGACAGAGGTTTTTATCATTTCCAATTCTTACAACAATTAATTAATCAAGATGTTCATTTTATTACTCGGTTAAAAGCCAACGCCTCTATTAAATATCTCAAAATTTTCAGTTATGATTATTCTATTAAAGACCGATTAATTCAACTGGGTACTGTTCGTCGTGGCGCGCCAGTTCTGACTTTACGTTTAATCGAAATTAAGGTTGGTAAGACTAACTATTCTTATATTACTTCTGTCCTTGACCCACAAGTTTTACCTCCTTATGTCGTGGCTGATTTATATCGTCGAAGATGGCGAATTGAAGAGGCTTTCTACACGGTTAAACGTTTATTAGGTTTGTCTTATTTGTGGACTGGTTCTATTAATGGTGTCAAGTTACAGGTCTGGGCTACTTGGTTATTTTATGCTGTTTTAATTGACTTAGCAGACGCTGTTGCTGATGAGTTATCTCTACCATTTGACCGTATTTCTTTAGAGATGATCTTTCGTGGTTTGTATCATTTTAGTGTCGCTTACGACAAAGGGAAGGCGGATGATCCGATTAAATACTTTGCTGCTCCTGAAAATCAAGATTTAGGAGTTGTCAAAGCCTTGCGAAAGCCAGTCTCCAAGCTTGATTTATCCCCTTTTCCTGCACCCTCTTGACAAACGTGCAATTATCTTAACCTCTCACGAATGGTGGTGAAAAATTCCATTCACCACGAGAACGAGAAATTTTTAGCTACCATAAAAAATCTGGAGCGAATTAGAGACTTGGCAATCGGGTGTGGTGAAGATGTAATGGTTAAAGAATTGGATAAGAGCATTAAAGAAATTTGGGAGTTAGTAAAATGACAACCCATAATTTAAAAACCTGGAAAATATACTACGATGCTGTTTTGGAAGGAATGAAAACATTTGAAATTAGAAACAAAAATCGCGATTTTCAAGTAGGAGATATCTTGAATTTAATAGAAGTTGATATGGAGCCAAACAAAGAATTATTACCCACTGGCAGAAGTTCAAAATATTTAGTGACTCACATCCTTGTTGGAGGGCAATGTGGGATTGAAGAAGGAATAGTGGTGTTAGCTATTGAACCTTGTTCAAAGTAAACATTTCTTAATCATGTAATTACAGTACAAAAAAGCTTGGATAGCTATCAATAGCGATCGCAAAGTAGTTTCATATTTTACTGTTTAGTTGAAATAAATTATTTTACAAAAAACTTTAATAGTAACTGCTGTTGTTGCTGTTATTGATACTGATTTATCAAAAATATTAAAAGTATCAAATGTAACAAATATTATATTCAATTGTTAATCCAAAACAGTTTAGGTTTTACATGCTTGACAATTACATTTACCTCTTCTGACCCTAAAATAGCAATTATTTTATTAATTTGGAAAGTTCCACAATTACAAACTATTACTTATCCGAAATTCCAAATGATTTCTTGGTAGTTGATTTTTAGTGTTTATGAAACCAAACAACAATCAACTAACAACACAAATAAAAATATGCGACGAATTGCAATTATTGGAGCAGGACAAGCAGGGCTACACTTGGCTATTGGTCTTGTTGATGCGGGTTATGCGGTGACATTGTTTAGCGATCGCACTCCAGAAGCGATCCTCAATGGTAAACCAATGGGATTGCCAATGTTGTTCCCAGATGCATGGCAACTAGAACGTGATTTAGGAATTAATTTTTGGGATGATGAATTTCCTGGTTGCGATCGATTCCGTAATCAGGTTTGTGATCCAGAAGGAAATGTGGTCTTGAGTGTATCCTCTGATTTAGAACAACCCTGGCAAGCTGTGGATCAACGCCTCAAGTTCTTCACTTGGATGCACGAGTTTGTCAACAGAGGTGGTGAACTTGTGATTAAAGCGATGACACCACAAAATTTAGAAGAATATGTCCAAAAGTACGACTTAGTTGTCGTAGCTGTTGGTAGAGGTTCCTTCTCGACTTTGTTTGAAAAAGACGCCCAGAAAACCAAGCATTACCAGCCAAAGCGCCATATAGCAGGAGGTCTTTATACTGGACTCAATCAGGGAGAAGCGATTGATTACCGTACCTTCAGAGTCACTAATCTGCCTGGTATTGGTGAGATGATGCAAGCCCCGTTCTATGCTAAAGACAAACTCCCAGTTTACGCAGTTGCATTTGAAGCTTATCCTGGCGGAGTGATGGATCAATTTTCTCAGGTAAAGAGTGGTCAGGAATTGCTAGAAGTGAGTAAAAAGGTCATTAAGCAACTAAGACCCTGTGACTACGAAATTGTTAAAGATATGGAACTCGTAGACGATCAAGCATGGGTTCAGGGTGCAATTACACCAATAGTCCGTCAGCCAGTTGGTCATTTACCATCAGGTGCAATAGTCATGGGTATTGGTGATGCGGTGATTTTACACGATCCGCTCGCTGCACAGGGGGCAAATAATGCTACAAAAATGGCTCATCTGGTTAAGCAACGCATTATCGAACATGGTAATCAACGCTTTGATGAGTCATGGATGCAAGGCGTATTCGATGAATTTTGGAATTACGCTCAGTATACCCATGCTTTAACTGATAGTTTATTGACTCCTCCAGATCATATGCAAGAACTCATGGCCGCAATGGCTCAAAACCCAGAAGTTCTCAAAGATTACTTCAACGGTATGAACCATCCACCAAGTCTTGCAGCCTGGTTTGATGCTGAAAGCAGTAAGAAATATTTAGCAGAAAAAACGCTTGTGTTGAAATAGAGGGAGCGGGGACAAAACAAGTCAAAAGTCATAGACGCGTAAGCGGCTACCTACGGAAGCCACTCCGTGTCTACCCGGAGGGTAAGTCAAAATTAAGAATTTTTGATTTGTTGACCAATGACCATTGACCATTGACTAACCAGCCAATTCTGCTGCTGCTTGTCGCATCATTTCTTCTCGTGATACATCTCCAATTTGGCTAGCGATCGACCAATAGTGACCAAAAGGATCTACTAATCTCCCATAGCGATCGCCCCAAAACATATCATCTAAAGGCATTGTTTCTATTGCACCTGCACTGATAGCACGATTAAACCAAGCGTCTGCATCATCGACTTGCAAGTGAATTGTCACAGGAGAACCATTGAGAGTTGCAGGTGACTCTAGCCCATATTCGGGAAATTCATCATTTAAAAATATTACTGAGTTCCCAATTTCTAACTCGGCAAACATAATTCCATCACCTGTCAAAGAAGGCATACTGTATTTCTCCACGGCGTCAAAGGCTGTTTTGTAAAATTCAATTGCTGCCTTAGCATCGCGAACAGTCAGGTGTGGAGTAATTATGCGAAACTCTGCCATTGCTTTTTTTCCTCGCAGATATGCAGTTCAGTTTCTTTGAAAAAAATATCTTAAAATACTTGTACTATTTTTTCAGGATAATTAATCAAACGTAATGTAGATAACCACTACTGTTTTGAAGGCGCAAGATCCTCAAAAATCTGAAATCTAAATTCTAAAATCCCAAATTGCCATAACTTCCTTCATTTGGGCGAATCTATAGGATGATGCGTTCATACTAACGCTTTTTGTAGTATGCTTGTAGTCTGTTGATGCTAGGCGGTAGTTAGTATGACACCTGTATATGAATACAGCAAGCTTGCCAATGCAGAAGATATGAAAAGATTAAGGGAAATCCTTAGTCAGTGTTTTATTGGCACGCTAGGAGATCAAGAAAGTTACATTAATATTATTGGTATAGACAATTTCCGTATTCTCCATCAAAAAGAACAAATTGCTGGTGGACTGGCTATTCTTCCGATGGGACAATGGTGGGGTAGTCAGCGTGTACCGATGGGGGGAATTGCTGCTGTTGGTATTGCTCCAGAATATCGTGGAACAGGAGCAGCCATCACAATGATCCAACAGACTCTCAAAGAACTTCATGTTAGGAGTGTACCTATTTCTGTTCTTTATCCTGCTACTCAACGCCTCTACCGCAAAGCAGGATATGAACAAGCAGGAAACTTTTGTGCCTGGGAAATTGCTTGTGATACTCTCTCCACGACAGAGCAACCACTTCCTGTTATACGGGTTGAATTTGACATTAAAGTCTTGAGTGAACTGTATCAGCAAAAAGCCAGATTAACTAATGGACATTTAGATCGATATCCAGCAATCTGGGAGAGGTTGATCGAACCAGATGAAAAGGAAGTGTTCTACACTTATTTAATTGGTTCGGCTAATCAACCTGAAGGTTACATAATTTTCAGCCAACACCGGACAGAAGAAGGTTCGATTTTGAGAATCAAAGATTGGGTATTGCTGACAACTGCGGCTGTACAATCTTTCTGGAATTTTATAGCCAGCCATCGATCGCAAATCGAAAAAGTACGATGGCGCAGTTCTGTTGTTGATTATCTAGGATTAGTCCTACCAGAGCAAACAGCCAAGATCAAATCAACTATACGCTGGATGCTGCGGGTAATCGATGTTGTCAAAGCGTTAGAGATGCGGGGTTATCCACCAGGAGTAGACACTGAACTGCATCTAGAAATTCAAGATGATTTATTTGCTGAAAATAACGGTAAATTTATTCTTGCTGTCTCTAATGGGCGTGGAGAAGTAACGAGTGGTGGTAAAGGCGAGTTACAGCTAGATATTAAAGGACTAGTACCCCTCTACACAGGCTTATTTACACCCCAGCAGTTACAACTAGCCGGAAAATTGACTGCAACAGAATCAGCACTTCTAGCAGCTACACAAATATTTACAGGTGCATCTCCTTGGATGCCAGATTTCTTTTAAAGTTTGTCATTTGTCAATGGATAGAGAACACGGAGATAAACTAACGACCATGACCAATAACTATTGTACAGACGCGATTTATCGCGTCTAATAACCAATGACTAAAATTCATCAAACATCTGGTCGCTGGCGTTTAGGGCTAGCATTGTCGCTAGTGACTGTTTTTTTGTGGGGAATTCTACCAATTGCTTTATCAGTAGCATTACAAAAGATAGATGTATATACTATCACTTGGTTTCGTTTTTTGTTCGCGTTTGTTTTGCTAGCAATTTATTTAGGTGTACAAGGGAATTTACCTACACTTACACGACTACGTTCTACTTCTTGGAAACTATTAGCGATCGCAACAATTTTCTTAGCAAGTAATTACATTCTTTTTCTGCAAGGTTTGATGTTAACTTCACCTTCCAACGCCCAAGTACTCATCCAACTAGCCCCTTTTTTCATGGGTTTGGGAGGTTTAGTGATTTTCCGAGAACAGTATACACTGGCTCAGTGGCTTGCTTTAGGGATTCTCAGCTTAGGTTTTATTTTATTTTTTCACGAACAACTTTTGCAATCATTTATAGGAATTTATCAATCCACTAATTCCTCTCAGATATATCTAGAATTTAACGGTTATAAGATTATTATTCATCCTGCTCAAAAATATCTAATTGGTACTGGTCTGATTGTATTAGCAGCAGCTACATGGGCAGTTTATGCCTTAGCCCAAAAACAATTATTAAAATCTTTATCTTCTGCCAATATCATGTTGATTATTTATGGAGGATGTACTTTACTGTTTTCTGTTTTTGCTAAACCCAAAACAATTTTGCTCCTTGATTATTTTCATTTAGGAATATTATTTTTTTGCGCTTTAAACACTCTCATCGCTTATGGTGCTTTTTCGGAAGCTTTGGAACACTGGGAAGCTTCACGAGTCAGTGCTGTATTAGCTTGTACACCGATTGTCACTTTCTTGTCAGTCGGATTTGTATCGGTAATAGCACCTAATTTAATCGCTTCTGAAAACTTAACTTTGGTAGGGATATTAGGAGCGGTTTTAGTGGTGATTAGTTCAGTCGCGATCGCCTGGAATAAACACTAGTTAAATAATATTTTTTAAGTACTTTTACTGTTGCACTAATAAAGTTAATAACATTCTAATAATTCTGATTTGGATCACGGAAGCCGATATTTTTATTCTTTGATATGATCATATAGTTAGCGTCAGCTAATAATTTCGATTGACGACTAGATAAGTAACTCAGCTTACCTAGTAGACTTGACAAAATTTAAATTTTGAATTTCAACATTCCGCGAACTGTAAAAAATCTCATATCTTCAGAGGCGCATCACAAAAAATAAACTCAGGTGTAGAAATGACTACTATGTTATGCGCCTTGTCAACAACATTACTGTGTATCGTCGAACGATGAATAGCTTGTTTGGTAAGTGGGTGAGTACCCTAAGAAAAAATTGGCTGTTGCTGGTTCTTTCGACGGTGCTACCGACATTTGGGCTGAGTTATTCAGCCTCAAGCGCAGAACGGATTTATGGTTCTTATTCGGCTATAGAACGTTCTGTGTCTGTAACAGCCTTAGAAAACTTCGCCACCAATGGCGTAGCAGATGAAGAATTAGCGACTTACACTCAATTTCTGAAACCAGAACAGCTTCAGGAATTGCGTCGAACATTAGTTAGTCCGATTAAAGTTCATCCCGTAGCGGTGTCACAGTTTCTTTATACACCGCAGGGAGAATTTTTGCTGGAACGATTGGGAAAAGTCATTAGAACCGAATCTCGCCAACCAGAACCAGGATTTCATGCTTTGCGTGCGGCGTTGATTTTAGCTGCAAATGAGCCAGGGGGCTTAACGCTATTAAATTTGGTACGGAAGTATCCCAACCCCAGTATTCATGTTGACTTAGCCGGTACCCTTGGTATAGCAGCAGAATTGGAAAAAATGGTGAATGACAGCAAGCGGGCTGTAGAAGCAGTTTCTCAAAAATCAGCAATAGAAGCTGCTAGTATTGCGCCATCATTTAATCTTTCCGGATTACCAGATATACGGCGTCAGGGAAAATTTGTAGTGCAATCAAAGCCAAAGCCTTTTAATAAAATAGGTGGTGCAAGAGGGCGAGAAAGACTTTTGTTGAGCGATATTTATCTCCCCAAGACTCGCGCCAAAGTTCCCGTAATCGTCATTTCTCATGGATTAGGTACAGACAGCAGCAACTTTCAATATTTAGCTGAGTATTTAGCATCTCACGGTTTTGCTGTCATCGTTCCCAATCATCCAGGTAGTGACACTCAACAATTGCGATCGCTACTTAATGGCAGTACCAAAGACATAGTACAAGCAGACGAATTCTACAACCGTCCCCTAGATATAAAATATATATTAGACCGCCTAGAGAATGATCCTGACTTTAAGAATCGACTTAACTTACAACAAGTCGGTGTAATTGGACAATCCTTTGGTGGTTATACAGCTTTAGCTTTAGCTGGCGCCAAAATTAACTTTGAACAACTAAACAAAGATTGCAATCCCAAAAGACTCCAGAAAACTTGGAATATATCTTTGATATTCCAGTGTCATGCCTTAGAGTTACAAGGCAAGAAATATGGTATTAACTATAACTTGCGGGATGAGCGAGTCAAAGCTGCGATCGCAATTAATCCAATCACCAGTAGCATATTTGGTGAAGCGGGCTTAAGTCAAATTAAAATTCCGGTCATGATCGTTGCTGGGAGTGATGATACAGTTGCACCAGCTTTATATGAACAAATAAAACCCTTCTCCTGGATTACCAATTCTCAAAAGTATCTGGTTGTGCTTGCTGGTGGAACACATTTTTCTACTATTGGCGAGAGTGGTAATCCTTCTAAACAAATGCCATTACCTTCAAACTTATTGGGAGATGATCCCAGACAAGCACGTCGTTATCTCAGCATTTTGAGTGTACCTTTTTTGCAAACTTACGTGAGTGGCATGTCAAAATACTCTCCCTATTTGAATGCTGCCTATGCTAAATCTATTTCTAAACAAAAGATGAGTTTGATTGAGTCTTTGACTCCAAAGGAACTTGCAAGAGCTACAGCAAAATAATTTGAGGTTCGTAGTGAGGACTTTAGTCCTTTTTGAGCATTCTAGCGTTCACTACGAATCTTTTAAAGTTTATGTGATGTGATACCAGAATTCCACGGCTTGTGATTCGCACAAATCTTATAATAAGCATAAATTAATTCATAGACTTTAACAATTTAAAATAACTAATCACAAACTTTAAAAATTGACATTTTACAAATCTAGTGCGTCCAGATAAATATTAAATAAGTAAGCATAAATCACCCCGGAAAGTTGTTGGAGGCAGCAGCGTATGGTTGCACTAACTGATCGCGAGAATATAAAATCGCCTGGTCGCTTAACGACACAAACGATTGAGATTGGATCGCAAACAACCGCAATTCGTTCTCTTGACTGGGATCGCGATCGCTTTGACATTGAGTTTGGATTGCAGAATGGCACAACTTATAATTCCTTTCTGATTCAAGCTGAAAAAACTGCACTAGTTGATACTTGTCACCGTAAATTTAAGGAATTATACTTAGATGCCGTCAAAGGCTTAATTGACCTCTCAACCTTGGATTACTTAATTATTAGCCATACTGAACCAGACCACAGTGGATTAGTCAAAGAAGTATTGCAATTAGCTCCCCAAGTCACAGTAGTCGGGGCAAAGGTTGCGATCCAATTTTTGGAAAACATGATACATCAGCCATTCCAATCTTTAATCGTCAAGAATGGCGATCGCTTGGATTTAGGCAACGGACATCAGTTGGAATTTGTCTCTGCTCCCAATCTTCATTGGCCAGATACCATTTTTACCTACGATAGCAAAACCCGCATCCTTTATACTTGCGATGCTTTTGGGATGCACTATTGTGATGACTATACTTTTGACGAAGATCGAGAACTTATAGAAAAAGACTTTAAATATTACTATGATTGCCTAATGGGGCCAAATGCTCGTTCTGTGCTATCTGCAATCAAGCGGATGGAAAAACTAGATGTGGGTATGATTGCCACAGGACACGGCCCTTTATTGCAACACTACCTATCAGACTGGGTAAGTTGCTATCAAAAGTGGAGCCAAGAACAAGCAAAAGCAGATACCTTGGTGGCTCTATTTTACAGTGAAGATTACGGTTATAGTGACCAATTGGCAAGGGCGATCGCTCATGGGATTACCAGAAATGGTGTCGCAGTCGAACTGGTAGATTTAAGTACTGCTGAACCCCAAGAAGTCCGAGAATTGGTAAGTCAAGCCAGTGGTTTAATTATTGGAATGCCATCTCAATCTGATCAAAATGCCCATGCAGCTTTAAGTACCATTCTCGCAGCTGCCCACAATAAACAAGCAGTAGGATTATTTGAAACTGGTGGCGGGGAAGATGAACCAATTTATCCTTTGCGGAATAAATTTCAAGAAATTGGACTTACCGAAGCCTTTCCGCCGATTCTGATTAAAGAACCGCCCACACAAGTAACTGAACAAATGTGTGATGAAGCGGGAACTGATATCGGACAATGGTTAACACGCGATCGCACGATTAAACAAATCAAAACCCTAGATAATGACTTAGAAAAGGCATTAGGAAGAATTAGTAGTGGACTCTATATTATTACTGCCCAAAAAGGCGATGTTAATAGTGCCATGTTAGCTTCTTGGGTGATGCAAGCAAGCATGAATCCTTTAGGAATCGCCATTGCAGTTGCTAAAGATCGCGCCATTGAATCTTTATTACATATTGGCGATCGCTTTATTCTGAATGTATTAGAGGAAGACAACTATCAAAGCTTAATGAAACACTTCCTCAAACGTTTTCCTCCTGGTGCAGATCGGTTTGCAGATATCAAAACTTACTCTGCTAGCAATGGCTGTCCGATTTTAGCAGACGCCTTAGCATACATCGAATGCGAAGTCACAACCCGCATGGAGTGCAGCGATCACTGGATTATTTACAGCAGTGTCCACACTGGTAGAGTCGCCAAACTAGACGCCCTCACCGCAGTTCACCATCGTAAGGTAGGGAACCATTATTAAGAGTGAAAGACGTGGAGGAAGAAGACGCGGAGAACTTGAGACGCGGTGAGCAGCGCGTTGCGGAGGTTCCCGAGCCAGTGCGTTGCGGAGCCAGTACGTTGCGGGGGTTTCCCCCGTTGTAGTACCTGGCGTCGGGTTCCCCGCGTTGTATGTAGCACCTGGCGTTCCGTTGTAGCGACTGCGTAGACGCCCGTAGGGCGGCTTCTCGCAGAGTACCCGAAGGGTGACGCGGAGAAATTGTTAATAATATCTCCCTTGTCCCCCGTGTCCCCCTTCCACATAAGCAAAACTCTCACACCTCAACTTCATCGGAGTCATTATGATGATGCAATTGCTGAAAGATTTGCCTGTCAAACCTGTAAAGCGAGAAAGTTGGTTGAATCTGGGACGGATTGTACAAGCATTGGAATTTGTTCAAGATTTAATTGTGATTTCTTTGTGCATCGGGCTATTTAGCTTTATGGTGCTGCAAATCTGGACTATGTTCCTTTCTTTGCTTCCCCCGATCCACTTCCACACTGTTACGGCAGATATTCTATCATTGCTGATTTTAGTAGAGTTATTTCGTCTGTTGATTATTTATTTGCAAGAGCAACGGGTTTCGATTGGAGTTGCTGTGGAAGTTTCGATTGTTTCTGTACTTCGAGAAATGATTGTCAGAGGTGTACTGGAAACAACGTTTATGCAAGTATTGGCTGCTTGTTCTTTTTTACTGGTTTTGGGTGTATTGATGGTTCTGAGAGTTTGGCTACCTCCAACCTTTGAAGGTATTGATCCTGAACAAGAAGTCTCAAAGCGGTATAAACAGCGCCTTGCTCAAGAAATGGCTGAATTAAAAAATGGAAATGGAAATGGTCATTCCCATTATTAATTGCTAATTGCTCAACTACCGATCACTATACGAGTGCAAAAATTTGCGCCCCTACAACTCCCAATCACCACAACTTTTACTATGTCTGTCTCAACTGTATCTCCAACAATCACCCGCTCTCGTGATGTGCAAGTTGCTGAAATTGGTACTCGGACTTTGGTTTTGCGATCGCGTACTTGGGAACGTCTCAAGTTTGAGGTTGAGTACGCTCGCCAAAAGGGTACAACTGCTAATTGTTATTTAATTCAAGCTGATCACAATGCTTTAATTGATCCTCCGGGTGAGTCTTTTACTCAGATTTTTCTGGAAGAGTTACAGAAACACCAAGATTTAACTCGGTTAGATTACATCATTCTCAATCATGTCAATCCTAACCGGATGGCGACTCTCAAAGTTTTAATTGAACATGCACCACAAGCTAAGATTATTTGTTCTAAACCAGGTGCTAATGTTCTGAAAAACACTTTTGCTGATTGGGAGTCAAAAATACAGCTTGTTCGTTCTGAAGATACTCTGGATTTAGGTGAGGGACATCAACTGCAATTTGTAACAGTACCAACTCCCCGATGGGCAGATGGAATGTGT
Source organism: Fischerella sp. CENA71 (assembly GCA_024239075.1). GTDB lineage: Bacteria > Cyanobacteriota > Cyanobacteriia > Cyanobacteriales > Nostocaceae > Pelatocladus. The sequence continues at coordinate 50,465 of JANBVI010000053.1, read as the reverse complement.
ACTTATGATGTTGCTACCCGGATTCTTTACACTGATAAGTTCTTTGGGGTACATGTCTGTAATGATGTCTTGTTTGATGAAGATTGGAAGCAGCTAGATGGCGATCGCCGTTACTATTTTGAATGTCTCCATGCTACCCAAGCCAAACAAGTAGAAGCAGCTTTAGATAAATTAGCACCTCTCAAAGCTAAATATTATGCCCCTGGCCATGGCCCGATTGTACGTTACAGTGTTAGTCGTTTTACTTACGATTACCGCCAATGGTGCCAGGAACAAAAAACTCAGGAATTGCGAGTGGCGTTGCTTTATGCTTCTGCTTATGGTAGCACGGCAACTTTAGCCCAGGCGATCGCTCAAGGATTGATTCAAACTGGAGTTGCAGTCGAATCGATTAACTGCGAATTTACAGAACCTAGTGAAATTACTCGTGCAATTGAAGCTTGTGATGGCTTTATTATCGGTTCTCCGACTTTAGGCGGCCATGCACCTACTCAAATTCAAACTGCTTTGGGAATTGTCCTCTCAGCGGCGGCGAAAACTAAATTAGCGGGTGTGTTTGGTTCTTATGGTTGGAGTGGAGAGGCAATTGATCTGATTGAAAGTAAACTCTTAGATGCCAATTATCGCTTAGGGTTTGAAACTATCCGCGTTCGCTTCAGTCCTACTGAGTTTATTATGCAACAATGCCAGGATGCAGGAGCAGAATTTGCCCAAGTTCTGAAAAAGAAAAAGAAACTCCGCACTCCCCGCCAAGCATTAACGGAAGCACAAGTAGATCGGACAGAACAAGCTGTTGGACGGATTATTGGTTCGCTGTGTGTTTTCAGCACTCGACGCGGTGATACCCATAGTGGAATCCTCACCTCTTGGGTATCTCAAGCTACTTTTAATCCTCCTGGTTTGATGATTGCGATCGCACAAGATCAGAATGCTGATGCGATGATTCATCCTGGCGATCAATTTGTCTTGAATATTCTCAAAGAAGGACTTAACCTCAGACGCTACTTTTCCTATCACAATACTCCCGGTGACAATCCCTTTGCTCAGTTAACAACGACAACAGCTAACAATGGTTGTTTAATTCTGAACGACGCCCTAGCGTATTTAGAATGTACCGTACAACAACGAACTGAATGTGGCGATCGCTGGTTAATTTATGCCACTGTAGACAAAGGCGAAGTGTTGGAACCAACTGGTGTCACCGCCATCCAGCATCGCAAATCAGGTAGTCATTATTAAGTACCTAGACAGAATTAATTACACACATTGTTTTTCTGTTCCCCAATTGTGATTCAGCAATGTGAGAAAATACGGAATTCCAGATCCCCGACTTCTTGGAGAAGTCGGGGATCTTGTCTGGAGCGAATGATTTAGGATTGCTATATATGATTCTGAGCATATTCAATTAAAATGCCAAATTTCCGTCGTTACACGCAGGTTTCAGTATTTGTTTTTCATCTATGTTTTTCTGCATTACTGTTTAGCAACTACAAAAAGGTAACTGCTACCGTTAGCTTACCTCTACGTACCCAAAAAGCTATGGTAGTATCTGCTAATCCTCTCGCCAGTAACGCAGGTTTGCAAATGTTACGCAAAGGTGGTAACGCAGTTGATGCAGCTGTCGCGACGACTTTTGCTATTTCTGTAGTGGAACCGTTTTCGGCGGGAATTGGTGGCGGTGGCTTTTTGCTGTTTCGTGATGCTAAAACAGGAGAAATTAAAGCTTTAGATTTTCGCGAACGCGCACCCCTGAAAGCAACGAGAAATATGTATTTGGATGCCCAAGGTAAAGTGCGTCCAAATTTGAGTATAAATGGTCACTTAGCAGTAGCGACACCGGGGACTGTAGCTGGACTTTACGAAGTGCATCAACGTTATGGTAAGTTACCTTGGGCAGAAGTTGTTAAACCTGCGATCGCTCTTGCTAAAGATGGGTTTATCCTGAGTCCTCAACTGAGATGGCGTTCCCTCACAGCCAACGAAAATCGCAAGCAAGTAATTCTCAATAATCCAGCCGCACGAGAAATTTTTACTCGCAATGGCGAATTTTACCAACCTGGAGAAAAACTCGTACAGCGTGACTTAGCAAAAACCTTAACAGCAATCTCCCAGAATCCACGCAGTTTTTATACTGGAAATATTGCCCGTGCAATTGCTGCTGATATGGCAAAAAATGGTGGTTTGGTAACTCTGGAAGATTTAAAAGCTTACAAACCTATTTGGCGTAATCCTGTTTGTGGTAATTTTCGTCAAGCACGAGTTTGTTCAATGCCACCTCCTTCTTCTGGAGGTGTACATTTATTAGAAATGTTAAATATTATCGGTTCTACCGATTTAAAATCTTTAGGTTGGCATCATCCCGATGCAATCCATCTGATGGTGGAAGCGATGAAAATTGCTTATGCTGATCGCTCAAAATTGCTAGGCGATCCTGATTTTGTGAAAGTACCTGTACAACAATTGATTAGTCCTGGCTATGCTCAACTGCGGCGATCTGAAATTATCATGAATAGGGCTAGACCTGCAAAGGAAATTGAGCCAGGAAAGATTAAGAAGACGCGGAGACTAGAAGACGCGGTGACGCAGAGAATCCATCAACAAAACTCACCGTGTCAGCGTGTCCCCGTCTCCCCGTGTCCTGTTGTTTTCCGCTTTCTTGAACACGAGTCTACAGAAACAAGCCATCTTACCGTTGTTGATGCACAACGCAACGCCGTCAGTCTGACTTTTACTGTTAACTTGGGATTTGGTGCTGGTGTCGTTGCTGAAGGGACGGGAATTGTCCTCAATAATGAAATGGATGATTTTGCTGCTGCGCCAGGAGTCCCGAATGCTTTTGGTTTACTGGGTAATGAAGCTAATGCGATCGCACCACGCAAAACACCATTATCCAGTATGACTCCCACCATTGTTACAGAAAATGGTCGTCTACGCCTAGCAGTGGGCGCACCTGGTGGTGGAACAATTATCACCCAAGTGCTGCAAGTCATCCTGAATGTATTAGAGTACAACATGAATGTAGGTGAAGCTGTTTCTGTTCCCCGCATTCATCATCAATGGCTTCCTGATCAATTACAAATTGAACCTTTCGGTTTAGATACTCTCACCTTGGGAGAATTAGAGCGTCGGGGACACAAAATTAAACAAACTCAACCTTGGGGAAATATTAACGCGATCGCAGTTACATCTGACGGAAATTTAGAAGGAGCAGCCGATCCTCGTGGAGAAGGAGCGCCGAGAGGATATTAAAATCAGTTATCAGTGAACAGTAAACAGTTATCAAAAAGAGCTACTGATAACTGATAACTGATAAGTGATAACTGTTAAACCTGTCTTCTAAAAATTACCATTTCAGTACCCACAACTGGGCTACGCGCTACTAATTTATTTTGTGAATCTTTAATTTCGAGATGGGTAAAGTCCAATTCTTGAGAACGTTGGAGAATTTCGGCTGCAAGTTTATTCTGTTCGGATTCGCTAAGGGTATACCAATCATCGCTAATTTTGATATCCAAACTGCTGGTGAGAAAGTTAGCTTGGATCGATTTTACAAGTCCAGAGGCAAAGCGATCGCTAACTTCTGCTACTTGATTTTCAATCGTTGCAATTAAAATCTGTTCTGGTGTTAATACTACCGTTGGTGTCGGTGTCGGTGTTGGCGTTGGTGTGGGAGTTATTTCTGGTTCTGGGGTAACTTCCTCTGGTATTGGTGTGGGTTCTTCCTCTACAGGTGGTGGTATCTCTGTGACAGTTGGTTCTTCAAGCGGTGATGGTTCTGGAGATGGGGAGGTAAGAGGAGTAGGAGAAGTAGGGGGAGTGGTTGCAATTTCGGTGGGTTTACCTGTGAAAAGGCTGGAAGTAGTCCAAACTAAGATGACACCAAAAATGGCGATCGCTCCTGTCAAAGCTGTATCTGATAAATTTGCTGATAAATTTGCTGGTAAAAAAGAGCGGATTTTGGCTAACAGACTACTCCACCAGTTGGAAGATACATCACCGGGAGGGGATTCTGTTTCTAGCTTGTCTACTGTCGTTTCTAAAAGTGCGATCGCGCCTTTGAGAATTTGGATAGTTTTAGTCTTCCAAAAAGACTGTCCTCTTTGGTTGTTTCTCTGACGAGGTGTATTTTCCTCTGGTTGCGGCGAAGAAGATGGCTGTGAATTCTGATTCTCCTGTGACATGGAACTTTCACTCAGAGCAGCGAATCAAAGACTTAATATTCTGGCTGCAACCTCCCCAGCCTTAATGTATCATTTCAATGCCTGCGTTAAACTGACCTAATTAATGATTTTTGTCTAATATGAAACTCAAACGTCGTCAATTTTTATTTCTAGGTGGACTAAGTGTAATTGGTACGGGATTTTTAGCTAGTCTTAGTCGTCAGATTTTTAGCCAAAATAATGAGCAAATCTCACAGGCTATAGCTGGTATTCCATCTACCAAAAAAGATTTATTATTACGCTTTGTTTCTGTCGCAGATACGGGTACAGGTACAAAAGGCCAATATGCTGTCGCTAAAGCGATGGCTAATTATCACAATAAAAATTATTATGATTTAGTTATTTTAGCAGGAGATAACATTTATACCAACGGTGAAATTGAGAAAATTAACGCAGTCTTTGAACGTCCCTATGCTCCATTACTAAAAAAAGGTGTAAAATTCCAAGCTGCTTTAGGAAACCATGATATTCGCACTGCCAATGGAGATTTGCAAGTTAAATATGCAGGCTTTAATATGCAAGGACGCTACTATACATTTCGTCGGGATAAAGTACAATTTTTTACTCTAGATACTAATAGTAATGCTGATTGGATTAACCAGCTAAATTGGCTAGAACAAGAGTTAAGCCAAAGTAATGCTACCTGGAAAATAGTTTTTGGTCATCATCCCATTTATGCATCAGGTGTTTATGGTAGTAATCCTGATTTTATTAAGACTTTTACTCCCTTGTTTCAAAAATATGGTGTGCAACTTTATATCAATGGACATGAACACCATTACGAACGTACCCGTGCTATCAATGGTACAACTTATTTAATTTGTGGGGGTGGTGCAGGAACTCGTCCTGTTGGTAAACATGAATGGACTGAATATTCTGCCGAAAAGTTAAGTTTTGCAGCTTATGAAGTATTTTCAGATCGAATAGAAGTTAGTGGGATAGATACAGCTAACCGCGTTTTTGATCAAGGTATCATTCCATTAAAATCAGCTTAATTAAGTAAGCTGGTGAAGAGAAACAGAGATGCTTGAATACTTCTACTGTCGCTGAGGCTGGTAATTGGTAATATCAAATGGCAAATGACAAATGACAAATGACAAATGCTTAATATCATTCCAGAAACTTACAAAGAAATCTTAACAATTCGTCAATTAATTACACAAGCTTTTGGTCAAGTCAAGGTAGCTGAACTTGTAGATATTATTCGTGAATCGGAGAATTTTATTCCTGAGTTGTCATTAATAGCAGTAGAAAATGGAGAAGTATTAGGACACATTCTTTTTAGCCAGATTATCATCGAAACACCAAATCAAACTATCCCATCACTAGCTCTAGCACCACTAGCCGTAAAACCATCGCATCAGTGTCAAGGTATTGGTAGTAGACTTGTGGAGACTGGTTTGTCAAAATGTCGTGAATTTGATTATCCTGTGGTTATTGTTGTTGGGGAACCAGCCTATTATCAACGTTTTGGCTTTCAAACAGCAGGTCAATTTGGTTTGCGATCGTCCTTATCTTTTCCTGATGAAGTGTTTATGGTATTGGAGTTGAAACCTGCTGCGTTAAAAAACATTGCTGGTACTGTGCGTTATCCTGCATATTTTCAAGATGTTTAATTAGAAAGAGAAGTAAAAATTCAAAACTCAAAAAAGAACTTATGTACTTACTAGCTTTCTAATTGAGTAGATTTAATTCTCTAAACTCTGTTGTTGTGCGGCGGAGCTGATGCAGAACATGATGGCTTAAAAATTAGCTTTACAGACTTGGACGCCAAAAAACGCACTGTCTTTGCTGTTCTGAAAAGTTGGCTGCTAGTGATAGCAAGTCTTCACCAGGAAGAGATGATTTACAATAAAAGGGATATTGAGGCTGTCTACTTGTGTAATCAAAGAAAATTGTGAATCTATCTTGGTCTACAGGAACCTTACCTCGATGAAAAACTTGGGAAGTAGTAGCAAAAACTACTGTTCCAGCTTTTCCAGTACATGATTTCCATAATGATTGTGATAAAGCTTTTTGCAAATTTTTTTCTTGAATATAACCATGTTTATATCCTAAAGAACGAGCTACAGTTGAAGTTAAAGATAGTGGAATATATTGAAAAGGTCCACAATTCTCATCTACGTCATTTAAATATACAATGACCTTGAGAATTTTTCTGTCTTCTACATCTATATGCCATAACCGAGATTTCCGCTCAACTGAATTGGCAAGGTCTCTGCGAAAATATGCTCCATGATAGGCTACAGGTAGACCAATATAATTCTCAACTATATTGAGTAAACGTTTTTCCAAGCCCCACATAAATATTTCTGGATACTGCATCATTTGTTCAGTACTAGCATGAACAACATATTCATTCTCGTCTCCAGAAAGATTCTTTGGTATTTCTGGCATCAATTTTTGTGCAGCCAAAAACATTTGATCTGTATGCGGAATAGATAAGGCTTCTAGTGAAGTTACCACTACTCCATCACGCTTGATAGATTCAACTAAATTTAAATCAGCTACTGAAAGCACTGGTAAATTTGGCAAGTGCTGTTCAAGTGCAGCTTGATAATTTCGATCAGCTTGATTTTGCAAGAACGAAATTTGATACACATTCTTTAAAATGTGATTTCGTATTTGTTTAACAATAGTGCTCATACTTCAATGATTTGCTTTTTTAGAAAAGTGACTATACATAATTATTTTTGGTCAAAGTTGCCAGAAGGTAAGGTAGAAGGAGTTTTTCTGCTTAATACTTATTTAGACATCGGTATTTATTTTTTCATTATACTTAGTTATGCTGTATTGTAAGTATGATTCAGTGTATTTGTCTAATAAATCATCATAGGTTTTATCAAAAATTTATCATTGCTTTACAGAGAAGAAGTAAGTAAATACCGTATCCTAGTAAAATTAACGATAGTGTTTTCAAACAAGCAATTAATATCTGAAATTTTAGAAAAAATTTATATTTTTTCTGTACATCTCAACTTAAATAGCTAAAATAAAGCTACTTGCTGTCTATAAGATTATTTTGTTTGTATAAATAAAAAACTGATACATTAAAGGAGCTTTGAAAATATCTTGAAAATTCAAAAATGAAACTATAGAAACTCATCAGAAAAAGAAAATTGTCAAAATAGACTGTTTGGCTTCAGACCAGTCTCAAGCTTGGTATATGCTACAGACAGAGTAGTATAAATTCCTGATTTTGCCCTAAAAATTTGTTTTTAGGACTTAAATGGCGAAATAATGCGGCTAACAATCATTCTCATTGTACTATTAGTACTGACTGCATGTACTACCAGTGTACTTGCACCACCTAGTCAGTTAGTGGAAAAAGCGATCGCACTCCAGTTAGAGAAAACCCAACAGCAACTCAACCAACAGCTGGATCTTGATTTCCAGGGGTTTCAAATCAAGCACCTGTCAATTACTCAAGAAAAACCTCTGACAATCCAAAATCTTATCACCTACCAAGTTCGTGGTACTTACAATCTCACCTTCAAGCTACCAAAACGAAAATTAACACAACCAGACAAACCGTTTGAAGTGTATCTACAACTACAAAAAGAGGGTAAGACATGGCGCTTACTGCTTCCAGAACAGAGCCGTAAAGACGCTGAAGCTGTTTGGCACAGTTATCTCATACAGTAGTCCTTTGTTTGAAAATTTTGTCAAATATACGTAGACGTAAAACCCTTGACAATTGATCCTTGACGCCTAACTATTGACTATTAACAACTGACTCTTGACCCTTCACCCTTCACCAATGACTAAATCAATTCGTGTAGTTGCCCGTATCAGCGCTCATCCAGAAAAAGTTGAAGAACTCAAAGCTGTTTTTTTGGAATTAATTGAGCCTACCCGACAGGAGAATGGTTGTATCAAGTATGAGTTGCTGCAAAACCAGTCTGATCCTACAGAATTTACCTTTGTGGAAGAATGGGCTTCTCATGAAGCCTTAGATGCTCATCTTGGTTCAGCACATATTCAAACAGCAGTAGCTAAACTCAAAGACTTGGTTGCGAGTGAGATAGATATCCGTCGCTACACTCTGCTAGCTTGAGTGAAGTCCTCACTACAAAAATAGTCATTTCAAGAGATTGATCTAAATACTCAACTTGAGATCATGCAAGCTTTGATTTAGGGTGTGATTCAATGTGCGATCGCCATCTAATTATTCTTTGATAGTGCTAGTGCGATCGCGATTTCAGACTACATCTTGATTTTAGCCATGTTCCTTAATTAAACGTCACTACAGAACGAATCGATTCACCCTTGTGCATTAAATCAAAAGCATTGTTAATCTCTTCAACTGGCATGACATGGGTAATTAAATCATCAATGTTAATTTTACCTTCCATGTACCAATCGACTATTTTCGGTACATCTGTACGTCCCCTCGCGCCACCGAAGGCTGTTCCTTTCCAAACACGTCCAGTTACAAGTTGAAACGGACGGGTGCTAATTTCTTCACCAGCACCAGCCACACCAATAATTACACTGACACCCCAACCTTTGTGGCAACATTCTAAAGCTTGGCGCATGACTTTGACATTACCAATACATTCAAAGCTGTAGTCAGCACCACCTTTAGTTAAATCAACTAAATAAGGAACCAAATCACCTGCAATTTCCTTGGGATTAACAAAATGCGTCATGCCAAATTTTTCTGCTAAGGCGCGTCTATTAGGGTTAATATCTACCCCGACAATCATATTTGCTCCCACCATCCGCGCTGCTTGGACAACATTTAAGCCAATACCACCCAAGCCAAAAACGACTACATTTGCCCCTGGTTCAACTTTTGCTGTATTGATAACTGCACCAATACCTGTTGTGACGCCGCAGCCAATGTAACAAACTTTCTCAAAAGGGGCATCTTGGCGAATTTTAGCAACAGCAATTTCTGGTAGTACTGTATAATTAGCGAACGTAGATGTACCCATGTAGTGTAAAATTTTTCTACCATCAATAGAAAAGCGACTTGTACCATCAGGCATAACACCTTTTCCTTGGGTGGCGCGAATCGCTTGACAAAGATTGGTTTTGAAACTTAAACAATATTCACATTGACGGCATTCGGGAGTATAGAGGGGTATAACATGATCCCCTGGTTTGACACTGGTGACGCCTTCTCCCACTTCAACAACAACACCAGCGCCTTCGTGTCCTAAAATTGCTGGGAATAATCCTTCTGGATCTTTGCCAGAAAGAGTGTAAGCATCTGTATGGCAAACTCCACTGGCTTTGATTTCTACCATGACTTCCCCAGCTTTGGGGCCTTCTAGTCGTACAGTCTCAATAGTCAAAGGTTTGCCTGGTTCGTAAGCCACTGCTGCTTTTACTTCCACGATCGCTCTCCTGTTTTGTTTGCTCAATCGGCATGATCTGAGTTTATTGCAAACAAATCTAGGGGTGAAGGGTAAAAAGAATTGATATTTGAAATCTGGCGTTGCTGAATAAGGGGATGATTTAGGCTGACACGGAGACGGGGAGATGCGATGACACGGTGATTATTTTTTATGCAAATTCCAAAATCATCCCGCAATTATGCAACGCCTGAAATCTCTTTTCCCTTAAATCTTCCCCTTTCCCAATTGAAAACTAGCTTTGTTTGTGGGCTTGGGATCGCCACAGCAGAGCGATCGCCATCATCACAGTCGGTAACAAAACTATAATCAAGGCATTGATTGACGTTGCAGGGATGAATAAAAAAGGGCCTGCATACTTAATCAATAACGAAATCACAGCAGAGAGTAAAAATACCTTTAAAAGAAATCCAAGTTGATTTTTCATAGAGAGTACGGCTATTCACATTGTTCTGGGGGGTAGGCACGATAACGAATTGTAACACCCAATTTTTACAATAAATATCAAGCAGAGCAAAAGCAAACTCTCTGCTTGCACACCTCTTATGATCTATTTGCCAGTTTCACTACTACTATTTCTGCTGCTATTACTACTAGTTCCTTTTATTTGGTTTGTGCTAGCAGTAGATGTAGTACAACTCGCAGTAGCCAAGTTAGGATTTTCTCCTAATATGGCTTTTCTATTATTGACGCTGGTCATTTTAGGTAGCACTATCAATATTCCTTTATACCGCGCTCAATCTCAAATTGTTGTCGCCAATGACTTTATTGATTTGTGGTTAAAGGAGTTTTGGGGAATTCCTTTGAGGAAAGTGCAACGTTCCACTGTCATAGCCCTCAATGTTGGTGGTGGTTTAATTCCTGTACTAATAGCGCTGTATCAATTTACGCAAGGAAATATATTAGCTATTTTGTCTGTAACTGCAATTGTAAGCGTAGTCAGCTACTATGCAGCGCGGGTAGTACCGGGAATTGGTATCCAAATGAACCCTTTACTAGCGCCCTTAGCAGCTGCTGTGTCAGCTATGTTAATTGTCCCTTCCCATGCTGCTCCCGTTGCTTTTGCTGGTGGCATTTTGGGAACTTTGATCGGTGCTGATTTATTGCACCTCAAAGATATTATCGCTAAAAGTTCAGGAGTATTGAGTATTGGAGGTGCAGGTGTGTTTGATGGTATCGCATTGTGTGGCTTATTCGCACTTTTATTGAGTTAGTCATTTGTCATTGGTCATTGGTCATTGGTAATAACAAATGACAAAAAACTTTCAGTTGGAGAGTAAAGCAAAAATGCCTGTAGAAACTAATAATAACAAACAAATTAAACCCCCAAGGATACGCCAGTTTGGTGGCAGCTTGCTGATCCTTTTGACTCTGTTATTTATTCTTAACTTGATTGTTCCTAGCTTCCTTGGCCCCAGGATAGCACAAGTCCCCTATAGTGATTTTGTTGCTCAGGTAGAAGCAGATAAAGTAGATCGGGCGGTTGTGGGTAGCGATCGCATTGAATATTCGATCAAAACTCAAACCCCTGATGGTAAACCAGTCGAACAGGTTTTCCAAACCACACCCATAGCAGTTGATCTGGATTTACCTAAGATTCTTCGCGCTCATAATGTGGAATTTGCTGCACCACCACCAAATCAAACTGGCTGGATTTCCACTATCCTGAGTTGGGTGATACCACCATTAATTTTCTTTGGCATTTGGGGCTTTTTACTAAATCGTGGTGGTGGTGGGCCTGCTGCGTTGACAGTTGGAAAAAGTAAAGCTCGGATCTATTCCGAAGGAACAACAGGCGTCAAATTTATCGATGTTGCTGGTGTAGATGAAGCTAAAGTCGAACTGGAAGAAATCGTAGACTTCCTGAAAAACGCCGCTAAATACACCCGCTTGGGTGCGAAAATCCCCAAAGGTGCGTTATTGGTAGGGCCTCCAGGAACAGGTAAAACACTTTTAGCCAAAGCGATCGCTGGAGAAGCTAATGTACCTTTCTTCAGTATTTCTGGTTCAGAATTTATCGAGTTGTTTGTGGGTGTAGGTGCAGCCCGTGTCCGTGACTTATTTGAACAAGCCAAACAACAAGCACCCTGTATTGTCTTTATTGATGAATTAGACGCCTTGGGTAAATCTCGTGGTGGTGCAGGCCCGATTATGGGTGGTAACGATGAACGGGAACAAACCCTCAACCAATTACTCACCGAAATGGATGGTTTTGATGCTAACACTGGCGTAATTATCATCGCCGCTACCAACCGTCCAGAAGTCCTAGATCCAGCTTTACGCCGTCCCGGACGTTTTGACCGTCAAGTAGTTGTGGATCGTCCTGATAAAATTGGTCGGGAAGCGATTCTCAAAGTCCATGCCCGCAATGTCTTGTTGGCTGATGATGTAGACTTGGGTAGTATCGCCGCTAAAACTCCTGGTTTTGCAGGAGCAGACTTAGCTAACTTAGTGAACGAAGCTGCACTGCTGGCTGCACGCCAAAATCGTCAAGCAGTAGTCATGGCTGATTTTAACGAAGCGATCGAGCGTCTTGTAGCTGGTTTAGAAAAACGCTCTCGTGTTCTCAATGAAACTGAGAAGAAAACAGTAGCTTATCACGAAGTTGGTCACGCTATTGTGGGTGCTTTGATGCCTGGATCTGGTAGAGTTGAAAAAATCTCCGTGGTTCCTAGAGGCGTAGGTGCTTTGGGTTATACGATTCAGATGCCAGAAGAAGACCGCTTTTTGATGATTGAAGATGAGATTCGTGGTCGAATTGCTATCCTTTTGGGTGGACGTTCCGCAGAAGAAACAGTGTTTGGTAAAGTCTCCACTGGTGCTAGTGATGACATTCAAAAAGCTACTGATTTGGCAGAACGTTATATTACTCTCTACGGAATGAGTGATAAACTCGGCCCTGTTGCATTTGAGAAGATTCAACAACAATTTATTGAAGGTTACGGTAATCCTCGCCGTTCCATCAGTCCGAAAGTCGCTGAAGAAATTGATCGCGAGGTGAAGCAAATTGTAGATAATGCTCACCACATTGCCTTGACAATTTTGCACGAAAACCGTGATTTATTAGAGCAAACTGCTCAAGAATTGTTGCAAAAAGAAATTCTTGAAGGTGTAGAACTGCGAGAGAAACTTAACCAAGCCAAAGCACCAGCAGAGTTAGAAGAATGGTTACGGACAGGTAAAGTCTCAGAAGATAAACCCTTGATGCAAACGTTGCTGGTGTGAGAATTTGAGATTAAATCTAAGCTTGAATAGCGATCGCCCCCCAAAAGAGCGATCGCTGTTTATTTTCTAAGCAAAATAGCATTAAAACTAGGCATTAATTAATTAACAAAATACCTATATTTAATTTTGTTTCTAAGTGTTCACAAAATTAACAAATGTAATTACAACTTAAGAAAGATGCTTTTATATTTAAAATTTAGTTAGCTGTTCATAACTTGATTGAACAAGTTTTTCTGGTCCATTCTCTCAACGAAGAATAATGTAAATTTAGCTACTTTTTAGATTTAAAATATATAGTCATTTTGTCACGAGTTTATTGACAGCACTCTTATATTTGATTAAATGAACGCTTTATTGAACACTACTACACAATTTGGGAAAATTGCCACAATAGTTACAGAACGTGTAGCACAGTTATTGTGTACCGAAGTTTTTGTTATAAACCAAGATGCTTATGTGATTGCTAGTAGCAACTCCAAGTTTATTAATTATTCTTTCAACTACATTTATAAAGAAAAAGCTTCTAACTATTTGCGAGTGCCATTATCATTAAATACACAGGTTGGTGAAGTTATTGTTTGTAAACCACGCAACGGTGAAGTAATTTCTTCTCGTTTAGTTCAAGAACTTGTAGAACTAGTAATTAATCAAACTACAGTCAGCGATCGCAACCAAGTATATTGTTTAGATGGACTAGGAATTACTGCGTTTGTTGGTATTGGAGATGAGCGCACAAAAATTGAACTAGCTGCTTATTTGCTTAGTCCTCTCAACCATGAACCGGAATTGTTGGCTACTCTTGATACTTTCTTCGCGGAAGACTGCTGTTCTTCTTCGACAGCTCATCGGCTTTCTATTCACAGAAATACTTTGAGTTATCGATTAGATAAGGTTAAGCTGTTAACCGGGCTTAATCCTCGCCACTTCGATGATGCAGTACAAATCCGTTTGGCTTTGCTGCTGCGGAAACTGAATATTTCTGAGCATCATCAATAAATCAAGTAACATTTGAAGCTTCTATCGTCAATAAATCTTCTACCTGAGTTATGACAACTTCTGGTATGACGGGAAAATAAAAACCACCAAATTTTGTATCACCGGGGTTAGTCGTGGAATCTACAAATAATTCTTCTACATCTGTCATCTGTATAAAACTAGGACTGAGAGAACGGTGAATTTCACGGTTCAAAGGCGCCCATCTATACATTGATGCATTTGTAAAAATCACAACGCTCTTTACTTTTAAAGCATCTGCTAAATGTGATACACCAGTATCGTTGCAAACTAGTAGACTAGCTTTACTTAAAAGCGCCGCCATTGCACCTAAACTTGTCTTTCCAGCCAAATCAATCGGTTTGCAACGCATCATTGCTGCTAAAGATTGTGTTAAATTTGCTTCAGAAGCTATACCAGTAAGCACGACTTGATACCCACTAGCAGCGATCGCATCAGCAACAATTGCAAAGCTTTTCAAAGACCACCGTTTTTCTGGCAAACTAGCACCAGGATGAATGCAGACATATTTATCAGGAATATGGCGCAAAACCCCAAAATCTTCATTTTGCAAGGGAAATTCTAGATCATCTCCCTGGAGTGGTATCCCTAAAAATTCCATCAACCGCAGATGACGCCATATTTCCGGTTCGTTGTGAGGATAAGACAAAAAGTAATCTGGATTCGGGCAATAATGTTCGGGAAGACGGAAACCTGCGTTAATACGAGCGCCAAGTAAAGCAGTAAAGGAATTGCTAATAATGCCGTTATCATACATTTGCAATGCTAAGTCAAAATTTTGCCCTTGAGCATTGACCAAAAACTCTGGTAATTTGTGAACTGAAGGTGGTATTTCTGGCATTCCTGGATAGCCAGGAAATTCTAGGAACTGATCAAGATAATGGCTGAAACGCTCTGCAAAAGAACGTGCTGAAGCTGGAGCAATGAAGGTAATTTCAGCTTGAGGAAAAGCTGCTCTCAGCGCTCTTAAGGCTGGTACAGTACAAAGTAAATCACTCAAAGCCGGGAGCGATCGCACAATAGCTATTCGACAAGTAGACAGTTGCTTAAGGCATTGAAGTTCGTGTAACATGCATCTTTATCTGCAAGGGCAACTGTTTTAAAGTTACATAGTTATGCACTATAGTTCATTGGGCATTTGCCCAAAATATTTTTTAGAAGGGATCGGGGATCAGGGAAAGGGGATCGGGATTTAAACCTTAACTTTTTCCTTGGAAATTATAGAAGATAGAGTTTTAGATCCCGAACTCCCAACAAGAAACTCTTCCCTATTCCCTATTTCTCGATCCCCAATCCCCGCTCCCCTCAATTAACTCCGTTGCCATATTTTAATTGTCTTATCCAAACTACCACTTACCAAAATTTCCCCGGAAGCAGTAAACGCTACTGCTGTTACTGTGTGATGATGACCTGTGAATGTAGCTAATAATTCACCAGTTTGTAAGTGCCATAATTTAATTGTTTGATCTGCACTTCCACTAGCGATAGTCTGTCCATCCGGACTAAGAGCGATCGCATACACTCCATCTGTGTGTCCTTTGAGAGTATGCAGCAATTCGCCCGTCTCTAGTTGCCAAATTTTAATAGTTTGATCTCGACTACCACTGATAAGAGTTTTGCGATCGCTACTCATCGCTAAAGAAGTCACAATATGAGAATGACCAGTCAGAGTATGTAATAATTGGGCATTTGGAGCCTTACTTTCTGCTTGTTGACAAATTTGCCACGCTTTAATTTTGCGGTAACTACCTGTAACTAAAATTTCTCCGTCTTGGCTCAAAGCTAGAGAATGAGCCGCAGTATCATCCAAAGACAGATTAACTATAACGCGGCGTTGCATCAAGTCCCAAAAGCAGATTGTTCTGTCGTCTCCTCCTGTAGCTACCATACGTCCATCTGGAGTAAACGCCACACACCGCACCATACCATTATGCTTGTGCAGAATATCGATCAAATCCCTAGCGCCGACGTGCCACATTTTGATTGTAGAATCTGCACCAGCACTTACCAAAGTATGCCCATCTGGACTGAAAGCCAAAGCATTGACTTCATCTACTAATCCAGACAGCATCCAGGGATGCTCTGATAAAGTACCTATTAGTTCTCCCTTAGTTAAATCCCATAATTTTGTTTCTCCACGACTTCCACTTGCTACTAAAGTAGAATGGCCGCTATCATTACTTCCTGGATAAAAAGCAAGGCAGTTGATTCCTCTACTATGTCCTTTGAGTGTTTGCCAAAACTGCCAATCCCCGATTATTCCCTTAAGGGGATGCTCTGGTGGTAAAGTTTGAGTTTTTTCTGGGACAAATATTTCATCAAATAATGGTGGTGTATCTTGTTTGGTAATTCCTGTTCCTAAATACCAACTCAATCCACCTGCATATAACAAGTTACTGGGAGATAGATAAATTTTTGGTTCACTAAATTCAATTTGATTTGTCGGCAAAAAACCAGTAACTATCGCTTGTTTCTCGTAGCCGCTTTCACCATGAGATGGATAAAACAGACATACAAAAATCAAGACTCTGTAATTTATTATATCTTCTTGAGTAACTGACCATTTAATTTTATTTTTTTTAATCCCATTAAAACTTTCTCCATCGGCAACACAAACAAGAATTGGATTGCTGGAATTATTGAGAAATAAATAAGGAAATTTGCTTTCTCCACGTAAGTTGCCTTCATCATCCAAAACCATATTTTTTATAGCATCTTGTGGCACTTTTTTCACCGATTTACCCAAGCATTGATGCATGATTTGCTCAACAATTTGCTCTCGCAAAATATAATCTTCTGCTTGCTGCTGGAAGTATGCATCAAAGGGTATATTCCAATCAGAAAATTCTGGATATTCAGGTGGTACAGGAGGTGGATTTTTACCAATAATTTCTGCTTTTTGGCAAGCAACTGCCAGCATTTTTTCCAGTGCTTCACCTGAAAATGCCATGATTTCAGTGTGACAACCTCTGACTTGAGTCTCTAGCAAAGATACATCATGAGTCCTCGGTTTTTTCACTCGTTGCAGGAAATCAACTTGTTGAGCTTTGAGTAAGCTAATCCAATCCATCAAAAACCTCGCAAGGGTACTGCAAACTTCTAGTGCCAGCAATGAGTTATGCAGATAATTTTAAAAAATCAAAGAAAATAATAGAGAAGGAATAAAAAATTCCCGTAGAAAAAATAGGTAGTTTAAAAATTAACTTTATTTGTTATTTTTCCATACGCAGAACAACTTGATTTTATCAATATAGTTCATGCTCTCTGCAAAAATCATCACAGTTTGGCTCTCCGATGAATTAATAATTACTAAGTAAACTTTGGTATATGGCACCCTTGGAAGGTTAAATATTAATCTGTCAATTTAAATACAGATTTTTACCAGCTTATTCATAAAAAACTACTTCATACTTACGTTAAGCTATACTTAGCCATTAATTCAAGTTGATTAACTAGAGTTAACAACTAGTGAGGCAATTAATGTGTATGCATGAACAAACACAGCTAGTCACCAGACATAAGTAATAGTAGGTGACTAAATTAAAGTTTGCATAGAATAAATTAGCTGATAGGAGTTTATTCTAACGAAGTAAGAAAAGAAAATACTGTTCGTAGGGAAGCAGTTCGTAAGTAAAAATGTAGATGAGGATGCGATCGCATATATTCATTGCGATCTAACGACAGCTTGTCGTGCTCTAATGGTAAATTATTCCAACACATCTCGTCCCTGTTGTCTTAACTCTATAAATTTCTAAAAAAATAGTGCTGCCATGCACAAAGCATAACAGCACGAGTTGCTCCTTAACAATTTAACTATGACCTCGTATTAGCTGCGATCGTCACTTCTTTTTGTTTCCCTGGTTCTCCCAGTTGCTTGGCTTTTTCTTTATTTATACTTACCAATACGCCACCAGCATTGTCAGTTCTGACTGTTAGTTGCTCTTGAGCTTTCCAAATCCGGTGAGTTCCTTCTGGTAGTTTGCCTTCATACTCTAATTTACCATCAACTAATACCTGAATCCAAGTTTCTTCTGTTAATGTTAAACCTATTTGTACCTGTTGAGCGCTATTAAGATTGCTAGTCATGTCGCTAACAGGCTGAAACTTTTGTGATGGATTTACAGTCTGTTGATATTGTTTGGAAATATTTTGATTATTGTTTGCTGTTTGCAAAGCATTAGCATTCAATAACTGGGATAATCCACCCACAGAACAAAAAATCATCAATATATAAAGTAAATAAAGATGCAGTGGACGTAACTCACCTACCGATTTATTTTTCCAACCAGAGTTTAAGCTAACTCGATTAATTCCAATTGGAAAATCACCAGCAAATTCTGCACCATTAAAGCCTAATGCATCAGCAAACTGCCGAATTAAACCTTGAATATACACAGGTTCTGGTAGTTCTTGTAAATTACCTTCTTCAATTGCTTGCAACAGTCGTCGCGGGATTCTGGTCAGTACAACTATTTCATCTAGTGATAAACCTTTTTCCTGGCGTAAGGAGCTAAGTTGTGCGCCCATGGCTGCTAATTTTTCTCTTCGCTGTTGCTCCAATGAATTGACTAACTCATACTTGTTTTTCTTGTTTAACCATTTCATCTTTTATTTACACTCCTTAAATTCAGCTAAATCGTTAATAGGAATTTGCTTTAATTTTTTCTAAAAAGCGAATTTCACTTTCTTCTAAGTGACGATATTCACCTTCGCGTAATGGTTTACCCCCAGGCGATCGCAGTTGAATTTTACCTATGGCGGTACGATGTAATTTAATTACTGGATGTCCTAATTGTTCGGCAACACGACGAATCTGACGATTTCTTCCCTCCTTTAAAATGATTTCCAAACAAGTAGTATCGGCAAATTTTTCGATTAATTTCACCTGTGCTGGCCGTGTTTTTCTCCCATCTAACAGCACACCTTGACGCCAAGTGCGTAGTATTGATTCAGTCGGATGCCCTTCTACTAAAACTTGGTAAGTTTTTGGGATATTATGACGTGGATGAGTTAGCCAAAATGTTAACTCTCCATCGTTGGTAAGTATAATTGCTCCTGTAGAGTCTGCATCCAAGCGACCAACAGGGTGAATACCCTGACCAAAATGTAATTCTGTTGGCAATAGATCCAAAACAGTCTTTCTTCCGTGGGGATCGTGACAAGTAGAAACTACACCTACTTCTTTGTGCAGTAGCAGATACACTAAAGCTGGACGTTGGTCAGGTGATACTGACTTACCGTCAATAGTGATTGTATCTTTTTGAGGGTCAACTTTTTGACCCAAGTGCGCCAATTCGCCATTTACCCGCACGCGCGATCGCCTAATCATGTCTTCGGCTTGACGGCGTGAGGCAATACCCCATTGGGATAAAATTTTTTGTAGTCTTTCCTCCATGCGGAAATTACTTGACTTTGAGTCAATAGTAAAACATACAGCTAATTGCACAAAACTTTACCTTTGCGGTTTGTAGTTAATGGCCACAAATGATAAAGTTAAGACTTGTTTAAATATCTATAAATTTGTAAGTAGTTAATCATAAGTAATCAATAAAGTGGTAGATGGCACAAAACAATTTAGAAACACAAACTTCTAACAAAAAAGTTCGCATCATTACGAACGTACTGACGACAGCACTCAAATTATGGTTGAGAACTCAAGTCAGCCAAGTATCTCAGTTGGAAGTCGAGATCAAAGCGAGCGATCGCCAAATTCTCTCTGGTTGCATTCCTTGGGTGTCGATTTTTGCTAATCATGCGGTTTATCAAGGTCTTCATATTACCAAAATTCAACTTATAGCCGAAAATATTCGGATCAACATTGGTTCAGTACTCAAGGGTCAACCGTTACGGCTGTTAGAAACTGTACCAGTAATTGGCGAACTAGTAGTGGAAGAAGATGAACTTAATGCCTCTACTTCATCTACTTTATTATCGACTGCCTTAAATGATGTACTGGATAAACTTTTACCAGAACAGTGTCCAAAATCCAAGTCAATTTTTTACCAAAAAATTATTCTTGACAACAGCCGGATTATACTTCATGTTTCCCAAACTCCCGAAAACAGTTCCCCAGTCTCACAAGTTTGTGCAGACATCAAGTTACTAAGTAGTCGTGAGTTACACTTATCACACATCCAAGCTAAAGATACTATGGGGGTAGTGCTAGAAACTCATGATGGATACTATCTCAATTTGGGTTCTGATGTTGATATCCAACAACTAAAGCTGATCAGAGGAAAATTAGTTTGTCAGGGGAGAATTAATGTAAACCCTTAACTAATGTTGTCAAGTGTCCAGTGTCCAGAGTCAAGTGTAATAGCAATAAAATATTGACCATTGACTCCATATCGTAATCTAGTTATATTCAGCTAGCTGGTGATCTACTTGCAAAACTGAACTGACTAGATGAGCATCTAGGAACCACAAACGCTTATCAACGACCATAGAAACTTCTGCGTAAAGATAGGCTGTATCTGCATCTCCCAAAACAGCCGTACGATCAATGTTTTCCCAGAGCAAATTTCCGTAGATAGCCAAACGCTCTGCGATCGAACTCACATGATCTTTACCTTCAATAATATTAAAGGGATATTCAGGTAAAATTGATAGACCTGCTGCGCTCCGAGCAGTACCGATTGCCAAACCCCCAAGAGTTGTAACTCTGTGTGCAAGCAAATCGATATACACATCTAACTCTGTGGCGATTTCATTAAACAACTCGTGTAGGTTCGAGGATTTTGTCATCCCCACATTCCAATGAGCCTGCTTTATTTGAGTTTTGAGATCGATCGTGGTTGCAAGCGTTTGATTGAGAATATCGATCAGTTGCGCTCGAACTTGTAAAGGTAGAGTAATTCCAGTTTGATCAAGGCTTTTACCGAGAGGTTCGCTACTACCGTTCATTAGATTTCCTTAAATTAAGAAAGGATCTAGTGGTATAACGCCCAGCTAGCGCTTTTGGCACAAGTATCTGTTAATTGCTCTTCAGACTGTTGCTTAAGCTTTTACCCCCCGTCACACCGAATATTTGCCCCAGCAATTTTGAGGGGTCTGTGGGGATAGGATGATGGGGTAATGGAGAGAAAAAGTATGATTGCTCATCTCCCCATCTCCCAACTTTCCCATCCCTCCATCAATTTTTGGGTTGTAGACAGCTAGCTACTACTTGGAGCAAAAATAGGGGGGATTGCTAGGGCTGAACACCACTAGCCGAGGACAATAGGGATTTTAAATCTTTCTATCTCAAGGTATAGAAACTTGATTATTGCTGTATAGATGATTATTGCTTTTTTAGAAAATTATTGCTATTTTTTCCGGATCTCTTTGGGCGTGACTCCCAATATACGCTTAAAATGCCGGGTAAACTGGCTTTGATCGGCAAAACCAACTATAGAGGCTACTTCAGAAATTTTTAGCTTATTTTGTAGAAGCAACATCTTAGCACGCTCAATGCGGCAGTGAATTACGTACTGATAAGGAGAAAGCCCTGTGGATTGTTTGAATAATCGGGCAAAGTGGTACCTACTCATGCCTACTTCCTGAGCCATTGCTCCTAGCAGCAAATCTTCTGCCAAATGATCAATGATATACTCAGTTACCCGTTGTAGCTTATGCCTGGGTAAACCACCACCATAGTTTTGCAGAGAATGTTTTGGTGCAGAGTAGTGTTGCAACAAGTGAGCTGACAATGCTGTCGCCATAGAATCAGCATACAGACCACTAACCAGACTATTGTATTCTAACGCTTTTTTAAGGGCAAGGGTAATTTGATAAATTAATGGATCAGGTTTGGAAAAGTGTGGTATTACCTCAACCGCGTCTGAATCGATGGATTCGTAAGCTATTGTTGCTACGAAATCAGAGTCTAAAGTCAAAGCAATAAACTCAGACTCCTCTATAGTAGTCGCTCTGTGAGTTACGTAAGGCGGTATTACTGCCACATCTCCTGGCAAAGAGTTTTCGCTTTTATGGCATTCTCCCAGCCACCTTTGTAATTCTAACTGGCATTTTAGCCGAATTACAAGCACATAATTCTTAGAGTAATGTTCAGGGCTTTCATAGGCAGGTTGGATATGATACTCCAAACCCAGATTTTTCCATCCTGATTCATGACTTGATAATATGGGCGACTTGGTGAGGACATGCTTACGAGCATCTAATCTAGTCACGTCAATAGTCAGGGACTTTTCCCCTTGCATTACCTTCTCCTTTGCCGCTGGGCTGTTAGTCCCACTTTCTTTCAAAACAGTACTTGTATAAGTACGAAGTGGTTAATGAAATGCAGCCTATAAATAGACACAGCTTCTCGTAAAATAGCAAGATAACTACTTTTCTCTATTTATTGAGACAATAATTATCTTCTCCTAATTAAAGTATATTTTTTAGTGTTAATTACTCAAATGAATAATTCAAATTTGTAATATTTACCATCAGGAACACCACAAATTCAAATAGATTTATTACAGCTTGGATTCGATTTATCAACTCTGCTACACTTCTTACTTACGCATCTATCATTAGTCTCATCTATACGAAAAACCTCGATCCTCTTGTTTTGTCAGCCTTAAAACTGTTCGCTGATCTGACTTACTGAGCAAAATGGCTATATATTTTATCGATCAATCGATAAAATATCAATCTTAATGAGAATTAAAAATTTAGATTTTAATTCTATATTTGCTGTGAGTAAATACTATTTTAAATGTTGAGAAATATCAAAATAATGTCTCTGATATCTAGACTAAAAGGAAAAAGCGAATAAATTTTATCAAGATTTTTGTGAAATGGTATAACGCACCAAAAACTTGGGATGGTGCGTTATACCATTTCACGTTAATCGCGATACACATAAATAATGTAGAGACGTGCCATGGCACGTCTCTACAAAAAAATATGTTTCACTTTTAAAGGAAATTGGTATTAGCCTGGGGTATAACTAATAACTAAATCAGCAATGGTAATATAAGAGATACAAAATAGTAAACTAAAGGAGCAGTAAAAATGTAACTATCAGTACGGTCTAAAATGCCACCATGACCGGGAATTAATTGTCCTGAATCTTTTACTCCAGCATCCCGCTTGAGCATTGATTCTGTCAGATCACCTAAAAGACCAGCTACACCAATTAACAAGCCTAAGGTCAAACCAGTAATAGGATATTTGGGCCAGTTAAAATAATAAGCCACAGCAAATGCAACGATCACACTAGCCGCAACACCAAACACAGCACCTTCTACAGTTTTTTTCGGGCTAATATCAGATAAAGGGGTTTTGCCAAAAAATTTACCAAATGTATAAGCACCAATATCTGCTGCCCAAATACAGAGGAAAGTCAGCATTGTAGCAGTCAAACCGTCTGGTAAAGAAACTGCATGTCCATGTGCAAAGAAATCTGACCAACTTGCCGGCCAGTAGCCCCCCAAAGGAAGATTGCTAGCTGTTGTATTAAATGCTCGTAACCTTACCCAGTAACTTGGCAAATAACCAGTGTAAAAAAGCCCTAAGATGGAAGCGGAAATATCCGCGATCGCTGCCATTTTAGGTTGAAATAGCAGGTAAAAACAGATAAAAGTACCTGCTATTGGCATAACAGCATCAGCCAAATTTCCATCTAGCGTACAAATTGCTAGGAGAATTTGACTAACAACCATCGTAGTTTTTACAGTGGGAGCTATGCCTTTAGCTTTGACTAAATTAAAGAATT
This sequence comes from Fischerella sp. CENA71, assembly GCA_024239075.1. Classification (GTDB taxonomy): domain Bacteria; phylum Cyanobacteriota; class Cyanobacteriia; order Cyanobacteriales; family Nostocaceae; genus Pelatocladus. The sequence continues at coordinate 26,940 of JANBVI010000053.1, read as the reverse complement.
CTTTTTGACCTAAAAAGATGATGACTGCAAATACGATGGTAAAGTACCATCCGCCCAAAATAGTTGCCGATAAAGCGACAACGATCGCAACAATTCCACTAAAAATTCGAGACCAAGGCATAACTGGGGACTAAGGACTAGAGAATAGAGACTACTCAATTAAAAATTAAAAACTAAAAATTAAAAATTCTTAATTTAGTAATCTCCTAAGTTGTTGTATGTGGGTTTAATCGAGCTTTTCACCACTAAGGATAAAAATTGGATCGACAGCACTGAAAGTTTGAGAAAACCCGCGTGTTTCCAAGCGGTTAATCGCAGACTGCACAACTTCAATATTTCTCGCTTGTAGTTGAGCAAAGCTGAGAGAAATTGCATACAGACTTTCTAGATTAGCAGCTGTGGCGACTACTCTGCCTGATGGTGGCAAATAATGCCAAACTGCTTGCAAAATTTCTTTGATGGCTCGTCCACCTTCTATACAGACACGGTGGGGTGTTTCTTTGAGATCATGCAAACACTCAGGGGCGCTACCTTCAATGACTTCAACATTTTTGACTTCAAAGCGATCGCAGTTACGACGGATGAGGTTAGCAACTTCTTCATCTCGTTCCACGGCAAAGATTCGCCCTTGGGGACATAGTAACCCAACTTCTACAGGAATAGTACCAGTACCCGCACCAATATCCCATAAAACAGTGTTGGGTAATAGACGTAATTGGGCAATCAACAACAGTCGAATTTCTCTCTGACTGAGGGGAATTCCCGGTAAATGCTCAAATAAATCATCGGGAATACCAGGACTAATATAAGGCCAAAGTTGAGGTGGCATATAAGTTTAATTAAGAGGTTTTGTAGCATCTTCCAACTATCTTAGGGCGGTTATTCCCACAAGAAGTGGGGAAAATGATTTGCCAAAATTGAAAGTAACGAGAGGTGAAGGTCATGAAATTTTCAATACAATCTCTTTATAATTGGTATCGCGGCTTAATTCGCAATCCTAAATACCGTTGGTGGGTGATTTTAGGAACATTGCTATATTTTGTCAGCCCCTTTGATATAATTCCAGATATTTTCCCGATTGTGGGGGAAATTGATGATGTTTTTCTTTTAACTTTGTTAGTAACTGAGGTCTCCGGGCTGGTAATTGAAGGCTTCAAAGCGCGTCGAGGTACTGTAGACACCAATGTAGATACCCAAGCTGCTAATACTACTCAGGATTCAACCTCCGGTACCACTGTCGATGTTGATGCAGTTTCTGTTAAGTAGTTGCAACTGTGATCTTAAAATTAATTAACCCTCTTCTGTTGCCAGAATGGCTTGGGAAGGGGGTATTTTTTATACAACTTTGGATTTTGGATTAAGCTAGTCATCAACAACCTACAAATCATTTATGAGCGATCGCCAAATTATAGGATTACTACCAGCAGGTGGACTGGCAAAACGGATTTCTCCTTTACCACTGAGCAAAGAATTATATCCTGTTGGGTTTCAAGATTTTGGTGATCAACATAATTGGCGGCCAAAGGTAGTTTCTCACTATCTGCTAGAAAAAATGCAACTAGCAGGTATTAATCAGGCATATTTTATTCTGCGTCCAGGAAAGTGGGATATTCCGGAATATTTCAGGGACGGTAGGATGCTTTCTATGAGCTTGGGCTATCTAATTATGGATTTGCCTTATGGCGTCCCGTTTACCTTGGATCAAGCTTATCCTTTTGTTCGGGATGCAGTGGTAGCGTTGGGTTTTGCTGATATTTTGTTTCAACCCCAAAATGCATTCGTCAAGGTATTGGCACGTCAACAAGCAACTAAAGCAGATGTGGTATTAGGATTGTTCCCCACCAACCAACCAGAGAAAGCTGGTATGGTTGAGTTCGATGATACAGGTAGAGTACAGCTAATTATCGAAAAACCTCCTCAGTCAAATTTGCGTTACATGTGGGGTATTGCTGTTTGGACACCCACTTTCACTCAGTTTTTACATGAGTATCTTATTCCTCTCAAGGCAAATCCTAATTTGTCACAGTTACCAGAAATACCGATAGGAAATATCATTCAAGCTGCAATTACAGAGGGTTTTCAGGTACAAGCTGAAACGTTTGTTGATGGAACCTATCTAGATATTGGTACACCCAATGATTTAGTACAAGCTGTGCGATTGGGTGTGGAGGGAGTGTGAGGAAAGACAAGAGAGACAAGGAGGACTTATCAATTAAAAATTAAAAATTGGTAACAAGGAGATGGGAGACAGAGGGGACAAGGAAGAAAATAGAAAAACAACCAACCATCGACAAATGACCAATGACAAATGACCAATGACGACCCCTACTACTGATTTTGAAGATATGTTAGAGCTTGTGTGGTTTCTAGTTGGGGAAAGTGTTGATAAAAATTGCTAACACTGGCAAATGGTTCTGGTGTGGCTAAAACAATCACGCGATCGCCCCATTGATGTAACCAGGGTAATAATCTCAGAGGTGCAACAGGCGCACATAACCAAATTTCAGCAAGAGAAAGTTTTCTGATCGCCACAGCTGCTGCTGCTATTGTCATTCCTGTCGCAATCCCATCATCAATGATGATTGCTGTGGCGCCTTCTGGATTCACCTGCGGACAAGCAACACTTAATTGGACTTCCAAAGATTTAGCTTGATAAATCGCTGCATCCAATGATGTTTGATGCGATCGCAAATTTTGTCTCTGGTAGGATCTTCTTGGCTGCGACCAAATTACACTACCACAGGTAGTGACTGCACCAATTGCCAATTCTGGGTTTTCTGGATGACTAATCTTTTTCGCTACTAATATCGTTAATGGACAACCCAAAACACGCGCAACTGGTGCAGCTACCTCTAGTCCTCCTCGTGGTAAAGCATAGACAATAGGTACAGGCTTGATTTCAGATTCAGACGCTTGTTTATTTAAAGTTGCCTGAACAACTTCCGCTAGCCTCTCTCCAGCTTGAGTACGATCAGTAAAAAGCGGGGTATCTGACATTGTTTTCCCCCAGTACATGAAGCTACCATTGCTTTGATCATGACTGAATTTCTGTGAAATTAAACAAATTTCCCATTTTGTTAAACTTAGAACAGTTTGAGTGCTACAAAAGTTCAGAAATAGCACAATGAAAGTATAATTTCGTAGTACTAGTATCAGCAGTCATAAGATGCGGCGCTGCTGAGCTGAACCTACAATTTTTTGTGTAAAGATTTAACTCAGCTTAAACACCTTGTGCTTAGATTAATATTGAAAATTTCATGAGCAGCGAACATCAACTCAATCTTTTTGGGGAATCGAATTTACAGGAATCTAGTTTTGACAAAAAAGAATTGATTCCCACAGATGCTAAAATTCCCATTCCAAGGGGAATTTATGCCGATATGATCGAAATAGCACAGCATTGCAACCAATGTCATCGCTGTGAATTAGGAAACACTCGGATTCATGCTGTTGTCGGACGCGGTAATCTCAAAGCGCCAATTATGGTTATAGGTGAAGCACCTGGACAAAACGAAGACGAAACAGGGCTACCATTTGTTGGCCGAGCTGGGCAGCTTTTAGAAAAAATTCTCGAATCTGTCAAACTAGATACAGAAAAAGATGTATACATAGCCAATATCAATAAATGTCGCCCGCCCAACAACCGTGTTCCTACTAATGAAGAGATCGAGGCTTGTAAACCTTACTTACTGGAACAAATTCGCTTGGTAGACCCGAAAATTATTCTTTTGACAGGTGCAACTGCTGTCAAAGGTATAATTGGCGATAAACGAGGGATTACTAAAATTCGCGGAACTTGGATGGAATGGGAAGGACGTTTATGTATGCCGATTTTTCATCCCTCTTACTTGCTGCGTAATCAATCCCGTGAGGTTGGTAGTCCAAAATGGTTGATGTGGCAAGATATTCAAGCAGTGCGTGCTAAATACGATGAAATGATGGGTGTTCAAGGCTAGAAAATGAGGAAATTGGTACTGTATAAAATGTCAATCACTTACCAAGTCCAGTTATTTTTGATTTTTGATAATCCAGTACCAATTTTCTAGTTCAAAGGCTCGATCGCATCCACATATTTTGATTATTAACTATCTGTTTGTTTGAGATTCAATCGTAGTTGTTAAACGTTCTATTGCCTCAGTCAATCTTTCTTGGGTTAAAATTGCTGGATCAACTGCACTTGCTTCAGCAGCCTCACCACTACGAACGAATCTTTTCTTCGCTTTTTCAAAAGCACGAATAATCAGAAAAATACAAAAAGCAATCACTAAAAAATTGATGATTGCAGACAAAAATACACCGTATTTTATGCCATTGACTGATAAATTTTGTAAGTCATCTACTCTTGCTGACTTGAGTACAGGATTTAAAATTACAGGTGTAATGATGTCTTCGACAAGGGAATTGATGATTTTGCCGAATGCAGCTCCGATAATGACTGCCACAGCTAAATCAATGACGTTACCTTGCATTAGAAACTTACGAAAATCAGCCCAAAAGCCATTACTACGCGCCATAAGTCTCTGCTCCTTCTTAAATTAATCGAATTTTATTTAGTTCAAGTTGATTATTATACAAGAATTCTGGGTTTTTATTGTTTACGAATAATTTAGGAATGGGCGTATAAACTTGGATGTAAAAATTAAATATAAATTAATTTTTTTATAAAATTTAAACAACATGCTATCAGTGGATTTTCGACTTTATATTTTTTGAAAATCAGCTACTACTGATCGGAAAAAATTTGCTTTTGTTGACTTGTCGGAGGAGTTGAAAATCTTCCACTTCCTGCACGACAATCTCTTAACCACGTTTTAATTCCTTGAGCAACAACACCGTTACTACTATCCTGTGGCGGTGTAGGAATTTCTTGTTTAGGATCAGAACCAGTCCTAGAAAACATCATTACCATCCACCAACCATCATCAGCTTTTGTTAAAAATAACCAGTGAAATTGTTGTAATTCCACAACTTTTTTGCCAACATACCGACGTTCTAAAGTAGTAAAGAACACCTGATCAACATCTTTCGCAGTATATTTTAATTCTTTGGGGATATCTCCGCTTGAGTTTAGGGGTAGTGGTGTAAATTCCGGTCTTCCTGCCATTAATACGTAACTAAAAAGATCGGTTTTTCTGCTAGTGCGACGGGCGCGTTGAATCACACGATTGGCATAGCTAGGTAAATCCAGCAGGAGCTTTGTAGTTAATAATTCAATACTTTGCTGTGAACAAAAAGATTTTTCTCTGCTTGTTGGCAAGGAATTCGGATTTTGGGCAAATGCTTGGTAGGTAAGGCAATTTGAAATGGCTAACCAAAAGCCAAAAGCTACGATCCACAAACTATGACTAGACTTTTGGCAAAATTTGGGTAAACAGTCAAAAAGAAAGTATGAAGGGTTGGCATTTTTTCCTTTTTCCTTACCCTTCAACCCTTCTCCAACTCTTTGAAATCTACTTTTTTGAGCTTTGGAATTCATGCTACAGTTGCTAACTCTTCGCAAATTTTTTTCCAGGCTAACTCAGGTTCAACAGCAGCAGTAACGGGACGCCCAATCACAAGATAATTTGCCCCTGCTTGTAGTGCTTGGCTTGGGGTAAGCGATCGCTTTTGATCTCCTTTTTCTGCCCAAGTTGGACGCACTCCTGGACAAACTAACAAAAAATCATTTCCACAACTATTTCGCAGTTGTGCCACCTCTTGAGGCGAACAAACCGCCCCATCCAAGCCAACTTCTTGCGCCATCAATGCCATTTCTAGTGCATACTCTGGCAATTCTAAGGGAATTTTTAAATCAAATGCCAACTGTCGCGAAGAAATACTAGTTAACAGTGTAATGGCAATCAGTTTTGGCGGTTCTACCCCTGCTTGTGCTGCACCTGTTTGTACTGCCTCAGTTGCTGCCTTGAGAGCATCTCTACCAGCTGTAGCGTGAATTGTCAACAAATCAACACCGTAACGTGCCGCAGCCCGACAAGCGCCAGCAACGGTGTTCGGAATATCATGAAACTTCAAATCTAGGAAAATCCGTTTTTGCCGAGATTTTAATTCTTGCAGAATTTGCGGCCCTGTGCTGGTAAACAATTCCAAACCAACTTTCCAAAAGCTGACTTGTGGTAATCGTTCAATCAAGGCGATCGCATCTGCAATATTTGCCACATCTAAAGGCACAATAATTCGCTTGTCTGTGTTCATTACTGCTGTAGGGATTGGGGATTGGGGATTGGGGATTGGGAATTGGAGATTGGGGATTGGGGAAGGTAGGGGTCCCCTTTGGGGATAAGGGGCAGGTGGGGCCCCCTCTGGGGAACTCGGGGCCCCCACTCCCCAAGGGAGTGGGGATTAGGGGCGAAGGGGTAATGGGGACAAGGGAGAATTATTTAATAAGTCTCTTCCCGATCCCCGATCCCTGATCCCCGATCCCTATCACTCTACAAGTCGGACAAACTTATTTTTTCCCAGTTGTAAAACTTGACCGTACAATTGACTAGCGGTTTCAAAAGAAGTATCCACATCGGTAATGCGATCGCCGTCTAGTCGCACACCACCTTCTAGAATTTTTCGCTTTCCTTCTCCACCGCTTTTGCATAAGCCAGTAACATTGAGAATATAGGATAATTTTGCCGGAAATTCTACCTTGGATAGAGAAAATTCGGGTAGGTCTCCTGCTTCAATGTTGTTGACGGCGTCTTGTCCGTGATACTGCCGGACTATTTCTTGCGCGAGGAGTTTTTGGCGATCGCGTGGGTTTTCTGGTAGTGTTTCTAGAGGTAAATCCGTCAACAATTCAAAATAATCTTTTAGCAGGTGGTCTGGAATACCTTGCAATTTTTGATACTTTTGGCTTGGATGTTCTCGTAAACCTACGTAATTACCTACAGATTTAGACATTTTTTGCTCGCCATCTGTGCCAATTAAAAGCGGGAGTAGCAAACCAAATTGAGGTTTTTGTCCAAAATGGCGTTGTAAATCTCTCCCAACTGCTATGTTAAATTTCTGGTCAGTACCACCCAATTCCACATCAGCTTCGACAGCCACAGAATCAAAACCCTGCATCAACGGATAGAGGAACTCATGTAGAAAAATCGGATTCTCTTTTTTATAACGTTCAGCAAATCCTTCTTTTGCTAGCATTTGTCCCACAGTCATGGTTGAGAGTAACTCTAAAATTTTCCCTAAGTCTAACTTGGAGAGCCATTGCGAGTTATATCGCACCTCTAACCTTCCAGGTGTGTCAAAATCTAGTATGGGTCGTACTTGATCAAGATAGGTCTGAGCGTTTGCCTCGACCTCTTGTTGTGTAAGTTGACGGCGCACATCTGACTTACCTGTAGGATCGCCAATCCGTGCCGTGAAATCACCAATGATCAAAACTGCTGTATGACCAGCATCTTGAAAAGCTCGCAGTTTCCTTACTGGTATGCTATGACCGAGATGAATATCCGCCCCTGTCGGGTCAATGCCCAACTTGATCCGTAAGGGTCGGTCGGTTGTGGTCAAGCGCTTTTCTAAACTTTCAGATTCAGTATCCGAATCAGCTGGTTGGGGAAAAATTTCGACAATGCCACGACGTAACCAAGAAAAGTTCTGCACCATACTATTAGGATCTTGACTGTTATCTATACTTTGCAATATGGAAGTTGGGTAGGTTATAGTCACTAGCAATGCTTCCGTTGTTTATATCTGCCAAATTAATATAATTGCAAAAATTTAACGGTCTTGCTGCGCCAAAGAAATTATAGTTATATTTACAAGTGAGGAAGTGAGAACGCCGTGTCATCTAGGACTTTTGAAGATAAGCAATCCCAAGGTAGCCCTTCATCTGGCGTTGAGTTTTTGAAAGGAGTCGGTCAGGTAGCTGGCGGTACTCTGCTATCAATTACCATGCTAGCGAGTTCCATTGTCGCGGGAGGATTAGTTGGTTTAGCCATTAGTTTCCGCAACTTGCCTGATGTAAGACAGCTACGTAATTTTTTCCCTTCAGAAACTACCTATATTTATGACATCAAGGGTAAATTATTAACGAGTATCCACGGTGAAGCCAACCGAGAAGTTGTACCGCTAGATAAAATTTCACCACAACTAAAACGTGCAGTACTAGCAAGTGAAGACGCTGATTTTTACTATCACCACGGCATTAATCCTAAAGGTGTGGGGCGTGCTGTAGTCACAAACTGGGTAGCTGGTGGAGTGCGTGAGGGTGGTTCTACCATTACCATGCAGCTGGTGAAAAACCTGTTTTTGTCCCAGAGACGTCAATTTACCCGTAAAATAGCTGAGGCAGTATTAGCAATTCGTCTCGAACAAATACTTACAAAAGACCAAGTTTTGGAAATGTACCTCAATCAAGTATATTGGGGTCATAATAACTACGGCGTACAAACGGCAGCACGTAGCTATTTCAATAAATCAGCAGAGTATTTAACTCTAGGTGAGTCGGCAATGATGGCGGGTTTGATCCAAGCACCAGAGGAATATAGCCCGTTTGTCAGCATGGAAAAAGCCAAATATCAGCAGAAGGAAGTTTTAGGGCGAATGCTGACTTTGGGCTGGATCACCCAAAAAGAATATGACAACGCTTTAAAAGAAAAAATTAAACTAGGTAAAATTAGATCATTTCAAGGTAGCGCCTTACCTTATGTTACTAACGCTGTATCTCAAGAACTAGCAAGGAAGTTTGGTCGTGAAGCCTTGTTAAAAGGTGGAATGCGTGTACAAACCACAGTAGATGCCAAATTCCAAGAAATGGCAGAAGAAACTGTCAGTAAATGGCATAGAAGACTAAGCAGTCAAGGGTTATCTAAAAATCAAATTGCTTTGGTGGCGATCGACCCCCGCACTCATTACGTGAAAGCATTGGTGGGTGGTGTAGACTCCAAAACTAGTGAATTTAACCGTGCAACCCAAGCTTACAGGCAACCAGGATCTGCATTTAAACCATTTGTTTACTACACTGCCTTTGCAACTGGGAAATTTACGCCTGATACGGTTGTTTATGATACTCCTGTGAGTTATCGGGATGGTAGTGGTTGGTATAGTCCACGCAACTACGATGGTGGTTATAGTGGGGCAATGTCTATTCGTACTGCTTTGAAGTTGTCCCGTAACGTCCCAGTCATCAAGGTTGGTAAAGCTATAGGCATGAACAAAGTTGTTGAGACATGCCGTACCTTAGGAATTATGAGTCCTATGGAACCAGTGACTTCTTTACCACTTGGTGCAATTGGGGTGACACCTGTCGAGATGGCTGGTGCTTATGCTACTTTTGCCAATTATGGCTGGCAGTCACCAACAACAGTCATTGTCCGCGTTACCGATAGTAGCGGTAACGTCTTGTTAGATAACACTCCGAAGCCTCAGCTAGTTCTAGAACCCTGGGCCGCAGCAGCAGTAATCAATGTGATGCAATCAGTAATTACTGATGGTACTGGTAAGAATGCAGCTATTGACCGTCCTGCGGCTGGTAAAACCGGAACCACTTCTTCAGAAAAAGATATTTGGTTTGTTGGAACTGTACCCCAGCTGACAACTGCTGTTTGGGTGGGTAGAGATGACAATAGACAATTGGCTACTGGTGCTACAGGAGGTACTATGGTAGCTCCCGTCTGGCGTGATTTTATGCTCAAGGCACTTAAAGATACACCTGTAGAGTACTTTAAGCCACCTTCTAAGTTCCCTCGTCCTAAAAAGTAGGATAAGAACCAGGAACTGGAGATTAGGGATAAATCTATTAAAAAGTTAGAAATTAAAAATTTTCATTTTGAATTCTCTAGACTGTAGCCCCTAATTTTCAGTTCTGTTTTTCTAGTTCCGCTTTCATCCGTTCTAGGGTGATATTCATCTGATCAAACATTTGTTGTGGTGTAACGCCAAACTGACTGAGCTGAGTTTTCAGCTGCTGGATAGTCATTTGTGCCATAAAATCTTCTGACAACTCAAATCGCTTCATAAAGACGCGATAACGTTCCATCATCGCTTCCATTTGCTCAATAAACAGCTTCTTACCCTCGCGGTCAAACTTGCCGTAATTGTTGCCAAGTTTGATCAGAGCTTGATAATCTTCAAACAGCTGCTTTGCTTCTTGCTGAACTATCTCAGAGTCAAAGAATCCCATGTTGCTTCTATTTCTTATAAGTACTGATGATCAGTACCTCACTTTGCCTTAAAATTTGCCTCTAGGTTTATTTTAGTCTTTTGTTTGGGAAACTAAGCTAGAAAATAAGCTTCGGTTAAATTACAGTTTTTACCGAGATATCAACACTTGACGATTTAGTTGCTGGTCAGTGGTCATTTGTTATTAGTTAGTTGTTGATGGTTAATTGTTTACCCTAATGCCCGATCCCTGATCCCCTATCTCCTATCCTTTAGCTTCAATACAATAAAAAGTATGGTGGTGGTTAGTTGGACGAGGAGAATCAAAGATGTTGACTAAGCGAAAAAGCCGGAGTGTTGCGGCAATTTTAGCGTTTGCTGGCACATTAACAATTTCTGGTTTACATAAATTTTATTTGGGACAGCCATTGTGGGGGTTATTGTATGTGCTGCTGTCGTGGACGCCAATTCCCAAGGTAGCAAGTGCGATTGAGGGAGTTTGGTATTTAGCTCAAGACGAAGAAGCTTTTGATCAAAATTTTAATGAAGGTAAGTCAGTAATTCGTTCTGTACGCTCAGAAGCCAATCAAGTCGGAGCGATCGCAGATGCTTTGCGTGAGTTAGACGCTTTGCGTCAAGATGGATTGATTTCTGAATATGAATTTGAACAAAAACGCCGTCATTTGCTTGATCAAATTTCTTAAATTTGTTGCTTGATGATTGTTGGTTGTTTATTGCTCGTTGGTAGTTCGTATTAACCACTAAACAACCCCTAACCACTAACCTTAAAAGTGAGATGAACTCAAATAGGCTGCCATTTCCACTCAACCCTAGATTGCAAAAACTGCGTTCTCAACTACTGAATGACCCTTATTACCGATTGCAGTCAACAGAAGAAATCGCGATCGCAGTATCTTTAGGTATACGCATAGACGCTAATCAAGCAACTGTGGATGATTGGTTGCGCCTACCTGGTTTATCTATTCATCAAGCGCGATCGCTTGTAGAACTATCCCATAGTGGTGTCAAATTTTACTGTATTGAAGATATAGCAGCTGCTTTGAGTATATCAGTACAGCGACTTAAGTCTTTAGAGACAATTTTAGATTTTAGTTATTATGATGACGATTCAGTAGACAATATTACTTATAAAATTAATCCCAATACAGCAACAATTGAGAGTTTAGTCAAAATACCATTTATAGAAATATCTATCGCTCAAGCAGTGATTGAAAATCGCCAATCAGCTGGGCCTTATCGTAACTTGGTAGATTTCCAACGACGCTTAAATCTTTCCGGTGATATCCTTGCCCATCTGATGTATTATCTCAAGTTCTAGATAAGATTAGGGATCGGGGAGCGGGGACAAGGGAGACACGGTGACACGGTGAGACGGTGACACGGGGACAAGGGAGACACGGAGACATGGAGAATATTTTTGATTGGATTCACCGCATCTCCCACTCTTAGCGTCACTGCGTCTTTTCCCAATGCCCATGCCCGATCCCCGATCCCTAGTCCCCGATCTTAAACCAACCCAATGCGGTCAAAGGGCCAAAAACGAAAAACCGCCCTACCAATAATATTTTTTCTAGGTAAAAAGCCCCAATAACGAGAGTCATTACTATCATTGCGATTATCTCCCATGACAAAAAATTCATTCTCTGGGACTCGCACTTGTGTAAATGGCTGGATTGGTGGTTCGGCAATATAATCTTCTTGTAGGGGTTTTCCATTAATGTAAACCTTGCCACCAGTAATTGCTACTGTTTGACCTGGTTCACCGATTATACGCTTAATGAAAGCTTGGTCTTTTGGGTATCCTCTTTGTTGTAGTGTTTCGGGAGGCTGAAAAACAATTATGTCGCCCAAGTGTGGAGGCTGAAAAGAGTAAGAAATTTTTTCTACCACTAAGCGATCGCCTGTATGTAGAGTCGGGACCATTGAATCTGAGGGAATGTAGCGAGGTTCAGCAATAAAAGTCCTGATCAAAAATGCCAAAACTAAGGCTATAGCAATCAAACCCAAATTTTCCCGCACACTGCGCCAAACTCCTGACGACGCAGAAGCGTCTTGTGTATTACTTTTTTGAGGGGTCATAGAAGTTAACTATTTGGTTCCAAAAGTAGACGAACACTCTAACTATCTTGACGCTAAATATATCTTTTATTGACAATCCTGGGAGTACTCTATCTGGAAAATGGGGATCGGGGATTGGGGATCAGGGATTGGAAATAACAACCACCAACCAACAATCAACTAAATATGGAAAGAATATTAGAACCAGAAGTTATGGATAGCGCCGAAGAAGCTATTGAGTATGATGCAATGGACTTTACTGAGGTAAATAGTGCTTTTGCTCAAGAAGCGATCGCTTTGGGAGCGTCAGAACAAGCTGTGGTGTTGGATGCTGGTACTGGTACAGCTCGAATTCCGATATTGATGTGTCAAATGCGACCTAATTGGCAAGTTGTTGCTATTGATTTAGCTGCAAGTATGCTACAAATTGCTTCTTCTCATGTTCAAGAAGCTGGTTTGCAAAACCAAATTCGTTTGGAATTGGTAGATGTTAAACATATGCCTTACGCTGATGAACAGTTTGATATAGTTGTATCAAACAGTCTTGTTCACCATTTACCAGATCCTTTATCTTTATTCCGAGAACTCAAGCGTGTATTGAAGCCCAACGGTGGTATTTTTATTCGTGATTTATTTCGACCGCAAAACGAAGTAATAATGGATGCTTTAGTTGATAGTATTGGTAGTGAATACAACGAACATCAAAAAAAATTATTTCGTGATTCTCTGCACGCTGCTTTAACTATAGATGAAGTGAAAGGTTTACTTGCTGAGGTGGGTTTGCAAACAGTGGAGGTTTATCAATCAAGCGATCGCCACTGGACAGCACAAAGGCGTTGGAATTATTAGAGATGATAGATTGTTATAATTGATTAGTGAATTCTTTAGCTTCATAGTAACGGCAACCTTCACAGGGACCACTAGGATTGACGGCACAGCGTAAATAGCCAGAACGAGCATTATACCGACAGCTAACGTCACCAATGAGATAACCTACTCCTTCTAGATAGTAGCGATCACTTACATCTGCTCTAGTGTCTATTGATATTGGTTCTCTGGGAAAATTTCTCGCCACGCGTCTAAGGTGCGATCGCATCCTCGCCTGAGTTTTACGCATGAACCACAGGGAAAGTAGCGATGGTAAGAAACCAATGGCAATCACCAAAAGTATTCTAAACACCTTCTTTATACCTCTTGTGTGCGCTTTTCCTCTCTAGTGTTACATATTCAGTCTTGAGAAAGAAGTCAGGAGAAAATATATTTAACCTTGATCTTATTTCTTTAATTTCCCTTCTACCTTATAGTGTTTTTGCCAGTATTGAAGTTTATGAATCGGCACTGATTAGTTATGACATTCACGTCATTTCCTCTCCAGTCAATTTCTGCATCAGTTGTAAAAACGCCACATTCTAATCAGCTATTACATTAATAGCTACGGTTTTATACTTATAAAGTAAAAACAAGTATGATTGTTATTAATATTTCATGGAAATTTTTTAACAGAAAATACTGTTATTTTAAAGAATAAACATAAATTATTTTTATTACCAAGGATTTAAGTATTAGTAAGTGATTGTGAATGAGCAGAGAAATGAGCATTTTGTAAAGCCCGAACAGCACTTCGAGAATCTTGTACCCAAAATTGGCGTCCGAAACGGACGAGATGACGAGAATTTTCAGCTTGAACAATTCCAATGACTGGGACTTTGGCTTTTTCTTTATCTCCCGAATACTCTTGCAAAATTGTTCGTAAATGATGCTGTTCTTCAATGTTAGCTGCCTGTTGAGCATTTAACTCTACCATCACCATTTGTACTGTTTCTACAGCTTCTGCATCTTCAACAATAAATTGAGTTTGGTCATCTCGTCGGTCTACTTTACCCCAAATAATTAATCTGGAATCAACTTGCAGAAGTGAATTAATGCGTTCGTAGGTTTTAGGAAATGCTACTGCTTCTGATTGGGAAGTTAAATCTTCTATTTGCAATATTGCCATTGGATCACCTTTTTTGGTGATGACTTTTTTGACATTATTGAGCATTACTACTGCACATAAAATAGATTCCTCTTTTTGTTCACCTAATTGAGAAAGATTAATTGGTGCGAGGACTCGTGCTGAATTCCGTACAGATTTAAGCGGATGATCTGATACGTAAAAGCCTAATAACTCTTTCTCTTTGCGTAACTTTTCTTGGGGAGGTAGATCAGGAACAGGTTTAGCTTTGGGAGCGCTATCAAAACTATTTTGGATATTATTTTTATTTGTATTGCTAGCAAATGCACCGCCTAAGAAATCGAAGAGATTACCTTGGCCTGTAGCTCTATCTTTGGCGCGAGATTGGGCCCAGTCGTAAACTAAAGGCAAATCATGAAGTAATTGATTACGATTAGAGTCAATTTTGTCAAAGGCTCCACAATAAATCAAAGATTCTAAAGTGCGACGGTTCACAGTACCCAAATCAACGCGATCGCAAAAATCAGATAAAGACTTAAACTCGCCTTTGGATTCTCTCGCTTCCAAAATTGCAGCGATCGCATTTTGTCCGACATTCCGCACCGCTGACAATCCAAACAGAACTTTCCCATCCAAAGGGGTAAAATCGATCCCAGAACGATTAATATCAGGTGGGTCGATCTGAATACCCATATTTGTACAGGTAGCAATATATTTCTGCACCTTATCTGTATCGTCACTGTTAGCCGTTAACAGTGCTGCCATATACTCTAAAGGATAATTAGCCTTTAAATACGCAGTTTGATAAGTTACATAACCGTAAGCTGTAGAGTGGGATTTATTGAAACAATTGGAAGCCACCAAACCATTTTTAATTATAAAATTATGGTTTTGCTCTACTCCAATGTCATACACATTTTGTATACTTAAAAACTTGCGCGTTACAATTTTTACCATTTTGTCCTTTGTTATTTGTCATTTGTCATTTGTGACGCTGAGAGTAGGAGACGCGGTGAATCCAATCAAAAATATTCTCCGTGTCCCCGTGTCCCTCTTGTCCCCCTTGTCCCTGATCCCTTGATCATAAATTGTCAAACTGTACTAAAATCAATGATTTGAGTCACTAAGGAAGCAATTATGGCATCCATCCGCGAGTTGCACAAACAGCTAGTTAAAAAAGAACGTTCTGCCGTAGAAATTACTCAAGAAGCTTTAGACCGCATTCAAACACTAGAACCAAAATTACACAGTTTTTTGTGCGTAACTGCCGAACGGGCATTGGAACAAGCGCGGGCTGTGGATGCTAAAATCGCCGCAGGCGAAGAAATTGGGTTATTGGCAGGTGTTCCCATTGGTATTAAAGACAATATATGTACAAAGGGAATCACTACTACTTGTGCTTCCCGAATTTTAGAAAATTTTGTGCCACCCTATGAGGCAACGGTAACACAAAAGTTGGCAGCAGCTGGTGCTGTGATGGTGGGTAAAACCAATTTGGATGAGTTTGCTATGGGTGGTTCCACAGAAACTTCAGCCTATGGTTTGACTGCTAACCCTTGGGATTTATCGAGAGTTCCGGGTGGTTCTTCTGGTGGTTCGGCAGCGGCGGTAGCAGCAGGAGAATGTACTGTTTCCTTGGGTTCTGATACTGGGGGTTCGATTCGTCAACCTGCTTCTTTCTGTGGTGTGGTGGGGATCAAACCAACCTACGGACTAGTTTCACGTTATGGTTTAGTCGCGTTTGCTTCATCTTTGGATCAAATTGGCCCCTTTGCTCGTTCTGTAGAAGATGCAGCCACATTATTACAAGCGATCGCAGGTCACGATCCGAAAGATTCTACTAGCTTAAAAGTTCCTATTCCCGACTACACCGCAAGTTTACAGCCAGACCTCAAACCGAAAGGACAACTTAAAATTGGTGTGATCAAAGAAACGTTTGGTGAGGGTTTAGATTCGCAAGTTGAAGAGGCTGTTAACATAGCACTTGCTCAACTGCAAAATCTCGGTGCAGAAATTCATATTGTTTCCTGTCCCCGCTTCCGCTATGGTTTGCCTAGCTATTACATTATTGCTCCTTCAGAAGCTTCCGCAAACTTAGCTCGTTACGATGGCGTCAAATACGGTTATCGTGCTGATGAAGCGGAAAACTTGATCGAAATGTACACCCGTACTCGTGCAAGTGGTTTCGGTACAGAAGTCAAACGTCGGATTATGTTGGGAACCTACGCTCTTTCAGCAGGATATTATGATGCCTATTATTTGAAAGCACAAAAAGTACGCACCCTAATTAAGGAAGACTTTGAAAGAGCTTTTGAACACGTTGATGTCTTAGCCTGTCCCACAGCTCCTAGCACAGCATTCAAAGCAGGAGAAAAAACTGCTGACCCTCTAAGTATGTACTTAGTTGATTTGATGACTATTCCCGTAAATCTAGCAGGTTTACCAGGTATAAGTGTACCTTGTGGTTTTGATGACAGTGGACTACCGATTGGTTTACAGTTAATTGGTAAGCCTTTACGAGAAGACCAATTGTTTCAAGTAGCTTACGCTTATGAACAATCTACTCAGTGGCATTTACATACACCACAAGTATAGTTATTTGCCAGTGGTCAAAAGTCAAGGGTCAATGGTCAAAAACTGTTGACCAATTATTCCTTGATGCTACAGAGCAAGCAAATTTCATGAGTGGCGTCAATCTAAAATCGTTCGACTGACTTGTACTGAGCCTTGTCGAAGTAGCGCTCACGACGAAGTCCAAAATCGAATGACTATTGACTCTGGACTATTGACTATTGACTATGGACTCTTGATTATTGACAGTTTCAGGAGTAAAAGTCACTGTCTTTGCCTTTCCTAACCCTCCTAAAGGTTTTTGTTCACTTTTGTTAGCAGAAACTAATACAGCACCTGCATTTCCCGAACGTATAGTCAATTGCTTGTTTGCTGTCCAAGTTTTTCGATCTCCCTTCTTTAAAGTCCCTACAAACATAGTTTTACCATCTGCCTTGACTCGCACCCATGATTCTCCTTGCAGTTCTAGTGTCACTTCAACGGGAGATGCTGTTGGGGTGGAAGGAGATGTTTCTGGTGAAGGAGTTGTAGTTGTTGGCGTGGTAAATGGGGATAATGTTGGTGACGCTGCTACGGATGCACTAGGTGAAGGAGTTGTAGTTGTTGGTGTGGTAAATGGAGATAATGTTGGTGACGCTGCTACAGTTGTAGATAATGTTGTTTGTGGGGAAGCTTTGGATTTTTGATCCTGAGCGACAGAATCTGCTGGAGCTTTGGGATTGAGACGAAAAAACAATATAAAAGAAGCAACTGTTAATAATACTACATAAGGAACAGCTAGAGGGATATGTATACTTGAGCTTTTCTGTACTTTCTTACCATCATTACCAGAGTCGAGCAGGAAAAAGTTAATTGCAAAATTTTTGGCTAGTGATACACCATCAAGTCCTAATGCGTCACCGTAGCGTCGGATAAACCCTTGTACAAAAATTGGCTCTGGTAAGTCTTCATATCGACCTTCTTCCAATGCTTCTAAAAATGCTTGTCTGATCAGGGTTCGAGCAGTTATTTGTTCTAGACGCACGGATTTCTCTTGGCGTATCTGTCGTAAATATGCTCCGATTTCCTTGAGTTGCTCTTGTTGAGCCTCATTAAAGGACGTCACTGTCATCTCCCAAAATCTACTGAATAATCTACTATTCTTTATTTATTAAACTTTTAAATCATAATTTTTTTGATTAACAATGTTAATTGGCAAATACTAAATTTACAAGCTTTTGCGATTATATTGTATACATAAATACTGGCATTTAACAGATTAAGCTGCAACATCAAATACAATTGTTCACCAATATCTTAGTTTGGGTTGGAATCCTTACAGTACTCGCCTACTGTGCTGTATGTATACTTCTTTTTTTACAACAAACACGGTTTATCTTTTTCCCATCTTCTATCATTGAAACAACACCAACGTTTTTAAATTTACCTTATGAAGAAGTTTGGATACCTATACAAATTCAATCGCATCAGGTCGAATATATTCACGGTTGGTGGCTTGGAGCAAATCAATCGAATGGGAAAGTTCTACTTTATCTACATGGGAATGGTATAAATATTGGCGCAAATATTACCAATGCCAGTAGATTTTATCAATTAGGGTTTTCGGTATTATTAATTGACTATCGAGGTTATGGTAACAGTCGAGGTCGTTTTCCTAATGAAAGGCGAGTATGTGAAGATGCTGCGATCGCTTGGAATTATTTAGTACATCAACGCAAAATAGCACCCAGTCAAATTTTTATCTACGGTCATTCTTTGGGAGGTGCGATCGCTATTGATCTAGCTATTAAACAGCAAGATGCAGCTGGATTGATTGTAGAAAGCTCTTTTACCTCAATTCGCCAAGTGGTGGCTTACCGGAACATTTTTCGGATATTTCCTGTCGGCTTAATATTGACACAGCGATTTGAATCAATTCAAAAAGTACCACAGTTAAAAATGCCGATTTTATTCATTCATGGGATCAGTGATATCACTATCCCTGCTTTCATGAGTGAAGAATTATATGCTGCTGCTCCTGAACCGAAAAGATTACTTCTAGTTGCCGATGGTGGACATAATAACGTAGCAGAAGTAGCTACTGCTGAGTATTTACAAGCAGTACTTTGGTTAGCCAAGCAGCTTGAGCAGGAAGAAGACAAAACAAATAAAAATTAAATAACGTTTTCATTTAAAATACGATTTTCAATAGTAAATTAAGTAAATACTACTGTATAAAAAATATAAAATATACTGTTGAAAATACTATAAAATCTATTTGTTATTGCTTTTCACATTAGTGATAAATTTATACTTAACAATCCGGATATCTGAACATAACTTTAGAATAAATAACACAGGTATAACTTTTTTTGCTTTGATTACTACAGAGACTTATAGTAATGGTTACTACACCTGTGTACTTTTCACAAATATTAGAGAATCCCACTATTGAAATTTCTCAAGATGAATTGCGATCGCTGTTAGGAGAAATAGAAGCAGAACTGCATAATTCTCTAGTTTACCGTCGTGCATTAGCTACTATACAAAAACTACTTGGTGATTCTGCTGATCAAGGCAAAATGTTGATCAAAGCCGTGGCTAAAGAAGTGATTGATTTAGCATTTCAACAATTAGTTCAAAAGTATCAACAAGTTGAAAATCCTCTAGAAAAATTTACTGTTAATCAAGCACAAGTAGAGACTACTGATTTCACGCAAAAGACGCAACAGGATAATTACAATAATTTATCAGAGTGTTTAACAGACGTAAAATTTCATACTTTTGAACACAAAGAAAATACTAAAATAGAAAACATCACATCTCAGCATCAACTATTAACACATGCAGCTAACAACGAAAAGATTACGGTAGTAAAAACACCTTTAGAGTGGCTCAAAAATAAAACAGTTTCCCAAATAGAAGTCACAAAGCAAAGCACAGAACAACAACGTACAGAAAGTCTGCGTCAAATAGGGGAACAACTCCGCCAAACTCGTGAATCTAGAGGTCTTTCTCTGGAGCAACTCTGCGTTTATACTTACATCTCAGTTCATCAAATGGAAGCAATAGAAAATGGGAACTGGCAGTTATTACCAGAAGATGTATTTGTACGCGGTTTTATCCGTACAATGGCAAATGTTTTAGGACTCAATGGGACAGCTTTAGTCGCTTCCTTACCAGCACCGGAAACAACAAAATCTGTTTTACCCTCTTGGGGTGAGTCGAAAAAAACTTCTAAACAAGTAGGCTTTGAAATTCGCCCCATGCATTTATATGTAGGCTATACTGCTCTGGTCGCTGGTGCTGTAAGCGGATTATCTTATATTTCCCAACAAGGAGAAACTAGCAGACTGGTGAATCAAAATCCAGTTACTCCTGCTCCTACCTCTTCTTCTGTTTCAGGCTCACTCAAGCATAATCAGTCTAAAATTATACCGGGAATCAAGTCTAGCGATGCTGGAGTGACTGTCGGACCAGATATTTCACCACCAGAAGCGTTGTAGAGGGATTGGGGATAGAGGGACAAGGGGGACATGGGGACATGGGGACACGGAGAATATAGTTTGATAGATTCTCCACGTCACCCAATCTCCGTGTCACCGCGTCTCTTCCCAATGCCTAAAATTTATTATTCCTCTTGTGCCAAGATGGCGTAGATTTCGCGCTTGGCTCGATTGAGTATTTCACGTACTCTGTTTATATGATCTGCATTACCACTGCGAGCAACTTGCATTACTACTCCGCCTAAATCAGCGATCGCATTTCCCAATTCCATCCACTGTTGGGGTTTGTTTCTTCTAGTCATCCAATCTTGAGGATCACCCCGTTCGGCTAATAATTGTCTACCAGTTTCTGTAATTGTGTATACTTTCTTACCTTCTACTTGCTCAGAAATGAGATAGCCTCCTTCTTCAAGTAGTTGGAGTGTGGGATAAACTGAACCTGGGCTAGGTTTCCAAAACCCACCGTAACGTGCTTCTAATTCTTTGATTAAGTCATATCCATGTCTCGGTTGTTCCGCTAGTAACGATAGGAGAATGTATTTGATATCACCACGCGGTGTCCGTTGCTCATCTTTCCAATCCCACTTCGAGGAGCGGTGATGTCTACCTCTGCGAGGTCTATCGTTGCATTCTGATTCAAAAAAATCAGGGTGGATAGGAACACCCAAAAACCTACCCATAAAATGAGGATGTCTAGGAAGACCTAAAAACATAATTTTTCTCTTGCATACTTCTATTTCGATTATAGATATATCACGATATATCGTTAACAAAAGTTCACATAAATAATCCCCCATTTCATTGGGGGATTATGACTGAAAAATAACTAAAAAATAGTAGAAGTTAGGGTTTTAAGTGAAATATATGCAAAGCACTAGAAATTAGAGTTAAGAAAATAACAAACCCGATCGCATCCAGCATAGTTGTCACTAATGGCCCGCTAACTAATGCTGGATCAAGTTTAAGGCGCTTTAAGACCATTGGTAACAAAGTCCCTAAAGTCACGGCGACAAGGGTATTTATAGCCATTACTGTTCCAGCAATCAATGATACCCAACGTTCTTGAGGAGGGGCCCAAATTAAGGAAAGACAAATCATTGTCAAACCTAAAGCTAAGGCTGTACCCAAACCTGCTGTAAGTTCTTTACGCAGAAGTTTCAAGGTATCCTTGGGCGTGACTTCTCCCACACCAAGTCCGCGAATTGTCACTGTCAAAGCTTGAATGCCAACAGTACCACCCGTATTGGAAAATAGGGGCATAATTACAGCCAAAACTGGCACCATCGAAATAGTAGACTGAAACGGTGCGATCGCACTGGATGCTCCGATATATAACAGCATCACTCCAAATAGCCAGGGTAAACGTTTTTTGAGTGTGATTAATGGAGAAGACAAAGTGGCTTCATCACCACCACTCACCCCTGCTAATTTTTGAATGTCTTCTGTAGCTTCTTCTTCAAGAATATCAATTACGTCATCAATGGTAATAATACCAACTAGTCGCTCTTCCCGGTCAACCACAGGTAAAGCGATCAAGTCGTATCGTTGCATGATGCGGGCGACTTCTTCTTGGGGCGTTTCTGTTTTGACTTTGACAACGCGATCGCTTGCGATACTCCCGATCAAAACATCAGGAAAAGTAAACAACAGTTGTCGCAGAGAGACAACACTTACCAACTTGCGATTGTCGTCTGTCACGTAGGCGTAGTAAATCGTTTCTTTGTCTTCGTCTTGGCGACGAATTTTGCTCAAAGCTTCGCCTACAGTCAATCCTTCGCGCAAGCGTACGTATTCTGTGGTCATTACCCTGCCGGCAGTGCCTTCAGCATAACCGAGAATTGTCGCTGTTACTTGTCTTTGTTCTGGACTAAGTTCCTGTAATAAGCGTTTGACAACCTTTGCGGGTAACTCATCAAACAATTCTGCCCGATCATCGGGACTCATGTTTTCGACAATTTGCACAACCTGCACATCATGCAAAGAATTGATTAATTCTTCTTGCACGTCTGGAGGTAGATATTCAAAAACGTCTGTGGCTTGATGTTTGTTAAGTAGACGAAATGCGATCGCTCTTTGTTGACTCGGTAACTGGGTAATGTACTCTCCTACATCAACCGGTTGTAAACGGTTTAAATCCCATTTCAGCTGGTTCAAGTCAGCAACGTCAATGACAGAATTGCGAACGTCCTGTACAAGCATTTATTTAACCTCCCAATTGCCTCCCCCGCGCTGGGAGACAAACTCGCCAGCTTAGAGGAGGATAGTACTACCGTCTTGTGGACTTTGGTCCATAAAATCTCTGGAACTCAACATCGATGACCAATCAAGGCATCGCTCAATCTCATACTCACCCGGAAATATTAAGCATCCGGTGAACGCTTAAGCGTCAAAGTAGATATTCTGTGATGTTACACACAAGCAACCCACTTAGCTACCCTGATTTTTTGGTTACTTTGAGTAGATTCTACTACTGTTAGCAAATGTGTCAAGCTTCTCTCAGGAATAATTTTTCAACTTCATGAAGTTAAAATAATTACTACTTTAGAATTAGTAATTATTTCAAGGTTCTTTTAAGGCATTCATAGGCAAAAGTTAGACAATTCTAGCTAACACTACTAGTTTGCCTGATAGCAATTGCTACTATTATCTCTCTGAAAGCTGGCAGTCAACGAAGTTATAAAACTCGTATTAATTCCTTTGAGCAATTTTTAGATACTACTACCGAACAGCATTTTTAACGATTCTGCTCAATAATTAATCAGTGGATAGCCTTTAACTTTAGTGTTGGAGGATAATCAATATTCGGATATTGCTAAACATAATAACATATGCATAATAATTTTATTGACAAACAACGTAAATTGTTGGTGAATCAGTCAGTTATTATTTTCTTTTCAATTCTTTGTGTTTTACTCTACGAGAAACCGCTTGCGCGTCTATGTGTGCTTTGTGGTAGCCTGCGGCAAGCCGCTTGCGCGTCTACTTTAAAAAAGAATATGTTCATAACCTATATAATAAAAGCTTGATTAAATCAGAATTTAATTAAGTTAGTCAAAAAAATAGTTAACAAATTAACAAATTGATTAAAAATATAGCAGGCCTATTTGAATCCTAATCAATGCTTTTCAGAAATGAACCACAAAAGATACAAAAGACACAAAGTAATAGACGATAAATGATTTTACAATAAAATTAGGTTTGCTATATAATGTTATCTTTCATGAGAAAAAGTTCGGTTTGGCTGACATAATTAAATACAAAGTCAAAGGGTTATCTTCCTGAATATACTGTCTAATTCAATATGAAAAAAGCTTCCCAATTGCCAGAACGTCTAGAGTATTATTATCAGCAAATCAAGACAATAATCTTAGCGCGGCAAAATCCAATTACTGGTCTATTACCTGCAAGTACAGCAATTACAGCTCATGGTGATTACACTGATGCTTGGGTACGTGATAATGTTTACAGTATTTTGGCAGTTTGGGGGTTGGCGCTAGCATATCGTAAGGTTGATGAAGATAAAGGACGCGGCTATGAATTAGAACACAGCGTCGTCAAATTAATGCGTGGTTTGTTGTTTGCGATGATGCGACAAGCGCATAAAGTAGAAAAATTTAAACATACTCAATCACCCTTAGATGCTTTACATGCCAAGTACAATACCGCTACAGGAGATATTGTTGTTGGTGATGAAGAATGGGGACATTTACAACTAGATGCAACATCAATATTTTTATTGATTT
Organism: Fischerella sp. CENA71; assembly: GCA_024239075.1. Classification (GTDB taxonomy): domain Bacteria; phylum Cyanobacteriota; class Cyanobacteriia; order Cyanobacteriales; family Nostocaceae; genus Pelatocladus. Next base: position 3,019 of record JANBVI010000053.1, on the reverse strand, counting down.
TGGCACAAATGACTTCTTCAGGATTACAGATCATTTTCACTCTTGATGAAGTCAACTTTGTGCAAAATTTAGTTTACTACATTGGTAGGGCTTATCGCACACCCGATTATGGAATTTGGGAAAGAGGCAATAAAATAAATCATGGCAATGCAGAATTAAATGCTAGTTCCATTGGTATGGCGAAAGCTGCTTTAGAAGCAATTGATGGACTAGATTTATTTGGTGTACGTGGTAGTCAAGCATCAGTAATTCATGTATTACCAGATGAAATTGCGCGTGCCAGAATTACTCTTGAATCTCTACTACCAAGAGAATCTGCTTCTAAAGAAATAGATGCAGCACTTTTGAGTGTGATTAGTTTTCCGGCGTTCGCAGTTGAAGATTTAAAATTACGCGATTCTTCTACAGAGACGCTTCGCGATCGCACTCGGAATGATATTATTAAAAAACTAGAAGGTAAATACGGCTGCAAGCGTTTTTTACGCGATGGACACCAAACTGTTTTGGAAGACAACAAACGTTTGCACTATGAACCGTGGGAACTTAAACAATTTGAAAATATTGAATGTGAATGGCCTTTGTTTTTCACCTATTTATTCTTAGATGGATTATTTTGCGGAAATGAAGAACAAGCTAAATATTACCAAGAACGTTTAGAATTTTTACTTGTAGAAAAAGATGGCTTGGGCTTATTGCCAGAACTTTATTATGTGAGTGCAGAATTTGTTGAAGCAGAAAAACAAGCACCATCAACTCAGCCACGTTTACCTAATGAAAATGTGCCTTTAGTGTGGGCGCAGAGTTTATATTATCTCGGTCAAATGCTCAGTGAAAAATTAATTGCCGTAGGAGATATTGATCCCTTGGGGCGACACTTACGCATGAATAAACACCGAGAACCTCTAGTGCAAATTGCTTTATTAGCAGAAGATGAAGATTTACAAGCAGAACTAGAAGTTTACGGTATCGAAACCCAAACGCCCAAGCAAGTAGAACCAATTCAAGTCCGCCAAGCTGATGATTTTATCAATATTTATGCTCAAATTGGACGTAGTGACAAACTCGGTTTAACTGGACGTCCACCCCGTCGTCCTCGTAGTTTAACTACATCAAGAATTTTTCGTATTGGTAGTGAAACAGTTGTATTTTTACCTGCATTTTTAGATTCGCAGCAATTCTATTTAACTCTGGATTATCATTTTTTGATCGCGCAATTACGCAGTGAACTTGCTTATATTCAAAAGTATTGGAGTGATTTAGGGCGTCCAATCCTAACTTTAATGTTGACGCGCACAATGTTAGAAACTGGTTCCGAGGCGTTACTAAACCTCATGCAAGAACTCAAAGATGGTATTTGTAACGGCGTACGGGTAAAATTAGGAAAGCTGAATCAGTTGATGTTAACAGCAGCGATCGAACGAATTGATTTTCTGCCAGAGTTTGAATTTACCTTGTCTTCCGTCAAAGATGCTAAACCTCGCTGCGCTTATTTAGCACTACATCCAGGTAAAAATTGGCCTTTGGGACATACTCAAGAATTCCAAGTAGAGTACGAAACCAATTTTGGGTTATTGCTTGGTTACTTGCGTTCCTCAGAAAATATTTACGAACAAATAGAATTGTTGCAGACGCTGACACGTTTGCAAGGACTAGATTTTAATACAGGTTTTGGTGGGCCAGGAAATATTGTTACAGTCGGGGATTTGCTAGATGAAGTTTACACTAAAGCCGCAGAATTAGGGATTTGGGCGGTTGTACGGCGTGCAGCAGGATTACGGCAAATGGCGTATATTGCTTTATCAGACGTAGTTACAAGTATTATCGTCCGGGGTAAACAAATTGCAGTTGGTAAAGCTTACAGTGAAGCATCATTAATGACTGTACCCCTCTCTCACAACGAAATTGTCGAGAAAATCAATCATTTTTGTCGTGAAGATATACGCGATCGCGTTTTAACTCAAGAAATCCTCATTTATCTGAGTACCTTAATTAAATCAGAACCAGAATTGTTTAAAGGACTACTCACCCTCAGAGTTGGTTATCTAATTTTGTTGCTTACCAGTGAACTGGCGCAGGAGTTGAAAGTTACTCAAGATGAAGCGTACGAAACCTTGATGCAACTTTCACCATTTGAAGTCAAAACCCGGTTGCGCCAGGTATTAGCTGAATACGCTGGTATGAGTAAGCTATTACGCCAGCAAGAGTCTTTGCACGTCAAACAAAAAGAAAGCGATATTGAGTGGGTAGTACAACCAATTATTTTCGAGGACATCGAAGTCCAACCAGGTAGTTGGCGGCGGTTCCGTCAAGCTGAAGGTGCAACCGGACGCACACCCAAAAATTTTTATAAACAAGTTTGGCTGTTAATGCATCATTGTAAGGGTTTGGTGATTGGCGATAAATTAGAACGCCGCAACCGCCTAGAAAGTGAAGAGATGATTTCAGAGATGACAGCCGGCGAAAAAAACTTTGCCCTGCAAGTAGAACATCTATTAAATAAAATAGAGGCTCCCGAATATCGCCAAGTTAATATCGAAACATTAATGGAATTAGCAGCGATCGCATCCAATAACCCTGATTTGCAAATCGAAGAATATATAGTTTTAGATGTATTAATCGGTCATGCTGTGAGATTAGCATGGTTAGATGGACATCCAGAAAGAGGTGATCGCTATGATGAAGACAAGGGTAGTGCTTGGCGATCGTTTTACAATACTTCTCCCAAAGAGTGCGCTAGTTATGTGCTGAAGGCGTTTAGGTTCTTGACAGAGTTTGTGCAAGAGTTTTAAACGCAAAGGAGCGCAGAGGAAAACGCGGAGGAACGCGGAGTTTTTTATATTTCTCTGCACTCCAAAAATTATTTCGAGGTGATGCGATTCATTTTAATTTTGGGCAAGTTAAGAGGGTGTTTGAAAAGTTTTGATGGGTCAAAATTTATGCTAATCGCCTCAGCATGATGCGAATCATGGCAAGGTAGATAAACGTCTCTGATGTTTCGGGTAATAACTCATAGTCTCTA
>JANBVI010000052.1 GCA_024239075.1 Fischerella sp. CENA71 | reverse complement strand
CATTCGCCATTCCTCTACCGGTGGAGCTGTGCGTAGATGTGATCAAGAGACAGCCTATTTGTGTCGCTATTTCTAAAGATTGCTTGTAGAACTGTATTGCCTGTTGATATTCTCCCAGAGATTTGTAAGCAACACCCAAATTGCCTAAAGAAGCCTCTTGTCCAGAACGATCACCTATTTGTGTTGCTATTTCTAAAGATTGCTGGTGGAAGTTTATCGCCGTTTGATATTCTCCCAGGGAATTGTAAGCATTACCTAACGAAGTCAGAGAAGCGCAAGAATGCAAGTTTTCTCTGTCTCCTATTTTTTCCCAAGCCGCTATCAATTGCCCATATACATCAACTTTGACAGTGTAATAACCTCGCAGTGTTAAAAAGTCATCGCAGGCTCTTAAGATATTAAATGCTGAGTCATAGTTTTCTAGTTGATACCAATGATAAAAAATTTCTAGATATTCTTTAACATCTTCTATGGTGTGCCAAGGTTTTTGTTTTATATTCTTGAGATAATGATAAATAGCTTGTTGATGTGCTGCTGTGTGATCGCCTGCTTTGTAGCGCACATACTCCAACACCACTGGCTGAAACTGATACTTTCGCTGATTGTTGAATGTTTCTAACAAAAAGGAACGCTTCACCAGGTTTCTCAATTCTTTCTTAATATCTACCTGTCCATCTCCTGTTAACAAAGCAGCTGCTGCTACCTGATCAAAAGCACTCCGATAAACACTAACGTTGAGTAACAGTGTTTTTTGCAAATCACTCAAACGCTCAAAACTAGCATCCAAGACCAACACCATCCCCACATTTTCCCGGCGATGCAAACCAACTACTTTTGGGTTTGTTAACAACTCTTGTAAATTTCCTAATCCCAAATCTGCTAAATGTTCTAAATTCGGGTGTTGTGGGTATTCTTCTTTAATTAAATCTGCTACTAACCGCAACAGCAAAGGATGTCCATCTACTAATGTGACAAAATTCTCTAAATCTCCGCCAATTCCCAATGCTGTGAGTAGTGCTGTTCCCTCTTCTACTTTTAAACCAGAAAGAGGTAGCCATGTAAATTTTCCCTCTTGCGGTCGTTCTCTGGTGGTGACAACTACTGTACTGTTGTTGCCATATTCTAGCCAATAGTTGAAAAACTCACCGTAGAATTGACTAGCCCATTGTCTATCCGGTTGTAATAAACTTTCTAAGTTATCAATAATCAATAAATATTGCCCAGATTGCAGACACTTCACTAAAGCTTCGATGAGTTGTGACTCTTGTTCTGGAATCGGACAGTCAAACTCACTCAGTATGCGCCGTGCAAATTCACTAAAAACAGCACCACTACCAACATCAGCCCAAAATCGTTTGGGGAAACCTGCGATTTCTTCATAAATTTTGGCAGCTAGCATTGATTTTCCAGTTCCACCAATGCCTTCAATGCCAATTAAAGCAACATTTGGATCATTTAACCACTGCTGCAATTGAGCAATTTCTGTTGTGCGTCCCTGCCAATAAGCTAAACTTTTACAAGGATTTCCCGCCTTGAGAACCCCTGCTGATTGTGCTTTGCTACTGCGTTCTAGTATTTCTACCAGTTCTAATTGTGCTGCATTCAACACAACTGTTGTTGCTTCGATTTTGCCAACTTGAGTTACCTGACTCTGTTCGTGAGCAGTTGCATCAAGATTGATATTATCGGGATTGTCCGGGTTGTTTGCTTCTGTCATGGATGAGAACAGAGAGTCTTAGAAGACAAGAAAAAAGCTCATATATTTTTCTTTTCACCTTCGTGTCTTAGTGTCTTGGTGGTTAAACAATTAATTTTTGAAACACCAAGACACCAAGACACCAAGAAAACTACATTACACCACCAAAAGGCTAGTCCTAAACTCAAACAAATCAAGCAGTCTGCTGAAGCAGACTTTAGCTATGAGACTGTGATTTTAATCGCAGGCGGATTTTTGAACATTCGAGAGGTTCTGTATTCACCTAGATTACGAATGCATCGCCTTATACCGATTCAAAAAATGTTTGCGACACATTCATAATATGAGACGCGATTTATCGCGTCTCTACAACAGAATTTATCTGTCGCATTCTTTTTTCAAATTGGTATTGCATTACGAATGCATCGCCCTACATTGTTAATGTATCGCGTTACATTGTTAATGTATCGTCCTACATTGTTAATGCATCGCGTTACATTACGATTGCAGGCGTCTGCATTAAATTATATCAAGGTTAGATAAGTGATATTACTTATAAACTAACTTGGTTTCCTTCTATTTTCCCTACCTGCTTTAATGTACTTTGGTCGTAGGATTGACCACTAATTTGAATATTGTCACCTGTTGGCTGGGTTGAGGATGCGGTTTGCAAAATTTTGGTGATTTCTGCTGCTAGTGCTGTGTCGTTTTCTAAGATTTTCTTGAGTTGTACGCGCAAAGTTGCTTGCAAATCTTCGTCTTCTGGATGATTTGCTAAGTCGGTTGCTGCTTCTAGCGCTGTTTGTTTTGCTTCTACTTGCGGATTTAACTTACCCCAAATTGCTTTTCCCTTGTTCCACACATCTTCACCTATTTTTTGAGATGCACCTTCTACAGCTTTATTGCCCACATTCATCAGGAATGGCAAGCAGGGCGCTAAAATTTTGACTAGTAAAGCGATATCCATTGATTTAGAGGATTTATTTCATACTTTTACCAAGTATGCTAGCGTAAGTTCCTCAATTACTTAGATTTGGTAAAAATATTTTTATACTAGTGCAGTAAATATAGATTAATACGGTTCGGTTAAGAAGTTTTCGTCATAATTTTGGATTCTATTATACTTCTTGTTTCCGAATCATCATAACTACTTGTACTAGTGCTGTTATCACCAATTACACTGTTCTTATAATCATGCCAAAATTGTGACCATGCAGATGAGTTTGGCAAAATATTATTTTGATTCTCATTTATAAAATTGGGATTGCTAGCAGAAGTCACAATATCTCTATTTGTATAGCTACGAATCCAAGGTGAAGTAATATTATCAAAACTAGAAACAGCAGTCACACTAGTGTGATAATTTAGGCTATTAGCTTTCGTTTCTGTAACAGAACTGGTATTTACGTTATAGTTTGCAGCTTGGGTTGTGGTATTTCCTGATGTTTCTGCGAGAATTTGACGTATTTGAGCATCACTCAAGTTAGGGTTAGCACTCAGCATCAAAGCAACTACACCCGCAACATGGGGAGTAGCCATTGATGTACCACTATAAGATGCATACTCGTTACCTGGAAGTGTAGAATAAATATTCACTCCGGGTGCGGTGACGTAAGTCAGTTGTTTTGCTCCTGCACGGTTAGAGAAGTCTGCAAGATTTTTATTTTGATCTACTGCACCAACTGCAATTCCATATTTGTCTGCATAACGAGCAGGATAGGCTGGTTGTGAACTACCATCGTTACCAGCTGCCATGACTACAATAACACCTTTGTTGCTGGCATATTCAATTGCTTTTTGGAGTGTATCGTTAGAACGTCCACCACCCAAACTTAAGTTAATGACATCAGCGCCATTATCTACAGCGTAGTAAATTCCATTGGCGATCGCATTATAAGAACCTGAGCCTTCGTCATCTAAAACTTTGACTGGCATAATTTTAGAGTCATAGGCAATACCAGTCACACCATAGCCATTGTTCACTCCAGCAATAGTACCAGAGACGTGAGTACCATGACCGTTGACATCTAAAGTACTGTTGTTGTTGCCGTCAAAATTCCAACCGTAGTAATCGTCAATATAACCGTTGCCATCATCATCTTTGCCGTTACCAGCAATTTCTTTGCTATTTGTCCAAATATTAGAACTCAAGTCTTGGTGATTATGATCTACGCCGGTATCCAAAACAGCCACAACTACGCCCTTACCAGTGTACCCCTTTGCCCAAGTTTCTGGTGCTTTTACCAAATCAGCACCCCAGTTATTTCCACCCAAGTCAGGAACATCAGCAAAGGTATTTTGATTGCTAGCTTTAGCTACGGCTTTAGAAGCGTTAATTAAGCCATAACCGGAAGTAGAATTATATCCTCCACTTGCTGTCTTGGTAATAGTAATTTCCCGTGCGAAAACGTTATTTGTGTTACTGATTTCTAGTACATTATCTAAAGCGTCGGCTCTATACAATATGTAGTAGTTTCCTGGCGCAAGATTGCTATCTATAGTTACATTTTGAGATTGAGAAGTATAACTACCAGCACCAATACTACCAAGCCAGTTCCAACCTAAAAGAGAGTCATCACTACTAATATTTTTGTCTTTAGAAAGATAAAAATCTGTATAGTTAAATCCAGCACTATTTTTACCTTTATTTTTTACTTGATAAGAAACTTGAATAGTGCTACCTACGTTTGCCACACTAGGAGCAAAGGCGTTTTGGATGACTAAATCTACTGCGTTTGCTTGAACAGAATTTTTCGATTTACTATTTTTTTGTCGCTGACTACTAACATCTGATTCTAAAGTATTTTCAGTTGTTTGAAAGCTACTGCGATTACTGTGACGCAAGTAATAATCATCTGGAGAACTGAAATCATTTGCTGAGTATTTAGGAGTAATATTTAGCCCGTGATCATCAAATATGTTTTGACTATGATTTTGATTGGGCATAAGTATTTTCTCCTTTGAAAAGATTTATGGCATTAAAACATCTCCCTCTTTGCCAATAATTACTATATAATCAGCAGCAAAAATGCTAGTTATTTTACAAATAATTTGGTTGTACTTTGATAATTCAAGAAATGAAAATATAAACAAAAATTTTGTATATTGAGCAACTCAAATATTGTAGCGATCGCTTGAGTATAAATGAAAAATAATTTCAATTTGACGTCAATACAGATCAGTTATGGTTATTGGTGTGGTTTCCCAATAGGAAAAGACGTTGCAGTGCAACGTCTCTAAAATTTTTTATCAATCTGTACGCTGAGATTTTACTTTTTAAACAATATTATTAGTTGTTGCATCCCAATAGCTAAAGTTTGCTTCAATTTGATCCCAAGACAGTTCGAGCATATCCGGTTTAGATGTACCGTTATTGATACCCCACGGATTAAACAGTGTAAACATTTGGGTTAAAGAATTGTAACCTACTAATGCGTAAGCATGACTAGCAATAATATTTGCATTAACCACGGTTGATTTTGTACTCAAACCAATCATTTGCCCAGAATTGAAAGCATTCACTACTGAGTTAAAATTAAGCAGATTGGCAAGAGAAGTCTTTAATCCTGTGATATTTGTGAGTGCATCACTGACGTAACCACCATTATTAATACCATTATAAGAATTGGTATTATCTTGATAAATCCATCCAGATTGGTTAAGTTGAGCGTAAGCTTTTTCAGCTAAAGCTACCCATAATTCATTATTAGAGTTTCCGTAGTAATTGCCTTGATTGGCGTAAATAAAATATCCTTCTTGATTGGTGGGTAAATATTTATCTACCGTCACATAATCAGCAATTACATGATTGTAAAAACGCACGGTGAAAGTTTGATCACCGTTGTCAATAAACATATTTTCAATCATGCTATGTGAACGGAAAGCAGTTGCTGCTAAACCTGTGAGGAAAAAGCAATCATTCAGACTACCTTGTTTAATATCTTGATAAGTAGCGCCATTTTGAAACAGAGAACCATTAGCGTATTGATAATTGTAGGAAGTTGTGGGGCGATCGCTACCCAAAAACCACTTACTAATTAAGTTCTCGATTTGAATATCACTGCTACCTGCATACAAACTACCTAGCGTATTTCCTTGATAATTTTGATTAGCAAGATCATAATTAACTACTTTGTTCGATAAAACACGTACATAATCTGGCATTCTTAACGAAGAAGAATTATTAACTAGTGTACGCAAATCAGTTAATTCACTACTGTCAACTACACTGCTATCTTTTGCTTCTCGAAAAATAGCAATCATATCATTGCGATCAAGAACATTATCTGTAAAACGCCACCTTGCAGTCTCACGTATACCTGTATCTTGAATGTTCAAGTCAAACCAGTCTTGAGTAGAAACAGGTATAATACCAAAACTAGTTTGTATGGTGTCTGTACTAGCACCTGATTTATCGTAGGTTTTTGCTGATAATACATAATTGCCTGCATCAAGACCAGATAAACTGTATTCAAAACTGGCGTAGCGGTTGTCGTTACTATTGGCAATAAAATTCACTACATCGCTGATATCTTGCCATTCACCACCGTTTTTTTGCAAACTAAAATCTACTCGTGCTAAGTCAGCTGCACCATTTCCATCAAATACACTGATGTTTTTGAGACTAACTGTTTCGCCTTGTTGATAAGTGCTTTTACTAGTGCTTAATTGTAATGATTGTGGTGCTTCGTTGCCAGAAACTTTTAAGTTGTAGTAAGTACTCTTCTTCTTATTGACTCGGTAAACTCGGATATAGTAAGTGCCAGCATCTAAAGTTGTACTGATAGACTCTGCCTTTTTTTTACTATTGTAAGAACCTGAAATTACAGAACCATTACTATTTACTAATTGTAAATTAGCATCGTTTGACAAACCATCAACAACTAGATTTAAGCTACTACGATTACTGAGGTTGAGACTATAGTAATCGTTTTTATCACTCTTTCCTACCCAATCTCTAAAGGTTTGGTTGATATAAGTAACATTTACATTTCGAGAATTAGTTAAATTGTTACCTGCAAAATCTGCTGGCATAACTGTATATTTAGAAAGTGTTAAATTAATAATTTTTGGCACATTAAAATCCCAAAACCCTTATATTTAAAAGGTTGTGGTTGCAATGAAATATCAAAAATTAACAGCCATAGTTATATGCTGCTGTCGATTTAACTAAAATTGGTATAGAAAAAATACGTATATTTTAAAACTCAAAAAAATAGGATTCAGTAATATCATTGTTGGTAGTTAAAAATGCAAAATTCCTCTGCGGTATCTGACTACACATCTCTATACGCCAAAGCAATATCGACAAATTTTTAAGCGAATAGTAGTGGCTGGTGATGTCGCTCTCGAAATTACAGCAAAGAATAGATTAATTTAGATTAATTTATTATTAGGTAGTAGACACAGAACCTGGACTTCTCCAAGCAGTGGGGGTTCTTATTTGTCATGCCTCTACTTTTGGAATATTTAATAAATATATAGGTATTTGCACCATTGATGGTTTATATTTAGCGAGAGAGTCTGACAGATATCTCTGCGTCTCTACTTAAACTTATGGGGTTAGAGGCAAGTCAAGTTTACTCTCAAGTCTCAAAAAGCAAAGTAGGGAAGCTGAACCAGAGGTTTAGCTGGACTGCTAAATCAACGTTGTCTGTATTGTTGGTTCAACTGGTACACATAAACATTAAACTTAATATTCCAGCGATCGCATTACCTCTAGCTTAAAACCAATCATCATGTCTAAGGTTCTCGTCTCCGATCCAATTGATCAAGCAGGGATCGACATCTTATCCCAAGTCGCTACTGTTGATGTCAGAACAGGCTTAAAAGCAGAAGAATTAGTACAAATCATTGGTGAATACGATGCACTGATGATTCGTTCTGGAACCCGCGTCACCAAAGAAATTATCGAAGCTGGGACACAGCTAAAAATTATAGGCCGCGCTGGCGTGGGTGTAGATAATGTGGATGTTGCTGCTGCAACTCGTCAAGGGATTGTGGTAGTCAACTCTCCAGAAGGAAACACAATCGCTGCTGCTGAACACGCGCTAGCGATGATGCTGTCTTTGTCTCGTCATATTCCTGATGCTAACGCTTCTGTAAAACGTGGCGAATGGGATCGCAAAACCTTTGTGGGTGCTGAAGTCTACAAAAAAACTATCGGGATTGTCGGTTTGGGTAAAATTGGTTCCCATGTTGCTGCTGTTGCTAAAGCAATGGGGATGAAATTGCTTGCTTATGATCCGTTTATTTCCACAGACCGGGCTGAACAGCTTGGTTGTCAGCTAGTGGATATGGATTTATTGGTGCAGCAAGCAGATTATATTACCCTACACATTCCCAAAACTCCAGAAACCACCCATTTAATTAATGCCAATATGTTGGCAAAAATGAAACCCACCACCAGAATCATCAACTGCGCTCGTGGTGGCATCATTGATGAAGAAGCTCTCGCAACTGCCATTAGAGAAGGTAAAATAGCGGGTGCAGCCCTTGATGTATTCGATTCAGAACCATTGGGAGAATCGAGTTTAAGGTCTTTGGGTAAAGAAGTCATCCTGACTCCACACTTGGGTGCTTCCACAACAGAGGCGCAAGTGAATGTGGCTATTGACGTTGCTGAACAAATCCGGGATGTACTGTTAGGATTACCAGCGCGATCGGCAGTAAATATTCCTGGATTGGGGCCAGATGTCTTAGAAGAACTCAAACCCTACATGCAGTTAGCCGAAACTTTGGGTAATCTCGTCGGACAACTAGCTGGCGGTAGAGTAGAATTACTCAACGTTAGATTACAAGGTGAACTAGCAACCAACAAAAGTCAGCCTTTGGTAGTCGCATCCCTCAAAGGACTACTTTTTCAAGCACTGCGAGAACGGGTAAACTACGTCAACGCCAGCATCGAAGCTAAAGAACGGGGAATTCGCGTCATTGAAACGCGAGATGCAGCAATCAAAGACTATGCTGGTTCAATACATTTAGAAGCCACAGGTTCTTTGGGTACTCATGCTGTCACAGGTGCTTTGTTAGGTGATGGAGAAATCCGCCTCACAAACCTTGACGGTTTCCCAATTAACGTTCCCCCCAGCCATCACATGCTGTTCACTGTACACCGAGATATGCCAGGAATTATTGGTAAACTTGGTTCCCTACTAGGCAGCTTTAATGTCAATATTGCCAGTATGCAGGTAGGACGGAAAATCGTTCGCGGTGATGCGGTGATGGTTCTCAGTCTTGATGATCCCTTACCCGATGGCATTTTGACTGAGATTACCAAAGTACCTGGAATTCGAGATGCGTACACTGTAACACTTTAAATGAGGGAATAGGGAACGGGGAGCAGGGAAGAGGTACAAAGAGGAAGCGGGGATGCGGGGACGCGGGGACACGGAGAATATTTTTGATTGATTCACCGTGTCACCACTTCACAGCGTCACCGCGTCTTTTCCCCATGCCTAATCCCCAATCCCCAATAAATCGTATGGCTAACACTTGGTGGGAATTACAAATTATTTGTGAACCAGAACTAGAAGATAGTGTCTTTTGGCGACTGGGGAATTTTGGCTGTCGCGGTACAGCAAGCGAAAAAAAGGGAAATCGCAGTCTGGTTAGGGGTTATTTGCCGATTTTTCAAGCACAACTTTTGGATTTAGCAGCATTATCACTGTGGTTGCGCCAAGACGCCTTGTGTATGGAAGTTACTGAACCTACTATAAGTTGGCAGTTCATTGACGAACAAGATTGGGCAAGTAGCTGGAAACAATACTGGCTACCGCAAGAAATCGGCGATCACTTTTTGATTAATCCTGCTTGGTATCCAATTCCTGAAAATAGCGATCGCTTAATTATTCGCCTCGATCCTGGTATGGCTTTTGGTACAGGGAACCATGCTACAACTCAGTTGTGTTTGGAATCTTTGGAAATGCGATTTTCCGAAGCCCCTGCTGCTTTTTTTGCAGAAAAAGAACAAGCAAAAGATGCGGTAATTGCGGATATTGGTTGTGGTTCTGGTATCCTTTCTATCGGAGCATTACTACTAGGAGCCAAGCAAGTCTACGCCGTAGATACTGACCCCTTAGCAGTGCAATCAACTCAAGAAAATCTATTAATGAATGGGATTGATTCCGAACGCTTAGTTGTGGCACAAGGTAGTGTAGATGTTGTCGAAAAACTCATTACTGCGCCAGTTGATGGTATAGTATGCAACATACTAGCGGAAGTAATTATCGAACTAGTTCCGCAAATGAGTGCGATCGCCAAACCCAGCACTTGGGGGATATTCAGTGGTATTTTAGTCGAACAATCGAAAGCCGTTGCTGATACTTTAGAAAAAAACGGATGGGTGGTTGCTACTCTGTGGAAACGCAAAGAATGGTGTTGTTTAAATGTGCGCCGTTCTTAAACTGTAAATACTTAAACTGTAAACATGAGCCGCGATCGCTTCTAAATGAGAGTTTGTATTTCATAGTACATGCGTCCGACACTATCGCCTCATGAATGTGTTATTACACCTTTAGGCGGTGTCAATCTTTAATTTACAGTATAAGATGTTTACTATATTGCTTATCTGAACTCAGTAATCCGACCATTTACAAATATGAGTATTAGTAGCACTAGGTTGTATCTACCAAGAGTATTTTTGTATTTGAGTGTAGTATGTGGAATATCGAGTGCGATGATCTCCGATACCGCGTATTCTCAAACTAATTCTAGGGTTTATTTGAGGGTTACTGCATCTAAAGGTACATATTTTAAAAGGGGCGTTAACTGGTATAGGCAAGCACCTGACATTTACTTGGATAGCGAAAGGTGTTATGTCGGGCGAAGTCGAGAATTTCTCGTCTCATCTATTCGCCCTCCGACAGGTATGCAACCAGTTAGAGAAAATGATTTTAACTCAAAGTTCTTCGGTAATATAGAGTATCCTGGTGCCTACTGGGAAGTAACGTTTCAAAATCCAATTACATGCGGCGATCAGCAGAATGCCGATACAGGCCCTTGGTATATTTATCGCAGGCATGTACGAATCACACAAGCTCGCTAGTACATCTCATGTTGAATCTCCTGAAGACGTGAGCTGCACCATAGTGCTAAATGAGTCATGAGAGGGACTGCGATCGCTTTCTCATGCTTATGAATCAACTCATCAATTTTGGCACTAAATTTAGATTTTTGTTCAATAGAAACAAGTGGTTCATTAGCTAATGAACCTATCTCAAAAAATAGTAAAGATTTCGATTCAAATTTATCTAATGCTTGACTATAAGCATCTATCACTTGATTCTTGTCATAATCAATATATGCTGACAAAAATAATTCCGGTTGTCCACCTCTGATTAACTCTCTGGTGACTCCGATAAACTTGACTTGGTGGTTGGGAATTCTAGACGGCTCTAGTCCAATTTCTTCAAACATTTCTCTAAAAAATGCAGGTAATAAATTCTCAACACTGAATTTTTGGTCATAATCTGGAATATCTGCTTTTGTTAGTGTTCCTGAAGCTGATGAACAGATTTGATTAGGACGAACTAGAGTATGAGCAGACCTTTTTTGAAGAATTATTGTCCCATCCGATGTCAATATCAAAATATTGATTCCCAAGATATTGGCTAATGGAGAATTTTCTAGTTTTTCTAGTTGATGATTATTCAATTCTACATGAATCTTATTTCTCAAAGAGATATGCTTTTGGTTTAACTGTGCATCTAAACACAGGTTTGTTTGAATATAATCAAAGTAATCAGCTTCTTGGATTTGAAATAAGATACATTTGGAATTTGTTAATTCTTGCTCATACTTTACTGAAACAAGTCTCAGACAAGTCTCATTAAATAGCTTACGTTTGTGTAGAGAGATAAATTTTTTATAAAGTTCAAAAATTTTCTCATTTTCCAGACTCTTGTCTACTTGAAATTTATGAGAAGTTAATTTAAAGCAAATTTTGCTTAAGTCTAAATTTTCCTTTGTGTTGTCAAAAACCACTACTTGTGGAATTAATACAGAATAACCTTGATAATATATATTTAATAAATCGGTTTGGTTCTTATAAATATCTTGCCAGTTTTCTAGTTTCCAGTCAAGGAAAAAGTCTGGGAAAAACCACTTTGGTAATATTTTTTTGAGTATCATGATGGTTGCCTAATAGTATTAGATTCATCGCACATTTTTTGAAGACGTTGATCATTTTTAACAGCATTCAAATTATATTGAACATAATGCCCTGCCCAATAACAACTTTTTTGCATGACCTGATTTAAATCAGACTTCCACAAATTAGCAGATTGTTCTAGTTCATCTAAATTTAAATTCCACAAAATTACCGAATCATCTCTGCTAGCACTAGCAAGAGTTTTTCCATCAGGACTAAAACTCACATTATCAGCTATGTCACTATGTCCTTCTAGGATTTTTAGTAAATCACCGTTTGTATTCCAAATAGTAATTCTGCCATCTCTAGTAGCAGCTGCAATCAATTTACCCTTGGGGCTAAATCGAGTACTGTAAACTTGACCGGGGTAAACAGCTGACGGGGCGACAAAAATAGCTAGGATACAGACATGATAAGCTTCATAGCGCTCAGACCTCGTTGATAATACTTCTGCTTATTGCGATTTAGTTTCATTAGCTCGGTCACGAACTCTGTAAGCTCTTTTCTTTTTGTCAACTATTTCAGATTTTTTTTTCTGTTTTTTTTGACTCGCTTGCTCGGCTCTTGCTTTTCGGCTTTCGCACTTGACTACTTTACCACCTTTTTTGTTTTTTGCTTCTACCTCATCTTTTTTTTTGGCGTTTTGGCATTCGTACCTTCTATCTGTTTGCAACTTAATTCTTTTAAACGACCTATTTATAAGATTTTCAAGTAGAACCGCAGATGGATTTGCAGCAAACAAGACCATATTATTGTGATGTAGTCAGTTTTGACTCTAATTTTGGAGCGATCGCCTGCATATTAAATGTATACGTCTATTGGCTGCATGATTGAATACTTAATCATTTTCTTTGTAGAGGTCTGCTAGTCACTCCTTTTTCATATCTCAAGGTGTAAACACCATGAGCTTGTAATACTCGATACCACATTCCCGCCTGTACTCCTGTGGAAAGCATCTTTCCAACATTTGTTTTAGCAGTTTTAAACTGATCGGGCGTTAATTGATCACCATACAAATCTCGTACTATGGCATCAATGTGGAAATGTAAATCCGGTCGTTGACGCATCAAAATCAAGATTGCATTTTGTATGGAGTATTCTTGAAATTCAGGTAGTAAAGGTAAGGTACCAGGTTTTCTGGAAATACTCAATTTGGGAATATCAGATATGTCTGGTTGCTCCGGTGAAGGAGCAGTAGATTTGGAATCTTTGGAATCTGATGTTGAGGTAGATGGTGATGTGGTTAGAAGTGAATTTGTCTTATCGTCTAATTTCTGTTTTTGTTTTTGATCAAGTGTCGTCGCTTCTGCTTCTTCTTCAAGGGAATGAAGGCTATCCTCTAGATATGCCTGTGTAGATGATTCAAGTAAACGCTTGTGGATATGATTCATTTTCTCTTCTAGAGCGTACCCTGAAATAAGAGCTTCTAGGACATTCATCTGGTTGCGAATAAAAGATAGACGACGTTCCAAATCAGCAGTTTCTAAGATGTAGCGATCGCGTTCTGCTTCCAGTAATCTAAGAATCTCAGATAAATCAGCCATAGTAGTTTCGTTGTTGTTGAAAGGATATAGACAGGTGGACAGTAAGGAAGTTTTTGTTAAAGCTCACACTCGCCTTATTAGGCAAAGAGTCTATCGTTTCGTATGTAAAGGATGCAACCTAGTTGTTGAACGAACTTGTTATCCTTCTAGACCTTTGTTTTGTGAACGATGCCGACCGCCAAAACTCCATTCATCAAAGCCTCAGTCAAAGGCGGAGTTGAAGTTAGCACGTGGTAAATCAAAGACCACAAAAAAGCCAGTTAGGCAACGCAAAAGAGGTTAGATAACCAAAGAACCTAATAACTACTACTCTCTAATTTGGCTTTAAGGTAGTAGTGAGAGTCACTCCATAATTACCCATTAAAGCTTCTCGCATTGCTATCTCACTGCTGAAGATATGGCGTAGAAGCTGTCCTTCATAAACTAGGGTGACTTCATTCTGCTGGAAAGGCCAGGGAGATATCACTATTTCTTGATGATGGTCATGATTGCTTAACAAGGTCAAGTCTAGAGTAGTATCACTATTCAGTGTTGGTACATGGTCAATCAACTGTTGTTGTGAAGTCATTCCCTGACAAAAGATGATTGAAAGTGCATCCCATATTTCTATTAGCTTTCTATTACGTGTGATGATTTCCGGTGTAACCTGGGTTGCATAATATGCATCTTTTTTCAAACTAGCGATGAGTTGCTCTTGAAAAAGATACTCCTGCTTGAGAAATTCCTGCACTATTTGAGTAGAGGTTGGCGAGTTTTGCCAATTTGTAAATCTTTCATACAAACCTGTTCCATGTAGCGAGACAAGCAAGGCTACATATCTACCCAATACAAGTGCCAACTGTCTAGCATGTGACCAAATCTTTATGTGTTCTTGAGTAGAAAGTTCTGTAAAATTGTAAGGATAACCAGTTTGAGGGTTCAGTGTAGGGGCTTTTTCCCAAAGAATCCAACCGATGTCATGTTGTTCTGCACCAAGACAAACTTCTTTTCTCGGTACAAAATCACCAAAATATTCATTACCCCAGACTTGTGCTAATTGACCTGAAAGCCAAGCATGATTTGGTTGAGTAATACAAATCAGTCCCTGTTTTGAGAAGCGATGTAACATTATTAATCAACACTCAAATTAATTTGCTCAACAATCTTGATTCCGGCTGTGCAGTGGTTTTCAGATCACTATTTTGCTATCTGGGTTTACTGCTATACTTCAGTCTAACTTAGAGGGAAAGGGAAGGGATAATGAGACAAAAAAGACAAAGGAGATAAGAAGGTGGAGTAAATTCATTGGAATCTCTACAAAGCAAAAATCCCATCGCTGAAATGCAGATGGGAGTGTCAAATACCAAGCAATTCTATTTAGGCAAAACCAGTTGCAGAGCTTCTATAAGCCGATCTACATTTTCTTTACGACTGTTGAAACCCATAAGTCCAACACGCCAGACTTGACCAGCTAATTCACCAAGACCACCACCAATTTCAATGTTATGCTCTAAGAGCAACTGTCGGGCGATCGCTTTACCATCCACGCCTTCAGGAATGCGGACTGTTGTGAGAGTTGGTAGACGGTACTCTCGCTGTACATGTAATGACAATCCTATCTCTTCTAATGACTGCCAGAGATATTCTACGTTTTCTTGATGACGTCGCCAGCTGTTTTCTACTCCTTCTTCGGCAATTAAACGTAGTGCTTCTCGGAGTGCATAATACATATTGATGGGTGCTGTGTGATGATAAATTCGTTGATTACCCCAATATTTATTCAACAGCGTCATATCCAAATACCAATTAGCTACTTTCGTTTGACGCTGTTGCAATTTCTCAAATGCGCGGGGACTCATTGTAAAAGGAGAAGCACCCGGTGGACAACCCAAGCCTTTTTGGCTACAGCTATAAGCGAGGTCTACTCCCCATTCATCCAAAAATATGGGAACACCACCCAAACTTGTAACTGTATCTATTAGCAGCAAACAGCCAAACTCACGACACAGCTCACCAACTCCCTCCAAAGGTTGACGTGCGCCTGTGGATGTTTCAGCATGAACCAAAGCTAAAATAGTTGGACGATGAGTTTGTACAGCAGTTCGTAATTCATCTATAGAAAAGACTTGTCCCCAAGGCTTGGTAATGGTTCGCACATCTGCACCATAACGTCCAGCCATATCTACAAGTCGATTACCAAAATAACCAATCACACCCACTAACACAACATCATCTGGTTCTACTGCATTAGCAATAGTTGCTTCCATTGCTGCTGTTCCCGTACCACTAACAGCGATGGTGAGAGGGTTTTCTGTTTGCCATACGTAGCGCAGCAATGATTGGATTTCATCCATGACTGCAAGAAAAGCTGGGTCAAGATGGCCTAGCGGAGGAGTATTCATCGCTTGCAAAACTGCGGGATGAGCATTTGAAGGACCAGGACCCAAAAGTAAGCGTTCTGGTGTGACTAGGGGTTTTAGTTGCAACCTCTGGTTGTTATTGATTGATACTGTTTGCGCCATTATTCCTGTAAGTAGTTACTCAAAATTAATTACATAGTTTTGTCCAAATTCTCTGAGTATTTTTTCCAGAGATTCAACAAACGTTTGCCAGCTAGAATAAGCATCGAGCTCAATCCATTGATATTTAATCAAAGAAAGAGGGTTTATTTCTCTGATGAAGAACATCTAAAACCTTAATTTTTATGCAAATTTAACTTTGATTATATTCTATCAGTTGTTTGTGTAATTAATTCTGCTTAGTTACTTAATAAAATCAGACTTTATTACGCATCATACCCTTCATTTGTAGAGTCAGGAGTTCTCTATTTTCGGCAGGACTGCTCAGAATCCAAATTGGCTAGGAAAAGAACAGAGCGCATCCAGCAGTTGATGCCGGCGTGATCTATTGAGCTTACCATTGTGGTGTCAGGTGTGGAGCTTCTGCTCGATTTAAGCTAAAAAGTTTTCAAAGATTGCATTGCGATCGCTCTGTTTCTAATTCGGATTATTTCTGAGATAGTTATTCACTCCCAAAACGAATCCCATAAGCAACGGAAAGCAAGAACAATTTGTCTTTTGTCTCCCTTCATTATTATCCCCCAACTTAAGGCATCTCACTCCTAAGTTTTTCAGCTTGGTAATAAGAATTATTTGCCTCTTGTTGCTTACCTAATCCCTTTAAAATTTCTCCTCGAATATCCCAAATATCTGGGTCTTTTGGTTGCAAAGTTTTAGCTTTCTCAATGGCAACTAATGCTTCTTGATAGCGTTTCAATTCTAACAATGCTAATGCTTTACCTATCCATGCCGGATGAAAATCTTCTTTGAGTGCAATTGTTTGATCAAAGGCTTTAATAGCTTCTTCGTGATTTCTTAAGGTTTGTGTGAGTAAAATTCCTTGGTTAAACCAAACTAAATAATCTTGGGGACGGACTTTACTAGCTTGTTTAAAAGCAAAAAGAGCTTCACTAGGTTTTCCTAATACATTTAAGGCGTTACCTTTACCAATTAAAGCTTCATAAAAATTATTATCTATATTTAGAGCTTTTTCGTAAGAATCAAGTGCATCCTGTGGACGATTTAATTTAAGTAATATTGAACCTCTATCAGTCCAATATATTGGATTATTGTTTTTAGTTCTGAGAATATCATCATAAGTTGAAAGAGCTTCTTGAAAGTATTCTTTTGCAGCTTGTTTTCCTTGTGATTGTTCGATCGCAAAGCCAATCTCTTGCCAAATTCTGGGATCATCAGGTCGAATTTGCTTTAGTTGTTCCAAATACTGCAACGCTTCTTGTTTTTTCCCAGTTGCTAATAGAGATAAACTTTTTCCACTCAAAGCTTCTGGATTATTTTCATCAATTTTTAAAGCTTTTTCATAAATATCTAAAGTTTCTTGATAATTTTGTTGTTTATATAAAACTTTGCCTTTATTAATTAGAATCTTAACTAAAAGTTTTTGGTCTTTTGGTTGCAAAAAAATTGCTCTATTATAAGATTCTAAGGCGGCAAAGTCTCGTCCTAAAAGAAACAAAGCATCGCCTCGTCCTTTCCAAACTTCGGGAGAGTTGGGTTGAAGTTGTTTGAGAGAGTTAAATTTATCTAGAGCTGCTTCTCCTTGGCGTTCATCAAGCAGCGTATTGGCTTCATGTAAATAATATATAGGTCGTATAAATGGATGAAAAAATTCTATGGCAGCTATTATTCCTGCTATTAAGATTAATACAACTGGAATTTGCCAAATTTTGATAAATCGTAGATTAGTAATTACCCTTCGATGATCAGATGTGTAATAAGTTGGTGGTTGAGTAGGTGGTGAACTAATTTTCGTTTTATTCAAATCCTCAATGACTGTATTTACTGATTGATACCGATGGTCTGGGTTGTTATAAACCATTTTGGCTAAAATCGCACTCAGAGAAGCTTCAATATTAATATCGCTAGGTAAGATGATATTATCTTTTTCGTCCCATCTTAATTCTCTTGGGTGCATTCCAGTTAATAGTTGAATTGCTGTTAAGCCCAAAGCATAAATATCACTATTAAAACGTGGTCTTCCTGCCATTTGTTCTGAGGGAGCATATCCAGGAGTCCCAATCATTGTTTGTGTGATTGATGATTGAGAGGATGGATACTGACTATCTAATTTTTTCACAGAGCCAAAGTCAATTAAGACAAATCTGTTGTCTCCCTTTCTAATAATTAAATTGGAGGGTTTGACGTCACGATGAATAATATTCTTTGCATGTAAGTATGCTAATACTGATAAAATTTGTTGTAGGAAATTAACTACTGTGTATTCTGGCCATTTTTGATGAATTAGTTCTGCTAAGGATGTACCTTCTATATATTCTTCGACAATATAATAATTATTGTCTTCTTCCAGGTAGTCAAAGAACTTAGGAACTTGCTGGTTAGTCTGTAAAGTATTTAATATATTAACTTCTCTGTGAAAGAATTTTTTAGCTGTTTCTAGATCAGCATTGAGAGGATCTAGTTTCTTAATTGCACACAATATATTAGACGATGTATCTGTAGCCAAATAGGTGACGCCAAAACCTCCCCTGCCTAGCTCTTGGATGATTTGGTAGCGGCCACATAATAGATTGTTGTTGCCTTCCGTCATCTTAATATATATTCCTTCATTTAAAGCAATATTTTATAACTACCTATATTTCATTTTAGTTTCCTAAACTACCTCGTTAAATTTTATTATGATTCTCTATACTACAAACCATATTCTATGGTATTTAAGTTTAATTAATAAAAGTTAATCAAGTTTTAATGCATAACCACAATTGGAAACTGAATTTAACTGTTTCTTTATTCTTGGAAGTTTTAATAGCATTCTCTGCTTTGAAAGCTTCTGCTGGAAACTTAGCATCGAAGGCTCTGAAGACTGACAACTTTTCTGTCGGAACTCACGAGACACAGATCAACACACAGCTAGAAAATACCACAGCTGCTGTAGAAAACCAAATCAGCCAAAATAACGATACAGAAATTGGGAGCGAATATTATTTTCTCAATCATGATGTTCGACTCAAATCAAATCCTCCCAATGCTTATAAGTTACATGAACTAGTTGACAGGAATCAAGACAAAGAGTTGGATAAAATCCTAATTTTATCGCAAGTTCTTGGTCCTCTTCCTCCTACACCACCACCAAAGCCAATCCCAAAGCCGCAACCATCACCTACACCTCCTTTAGATACAACTCCATCTCCACCACCAGAATCTCCAACGCTTCCCGGAATTTCTGGAACTATTACAATTCAGAAATTTGATTTTCAAGGAAACACAGCATTTAGTAATGAACGGTTAAGCGAAGCAACAAAACCTTTTCTTAACCGACCGATAACTTTTGCCGAGCTTTTGCAAGTTGAAAATATTATTACTAATCTATACATCAAGGCGGGGTACATTAATTCCGGTGCGGTAATCCCAGCAGAGCAAACTTTTGCAAGAGAAGGTGCTGTTGTTAAAGTTCAAATCATTGAAGGTGGTATAGAAGACATCAAGGTGACGGGTACTAAGCGTCTACAACCGAATTATGTGCGTAGTCGCATCGCCTTAGCAACCTCTAAGCCTTTAAATCGAGAAAAGCTTTTAGAAGCACTGCAATTACTGCAACTTGATCCTTTAATTGCCAATATTTCTGCGGAATTATCTACAGGTTCACGTCCAGATCAGAGTCTATTGGAAGTGAATGTTGTAGAGGCAGATTCTTTTAAAGTAGATATATTTGCTGATAACGCTGGTGATCCTAGCGTGGGAACTTTCCGTCGGGGTGTTAACCTGAGTGAAGGTAATCTGTTGGGCTTTGGCGATCGCTTTTCTTTGGAATATATCAACAGCGATGGTAGTAACGCTTTTGACTTAGGTTACGCATTCCCCATTAATGCTCGCAACGGTACTGTAGGCTTTAACACAGGCAGAACGGCTGTCACAGTAGTAGAACCACCCTTTGATCGAATTGATATTACAGGTGATTATTATTACATAGACCTGAATGTACGCCAGCCAATTTTCCAAACTCCAACTCAAGAATTCGCACTCGGCTTAACTTTCTCTAGACAGCAAAGTGAAAATAGATTACTGGGAGAAAACTTTCCTTTATCTGCGGGTGCAGATGACAAAGGAAGAACGCGCCTCTCAACAGTTAGGTTTTTTCAGGAATATACCCAACGCAACTCTCAACAAGTCTTTGCTTTGCGATCGCAATTTAGTCTTGGTGTAGGTTGGCTTGATGCTACCGTCAACAGCGAAGCTCCAGATAGTCGCTATTTTGCTTGGCGAGGACAAGGACAGTATGTGCGCTTGTTAGCACCAGATACTTTGCTGGTATTGCGTTCAGAAATGCAATTCGCAAGCACATCCCTTGTACCCATCGAACAGATTCGTTTGGGAGGTTTACAAACTGTCAAGGGTTATAGACAAGATCAGTTTTTAACAGATAATGGCTTATTTGCTTCAGCTGAAGTTAGATTTCCTGTTTGGCGCAGAAGACAAATAGAAGGAGTTTTGCAAGTTATACCCTTTATCAACTTTGGCGTCGGCTGGAATAACTCTGACAACTCCAGTTCCACTCCCGACCCCAATACCTTAATTGGTACAGGCTTAGGTTTGCAATGGCAAATGGGTGAAACATTTAGCGCTCGTCTTGACTATGCTGTTCCTCTCATAGATGTCGAAGGGGACAGAGATCGGACATTGCAAGAACAAGGTTTGTATTTCTCAATCAATTACAGTCCCTTTTAGATTGGTCAGTTGTCATTGGTCATTTGTCATTGGTCATTGGTAAGGGTTTCAGTAGTGTTTTCGTTTGGTGGCTCGCGTTCTGTTCTTGCTTCACTTAGGGAGATTGAGAGTTCAGAAGAAAAAATTCTTGCTTGTTGTGACGATCGCTGTGAGAATTAACAATGAAATTTTCTTGGTTACTAGTTCTATTCACGTTGTCGCCAACTATTTTTAGCATTTTGGTATCGCAGAATAGAAGTACAGCACAAATTGTTCCAGATGGCAACTTAGGTGGCACAGAAAATTCGGTTGTAAATCCAGATGTGATTAATGGGATTGAGAGCGATCGCATTGATGGCGGTGCGATTCGTGGCTCAAATTTGTTTCATTCTTTTCAAGACTTCAATGTCAATGCAGGGAGGGGAGCTTATTTTTCCAACCCTGCTGGAATCGCTAATATTCTTACTAGAGTCACTGGTGGTAATCCCTCGAATATTCTTGGAAGACTTGGTGTTTTAGGTAACGCTAATTTATTTTTACTCAATCCAAAAGGAATTTATTTTGGGCCGAATGCTAGTTTAGACCTGCGTGGTGGTTCATTTTTTGGCAGTACAGCCGATAGTCTAGTATTCGATAATTTTGAATTTAGTGCCAGTAACCCGCAAGCAGTTCCACAATTAACTATTAATATTCCCATCGGCTTGAGATTTCGGGATAATCCTGGCAGTATTACCAACAACGCTTCTCTTCAAGTACAAACGGGAAAGACACTAGCACTAGTAGGCGGTAATGTCAGCTTAGATGGAGGAAGCCTCATCGCACCAGAAGGAAAAGTTGAGTTAGGAGGATTGACACAAGCTGGAACTATAGGATTGAATCCTGATGGTAATCTCAGTTTTCCCAATGGTATCACCAGAGCAGATGTACTGCTAAAAAATGGTTCCAGGATTGATGTTGCAGATCAAGGAAAGGGTAGTGTGAATATCATTGCCCGAAACTTAAATATAGAAACCGGAAGTACTGTATCTGCTGGTATTAAACCAAACTTAACAGCTCGTACATCTGTACCTGGAAACGTCACACTTGATGCAACTGAGGCAATTAAAATTAATGGACAAAGCTTGGTAGAAAATGTTGCTAATCGAAATGCTATTGGTGACGCAGGTGACGTCAATGTGAAAGCCAATTACTTGGAACTGACTGGTGGTGGACGGATTCGCACACGTACTATCGGCAGGCAAAGTAATGCTGGTGACATCAATATCACCGCAGGAGATATTTACATCAGTAATCCCGTTTATTGGCCATTAGATAAAGCTCCTCCAGAAGATAAGCCTGCACTTGATGCCAGTAGTAATTTCCGCGATATTTCTGGTTCAGGGCGTAGTGGCAAAATTTCACTCACAGCCGATGGTAATATCACTTTGATTGGGGAAGGCTTACCAGGAACCGTAGACCGTGAGAACAAGGTAATATCCACTTTTAGTGCAGGTAATGGAGCATTAGGCGACGGAAATATTTCACTACTTGCAAAAGGCTCTATTTTATTATCGAACGCTAATCTTGTAACCACTGTCAATACCAACAATAGTAATGCTGCTGCTGGAAAAATATCATTGCAGGGCGATGCTTCAGTAAGCTTAACCAACAATAGTCAACTTGCTGCCACAGGTTACGGTCGAGGGAATCCTAGCACAGTTACATTGAGATCCAAAGGTCCAGTGAGAGTTCAATCTAGTGCTATTTTTGCTGATGTCCGTAATACAACTACACCCGAAAATGCTGGCAAGATATCTATTGGCGGGCAGTCAGTGTTTATTATTGATGGTTCAACAGTAACAGCGACAACGGGCGGAAGTGGTCCATCTTCAGGTAACTTTGGTGGTCTGATTGAAGTTAATGCCACAGATACAGTTGAAATATCCGGCATTACTCCATTATTTGCTGATCAGGCATTAATGAGATTAAGTCGCCCACAATCAGCATACAGCACATTGGTAACAAACACTATTGGCAATGGACCTGCTGGTAACATTATTATTAACGCTGATACTTTGCGTGTCAGTAATGGAGGAAACTTAAAAGCTACAACCCAAACAGCTTTTCCGGGAGGGGATATCACCGTCAACGCTCGTGTAATTGAGTTTACTGGTGGTGGTAAAATTCTTAACACTGCTTCAAGCAAAGGTAATGCAGGTACAATTAATCTCAATGCTTCTGACCGCATCACCATTTCAGGCAGTAACCCCACATTTGAGCAAACATTTAACCAATACATTAAAAATGAGATAGCGTTCGGTCAGAAGGAAATTAATGCTAGACAAAACGCAGAAAGTAGACTGGGAACTCTTGATACTGCTGCTAGCGGGATTTACGCTTATACCTTACAAAATTCCCCAGCCCAAGGGGGAAGCTTAAAAATTACAACCGGACGCTTACTCGTTAACAACGGTGCAAAAATCAATGTCGGTAGTCAAGGCACAGGACGAGCAGGTAATATAGAAGTTACAGCAGCTAAAGACATTCGGCTAGATAACAATGCGTCAATTACCGCCGACACTAAAGGTGGTCAAGGTAATATAACCCTGAACTCCCGTGATTTAATCTTGCGTCGCAATAGCAATATTACAACTAATGCTACGGGTACAGTTGGGGGTGGAAATATCAATATCAACACTGGTAATCTAGTAGCCTTAGAAAATAGCGATATCACCGCCAATGCCGAACAAGGCTCTGGGGGAAATATATTTATTAAAGCTGATTATCTCTTCCGTAGTAAGGATAGTGATATCACTGCTTCTTCTGACCGTGGACTAGAGTCCAATGGAACAGTAGAAATTAACACTACGGATGTTAATCCCAGTCAAGGCTTAGTAAAATTACCAGATGAGATCACAGATCCGACAAATCAAATAGCCCAAAATCCTTGTCAAAAGGGTTCTGGTAGTTCATTTACCTTTACTGGACGGGGTGGTTTACCATCCAGCCCAAATGATAGCTTTAGCAGTAACGAGACTCGTGTCGATTTAGTAGAACCTGTTGCTAGTAGTAATTCCCCAAATCTCAAAATTAATCAGTCGCCAGTGATTCGTCAGACCACCAAAAATATTGTTCCTGCTCAAGGATGGATATTTAACAAAAAAGGTGAAGTCGTTCTGACAGCCTATGATCCCACCCATTCTTCTCAGGGACGTACTTCTCAACCAACTGCGGCTTGTTCAGTAACCAGTGATCAGTGAGCAGTTATCAGTTATCAGTTATCAAATTTAATATCTTGCACAAGGTGATATTCAGCCGCAGCTAGACAGACAAAAACCGCAAGACAAGGATTTTTAACCCTTGATTTTCTGTAGCAAATAAATAACTGATAACTGAATAACTGTTTGTTGAGATTTATCACTCTCCTGAAATAAGGAGGCCTCTACTATGCTATGCAAAAAACATGGGTTATTAGGGAATTACATAACTCTTCAAGGTTGCGACAAATACAGACATAAACCTCTGTTTCTCTTATCTACCGAGAAAGAAAAGATTAGTCCTACTTTTAATCAGGTTGGGAATATCAAGAGATCACATCTGTTAGTTGTCATTGCTTTATTTTTACCAAACTTCATGATTTTGATGTTTTTGGGTAAAGCTACAGCACAGATAACCCCAGATAATAGCTTGGGTGCTGAAAGTTCAGTTGTGAATCCAGATGTGATCAAAGGTATTGAGAGCGATCGCATTGATGGAGGTGCGATTCCTGGGTCAAATTTGTTTCATTCTTTTCAAGACTTCAATGTGAATGCAGGGAGAGGGGCTTATTTTTCCAATCCTGCTGGAATCGCCAATATTCTTACCAGAGTTACAGGCGGTAATCCTTCAAATATTCTTGGAAGGTTAGGTGTTTTAGGTAACGCTAATTTATTTTTACTCAATCCGAAGGGGATTTTATTTGGACAAAATGCTCGTTTAGACTTGAGTGGTTCTTTTTTCGCTACAACAGCTAACAGTTTGTTATTTGAGGGCGGGTTGGAGTTTAGCGCCACAGATTTGCGAACATTGCCACAGTTAAGTATCAATATTCCGATTGGCTTGAGATTTCGGGATAATCCTGGAAGTATTCAGGTACAAGGTAATGGTCAGGGACTAAGGAAAAATAGCACTCTGATAGATACTACAGATGGGTTGCGGGCGGAATCGGATAAAACTTTAGCTTTAGTCGGTGGTGATCTAAGTTTGGAGGGAGCAACACTTAAGACTGCTGGCGATCGCATAATTCATATTGTGATTCAGCAACGCCGCAGATGTTGACCCCAGTCAGGGATTAGTTGAATTACCTGGTAATCTTACAGATCCAGGCGATCGCATTGCCGAAAATCCCTGCCAAAAAGGTATAGGTAGCGAATTTACCGTCACAGGAAGAGGTGGTTTTGCTCCTGGACCAAATGAAAGTTTTAGCAGCGATAATACTCGTGTTGATTTGGTAAAACCTGTTACTAGCAACAGTAATCTCCAAAGTCTAACTATTAAGCAGTCGCCTACCCAACCCATAGCCAAGCCAATTATTCCAGCTCAAGGATGGGTATTTAACGATAAAGGTGAGGTGCTTCTTACAGCCTATGATCCTACAGCTAATATTCCTCAACGCAATTCCCAAACGACTGTAGCTTGTCCTGCGCCGAATTAAATCAGTGATCAGTTATCAGGAATCAGTTAATTGTTTGTGAATTGATTTATTAACTGTCCAAAGTATTATCAGCCAGGTGTTTGAAATGCTACTAATTTTAGACAAAGTTGACATCAATAATCGAAAACGATCGCTCGTCTTTGAGAAAAACTACCAAACAAAATACTATTGGCGATCACTTCTATTGTTCACCTTGCCCTTATTTACTTTGGGCAGTTTTGCATTTATAAACAAAGCTACAGCACAGATAACCCCAGATAGTAGCTTGGGTGCTGAAAGTTCTGTTGTGAACCCAGATGTGATCAAAGGTATTGAGAGCGATCGCATTGATGGGGGTGCAATTCGTGGGTCAAATTTGTTTCATTCTTTTCAAGACTTCAATGTGAATGCAGGGAGAGGTGCTTATTTTTCCAACCCTGCTGGAATTGCCAATATTCTTACCAGAGTCACAGGTGGGAATCCCTCGAATATTCAAGGTGTTCTTGGTGTTTTAGGTAACGCTAATCTATTTTTACTCAATCCGAAGGGGATTTTATTTGGTTCAAATGCTCGTTTAGACTTGGGTGGTTCTTTTTTGGCGACTACGGCTGATAGTTTTGTTTTTGATAATAACTTTGAATTTAGCGCCAGTAACGCTCAAGCACCACCACAACTAACGATAAACATTCCCATAGGATTGCGCTTTCGGGATAATCCAGGAACAATTGGCGTTCAAGGGCCAGGTAATAATCTCCAGTTCAATCCAGAATTTTTAGAATTCAGTAGAAACTCAACTCCTCCTCCTGGTTTAGCAGTGCAACCCGGTAAAACTCTTGCTCTTGTGGGGGGTGATGTCAATTTAGAAGGAGGAAATCTGTTAGCAGATGGCGGCAGAATTGAAGTTGGGAGTGTTGATAGTTCAAGTTTTGTCAGTATCACTCCTGTAGATAAAGGCTGGCAACTAGGATATACAAATGTACCAGCTTTCCGGGATATTTCTCTGACCAAAAAAGCCTCAATAGATAGTAGTAGTGAGGCGGGTGCTGGAGAAATCCAAGTACAGGGAAGAAATATCAAACTTACCGATGGGTCTGGTATTTTTGCTTTTACAGGTTCTCAGTCTGGAGGAAATGTCAGCGTTAATGCTACTGGTACCTTGGAAGTAAGCGGAATCTCAACCAATGATTCAGTCCCCAGTACCATATACACTGCTGTTTCGCCTGGTGGTACAGGCACTGGTAGCAATTTAACTATTCAAGCCAAGAGGTTAATCTCACAGGGTGGCTCACAAATAGGTGCTGATACTTACGGAGCAGGTTCAGCAGGTAATGTATTTATCAAAGCTGCTGAATCTGTAGAAATTAAAGGCAAGCTATCAGTAGCAGGTTTTACCGTACCCACTGCGATTGGTACGATTGTCCAGTCTAATAGTACAGGTTCAGGTTCAAAGTTAACTTTAGAAACGCGCCAGTTAAAAATTACAGATGGGGGACAGCTAGTTACAGGTACAATCAGCACCGGAAAAGCAGCGACCTTAGATATCACAGCCTCCGAATCAACAGAAATTAGCGGAGAGGGTAGCGCGATATCTAGTGTAGTCCTGGGTAGCGATACAACAGGTGATGGTGGTACTGTGATCCTGAAAACACCCAAATTAATCATTCGAGACCAGGGAAAAATTATTGTCGATGGTCAAGGTACTGGAAATGCAGGTGAAGTCAGAGTTACATCTGATACAATTCGTCTCGAAAATCAAGGAAGTATTACAGCACAAGCAACTTCAGGTAATGGCGGTGATATTTATCTTGATGTCCAAGATTATTTGTTCATGAGTGGCGAAAGTTTTATTTCTACCGCCGCTATTAATGGCAATGGTGGCAATATTTACATTAACACTCTCACGAACAACCGAGGCTTTATCATTGCCCAACCCTTCGATAACAACGACATTATCGCTAATGCTGATCAAGGTCAGGGAGGACAAGTAATCATTAATTCTAATGGTATTTTTGGGCTATTTGTACGTACTCGTGAAGATTGGCAGAGGTTACGTCCTCAAGATTTAGACCCAAGAAAGCAACCGACCAGCGATATCACAGCTATTTCCCGGCAAAATGCAAGCTTGAATGGTACTGTGCAACTCAACACCATAGATGTTGATCCTAGTCAAGGATTAGTCGAATTACCAAATAATTTACCAGACCCCAGAGATCAAATCGCTCAAAATCCTTGCCAAAAAGGTACGGGTAGTGAATTTATCATCACAGGAAGGGGTGGTTTTGCTCCTGGACCGAATGAAGGTTTCAGTAGCGACAACGTCCGCGTTGATTTAGTCAAGCCAACTGCCAACAGCAGTAATTCCCGCAGATCATCTGTTAACCAGCCAACTATCCAAACCAAGCAAATTATCCCGGCTCAAGGATGGATATTTAACAACAAAGGTGAGGTAGTTCTGACAGCTTATGATCCCACAGCCTACAATTATCAACGCAGTTCTCGTACTGCTGCGGTTTGTGCTGCTGGTTTTTAAGGCTTTTTAAGAGTAGTAGATTTCCTAGTTCAATCACTGTTTAATAAACAACAGAGAAGATCAAGATACTACCATAAATCCCAGGATACCTACTATGCGATCGCTCTTCTTCCTCATCTTATCTCTACTGGCTTTCGGCTATCTTGCACCCATACATAAAGCTATAGCCCAACTTACCCCGGATACCAGCTTGGGTAGCGAAAGTTCTATTGTGAATCCTAACGTTGTTGATGGAATAGATCGCATTGATGGGGGTGCGATTCGCAATTCAAATTTATTTCACAGTTTTCGAGATTTCAACGTTGATGCAGGTAGAGGTGTTTATTTTTCCAATCCTGCTGGTATTGCTAATATTCTCACCAGAGTTACAGGTGGTAATCGCTCAAATATTCAAGGCGTTCTTGGTGTTTTAGGTAACGCTAATCTATTTTTAATTAACCCAAGAGGAATTTCTTTTGGTCCAAATGCTAGTTTAGACCTGCGTGGTGGTTCATTTTTTAGCACTACAGCCGATAGTGTATTATTTGACAACTTTGAATTCAGTGCCAGCAATCCCCAACCAGTTCCACAGCTAACTATTAATATTCCCATCGGTTTGCGATTTCGGGATAATCCTGGCAGTATCACTAATAATGTAGACACTTTGGGTTTTGGAGTGCAATCAGGAAAGACGTTGGCATTAGTAGGTGGTAACGTCAGCTTAGATGGGGGAATTGTGTATGCACCAGGAGCAAGAGTTGAACTAGGAGGATTATCACAAGCAGGAACCGTCGGGTTGAATCCTGATGGTAGCTTGAGTTTTCCTAGCGCAGTAGCAAAAGCCGATGTCTCATTGCAAAACTTGGCTACAGTCTATGTAGTTGGTGGAGGCGGAGGTAGTATTAATGTTAATGCTCGCAATTTAGATATCTCCGGGGGTGGAGATATTGTTGCTGGAATTGAATCAGGTTTGGGAACACCTTCAGCTCAAGCTGGCGATATTGTCGTTAATGCGTCAGGAGCAGTGAAAATTGAGGGAGATAGTAACTTTAGTAGTCGCATCAGAAATATAGTATTTCCTTCAGGACAAGGTAACGCAGGAAATGTAATTATTAATGCCAATAGTTTAGAAGGAACTGGTAGATTTGTGATCGGTTCTTTTAGTTTTGGAGGAGGAAATGCAGGAAAAGTAACTATTACAGCAACAGATAAAGTATCCTTGCAAGGATTAGAGGGAGAAGGTAGCGGAATCGGTAGCAGTGTTGATCCCTTCTCTACAGGTAGTGCTAATGATATTGAAATTAATACGCGATCGCTATCTTTATCCAACTTTGCGGGATTAGCTACCTCCACAGCTGGACAAGGAAACGCAGGAAATATCCGCATCAAAGCTTCTGATTCTGTTTCCGTTAGTGGTGACTCTATTCTGCAAGCTGCTACCTTTTCATCTGGTAATGCAGGAAAAATAATTATTGATGCTCCGAATGCAAATGTTTCCTTTAATAATAGCTCAGTCACTACTTCTGTTTTTGGCAATTCAAACATATCTGGAGTTGATCTAGTAGGTACTGGCCAAGGAGGCGATATTGACATTACTGCGCGATCGCTTTCCCTAGACAATGGCTCGCAATTATTTACTAATACTTCTGGCTTTACAGGAGAAAAGGGCCCCCCAAATGCAGGCAATATTAACTTGAACATTTCTGAATCTCTAAATGTTCGAGGTACTTCTCGACTGCGTTCCCAAACAGAGGGAGAAGGTAAAGCAGGTAATATCCAAGTGAAAACGGGTTCACTATTGTTGACTGAGGGAAGTCAATTGAATTCCAGTACTTTTGACAAGGGAGATGCTGGTTTTATAAACATTAACGTT
Organism: Fischerella sp. CENA71; assembly: GCA_024239075.1. Classification (GTDB taxonomy): domain Bacteria; phylum Cyanobacteriota; class Cyanobacteriia; order Cyanobacteriales; family Nostocaceae; genus Pelatocladus. Next base: position 5,928 of record JANBVI010000052.1, on the reverse strand, counting down.
CTCAAAGATGCCATTTTTGATGGAGTCGCAAGCAACGGAAACCCTAGTGGTGTTGGAAGCGAAGCGGTAAACCCAGGCGAAGGTAATGGGGGTACTATCGAAATTAGTGCAAACAACCTCTTTCTCACAAATGGCGCTCGAATTAGTGCTAGTACCTTCGGAAAAGGAAATGCAGGTGCTATCAAAATAACGACTGGCGATACACTCTCAGTTGATGGAGTTGGAAGCAATAATATTTCTTCTCAAATTGCTAGTCGTGTTCAAGGTTCTGAATCAACTGGGAATCGCAAAGGTGGCGATATCTCGATTAATACAGGATCACTTTCTTTGACAAATGGTGGTCAAATTCTTGCTAACACTTCTAGCAAGGGAGATGCTGGTTTTATAAACATTAACGTTCTCAAAGATGCCATTCTCGATGGAGTGGGAAGTAATCAACTACCTAGTGCCATTGCTAGCGAGGTAGATCCAAATGGTAATGGTAATGGCGGTAGTATTAACCTGAGTGCAAATAACATCTTTCTCAAAAATGGCGCTCGAATTAGCGCCAGTACCTTTGGACAAGGAAATGCAGGTGCTGTCAAAATCAATGCTCACGATACACTCTCAATTGATGGAGTTGGCAGTAATAATTTTTCTACTGCAATTTCCAGTTTTGTTAGTGGTGTAGTACCTGAATCAACTGGGAATCGCAAAGGTGGTGACATCTCGATTAATGCAGGATCACTTTCTTTGACAAATGGTGGTCAAATAATTGCTAGTACTTTTAGCAAGGGAGATGCTGGGAACATCACCATTAACATTATTAAAGATGCCATTATCGATGAAGTGGGAAGTAACAGAGATCCTAGTGCCATTGTTAGCGAGGTAGATACAAATGGTAATGGTAATGGCGGTAGTATTAACCTGAGTGCAAATAACCTCTTTCTCAAAAATGGCGCTCGAATTAGCGCCAGTACTTTTGGACAAGGAAATGCAGGTGCAATCAAAATCAATGCTCGCGATACACTCTCAATTGATGGAGTTGGCAGTAATAATTTTTCTACTGCAATTTCCAGTCTTGTTGGAGGTATAGTACCTGAATCAGCTGGCGATCGCAAAGGTGGTAACATTTCGATTAATGCAGGATCACTATTTGTCACAAATCGCGCTCTGATCAATAACAGCACTTCTGGTAAAGGTGATGCAGGTGATATATCAATACAGGTTGATGGTCCGATTAAACTTACTAACTCCAGCCAAATCAGAAGCAATGTAGAAGCAGGTGGTGAAGGACTTGGAGGTAATATTACAATTGATGCCAAATCCCTCACCCTCACTAATGGTAGTGAGATCGGTGCTGTTGTTTTTCGCGAAGTAAACGGTTTACCCCCTGGAAAAGGAAAATCGGGAAACATCGCCATCAATGCTAAAGATTTTATTGATATTTCTGGCATCGGTTCGACACAATTCTCTAGTGGAATATTTACCAGCGCTGAAAGAGGAACAACAGCAACTCAGCCTCAAGCAGCAGGTAATATTACTATTAACACAGGTAATTTCAGGATTGCCGATGGCGCAGTAGTAGATGCATCAACATCTAATGATGGTAGTGGGGGTAGCATCACTATTAAAGCCAAGAACTTTACTGCTACTGGTGGTGGACAAGTACTGACAACTTCTCGCGGTAATGGCGCTGCTGGAAATATTACCCTCAAGGTTGCTGACAATCTAACTATTAGTGGTAGTGACCCCAACTTTAATCAAAGATTTGAGCAAGCTAGAAACTTTGGTGAACCAACAGATGTCGTTACTAACCAAGGCGCACAAAGCGGTATCTTTGCGAACACAGCCCCAGGTTCCACAGGCAAAGGCGGTAGCATTTTCATTGACCCTAAACAAGTCACAATCAAAGATGGTGGGATTATTTCCGCAACCAGTTCGGGTACGGGAGAGGCAGGTAATATAGAACTCAAAGCTGGTAATCTTACCCTAGACAGGGGAACAATCACCGCTGAAAGCGGTAGCGCTACAGGCGGTAACATTACCCTAGATATTAAAGATGTCCTGTTATTACGCCGTAACAGTCTGATATCTGCCACTGCTGGCAGAAATCTGGGCGCTGGTAATGGCGGTAACATCAATATTAATACTGGTTTGCTCGTAGCTTTACCCCAGGAAAATAGTGATATCAGAGCGGACGCATTCAAGGGTAACGGAGGTAACATTAATATCCAAGCTGATTCTGTCTTTGGTATTCAACCGCGTCAGTTCTCTACACCCCTCAGCGATATTACAGCCAGTTCGGAATCCGGTATTTCTGGCAATGTTAATCTCAATACATTAGATATTGACCCGACTCAAGGATTAAGTGAATTACCAGAAAATACTACAGATCCTAGTAGCCAAATAGCTCAAAATCCCTGTCAAAAAGGTTCTGGTAGTGCATTTATTGTTACCGGACGCGGTGGTATCCCATCTGGTCCTAACGACGGTTTCAACAGTGACAATGTACGTGTTGATTTACTACAGCCTATTACTAGTAGCAATAATCCTCAAAATGTAACTAATAATCCACCAAAAATTCAAACTGCAACTAAGGAAATTATCCCGGCTCAAGGATGGATCTTCAACGAAAAAGGCGAAGTGGTTCTTACAGCCTATGACCCCACAACCTCTGGTTCTCAGCGCAACAGTAAAGCAAGTGCGTCTTGTCCTGCACCGTTTTAAATCAGTTATCAGTTAGAGACGCGAGGAACCTCGCGTCTGTACAGTTATCAGTGATCAAATTCTATTAATTACTGTTAACTGTTCACTGATTTCTGATCATTAATCACCAACAAACAACTCACAACTCACAATACTATTGGGAATATTAAAATGAAACCAAAAGAAAAGAAGATTAATCGCAAATTAATTAGTCAAATTAAGAGCTTTTATCATAAGCGATCGCTATTTCTGGCAATTTTGCTGTTTATCTTTGCATCTACAGCACCACCTGTGATTGCTAAGGTTTCACAAGCAACCCAAATTGTGCAAACTCAGACAAATACACAACAGCTAGTTAGCCAAGCTACTCAGTTATACCGTTCTGGTCAGTTTCAAGAAGCAGCAGCAGTTTGGGAAAAAGCAGCGTCTGCATTTTCTGCCCAAAAAGATAATTTAAATCAAGCAATGGCTTTGAGCAATCTCTCATTGACTTATCAACAACTTGGACAATGGGAAAAAGCGATCAAAGCTAGTCAAGACAGTTTAGTAGTACTGCAAATTCAGCCGCAAAGTCAAGACAAACAGAAAATTTTGGCGCAGGCTTTAGATATTCAAGGCTATTTACAAAGAGACATCGGACAATCGACACAAAGCCTTGAAAGTTGGCAAGCAGCAGCGAAAATATATAGTCAAATCAAGGAACCTGCAAAATTAGCACAAAACAAAATTAACCAAACTCAAGTTATGCAAGATTTGGGTCTTTTTCCCCGTGCTTGCAAAACTTTATTAGAAGTTTTAAATCCAGAGATTGGAGTTAGCAGTTGTCAAGATTTTAATCAATTATCTTCAGAAGAATTAACGAAAAAAATCCAAAAAGTTACAAATAAATCTTCTTCTGAAACTACAATGATCGCTTTGAGAAGTCTGGGTGAATTACTACGTTTTATTGGTCAGCCAGAACAGTCTCAAATCGTTTTAGCAACTAGTTTAAATTTAGCTGAGAAATTAAACTCTACTCAAGAGCAAGCAGCCACTTATCTCAGTATTGGTAACACAACCAAAACCCTAGCAGAAAATGAAAGAGTACGCCGCGTCAGAGAAAATTACTATCAAGAAGCGATAAATGCTTATACCAAAGCAGCAAAGCTGACGACATCACCAACTACACGGCAAAAAGCACAACTAAATCAACTTAGCCTATTATTAAAACAGGCAAACTCTGATCCAGAAAAATATAAAGAAGCACAAGCTTTTTGGTTATCTTTAAATCTTCAAAATGTTCAATTTTCTCCTACTCGGACAGGAGTTTACGAGCAAATCAACTATGCTCAAAGTTTAGCAGAACTAATTCAACCCGAAAAATATCAGCAAAAGCAAGATTCACAATTACCAAGTTTTAACCAAATCGATCAAATTTTAGAGCAAGCAACCACCCAAGCTAAAAAATTAGGAGACAAACCAGCTGAAGCCTATGCGATTGGAAATCGCGGTGCGTTGTATGAACAAAGAGGTAGTCAAGAAGATTTATCTCAAGCAGAAAACTATACCAGACAGGCTTTGAGTATAGTTTCGAGTCTCGAATCACCGCACATATCCTATCAATATTTTTGGCAATTAGGCAGGATACACAGAAAGCAAGGAAATCTACAAGATGCGATCGCAGCTTCAACTAAAGCTTATAATTCTCTACAGTCATTACGCAGTGATTTAGTAGCAGTTAATCCAGAAGTACAGTTTTCTTTTCGAGCTAGTGTAGAACCGGTTTATCGCCAACTCGTTGAACTAGAATTGGAATATGCTCAATCCTTGAAAAAAGCCGGGAAAGACGAAGAAAGACAAAAACAATTAACTCAAGCCAGAGATGTATTAGAATCTCTACAATTGGCTGAACTGAATAACTTTTTCCGGGAAGCATGTGTAGAAGCAAATCGCACACAAATCGATGAAGTAGACCCTAGCGCCGCAGTAATTTATCCAATTGTTTTGTCAAATAAACAAAAGCCAGATCAGGACACCTTAGAAGTAATTCTCAGCCTACCCAATCAATCTCAAAGTAATAAAGCTCAAAATAAAACATCTCAAAGTGAGCGAATTCTACGTCTTTACAGTACCCAAATCAACACACAAGAATTAGAAGAGACTGTAGAACAAATACAGGCTTTTCTCAAAAACCCTGATACTAAGCTTGAAGAATCTTTGCCTTTGTACCAAAAAGTATATGATTGGCTAATTAGACCGATCAAACAAGACTTAGAAAACAGCAAAGTTGACACCTTAGTGTTTGTTTTGGATGAAAAACTAAGAAATATTCCCATGTCTGTACTGCACGATGGTCAACAATATTTATTAGAAAAATATGCCATTGCTTTAACTCCTGGGTTGCAGCTCATTAATCCAAAACCACTAGCAGACATTAATATCAAAGCCATCACAGCAGGCATAAGCAAACCACATCAAGGTTTTAAAGAATTAGATGAAGTAGAATCAGAATTAAACCAAATCGAAAAATTAGGAATTGCACCTAAACCACTCCTGAACGAAAAATTTACGATCAAAGAGATTCAAAACCGAATTCTCAATTCAGATGTTTCGATTGTTCATTTAGCAACTCATGCTCAATTTAGTTCGATCGCTGACGAGACTTTTATCTTGTTTTGGGATCAACGCTTGAATGTTAAACAGTTAGGGAATCTACTGCGAAATAACGCCCTAATTTCCCGTAGTCCAATCGAATTATTGGTTCTTAGTGCTTGTGAAACAGCGATCGGTGATCAACGTGCTGCTTTAGGACTAGCGGGAGTAGCGGTGCGATCTGGTGCGCGTAGTACAATGGCAAGTTTATGGTCAGTGGAAGATAAAAGCACAGCTAAACTCATGGGTGAGTTGTATAGTCAGTTGGAAAATGCCAAGACTACTAAAATCAACAAAGCACAAGCACTCCAGAAAGCACAACTAGCTCTTCTGAACGACAATACATACAACAAGCCCCACTTTTGGGCGCCATTTGTGGTTGTAGGTAACTGGCAATAAGTTTGTAGTGAGGACTTTAGTCCTCAGAATCAGTACTATAGCAATCTTATTTTGTAAGAATCGCAAAGCCCAGAACCCCGACTTTTCTCAAGATACAGCTGGCGAATAGGGGGTAAGACCCCTCAAGAGAAAACAGATTGAGAAAAACTTCACGTGGGATAGGCTAGCTCAAAAAGTGCAGTACTCTACTGCACTTTTTAAGCATAAAAA
>JANBVI010000051.1 GCA_024239075.1 Fischerella sp. CENA71 | reverse complement strand
GGTATGGAAGTAATGCACGCGCGTAACGCTCACAACTTCCCTCTCGACTTGGCTGCTGTCGAAGCTCCTGCTATCAACGGTTAATCATCGCATAGCCTGGATGTAATCAGTCTCTACAATAGATAGACAAAAAAGCACCCTCCGAAGTGGAGGGTGCTTTTTTATTTCAAGAAAACTCAAGTCTACTATAAGTATTTCTGCCCTTTTAAATCGCCAAAATTGCCAAACTGGCAACCAAGTGTACTTTTTTTTATTTATGATCTCAGGTAATCTATCGATAAAGCTTAACCAGAGGTGCTAAAACTACTACCTATTGATACTAGCCTTCAAGGTGGATAGAAAAAACCTTTATCTCTTTGTGTCTTAGTTTCTTAGTGTTAAAAAAAAGTATTTTCTAACCACCAAGACGAGCCAGTGCGTTGGAGGGTTTCCCCCATCCCCAGTATCGTGGGGGTCCCAAAGCCCCCCGTTGTAGCACCTAGCGTACCAAGACACAAAGAAATTTTCATCCAACTCACACAGGCTTTTTGGTTATTTTATATCCTTGTGAGTAAAAGATTTGGCATTAGCACCTGTGTAAGTAGCAGCAATATGACCATCACCGATTAATTGGTACTTATATGTAACTAACCCCTCTAAACCAACAGGGCCTCGTGGTGGCATTTGTTGAGTGCTGATTCCCACTTCTGCACCGAAACCGTAGCGGAAACCATCTGCAAAGCGAGTCGAACAATTGTGATAAACTCCTGCTGCATTTACCAGTGCCAGGAAAGTGTTAGCCGCTTCTGGATCTTCAGTAACGATCGCATCGGTATGCTTGGAACCGTAATCATTAATATGAGCGATCGCTTCTTCTAAAGAATTTACAATTTTAATTGCCAAAATTAAATCGCTGTATTCAGTTTCCCAGTCTGTTTCTGTGGCTAATGTCAGATTTGGTAAAATTTCGCGGCTGTGTTCATCGCCTCTTAATTCGACATTTTGTGTTTGCAAAACCTCAGCAATCTTTGGAAGAAAATCTGGAGCGATATCGGCATGAAGTAGCAAAGTTTCAATGGCATTACATGCAGCCGGATAATGTGTTTTTGCATCCACTGTGATAATGATTGCTTTTTCCAAATTAGCGGCTTGATCTATATAGAGATGACAAATCCCGTCAGCATGTCCTAGTACGGGAATACGGGTATTTTCCTGCACAAACCGCACAAAAGCATTAGAACCTCTAGGAATAATTAAGTCTACATATTTATCTAATTTTAAAAGTTCTAAAGTTTCTTCTCTGCTTGTCAACAACTGTACTACATCAGGATTAACAGCAGTTGCTGATAATCCCTGCTTAATTGCTTTGACTATGGCTTCACAAGAACGAATCGCTTCTTTACCACCTTTAAGAATCACACCATTACCCGACTTGATCGCCAAAGCCACAATTTGAATAGCCGCTTCTGGACGCGCTTCAAAAATCACACCCAAAACACCCAAAGGGCAAGTGATCCGCTTGAGAATTAAACCTGTATCAAGTTCACGGTTTATCTGTACTGCACCCACAGGATCGGCAAGTTTGCCAACATCTCTTACTCCTGCGATCGCATCTTTTAATTTATACTCATCTAACTGCAAGCGTTTATAAAGTGGTTTAGCAATACCTTGCGCTGCTGCTGCTTGACAATCAGCAATATTCGCTTGCAAAATTTCATCTTTTGCTGATTCTAAAGCTTGAGCGATCGCAGCGATCGCTTGATTTTTTGCCTCAGTTGATAAAACTGATAACTTGAGTGCCGCCAGACGTGTTCTTTTAGCTATTGCAACCAAGTTTAATGAACGATCACCAGAAATATTCATGCCACACAACAACCTAAATCTATGCCGTTTTCCAATCCTATCAACTCACGGGAGGTACAAAGGCACAAACTTGAATCAAGTATCTATCAAATTAAGTAAAAAAAATCAATGAGTAATATAACTAATATTCTGTGATTTTTTGTCCAGCGTAAACCGACTAATTGCTTGATAATCAACGTATTGAATCTCAAGAAACAAAATCTCGACAACAGTTACACAGCATCTATATCAGGCAAAGCAAGACTTACTTGTGGTTGAACTGAGATGTTTTAACGAAGAGTGTCTGAAATCATTGGTTAGATTAAAGAGCGTTATCTATTGATCATGGGGTGCGTTTTAATACTTATGAGTTAAGGGAAAAAAGGGTAGAAGAAAAGCAAAAGAAAAACCTTGAACAGTTACCCTTTACCCTTAACAATGTTAACGACAGAGTTATCTAAAATCGATTGACTGTTGAGTGTTAACTTCCTTTCACCAACACTTCATTATCTTCCACTTTGGCTGTGTATGTAGAAAGGGGTTGATCTGCTGGGCCATTTATAACTTTGCCATCACTAGCATATTTGGAGCCATGACAGGGACACACAAAAGCGTTTTGGCCTTTATTCCATCCCACGATACAGCCTTTATGAGTGCAAGTAGGGTTGACGGCAATTAGATTGCTAGTATTAGCAGAATCTTTAATTACTAACACCTTCCCAACAGCAATTTCCTCATTCAAGAGTTGGCCGTTTTTGTCCAAATCTGTCACTTTGCCAACTACCTGAAAACCATCAGCACGCACAGGATTGGTAGTCGATTCGGATTTTGTTTGAGAAGAACAAGCTGCAATGACTACAGGTAGAGAACTTGCTAAACTCCCCACACCTACCCAACCAATAAATTCACGACGATTCATAAACTGTTTTTAGTAGATTTGACTTTGGCACGGTAACATTGCTTTCGGGAATAGCCCCCATCGTGCGTACAATGTAACATAATTATCCTGGTTAATTACGTAATTTTTTATGTAAATTGGATGTAAAAAAATCAGAATTTATATAAATAAAATCACACTATTTCCTGTAACCAGAGCAGCATATTATATAGACCTATTGGAAAGTTTAGATTTCAAATAGTTTTTTAACAAAAGCTTAAGGCTTAAGGAGCACCTGATGGTTACAGCTACTAGACCCGAACAACAGGTGAAAATTGGTCCAACTCAGCTGCTGATTAATAACGAGTGGTTAGAAAGCGTCAGCGGTAAAAGGTTTGAAACGATTAACCCCGCTACAGGTGAAGTAATCTGTAACGTTGCTGAAGCGGACGCCCCAGATGTAGATAAGGCAGTAGAAGCGGCTAGATCTGCTTTCCAGAATGGAGAATGGCGCAAGATGTCTGCCACCCGTCGGGGTGAGTTACTCTACAAGCTAGCAGATTTAATTGAGCAAAATATTGACGAGTTAGCACGGCTAGAAACCCTAGACAACGGTAAGCCGCTACATAGCTCTTATGGCGACTTAAAGCTAGTTATTGCCTGCTATCGCTACTATGCAGGCTGGGCTGACAAAGTGCAAGGCAAGACCATTCCCATCAACGGCCCCTACTTCTGCTACACGCGCCATGAACCAGTGGGTGTAGTCGGTCAAATTATTCCTTGGAATTTCCCATTGTTGATGCAGGCGTGGAAGTTAAGTCCAGCTTTGGCAACAGGTAATACGGTAGTCATGAAAACTGCCGAACAAACTCCTTTGTCAGCGCTGCGGGTGGGTGAGTTGATTATCGAAGCAGGTTTTCCGCCTGGTGTGGTTAATATTCTCTCAGGCTATGGTCCAACTGCCGGGGCTGCGATCGCTCGCCACATGGATATTGATAAATTGGCATTTACTGGCTCAACTGAAGTCGGACATCTAGTGATGGAAGCAGCAGCCAAAAGCAACCTCAAGCGTGTGAGCCTGGAACTTGGTGGTAAAAGTCCCAACATCGTTTTTGCCGACGCTGATATGGATATGGCCATTGAAGGCGCGCATCATAGTTTGTTCTTTAACCAAGGACAATGTTGCAACGCTGGATCGCGGCTATTCGTTGAAGAAAAATGCTATGACGATTTTGTCGCTAAGAGTGTAGAAAAAGCCAGACAGAGAACTGTTGGTGATCCCTTCGACCCCAATACCAAGCAAGGTCCGCAGATAGACCAAGAGCAGTTTGACAAAATTATGAGCTACATCGAGTCGGGAATGCGTGAAGGAGCGCAGATGTTATGCGGCGGTCATCGCTGGGGCGATCGCGGCTTCTTCATTGAACCGACTGTATTTGCCGATGTCAAAAATGAGATGAAGATAGCTCAAGAAGAAATCTTCGGCCCAGTGATGAGCATTATTAAATTTAAGGACATCGACGAAGTAATTCATCTTGCTAACACTACAATGTACGGACTTGCCGCTGGAGTATGGACAAAAGATATTACCAAAGCCCATGCCATAGCTAACAATGTCCGTGCTGGTACTGTGTGGGTAAATTGCTACCATATCTTTGACGCTGCTGCGCCCTTCGGCGGGTTCAAGCAATCAGGTATGGGTCGCGAACTCGGTGAGTATTGTCTAGAACATTACACTGAAGTCAAGACAGTCACAATTAAGTTGTAAGTGGTCAATGGTCAATGGTCAATTGTCATTGGTCATTGGTCATTGGTTTTTCTTTGCGTCCCCGATCCCCTTCAAGTTGTGCTTTCGCCTGCTGCCAAAGGGCTTCTAACTCTTCGAGAGTGTAATCAGACAGGGGGCGATCGGCAAACACCTCTATTTTTTGGAAGCGCTGAATAAAACGTTGATTTGTCTCTTGTAAAGCTTCGCTCGGATCAAGGTTGTACCAACGAGCCAGCTGGAGAATAGAAAATAATAAATCTCCTAGTTCAGCTTGTTGTCGTTCTGGTGTTTCGTGGGCTAAAGCTTCGTGAAACTCTTGCAATTCTTCATGAAACTTATCCCACACTCCATCAATATTTTCCCACTCAAACCCAACGGCAGCAGCTTTTTGAGAAATTTTCATCGTCGCCATCAAGGGGGGAAGCTTACGGGCGTAACTACTAAGTTTTGTACTCAATTTTTGATTTTCTGGAGATGGTTCGCCTTTTTCTGCTGCTTTGATTTGTTCCCAATTTTGCCGCACTTCATCTACATTTTGCACCGACACATCTCCAAAAACATGAGGATGACGCCGAATTAGTTTTTGGGAAATTCCTTGCGCGACTTCTTGTAAAGAAAATTGTTGATATTCCTTGGCTATTTGTGCTTGCAGAACAACTTGTAGTAACAAATCTCCTAATTCTTCAGCGATCGCTTCTTTGTCTCCACTATTAATCGCATCTACCACTTCATAAGCTTCTTCAATAACATACGGTGTCAACGTTTCGGGAGTTTGCACTAAATCCCAAGGACACCCACCATCAGGCGATCGCAACTTTGCCACTACATCTATTAATTCTTGTAACGCTGCCAAAGTTTCAGAGTTTTTCATTTACTACTTTTTCCCCTAGTTCCCTTACTTCCCTTGCTTCCCAGACTTTTTGTCCTACGACTACTGCGAGTTGTCGCTTTACGTTTCTTCATTTTCGCACGGGGCAATAAACCTTGAATGCCTTGCTTCTGCACACGCTTGTATGCAGAGCCACCCCAATCACTAAGCGAATGACTCATCGCACCCAATTCCAGCCCTAAGAATAGTGCTAGCAATTCTAGACTGTGATTCAAGAGCGATCGCCCAACAATTTCACTTAAAATCTGCCTACTCCAGTCCCCATTACCGAGCATTTGAGCAACTACTGTACCCAAAATTACTAATATTCCCACAACACCACTCAAATAGATCACTCGCAGCGTTGTACCGATAATTGGCCCGTGTGATAAAAAAGACCGATGGCGTAGGCTTTTTTGATAAGGAATCCAAATCCAACGTAACAAACCCCAACGTTGATACTGGCGGGAATATATATCCAGGTCAGGGCCAAACATTAGCCCCCCGAACATAAATCCACCTGCCACCAATAAAGTCAGGTTGCCACTCTTGGTTTGGACAAAAGTGGCTCCAGCAACGAACGGCAAAGCCCATAAAGTAATGCGATCGTGCGTTTGGCCAGAGGGCATAGGAATTTTGGATGAAGCAAGCAAAAATTTTCTCAAAAATACTATCGCGTTTTTCAAATTAGTGTGCTAACATTATTTCTTGTGAGCAAAAACGGGTGGTTAGCTCAGTTGGTAGAGCGCCTGCCTTACAAGCAGGATGTCACTGGTTCGAGTCCAGTACTACCCATGAAAAATATACATATTAACAGCTGGATTCTCAATTTAGGCGTTTTCTTTTGTGTAAAGTTTTACGGGTAATCTTAACCCTAACTGAGTTAATTTAAAGGGAAGAGAGAAAAGGAAATAGGGAACCCAGGTTTAAAAACATGGGATTTCAACAAGGACACTTTGTTTAATTAAGTGCGCTTCTAAACCCACAATTAACGTTTTCTATTTTGTTTCCCGTTGCCTCACCTTTCCCGTTCCCTACACCCAAAAGGGTTTGTAAGCCTGGACAAAAAATATGTGGAAAGAAAGACGCCGGATTGTTTGGCGTTACAGTATGGCAATTTCAACTGTAGCGATCGCGTTACTGGGTAAACTACTGCTAAATTATTGGTCTGGTCAACAATACGAAACACCATTTTTACTATTTTTTGCTGCCATAATGGCGACTAGTCGATATGGAGGAATTGGCCCCGGTATATTGGCAGTTGTTTTGTCTGGTTTAGTGAGTACTTATTTTTTTTTAACTCCTGCTAGATCATTATTCAGCACTCACTTGTGGACAAATTTCCAACTGATTATATTTTTGCTGGAGGGGTTATGTATTGTTGCACTCATTAACTCCCTAAAGACAGCTCGGCGAAATACGCAAACAATTAGCCAACAATTACTCTTAAGTGAAGACAAAGGTCGTCAACATCAAGAATTGTTAAACTTAATTGCCAATTCTTTGCCCGTCTGCATTTCTTATATTGATACCCAGCAATGCTATCAGTTTATTAACAAAACCTACAAAGATTGGTTTGGCTTATCTCCAGAAGAAATCTACGGAAAACACATAGCAGAAGTTTTAGGAGAAGCGGCGTACGAAATCATTAAAGACAAACTAGAACAAGCACTAGCAGGTAATTTAGTTGAGTATGAAGCGGAACTTCCCTATCGAGAAGGAGGGAGGCGTTATATCCAAGCTATTTTAGTTCCTGACATCGCCAAAAATGGGGAAGTCCGAGGTTATTGTGGGCTAGTTATTGATATTAGCGATCGCAAACAAGCTGAAGCAGAAATTAAGCAACTCAACGAAAACTTAGAACAAAAAGTCAAAGAACGCACCACACAACTGCAAGAAGTCAATCAGGAATTAGAAGCTTTTACCTACAGTGTCTCCCATGATTTACGCGCCCCATTGCGTGCTATGCAAGGACTAGCCCAAGCTTTACAAGAAGACTACAAATCTAATTTAGACGAAACAGCACAAGAATATACCAACCGTATTGTTACGGCTGCTGCACGGATGGACACTTTAATTCTGGATTTGCTTGCTTACAGTCGTCTAGGGCGGGGCGAAATTTGGCTACAACGGCTGAGTTTGGAGAGTGCGATCGCTGACGCAATCAATGAATTAGACTCAGATATACAAATTAGTCAAGCACACATAACCATCGAGTCAACTTTACCGATGGTGAAAGCACATCGCAGCATCTTAGTACAGGTGTTGATTAATTTGATTGGTAATGCCCTTAAGTTTGTAGCTAGTGATGTTAAACCTCAAGTGCGGATATGGGCAGAGGAGAGAGTGGGGGGACAAGGGGGACACTCTGACACGGAGACGCGGGGAAACTCTGACACGGGGAATACAGATGAGACACTCTCCGCGTCACCGCGTCTCTCCTTCTCCGCGTCTTCTACATCATCTTCAGAAGCGTCACCGCGTCTGTCCTTCTCCGCGTCTTCTACATCATCTTCCTCTAAATTTATTCGTCTATGGGTAGGAGATAACGGAATTGGCATTGCTAGCCAACATCAACAACGAATATTCAGAACTTTTGAGCGCTTGCATGGCATAGAATCTTATCCGGGTACTGGTATCGGTTTGGCGATTATCAAACGGGGAATTGAGCGTATGGGAGGTAGTGTAGGAGTTGAATCGCAATTAGGACAGGGTAGCCAATTTTGGATTGAGTTGCCATTAGCAGATAATTGCTAGCTAGTTAATCTTTTTGATTTTTAATTTTTAATTTTTAATTGGTTTCTCTCCATCTCTCAATCCGTCCATCTCTTATCTTCTTCCTTTATAATCTGTACGCTAACGTACGAATCTTCCAGTAGGGAGAAGAAGTCGTTTGCAAATTTTTATTAACCTATGACAACCTCTCACGTCGTCACTAGCTCTCAGAGTATGTTTTTCTCATTCTCTAGCAGTTATGTAACGTCCTGACTGTTCTGCCAACAGACAACAGCATGTCTCCATCCGATAGTGATCCCAGGTCGATTAATCAACTCTTGGCATCTTTACCGGATGAGGAGTATCAGCACCTGGCTCCCCATCTAGAATATACAAGGCTCTCTCAAGGGCAAATTCTCTATGATCGTGGGGAAGTGATTCGACAAGTCTACTTTCCCATCCGCTCAATGGTGTCTTTAATTTCCGTTCTCAAGGATAACTCAACCACCGAATTTGCCATGGTGGGAAATGAGGGTATGATTGGCATTCCGGCATTTTTGGGCGGGAAATTTACTAATAGCCGTGCGCTTGTACAAATAGCAGATGGTGCTTTGAAAATTAATGCTGAAATCCTTCAGCGTCAATTTGAGCAGGGGGGAGTATTACAAAAAAAACTACTGCTATACACCCAGGCACTCTTAACCCAGATTGGGCAAAATGCGGTTTGCAAATTTCACCATTCCACAGAACAACAACTTGCTCGTTGGCTGTTGTGCGTTCAAGACTGTCTTGGTCGAGATGAAATATTTTTAACTCAGCAGTATATCGCCGATTTGTTGGGAACCCGTCGTGCCACAGTCACAGTTGCAGCAGGTAATTTACAAGAAGAAGGCATGATCCGCTACAGTCGTGGAAAAATTATAATTCTGAACCGAACTGCACTAGAAGCAACTGCTTGCGAATGTTATGGCATAGTAACAAATGAGTTTGCCCGTTTGCTTAATAATTAATACTTTTGCCAATTAGCCTTTGCAACAGACAAAAAGAAATAATGGATTAGAAAAGGAAAAGAAAAATCCTGCTTTTTAGACTTTACCTTACTTGTCCAAGAAGTCTAGTGCTTATGTACGGTAGCGTACAGACAGGGTTACTCCAGCCATGTCAATTTAAGATGCTTGATTTAGAAGTGATGGAAGCGATGCCGTGCTAGTTAATCAGCTACTGCTGGCTTTACCAGATTTGGAGTTCCAGCGCCTTGCTCCCCATCTAGAAGAGGTGCGACTTTCCCTCGGTCAAGTTCTTTATGAAGCGGGGGAAAATATTAAACATGTCTATTTCCCGAATCGAGCAATGGTGTCTTTAATTGCTGTTCTTGAGGATGGTTCGACAACAGAAGTTGGTATGGTGGGTAGCAATGGAGTTGTAGGCTATCCTGCATTTTTAGGAGGCGATTTAACAACAACTCGCACAATTGTGCAAGTTGCTGGTACTGCGATGAAAATAGATACCAAAGTCCTCAAACGGGAATTTATTCGTGGTGGAGTTCTACAAAGGCGATTGTTACTTTATACCCAAGCCTTACTTACCCAAATTAGTCAAACTGCTGCCTGCAATCGTCATCATTCACTAGAAGCACGACTTGCTCGTTGGCTACTTACTGCCCAAGACCATACAGCTTCTGATACTATACAGATTACTCAAGAGTTTATTGCTGAGTTACTGGGTACGCGACGCTCTGGTGTAACTGTGGCAGCTGGTTTGTTGCAACAAGCAGGTATTATCCGCTACAGCCGAGGTCGAATTACAATTCTTAATCGCCTAGCTTTAGAGGCAACTGCTTGTGAGTGTTACGGTTTTATTAAAAAAGAATTCGATCGCTTGCTCAATGAAGAACAAAAGTGAAGTATTCCCGCTTTTTTAGCAATATCAACAAGTCGTTTTTGGAAAAAATCTGAAGCTTATGTACGCTACCGTACAGAGCGTGAGATAGAATTATGTCATGCTATAAGAGTCTTTTTGTGATCATCCACTCGAATAGTATACATTTGACAACTAAACATTGATATGAAAATTCTGTTTAGCACAACCAAATTTTCTACTATTTATTTTTCTACTGGCGTCCAGAAATGAAAAATGTCAAGGAGCCAGCTTGTAATGATGAATCACGCTGAATGTAGCATCTTGCTGGTAGAAGACGATCCTAATGATATTTTCTTACTAGAGAGGGCATTTCGTCGGGCAAATTTGCACCATTCCATTCATGTTGTCAAAGATGGGGATGAGGCAGTTATGTACCTTGAAGGTCAAGGCTGCTATGAAGAAAGAGAAAATTATCCATTACCAGCATTAATATTACTAGATTTAAAGCTACCACGTCGTTCTGGTCTAGAAGTTCTAGAATGGCTAAAGCAACAGCCGTTACTAAAACGAATTCCGGTTGTAGTTCTCACATCTTCGCGGGAAAATCTTGATGTTGACCGTGCTTATGATATGGGGGTAAACTCCTATCTGATTAAACCTGTTGCATTTGATGCTTTACAGGAGATGATGCAGGCGCTAAACTCCTACTGGCTAAAATTTAATCAGTATCCTTCTGTTTACTTGACGTAATACCAGAAGGCAAAAGGCAAAAGGCAGAAGGCAGAAGAAATATTAAAAATATATCTCTTCTCCCCATCTCCCGATCGCAGTCAATGGGCAAAAACCAGCGATGAGTACTCAGAATAATTCAATTCAACGAATTTTGCTGGTAGATGATAATCCAGATGATCGCCTGTTGGTGATGAGAGAATTAAGCCGAGAATTTCCTCAAGTCCGAGTGATAGAAATAATTGATACCAGTGCATTGAATCAGGCATTAGTAGCAGATAAATTTGATTTAGTTATTACTGATTATCAACTCAATTGGACGACCGGCTTAGAAGTTTTGCGTGCTGTCAAATCTCGCCGTCATTGCCCTGTGATTATGTTTACCAACACAGGTTCCCAAGAAATTGCAGTTGAGGCAATGAAAGCGGGATTAGATGACTACGTAATCAAATCCACAAAACATTTTCTTCGCCTCACCCAAGCTGTACGTTCAGTTTGGCAACAATATCAAACTAGCCGTAAAGCAGCCCAGCTCGAACTACGGTTACAGTCATTATTGAATCAATTAAGAATAGGTGTATTCCGTATTACACCCCAAGCGAAAATTTTAGATGTAAATACGGCTTTTTTAAATATTTTAGGTTTGCCATCCTTAGAGGAGGTGCAATCATTTATTTGTGAACAACTCTACTCTTTTATGACTAACGAGCGTCAATTTGGGAAAGAGTGGGAACGGGAGATACACTTACAACGCCCCGACGGTAAAAACATCTGGGTGCTTTTCAACGAAACCCTCAATCAATTAGATGGTGAA
Source organism: Fischerella sp. CENA71 (assembly GCA_024239075.1). Taxonomy (GTDB): domain Bacteria; phylum Cyanobacteriota; class Cyanobacteriia; order Cyanobacteriales; family Nostocaceae; genus Pelatocladus. Next base: position 27,261 of record JANBVI010000051.1, on the reverse strand, counting down.
ACTTTTATAGATGGCTTAGTGGAAGATATCACACAGCGTAAGCAATCCGAAGCAGAAATTCTTCAGTTTAACCAAACTTTAGAACGTCGAGTCCAAGAACGTACAGCCGAACTAGAAGCCATTAACAGTGAACTAGAAGCTTTTGCTTATTCAGTATCCCATGATTTGCGATCGCCTATTCGCCAAATAGATGGATTTGCAAATATATTGAAAGAACACCTAGAAACCACAACCAGTGATGAAACAAGCTTGCATTATTTGCAAGCAATTTTAGAATTAACTCACCGAGCAGGCGAACTAGTAGATGATTTGCTGACTTACTCCCGTACCGGACGTGCAGAAATGTACTACTCTACAGTTGATATGAATCGCCTAGTTTGGGAAGCAAAACAACAGACAGAAATGCTTTTTCCTGATAAACATATAATTTGGTATTTACAGCGACTACCTCATGTGTGGGGCGATCGCTCTCTGTTACGCCTTGTATGGCAAAATTTGATTGAAAATGCTGTTAAGTTCACTCAACCATGTCACCAACCAGTCATTACTATTGGCAGTATTGAGGATGAGCAAGAAACTATTTTTTTCATCCAAGATAATGGTGTGGGATTTGATATGCAATATGTCAATCGCTTATTTGGCATATTTCAACGCCTCCACAACGAAACCCAATTTGAAGGAACAGGTATAGGACTGGCCAACATCCAGCGAATTATTCACAGACATCATGGTAGAGTCTGGGCAGAGGGAGCCATCAATCAAGGGGCAAAAATTTACTTTACTCTACCGAAAGCAAATATTTAATTCACAAGGCAGATAAAACAAATTGGTCTGTAATAGTCCCCGTCCTTAAGGACGAGGTCTACTATACATTGGTCTACAATAAATGACAAGTAAGTTTCGTAGAGAAAGACATAGCGTTACAGATTTAAACAATGACCAATAACCAATGACCAATGACCAATGACCAATGACCAATGACCAATAAATTCTAATTTACATCGCCAGCTAGATGTCTGGAATGAAGAAATTTCTTGAAAATAATGCTGCTAGGTTCCTATATTTATAGGAAAATTTTGGCGTGGCGACAATACTATCAAAATAATATCATGATGCGTATTCTGCTGCTGGAAGATTCTTGGGCAGACGCCGAGTTGATCGGTGCAGCTTTGGCAAAAAGTAAAATTAATTGCGAGTTGGTACGAGTAGAAACTCGTGCAGACTTTATAGAAGCTCTCAAAACTGAAACCTTGGATTTAATTCTGGCTGATTACGCTCTTCCCTCCTTTGATGGCTTTTCTGCTTTAGAGCTTGCTCGGGCTATTTGTCCTGAAGTACCATTTATTATTATTTCGGGCATACTTGGTGAAGAGCGAGCTATTGAAACCCTCAAAAGTGGAGCTACAGATTATGTACTCAAACAACGCTTGGAGCGACTAGTTCCAGCAGTAGAGCGAGCCTTGCGAGAAGCCGAAGAACGAAAATTACTCAAGCAAGCAGAGGCAGAATTACGTAAGAGTGAAGAATTATTTCGTACATCTGTAGAAACTATCCTAGATTGCTTTGGCATTTATTCTGCTATCCGTGACAAATCAGGTAAGATAACAGATTTTCGTATTGATTATGTGAATGCAGCCGCTTGTGAAAATCACCAGTTTACACAAGAAGAGCAATTAGGTAAGTGTTTGTGCGAACTTATGCCTATACATCAGACAAGTGGTCTATTTACAGAATACTGTCGAGTTGTAGAAACGGGTGAATCACTAGTGAAGGAATTATTGTTGGAAGATGGGGGACAAAATAAGTCAAAAGTCAAAAGTCAAAAGTCAAAATTAGGAAGAGAGGGACAGGGGGGACAAGGGGAATGGTTAATAAATAATAATCAACAATCAACTACCAACAAGCAAACAGCATATGATATTCGTGCTGTGAAGTTTGGAGATGGGGTAGTTGTGACTTGGCGCGATACAACAGAACGCCGACAAGTTGAAGAAGAACGTAAACAACTAATACGTCAAGAGCAAGCAGCGAGAGAAGAAGCTGAGAAAGCAAACCGACTCAAAGATGAATTCTTAGCTGTCGTTTCTCACGAACTTCGTACACCGCTTAATTCTATGTTGGGTTGGGCGCAGATACTGAAAAATCGAAAATTAAATGAAGCGATCGCCACCAAAGCATTAGAGACAATTGAACGTAACGCCAAACAGCAGAAAAAATTGATTGAAGATATCCTTGATGTTTCCATGATCATTCAGGACAAGCTGCGTTTGGAGTTACAACCTCTTTACCTAGTTCCAATCGTTCATGCTGCAATTGAAGATATACAACCACAAGCTCAAGCCAAGTCAATTCAAATAGAGTCCATGCTTAGTCCTTTCATCAGTCCAGTTATGGGCGATGCAGAACGCTTGCAGCAAATTGTCTCTAATCTCCTATCTAATGCTATTAAATTTACTCCTCCTACTGGTCAAGTGCAGGTTTGGCTTGAGCAAATTGACTCCTTAGCCCAAATTACAGTTACTGATACAGGACAAGGTATCAGTTCCGAATTTTTACCTTACGTGTTCGATCGCTTTCGCCAAGCAGATGGTACTACAACTAGAAAATATGGAGGATTGGGATTAGGACTGGCTATCGTTCATCACTTAGTTGAACTACACCACGGTCATGTTTATGCTACTAGTGAGGGAATCGGTCAAGGAGCTACATTTAAAGTCCAACTGCCAATCTACAAAATAGAGTAAATAGATAGGTGTTCAAGCAGACGTTGTCTCAATCGGCATATTGGGTAATTGGCTCCATTCAGTCCACGATCCGTCATAATTTTGCACATTGGGATAACCCAGTAAATATTTCAAGACAAACCAGGTGTGTGCAGATCGCGCACCAACAGCACAGTAAGTAATTACATTCTTGTCAGGAGTAATACCCTTACTCTTGTAAAGTGCTTGCAAATCTTTAAATGATTTGAAAGTATCATCCTCATTCATCGCTAAATCATAACAGACATGCACTGCACCTAAGATATGTCCTCCTCGCTCTTTTCCTTGAGGAGGCTGGATAGTGAACCATTCGCCACTGTACTCTTGAGGTGTACGCACATCAACTAATACACTGTTTTCCTTGCCAATAGATTCCTGTACCTGATGACAAAATATTCGTGAGCTTGCGTCGGATGCTTGGATTTGATAATGGGTAGGTACGATTGTTGGTAATGCTGTTGTGAGCGGACGATCTTCTGCTACCCATTTGCGGCGACAACCGTTGAGAACGCGCACATCACGATGACCAAAGATTTTGAAAAGCCAAAATAATGAGACCTCAAGAGCAGGAAAGTCACTATAAGTAATTACAGTCGTATTGTTGGTAATACCAGAACGCGACAATAGTTTTTCCCATGCAGTTGGATCAAAATTAGTGCGGTAATCAGAGAGTAGCAAATCAGTGATCATGTTCCAGAAGACTGCACCAGGAATGTGTCCGCTATTGTATAACTGTGGATTCATACCTGCTTCGATGATGCGAACGTTGCGATCGCTCAAGTGGTCAACAACCCATTGGGTGTCAACAATTACTTCAGGATGGGCGTAACTAATCATGGTTTTTATCTTGGTAATTAGCTTGGTCGATAAATTTTATTTATTAATTAAGATAAAATTTTTTTCTTGGCTCATCCAGTCCTCGATCGAGTACAGTTGTTAGAAAATTCTCACAATTGAACAAAGCAGTCCCAATCAAAAATTTCACAACCAAGCATGAAAAAACCTCACCCCGTCCCATAGGACGGGGTGAGGTTACGTCGCACATTAACTATCCTGGTAGGCGATACATAATCACCTTAGCTTTAGAATTTTCTTCTACAAAAACTAAATACTCACCATTGGAACGACGAAAAGCCCGAATCCCAAAGGGTATGTCAATCCAGCCAACTTCGTTACCAACTTCAGCACCTGGTTTCAACTGTTGTACTTGTTTGCCTGTGCTGGTGTCGTAGACAAATACGTCTGGGGTTTTACTGCTGGCAGCAAATACTCGGTTCCCTACTACATCCATGGCTTTGATGTGCAATTTGGGATCACGTTTGACTTCGTATGGTAGTGCTATGCGCCAGCCTATTTTTTTGGCTTTGCTCCAATTATCGTAGCGGATGATTTCTGTGCCAACCAATCCCCAATCACCATCAATGTTGGGGCGATCGCTTGTATAACCGCTTAAATACATTGCATCCTGTTCGGGAAAATATTTGATTCTGGTAATAGTTTTAAATGGTTGGGGCATTGGTGTCTTTTGTACAGTTTTGGTACTGTAAACCGGACAACCATGAGCATTTAATCCACCAAAGCGGTAATGTTTGATGTAGCCGTCTTCTGCTGCTTGCCAAACATCTCCTTTACTATCTATTTCCCAACCCCAAACAGAATCATCTTTTTCACCCGTGGCTTGATATTCGTTGGCTTGAGGTGAACCGTCGCCGTTTGCATCAATCCATATCCAACTACTATTTGTCGGTTCGTTGGCTAGCCAGTCTTCTTTGCCTTTGCCAAAGATACCGCAGGGAACGGCAATTTCTCCATCAAAACGATACATTAATAAGCGTTCTGACATCATTTCTGAAGAGAGATATAACAAACGTTTTCCCTTTAAACGTCGGACAAAGGCGGCTGTGGGTGTGGTGTGTAGTCTGGCATCATTAGGGTAGCGGAATCGATCTAAGGTATAGCCTTTGTATTGCCATTCTTTACCGCTACTTTTGCTGTAATCCATGATGTAATGCTCGTCTTTGGTGAAGACGTTAGCCCCATCAGTACCAACATCAGCATCAGCAGTATCTAAAAATTGTAAACCCAGCAATTGCCACTGTAATTTGCCGGATGGGGAGAGTTTACGTAAGTCTACGCCGGAACGATTGAAACCAACGTTACTAACATAGATATTTCCACTTGCATCTGTACCAACTCCACTCAAACCGTAAAATTTCAAATCTCCAATTTCGCCACGTTTCCCTGAATAAATACCGCCTTGAGTGCCAAAAGTACCTACTTGTTTGGGTTTATTGGCTATGTCGTAGATTAATACTTGCTGACGTGGGCTGTTGTCTGCAACTAACAACCTGTTTTTATTATCGACTGCGATCGCACTTGGTTGAGCAACACCCGCGATCACACCTAATTGCTTACCTGTTGGGGAATAATGCCCAATTTGATTTTTACCTCGAATAATCCAGAGATTTCCTTTTTTATCAAGAGCTATTTTGCTAGGATTAGTGACTTTAAAGCTACGGATTTTTTTCATCGTAGCGGTATTGTAGACATGAACCAAATTGGCTGCTTTATCACTTGCATACAACACTTTTCCATCAGTTGCTAATCCTGTAATTTTATCTTTGGTATTAACTATTAACATGCTTTTATCCCAGCCACGCCCTTGAGGAAAAGCTGCTGGTTTTCCAGATAAGTTATAGCGTCTGATGCAAAACCACGTTGTACCTTTGGGGGGGTAATCTTCTCCTGCTTTTCCTTCGGGAGATTGCTGCATTGCTACATACATATACTTTTGATCAACTGCGATCGCATCTCCTCCCATTCTTCCCCAGCCATGCAAGTCATCAGCTTTACCAATGACGTCTCCATTTTTGTAAATTCCGACTTCTCTTCCGGCTTCATCCCAATCTGTATTAGTGTAAACTGTACCGTCAGGAGCCACATACATATCACTTATTTGGATTTGTACCCATTTCTTACCATCACCAAAGGAGTTACCTATCCAAGAAGTTTTATAACTATTTGCCGCAGATATTGTGTAAGAATTTGTAGTCGATGCTGTGAAAGTATCTGTTGTGGGTAATGTGTAATTATCTGTAGCTGGTGGTGTGTATATGTTTGTTGTAGAAGGTGTATAAGTACTTTTTTCAGGTAATGTGTAGATTTTGATCGTAGGTGGGACTGTGCCAATATTTGTTCCAGATGTCATTCTTCCAGTCAAATAAATGGCAATTAAAGTCACAGTGATCAATCCAGCAATGAAACTAAATAAGAACTTTAATCTCCTTTGAGTTCGGAAATTACCTCTTCCTATTAAGTTATTGAGCTTACGGATTAAATCTTTTATTTTACTTATTTGTTGGTAATATAGCTGACTAATTTGTCGTTTAAATTTATTTTTCATAGTAGATTTTTACGTGAATACCATTATTTTTTGATAATTGCTATGCAATTAATTATATTTTTATTACTTAATAAACTATACTTAAATTTTAAGTCATTTTTTATACTAAAACTATAGTTACTGTATTTTTAGTAAATACAAATCAACTATTTTAGTTAAAAATAATCATTTTTTTGTCATTAATACAATATTCATCAATAAAAGTAACCAAATTTTCCGTAAATATGGCTAATTTCATGAAAAATTTACAAAAACCACATTAGTTTTTTAATTTTAGCTAAGAAATTATCGTAATAATTCTATTGCGATCGCAATTTGTGTGTAGGAGTTGTGAAAATTGAGAGAGCCAGATTTCCGACAATTTCTGTGAATTCGGATATTTAGTTTAGTTGTTAATAAATAATTTAGGAATACTATATCTCTCATAAATCTCGAATTCAGCAACAATTAGGATTGTATATATTGAAATTATGTTTATTTATAGAATTATTGAAATTTTCTACCTTAAAACTGTCATCAAAATCTCTATTGATTTAAGTAATTTAATTTAGATATTTTAATGTTCAATAGTTAGAATATTTTAACTAATAATTCCTCCTCCTAATACCCAAATAAGGGAAATAGGGGCTGTGTAGCCAATCTAAAATCTGAAATCTCAAATCAAAGTATTTGATGGAAATCTATCCAAGGAATGACAACAAAGTGATAATTTATGTGCTTCATCGAAAAATACAAATACCACAGCCATCAGTTTCTTGTTATTTTCAAATAAGGTGGCTCAAAAACTGGTAAAAGTAAATACAAACATAAGTAGCTCATGTTTAGGGATATCGACGTGACAGGTAATAAAACAAACAATAAATCATCTGCATATATTCTTTGCGTGGGAGTGGGTTGGTTTCCTACAACACCTGGAGGACTAGAAAGATATGTGTATGACCTGACTCAAAAACTTGCAGAAAATCAAGACCAGATTGAACTATGTGGAGTAGGTCTACCAGATACTCAACTTAGTCTACCGATGAAGTTAACTAATTTGGCTTCGCCAGATAGCCCGATTTGGAAACGGTTATGGTCAATTCGCCAAAATTTCCAGAAAACCAGAACGGGAAAACCAGATGCAATCAATTTGCATTTTGCTTTGTATAGCTTTCCGATATTAGATTTGTTACCCAAAGGAGTACCAATTACTTTTAATTTTCATGGCCCTTGGGCGTCGGAGAGTAAGCAAGAGGTAGTTCATCAACGATTAAGTGTTTTTTTTAAGCACCAGCTGATCGAAAAAAGAACTTATGATCAGTGCGATCGCTTTATTGTTTTGAGTAAAGCCTTTGGTCAAATACTGCACGAACAGTATCAAATCCCTTGGGAAAAAATTTACATTATTCCTGGTGGGGTAGATACTGACCAATTTAAGTCTAATTTATCACGTGCTGAGGCTCGCGCCAAACTTGGCTGGCCACAAGACAGGGCGATTATTTTTAGTAGTCGCCGCTTAGTGCATCGAGTTGGAATTGATAAATTACTGCAAGCCCTAGCAATTATTAAACCAAGATTACCAGATTTTTGGTTAGCGATCGCTGGTCGCGGTCCAATCCAAACAGCACTACAACAACAAGCAACCGAATTAGGACTCAACGAACATGTGAAATTTTTAGGATTTCTACCTGATGAGGATTTGCCTATAGCTTATCAAGCTGCTGATGTTAGTGTAATGCCTAGTCAGTGTTTTGAAGGATTTGGGTTAGCAGTAGTAGAATCCCTCGCCTGTGGTACTCCTGTTGTGTGTACTCCAGTAGGTGGAATGCCAGAAATTTTAGAACAATTTTCACCACAATTAATTACTTCTGGTATAGAAGTTTCAGCAATTGCAGAAAAATTAGAACAAGTGCTGTTAGGAAAAATACCAACTCCTTCCAAAGAAGACTGTCGCCAGTATGTTACTGATAATTTTGATTGGTATAAAATAGCTCAAGATGTTAGGAAAGTCATATTAGCTTGACGATTATTTTAAGTAACTGCTAGCAATTAAATTCATTTAATATGCATCCCACCTCCCACTTTTTGCACTCATGACATCAATGCAAGAGGTTTCATCTAGAAAATGTGAAAAGGTAAAATATGAAAGTTTTATTTTTAGATCAAAGTGGTAAACCAGGTGGTGCAGAACTGTGTCTGATAGACATTGCTAAACCTTATCGAGATCATTGTTTAGTTGGTTTATTTGCTGATGGTGATTTTAGAACTTTACTAGAAAAAAATCAGATTCCAGTTCAAGTTCTGACTACTCAAACCATCCAAGTTCGCAAAGAAAGTTCTTTTGCACAAGGATTAGCAAGTCTAGGACAACTCATACCTTTACTTGCTAAAGTTGTGCAAACAGCCCGTGACTATGATTTAATTTACGCCAACACTCAAAAAGCATTAGTTGTGGGAGCGATCGCCAGTTTTTTGAGTGGGCGTCCTTTGGTTTATCATTTACATGACATACTTTCACCACAACATTTTAGTCAAACCAACCGCCGTATTGCCGTAACTGCTGCCAATCGTGCATCATTAGTAATTGCTAATTCTCAAGCAAGTAAAACAGCATTTATCGAAGCGGGAGGACGTGCAGATATTACCACAGTTATCTACAACGGCTTTGATCCCCAAAATTATCAAATAAATGCATCTATAATTCATCAAACCAGACAACAACTAGGACTAGAAGATAAATTTGTCGTCGGACACTTTAGTCGTCTTGCACCTTGGAAAGGGCAACATATATTAATTGAAGCACTTATACAGTGTCCTGAAGAAGTGACAGTAATCTTAGTAGGAGATGCATTGTTTGGAGAACAAGAATATATCCAACAATTACACCAACAAATTGCTTCTTTAGGGCTAGAAAATCGAGTTAAATTTTTAGGATTTCGTTCAGATATTCCTCAACTAATGTCAGCATGTGACTTAGTAGCACATACTTCCACTGCTGCCGAACCCTTTGGTAGAGTAATTGTCGAGGCTATGTTATGCGGAAAACCAGTCATAGCAGCAAAAGCTGGTGGTGCAATTGAATTAGTAGAACATGGTATTAATGGCTTTTTATCTACCCCAGGGGAATCCCAAGAACTTGCACAGATAATTACCAGTTGTTTACAAGAGCCAGAAAAAACTGCGATGATTGCCAATCATGCCCAGACTACAGCCAGTCAACGTTTTGATGTGAAAAATATTAATCAGCAAATAGCCCAGCAATTGCTGAAAAAATTATGAGTAATTGGGGAGAAATTCATGTTTTTGAGTAGAGGTTGTTGATGTCCCCACGAGTTGAAGCAGTTGTAAGTTGAACGTACCAAGCTATTTATTAAAAAGACTCCAACAAGCTTGTTAAAGCTACACCTTTACTGCGAGTGTTAGCCTGTAAAGTGAAATAGAAAGTCGAAGAGTATCAGGGGAGTAGGCATGTATGTACTAATAGGTGGAGCAGGCTTAGTGGGGCTTTCTTTGGCTCAAAAATTGGTAGAACTAGGGCATACTGTTGCCGTTATTGATATTAACCCTACTGCTTGCCGCTATGCCCGTGAACAAGTGGGAGCGATCGCTTTTGAAGGCAGTGCTGTGAGTACAGAAGTATTGTTAGAAGCTGGAATCCGTAAAGCCGATGCCCTAGCAGCTGTCCTGAGAAGTGATGCTTTGAACTTAGCAATGGTAACTCTTGCTAAACACTACGGTGTTCCCCATATTCTGGCTCGGATGCGCCACTCTGATTTTGCCGATCCGCTGCGTTTAGCAGGAGCCAATCATATCATTAGTACTGTGGATTTAGCAGTTTCAACGATGGTGAATGCCATTGAGTATCCGCAAGTAGAATCAATGATGCATTTTGAGCAAGGGCAGATTGAGGTGTTGAAACTTTCCATCCCCAACAATTGCTATGTTGTTGGTCGTAGCGTTGCCGAAATTGCTCAGGATTCACGCTTTCCTTCTGGATCTCTAATTATTGGCTATCAACCCCATCCCCACGAAGATTTAACGATTCCTAACGGTAGTACAGTACTGGAACCTAATTCAACTGTGCTGATTGTGACAAAACCTGGCTCATTGCATCAAGTTATTGATTTTATTGAAGGCTGTAAATAAATTCAATGAAGTTGTACCCACATTTTTATTTAGCAATTGCTTTTATTTTTCTTACGTCTTGCACATCATCAGAGAGTCCACCAAAGTCACAATCGGATAATAATCAGGTAAATCCATCTCAAAAGGTGGTAACTCTGGATAAAAATTTTCAGATAGCAATGGGTCAGACTATTTATGTACCTGTCTATTCCCATATCTATCATGACAATCAACAAAAGATTTTAGATTTATCAGCTACACTCAGTATTCGTAATACAGATTTGAATAAATCTATCATCATTACTTCTGTTCGCTACTATGACTCAAATGGGAAATTAGTCAAGCAGTATTTGGAGCAGCCTATTCAACTTGATGCGTTAGGTTCTACAGATTTTTTTATCAATAGAAGTGATACTAGTGGAGGTTTAGGAGCAAATTTTATTGTGGAGTGGGTAGCGCAAACAGAAGTTTCTGAACCTATAGTAGAGGCAGTTATGATTGCTACCGAATTCCAACAAGGAGTTTCTTTTGTTAGTCCTGGCAAGGTAATCAAAAGCCAAAAAAATAACAAAAGCTCACCGGCAAAGCAAGGGAATTAAAAAATTATCAATCGTCTTCTAGGTTTAGCAACTGCTCATCAATTATTTTTAGCCGCCCACGCCCAATTTCTTCTGAGAGAATTCGCTTACGTATTGCCTCGTTTAGTGCAACTTTCTCCGCCAGTAGCAATCGACGACGAATAGCATCAAGTTTTTTGTATTCGCCACTTTTGGTGTCAAACTCATGCGGGCGGCGATTATAGAATTCTCGTAATGCCTTTTCTGCACCTACAATTTGCACTTGATAAGCTGAACGCATCTCTTCGTACACAGTTTTTGGTAACACCCCTGTTTTCAAAAGGCTATCTAATTCATCTTGCGCTGCCTTAGCTGTGATTAATTGGGCTTGTAACTCTTCAACCTGCTGCTGTGCCTCTGAAAATTTAGATAGTTTTAAGCGTTTCACCAGCCAAGGCAAACTCAAACCCTGTCCCACCAATGACACTAACACACTGCCAAAAACTAAAGCGATCAAGACTTCTCGCCCTGGCAGTGTGGTGGGTAAGCTCAACGCCAGAGCCATTGAAAGTGAGCCTTTGATGTTGCCTAAAAAGAGTAAATGTTGCCAGCGTAGTGGAATTGCACGGTCAAACCAACGAACTGTTGCCAATAGAGGATAGACTGTAAGAATTCGTCCGACTTGATAAGCCAAAACTGCAAGTAGAATTGCAGGTAAAGCCCTCCAGAGCGTTACAAGGTCTATTTCTACACCAATTAGCAGAAAAATAAAGGTATTGGCAGTAAAACTGGCATATTCCCAGAAACTCAACAAAGTAATGCGATTAGAAGCAGAAGTATTGTGAGAAAGCCCTAAATTCCCGAAAATTAATCCAGCTACAACTACAGCCACAGCACCTGAGACACCTAGAAATTGCCCAACCTGAAAAGTTCCTAATGCAACTGCGACAGTTAGCAGAAGACTGCTAAGGGGATCATCTAAACGGGCAAATATCGGTATGCTCAAGTAGCCTAAGACTAATCCGACGAGACAGCCTCCTAAAGAGATAAATAGCAGTTGTTGGATTCCTTCTAGTACCGTGAGCGAACCTGTCGAATATACTTGTAAAATTAGGTTGAACGAAACTAGGGCAGCAGCATCATTGAATAAGGTTTCTCCTTCAACGATAGTAGAAAGCCGAGACGGTACTGGTATTTCCTTAAAGACGGCTATCATGGAAACCGTATCAGTGTTTGCCAGGATTACTCCTACAAATAGAGCTGGTATCCAAGCTAGTCCCAGTCCAAATTTCAACACAACGGCAATAATAGCACTGGAAAGCACAGCCCCTGGACCAGCCAAGAGAGCAATTGGTTTAAACGTGCTGCGTAAGCGGCTAATATCTGTATTAATACCAGCATCAAATATTAAAATCGGCAAGAAAAGATTCAAAACCAGGGAAGGATCTAAACCAACGGGACGAGATAGTAGCTCAGTGATTGGCAAACCTGCCAATACTAAACCTGTCACGTAGGGAATATGAAGTTGTCGCGTTAGCAGTGCAACGCCTGTGGCTAGGAGCAGGAGAATAATTGAAACAGTGACTAAGGAAGCAACATCCACTTTGATACTGAAAATTTATTGGAATGTCTTGATATTTTGCCTCAGGTGACTAGAAATTGCACCTAGATGCTTTTAAGTTCACAAATGGGGGTTGGTGATTAATGCATGAATTACCGAAATGAGAAAGCATTTAACTAATTCGCCGTAAGTCCCCCACTGAATTTGGTACTCCGAATCAGTGGCGGGATTGCTCTGGCGGTATCAAAAGAAACTAGCTGTAAAACAACGTATTGCTGCACGAAAGCACAAGGGTAGTAATCGTCGTCAAAAAGCTCACAAGACTGTCGCTAGGGTATATGAACAAATTAGCAATGTCCGCCAAGACTATCTACACAAACTGTCTAGAAAGATAGTTGCTCACAACCAAGTTGTAGTAGTCGAAAACCTCAACCTCAAGGGCATGGTTCGTAACCATAAACTAGCAAAAGCAATATCTGATACTGGATGGGGAACCTTTGTAAACTTCCTCAGCTACAAGTTGGAGCGTAGTGGTGGAAAGTTGGTAGAAATAAATCGATGCTTCCCCAGTTCTAAACTCTGTTCTCATTGCCACTACCAAATACCTGAGTTGCCGTTGGATGTAAGAACTTGGATTTGCCCAAGTTGTGGAACTCATCACGATAGAGATGGCAACGCAGCTGTAAATATTAGAGCAGAAGGTATCAGAATGCTCTCCTGCTCTGGGACGGGGGAGGCTAACGCCAATGGAGAGGATGTAAGACCTATTCGCGGACGCAAGTCCAAGATGAGGCAATCTTCTGTGAAGTTGGAAGCCCACACTGTACCGTCAGGTCTGTGTGGGTAGTTCACGCTTAAACACTAACCACATTAAGCAATTGGATGATTACCAGGGTTAACAGCATGAATAAACTCACTACCTGATGTCGGAAAACCTCGTTTATAACATGCTTCTTGTGGTTGACCCCACCCCAACTGTAAAATTATTTCTAAGAAGTTAGATTTTTCAAAACAACATATACTTGCCCATTCTGTTCTTTGAGCAATTCGATCAACATCAGCTTTTATTATTTGTTGATATTGCTTACCATTCTTAACACTTAAATATAAATCCATTTCTACAGTGACTTCATTCCAAAATTCTAAAATGGAATTTTTGGCCACTTTTAATATATCTAAGTCACCAGATAAAGCAATTAACTGAGAATCCACTTCGGGATAACACAAGGCTTTACCTTTAACTGTCACCTCCCGCCAAATAATGCCAGAAACGAGATATTCTTTTTGATATTCATGGATAGCAGCTTTAAAATCTTGATAGGCGCTGAACTTTTGCAATCCATCAGTTCTGATAAATTGGTCAATTACAGGATTACCAGAAATATCTACCTCTAATTTGAGGCGATCGCCTTTCAAGCAAGCTTGGCGTTCGGTTGCCAAAATTTTGATGAGATCCTCTGTAGTATAAACCTTTGACGTCATAAAGCATTTCATTAGTCATTGGTCATTGGTCATTTTCTTCGAGTGTCTACCCTTATTTGGATATTTTCTCTAGCGTTGATTAAAGATGCAGTATCAAGTTTTACTAAAAATTGAGGGCAGACAAATTTAGTCTGCCCCTAATAATTATTCTGTTAATTCACTATTTAACTCATTAAAGGAACGGCGTTTTAATTCCACCGATTCAGAACGTGGTAATAAATCAAACACTTGACGCAATTGCCCATCTACTTCTTCGTATGGTACTTGACCTGTCTTATTTAAAACTATCTGACCTGATTGATCAAACAAGACAACCTGAGGAACAGCGCCAGAGTAATAATAACCCGGCTCTGTGGAATCGTAGGTTTGCGTGGGTAGAATCGAATCCACATCAACAGGAATCATCTCTGTGACTCCACCATAAAATGCTTGTAAACGTGAGACAACTATTGCATACTCTTTGCAATCACTGCTGTCATCAACATAAAAAACTAATAATGCTGGTTTATGTTCATTTAACGCTGCTGCTAGTGTAGCTCTAGGCGGAACTAATGAACCATTCCCAGCATAAACCACGAATATATTACCGTCATATCTGTCATCTTTAAGTTCTGCAAACGCTGGTGGCGTACTTAGAGAGAATAGGCACACAAGCAGCAAAACTAAGGACAAAAAGCGTCGCCACTTCAGGACAAGATTAGGTAAAAATTGCAACTTTATGCCTTTCATCTAAAGGAACCTTTTAACCTCTATTTTTTGTCAGTGGATACTGAATTCAGCACTTAATATTATGACGCCTGCTACCAATTTTTAAGATAACGCTTCTTTGACACTCCTGTGTCTAAAGGATGCTGTTGGCAAATTGTGCGATCGCTGTTGACTACTCACTCTGCAACTTCTGCAACACCTCTGGTGTCAACGGATTCTTACCTGCACTTAAATCTTTCACCCAACTTTGGCGTTTCGCTTTCGCCCCAGGATTATCAATCCATTGGATATATACTTGAAAATCTTCAATCGCGCCTTTGGTGTCACCAGTTAACGCCCTTGCTAAACCACGACTATCACGGATATTCCCATCATCAGGCAAAAGAGACACAGCTTTTTCACAAGCAAACATGACATCTTTGGCGTAACCACGCAAGCTACCTTCCCAACAAAGACTATTCCAAGAATTAGCTAAAGTTTGTTTAGATGGCTGTAACTTTTCAATTTCTGTGTATGTCGCTACGGCTTTTTTCAAATCACCCTGTTTTAAATACTCTTCAGCTTTGGGAATCAAATTTTGTTTATTAATTAAACCTTCTGCTGCTAGCTGTTTGGCAACGAATTCAGCATTATCTTGTACACCTTCAGTATAGGGATTAAGATCAATTTTGGGATCGAGTTTCTGCGCTTCTCTAAATTTTTTAAAAGTACCAGCAAAATCACCCTGCATTGCGAGTTCAATACCTTGAGTCACAAAAGCCGGGGCTGCTTTTACATCGGGATTAATATCTAACTTAGAATCCCATGTTTTGGCTTTTTTAAACTTAGCTACAGCCTCTTGATATTTACCTGCTGTTGCTAAGTTTTCACCTTGGTTAACTAAAGCTGGTGCTGCTGCTAAAAACAGAGATTGATTTTGGCAAACTTTGAGCTTTTCTAAAGTATCTGGATGGGAAATTAAATATGATTTTAAAGTACTGCAACCCCGCCAAAGGACATCATCTATATTTAAACGCCAAATTTTAACTGTTTCGTCAGCACTTCCAGAAGCGAGGACTTTACCATCATTACTAAATGCAAGACTGGTGACAGCAGAATTATGTCCCGTGAGGGTACGAATTTCTTTATGAGTGGCGACGTTCCAAAGTTTAATTGTATTGTCATTGCTACCAGAAGCTACAACTTTGCCATCTGGACTAAACACTACACTTTTGACAATATCGCTATGTCCAGTGAAAGTTTTTATCACTTTTTCACTGGCGATATCCCAAAGTTTGATTGTTTTGTCATCACTTCCAGCAGCAAGTATTTTCCCATCAGGACTAAATGCAATGCTTGTAACTGAACTTCCGTAGGTGAGGGTTTTGCTCACTTTACCAGTGGCGATATCCCAAAATTTGATTGTTTTGTCAGTACTTCCCGAAGCAATAATTTTACCATCTGGGCTAAATTTGATAGTTGCGATCGCACCACTGTGATCAGATAAAGTTAAAATTTCTTTGCTAGCTGCAATATCCCAGAGTTTAATCTTACCGTCATAACTTCCAGAAGCAAGTATTTTCCCATCCGGGCTAAATCCAACACTACTAATAGGCAAATCATATCCGCTTAAAGTTGTGATAGCTTTACCAGTAGTAACATCCCAGAGTTTAATCGTCTTGTCAGCACTACCAGAAGCAAGTGTTTTGCCATCTGGACTAAATACAATACTGGTAATCGCAGCGCTATGTTCTACAAGGCTATTAACAGTTTTGCCAGTATTGGTATCCCAGAGTTTAATTGTGTTGTCAACACTACCAGAAGCAATTATTTTACCATCCAAGCTCAATCCGATAGTATTGATCTGCGATTCATGCCCATTTAAAGTTTTAATATCTTGATGATTGCTAAAATCCCAAAGTTTAATTCTGTTGTCGTCACCAGTAGAAGCAATCAGATTACCATCAAGGCTAAATGCTACACTTTTGACACTACCATCATGCCCATGTAAAGAATAGGTAGCTTTGCCAGTAGTGACATCCCAAATTTTAATTGTATTTTCGTAATTACCAGAAACAATCAGATTGCTATCTGGGCTAAATGCAACGCTAGTAACCGGACT
Organism: Fischerella sp. CENA71; assembly: GCA_024239075.1. Classification (GTDB taxonomy): domain Bacteria; phylum Cyanobacteriota; class Cyanobacteriia; order Cyanobacteriales; family Nostocaceae; genus Pelatocladus. The sequence continues at coordinate 10,583 of JANBVI010000051.1, read as the reverse complement.
GTTGTTTCCTGTCAAGGTTTTAGCTTTACCAGTGGTGACATCCCAAAGTTTGATTGTTTTGTCATCACTACCAGAAGCAATCAGATTACCATCGGGACTAAAGGCGACGCTATTAACTGTATCAACATGTCCAGTGAAAGTTTTGATCGCTTTACCAGTCGCCACATCCCAAAGTTTGATTGTATTGTCAGAACTAGCGGAAGCAAGTATTTTGCCATCCGGGCTGAATACAATGCTATTAACTAAATCCGTATGCTCAGAGAGATTTTTGATAATTTTACCAGTGGTGACATCCCAAAGTTGAATAATATTGTTATTACTATGGGAAGCAAGTATTTTGCCATCAGGACTAAATTTTATTTCATAAATCGAATTATTTTGACTGGATAGAGTTTTGATAATTTTACCAGTGGTGACATCCCAAAGTTTGATTGTTTTGTCATCACCGCCAGCAGCAATTATTTTACCATCGGGGCTAAATGCAATGCTTTTGAGTGTACTCTCATTCCCAGTCAAAGTTTTGTTCACTTGACCTGTGTTAATATCCCAAAGTTTGATTGTATGATCACTGCCAGAAGCAATTGTTTTGCCATCTGGGCTAAATACTACACTTGTAGGACGGCTAGAATCTTCAAAGGAATTTTTCTGTTGAATCTGCGCCAAAATATCTTGAATGCTGAGAATGGGACTAAAAGCAGGGTAATCAACTATAGAATAGTTTTGGTTATTTTGGTTAACTAAGCTTTTGAGGGTTTGTCCTGCTGACATCGCCATCAATAAACCATCAATTTGGTTTTGCTTAAATCTTTCTAAAGCATAGTTACCATTACGTTCCACTTGAATTGCAGTAAAAGCTCTTTGTCTAGCTTGTTCTGTTCCTACTGCTACCACTAAAGCCCCTAGCAGTGACACTCCTAAAATACCAGCTCCAATGTAAGTTTGACGCTTGGCTTTCTGCTGCGCTGACTCTAAAATCTGCTTCGCTTGTTTTTCTGCTTCTTGATTAGTACTAACCCAAGATTCTAATATTTCTGCGTAGGGGCGTAAATCTGTTAAGGCTTTTGCTACCCAGTTTTGATTAAAAACAGACTCGTAAATCCGATTGTATATTTTTAACTTTCCTTCAGATTCAACTACTAGCCCCGTCAGTCGTAATTCCATCTGTTCCTGGCTATTGTCACATGCCAATTCTCCATGCTGCAAAATTTTATGGTATAAATTCAAATATCTGCACGCTTTTTGATGATTTTGCAGGATGCGATCGCGAATTGTCCGCAAATGTTCTGGTTCATCACGAAATTCCCAATTTTCTAGGATTCTAGATTCGACAACTGCTTCCACCCAACCCTTGCTACTCTCAGAAGGGAAAATATCTCCTCCGAACTCTCTCCCATCAAGAAAGTTAAAAAATTCTCCCTCTTCCTTAGGAGTAAAGGAGTTATATCTATTTTCTGCCAACTCCCGGAGGATTATTTCACACAACTTCTGCGTCAAAAAGGGCTGTCCACCAGTCCAAGCTAGAATTTCTTGCATCATAGCTTGAGGATTAGTAACTTTTCCTACCAATCCTTGCGTCAGTGAATCAACTTCCTCTAACTTAAATCCTTGTAATTCAATTGCTCTAGCAATATTAAACGGTGTACGCTTTTTATCTGCAATCAAATCACTAGGAATAGCTACACCAATTAACGCAAAACTCAGACGATTATAAACTTGTTGATTAGCACGTTGATTGTAACAATTACGAATCACAGCAAAAAAATCCTCAATTGGAAAACTCAAACTGAGGACACTATCAATTTCATCAATGAAAATTACTATCTGTTCCGTAATTTGTACTAATAAAACATCTTCAATAAACTTGCTGAATCGCTGCACAGGCGACAACAAATGATGCTCATTCCACCAAGTTTCTAAATCAAAATGGTGATATAAATTTAGACTTCCCACCAAACAATCAATTACTCCTGCATACCATTGTTCTGGGGTAATATCCCAAGTTCCAATTGCAGTCATATCAACAGCAGCACAAGCAATCCCTTCTTCTTGCAACCTCTGTATGGTTCTCACCCGCAAACTCGATTTACCCATCTGTCGCGAATTGAGAACATAACAAAATTCTCCTCCTTTCAGCGCCGCGTACAAATCTTGATCTGCCTGCCGCATCACATAGGTGGGAGAATTAGCTGGTAAACTACCCCCGACTTGGTATTGGTAGGTTAAGTATTGCTGTAGTTTCATGGGTTCCAGTTGGAATTGCTGAGACTGGCCAGATTAATAGTTATTAGTTATATCACTTGAGAAACAATTCCTCCAGTATGTGATTAATAGCTTGATAACTGATAACTAATAACTAATAACTAATTTGAATGCGATCGCCTGTTTTAAAAAACAAAATCCCCGACTTTTTAGAAAATTCGGGGATATATTATGTTATTTGGAATCAACAGTGCGATCGCATCGTTGTTATTTCTTCTTCACTGCTGCTGAGATAGGTAATTGTAAATTTTGATCAAAAGCAAAGTCATTTTCAATTTGTACTACTCGTTTGGGTAAATTACCGCTTGTTGCCGTAGCATCCTGTGAAGGAACCTGGATTGTATACTTACCAACAGGAACATTATCAAAGCGATAAAGACCAAATTCATCTGTTACACCAGATGCAACACGTTTACCATCAGCATTGATCAGCTCTACTTGCATTTCTGAAATTGGTTGATCTGCTCCATCGGTGATCTTTCCAGCTACACCATATTCTTCTCTCACAGGGAAATCTAAACGAGTTACAGCAGACGCTCCTACTTCTGCCACTATGCTGGTTTTGATAGTGGAAAGTTCTACAGGTAATTTATCTGGGTCAATATTGACTACATATATACCTTCTTGTAAGTTACCAACAAAGAAACTACCAAAAGAATCTGTTTTGATAGCACTAATTTTGCCATTGCGAGTATTGGTAACTCGGATGATAGCGCCGTCTAAGTCAAAATCTTTATTTTCGCCTTCAATAACAATTTTTCCAGCGATCGCACCTCGTTCTCGTCCTAAACCAGAATACTTTGCAGGGGTAATTTTGCCTTGAGCAAAAGATAAATCTGAGACCAAAGATATTGTCAGGCGTTCGTCTCCAATTCCTTGAATTAAGCTTCTAGTTCTGGAGGGAATACCTTGATAGTCTACTCTGGCATGTAACCCTGGAAGTACTTGCATATCTGCGCCAACAACAGGTCCTACATCTCCATCACTGTAGGCAACTCCTAATCTCCAATTTAAACCACCTAATTTCAAGGCATTATAATTGAGGGTTGCCGTGTAACGAGGATCTAAATCACCTCCGAATTCTCCGCCCATAGATAATTGGTATTGACGGTTAAGTTTTTGAGTAAAATTAGAAGTATATATATCTCCAAAACTGCTAAAAGAAAGTCTTGTAGTTGTAGTTGGATAGTAGAAAGCGTTAAATAAATATCGCCCTTCAAAGTCTGGTCTCCCTGATAAAGAAAACCTCGAAAAAGGAGACATAGAAAAAGTTGGCAAAATATAATTACCAGAATTACCTCCATCTTGGTAGCTGCGGACGATAAATCCGAGCCTAAATCTATTATTAATACGATAATTAGTTTCTAAGCTGTGATTATAGCGATCGCGTGATTGGCTATCAGAATAATAACCATCTGGAAATAACTGAGAATTACCTACAATTTCAAAGTCGCCTAAGTCTATATTTAAATCTGTTAAATAACCTAACTGACCGCGAGATGTACCAAGACTAGTAGCAAGAATTACTGGATCTGCCAGCCGCCAAACAAAGCCTGCTTCTGCTTGTACAGTGTCAGGAACAAGCTGAACACCACCTTCAAAAGTTAAGTTTTCAGAAAGACCTTGACGGAATTGATAAAATCCAACAGGGTTACCTTTATCTCCATCAAAGTCGTCAAATAGAGTATTTTGAATTAAGTTACCATTGAAACCTAAACCTACTAATTGCACATTACCACCGATTGGTAGTAACAAATCAGAAGCATTAAGTGTTAAAGAACGTATTTCAATGGGTAGGTCAAGATTATTGCGATCATAGACTAATAATTCTACTTCGTTACTGTTATTAGCAGGTAATCTAATATCAGCAAATTCATATTTTCCATTCAATCCTACCTGCTGCTGAACTACGACAGTTCCAGCTACTCTTAATTGTACCAAGCTAGCTGGTGGTGCTTTACCTCGAAAACTCTGTGAAGGTTGAGAACGTCTGGGCAAAAGTTCCGCAGCACTGTTGTTTTGAGAAAATTTATCTACAGATATATTTGTAAAACCAAGTTGTACACCAGTTAAATTGATACCACTTAATAAAGGATTAATCCCAACTTGCTGCTGACCTACTTGATAGAGAAATTGACCTTGACGTTTATAATAAAAATATTCAGATAAAAATGGCGCACTCTCGAAGCTATTATTGAGACGAACACGCCATGAACCTCCTCCTAATCTTCCTCCCAATAGGGTAGAGCTACGTAAGCTATTATCTCTAGAGTTTCTATAGAAATATAACTCTTGTCTCAAACTTGAAACTGTGTTGCTGGGAGGTAGTGCTTCTGGTTTTAAATCAGCAGATGTTTGTCCAGAACTCTGTCCACCCTGCCGCCAAGGAAGATTAACATTTAAAGCTAAATCTGCTGCTTTAAATTCAATTGGTGTCGCAAGTTTTTCTTTTATTAAAGCATCACTAATATATGTAACACCATCAATTTTTCTCAAATTATTTGATGATATTTCAACTACTCCTAAAGGCGTGTTGAGAAGAGTTTTATTATCAATATTTTCTATTTTTATATCAGTAAGCTCTGCAAACTCTACCAAAGGTACTAAAATTGTGTTACCATCTAAGCGAATTTCTAAACTACCAACTTCTTGTTGGTTGACAATTACTCCAACTAAAAAAACTCCGCCTACGGCTTTTATATTTTGGACTAACTTAGTAGAATCTATATTCTCAGAGTCTAAATTTACATTTTCTATTGACTTAATATCGTTTACAGATTTTAGATGATTAGATGATGAATTATTAGAGTTACTAGTTAAACTTTGTGGCAATTCATTAATATTTTGTAAATTTGTAATATTTATGTTTTGTACTGATGAATTAGAAAACCTTACTGTCTCTAATAAATATGTAGTTTCAGAAACATTATGAATATTCTCCTTTGAGGAAAATATTTGATTGTTTGCAAATAAAATATCTAGTTCATTATTTTCATTTTCTATCCATTTAATTTCTAAATTAGGATTTTGTATTTTTGTATTGTCTAATGATGAATCTAACTCAGGACTAGTGAAATTTTGAAAATCACTATTTACTGAATCATTAATCAACGTATTTTTTGATTTTGGAGTAGAGGCTAATTTTTGAATTGATGTTTTCTCAACAACTTGATGTGACTGTAATGAGATTGAAATTATAGGTGGCACAGGCGGTAAAGCAAAATAAAACATACTCAAGCACTAAAGTTACAAAAAACTATAAATAGCAAGCAGAGATTCACCGCCTAGAGAATCTCTAAGCAGTAAACAGATTTCTTTTCTAAATTTCCAATAGCAATAACTATCTATTGCGAAGAAGAATATTTTGATTGCTAGGGGAAGTTGTAGAACGATTTCGTGACTGTGGTTTTTGGATGTTCATCGGTTTTGTCACGGTAAAAGGTATACCTTGATCAATTTTTGTACCATTCAATTCACCGTTGAGATCCAAAACATAGTCACCAGCAGGCAAATTTTTAACTATGGGTAGTAGCAGACGACGACGAGTATCAGGTAAAACAGGTGATATTGGTAACATTCCTGCATCTATGAGATTTTCTGGGAGTTTTTTCCCTGGTTTTCCTAAGTCATCTATACCCTGTGTTGCTTTTGCTCCTGGATATTTAGCTGCTGGCCAAACAGCATATTGACCTTTCAAACGTACATAACCACTACCTGTACTGGAAACATCAAATACTGCTGTTGGTACTTTCGGTTTAGTATCTACAGTTATTGAATTGAGTACACCAACTCTTGTGATATTTCCCACATAACCATAAATTACAACGCCAAACCGTCCGATTGTACGGATAGCCTTTGTCTGTTCTTCTTTGGCTGGTCTAACTTCTTCTAAATACAATACAGCACGGTGTTCACCCGGTTTAAGTTGCACTCTGGGACGGATGGCAAAACGTATAGTCTGAGAACTTTTAGGTGGGATAGTAAATTGAGAGGGAGTAAAAACAATCCACCGATCCAATGATTCTTCTGTGGAGGAAATATCCTCAAGCTTACCATTTTCATTCATTTTCCAAGTCCGTGTGTAAGCTTTAAGTTCTAATGGTTTAGAAGAAAGGTTAAGCACACGGATAGATTGAGTACGGGTTTTGCGATTAATTTGCACTTCCACCCGAGATGGACTGACACCTATGTCGAGAGCTGCGATCGCAGTTGGTATTCCTAGTGTTAATGCCCCAATTGCTGTTAAGGCTAAACTCGTAACTTTACGCAACATCTGTATTTACTTTTTTAACTCCTTCACACAACAGTCATTTTGATGAGTTTGTCATCAGTGTGAAAACACTTACTACAAACCATCGGCAACTGTGTCATTGTGAACGAAACGAAATGCCAGATTACGCTTCGTTCGCAATGATGATAGATATATCTATCTACATTGCCTACTCACGTTTATTCACTGTTACTTTGATTACACCCTCATATCCACCTGCAACACGAGCAGTGGAGAGATCAAAATACAAGCGAATACCCCCCTGAATCAAAGCTGTATTAGTGCTTTCATCGCGGGAGATTTCGACAATGGGCAATGGTTCCACAGAAACCCGTACAGAGCGATCGCTACGGGTATTGTTGCTGAAACCATTAGTCTGTCCATTCATGCCCTTGATTTCATAAGTGGCATAAATAGAACCAACCTCATCTATAGGAACTCGCATCTGCCACAATCCTGGGAATTCACGAGTAACCACTGCACTCAATACAGGAGGAGCTGTTAAGTCTTGCTCATTTTTAACCGTTTCACTAATGGAATTCGGTAATATATCCTCCAATTGTTGGGGAGGAATACTCAGTTCTTGGGGTGTTGCTAAATCATATATCTGCTTTGGCTCCGGCAAAACCAGAGATTGTCCCCAAACTTGAGACTGTGAGAAAGTCACAACCCCTATTAAAATACCCAAGTAACGTTGAAAATAATTTTGGTGATGAAGTCGGGGGCGATCGCTAACCATTTGGCTAATTTAGAAAATTCGCTTTAACTGATAACCTATGCTTCGAATCATGGGTAGATGACCCATCACATCAAGGGTTGGGGTTGGCATCCTGCGTGCCTAATTTAGACAGCAGGCAAGATGCCTGCACCATGAAAACTTAACTATGGAGCTGAAGCTGTGACTGTAATAGCTCCCCCTGTGTAAAGACCAGCCTGTGTAGCACCACTCAAGTCAAACTCTATGGTTGCGCCCCCCACAAAAGGAGTTACTAAACCAGGTGCAGTTGCTACGCTAGCTGGATCGGGGTTATTTGCCTTAACGAGGTCAATAGTTGCAGTACCACCATTTGCACCAGCCAGAGTAGGATCAGTGATATTAAAGCTCACATTTACACCACCATTAGGATTATTAGACCAAACTGCGTACAACTCTTCTACATCTTTTTCGATAGCGTCAATAGTAGTGAATGGACTGCTGTCGTCAATTAGGGTAGTACCATCTGTCGTACCAGCAGGAGTACCATTGGTGGTGTCGAAAATTTTACCAACTCCGCCACTAGTTACTCCTCCCAAATCGGTCTCATTCAGAGTCAAAGAGATAGTATCAAAAGTCCGTAAGAACAATACTTCTGGTACATTAATCTCCACATCTATAGGGTCGCTAGTAACACTTAACTGAGCTTGAGCGGGTGTAGAAAGTAAGGAACTGCTCAGAATCGCACTACCAGCAGCAATAGCTAGAATTTTGTTTTTCATGATTATCAATCTTTCCTGAGTATGTTTGTGTCTATTTAGTAATTGCCTACTCAACTAGGCAAGGCTGATTTTGAGCATCACTAATTTGTCAGTGATTTTTGAGCTTTTGAGAATAGATTTCGGCGAAAAAATACTATCGTTTTAAGTTCCTAACTTCGCTGATTACTTACTTAGTTATTCACATCACCTCCTTTACCCAATCACCCACAATTCTGTGCCATCAGTCCCGTTAGTAGCAGTGAAGAACAACTTGTCACCAACGACAGTCAGCTGAGTGGGGTTAGCATTGCCTGCTCCAGAATTGATATCACTAACCCTCTGGGTACCAGCATCTGTGCCGTCACTGCTCCACACTTCCGTTCCGTTTTCAGGTTCAGAAGCAACAAAGTAAAGAGTGCCGCCAAAATTTACGAGACTAGTGGGAATGCTGTTGTTAGGATCTGCACCTTCCCAGATATCCTTAACTAAATTTGTGCCTGCATCAGTGCCGTCACTCTTCCACAATTCCAAACCAGTTGCAGTGTCATAGGTAGTGAAATAGAGTGTGTTACCAACAGTAGTCAGATTGAAAGCACCAAGACCAATATTAGTTGCTGCTGACGGATTAGATTTGACCAACATTGTTCCTGATACAGCTCCGTTACTCTTCCACAGTTCAAATTGGAAGTCATTATTGCTATCAGTCACGAAGAACAGGTTACTGCCAACAGCAATCAGTTGATCTGGTCCAAATCCACTCGTACCTGGTGGGGTAATATCTTTGACTAGCGAGGTTCCTCCGGTAGTACCATCGCTCTTCCATAATTCCACTCCATTAGTACCATTGTTGGCTCGGAAGTACAGCGTATTGCCAGCAACGGTGAGTTGGCTAGGAGATGAACTCAATCCACCTGATCTAATATCTGCCACCATTGTTGCGCTAGTGCCATCACTTGACCACAATTCAGTACCATTTGTGCTGTTAGTTGCTGTAAAATAGAGCTTGCCGTTAAAAGCAGTGAAATTGCTGGGGTTAGAACTATTCGTACCAGAGTAAACATCTTGCACTAAGCGAACTGTGCTGCCATCGTATACCCACAGTTCCCTACCATTGATACCATCATTGGCACTAAAGAACAGCTTGCTACCCACAGCTGTCAGATTAGTTGGATCAGAATTGCCAGAAGTATTAATGTTAGCTACCATTTGCGCTGAGGAGCCATCATACATCCACAACTCTGCCCCATTTGTGCCGTCATTAGCAGTGAATAAGAGATTGCTGCTAACCGCAGTTAAATTTGCCGGATTGAAACCGCCAGGATTTATACCAGTCAGGCGAGTATTAGTTGTGCCATCACTCTGCCAAAGTTGTACGCCGTTACTACCATCATTAGCAGTAAAGTAGAGTGTATTACCCACTGCTATTAAATTTTTCGGAGCAGGACTGTCAGAACCAGAAATGATTTCCAGCATTTCAGTTTTAGGTTCAGCAAACAAGTTGAGGTTGTAGAAACTTTCGGCAGGGCTGATTTGTCTAATTTGGACGTAATAAGTACCTGCTGTTAGGTCAGTGCTAATACTTTCATCAGCATTTCCTGTGTTAGTAGAACTCAGCAGGACAGTGCCACCACTATTTAGCAATTCCACATCAGCATTGGCAATTAGACCATTGAGTGTCAGGTTAAAAACACTGTTGTTACTCAAAGTGAATTTATAGACATCTCTAGTATCGATAGTACCAACGAAGTCACTAAAGTCTTGGGAAAATTTGAGTGTACCAATATTTTTAGCTGTAGAACGTATATTTCCTGCTATGTCTGCACCAATGGCTTCAGCAGAGATACTAAGATCGTAGTTAGTTACTTCACCAGAGGAAGGAAATACTCTGATGTAATAGGTACCTGCATTCAAGCTACGAAGAATTGAGTCAACTGTAGTTCCAGTCTGATTAGAAGAGATTATAGATGTGCCATTGCTGTTCAGTAGTTGAAGATCAGCGTTTGCCGTTTCAGGTGCTAATAAGATATTAATTAGGGCATCTGATGTTAAATCAAAGCGGTAATAATCGTTAGGGTCAACGGTATTAACGAAATCTGAATAGTTAGAAGCAGTTGGACTGAGAGGATTAATATTACGAGCTGTGGCTGTTGTATTTCCTGCGTTATCCGTTGGATCTGCGGTAAAAGCAAGACTCAAATCATAATTTGTAGCACTAGATGCGCCAGCAGCAAATACTCGGACATAGTAAGTGCCTGTAGTTAAACTTTGTATAATCGATTCTGCGCTGATATCAGAGAGAGTGGAACTTGTAATTTTAGTACCAAAATTGCTATATAGCTCAACGTTGGCATTGCCTCCCAAACCACTTAGTGCCAAATTGAATGTTCCATTACTGACTACAGAAAATTTATAGTAGTCATCGGTATCGATAATTACACCCTTGTTACCAACATAATCTGTGGTGTTATAGCTGCTAAGAGTAAGTAGTTACTCAAAATTAATTACATAGTTTTGTCCAAATTCTCTGAGTATTTTTTCCAGAGATTCAACAAACGTTTGCCAGCTAGAATAAGCATCGAGCTCAATCCATTGATATTTA
>JANBVI010000050.1 GCA_024239075.1 Fischerella sp. CENA71 | reverse complement strand
TTCAAAGAAAGAGGGTTTATTTCTCTGATGAAGAACATCTAAAACCTTAATTTTTATGCAAATTTAACTTTGATTATATTCTATCAGTTGTTTGTGTAATTAATTCTGCTTAGTTACTTACCAATATCGAGCGCTGTAGCTGTTGAATTACCTGAGCCGTTATCTGTAGGAATGACGTTAGCTATTAAAGTCAGATTATAATTAGTGCTGGAACCGCTAACAGAGTCAACCCGGATATAGTAAGTGCCTGGATTTAAACTACGAGTTAAAAATTCTGAGGTAGTACCACCAGAGTTAGCTGTTTGAAGAGGAGTAGAACTAGTACTATCATCGTACAGGCGTAGACGAGCATCAGTACTCAAGCCATCGAGTATCAGACTAACAGCCCTAGCACTACTACCACCAATAGTAAATTTATAATAATCGCTGGTATCTAGGTTGCCGACAGAGTCTTGAAAGGTATTAGGAGTACTACTAAGGGAACCGCCAATGTAGGATGATGTGTCTAAAGCAGTATTTCTGCTACCTCCTGGATCTAAAAATCCTGAAAACGTTGCCATAGTGGTATCCTGGCTCCTTCCAAAAATTATTTTTCTATGCTTGTTTTAATGGCAGCAGTCCCTGATCGAGTGATTAAAAATTTTCTAAATCTAAAAATTCATCTTGACTAAAAGACTGATTAAATCCTGCTATCGGTGTTTTAAGTATTTAGCCAATAATGTGGTGAACATCACTATTGAATTTTCTGCAAAAGCTAGTAGCTTAATTTACAAGTAACTTTGAAGTCACCAACCTAATTAGTAAATTTATTTGTTTAATTAACTAAGCAATAACTAAGTAATATTGCCCGGTTATTTAATAAGAATATCTGCTATGTATCTTGCCTTTTGGAATTTAATTGCAAGTCACAACAACCAGAATATAGCTTTTATGTCTTAATACTTACTTCAGTATTATTATGTAATTTATAAATATAAAAATCTGCTATTAATGCGTATTTGTACGGCTTTGACAATATCACTTTAGTGGATTCGCAAACAAAATCCCACTTAGAAGAGTTTTTACAAAGTAAAATGTACTAGAAATTAATACAAAATATGGACAGGATATGAATATCAGATAGATTCACTATGAATTGCTACCTTTATGTTTCAAGCGACTCGTCGCCGTCTGGCTCTTTGGTACACAGCTGTAACAGCTTTATTGCTATTACTATTTGCAATTGGTGTGTACTTATATGTCCGCAATACCTTGGTGGAGCGAATTGACGATACCTTAAATCATGTGGTGGAAGTTGTCGAGCGATCGCTAGTCATTGAACCTGTAAACTCAAACAGTAGTCAACGCCGGATTAACTTAGAAGCTAGTTTTCGTGATAACACCGATACTGTAGAAACCGTAGAAGATGACCACATAGATTTAGAATGGTTTAGTCCCACAGGAAAACTACTCTGGTCTACTCTTTCAGAACCTCTGGATATTCCAATTCATGTCAACCGCACAGGTGAAACTGTACATGTAGTGAGGGAAGGAAGACATGGAGAAACCCAGAATGGGGAACGCAAAGACATTAGTGAGAATTCAGGAATTCTGTTGCGTCAGGTAACTCAACGAGTACAAGTCGGTAAGCAAGTCGTCGGATATCTGCGTGTAAGTCATCCTTGGTTTGAAGTCACAAAACCGAGCCGACAGTTGATGCTTGATTTAGCAATAGGTATTTGGATGATGGTACTATCTGTAGGAGCAAGCGGGTGGTTTCTTTCTGGTAAAGCTATGGAACCCGTACACGAATCTTACCAACGCCTTAAGCAATTTACTGCTGATGCTTCTCATGAACTCAGAAGTCCCATCGCTTTGATTCAAACCAATGTACAAGTTGCTTTGGCTGATTTAGATGCTGTTGAGGTGAAAGACACCACTCTTTCACACTATCGTCAACAGTTAAAAGTAGTAGAACGCCTCACCCAGCGCTTGGGTAAACTAGTTAATGATTTACTTTTCCTTGCACGACAAGATAGCGGTATCAGCACAGAAAACTTTTCTGCTTGTCCTCTGGATGCTTTGCTGATGGAAGTAGTAGAAGAACAACAACTTTTAGCTGCTGAAAAAAACATTAACCTCACCTTCAACCTAATTGATCCTCCAGTCACAGAAACTAACCCCGAAATATTGGAAAATTGGTTCACACTCTCAGGTAACTGGAATCAATTAGTGCGGTTGTTAACAAATTTAATTAGTAATGCTTTGCGCTACACTCCATCTTCAGGACGAGTAAATGTAGAATTAGCACGTATAGAAGCAACTAATCGTGTTTCCGGACTACGTTCTAGTTACCCACAGTTGCAAATAAAAGTCAGCGATACTGGTATCGGTATTCCCGCAGAAGCATTACCCCGGTTATTTGATCGCTTTTACCGAGTAGATCCGGCGCGTACCCATCCCAATAAAAATACCAAGACTGAAAATACTACTGGTTCAGGATTAGGATTAGCGATCGCCTTAGCAATTGTAGAAAACCATCAAGGTCATATTCAAGTTGAAAGTACTGTTGGTAAAGGTACTAATGTCACTGTCACTTTACCCGTGAGTTATAAAAATTATGATTAAACCACTAAGAGACCAAGACACAAAGTTACCTAAGTTGGTATTTCCTTTGTGTCTTAGCGTCTTTGTGGTTAATAACTTCCCAAAATAATTTAAGCTGCTACTGCTTCTTGGTAGGGAACAAACGTTTTTTTGGTAGCGCCACAAATTGGACAATGCCAATCTTCTGGTATAGCCTCAAAGGGTGTACCTGGTGCAATTCCAGAATCTGGATCACCTTCTACAGGATTGTATATCATTGAACATTGACGACAGATCCATTTTTGGGTTGCAGGATCACCACTAGCCACTTTGGGAGAGGGATTTACTCCTTCTAAAGCTTGTAATGCTTCAGTATATTGCCTAGCATGGTGGTTTTCAATATGTGTTAGTAAGCCAAAATTATGAGCGGCTTTGCGGAATATACTAGCGTGTTCGCGAGACTCGGCTTGTTGTGCTTCAAATTCAACGACTGCTTTACTATCTCGATCAGCACGCGCTTGTTCGGCAAAGCCTGGATACATAGTTGTATATTCGTAAGTTTCTCCTTCTATGGCTAATTCTAAACAGCGAGCTGCGATCGCTTTTTTTTGCTCTTCTGTTAATGACGCTACATCAGCCACTACCAACTCTGGATGCATTAACCGAAAATGAGCAAAAGCGTGTTCTGTTTCCTGATTTGCTGTTTCTCGAAACAGCTTTGACAGTTCGCTCATCCCTAACTGGCGAGTCACTTCCGCAAAGAAAAGATACTTGCGATTCGCCATTGATTCCCCTGCAAAAGCTTCACTCAGGTTGTTCGCAGTGTTGGAGTTCGATAAATCCATAGTGTTCCCTCTTGTGAATCCACTTTTTCGGCTGCTATTAAAACAGCTATTGTTTGATTAAGTCATACTCGTAATGAATATGAATATAGCACAGAATGTAAACTCATTATGAGTATGAGAAATAGATTCTTTTCAAAAATATTGACGAATTAGGTTATGCTTCTAGAAATGAGTAGTTGGTGTAACCTTTTTCCAAATCTTTGTCGCCCATACCGTAAAAGGTTTTCCCATCTGGTGTATTCAAGTCAGCATCTATTTGAAAACGTTGTGGTAAATCTGGATTGGCGATAAATAGTTTGCCATAGGAAACCAAGTCAGCCTCACCAGCAGATAAAACTTGATTACCTGTTTGCTTGTCGTAGCCACCGTTAGTGATGATTGTACCCAGGTAAAGGCGGCGAAAAATCGGTAGCACAGGATTGAGAACTTCACGAGTGGCTAGATCGGTTTCATTGGGTTCCATGAGGTGAATGTAAGCCAGGTTAAAGTCATTGAGTTTAGCGATCGCATAGCTGAAAGTATCTTGAGGATTTGAGTCTTTCATCCCGTAAAATGTGTTACTGGGTGAAAGCTTGATTCCAACGCGATTCCCTCCCCACACACTAGTAACAGCTGTGACTACTTCAAGTAAAAAGCGAGTGCGGTTTTCAATAGAACCGCCGTATTCATCCTGACGCTGATTTGAGCCATCCTGAAGGAACTGATCGATTAAATAACCAAACGCCCCATGCAACTCCACACCATCAAATCCCGCTGTCATGGCATTTTCTGCGCCTTGGCGAAATTGTTCGACAATCTGGGGTATCTCTTCAGTTTCTAAGGCACGGGGTGTTTCAATGTTAACTTTACCTATGGGTGTATGGAGTGTTCCGACTGCTGCGATCGCACTTGGTGCAATAGGTAATTCTCCATTTAATAAGGCAGAGTGAGCGACACGTCCACTATGCCACAGTTGCAGAAAAATTTTGCCTCCTTGAGCATGAACTGCTTGTGTTACCTGTTTCCACGCCTCTATCTGCTCTTGGGAGTAAATTCCCGGACAATTCATGTATCCATTACTCAGAGGAGAAACCATTGTGCATTCAGTAATAATCAATCCAGCTGATGCACGTTGAGCATAATAAGTTGCCATTAGTTCATTGGGAAGAGAACCAATTGCTCGTAGACGTGTCATTGGTGCCATGACGATGCGATTTGACAGGGTATAAGGCCCTAGCTTGATCGGCGAGAACAGATTAGTGAGTGAATCTACGGTTTGCATACTCATCCTTTAAAAAGAAATTAACATCCCAGTTCAACAAGCAGGCGAGTTATAGCGATGATATGGCGACAATATTAGGTGTAAGGTGTAAAATCCCCACCAAATACAGCACTTCAAAGTTTCGCACCGCCATTAGCGACAACCGTAGCACCATCTTGAGCTAACCTTTGGGCGATCGCTTGCCCAATCCCAGGAGAAGAACCTGTAACAATCGCCACTTTACCTTCTAATTTAATTGGCATAAATTTTATTACTTCAATGTCTTTTTGAACTTTAGCTTCTACTCGTTGTATATACAGAACAACAACGTCGTTTGTCTTTCCTCTTCTTGCCAAAAATATTCTAATCTTGCAAACAACTGTTACTAAAAAAAACGGAAAGTAGTATAATCTATCTAATTAGTTGGCTAAGTATTTTTTTATGTCCTCCAAACCGATGCAAGAAACCATTGGCTATCAGATGGTTTTGGTTTCTAAAGCACATCGTAATTTAGTAGGTACAGCTCTTGCTGAACTAGGACTTTACCTTGGGCAAGAAATTTTATTGATGTATCTGTGGGAGGAAGACGGTTTAACTCAATCTGAGTTGACTGATCGTCTGAAAATAGAACCGCCGACATTGACAAAAATGCTCAACCGCATGGAAAAATGTGGATTATTAGAGCGTTGCCGGTGTCCCGAAGATGCTCGTGCCTATCGAGTTTACTTGACTAAGGCAGGACAGGCATTACAACAACCAGTTAATCAGCTTTGGTATGAAGTTGAAAGGCGGATATTGACTAATTTGACTGTTGAGGAACAACTGTTGTTTCGTCGATTGTTAATGCAAATCCGCAGTAATTTAACTTGAGTTTTTAGTTATTTTTTGGATTTTTATTTAGCTGGCTAAATAAAATATTTTTGTTGTTGAGCCATTGCAAATGTTCCAACAATGTTCATTAACTGCACATATAAACAGACATGAATATTTGATTTTTCTTTTTTTATGCCCTCTTTTTCTAATCAACAGTAAATTAGTAAATTAGTATGAATTTGCAAACACTGGAGAGTTTGCCGCCAGAACTACGGCATTTGATTGTATATCGTGATCTGGAAGCACAAGAGAACCTTTTTCAACAGGGGGATGAAGCAACGGCCTTTTATGTTGTAAAAACAGGACGGCTGAAACTAGTGCGATATAGCAGTGATGGTAAAGAAGTCACATTTCCAATTGCTAGACCGGGAGAGATCATCGCTGAGATTGCTCTGTTTTCAGACACTTATCCTTGTGCTGTCGTCGCAGAGGTGGCTTCGCGAGTGATTGTCTACCCCAAGCAAGCTATTCTATCCACGTTACGTGACAATTCTGACCTAGCCGAGAATTTTATGGCGATGTTAGTACGCAAAATTCATGATTTGAAAGTTCGCTTAGAGTTGCGAGATATTCGCGCGGCTCACGAACGAGTGTTGAGATACTTGCGATATATGGCGCAACCAGATGAACAGACAACTGTTACCTTTGATCGCCCACTCAAAGATATTGCGCTTGATCTGGGTTTGACACCCGAAACTCTTTCTCGTGCTTTGACTCGGTTAGAACGAGAGGGCATGATTACACGTACAAAACTACAAATTAAATTACAAAATTTACCTGCCGCTTGATCGCAATCAAGGAAATAAAAATAAAATGATTATAATTTAGTAAAAGTTTACGTAAAACTAGTACAGTTTTTAATTTTGTTAATAAATAAAGCATAGATGTGACATATCTAAACTCTAGCCTCAAATTTTTAGGCTCTGCTTCTGTGAAAAATCTCCTGCATCCAATCCTCTTAGAGGGCGTAATATGCTTAATTACTGCGAAGAATTAACTGAGCAAAAGCCTTTACTTATTGATTTCCAACAAGAGGGTGCTTCTAATCAACTCTTTACTAATCCACCACTTCTGACCAGTTACAATTCTGGGTGGAGCAATATTTACTTTGAGCATCACTATCAGCCTTGTTATGATACTCCAGAGCATCGCCTAACGATGCACGCTATTAGTACTACCCTCTGTTCTGCTTCTTCCGAACGATGGTTAGATGGATACAGACAAACTGAGTATCAAACTGTAGGCACAACAGCTATTATTCCTGCTGGTACACTTCATCGTTGTTTGTGGGAAGAAGATGTTCAGTTTATGTTTGTGGCAATTGAACCTACACTTCTATTCAGTTTGGGTGCAGAAGTGGATGCGCCTGAAGACATAGAATTAATTCCGCAGTTTGCAACTAAACGCGATCCGCTCATCCAAGGTATTTTGTTATCTCTTCAAGAAGAACTTAACTCGAATATTCAGGTAAATAATTTGTATGTTGAGCAATTAAAAACAACTTTAGTTATTCATTTGTTGAAAAAATATTGTGTCAAGAAACCTGTACTGACAACTCATGAGGATGGATTGCCCAAATATAAGTTGCGAAAAATACTAGAGTATATCCATGCTAATCTCAATCAAGACATTACATTGGCTGATTTAGCTGGCTCTGTAGGAATGAGCCACTATTATTTTGTCCGTATGTTTAAACAATCAATGGGTATAGCCCCTTATCAGTATGTAATTCACCAACGGATAGAAAGGGCAAAGCTATTATTAAAGCAAGGGAAAGTAACAATCACTGACATCGCTTTGCAGTGTGGTTTTGCCAATCAAAGTCACTTCACCAAGCACTTTCGCCAAATTACAGGAGTTACACCCAAGGCTTATCAACAGCTTTAGGTGGGAATAGGGGAGCGGGAATCAGGGGTTAGGGATCGGGAATCAGGGATTGGGCATGAATTAGTTAACAGCTACCAGTTTAATTTGATAACTGATAAGTCATCTCCCCATTCTCCCTTGTCCCCAATCCCTAATCCCCAATCCCTAATCCCCAATTCCCAATCCCCTATCTACTCACAATCCCCGACCACTGGACTTTCTTCTGTTTTTCCCGACGGTAGGAAAAGAAATGCTCTGGGGTTTGGTAAGTGCAGTAAGGAGCGATCGCAATCTGTTCGGGACTAATACCTAGTTTTTCCATCTGTAAAAAATTTATCCGTCTTACATCTAAACGGACTTTACCGGGATTAGGATCTGGCAACAAAGGAGGATTTGGCAGTTCGCGTAATGCTTCAACTCTTGCTTTTTCGTCTTCATGTGATATAATGCTACCTCCAACTTCTGCTGCTACTTGCGTAGATACTTGGTAAACTTCCCCAGCGATCGCTGGTCCCATCGCAATCCGCAAATCTTGGATTTTGCTGCCTTGGGCTTGCAGACGAGCAATAGCCTGCGGTACTATTTTCGCTGCTGTACCACGCCAACCAGCATGTACTGCTGCCACCTGACGAGTTTTTTCATCGGCAATCAGCACGGGTGTACAATCAGCAGAGGCTACCCAGAGGGCTTGTAGTGGCTGTTCGCTTACTAAACCATCTGCTGATGCGAGGACAGAATTATCTTCTTGACTTTGATTTACCTCATCGTCAGATGAAAGTAATTGAGTGGCAATTTCTCCTGGCGTGAGAACAGTATTGCCATGCACCTGTTTTAAGCGATATCCTGAAGCATCTGGATGCAGTACCATCGTTAATTCTTCTGGAGAACGAGGCCAAAAATGTTGGGTAAAAAAGCCATGTGGCCAAGCTTTGAGAAGACTACAAGTTAGGTAAGACATCTCTTCCCAAGTCTGCCAATGCCAAGTGTGCATCTTCAACCAAGCCTAAAAACAACATAAAAATCAGCCAATTAATGCTAACTTGAACAAGCAAATTTGGGGAAATTCTGTGGGATTCGATCAGCAACAGTTGGAGTTCGCCTTAAAAGGTGAGCAGGAGTATAATTATTTACCTTTTTGCCTCCATATATTTGACTGTGTAGCTTCGACTAATAAAACTCTATGGGAATTGCTAGAGCAAGGAGCAGGACATGGGTGTGTAGTGATTGCAACTCAGCAAACAACAGGACGGGGACAATGGGGGCGAAATTGGATTTCTCCCATAGGAGGATTATATCTTTCAGTTTTGCTTACTCCTAAGATTGCAGCTAGTCACAGCTACCAGCTAACTTTTGCCAGCGCTTGGGGAATTGCTAGTCAGTTGCGAAAAAGTGGTGTTAACGTTGACATTAAATGGCCAAATGATTTAGTGATCAATAGGCTTAAACTGGGTGGTATTTTGACCGAAACAAAAGTCCACCAAGGCATAATTACTCAAGCAGTCATAGGAGTTGGTATTAACTGGACTAATCCTGTTCCAGAAACTGGGATAAATTTAGAAATGTGGCAAGCTGCACAAAAAGCTAAATTAATTCCCACTTTAGAAGTATTGGCAGCGAAAATCTTACTAGGAATAGAATCCGGTATACAGAGTCTTTTGCAAGAAGGAGTGAATATATTATTGGCTCGTTATCAACAGTTGCTTGCAAATATAGGCGATCGCGTTTACGTCAACAACCTTGCAGGCACTATAGTTGGTGTAATGCCTACTGGAGAATTACATGTACTAATAGACACATTTGAATCTTCACAAGCAATAAACCCAGAAATTTATCTCCAGCCCGGTATAATCAGTTTGGGCTATTCTACATCAGCAAATCAGTAAACAGTGAACAGTTGTCAAGTTAAAAAATGATAAGCAAGTTCATAATTTTGTTTAGATTAACTGATAACTGTACAGACGCAAGGAACATCGCGTCTCTGATAACTGATAAAACAATTTGTTTAGGCAAACTACTACTTACACTCAATCCCAAAACAAATGACGCAGCGCAATAACTCTGCTCCTAAACGTTTGGATAACTTATGGCGGCGATCGCTGCCAGCACAAAGTATCTGTTTGCTTAGTAGCTTCAGCCTTCTAAGCAGTGGCATGGTGCTTGCCCAAACCGAATCAGCTATAGATAATATTGTTCCCACAACGGAAAATTCTCCAGCTGTCAACAAAAATACTGTTGAGCGCAGTCAAACTATAGTAATTCCAGAAAAAACTGACTCCCAACCAGAATTTTCTCAACGTCGGAGCAGACTCAGACAAAGACTGCGGCGGGAAGAAGCCTCTCAAGCCCCAGCAACCATCAGAACCAGAAAGTCCAAATCCCCGGTGACAACTTCTCAATCAGCACCAGGGGTAAAAGTTTCCACACCTAATACTACTCCTGTGATCACACAGGAAAAACCACAAGTAGAATTTACCGCTCCAACTCAGCCTAGTTCTACACAACAGAAACTTCCTGTAGTTACCCAACCTGTCAAGAATTCTCCTAGTGCTACTGGTACAACAGCCGGAAAACCCAAAGATTACAATAACGCTTATATTGACCCCACAGATTATAATCCCACAGCTAAATATGAAGCTCCTAGTAGTGTGATTGCTACAGAGCGCACGAGTGGTTGTCAAGCGGTATTGAAGCAAGGAGTCGCTAGTAATAGCTGCACTAGTAATCAACCTGTAGCCAATGGTAATTCCGGAACGCCCAGTTGGTTGAAGAAAAGCCAAAATGTCTCAGTAGCCGCTATTCCAATCACAAAGCGGCTTGCTACTAATAATAAAAATAATACTGGTTGGCGTCCACCTACTATTGTTTCTAAGGTTATTTCTAGTACTGGTTTGCGTTCTAACCAAGTTGCTAATTTGGGTGCTAGCAAGAGTAATTATCACCCTAACCGTTTTATTCCCAGTCCTAACAATTTTATCTCCACAACTACAGTTAGCGAGGTGGCGATCGCACCCAGTGCGGGTAAATTAACAGCACCAATAACAGCCGATAATCTAGCACCTCGTCCGAGTGTGGTAGCTTACGATATTCCATTGGCAACGACACTACCACAAATCGCCTACAGAGCCATTTATGGCAATAGAATTGCGATTAGTGGTACAGGATTCATGTACCCACTTTCGATTCCCTCGCCAATTACCTCATTGTTTGGTTGGCGTGTTCATCCAATCACAGGCGAACGTCGTTTCCACTCTGGTATGGACATCGGCGCGGCTATGGGAACACCTATTTTAGCAGCATATTCTGGTCAAGTTGAAGTTGCTGACTGGGTAGGTGGTTATGGTCAAGCTGTGATCCTCAACCACAACAACGCCCTACAAACTCTCTACGGTCACATGTCCCAAATTCTTGTTCAGCCTGGTCAACGAGTAGAACGGGGAACCGTGATTGGTCTAGTTGGAAGTACAGGTAACTCAACAGGTGCTCACCTGCACTTTGAAGTCCGCCAGCTGACACCCGAAGGATGGGTTGCTGTCGATCCAAGAGGACAAATACAATCTGCACTAGGTCAACTAGAGCAAAGCACACAGACAGCCCAAGTTAGTCAGTAACGGGACAGGGGGACACGGAGACAGGGGGACACGGAGACACGGAGAAATTATTAACATTTCTCCGCGTCACCGCCTCACTTCCAGATGCCCAATGCCCATGTCTAATTACAAATACCCGTGTTCAACCAAGAATGCGGGTGTGATTTCCTCGCGATTGGTGTTTGTCGGAAATTTGAGGAATTTTTCTACGTATTTGCCGAGAATATCACCTTCGAGATTAACCCAACTGCCGTTAACTAGATAACGGAGGTTTGTCTCAGCATAAGTTAGGGGAATGACGGCGACTGTAAACTGGGAGATTTCTGGATTATAATCAGCTACTGTGAGGCTTATACCGTTCACAGCTATACTGCCTTTGGGAACAATATAATGAGTGATCGCATCAGGAGCGGTAAAAGTCATTTCCCAAGCGGTTGCTGTCTGCTGTGCCGAAACCATGCAACCAATTCCATCCACGTGTCCCATCACAAAATGACCGCCGACTTTGCCACCTACTCGTAAGGAAGTTTCTAAGTTTACATATCTCGGTTCTGTTTGCTCTTTCCCTAAAGTTGTACGGCGCAGGGTTTCTGGTGATGCTGTGGCAATAAAACCGTCTTTTAAAATTTCTTCCACGGTCAAGCAAATGCCATCTACTGCTACACTGTCACCGTAACTTAAGTCTCCCATGATGACTTCACATGGCTTTCTAACGCAACTAATTTGCCAAGAATCACCCTCTAAGGGTCTTATGGTTCCTAATGCCTGGATTATTCCTGTAAACACGTCTCTTTTCTCTATAGAACTCAAAATAATGCTTGATTTTAACTAAAATTTAGTTGGTAATTTCAAAAAAATACTATACTTAAAAGTATATTTTTTAACTATTTTTTGTATCAACATTTCAATACATTTACAATAAAGATAAGGCATATTTAGATAATTACATTATTGCGGAAAAAAACTAAATTGACTTACTCTGGTGTTCACAACCATTTGGGAGTTTAATAGAAGCAATTATAGAGAACAAGACTTATGTTTTTAATAATCCCAATCTTGCCCATTCAAGAGTATGATTTGTTACAGATTCCTCTAACGCTCAAAGGATTCTAGAGGTCTAGCGAATGATTGAAATGAAAGTCGCTGGCATAGCATTAGATGCCATAACCCGCAGCCCGATTGTACTTTTAAAAGATGCTACAGATCGGCGTGCTTTACCTATTTATATCGGTCAGGAACAGGCTAGGGCAATTATGGGCGCACTGGAGAATCAGAAGCCTCCTAGACCCTTAACCCACGACCTAATTGTAAATATTCTGGAGACGTGGAATATGACTCTAGAGCGTGTTATTATTCATTCCCTACAAAAGGATACATTTTATGCAGCTTTAATTATTAAACAAGGCGAAGTCAAAAAAGAAATTGACGCACGTCCTAGCGATGCGATCGCTGTTGCTCTCCGTACAAATGCACCGATTTGGGTCATGGAAGAGGTAATAGCTGATGCATCTATACCCGTAGATCGCGATGCCGATGAAGCTGAACAGGAGGCATTTCGCGAATTTATCTCTAATCTCCGTCCTGAAGATTTGATTAAGCGTTTTGGCAATGACGAATCTTAACAATTTTGGATTTTGGATTGTGGATTTTGGATTAAGCTTGTATGTATACCTAAGCACAAAAACTATCAACCAGTTCTTAGCTCTCAATCTAAAATCTAAAATCTAAAATCCAAAATTCACTAGATGCAATACCGACGCTTTGGAAAAACCGAACTACGCCTTTCGGTGTTTTCCTTGGGAACAATGCGCTATTTAGCTTCACCAGACAATGTATGGCAAACAATTCAAACAGCTGTAGCGCTGGGAATTAATCATATAGAAACTGCTAGAGGTTACGGCAAAAGTGAGGAGTATCTTGGTAAGGCGATCGCCTTGGGATTACCAATACCTCGTTCGCAGGTTCACATTACAACAAAAATCCCTCCCACGGTAGATGCAAATACTATGCGTCGGTACATCGATGAATCTCTAGAAAAATTGCATTTAGAATATCTAGATTGCTTGGGGATTCACGGTTTAAATACTTGGGAACATCTCAATTGGGTTAAAGCCAAAGATGGCTGTATGCAGGCTGTACAAGAAGCCGTTGCTGATGGTCGTGTTCGACACGTTGGTTTTTCTACCCACGGTTCCTTAGATATAATTCTAGCGGCGATAAACACAGATTTTTTTGAATTTGTCAATCTGCACTATTACTATTTTTTCCAGCGTCATGCCCCAGTCATTGAGCTAGCAGCAGCTAAAGACATGGGCATATTTATCATTTCCCCTGCGGATAAGGGTGGACGTCTTTACACTCCACCCCCAACTTTAGTTGACTTGTGTCATCCTTTCTCGCCTCTAGAGTTAAACTATCGATTTCTACTGAGTGATCCCCGCATTACTACCTTGAGTGTCGGGCCAGCAAATCCTGAAGAATTAACTCAACCATTAGAAATTGCTAATCAAGATGGGCAATTAACTGATGAGGAAATTACAGTTTTTGAACGTTTAGAAAATCATCAAAATCTGGTTTTGGGTACTGATTTATGCAGTCAGTGTTATAAATGCTTACCCTGTCCAGAAAAGATCAACATTCCAGAAGTACTACGGCTGCGAAATTTGGCAGTTGCTTATGACATGATAGATTATGGACAGTATCGTTATGGAATGTTTGAAAACGCCGGTCACTGGTTCCCTGGAATGAAAGCAAATCGCTGTACAGACTGTGGTGACTGCTTGCCCAAGTGTCCACAAAACTTAAATATTCCTGCTTTATTGAAAGATACCCATCAAAGGTTACAAGGGAAAACTGGCAGGCGATTGTGGGAATAGTCACCCGATTTTAGATTTTGGATTTACGATTTTGGGTTAACCTCTCCGATGTATTGGAGAGGCTATTAGGCTTGATTTTTTTGTTCTCTTCTCCGTAAACGGAGCGGCTTCTGTAGGTAAACGTTTTTTTGGATTCTAGATTTAGATTTAATCCAAAATCCAAAATCTAAAATCCAAAATTGTCTTGGTCAAGGGACATTTATTAATGACAAATGACCAATGACTATTGACAAATGACTATTGACTAACCACCAAATGGAGTTAAGCGTTTGATGGCACGACCTGCCACATCTTTGTAGCGTAGTTCTCCACACAGGATTTTACCCATAATTTGAGGTGCAGAGGGGCGCTTAACGCCTACTTTATAGCCAACACCAGCAAAACGATAAAATAGCCCGGCTAATTTTTGCGCCCAAGCCATATCACTACCCCATTCGGCATTAATGATATCTGAATATCTTTCCAAGGCATTGATGTCACCAGAGAGGGCTTTGTCGATCGCCTCTGATGCCTTTAAACCGCTGAATATTGAAGGACGAATACCTTCAGCAGTAAAAGGATCAACTACACAAGCTGCTTCCCCTGCCAAAACTGCATTTTCAGTATGCAGTTTTTGTTCACCATTCCACAGGCAAATAGCATGGCCATATTGCTGACAGGTTTTTATATCCAAACCAAAGGAGTTACCATACTCATCTAAAATTTTCTTGAAGTCCTGGGGTTCACCACCAATAAACGTACCAACACCAACAGAGTAACCATCTGCTTTGGGGAAATTCCAGAGATAGCCATTTTTCACCATGCCAAATTCAAAATGGGCAATATTACCGTTTTCTACTTTGGCTAGTGCTTCTGCTTCTAAGGCTGCTGCGAGGCGGCGTTTACGTTCTTTGAAACCCAGCCATTTCGCCATTGCTCCTTTGGCACCGTCAGCAGCAATTACATATTTACCCATTACTGGTCCATTAGCTGTATTCACTTGCCAATGGTCACTTTTAAATTCAATACCAGTGACTTCTGTGTTGTCTTTGAGTTCTGCTCCTTGTTTTTGTGCTTGCTGCACTAGGAAGTGGTCGAAAACATCACGCCGTACCATCCATACTGGTTCAGGGGTTTCTAGTTTCGCTTCTACTGGGTCACCTGTTTTCCAAGTACAGCGGATAGTGTCTGCTTTGATGGAAATTGCTGGACTAAAGTCAAAGTCAAACCACTCAGCGATCGCAGGCGACACGCCACCACCACAAGGTTTGTATCTTGGTAGAGATGCTTTTTCTAGAATTAATACAGAGCGCCCTTGCTTGGCTAGATGATACCCTGCTGTTCCACCGGCTGGACCAGCACCGACAATGATGCAGTCGTACATAACGTTCTTAATTTTTGCTTTTGAATTATGTTAATTGTTGAGTTTCGGGTTCTATGTTAGATAGTGTTACCAAAATTCGGTTAAATTTTGGGTTCATGTGCAAAATTTTACAGCTTTATTATAGGCTTTGTTATGTGCAAATCTTTTTTTGCCCTAGCCATACTCATTAGTAATTGTTCGGTTTGCAAATTCAAACTTTTGTTATTTGAATAGTTTTTAAAACTTTCTCTGAGTTTTGAACTTTTACATATTTATAGTTTTTTTCTGGCAATTTATAGGCAAATTCTGATTACATTTAGGATCTTTTTGGGATTAAAAATACTTCGCTCATTTAAGGGTGTTAGCGTGATATAAGGTACTATTAGGCAAACTTGAAATCAGGTTTACTTTACAAATTTACAATTTATTAGTTTCACCGTTTACGAATTTTCTACTAATTATTTTAGATAAACTATAAAGTTTTAGTAAAATTTATTTAGCAAAAACAATTGTTCTCAATCTTTTCAGTAACTTGCCAGGAATAAGCAGAATGCGATTTATGAAACGTCAATAATGTTGAAATCTTTACCAAGTATAAATGACGACTGACTTAAACCACTGATGTGATGCAAGGAATTGCTGTTGATGTAGGTAAGGTAAAAGGTAAAAATCACTGTCCCGATTTTTACCTTTTACCTTTTACCTAGTACCTTGATTAGACGGTAGTGATGTCTTTTTCTTTTTCTGCCAATAGTTCATTGATTCTGGCAGTGTATTTGTCCGTCAGTTTTTGTAATTTGTCTTGTTGATCACGTGCTTCGTCTTCGGATACCTCAGAGTTTTTTTCCATTTTGCGAATGGTATCTAGCGCATCGCGGCGGATGTTACGAATGCCAACACGACCTTCTTCAGCATACTTAGCAGCAATTTTTACTAATTCTTTACGGCGATCGCTTGTCAGTGGGGGAATATTCAGTCGAATGACAGAACCGTCGTTACTAGGGGTTAAGCCCACATCTGACATAGAAATAGCCTTTTCGATCAGGTTTAAAGAACTGCGATCATAAGGCTGAATCAAAATCGTTGTAGCATCTGGTGTACTGATGTTAGCAAGTGATTTTAGAGGTGTAGATGCACCATAATAGTCCACCGTCACTTTGTCTAACAAGCTGGCATTGGCGCGACCTGTGCGAATAGTATTAAAAGCTCGTTGTGTCGCCTCAACGGTTTTTTGCATTGTACTTTCAGCTTCAGCTAATTTCACAAGTACCTCCCACAAGGGTGCCGATAGATTCTCCCATGACTGCGCGATGGATATTACCCCGTACGCCCAAGTCAAAAACAAGAATTGGGATATTATTTTCTTTACATAAGGCTATCGCGGTACTGTCCATTACCCGCAAATCTTTTGCCAAAACATGTCCAAAAGTCAGACTATTGTAACGTTTGGCATCAGGATAAATGTGTGGGTCAGCGTCATACACTCCATCTACCTTAGTCGCTTTAAAAATGACTTCGGCTTCAATTTCTGCGGCTCTTAAAGCAGCAGTGGTATCGGTTGTGAAAAAAGGATTGCCAGAACCTGCGCCAAAAATAACCACCCGTCCTTTTTCTAGATGACGGATGGCGCGACGACGAATGTATGGTTCAGCTAATTCTTGCATGGCGATCGCGGTTTGCACCCGCGTCTGTACCCCTATTCGTTCTAGTGAGTCTTGCAGCGTCATGGCATTCATTACCGTGGCAATCATACCAATGTAGTCAGCTGTTGCCCTGTCCATCCCCGCCGATGCCGCTTTGACACCACGAAATATATTACCCCCGCCAACGACTATGGCGATTTGAACACCAGTGGCTACTACCTCTGCTACTTCTTGAGCGATTTCTTTGACCACTTCTGGGTCAATTCCATAGCCCATGTTGCCCATTAAGGCTTCACCGCTTAGTTTAAGTAAAACCCGTCGGTAATTTGTTCCCATGAAGTTACGCTTTATCGAAAAATATGCTAATTACCTCCAATTAAAGATAACAGTAGTGTGACTATCTGTCTCTAGTACTTGACCATCAAATTAACCAGTGTTAATCGCTAGCCCTTTCCCCTAAACAACTACACCCTTTATCCTTTAGTTACGCAACATCACATAAGTACCTGTCGGTTCAGTTTCTTTAGGATAAATTTCTTGACCTTGAATGAGTGATGCGATCGCCTTTGTGAGGTAATTTCTCTTCACAGCTGATTGGTTGTACGGTTGATCATCGATCATCCCTTTGTAGCGAACTACACCTTCTGTGTCTATTAAGAAAGCCATCGGTGTTTTGCTAATACCAAAGCTACGAGTCACATCTTGAGTAGAGTCCCACAAGTAGGGAAAGTTCAATTTGTTGACTTTTGCAAAAGCTTTCATACTTTCAAAATCTTCTGTTGGCAATAGAGTAGCATCGTTACCATTTAAGCCAATGATTGTAAAACCCTGTTTGTAAAACTCTAGTTGAATTTTTTTGAGCCTATCTAGATACAATTTTACATAAGGACAATTATTGGACATCGAAATGACACCAACGCCACGAAATTGATTTAAATAACGGCTCAGGTGATGTACCTGCTCGTCAATTCCAGGCAATTCAAAATCGGGTGCGTAACTTCCTACAGGAGTATTATGTGTTTCTACTTGATTCATATTTTCTGACTCGCAGGAACTAAGAACACACCTTTAAAGGAAATGTTTGATGTTTCGACTATTTTATAAACCAGTTTTGCTGTCGTGAATTGTGAAACTACTGAATTTCAAGAACCCAAGTCTCAGAATGAAAGTAAAAGCATAAAATTTTCTAGTTGTAAGAATATATAAAATTTTCTAAAAATAGAAATAATTAGTATAAAGATATCTGCATTTTTCCCAATTTTCATCTTATTTCATTAAATACTCATGGCTTCCTCAACTTCTGCGATCGCATTTACTCAAACAAAAACCTGGATTTGGCAAGGCTTTTCTATTTGCTATCAATCTCAAGGAAGTATTGGTCCAGCTGTGATCCTTGTGCATGGCTTTGGAGCTTCATGGTGGCACTGGCGAAAAAACATGCCAGAACTGGCGCAAAATTGTCGTGTTTATGCAATTGATTTGATCGGCTTTGGTGCTTCAGCAAAACCTGAACCTGGTAAAAATATCAACTATACATTTGAGACTTGGGGACAACAAATAGCTGATTTTTGTCGTGAAGTTGTGGGAGAGCCTGCTTTTTTAATTGGCAATTCGATTGGTTGTATTGTAGCGATGCAAACAGCTGTCAGCAACCCTGATATTGCTTTAGGAGTAGCATTACTCAACTGTTCTTTGCGGCTATTACATGATCGTAAACGCCAAAGTTTACCTTGGTCCCGTCGTGTAGGAGCGCCGCTTTTACAACGTGTATTATCTTTTAAACCAATTGGTGAATTTTTTTTCTATCAAATTGCCAAACCTAAAACTGTACGTAAAGTACTACTACAAGCCTATGCTAATTCTGCAATGGTGACAGAAGAGCTTGTAGATATTCTCACCTCTCCTGCTAGTGATCCAGGTGCAGCAGCAGTGTTTCTTGCTTTTACTTCTTATTCTCAAGGTCCCCTACCAGAAGACCTTTTACCTCAATTGCCTTGTCCAGCAATTATTTTATGGGGAACAGCTGACCCTTGGGAACCAATTGAGTTAGGTAGAGAATTAGCTAACTTTCCACAAGTGCAAAAGTTTATACCTTTGGAAGGCGTAGGACACTGTCCCCAGGATGAAGCTCCGGAGGTAGTCAATCCGATTTTGCAGGACTGGATATGGGAAAGAACAAGAATTCAGACTTCGGAAAATTAGTAATGGATAAGCGGAGAAATTTAGTTTTTAACTAAAAATACTTGTTCTTTCTGCTTCCTCCAGCTTGATGATTTCTGAATTGAAAGTGGGTGTAGGGGTGTAAGAGGAGTCCTATTTTTATTGGGACTGTCTTATTAGTATGAGATTGGCTGCTCAAGTAAGCTTTTTTGCTCTAACCAATCTTTACCCACTTGAATACTGATATCAGAATAGAGATTACCAGTACTTTCTACTCGTACTTCTCCAAATCCTAAACTGTTACGAATTGATTCGGCGCTGTTGCCATCTCCTTTTTGAGCGACGATGTGAGTGGTATCTAATGGTTCACCTGAGCTTTTAGCTATGTAGACATTGCGATAACCAGCTTTTTGCAGGTTTCTAATTAGTGGTTGAAGATTAGTGTTATCACTACCAGTACTGTCTTGAATTGCTACTCGTAGATTTGTTGGATCTACTGTTTGTTGTTGGTCAGACGATTGTATATCAAAATACTGTGCCATCGTAGTCGCAATGCGATCGCTATTTGGTATCCAATAGCTAGCGTTATATTCTCCTTGTTCGCTAAACCGACCGGGCAGCATCAATTGCAACATATTAGAACGGTTTGTTTTGGCTCCAAAACCCACCAATGCTACTAATTCTTCAACTGACAAGTTAGTATCAATGTGTTCTTTCACTACGTTGAGAATGTTGGGCAGTTGTGCCATTGTTGTTGGGTTAAGAGCTTGATCCATCAATGCCCGCATCACCATTTGTTGCCGTTGAATCCGCCCAATATCGCCGTTTTCATCGTGGCGGAAACGTAAAAGTTGTAGTGCTTGATCACCATTGAGATGCTGTTTGCCTTTCTTTAAATTTATGTACAGATGTTGAGAATCATCCTGGTACTTCATATCTCTGGGTACGTAAACAGTAACCCCTCCCAAGGCATCGATCAGCTTGGCAACTCCCAAAATATTGATACGGATGTAGCGATCAATTCCTACTCCATCCAAGAGGTTACTAACGGTTTTGGCAGCTAAAGCAGGCCCACCTTGAACATTGGCCGAATTAATTTTTTTCTTCCCATGTCCTTCAATTTCCACACGGGTATCTCTAGGAATGGAAAGCATGACTAATTTTTTAGTTTCTGGATCAAATCTGATCAAGAGCATGACGTCAGAAAGACCATCAAAGGAATTAATTTGGGGTAGATATCCCAAACTTTTAGTTTCTTCTGGGGCATTTTGGACATCTGGGGGCAATACACTCATCCCCATGACTAGGATATTGACGGGGCGAGTTAGTTCTGAAAATCGTAGCCCTCCTCCAGAAATGCGATCGCCATCAAAAACTGCTGCTTCATCCGCACTCAGATTGGCTTGCATCAGAGGTGTACTGCTTAAGGACAGTAATGCTCCTGCTGTGGCTGACACGATCGCAATACCGCCCATACCCAGCAAAAACCATAGCCAACGTCCAGATTTAGAACGATTGACCTTTCTAGCACTAGATTTGGAGCGGGACTTAGAATGGTTTTTTGACGCCGAACCTCTTTGAATGGTCACAGACTTCCTCACACTTTATTGAATAATACTTGATGAATCCACTTTTGGAAAAACAGGCGAATCAGACTATAATACCTAACTCTTAATTATTAGTGGAAAATTAGTGGATTAAGTGTCTTATGTAACACTTCTCACAGCATTCTTCTGAATTTTTTCGTTCATTTAAAAACGCTTTAAAGGTTTTCTTTATGAAGTATGGCAATATTAGGCAGCATTTGACTAGAGAACGTGAAAAAAATCTATTTTTTAATTTTAATTTTTAATTGATAGTCTCCCTTGTCCTCCTTGTCTTCTTGTCTCCCTTCCCTGTTCCTGTATTTCCGGATCTTGGTTCAAAATTATTCATTTGGTTGATTGCAATCCTAAATTAGAGGGATGAATGATATTGATGTAGTTAGAGATAATAAGCTTTAGATAAGGATTATATTTGTGTTATCCGGCAATCGGCAGATGCAGACACGCAAGCTCTTAAACTGGTGGCAAACACTCACACCATTAGCCCGATTAGGTGCGATCGCTTTATTCGCTCCACTTCTAGTGTTGAATGGCTGGGCCCTTTCAGTCATTTTTCATTATTTTCACTCGCTGATTGTCATTTTAGTGGCAGCTTCCGTACTAGCGTTTCTGCTCAATTACCCTGTAAGTTGGATGGAACGTCATGGTGCTAGGCGAGAGCAAGTAGCTATTTTAGTGTTTTTACTGGCTTTGTCAATTTTATTGGCATTAGGTGTGACTCTAGTGCCACTAGCTCTAACCCAAGCGCAGCAATTGGTAGCACGTTTACCGGAGTTAATTGACTCTGGACGCTCCCAATTAATGATTTTGAACGAGAAAGCTGAAAGTATGGGCATACCCATTAATCTTGATGCTTTGTTAGTGCAAATCAATGATCGTGTTAAGGGACAATTGCAGGCGATCGCAGGACAGGTTTTGAATCTGGCGGTAGTCACTTTCACCAGTTTGCTGGACTTTCTGCTGACAATGGTTTTGACTTTTTACCTGTTGCAGCATGGGGATGAACTCTGGCAAAGTCTAGTCAGTTGGCTACCAAGCAAATTTCGTGAGGCTTTTTCTCAAACTGTACGCCTCAGCTTTCAAAATTTCTTCATCACTCAGCTCATTTTATCTACCTGTATGGCATCAGCCTTAATTCCGACCTTTTTATGGCTGAAAGTACCATTTGGATTGCTATTTGGCTTGAGTATTGGCATTATGGCTCTTGTTCCCTATGGTGGGTCTGTGGGTATTGCCTTAACTACTCTGTTAGTAGCTTTACAAGATGTTTGGATGGGTGCAAGAGTCTTAATTGCAGCGGTAATTGTTCAGCAAATTCTCGAAAACTTGATTGGGCCCAGAATTTTAGGTAGCTTTACTGGTTTAAATCCAGTTTGGGCGTTAATTTCGGTTTTAACAGGAGCAAGAATCGGTGGTCTTTTGGGTGTTATTTTAGCAGTACCCACTGCCGTTGTGATTAAGACTGCTTTAAGCGCGTTGCGCCCTGATATGGCATCTAACCACAGCGAAACCGGAGATGTCACTACTCACAGTCCTGAACAGGGGGAAGAATCTTGTCGCAAACAAATAAATGAAACCCCAAATGTGCGATCGGTAGAGGTAGGTACACCTGTGACACCCGAAACATCTCCTCCGACTGCTTAGTTGTGAGTCATTTGTCATTTGTCAATGGTTATAACTCTTGACAATGGACTCTTGACTAAGGGTCTAGAATTGAACCCATAAACAAAATACTTCCAGTTTGATTGTCGCGCATCGCACAGAAAAACGGACGGTCAACAATCATTCGGAATGGTTCATTCACAGATAAAGACGTTGCGACTATACCCACAGAAGTAGTTGCAGCAGCTTCTGTTCCTGCTTCATTTACTTCCACAAAAGTTTTATGCTTAACTTCGCTAATTGCAAATTTTTCCCCCATTTTAGAAAAATCAGCTTTGTTGGTGAAAGCCTCACCCATACCTAATGCTTGCAAAGCATCGTTCAGTCTCACCTCATAATCCATCTTGAAACGGGGTAAGCGAATAAAACCTTCTTGCTGGCTAAACTGAGACATCCATTTTTCCCAGTTGTCAGAATTGAGATTTTGATAAAAAGATTTCAGATTATAATTTGATTTTGGTAGAAAAACATAAAAGCTGATTTTACCATCTTTACTATAAGGCAAGCTTACTGCTTGAAATTGTTCGTTTTCATAGTATTTATATCTACCTTTTTGTGACATCATCGGATGTTGTTTCTGATTACCAGATGTCAGATAAAAGGGTTGCTGAGCAGTTTGCTGCTTGTCAAATTCGTTTGTCCATCTACCTTTGAAATAAATGGCATTAAGAATAAATAAGACTTGATCTGGTTTTATATTTTCAACAATCTTGTCAATTTTGCCGTTAGTATTTTCCTTTACCCAACTATTAATAGTATCAACTGAGCCTGAATCTTGAAAGTTTAAATTTGTGGCTTTTGCTTGATAATAATCCTGAATAGTTTTTATAAAATCAGGTTTAAAGCTAACTTCTTGATTTGCCCAAAGCGAGTTAGCAATACTTAATTGAATTTGTGGATCTGGATTTTCTAAAAGCTGTTTTAATGTTGTGTTTGAAGAATTAATTTCCTGTATACTTAATCCTTGTAATTCCAGTGCTTTTGCCATTGCTTGCTGAGTGCTACCACTAGCACCGTTGTAGGTCATATCTAAAGCGATCGCTATACTGGCAGGTGAAATAAAGACATTTTTATTGTTCTCCTGTTTGAGAACTTCTTCAAAAATTTTGAAGCCAAATTTAGTGTTAGCATTAACGAGTTTAGTATCAGGCAAGACAGACTTTTGAGGGACAGGAGATTCTGAGCGAGGTACACTGGATTGGGCAAAAACTTTTGTATTACTATCAATTTGAGTACATCCAATCACACCCATCAAAACTACACTAGCTGCTGCCAAAGCGTAGCGTCTTCCCAAACGAACAGCGTAACGTCTTTGTAGAAAATTTTCCCAAGCATTACCAAATTTCTGCTTCATCTTACTACACCACAAGGCAGAGTCTATTTATTGACTATGACATTTCAAGCAACACAGCCATTAGGTGGTTACAGTTTTGGCAACAATTTTATTGGGGATTGGGGATTGGGGATTGGGGATTGGGGATTGGGGATTGGGGATTGGGAAGAGACTTGTTAAATAATTCCCCCCACACTCCTCACACTTCCTTCCCCACACTTCCTGCTCCCTTGTCCCCGATCCCTGATCCCCTCCCCAATCCCCAATCCCCAATCCCTATCTTTTTTCCACAGCCCACCAAGCCAAAGCGTATGGTTGAGTGGCTTCGTTTACTTGGTTGCGAAACTGGACGCGAATTTTATATTTATCGGTGGTGGGGACGGGACAAAAAATATGTTCTACGCTATCGACATCACTAGTTGAGGCGCAAACAGTCTCTGTGTCTTTATTTTGTGTTGCATCGGCTTTGATTAGATAGACATCAAGGTTATTTAAACCGCGATCGCGAAAATTTTCTCCTGCATCAAATTGATTATTCTTATTTTTATCGTTCAGTTCTACTAGCCTGTCCCAAGCTAAGGTAATAGCCACAAAACTGTTCTGCTGTAATGGTTTAGCTAAAACATATTCCACTGATGAATCAGCATTGATAGTATCATAATTCCAACCAATCGCAGGTACAGATTGTGATGGTTTCCACTGACCTCCACTAAATTGCTGATAAGCACGAAAAGCATTTAAATGACCAGCCCCCATCTGATTGTCTAGGGGAATTTTGGCATTTTTATAAGCATCAGAAGCCAGCCAGTCTTGATTTTGTTTATTGATGAGTGTTCTGGTCATTCCTAGCCGCAAGCCATCGCCAGCATCTTGAATTTTCTCAGCTGAATTTAATAAAACAGCTTTCATGACTTCATTTTGGCGAGAAGCAGTACTCCAATTTGGTTGTTTTGTTCGTAATTGTTTGTCACCAAACTCTTGCAATAGAGCAACGGTAGCTGTAACGTGAGGTGCTGCAAAACTTGTCCCTGTGACTTTATTGATTTTGCCATCAGGAGTAAGCAAGGGAATATTACTACCAGGAGCCACTAAACTAATTGTGCCACGGGAACCGACATTGATTTCCTTGCCCGATAAACGGAGGGTCATCGCTTCAGTTGTCGCTACCAAATTGGAAACGTCTACTTTATTAAAAATTCCTCCCCGACGAGAGGAAAAAGCCACGTTTACTCCATTAAAATTATCGGTAGGGATAGGAATTCCTCCTTTACCTTGGTTGCCAGCAATCACATATAAAACATTGTGAGCGCGAGTAGACCAATCAATACATTGGGTTAGTAAGGCGTTACCATCCAAAACAGCCTCCGGTCGAGGATCGCGGTTTAAAGGTTCGCCAAAGCTAAAGTTGATGACACGAACGTCGCCACTATTTTGCAGTGCTACATGCTGTGCAGACAAACATTCTTCTGGCTGTCCCATTTTCGTGGAACCTACAGCAGACGAATACAACCGCGCCCCTGGAGCTATTCCTGGGAAGCCTTTATCTGTACTAACCATGACACCAGCAACATTGTAGGCGTGGGGGTCAACACCACTATTTGACTTAGCAGGACTATTGCGTAAAAACACACCTGTTATATTGACAGAGCGATTTTTAGAAACCGCTTTATCTAAACCAAACTTCCCAGGACGCCCAATTTCCACTTGACCAATGGCAATCTTGCGACCTATGAGATTATACGGGGGTTTATGTAACTTCAGAGCGTCAATACCGTTAGTGCTCATGGAAATTTCCAAAGCTAATACCGGTAGACTCAAACAAGAAGCACTTAATCCCCAAACGACCCAGCTAATTTTTTTTACCATAGTTGTTTGTCATTTGTCATTTGTCATTTGTCATTGGTCATTGGTCATTGGTCATTGGTCATTGGTCATTGGTCATTGGTTATTCTCCTTTGTCCCCACGTCTCCCTGATCCCTTATCCCTAAAAAAGCTCATACAAAACTTATGAGCGTTTGCTCAAGTTTTGTTACAATATTTACAGAATAAGGACGCTTAAATATCCACTAGCCATGACCAAAACGCTATCTAACAAGCCGATTGTAATTGCTCCATCTATCCTATCAGCCGATTTTAGTCGTCTGGGAGAGGAAGTACGCGCCGTAGATGAGGCGGGAGCAGATTGGATTCATGTTGATGTAATGGATGGTCGCTTTGTACCTAATATTACGATAGGTCCTCTGGTAGTGGAGGCGATTCGTCCGGTTACAAAAAAACCACTGGATGTCCACTTAATGATTGTGGAACCAGAAAAATATGTTGCAGATTTTGCCAAGGCTGGTGCAGATATTATCTCTGTACATTGTGAACACAATGCATCGCCACACTTACACCGTACTTTGTGCCAAATTAAAGAACTTGGTAAGCAAGCTGGTGTTGTACTCAATCCATCTACACCTTTAGATTTGATTGAGTATGTGTTGGAAGTTTGCGATTTAGTGTTGATTATGAGTGTCAATCCTGGTTTTGGCGGTCAAAGTTTTATTCCAGCAGTTGTTCCCAAGATCCGTAAGCTGCGTCAAATGTGTGATGAACGTGGTCTTGATCCTTGGATTGAAGTAGATGGTGGACTGAAAGCAAATAATACTTGGCAAGTTTTGGAAGCTGGAGCCAATGCAATTGTTGCTGGTTCGGCTGTGTTTAATGCTAAGGACTATGGCGAGGCGATCGCAGCTGTTCGTAATAGCAAGCGTCCCACACCAGAACTAGCACAAGTATAAGCTTAAGCCATAAATAAAAAGGGCGATCGAATAGCGATCGCCCTTTTTTTATTGATTTAAAATTTAAAATCTGGCCCAATCTGTTCCTTTCCACAAACCAAATAACAGAAAAGCAGAGACTAAAGCGCCAAGAATCCATTTTGTGGAAGTCTTAATTAAGGTTACACCTCGCAAAGATTGGGTAGTTTCTGCTTGATCTTTGATTTGTGCTTTTGCTCTAGAAACTTGAGACAAAAGTTCATTCTTTACTTCTTCTGGTTTTTTTCCATATAGGGAACCGCCCCGGCTTTTTAAAAGATTATCTAATTGTTCAGGAGTTGCTTGGCTGAGTTTCTGGTGTAATTGTTCAGCACGAGATATTTGTTGTGTAGATATATTATTTATTTGCGTGACATTTTCCTTGTTTAGCCGGATAGTGTTAGAAACTCCCAAAGGTATCATGAGTACAAATAATGCTGCCAACAATAAAGTTAGCCAAGATAACAATTTTAAAATAGGAAATTCCCATCTGTTCCGCGAATGCAATTCCCCATAAAACACTAGTGCTAACCCAATTAAAGGTACAGGTACACGTTCAACTATTGCTCCTATGGTTTGAAATTCCCAAGCAGGGTTAAAAAAGTTTGATGGAATAAACATTGCTACCCAATCAAACAAAGATAATATTAACAGACCGTAGCCGAGCGATCGCAGAATAGTGAGCGAACTTTCCTGTGTTAAGACAAACTGAGGAGAATTCAATTTTTCAATTTTAGATTTTGTCATAATTCCTTACAAATTATCAAAACAAAAATTTTTATAGACCAAATTTTAAAATTTCTGTAAATTAGAATGCCAGTATTGATACCAGGAAAACCAGGCAGTTTCTAAAACTTGATAAGCGGCTTCTGGGGAAGAGTTTTTCAATGGAACCGACAAATGCGCCCAGAGACAAGGGTTGTGTTCTCTTAATTGTTCTCGTCCTAGTAACCAAGGTAATAAACGTTGCCAAGGTTGCTTTCTTTGCTGCTGATTTTGGTCAAATTGTGTATTAGTAAAAGTGCTATTGCCATACAAATTAATACAGGCGCTGAGATAAGCTTTTTGTTCTTCAAATCCTAAACCGTAATAACCTATACCTTCTTTTTGGCGTACAACCGCAGACGATGAAATTTTAGTATATTTTCTAATCAGTTGATTAACATCTCCTATTTTTACATAACGCATTTCGATATCTAAAGGTAAATCTTTATGCATATATTGATAATTTTTTTGGGCTAATAATTCAGAATAATCTTGTATATTTTGAGGTAAAGCTTTGGTAGATTTGAGTTGCCATTGGGGTAAAGATGGAGCTTCTGAGTTCAGAAAAAGATTCACAGGATTTTTAGATTGGCTTGGCAAAAAAAGAATTTGCCCCAATACCAATAACACGTTGCTACAACCTAGAATTAAGAATGAAATACGGATTTTTTTCCAAGTAATCATATTTTAATTATGACAACCTAGAATTTTGATTTTCAGATTCACTCCGTCCAATTAAAAACCAACAGAAAGAACCAAAAATCATCACAGAAATTATTGAAAACAACAGAGAGCCATTGCCACTATGCCAGTAATCAAAAGCATCTATATTATCTTTTGTGACTATGAAAGCCATAAGTGCAACTCGTCCAGCATTAACAATAAATCCTACCGTAGCAGCTACAACTGGTACTAATATTTTTTGCTGCCAATTCTGAGGAAAAACTAACAGAAAAAGTATTGCGAAACCCAGCATCTGAGAAATTAATTCTAGACCAGAGCAACCACTAAGTACTTCTACACTACCATTTGGTAGATAAACATTAATT
Organism: Fischerella sp. CENA71; assembly: GCA_024239075.1. GTDB lineage: Bacteria > Cyanobacteriota > Cyanobacteriia > Cyanobacteriales > Nostocaceae > Pelatocladus. The sequence goes on along the minus strand of JANBVI010000050.1, from coordinate 51,567 downwards.
CCAGAAAGAGTTACTTCAAAGCCCGTATACCAAAGTATAAAAGCTGATAATTTGGCGGTTAGGAGTGTAAGCGGATAAATTATCGATTCTGGTGATAACTTAGATAAACTAAGAGAAAAAAGCGTGATTAACTCACCCGTGTATTGATTTAATCCTTTAAAGCCAGAAGCTATTAAAGCAAGTCCTAAGCCAAAAATAACGGGTAAGACATACAAAAAACCTCCGAAGCTAGTCATGGATGCGCTCTTGAACAGTGCTATCCAAATAAGTGAGAAGCCTAAGAAGCTAGGTATAATTCCACTTTCTAAACTTAGATTATCTCGTTTTTCCCAGACAATAAAAGAGATAGCTGCCCAAAACAACAAACTAGTACTCAAAAGATTCGAGTTTCCTGATCTCCAAGCTAGCGTTAGGTGAATTGAAATTAAGCCTGAACCTATCGTTAAGAGCCAGAACTGAGGATGATCAAGTCTTATAGCTTTAGCCAGTTTACTAGTTTTCATTGCGTAATTGAATGCCAGCTTTGCTCTCAAATTTCCAAAACATTACATTTCGATTTTCGGATGTCAGAAAACATTTCAGCCTCTCAATAAATAATTTTTAAAAATTATTTATTTACATCTTTTTGTTGTTGCTTCTGTTTTCGATATAAAGCAAAACCAACACTACCTGCTGTTAAGGAACCAAAGATAGTTAAAGGTTCAGGAACAGCTTTAGTTTTTTTGTTGAAAGTAAAGTTATCTATCGCAAAATGCGTACCGTTTCCGCTATAGCCAGCGTTATTACCTCCAGAAGATGTCAATTTTAAATAATCAATTCCCAAGAAATCAAATGTAAATAGTGTAGGAGTGTTTGTATTCAAAACCACTGTCTGGGAATATTTCTTTTCCCCAGAGATTCCTCCCGTGTAACCTTCCACCAGCACAGTCAAATCATTATTCCAAGCTGCTGTTAAGTACGTACTATTAAAATCGAAAATCTCATCAACTGTACTTATAACAGCAGAATTACCAAAGCCATTGTAAGCAATGTTTTTTGGTGATACTGTTCCATTTACATAGCCTGAAGGAATAAAAGAAGTTGTATCGAGATCATAAAAGTTTTCCCAATTCAATCCTGCGTAGCCATCAGAAATTGTGTTTTGAGAGCCAGAAAGATCATCGAAGGTAACAGTGACAGCTTGAGCCTGTTTTGTCTGAATTACCCCGATCACAATAGCAACAGATGTAGCTATGGTTGCAGTCTCCCGCAATTTCTTCTTTATCTGAGATTTGCTTGGTGTTATGGCAAAATTAAGTTTGTCTCGAATTTTTGCTAATTGCAACCCTGTCATTTAACTCACCCCTACAACATGATAAAAATCGATGGTAGACTTCCCTGGAGTGAGGTTGTTTGCTCTCCAACTGTCATAATTTAAAAATTACAGCGACAGAGGTTTGCTACCCTGCCGTGTCCTAGACAGAAGGACTAACTATATGTACTAGAAAGTACACAAATGATTTTAGCTTTATAGTACTAAACGCATCTGTTATCTAGATTTACTAGATTTAAGTAATAAGCGATACTAATTGTATAGTATAAATAAAGTCTTCTTATTTAGCTTTACAAAAAGTTTATACTTGTAAAAAAAGGTTTTTGATTGTAAGCATCTTCTGGTAAGACTTGTGAGAAATAGCTTCCTTAGAGGACTGGATAAAAGTTTCATAAAGTTAAGATCATAACTGTCATTCTGAAGGGCGATCGCACATCAATCAACATCATCATTGAAATAATTATTTAAGACTAAAGAACGCCTAAATTTACAGTTTCTTGTATAAAGTCTTTTCAGTATTTATGCTTCAAACACAAATAAACACCTAAAAAACAAGGATGGAGCTTACCACCCTTGTTTTTTGTCCTGTGCTATGAACTTCAGATTTATACTAATTCTCCAAAAGATGCTTACAGATGATGACGCGGGAACGCGCAGATTGATTTGTTGCGAGATAATAGAGAATTAGTATTACTTGTTACGACCACCTAACCACTTAGCAGCAGCAAGTCCTACAATAGCTCCCACGACAGGATTGCTGAGAAACTTGATAATAGCTGGCTGTTCTGCTAACACTTCTTTGAAAATGTCAGGATGGTTATGATATGCAAATGAGGCGAGTCTGCTGACATCATCCGCACTCATACGGTTGGGGTTGTGAGTAGAAAGACTTAGTTGTTGCTCAAGATGGCGCTCATCCAATCCTCTTTGTTTGAAGTGCTTGAAAAAGGCGCGTGCGACATCATCTCGTTCATTTGGTTTAATATTAGCGATCGCCTTTTGCAATTCTGGCTCCATTTGACTAGGAGGAATGCTGTTTGAATTAAAAGAGCGTTCAAACATTTGGCGACGCTGAGACGTTGTTGTACGTTGAGCAAAATCATCAAAGCTTTGATAATCTTGTGATGGATCACCACTAGGAGCATCACCAAGATACTCAACATCACCTTGAGCCAAATCTTTCATAATTTGGCGCTTATACTCTTCGCTGCTACTCACTGTACTAATCTCCTTTTCTTATTCTTGTTGATAGTTAAGACACTAAACAACAAACAAAAATTTCTAGCTATATTGAACTTGATTGGTTTGGGTATCATACCTAGCTGTCAAAATCAGCTTTTTGTCAGGCGCGTATACCAAAACAGTTAAATCTTGATTGGGGAAATTTTTCCGAAAACCTTCGACTAAGGATCTTGCTAAAGGACGTACTTCGTTAGGACGAACTTGTGGGGAAATAACCACGCCTAACTTATTATTGTCGCGCACGTAAGCATCTTGGACTAATCCCCGCGATGTTTGTACAACCCAGTTACCAAAAGTTTGTCCAGATGCAGTATTTCCTCGCTCTAATTGTGCATAAGCAACATCTCGACCAACTGCTGGCGGATTTGTGGTACGGTCAACTTGGGCAACGTTACCACCACAAGCAGTAGTAATAGTTAAAACCAAAATCAAGACAACAGCCGTAATAAATTTACGACTCTGCTGTAGCAGACTCATTTTTGCTATCTCCTCAAAAATGGCTATTGGAAACAAACAAAATTTTTATTTATGTTTATTATTTGTACAGACTTAAGTATTTAATAAACCTTGAAAAACTAATAATTAATTTTGATTTGCTTCGTTTAGCTTTGTTTTTTTATAAATTAACGTATGCTTTTTACCTGAGGCGTCTTTCCATAGACGTATTAGTTACTCTATAGAAAGAGAGAGAATAAATATATTAATAAGTAAAATAAAATCACTTTAGGGTGTGTTATATTAAACTATCCTAAATAAGCTTTTTTCACTCGCTCATCTGTGATTAATTCTGATGCTGCGCCTGTGAGAGTAATACAACCAGCTTCTAAAACATATCCCCGATCTGCAATCTGTAATGCTAAATTGGCGTTTTGTTCAACTAATAAAATAGTCACGCCTGTCGCTCGTAAATTTTCAATAATCCCGAATATTTCTCTAACTATTGCAGGTGCTAAACCTAAACTTGGTTCATCTAATAATAAAAGTTTTGGTCTACTCATTAAAGCACGAGCGATCGCTAACATTTGTTGTTCACCACCGCTCAGGGTTCCCGCTAGTTGATTGCGTCTCTGTGCTAAACGTGGAAATAGCTGAAATTGGTGCTGAATATCATTCTTGATTTCTGCTTGCTGAGAACGAATATATGCACCTAAAAGCAAATTATCATAAACAGTTTGTCGCGTTAATACTCTACGCCCTTCTGGACAATGGGCGATACCCAATTGCACAACTTCGTGGGCTTGGCGACGGGTAATATTGCGTCCACTATAGATAATTTCGCCGCTTTTAGAATTGATAATTTTAGATATAGCCCGCAGAGTAGTAGTTTTACCTGCACCGTTGGCACCGATGAGAGTGACTACTTCACCACTATTGACAACTAAATTAATATTTTGGAGAGCTTTAATACCCCCATAATTAACATATAGGTTTTTTATTTCTAAAATTGGGTAGCTTTTCTGGTTCTCTGTGTTCATCTGTGTGCATCTTTGGTTAATATCATCATTCACTTCCTAAGTAAGCTTCGATTACTTTCGGATCATTTTTTACAATCTCTGGTTCTCCCAAGGCAATTAACTGACCAAAATCTAAAACCGCAATGCGATCGCACAAACCCATGACTAGGGGTACATGATGTTCAATCAGGATAATTGTTAAATCAAAGCGATCGCGTAAATTGCGAATAAACTCACTGAGTTGCTGCTTCTCGCTGGGGTTCATTCCAGCTGCTGGTTCATCGAGAAGTAAAATTTGTGGTTCTAAGGCTAAAGCACGAGCAATTTCTAACCGTCGTTGATCACCATAGGCAAAATTCTTAGCTTTTTCCTCAGCGCGTTTTTGCAAACCAACAAGTTCTAATAATTCCAAAGCTTTTTGCTTACTTTTACGTTCTTCTGCTGATGCTGGTGGGATTCCTATCACACCTGTAAGTATATTGCTGTGAATATGTAAATGTCGAGCAATAATTGCATTTTCTAGTGCTGAAAGTTCACCAAATAAGCGAATATTTTGGAAAGTCCGAGCAATACCTAAAGCAGCGATTTGGTGAGGACGTAATTGGGAAATTTCTTGATTTTGATAAGCTAATTGTCCACTGGAAGGTGGAATTAAGCCTGTAATTAAATTAAATAATGTTGTTTTACCAGCACCATTAGGGCCTATTAATCCAAAAATTTCATGTTTTTTAACATTAAAAGATACGTTATTTACTGCTACTAAACCACCAAAGCGGCGAGTTAAGGATTTTGCTTCTAAAAGTATGTCATTGGTCATCCGATTTTGGATTTTGGATTTTGGATTTTGGATTTTGGATTTTGGATTTTGGATTTTCGATTTATTCCACGGATAAATCTGGGGGCTTGTGTACCATCAAGGAATAATTGGTCATTGGTTATTTGTTATTTGTTATTGATCGTCTTTTAAAAATATCTGGGGTAACAAGTCCTTGAGGGAAAAAGATTGTTCCTAAAACTATTAATAAACCAAAAATAATTAATCTACCATCTCTTAAAAATTGTGCTAGCCAAGTTGGTAAACCACCTGTGTCAGCGATACTTCTTAAGACTTCTGGTAAAGCTGTAAATAACATACCTCCGACTACAGCACCTAAAAAAGTTCTCGAACCACCAATTAAGACAAAAGTTAGATAAATAATACTGGCATCAAATGTACCTTGTCGGGCATTCCAAGTATTGAGAAAATGAGCGCTAATTGCACCGACTACTCCAGCTAAAATTGCTCCTAATGTAAAAGCTAAAACTTTGTAGTAAGTTGGGTTAATTCCCATGGCGCTTGCTGCTAACTCATCCTCACGAATTGCGGTTAAAGCCCTACCTACACGAATACGTTCTAAACGATAAATCAATACCATACTAATTATTAATAATGGTAGGGCAATCCATAAATATTCAATTTGTGTTGGGAAAGGTTGAGGAATACCAAAAATTCCCACAGCACCACCTGTAATATCTAAATTGAGGGAGAGAACCCGTAAAACTTCGACAAAAGCAATTGTGGCGATCGCTAAATAAATTCCCCGTAATCGCAAAGCTGGAATTCCGACTGCTACACCCAACAATCCCGAAACTACACCAGCAATTAACATTTCTAATAATAGTAATGGAATCGGAAAAGGATCACCACTAGAATTAAAAACAGTTGTTGATAGAATCGCTGCGATATATCCACCCAAAGCATAAAATCCAGGGCTAGCTAAAGATAATTGTCCAGCCATTAATGGCAAATACAACGATAGTCCTAGCAAAGCCCCCAATACCATAGAGACAATTAAAGCACCATAGATACTAATAAAATCAGCCATTTGTCAATAGTCATTTGTCATTGGTCATTAGGGAAAGGGGATCGGGAAACTCTTAACAGGAAAGAGAAATTCCCCTTTGTCTCCCTTGTCCCCGTACTCTACGTGAAGCCGCTTACGCGTCTACGCGAAGCGTCTCCTCTAGAGAATCCCCAATCCCCGATCCCTTAATATAATGTTCCATCTTTATGAGCAAAAATTCTAGATTTGCCATCAGGACTAGCTTTTGTAATTAAATCATCATCGGGATAGCTAGCTTCATCATTGGGAGTGCGATCGCCTACTTCCAAATAAACTGCAACTGTTGAGGAACGATTTACCAAATGATGTCCATTGGCTTCACCTGCGGGAAATCCCGCCGCCATTCCTGGTTTGAGAACTTCTGCACCCGCATCTGTAATTAATGTCAACTCGCCTTCTAAAACATAGATAAATTCATCTTGACATGAATGCCAATGTCGTAAAGCAGAAGAACTTCCAGGTTCTAATTTCACTAAATTTACCCCGAAGTTTTTCAATCCGGCAAAATTGCCTAAGCGTTGGCGAATTCTTCCTGATACTTTAGGTTTAAATTCATCAGGATAAGTGGAACCTGTTTCATTAGGTACTTTTTTTGGATCAATAATCATAAAAAGTAAATTTGAGTAACTATTACTTTAATTTTGTAGTAAGGACTTGAGTCCTTATTTTGAGGACTCAAGTCCTCACTACGAACAAAAAGATGAGATTATTCAAGCTGTTAATACTTGCTCTGCTGTTAATGATAATTCTGGAAAATTTATACCCTCTTTAAACCTTCTGGATAAATCTTTTTCCTAACAAACCCTGTGGTCTAACTAAGAGCATAATAAACAAAATCCCAAAAGCAACAGCATCTTTGTAGCCAGAAAATTCACCTGGAACAAATGCTTCCACTAATCCAATTACCAAACCCCCTAACACCGCACCGGGAATACTACCTAAACCACCCAAAACGATTACTGCTAACCCGCGTAATCCAAAACCAATGCCAAAATAAGGCCCAGCTATACTCACACTGGAAGCGACTAAAGTTCCCGCCACTCCTGCTAAAAAACTGCTGATAAAAAACGTCAGGATAATAAAGCGATCGCAGTTAATTCCTAATAAACTGGCTGTTGTTGCATCTTCTGCGATCGCCTGCATCGCTTTACCGTATTTTGTACGACTAATAAAATAAGTCAGAATAGCGACAAATACCATAGAAACGACAAAAATCACCACCTGCACAGTGCGAATTGGAATTGGATTTGCTTGGGAACCGAAGTTAATTGCAGGTGGTAAATTGCCATAAGTATTTCCTGGATAAGTATAACTTTCTGCACCCACTAAATACTGAATTAAATTGACAATTACCACTGCTACACCCAAGCTAGAAACAACCGTTAGCAAAGGATCAGAACCTTGTTGACGTAAGGGTAAAAAAGCAATTCGTTCTACCGCTACCCCGACTAATCCTGCCAAAATACTTCCTACAATTAAAGCTAAAGCAAAAGGTAATTGCACAGGTAAAGCTGCATTTGCTAGCAAACCATTAAATCCAAATCTCCCACCAATTAGTGCATAAGTAAAATATGCACCCAGAGTAAAAATAGCACCATGAGCTAAATTAATGATGCCCAAAATTGAGTAAACCAGAGTATATCCTAAAGCAAAAATAGCGTAGACGCTACCAATAGATAACCCGTTTAAAAACTGCTGCAAAAATAGAGATATATCCATAATTGCAACTATTTGATAAATGCAAATTTACCAGTGCTGCCATCTTTTTCCATCTTAATTTGGGCAACATAAAAGTCTTTTTGTACAATCTCGCCTTCTGGGCTAAATGAAATGTCACCCAGCGGTGTATTGTATTTACCTGCGAGTATCTGTTTATTTAATTCTGTCCGCAGTTTAGCTACAGGAAGAGTGTTAACTTTGGTTTTTTGATCTAAAGCTTTCAAAGCATCTACATACACCTGCACTGCTGTAAAAGCTTGAGCGCTAAATTGGGGTGGTTCTTTTTTGTATTGCTCTACGTAAGCTTTGCGAAATGTAGCGTTAATCTCTCCTGGATGTTCCGGACTGTAAGCTTGAGCAATCATCACGCCATCACAGAGAGCTTTACAAACTGAAAGTACATTTGATGTATTCAGACCATTACCACCAATAATCGCACCCTTGTAACCTAATTCTCGTAGTTGTCTAACTAAATTACCACCATCAGCAGCCAGACCAGAAATAATAATTAAATCTGGTTTTAAATTCAGAGCATTGGTAGCTTGAGCTTGAAAATCGGTATCAGTAGTTTGAAATTTTTGAACTGTGACTACTTCTAGTCCTTGATCTTTAACTGTTTTTTGGAAAATTTCAGTTTCTGATTTGTTAAAAGCATCATTCTGAGCATAAAAAACTGCTACTTTTTTAATCTTAGGATTTTGTTTTAATGCAGCTTTCACAGAATTGGGTGCAACAACAAAAACTGGTGCAGATACACGAGCAATATAATCACCAATTTCGGGAACACCTTTAGCTGTAGTGGATGCGCCAATTACTGGTACTTTTGCCCGTTCAGCAACTGGATCAGCACTAAAGGCTTGTTGTGATAAAGTCGGGCCGACAATACCGACGACTTTATCTTTATTAATTAAAGTTTGAAAAGCGTTAATTGCTCCTGCTTCATCACCACCAGCATCTTGAAATACTAATTTAATCGGAGTACCGTTAACGCCGCCTTTGTCATTAAAATACTTTTCAGCAATTTTTGCACCTGCAACTCCTTCTTGACCAAGTAATGCGACGTTGCTAGTCTGGGCAAAAGCAATACCAATGGGTATGGGGCCAGATTTAGCTGTTGTTGAGGTAGTGGTAGCGGTATCAGTGCCATTGTTATTTGTGCTAGTGCTTGTACCAGTATTACCACCACAAGCTGTGATGAGGAGAGTACAAGAAGCCAACAATGCTGTTGTCCGAGCAATTGTTTGTTTCATCAGTGTCAAAATTCCCTAAATCTATTAATCTACTTATTTGACCACAGCGAGGTAAAGCTTCCAAGTAGGGTCGCACGAATAAAGTTCAGCAGCAAAGACCTACGTCATATCATTTCTCAGATCGAATAACTAGAAATTTTTAAATTTGTTACATTTATTCAATGTTTGCGTAGACGCGCAGCAACTTGCCGTAAGGTATCGCTAATATTAGTCTTTGGAAAGTAGCCCCTACTTAACAGCAAAGTAAATATGTTTCTATGCTTGAAATGCACATGAAGTGATTCCACAATTAGCTGTCATTAGATCACGAACTTGTGTCATTAGATCACGAACTTGTGTCGTTAGATCACGAACTTGTGTCGTTAGATCACGAACTTGTGTCGTTAGATCACAAATTCAGGAGACATAAGTAAGTCGGTGCTAATATTTCAAGCTATGTTAATAAATTTAAATGTAGGGTGTGTTGTCGCGCAGCGCAACGCACCGTCAACAATTCAAGGTGCGCGATTCCTACCGCGTAATACACCCTACGGACTACTACTACTATTGCACCACACTAATTTTGAGAGGTTTGTAGTAAAGACTTTAGTCCTTTCTTGAGGACTAAAGTCCTCACTACAAACACCTGCTAATGGGGCGGAGTACTATTGCTTTGTTAAGAATTTGAGCATTTCTTGGGCTACGACCTCTGGAGACTCTATAAAACAGGCATGTCCTAATTTTTCAAGCATCACAAGTTCAGTATTTGGAATACCCTGAGCGAGGTGTTCAGAAAATTTTACTGGTGTGATCATATCTTGTTCACCCACCATCACTAAGGTAGGAGCGTGAATACTGGCAAGACGTTCGGAAGTATCGCTGTTGAGAATAGCTCGGCTTTGATGATAAAGTGCCTCAGGTTCTGGTAAATATGGGTACTTCTGGATCTGGTTAATAATTTGTTCGATCGCTCCTGGAGTTGCATAAAATCTATCACTAAATAACCAGGGCAATAAGGTTGTTTGATACAGTACCGAATTTAACTTTGAGGTCAAATCACCCCACAATTCAATTATTGCATTAAATTTGCTGTCTCCTTTTGCCCAAGATGATAGCAAGATCAGGCTTTGAACTTTTTCAGGATGTGCTAATGTGAGTTCTTGGGCAATTTGACCACCCATTGAATGACCTGCTACATGCACTTGAGAAATTCCCAGGTACTCAAGTAAGGCAAAAGTATCAACAGCCATTTGCTGAATAGTGTAGGAAGTTTTTAGTGCGGAACTTTGCCCCACTCCCCGATTATCAAACCTGATAACCTGATAGTGTTTGACCAAAAATGGCATCAGCAACGACCAAGTGGAACTATCAGAGTCAAATCCAGCAATTAATATTAAGGGTTCGCCAGTTCCATGAATGCTATAAAACAATTCAATTCCGTTAACTTGAACTTTTGGCAAAATACCTCCAGATGGTCGTAGATAATGACGCGGAGAAAGGGAGACGCGGTGACGCGGGGAAATTGTTAAATCATATCTCCATCTCCCTCATGTCCCCGATCCCTTATCCCCTACGAAACTGTTCCATAAAACGGCGATCAATCCAGTCTTTCCATTGCCACAGTAATCGGTGAGGTGGTAAAGTCAAACATCCGCGTGTGGCGATCGCTCTGCCGTCACCCGTACCGATTAAGCTTAAATATTGTTTTTGTGGTATGTAAGGTTTGAGAGGTCTGTCTAATAAAAATCGCTGTAAGTTCTCAAATAAAGGTTTACCTTGGCGAACAGCAAAGACTCCTGCTTTCGGACGTGGATGATTTACCATTGTGGCAATATCCCCTGTCGCAAACACGTACTGATGAGACAACGATTGCAATGTGTCACTTACCAAAATAAAGCCTTGCTCATCAGTCGCTAATCCAGTCGCTTTTAACCACTGTGGTGCTGAGGCTTGTGTCACCCAAAAAATGCGATCGCACTCTACCATCAACCCAGATTTACATATAACTTTACCTGGTTCAACTTTACATACACTCTCGCCTAAATGCAGTTGAATACCGCGTTTGATTATAAGTTGCTTGACTGTACGCTGTACAGACCAATGATGATTGGGCATGAGATGAGCATCACGCTGGAATAAATGAATATCCAAATTTCCCTGTTTTGGTGTATTATTATCCATAACTTCTCTTTTTGAGGAGAATTTGTGGGGATACACTTTGGACGCCTGATACAAATGAGCTTGCATCGATAACGCTAATTCCACACCACCAGCCCCTCCCCCTACAATCCCAATAGCTAAATCCTCTTGCTGATGTTCAGTTAATTTTTCCAGTAACTGATTCCAGTTGTGCAATAAATTCGCCACTGGTTTTGCCCTAATTGTATATTCTGCTGCCCCCGGAACAGAAATTGTGGCTGAAGTGCTACCAATATCTATAGACAGTAGATCAAATGCTACTTCTGGACGGTTGGCACAAATCACTTTTTTATTTTCCAGGTCAAGATCAATGACTTGGTCAATATATAATTCTGCTTTGGCAAAATTCGTCAGTTGTCGCAAATTAATATGACATTGTTCATAACTGTAAAAACCAGCAATATACCCTGGTAGCATCCCAGAATAAGGTGTATCAACTTTATCAGTTATTAACGTTAATCGGATTCCACTCAGAGGTTTCATTCCAAACATTAACACAGCTATTGCATGGCTATGACCACCACCAATCAGTACTAAATCTTTAGTAATTGGCTGTATATATTGCTGCATATATTGAGGTGTTTAGAAATGATTTTTCAGAATAGCCAATAGCGTTGTCGCGCATGGCTTCGCTAAGGCGCGTCTCTACATTTGTGACGACCTATCTAACAGGAATTGAGTGATATGTATAGCTAGATTGTGACACATCGACATAACAATTAATAATCAATAGACAATTACAAACCCAATGATTAATATTTTGATTGCACCTTATGATAGATATTGAAATTTCTTGACAAATGATATACTCTTTTTCTTCAATATTGTCCGTAATAATTCTGTGTAGTGAGGATTACTAGCCATATGTCTGGCAGGAAGACAGACGGATTGAAAAGCTGGTTGTTAGTGATCGCAATTTTCTTTAGCCTATCACCAACTGTTATTTTCTTTGCAGTTTCACAAGTTGAGGGATTATCAAATGAACAAAAAATAGTCAGCAGGAATCAAGCGTTAAACACAACAGCTAGCTTATTTATAGGTTTAGCAGTGATAATTAATGCTTATTACGCAGCCAAGCGCACTGAAGCATTGAAAAAGAGTGCGATCGCAGCCGAAAAAAATAACGAAATTGGCATTCATAATCTAGAACTAGCCCAAGAACGCTTGATTGCGGAGCGTTTGACAGCAGCCATTACCCAGTTAGGACATGAACATGTAGCAACCCGGATCGGGGCAATTTATGCCCTCGAAAAAATTGCCCAGGATTCACCAAAACAATACTGGACAATTATGGAAATTCTGACTGCATTTGTGCGAGAAAATAGTAGCATCAAACCAGAACAAGAAAATTCTGTAGAAGAACTGGCAAAAGTTGCCAAAGTATCTACAGATTTACAAGCAGCCTTAACCGTAATTGGCAGACGCAACTGGGAACAAGATCAAAAAAATCAAAAACTCGATTTAAGGAATACTGATATTAGACGAGTAGACTTATCTAACGCCAACTTACAACGTTTAGACCTACGGGGAGCAAATCTGACAAAAGCTAACCTCCAGAAAGCTAACTTATTTGAGGCAAGACTCGAAGGCGCAAAACTTTGTGGCACAGTTTTATATGAAGCCGATTTACAATCATGCAACCTCGAAGAAGCCAATCTGTGTGGAGCAAACTTAAATCGAGCCAACTTGACTGAGGCCAATTTGCGATCAGCAAACTTGTCTGGAGCAAGTCTGCGTGCAGCCAATTTCTGTGGAGCAAATCTGTATAAAGCTAATTTGCAATCTTGTAACCTGAAAGTGGCAAATCTTTCTCATGCCAAGCTATTTCTTACTAACTTACAGGGAGCAAAGCTTGGTAAAGCCAACTTGCAGGAAGCAGGATTAATTGGTGCAAACCTCAAAGGCGCAAACCTGAATGGAACTAATTTGCAACAAGCAAATTTGAATGCAGCCAAACTAGAACACACAGAGATATTTTTTGCTAATTTCTCTGAAGCTAGCCTGAGAGAAGCCAATCTCTACGGAGCTAATTTGATGGGAACTAACTTGCAAAAAGCAATGTTCCATGAAGCCAATCTCTGCGATGCAAATCTGATGGGAGTAGACTTCTTTGGTACAAATTTGTGTGATGTGAAACTGGCTGGAGCCACTCTGACAGGAGCCAAAAACTTGCAATCCCACCAAATTAGATTTGCAATAGGCGATCGCACAACTGTTTTACCTGATTACTTGGATTTTCCTACACATTGGATGCGTTCAGAACATGCACAAAAATCTGCCGCAGAGGCTGAAACTTGATTTAGATAGCACAATTGTGCTACTGCTCTGAAGCATTGTTAATATCCAAAACTCGATTCTTCGAGGACTTAAATTTCTCCAGGGTGCTTCCCAAAATCAAAATATTATTTCCAAAATAGAAACTTCTAAAGAAAAAATATCCATCCAGTTCACGCAAAAACCCTCTGTTTTGCTCATTCGTCTCTTGTTTTGGTGCGTGATGATGTGGTTTATTCATTGATTGATTAATCTATTTGTGGGAAATCCCAGATAATAGGACTAAATTTTTCATATTTTCCAGCATATCCACGTTTTTAATCACTGGTTAAACAAAGAATTCCTGTTGACTAAAAAAATGTATGAAAAAGAAAATTAGCAGATTACGTGGAAAATCAACATAAAATTGAGAAAATAGGTCAAAAATATAAGAACATCAGGGCTTTTAACTTCCACGTAACGGTAATAGGGTGCTGTCTGTGATTCCCATCGTTTCAAACGATGACGCGATCGCTTCTAAATCACAATTTGTGTGATTTTGTTCAACATGTCGCTCTCAAAATACTCATTTTTAAGGGAATTCAAAGCATGGCTATCATTAACGTTACCAACAATGCAGACAGTGGAGAAGGTTCTTTACGAGCAGCGCTCGCATCTGCTCAAGCAGGAGACATCATCAAGTTTGATCCCAGTCTTGCCAATCAGACGATCACACTGACTAGTGGAGAAATTCCCATTGCAAAAGACGTAACAATTGATGGTGGAGGGGCAGAAAATTTAACAATTAGCGGCAATAATAGTACACGGATATTTTCTGTATGCAGTTATGTCAATGCTACAGTAAAAAACCTCACCCTCACCAACGGTTTGGCGACAGGAACAGACGGGAGAGGTGGTGCGATCGCAGTCTGGGACTATGGCACAATTCAGGTAGAGAACTGTAATTTTAACAACAATAGCGCTTGGCAAGACGGAGCTATCTATGTTGGTCACGGCAGTAAAGCGACAGTACTTGGTAGCAGCTTTGACAATAACAATGGCACTCTAGGAGATTCTGGATTTAGCGGTGGGGCGATCGGTACTTATGGTTCCGGTGTACTTGTTGTTAAAGATTGCGAATTCACCAATAACAAAGGTATCAGTGGTGGAGCAATATACAACCTGTTAGGTGAAGTAACCGTAGAAAACTCAGTTTTTCTTAACAATAGTTCAGAAAGTAATGGTGGCGCAATCTTTAGCGATGGAGCAAACCCAGTAGGTCCCGGTTCTACTGTCGGAGGCACACTCACAATTCGTAACTCTCAGTTTGAGAACAATCATACCACAGGACAGGGTGGTGCAATTTATTTCTGGGGTTACGGTTCAGACAAGATAGTTATCGAAGACAGCAGCATTGTTGGTAATACAGCAGATTTTGATACTAACGGCATAGGTCGAGGAGGTGGACTGGTAGTTCACGGTGAACTCATCATGAACGATGTCACCGTTGCCAACAATACAGCGGCAAAGCAGGGTGGAGGTTTATGGATAGATGGCTCTTCGCCAGTCAACATCACCAACACCACCTTTTCTGGAAATAAGGCAATTGAAGATGCTGGCGGAGCGGTGTTTATTAACACTGACGAATCTGTACCCGTCAACATTACTAATTCAACTATCGTCTATAACGAAGCCGGACGGGCAAATGGGGCATTTTGGACCCACAGTCCAACACAAGCAGTTACCCTCACCAACTCGATTGTTGCCTATAATACTTCTAGCGACCCTTCACAACAACAGGTTGGATATCAACTACAGGATGGCGGCGGTAATATCGAATTTCCAGGACCAAAGTTCGGTGGTCAAGTTGTCGCAGGTAGTCAAATTGTTGATCCTCTGATTGGTCCTTTACAAGATATTGGAGGAGTTCTAGTACATCCCCTTTTATCAGGTAGTCCTGCTATTAACAGTGGTGTCACAGTAAGCGGTATACCCACTACTGACCAACTAGGGAGCAGCAGAGATAGTCAACCTGATATTGGAGCATTTGAGATGGTTGTCACTGCATCTCCCCAATCCAGTTCAGAAGATCCTTTACTGAGTAACACATCTTCATCACAAAATAACATTACTAACAATGTTGAAAGTAACGATGTATTAACCGGAAGTAACAATAATACTCAGTTGGTTACTAATAACAATAATGACATTTTAATTGGTGATTCTACTTATACGCAGTCAACGGATGCAACAGGTAGCGATGGATTGATCTACTCAAATACATCAGCAGAGGATAACACCATCCCAAATTCCAATTCTACAAATGGTGTGATCAATGATAGCCAAAATTGGAATAAATCTAAGTCTTCTGGCCACAATCTTTTTAGCGAATACATCAGATCACGCCAACCAGGCTTAGGCGCATCTATTAATGTTGACCCCAATCAGCTTCTAGACTCTAGTCAGTCTCAAAATGTATTAATCCCCAAGAATGTTACGGTTAGTAGTTGAGGAATCACAAAATTAATGTGTTATTAAGTAACAAATGATTTAACAGAGTTAGCGTCAACCTATAGGTTTTGATCAAGGATAAAAATTGAATCACAGAAAGTTTTATTTGGTTCTAATTTTTAACTTCTTCACAACTTACAATCGGTTGACGCTAACTTTGAATATAATTATTAGGAATGATTTTGAGCCTACTTTTTTCACAGTCAAGATTGACTTTGCCAGTGAGCTTAATCCCTATTAGGGATTGATATCATTTATTTTCTGATAAATAATCTCTAGTAAAAATGACTGAAATGAGTGCAAAAAAAAGTGGTCTCCAGGGAGCATATGTAATGAGAAAGAAGCGCTTGTTTGCTCCTGCCATGCTTGAATTTGATCATGAGTAGCTTCTTGATCTTGCCAACCACCAAAAGCAGTAATAGGACAATCAAGTGGTGTTTCTTGATTGTAAATATAAGTTTCTAGTACTGCAAAATCTGCCCGTAGAATCGGCATGAATAATTGCATAAGTTCATCATTTTTTAGTAAATCTTCTGGAGTGCCATTTAAACGCCGTAATTCTTCAATAAACTCTGCCTCTGGTAAGCTGTGAATAGGTGGTTTATTCTCAACAAGTTGGGGTGCGCGGCGAGCTGATACAAACAGATGACTCGGTTTTACACCATATTGTTTGCGAAGTAGACGAGCAAGTTCAAAACTCACAAGCCCGCCCATACTGTGACCAAAGAAAGCAAATGGTTTGTCTAAGTTTGGTTTAAAAACAGTTGCTAACTCTGTGACTAGAGGTTCTAATTGAGTGAATGAAGGCAACTTGATCCGCATTCCTCTACCAGGAAGCTCGATCGCACAAATTTCTACGGTTGCTGGAAGATGATTTGACCAGCTACGAAAGATATTTGCGCTACCACCAGCATAGGGAAAACAAAATAAGCGAATTTTGGCTTCTGGATTCGGTTTAGGGCAAATAAACCAAGAATCTAGATTTGAAGTGTTGGACATCTTGCTACTATTTTTGCTCGTGCGGAGACATCTAGCTTATAAAAAATTGATTTTTGGCTGGTTTAATATATCATGCTTTAGCGCTGTACGTGCAGTGTTACCGCAGGGTAGCGCTCACTACAGACTGAACAATTTAACACTTTTGAACTGAACCAATATCTAGTACAGAGTTACTTTTGTTTTGGCGATCGCGAGAGTGAATTAATCCAATCTAAAATTGCTTGGTTGATAATTTCTGGATTTTCATCGTGGGGACAATGACCAACATCTTCTATACTTAGCAATTGTAAATTTTCGTTATACTGAACAAATTCATTAGCTAGTGCTGGCGGCACAAATTTATCTTTTTGTCCCCAAATTAACAACATGGGAATTGTTAAGTTAGGCAACATAGACTTGACACTCATGCCCAAGTTGGCACTAATTGTTGCTTTAAATAAAGCACTAAAAGCACGCGCCGAACCTCTGTCTTGGGGAGGCCCTGCTAATATTTCTACTAGTTCATCGGTAATCGCTTCTGGGTTAGCGTAGGCAAGAGCAGCCCAACGTCGTAGTATATTTGGTCGGCGAACAAAATAAAATAGAGGTTTCATTAATAATGGCGAAGCCACCATATTTTTAATTGTGGCAACAACAGGATGTAGAAAAGCAGGAATCGCTTCTTGCTCTAAAGATGGATCTGGTAAACTCATCATCACCACACCCTGTACCATCTCTGGATAAGTAGCAGCCGCAGCTAAGGAAACCAGTGAACCGAGAGAGTTACCTACTAAGATTACAGGCTGACGGATAAATGTTTTCCAAAAGTCATAAACCTGTTCTACCCAAAGCATAATATTATAATTTGCACAAGCTTTTTCGGAAGCACCAAAACCCAACATGTCTAGCGCGTAGACTGTATGCTGTTGTGCCAATACTTCTAAATTGTGTCGCCAATGTCCTATGGAAGCACCAAACCCGTGCAGCAAAATTAGGGGGGTTGAGTTGCGGTGATTTTGGCTAGAGCGAATATAAGTATAGCGAGTTTGCCAACCCCGCCATACCCAGTCTCTTTGATTCCCTACTCTTTGTTGCCAGTGAACTATACTGTTCACATTCGTCTCCCTGTTGATATTCCTATTTTCTAGCTTAATCGCTGTATCTCAAGTTGTTGACAAGTTTCAATCCCTATTCTAATTAAATTAGAACTTATGCAGGTATTACATACAATTCTCTTTTTCTGTTTGTAGTCAGGACTAAAGTTTTCATGATCAGGGCTAGAGCCACTTACTACAAACTTAAAATCCTATAAATATATAAGTGTATAAAAAATAATAAATACTCAGAAAAATTTAGTACATGTTTATTATTTAACTCTTAAACTCCATATAAAAACAGTTGATAATTTATAGATGTTTGTTTAGTTAACAATTTGTTTATAATTAGCATTAACATCTCACAAAAGTGATTATCTTGTACTTGTTTTTTTTTCAGAAAATAGCTAGAAAAGGCTTTAAATTTAGGCAAAGCATGACACTTGTTAAGAAAATCTTAAGAAGCAAGATATGTTATTAACTAACACTTGAATCTCAAATAAAAAAACAGTTAAAAGGTTTATGACCACTTGTCTCAAACACACGCCATGTCCGATCAGATTTCTACTTCTAGTAGCGCTCCAATCTCAACAGACAAATACACAAGCAAAAATCAATTACAGACAGAGACATACTCAGGCTACAGGAGTTCTTCGGATGCAAACTCTCAGCTTGAGCTTCCGAATCTGCAAAATCCTAATCCTGTATTCACGAGTGCGGCAATTGTAGCCGATTTCAACGGTGATGGTAAAAACGACAAGTTCTGGCGTAACTCTCAAACTGGTGAAAATGCCATTTGGTTGATGGATGGTACAAATGTCGCCTCTGCGGATTTTGCCAAGACAATGGGTACAGAGTGGGATGTTAAAATCGCCGATTTCAACGGTGATGACAAAACAGACTTACTCTGGTACAACAAAGCCACAGGTGAAAACCAGGTTTGGCTGATGGATGGACAAACTGTTGTCTCTGAAGCTTCCTTAGCAACACTAAGTCCAGACTGGACACCAGTGATTGCAGATTTCAATGGCGATCGCAAAACTGACATCCTCTGGCGGAATAAAACAACCGGCGAAAACGCAGCTTGGTTAATGGATGGAACCCAAGTCACCACCCCATCTTTTCTCCAAACTGTTGATTCCAACTGGACAGCCAACATTGTTGATATCAACAGCGACGGTAAGACAGATATCTTCTGGCGCAATACAGCCACAGGTGAAAATGCTGTCTGGACAATGGATGGTACAAACGCCACTGGTGCATCTTTACCCACACTAGGCACAGAATGGGAAGCTACTTTGGGTGATTTTGACCTCAATTACCAAACCGATATTCTCTGGCGCAACAAAGCCACAGGCGAGAACAAAGTTTGGTTAATGAATGGTACAACAGTTGCTAGTGACACTGCTCTACCTACGCTCGAAGGTTCTAGTTGGAAACCGTTAATTGGTGATTTTGACGGTAATGGTAAGACCGATATCTTGTGGTACAACCAGGAAACTGGTAAGAACCAGATATGGATCATGGATGGTAGCAATGTTCTGACTACAGTTGCTGCGGATGCACCCAGTGGTGCTTGGGTACCCAGTATCAGCGATACCAATGGCGATGGTAAAACCGACATCTTCTGGCGGAATTACGAAACAGGTGAAAACGCCGTTGTGATTGTAACTGGCACTGATTCTACTCCTACCGCTCTACCTACACTTGGCAAAGAATGGTATACCTTTTAGTTCAGTGAACAGTTAACAGTTAACGGTAAATTATTTAATTTGATAACTGATAACTGATAACTGATAACTGCTCGTTGACAATAAGCGCTGAAATAACGATCCACACTGCCTAAAGATTTTCATTCATAGCGGGTAATTTTCTTGGAGATTCTTGGTGTCACATATTGCACCTATTTTTTGAACCCCCAAGAAATTTATTTCTTGGCTAGATGAGTTGTATAAGTTCGTAGTAAGGACTTTAGTCCTTAAAAATTGAGCGATAAATCGCTCACTACGAACACCTCATAACTAATGGGACAGATCACTAGAGCGATCGCAATTTTGTGCAAGTATCAATGCATCTACCACCCGCTTATGAGATGAAGTTTTTGGTGTTGCCTTCTGTCAATGTTTAAACACATTAAAATGTGATCATTTCAATAGCATTTCTAAATCATTTCTGCACAATAATATCACTGAACTATTAGAGAAATTGAGCTTCTGTACTCTGAATATAGATGTTATCTATAAGCATTCATCAAATATTATCATTTGTAGCTTATTAAATGAAT
Organism: Fischerella sp. CENA71; assembly: GCA_024239075.1. Classification (GTDB taxonomy): domain Bacteria; phylum Cyanobacteriota; class Cyanobacteriia; order Cyanobacteriales; family Nostocaceae; genus Pelatocladus. The sequence goes on along the minus strand of JANBVI010000050.1, from coordinate 31,409 downwards.
TTTTGAGTTTCAAAACTGTTAATCATAGACAACATTATTAAAAGTGTTAGATGTTATGTTTTGACAAAAATAATATGAGCAATAGATGAAAATTTGATGAACTATTGTACATTTGCAATTCTCAAATATTAATTGGGAATTTCAAATTACAAATAAGACTCTGCCGACCTGTACTAGTAATAAAGAAACAGTATGTCTAACTCTAATTCGCCCTCGAATTTGTCTATAGAAACTAGCGCCTCAAAATATGCTTCCACAAATATTTTTGATAACAATACTGTTCCCAATCTTAATTTTAGCCTGGGACGTTCTTCAAGCTCAAATGATGAAAACCAATCTTTAGTAGCAGCAAAAAACCCTAATCCTAATTCTAGATTCAGCAATGCAGCCATTGTTGCAGATTTCAATGGAGATGGCAAAGCTGATAAATTTTGGCGTAACTCTCAAACAGGTGAAACTGCAATTTGGCTGATGGATGGCAGCAATCCTAGAGCATCTAATATAACTACAGTAGATGCATCCTGGGACTTTACTTATGCCGATTTTAACCGCGATGGCAAAACTGATATCTTTTGGCGCAATAAAAATAGCGGTGAAAATGTGATTTGGTTAATGGATGGCACAAACATTGCTTCTCAAGCTACTGTACAAACAATTAGCCCAGCTTGGACTTACAACATTGCAGATTTTAATGGTGATGGTAAGAGTGATGTGTTGTGGCGTAATACTCAGACTGGAGAAAATGCTACCTGGTTGATGGATGGTACAAATGTCACAACTGCTGCTTTTTTACCTACCACTGACACAACCTGGACTTCTAGCATCGTTGATTTTAACGGTGATGGCAAAAACGATATTTTTTGGCGCAATAATATCACCGGTGAAAATAAAGTCTGGTTCATGAATGGCACAAATACATCAGAATATGCTCTAAGCACATTGGAAGGTAACTGGGAAGCCAATGTTGGTGACTTCAATAACGATGGTAACAGTGATATCCTCTGGCGTAACTACGAAACAGGCGAGAATAAAGTTTGGTTGATGAACGGTATCTTCATCAGTGAAGGTAATTTATCGAAACAAGACTCTGCTTGGAAACCTTCTATTGGAGACTTCAACGGCGATGGTAAGACAGATGTATTTTGGCACAATCAGACAACTGGCGAAAACACCGCTTGGTTAATGGATGGTACATCAGTAGGAACTGCGGCTTTCTTACCTGCGACTAGTGCATCTTGGCAACCAAGCATCGGCGACTATGATGGTGATGGCAAGACAGATGTCTTCTGGCGTAATGGTGAAACCGGTGAAGTTGCTGTTTGGTTTATGAATGGCACAACTGCTAATGGTACGTTTCTACCGCAAGTTGGTACTGAGTGGAGCGTTTTTTAACAGTTACCAGTGAACAGTTAATAGTTAACTGTTCACTAATTCATGCCCAATGGCCAATCGCCGATCCCCTTTCCCCGATCCCTAACCCCGAAATTTGTTGCAACTCTTAACGTTTTATCCTTCTACTGTTACGCCATGCCTTGTTAGACTGATTTTTAATACACAAAATGCATTATTCTGTCTGTTGCACCGCCTGAAAGCAAAAACCTTGGCTTTCTAGGGCATTGAACAATAAAAAAAGACACAAGAGCAATCACAACATGGTAGATTCCCTAAAAAAACCAGGTTTTGAAGAATTGCGTCCGGGAATTAAAGTCCCGGCAAAAGAAACCCTGTTAACACCCCGGTTTTACACCACAGACTTTGATGCGATGGCGCGGATGGATATCTCCGTCAACGAAGACGAGTTGAGAGCCATCCTAGAAGAGTTCCGCGCTGACTACAACCGTCATCACTTTGTTCGGGATGTGGACTTTGAACAATCCTGGGATCATATTGACGGGGATACTCGCCGCTTATTTGTTGAATTTTTAGAGCGTTCTTGTACGGCAGAATTTTCTGGCTTTTTGCTATACAAAGAACTCAGCCGGCGCCTCAAGGACAAAAGCCCTGTATTGGCAGAATGCTTTAACCTAATGTCGCGCGATGAAGCGCGTCATGCTGGTTTTTTGAACAAAGCATTGGCAGATTTTAACCTGTCTTTGGATTTAGGATTTTTGACTAAGAGCAAAAATTATACCTACTTCCAGCCAAAATTTATCTTTTACGCTACTTATCTTTCTGAAAAGATTGGTTATTGGCGCTATATCACAATTTATCGCCACTTGGAAGCACATCCTGAAGACCGAATTTATCCTATTTTCCGGTGGTTTGAAAACTGGTGTCAAGATGAAAACCGCCACGGTGATTTCTTTGATGCTGTGATGAAAGCACAGCCACAAATCTTAAATGACTGGAAGGCGCGGTTGTGGTGCCGATTCTTCTTGCTTTCAGTATTTGCCACAATGTATCTCAATGATATCCAGCGTCAAGACTTCTACGCCTCTATTGGGTTGGATGCGCGAGAATATGACAAATATGTGATTGAGAAGACAAATGAAACTGCTGGACGGGTGTTCCCAGTGATGCTGGATGTTAACAATCCAGAGTTTTACGATCGCTTGGAAATTTGTGTGAAGAATAACGAAAAATTGACAGCGATCGCGAATTCTAACACTCCTAAATTCTTACAATTTTTCCAAAAGCTGCCCTATTACATTTCTAATGGTTGGCAAACTCTGCGCTTGTATTTCATCAAGCCTATTGATGCTGCTGCTGCTGAAGGTAGTGTGCGCTAAGTTGTCTAGGTTTTGCTAAAAATTAAGTGGTTCTGCTGAATGCAGGACCACTTTTTTTATTAACCGCCAAGAGACCAAGGACGCCAAGGAATGAGAGGTCAGTTGTCTATTTTTTGTTTAGGGTTGGGTATGAATTTACTTTTGGTAGCTAGCCCTGGTTGGTGTGAAACTCCTAGTAAATCTGCCCAGGATTTGGATATAAGTCCAGAAATTATTAAAAAGAGTCCAGTTTTACAACGCTGGCGGCGTCGAGTACCAAATGTATTGTCAGAAATCCAAAATAATCCTAGTTTTCGCACTAAAATACGGCTGGGTTATTCTCGATTCAGTTCTGAGGAACAGGGAGGGGGAATAAATTTTAGTGTCGAAGATGTATTTATCAGTCGGAGTGGTTTAACCGTGGGTGCTGAGTATGAGTCATCATTCAACGGTAAGCATGAATCTTATGGTGCTGATTTATATTATTATCTACGTCCTTTAGGTAGTTATGTTAACTTTGCGCCGTTGGTAGGATATCAGTATTTACGAACTAGTGATAATTCTACAGATGGGGTAAATATAGGTATCAAGTTGCTGTTGGTATTATCTCGTGGTGGTGCTGCCGATATTTCGGTAACTCAAAGCTGGATTTCTCCTGGTAGTGAAGAAGAAGTAGGTTTAACAACGGCTGCGATTGGTTATGCGGTTACACGTAATTTACGTCTATCTACTGGTTTTAAGCAACGGACTTCACAACAGGATCAAGATAGTAGTATAGGAGTGGGTTTGGAGTGGATGCCTTGACAGTTGTCAGTTAGAGACGCGATGTTCCTCGCGTCTGTACAGTTATCTAAATGATTAGCTGGTGTAAATTTTTTAATAATTCCTTTGCCGTGTAGGGTTTTGATAAGAATGCCTTAGCACCAGCTGACAAAGCTTGTTGTTCCATAGTAGGTAATCCACTGGTGGCAATAATTTTTACTTGTGGATTCAATTTTTTTAAGGTACGGATAGCGATTAATCCATCCATTGTCGGCATCATCATATCAATGAAGACCACACTGATTTTTTGCTTATGCTGGGCATAGAGTGCGATCGCTTCGATGCCATTGCTAGCTAATAAGGTGTTGTAATTAGCTTCTTGTAATGATGCTTGAGTTACCTGTTGCAGCATTGCTTCGTCATCCACAATCAAAATTAATTCTCCGTTACCTGTTGGAGTATCCTCCTCTTGTACTTGGTTAGTGGGGTTAATATTTGCTGCTGGGAAGTAAACTTTAAATTGAGTGCCTTTGTTCACTTCACTTAACACCTGCACAAAGCCACCATGATTTTTAACGATACTGAGAACAGTTGAAAGACCCAATCCTGTACCTTGACCAGTTTCTTTAGTGGTGAAAAACGGATCAAAAATGTGTTCCATGAATTCTGAGGGAATCCCTATCCCTGTATCGGAGATGGTGACCACAACATAGTTTCCTTCACGAGCATCAAGATACATTTGAGCATAGGTCTGATCAACAACTTGATTTTCAGCTGAGATTTTCAGAATCCCGCCATTGGGCATAGCATCACGAGCATTTACACAAAGATTCATAAATATTTGATGCAGCTGGGTAGCATTAGCATCAACCATCCATAGGTTTGTAGTTGGAATCTGAGTACAGATTTCAATGGATTTGGGAAATGTCTGTTTAGTCACTTTGGCTGCTTCTAAAAGCAAGTGTCCAAGTTGTACATAATTGCATTTTTCCTCTGTCCCTCGCGCAAATGCCAGAATTTGTTTGACTAAATCAGACCCTCGCTTGGAAGTATGTCTCAGTACCTCCAATAGTTCCTCAACTTGTTCATCAACAGCCAGCAATTTTATTGGTAGTAATTGCGAAATCATTACAATGGGGGTAAAAACATTGTTCAGGTCGTGAGCAATGCCACTAGCCAGAGTACCAACATTTTCTAGGCGTTGGGCGCGCAAAAATTGTTGTTCCAGGTTTTTCTTCTCCTCAAACAAATCCTGGTAACGCTGGCGTTCCAACTTCAACATCTCACGAGTAGCAGTTAATTCTTTGTTCTGCTGGCGTAGCTCCTCTTCTGTAATGTGCAGTTTTCCCAAAATTTTGTGCAATTGCTGGTTAATGCTTAAAAGTTCCCTAGTTCTTTGCTGTACTCGGTTTTCTAAGTCATCACGGACTTGCCGTAGAGCTTCCTTCACTTTCCCATTTTCCTCTGTTTATTCAACAATTACGACACAGTTAAACAGTTGAGTTGATGTTTGCTCATTAGCTTGGTTAAATTGAGCAAAAAGGCGCAGCGATACACTATGCACAACCTAAATTGTCATTATTTTTTGCACCAGAAGTACTTTGATAAAGATAGTTGGTCTGCATATTTCGCTGATCAAGTTAGGCAGAGATATCTGAAAAGTTTTGGGCAAATATAGCAATCCGATTTGATTGGGTGAACTTATTCGTAGAGGCAGGCAATAGGGAAAGCAGATGCTTATGCTTAAGGTCAAAATCTACGAAATTTTCAGCGCAGAGAGCATTCTACGCCAACAAAAATCAAATAGGAGTCCTATATTATCAAAGATAAAGTTGTACAACAATACAGTTCAGTTAAGGATTTTTAGTGAGATTGGTGATTTGTTGAGACGTGTCAATAGCGCTGTCGCACATGGCTTAGCTAAAGTGCGTCTTTACATTTAATTCTCAGAAATCATCGAAATTCAAACCTCAAGAGTCCAAAACTTTGTTTTTTAAACTTTTGAGTTCAGATAATATGGTTATTTTAGTGTTGATAGAGTATAAGGAACTTTTCAATTCCATCTTAGCTTTATGATAGAGTAAAATTTTCAATTGAATATTTCTATCTATCATTTGACAGATCATATTGATTTTTGTGCAGCAAAGTCCTATCTAAGTCATAGATTAAGCTTATAGAAAAACTTAAATATTTTCCTGCTATCTATTTACAGTTTAATTAAGCGAAAAACTTTGAAAATAGTCTATTTATAGAGAATGAGTAAATATTTTAGGCTACGTAAAAACGGAGTCATATCAATAAATATTAGTATCACAAGTCAATCACAGACTTATATCATCTCCGCTTCAACACTTGTATTATCCGCCACTGTTGGTGATGGAAAAAATCAATTTTAGATTTAAGTTAAGTTTCGATCACATAGAAATCAATAGGCATACCACAAAATATTTATACAAAACTTTTTATGGTAAGAACTTAAATTAATCTTGAGTTAAAAAGACAATGCGATCGCTAGCTGATACTTTTGCTTGAGAGAGAGCTTTTTCTGCTGTGGATATCAACTGATTGACAGAGATTTGAGAACTAGGAAGAAAACTTGTTAAACCTAAGCTGAATCTGAAGAGTTCGTCGGATTTTGAATCATTATCAGTTATGTCAATAGCTTTCATAGCAGAGAGAATCGTATCTGCTATCTGCAAAGCTGCTTCTGCTTGAGTATTCGGTAAAATCATCGCGAATTGTGTCTCATCAAAGCGGGCTAGTAAATTTGACCCACGTTGCTTGCACTTACGTAGAATATCAGCGATTTGACACAGATATTGATCTAGAGATAAATACTCGTAATTAGCCTTGATCAAGTTAACGTCCAGCAAAATCAAAGACAGAGATAATTGATACTTTTGCAAGCGGTTCCATTCGCGCTGTAAGTATTCATCAAAATAGTAACGATTAGCAATTTGAGTCAGGCTATCGACAGAAGCGAGACGTTGCAACTCTCGATTTGCAGCTTCTACCTGTGCCGTCAGCATACATTCTCGTTGAATCTTTTTTTGCAGTTCCGCCATTGCCCACCTTGATGTCAACAAGCGATTAGTTCGCTGACTAAGTACACCCCAATCGATTGGTTTTGTGATGTAGTCTGTTGCACCTGCTTCAAATGCTCGATCAACAGATTCTTGATCGTCGAGAGCAGTAATCATTAAAATTGGAGGACAATTCTCATTGAAAAGTGCTTGCATCTGGTGACAACAGCTAAAGCCATCTAAGCCTGGCATCATTGCATCTAACAAAATTAAATCTGGCATTTCCTGTTGACAAATATCTAAACAATGTTGACCATTCTGCGCTTCGATCACCCGATATCCTTCTTTCTCCATCGCTCGATGTACCACCAATCGCAAGGCTCTCTCATCATCGACAACAAGAACTAAAGGTGGTTGAGATTGCAAGTCTTGATTAATCATTTTGTCTATTAGGATGTTGTAATTTTAAAGCAGCTTCTACCCTTTGATACTCTGTTTCGACTTCGCAAACCAGAGTAGAAGCACTGACTATAGAACCAGCACGACCGATCGCTTCTAATTCTTGGCACAGTTGAGCAAGAGGCATAGCACCGATAGTGACACTCAAGGATTTCAAAGCATGAGCAAAACTACGAAGTTCGGCAGCATCTTGTTTGTCAATTGCCTCATGAATAGCCAATAACCTTTGTGGCGCATCTTCTAAATAGTTATCAATGAACTCTGCCAAAATTTCTTGATCATCACCAACCATATCTTTGAGAGCTTGAAACGTTTCTGCATCGATAGCTGGAGCTAGGATGAGTTCTGATTCTATTTGAGGTTGAGAAGCTGGCTCGTCCTTGTTGGTAAAAGCCGTTGATTGTTGATTTTCCTGAGTTGATGAGTGGGAATTTTGATATTTATAGAGAGCTTGGACAAGAGCCTTCATGCGGATGGGTTTGCTAATGTAGTCATTCATCCCAGCATTGAGGCATTCCTCTCGATCGCCTTGCATAGCATGGGCAGTCATAGCAATAATCCAAGGCCGGCTGTCTTCTGGCCATTCCTGGCAAATTCTGCGAGTCGCTTCTAACCCGTCCATTTCTGGCATTTGTACGTCCATGAAGACTAAATCATAGGATTTTTGGCGTAAAGCTGACAGTGCTTCTAAGCCATTATTTGCTATGTCGGCGCGATAACCCATTCGCTCGAACATTTGTAGAGCCACCCTCTGATTTAAAGAAATATCTTCTACTAAGAGAATGCGTAATGGTAGCTTTTGACTCAACTGAGAATCAAATGCCGGTAAGAGTGATTGCCTAGATGTCTCCGAGTATTGTTGTCCATGCAACGTGCTAATTAATATGTTATAAAGATGCGATCGCTTAATTGGTTTACTTAAAGTCGTAACAAAACCTAGCTTTTCTTCATGCTCTCTCTGGATTAATCCTTCTACAGAACCCAGCATGACTAAGGGCAGATTTTGACAACCAGGTAAGGAGCGAATATTTTCTGCCAGAGTTAAACCGTCCATATCTGGCATCCACATATCTAAAACCGCAGTATCAAATTGCTCACCGGAATTCATCAATTCCAAAGCTTGCAAACCTGACTCAACCGAGCAAACAAACATACCCCAATTAGAAGCTTGTAAACTCACTACTTGGCGACTAGTTGCATTATCATCAACCACTAACAGACGTTTTCCAGTTAAATTTGGTTGAATAGTTGATTCAAGGTCAAGATTTCCAAGATTTCCGATACTAGAAGCCAACTGAGCCATCAGTGTAAAATTAAAGGTCGAACCAACTCCAACTTCGCTCTCAACCCACATACTGCCACCCATCATTTCACACAATCGTTTGCTGATGACTAAACCTAATCCAGTACCGCCATATTGGCGTGTCATTGATGCGTCAACTTGGCTAAAAGGCTTAAATAATCGCTCCATCCGTTCTTGAGGAATGCCAATACCTGTATCCTTAACGGCAATCTGAATTTCGTATTTGTCTGGACTGATTATTTGTTTGACCGTTGCAGAAATTACTACTTCCCCAACTGTAGTGAATTTTACTGCATTACTAGTTAAATTCACCAATATTTGTCGCAATCGTGTGACATCCCCAATAATCATACTTGGGGTTTGAGTATCTATGAGGTAGGCTAAATCTAGCTTTTTCGCAGCAGCTTGAGGAGCTAGTAAGTCTAAAGCTTCTTCTATGCAATGACAGAGGTTGAAAGGGTGTGCCTCTAAATCTAATTTCCCGGACTCAATTTTAGAGAAATCTAAAATATCATTGATGATAGTCAGCAAGCCATCACTACTAGTGCGAATAATTTCAACAAAATCTTGTTGTTGAGGAGTCAGTTGCATATCAAGCAACAGCCCTGTCATACCGATAATCGCATTCATGGGGGTGCGGATTTCATGACTCATCATCGCCAAAAATTCACTTTTGGCACGATTTGCGGCTTCTGCTTCACGTTTTGCCTGCCTTAAAGCCCAGTTGTTCCAAGTAAGTTCTTCTAGTTGACGTTTTTCTTGCTCTAGTAAATCTGCTTGTACCAAGGCAATGCCGACTTGAGCTGCGACTGCTTCCAATAACTCAATTTCTTCCTCAGTCCACTGGCGAAAATGACTGCACTGTTGTATCGCAATTATGCCGTTGGGGTTTCCTTGGTATGAGGTACGGACTGCTAGTATGGATTTTAGTCCAATCTGCTGAGAAATTTCTTGGACATCTTGAAGTAAAGGATCGGCGTACACATTACTGGAAGCGATCGCCCCATCCTGTGCAAGAATTTTCTCGGCATAAGGATTGCCATCCACCGGAATATCAAGTTCGAACATGGAGTTGTAATCGGGAACAACATACTCGGCAACTGAGGGAATTCGCGGACTAGGATCGCTAACATAAGAGTGAATTAGGCAGCGATCAACTTGAAATGCTTGTCCAATTTGGATCGCAGCAGTCCGAAAGGTCTTTTTTGTATCCGGGCTTAGACGAATTTCCTCAGTAATTTGTTTGAGTAGCAAGGTTTGTCGAAGTTGTCGTTGCAGTGTGGCTTCAGCCTGCTTGCGAACAGTAATATCAGTGATATCTTCAACTACGTATGACAGTCGTGGATATTCACCAGGACGACTTTCAATTGGGCAAACGGTTGCAGATAAGCATTTTTGACCCTTAGCAGTCTCGTGTCGATACTCAAATTTTATCGGCGCTTGAGTCCGTATTGCTTCCTGATAGTGACTAATCCAGAGGTTCAAATATGATCGCGGTACTCCCAAATCTGTTGCAAACCGATTTTGTAGCCCCTCTGGGGTAGTACCAAAGAATTGGGCAGAAATGAGATTATCTGAGAGATGTCGAATATCATTGTCATGTAACTCGACAATACCCATCATCATTGCACCACTGTTGAAAAAGCTGCGGAGGGTAGATTCACTTTGTAATAAAGCCTCTTCTGACGCTTTGCGATCCGTAATATCAACAACAACGATGCCAATTCCTATAGGCTGGCTGTTAATCGATTGAATTGGAAAGTAAGAAGCTAACCAGGTTCGCTTTACACCTGGGAATTTGGTAGTTTCTCCACTCACTTCAAGATCGAGAACAGATTCCCCGGTAGTCAAAATGTGCTGGAATATTTGTTCAACCTGGGGTGCCAAATCCGGGACAATTTCCCACACTGTTTTGCCAATATGCTCGACTGCGGGAAGTCCATTAATTTCTGCCAATACTTCATTGATGACTATATAACGCAGTTGGCTATCAAGCAAAGTAATGCCAACAGGCGCACTGGTAATAAATGCATCTAGTAACTGTTGTTTTTGAGCCAGTTCCTGCTCCAGGGCTTTGCGATCGCTGATATCGCTACCAATACCCAGAAATCCCTTCGGTTCACCGCTTTCATCGTGCAGGGCAGTTATTGACAACAATACTGGAAAGCGTGAACCATTTTTAGTAACGTATGTCCATTCTCGTTCATCAATTTGCCCCAGTCGTGCTTTCGCTACAAACACCTCAAACCCTGGTGCAATTTGGTGAGCAAGTTCCTGCGATAGTTCTTTTGCTCGTTGTGCCACCTCATTTGGATCGTGAATAATTGCTGGAGTTGCTTTGCCAATAACTTCGGTGGCTGTATATCCTAACAATTTTTCCGCCGCCGTGTTAAAAGTGGAAATTATACCATTCGTGTCAGTAGAAATAATTGTATAGTTTGCACTATTGAAAATGGCTTGCTGGAGTGTCATCACTGACTTTAAAGCCTTCTGTGTTTGTTTAAGTTCAGATATTTTTAAATCTAGTTTATGGTTGGCTGTCTCTAGTTGTATAGGACTTGGTAAAGCCAGTAATTGAGGAATTACTGGGATCAGTGCTAGTGCTGTGTATGCAGAAATAAATGCGGTAATAGCTTTGAACAAACCAGATAACCAGTAAGTCGGATGCCAAAGTGTCCACACGTCCATCACATGGGTTGTACCACAAGAGACGATAAAGCTTCCAAATAGTAGCAGCAACCATTTGAAGGGCAAATCCTTTCGCTTGTGAACAAAGTAGACAATTGTGATGGGAATAGAATAGTAGCTTAGGGCTATCAGAGAATCTGATAAAAGATGTAACCACACCAACCCTGGCTTCCAAAGATAACAATGCCCATGTGGAATAAATGATCCGGATTCAAAAAAGCTTTGCAATAAGTTCAGCATAGATATTTACTTTGGCTCAAACAATTTTGGATTTGAGATTACTGTGTTTTAGTTTAGTTTTCCCTAAAAGAATGTTTGAGACATCATTAATAAATAAGATTTAAAATGAAACAGATAGGTAGATTGGGTTGTAGCTTGCTTTCCGTAGGATACGCAGTGAAACCCAACAAATATAAGATTTTGATGTGTTGGGTTACTCTATCTTGAAGCCCCGCAGGGTTCGTCTATGTCCCTCAAACGCCAGGTGACGACACGTGCTACAACGCGACAGGCTTCCCTATTCGATTCCGGCTTCAGTCCTTGGGAACTCCCACACTGTGAATTGGTATTAATATCAAATTCATATGAAAAAGTATATTTATCAAAAATAGTCAAGTAGAAAATAATTTTTCTACTTGACCAAAAGCACTCAATTAACTAGCACGAAAATATTGTTTTTTGCTGGGCGGAATTATGAACTGCTTTAGCTTTTTGGTGGAGCAACTACGGCTTTGACATTGACAGTTTTGACGCCTTTAATTTCCTTCGCTAAACGTTCAATCTTAGCTAGCTCTTGTTGATTTGTTACAGTTCCGGAAACTGTGATCACACCACCGTCAGAGGCTTTAACTGTTAAACTACCTCTGGGGATATTTGCTTCTAACTTAGAACGAACTTCACTTTCGATATTGTTTTCACTTCTGTTTTGAGCGCTACCTTCATTAAATGCATTATTTCGTTGTTCACGAGCACGAATATCTTGGTTTAGTTGTCTTCTGCGGAGTTCACTTTGCGCGTCTTCTTTAGCAGCTTGAGTTTGTTCAGCTTTAGGTGTTTCTACTTGAGAGACATTAGTGTTATTTGGTGCTGTTTCGCTTGTTTTGGAAACAGTATCACAACCAACACTCAATACTAAAAGACCACTAATTAATAAGAAAGTTATCTTTTTCATTTGTTTAACTCTTAACATTAATACAAGATATGGAAATTAGAAAAATTGAGTTATTGAGAGCTAGTAATTAGATTTGCTCTCTCTGGAAAACCTCTCTCCCCAAAAGGGAGAGGTTTAGAATTAGCAGCGAAAGAGAAGACTATCAAATTCAGGTTCTGCTTAGATTTTTTCTTCCCGACGATCAACAATAATGACCTTCGGATCTTCGACTCCTAATTCTGGTGAATAGGTGGTTTGACTGGTATCAGTAACTGATGCAGCGTGATGTGTACGGTTTATATCAGTAGCATCAAAAATGTCAAAGTCTGTAATTCCGCAGCGCTTGAGAATGGCTTCTGCATGATGGATTTGCTCATCAGTACCATCTACCATCACTAAATAATCACCTCTGTTGAAGCGATCGCTATACAAGCGCGCCCGGTTTTCAGGAATTCCCAAGCCAATTAGTCCACCTGTTAAACCGCCAGCAGCAGCACCAATCGCACCACCTGCAACAGTTGTTGCTAAAGCTGTTGCTATAGCACCACCTGCAATTACAGGGCCGACTCCCGGAATGGCTAAGGCTCCCAAACCAACTAATAACCCTCCTAAACCACCCAACACTCCGCCTGTAGCTGCTCCTGCTTTTGCACCTTCATCAGCTTTGGTTTGTGCTGCTACATTGTTCTGATTTACACCCACACCTGTATTTACACCAGGAAGGCGATCGCCACTATCTTTCGCAATCAGAGATACTTGGTTCATCGGAAATCCAGAGTCTCTCAGTTCCATGAGTGCTACTTCTGCATCTCGACGATGAGAAAATACGCCAATTGCTCTTCTATTTCTGTGTAAAGGTGTTGTACCGTAACCAGAAACTGGTGTATTTACTACATTTCGCGCAGGGGTAGCAGCGTAATCTACTGTGGGGTCGAAAATTTCCCAATCTCGAATTCCATGACGATTGAGAATCGCAGCAGCACGTTGAATTTCCGCATCTGTACCACTGACAACTACTACATAATCACCATGATTGATGCGCTCATGATAGAAACGACTGCGATGATCTGGAAGTCGCAATCTCAGGTTGTTAATAGTATCATCAAAGTGATCGCGTAAAGTCACTCCCGCAAAGCGATCGCGTCGTGACCAATCTCTGTTAATCAAGGAAATTTGACCCAAGGGGAAACCCGCAGTCCGCAAATCATGAATTGCAGCTTCCGCATCTTCTAGACGAGAGAAATAACCAATGGCGTGTTTGTGGGTTACACCCAGATCTCGACTAGGAGTAGCAGCGTAATCTACTGTGGGGTCGAAAATTTCCCAATCTCGAATTCCATGACGATTGAGAATCGCAGCAGCACGTTGAATTTCCGCATCTGTACCGCTCACAACAACTACATAATCACCGTGATTGATGCGCTCATGATAGAAACGACTACGATGATCTGGAAGTCGCAATTTCAGGTTGTTAATAGTATCATCAAAGCGATCGCGTAAAGTAACTCCCGCAAAGCGATCGCGTCGTGACCAATCTCTGTTAATCAAGGAAATTTGACCCAAGGGGAAACCCGCAGTCCGCAAATCATTTATTGCAGCTTCCGCATCTTCTAGACGAGAGAAATAACCAATCGCGTGTTTGTGAGTTACACCAGGGGTAGGGGTATAATTTGCTGTACCAACAGGTATATCATAGACTTCAAACTCTTCTATTCCTCGACGTCTAAGAATTGCTTCAGCTCTAGCAATTTCCTCATCTGTGCCATCTATGATTACTAAGTAATGTCCTCTATCTACTCGTTCATTATATACTCTGGCACGTTCTTCGGGAATTCCTAAACCAATCAAAGCACCAAGCAAACCACCAGCTACAGCACCAATTCCAGCCCCTGCTAAAGTTGTAGCCAAAGTAGTAGCTACTGCACCAGCCAGCATAATTGGGCCAATTCCCGGAATTGCCAAAGTACCAAGACCAACTAATAAACCAGTCAATCCACCTAAAACACCACCAGAAACAGCCCCGGTTGCTGCTCCTTCATCAGCTTTATTACCAATGTTTTCTGTTACTTCTGTACCAGCAATTTGATCATTGCGATCAACATCGCGTGCGACGACAGAGACTCTGTCCATAGGAAAACCAGCATCTCTTAATTCATGTAGAGCTGCTTCTGCATCACGACGATGAGAAAAAACTCCTACAGCACGTCTGTGTATACCTACAACCATATTTCTTACCACCAAAAATTTATTTATTTTTTAAAGTGAATTTGACGCATGTAACTTAGCTCTATTAAGCTTTATTTGTGATTAATTATTCATCAATCGCTTGGATGAATTTGCATATATACCATTGGGAGAAATAGCATCTCCATCTAAAGAAATAGGTATATCTTATTTAGTTTCTCTGAGCGAAAAATCAACAAAAATACACACAAGTTCTTTATCATAGAAGTCATAAATAATCTCTGAAAAATGTGATCCCCGACTTCTTTAATCAGTCAGGGATAATTAACTTCTATATTCACACGAAAATTTTAGTTAATAACCTCAAAATTATGTTTTCACTTACTAAAAACAGATATCATAAATCAATGATGAAACTATCTCGCAGGTGAAAATCAGCCTCTTTCCCTTGATGAGTTAACGCCCAGTAAGTTACTTCACCGTCTTTGCATTTAATAACAGTAGTAATTGCAATTTGAAGGATTTCTTCTGCCAAGACGATACTATTCAAATCCATTTCCAAAACAACCACCAAACCGTTAGGTTGATGCTGGACGTTAAATGGTAAGACTGAAAAAGCTATTTCCTCTTGCATCCCTTGACGATATCTGTCAAAACGATAAATATTCCAGTTTCCAGTCGGAGAAAGATTGAATTCCCAGTATTTATCTGAATCTTTAACACCTAAGAAGAACTCAAAGCAAGTATTTTTCCAAAGTTCATGCTTGCGCTGTGGTGTATTTGATGGTGGAGCGATCGCAACTTTTTCTAAATCGCCGGAAAGCATGTAGCATAGATTAAGCTGATTAGCATGTCGGGTAATACTACCTGTTATTTTTAAATTAGGCAGCAACTTGGCATCACCAAAAGGTTGGAGCGAAAATTTTTGGTTATTCATTTCATATCTTGAATAATTTTGCGAATGTTTGCTTCCTGAGACTCTATGCTTTCGGTTAGCTTAAACTGAACAAGCGCCCTTGCTAAGTTGTGTTCTGGGTGCTTGACTTTGAAGTAGACATTCCCGGCTAAATAGTCAGCAAAAAACCGCAATCCCAATTCAAAAGCGATGAGACGGATTGCATCATAGATATAGGTATAATCGTTTTCTGTAAGAAATTCCTTGGCGACATAGAGATAACCTTGGAGAATTCCCTGACATAAATCTGTATCAAAAGAAACGCTTTGCCATTCTTCTGTTTCTTCTCCAGCAAGATTACAACCGGAGCGTAAACAATCACCAATGTCGTAATGTACAAGTCCTGGCTTCACGGTATCGAGATCGATAACGCTGACGGCTTGCCGAGTCGTAGTATCAAACATGACATTGTTAATTTTGGGGTCGCCATGCATCAAACGCAGGGGTAATTTACCTGTAGCTTTGGCATTTTCTAGAATATGGGCAAAAGTTTGGCGATCGCTCACAAACTGTAAGCAATAATTGACTTCTGGGGATTGACACGGGGTAGTTTTAGCTAAAACTTGGTTATAGTGGCGGAGGTAAAGCGGCGTAATATGAAAACCTTCGAGGGTATCAGCGAGTCTTTGTGGCGGTAAGTCACTGATCAGATTATGGAACATCCCCAAAGCGTAACCAATTTCTTTGGCTTGTTCGATATTTTGCATCGTGTCAAAAGACTGGGAACCTGCAATAAAGCTAATCGCCCGCCAGAACGAGCCATTAGTATCTCTGCAATAATCTTGATTATCTTTTGTGAATAATACACGCGGTACTTCCCAACGACGATTCAGGGGGTGAAGTTGTAGCCGAGCGCTAACATGCTCTGTGAAAATACACATGTTTTGCATAATCAACTCTGGCTGACGAAATACCTGTGTATTAATGCGTTGCAGGACAAAATATTTATCGTTGGAAGAATCTAATGTCACCAGAAAAGTGTCATTTATATTACCGCTGCCAAATACTTTTACACTTACAACCTTTCCTTGAAGAGTGAATTGGTTAGCAATCTGAATGAGATTGTCTATGTCCTGTGTTTTGAGATACTCGGTCATATTCTTTCACTACTCCCCACATAATTGCACAAAGGCAATAGGGGATATATTAGCGCAAGTTTCACACCAGGTTTATATAAATGTGTCGCAAATTCAATGATGGCTAATAAAGTCTTTAAGTGTATTCAGTTCCAACCTTATACCTGCATAATATATCAAATATGATATAAAATGAAGTTTTTAACAAAACAACCAGAGCAAGGCCAGAATCCGATGTAATGAACATTTTATAGATAACACACTCTACCTAATTACAACATAGATAGAAGAGCTTTAATTTCATTCATCTGCATATCAATTACATCAAAATGATTATCAAGCATTTTTAAGATTCTCAATAACTTGTCTGAACCCATATAATTTGGAAACAAATCCAGAATAAATATAATCAGTTCTAAGTGTTGCATACTATACAGAATACTTTTTGAGATATAACCGTATAATAACAAACTTCATTAAGTAAATATTACAGCGTTTATACGCATTTGTAGCAGTATGAATGCACCTCTGTCATTATCCATATGTTCTATAAAACTTCTCTACGCTGCTCGCGCTCACCAACATCATTATCATTTATGGGAAAAATCCGGCTCAAATCCAAGAACATCTCTTCAAACCCAGGAATCGCTACTGACTCATTCGCCAGAGAAATTTGCTTGCTAAGATAATTAAACTTACCTTGAAGATTTTGATAAGGCTCTTTGTAACGCTCTAATTGGCGAGTATTTAAATCCATAATCCAATAATCAGAAATTCTGGCTTCTGCATATAGTTCTAGCTTCTTTGTTTGGTCATATGTCAATGTAGAATCTGAAATTTCGATGACCAAAAAAATATCTTCGGGGTAAGGATGATGAGCCAGATAATCCTCATCTCTTCCGCGTGCAACTACTACATCTGGCTCTGGCTCACTTTGATTTGGTAGTGTAATCGGATCTTGTCCACGAATGACAGCGCGATCGCCTAAAATTCGATCTAGTTGACGGCACAAAATAGAATTACAAACTGTGTGTGGCCTTCCCTTTGCAGTCATTTGGATCAATTCTCCTCGAATTAACTCAATGCGATCGCCCTCCGTCAGAAATCCCAGTTCAATCAAACGATGATATTCGTCAATTGTGAATCGCTTCGGTGTAACAACGTTCATAGGGACACCCATCAGATAAATCTGTTTTGACTCTAGCTTTTCAACAGTAGCTCAAATTGCTGCCAACAAAGATACATAGCACGCGGCACATGAAAACAGCCTTTCCATTTCCCACCTTTGAGATTCAAAAGCACTTCACCACGGCGATTGAGATAACCAAACCATTCACCGTATTCTGGATCGGCAAAATGCGACCAGGCATAATCATGTACTTTTTGATACCATTGCCAACATACTTCCCGTCCTGTCAAACGATAACCCATTGCTAAGGCTACTAACGATTCTAAATGTACCCACCACAGCTTTTGATCCCATTCCAATTGTTGTGGTGGATGACCATCTGCATCCATAAAATAATACAAGCCGCCATATTGATTATCCCAAGCAAAATTGAGAATATTTAACACCACATCAACAGCTTGATTAATAGTTTTGGTATCGTTTTTACGACGGGCAATGTCCATAATAAACCACATCGCCTCAATCCCATGACCAGGATTAATTAATCGTCCCTCAAAACAATCAACATGTGAACCATCGGGAGCAATAGTTTCGTACATTAACCCCTTTTCTTGATCTAAAAAATCAGTCATCACTTCCTGAACAGTTGCAGCTAGAACATTTTCCAGAATTTCCCTAGATAGCAACCATTCCATTTCTAAAGTTAGGTTAGCTAAAATCATTGGCACAGCTAAAGATTTCATCGGTCGTGTGCCAGGATAGGTTTTGGTATATTTACCCTTGGGATTATCTTTACGCCGCAAAACGTTATTATAAGCTTGCATTGCCACATCTTTTGCCCAATCTTCACCAGAAGCAAGCGCATATTGACTAAATGCCATAGCAGCAAAACAATCAGAAAAGATATTGTAAGGTTGTACTAGTGGTTCACCTGCACGATTTAGAGCAAAGTACCAGTTACCATCAGCATCTCTACCGTTTTGGGCGAGAAAATTAGCACCATTGCGAGCAATATTTAACCAATTTTCGCGTTTTTCTAGCTGATTGCAAAGCATTGAAAAATTCCATACTTGGCGATTTTGCAACCAGATAAATTTGTCTGTATCGTAAACTTTACCCTGACGATCTAGGCAGGTAAAATAGCCACCGTACTCCCAGTCCAAAGAATATTTTTCCCAAAAAGGAAGTACATCGTTAAAAAGTGTGTTTTTGTAAAGCTCTGCTAAGGCTTTCAAGTCATACCCCATAAATTTATTACCCTTATGTACCAAAACTAATAGCGTGAATTATCACCTTGTTAAGTATGGAATACAAGTGTTGCGAAGTAAATTCTATAAATTTTTGTGATATGGATTATTAATTCACTCACAAAATCCTTACAAAAAAATTTTAGACTCAAGAATAGACCAGATATCTCAAAAATAGCCACATTTTACGCTGATGCTTACTGTGAAAAATTGTCAAATCATAGCTGTTTATTAATAAGATTGTTAGTTTGAATCAAAACAGATAATAGACTTAGTACTTTATCTATATAAGCTGTAAATATAGTGAAATATATATGTATATTATTCATGACAAAGAGCAAAGAACTATCATACTTGAAGTACTCCATTCTAGAAGCCGATACATTAGATTACGTTCTAGTAGTCTTCGGGAATTAATAAAAATAAATTATTGGCTCTGTAAACAAGAAATAGACTACAGTAAATACCTAATCAGAGAAGGCAGAGAAATATTAGAAAAAAGCAATATAGGAATCCGGTTTAATTTATGAACTTATTAGTTAAGCCGGGTAACTCTAAGCTCGACTTTATACAAAATTAAGAGCTTAGTTTTCTTTATCCGGCAAAACCCTGGCTTTTTGGTAAATACTTTTTCCACCTCACAGATTATCTATGAAGTTAAAAAAGTAAAACTACCGTCCCACAGAGGTTTCAGCGATAGCGTAGACGATTTTTAGCGGCTTGCCGCAGGCATCGCATTGTGAAAAAAATGGATAAAGTCGAGCTTAGGCGTTCAAATCATGTTTTTCGTTAAAAATGATATTAAAATACGCGCTTAACACACTATTTTATCAGCAGTGCGTTAAGCTAAAGCCATAAGATACCCTTGTATTGTTTCTAACACAAGCAAATGACTCAATAGTCGCGCTAAAAAGTAACCAATTGCTACATTGATGAATACTTGGGATAATTAAAAATTACCCGTTTGCACTATCTACCAAATTCTGGCTATAGCCATCAAACCGTGATTACACTATTCAGGAAACTCCGCACTGCTTTACGGACAAAAGATAGAGATTCTCAGGACACCACTACTAGAAGCTGGCTACAAACTATTTTTATCACCAGTGTCGGAGTTACTGTCTTAGTGCTGGGAGTTCGCCATCTCAAATGGTTACAAACTTGGGAATTAAGTGCTTATGACCAAATGATACGGCTACGCCCTGCTGAAGCACCAGATCCTCACCTGTTAATAGTTAGTGTCACTGAAGAAGATTTGGGATCACAAGATTTTTCTCTGCCAGATAAAATTATCAATCAGCTATTAGTTAAAATCCAGTCTTATAAACCGCGTGTCATTGGATTAAGTATTGATCGTTCCAAACAGAAAAATTTAGGCTCCGGTCTTTCCAATCTAGATAATGTTATCACTTACTGCACATTCAGCAGCATGGGCAGTCCAGAAATTCCACCACCACCCAATTTCCCAAAATATCAAGTCGGCTTTAGTGATGTGATTTCTGACGATGAAGATGTGATTGTGCGTCGCAGTTTGTTATTTGCTGCTTCCAATGACAAAAAATGTCAAACACGATTTTCTTTTGCTGCCCTATTAGCTATTAATTATCTAGAAAAACAAGACATTAAATATAGTTTCCCCGATCAAGACCATTTTTATTTGGGTAAAACTCTATTTCCGCGTTTATCAGAAGATGCAGGTGGTTATGAAAATATAGACGCAGCAGGTTATCAAATTCTACTAAACTACCGTGATCCGTCTCAATTTGCAAAGCAAGTCACTCTCACACAAGTTTTAGAGAATCAGGTAGATCCTAATTGGATTAAAGATCGTCTCGTCATTATTGGTACTACAGCCCGTAGTGTTCATCCAGGTTTTTATACACCCTACAGCGCTTCAGCTAAGTATCCACTGAGAATAGCGCCTGTGTATATTCATGCACAGATAGCAAGTCAGATTATCAGTACAGTATTGGATAATCGTCACCTAATTTGGTACTTACCAAACTGGGCTGAAGCTGTTTGGCTGTGGGGATGGTCGATAGTAGGTGGTGTTTTAGCATGGCGACTGCGATATCCTGTGCGTCTGGGTTTGGCTGGTACTGTATCTTTAGGCAGTTTAGTGGGTGTTTGCTATTTGCTATTTTTGCAAGGGGCATGGTTGCCAGTGATACCGCCTGCTGTGGCTTTGGTGTTGAGTGGTGTGAGTGTTATGGCTTACAGTACCTACCAAACTCAACAACAAACTAAAATAATTATTTTACAAGTTGAAAAACAAAAAGAAGCAATAGAACAATTAAATACACTTTTAAAAGAAACGACGCGCGTTTATGACAAACACATCCATTCTGACAACACAGATGAGAATCCAGAAAAAGTCACTGGTGATTTTCTTTTAGGTGGACGTTATCAGATTCATAAAGTACTTGGTTCGGGTGGATTCGGTTGTACTTATTTAGCAAAAGATACTCAACGTCCGGGGAATCCAATTTGCGTAGTCAAACAATTAATGCCAGCCCGACGAGATACCAGATTTATGCAAGTTGCGAGAAGATTATTTGATGCAGAAGCAGAGATTTTAGAAGTTTTAGGAAAACATCATCAAATACCAGAATTATTAGCATATTTTGAAGAAAATAACGAATTTTATTTAGTACAAGAATATATTTCTGGACATGCCCTGAGTGATGAATTACCACCCCATCACAATATTAAAACTGAATCTGATCTCATTGAGATGATAAAAGGGATATTAGAAGTTTTAGTATTTGTTCATGAACATCGTGTAATTCATCGAGATATTAAACCGAGTAATATTATTAGGTCTGATACAGATAATCGCTTAGTGCTAATTGATTTTGGCGCAGTGAAAATGATGCAACCAAAATCTAGTGAACAAACCGAATTAGCTACAGTAGCCATTGGAACACGCGGTTATGCACCACCAGAACAATTTGCTGGTCATCCTCGATTATCCAGTGATATTTATGCTTTGGGAATGATTGCGATTCAAGCAATTACTGGAATCCCACCACACGAACTGCATCCTCATCCTGAAACTGGTACTGTGGAATGGCGTCATGGGGTAAAAGTTAGCGAGAATTTAGCAGAAATTTTGGATAAAATGGTGCGCTATCACTTTAGCGATCGCTATCACTCTGCCACTGATGTTCTCCAAGATTTGAAAAAAATTGAATAATTTTGTTGTTAGTTTTATTAGCTTTCTGTTTTCTTCCTTGTCCCCCAATTTTTAATTTTTAATTTTTAATTTTTAATTATTTTCTCTCCACCATCCCCCACGCCAACCTCGCTGCACCCAGCATTCCCGCAGTATTACCTAATTCGGCTGGTATGATTTGTAAATCTAGGCGAGATGTAGGCAAAACTCGTTTCTCGATTTCTGCTTTGGCTGCTGGTAAAAAAAAGTTAGCGCTAGCACTGACACCGCCACCAATAACGATCGCCTGTGGTGTCAGTACGTAAATTAAACTTGTTAAACCAATACCTAAGTATCTACCGTATTCTTGCCAAAAATTTAAGGCGTCGTTGTCTCCAGCTTGTGCCAAAATGCCTAATTCAGAAGGATCTTTCCCTGTGCGGCGACGAATTGCTGTAATTGAAACCTGTTGTTCTAACGAACCTTTGTTACCACTCTTACATACGTGTCCATCTGGGTTAAATGTGATTAAACCCAATTCCCCAGCAGCACCATAATGACCGGCAAATAATTTACCATCAATAAAAATTGCTCCACCAACACCAGTCCCCAAAGTTAACAAGATAATATTTTGAAAGTGGCGACCGGTTCCTAACCAAGCTTCTCCCAAACCTGCACAATTGGCGTCATTATCAAGGATAGTTGGTTTGCCTGTTTTCGCTTCTAAAGCCTCCGCCAAAGGAACATCAACCCATCCTGGCAGGGTAATAGCTAATTTGGCAATCCGCCTAGTTGCATCCGCTGGGCCGGGAGTACCAACACCAATAGCAATAGGTGGAACCACTCTGAACCCTTCCCGAACTCAGTTGTGAAACGCTGCTGCGGCGACGATAGTTGTCGGGTTGCCGACCGTCAAAATAGCTCGATGCCAGGACTTTTTTTCTTTCCATAAGCCTCCTATCTTTTTGGTGTAAAATAGCGCTCAGTTCTTCTATTGAACTGAGCGCTTAATAGATGGGATTGAGCTGAAGTGTACGTCCAAGGAAAATATTTATCATTAACAGAGTAGTCGCTGACGTGATCGTCATGACAAACTTAATCAACAGTATCTATTAGCAAGTTAGCTGACAGAATAATACAGAGTAGCTTTGTCTTTAAAAGCTAATTCAATAGATTAAACATGGTTAAGGATATAAACCTCTATCAGTTAAAGCTTGAGCAACTCGACCAACCCCTAACGTATAAGCTGCGAGTCTTAAAGGAATCTGTCGTGTTTTGGAATGCTTAATAACTTGACGATATGCTTGTACCATCAAGTGTTCCAATTCGCGGTTGACTCGTTGCTCATCCCAAAATAAATAAGAAAGACCTTGTACCCACTCTAAATAACTCACTACCACACCACCCGCGTTAGCCAAAATATCTGGTAGTACAGTTACACCACGCGCCTCTAGCGCTTGGTTAGCTATGAGAGTCACTGGCCCGTTAGCCGCCTCTGCAACTATCTTGGCTTGAACTTGATTCACATTGTCTTCTGTGATTTGGTTTTCCAAAGCTGCGGGAATTAAGACATCACAAGGTAAAGTTAGTAACTCTGCATTGTTAATTGGTATTGCTTGTGGAAAGCCAACCACACTCATACGGTTCTCAGAAGCATAGGCTTTCAAATTAGGAATATCAAGACCAGTTTCTGAATAAACTCCTCCAGATCCAGTCGATACAGCTATCACTTTCGCTCCTGCTTCATGCATTAACAAAGCTGCTGCACTACCGACGTTACCAAAACCCTGGATAACTACTCGCACATCTGCTAATGACTTACCCTGATCAGCTAGTGCCTCCCTGACAATAATCATTACGCCACGTCCTGTTGCCATCTCCCGTCCCAGTGAACCACCAATAGATAGCGGTTTTCCAGTCACAACTCCCGGAACAGCATGACCAACATTGACAGAGTAAGTATCCATCATCCAAGCCATTTCACGGGCAGAAGTACCCATATCTGGTGCCGGGATGTCTACACTAGGGCCAATATCCTTGATTAATTCGCTCGTGTATCGTCGGGTGAGCCGTTCTAATTCACCCACACTGTAACGTTTTGGATCGAGAGCAATACCACCTTTGGCACCGCCGTAAGGAATACCTAGTAACGCACATTTCCAAGTCATTAGCATTGCTAGGGCTGATACCTCCCGCAACGTCACAGCTGGATGGTAACGAATGCCACCTTTGTAAGGTCCCAAGACATCACAGTGTTGGACTCGATGTCCTGCTAAAATTTGTATCTCGCCATTATCCCGTTTTACAGGAATGGAGACTGTAACTACCTTACGTGGATGACTAAGTACCTGCAACAGACCTAAATCTAGCTTTAATTCTCGTGCTGCTGCTTCCAAATAGCTACAAGCTTGATCTAATGGGCAAATATACGCTGGAGAAGAAGCTTCCAGTGGTTGTATAGAAGTTGTAATCATAGATTTTTCTCTTCCTATCAGGCTTCCACAAAATCTATGGAACCGGAGGTCTATGTCTAGGCTAACGTTTATTTTTGAGAAAAACTATAATTTATGTAATTTATGTTACAAAATTTCGCGATGTAGCTTTTTTTGCTCGAGTTCAAGATAGTAATATAGAGTAACCAGAGATACACATAGATGAACACAGATTAAAAATTATACTTATTATCTGTGTTCATTTCTTTTTTATGTTTATGTATGACAGGGTGTAAGGGTATGGGGATGTGATAGTGTGAAGGAATAAAAGACAAAAATAGTTTTTTGAAATCTATATCCTTGCATAGCTCTAAATTTTTTAGCTACACCCCCAAAATCCTCCTATACCCCTACGCCTTTAAACCTCACACAAACAACTCAGAACTAAAGTTCCCGTGTAAACCATAAGGAATATGATGTTTAAGATGTAGCCTTGCTACTGGACCTTGGTTGAAATTACAGGCATCTAGAATTACTACATCTGAGCGATCGCAACTGGCATCATAAACCAAAGCTAACACCCAACCATCGTCTTCCCTTTGAGAATAGGGACGGGGTACAAACACTGGTTCGCTAGCAAAACCTTTGGGTGCAGCACTCCAAAGTTGTCGTTCTCCTGAGTGAAGATCCATCTTCAAAAATGCTTGTAAGGGAGCATTACCACTGGGAGCATGAGCAGCACCAATATATAAATAACGATGCGATCGCCCCACTTTTTGAGGATGCAAAGTCGGAAATTCACAACAACGGCTTTCTAACAATTTTCGCCGTACAGTCTTGTCTTGGAGATTGAGGTGAAAACGCCAGAGTTGTCCAGGCTTGATAGCATCAAAATCAGTCTGTCGAAAATCACTTTCTGGTTCAACTTCCAGTAAGGATTCGTAGCAAATAGAATCAATAATAATCTCGTTTCCTTGCTCAAAAGCATTGGCATGGTGGAAAACAAAACCAGAGTGAGTTTCGAGAATTTGCACCTCCTTTAGTCTCCCCTTATCAAGGGGGGATTTTAGGGGGATTTGGCGAGGAATAATGATGACTCGCGTTGTTTTATTGGGTTGAAACTTAACACATTCGCCTGCACCACGCATTCCTAAGACAAAAGGTATGGGATTGAAACTCACAGGATTTTGAAAAAATATGCAGTAGTTTGGGGTAATAGCAAAATCGTGAATAAAGGCGAAACCCGGCACATCATGGGCGTGCTTTCTTACAATAGTGCCTGTTGTGTCTAACTCAAAAATAGTAATAGTTGTGGATAGTCCTGCTTTGATGGAAAAGTTTACCAAACAAGGTTCACCACCGTCGAACTCACAACTTGGATCAAAACGGGGATGGGCGCTAAATGCTTCACCTTCTGACAGCACACCGTGAAAGTATTCTCTACCCAAGGTTTCTAGTGTATGAGGATCAAGGCGATGAGGTTCTGCTGCTTCCCACAGAGCCAGCAGTTTCTCACCCCAGTAGATAACATTGGTATTAGCAATATTTTTGAGTTTAAAGTCGAAGGCATTTGCTAGCCAACCACCTGGTTTTTGTGTACCAAAGACACCACGATAGAGAATTTTACCCGCTTTTTGTTCTTCCAAATACGCATCAGTGCGGACAAAGCGATTGCGGAAGTGGGCGCGACCATTTGCAAAAGTTATGCGACTAATCATCCCATCTCCATCAAAGGGATGATGAATTAATTGCCCATTTATATCCAACAAACCAGGGCCATTTCTGAATAAAGTACCGTTAAGTTCTGGTGGAATTCGTCCTTCTATGTCATCTATCCAATAATCAAATTCTTGTTTTAAAGATTTATATCCACCTTGCCAATCGTTACGGTTATAAGGTTTGGTGAAAACTTGAGAAATTTGTTTTTGAGTTTCAAAAGTTTGCATATCTTAAAAATGGGATTGGGGATAAAGAAAGAGGAACACGGGGACACACGGACACAGGGACACAGGGACACAGGGACACAGGGACACAGCGACACAGGGACACAGAGAATATTTCTGATAGATTCTCCGCGTCTTTTACTCTCCGCGTCACCGCGTCTGTTTCCAATCCCCGATCCCCTATCCCCTATCCCTAACTACTTCTGACTCTAGTTCTCGCAGCATCAACTCTGGCATCATATTGGGTACAAAAGATTCTTCATGATCCGGAACTGAAGTTGGTGGTAAATTCTTAGATGTTTCGGTTTCAGACTCAGCAGCAGGCAACCAGTTGAGAAAGGGTAATGGTAACAAAGTACTGAAGTTAGTCAGAATTACCAAAATCCAGAGTTTTTCAAAGTTTGTTTCTGTAATTCCAAACCAATGCATCAATACTGCACCGAACTCGTAGGAAAGCAGTCCTGCTAAGTTAGTAACTGACATTAACAAGGCAAATAATGTTGCTTCTACTCCCGATGGACAAAGTCTGGCTGCTAGCACCAATACTGGCATATAGGCAATTTGTCCCATAACGGTAAGAATCAGGCTATCACCCAAACTAAACCAATGATCATCAATGCCTAAAGTCCGGTTTGTATGAGTTACCAGGAGCAACATTGTCATTCCTAAAGCGGCTGAAAGAACAGTACTCCAGCCAAAAATGACGCGAAAAGGGACGGTTTTAAGAAAACGTTGAAAGATCCAAATACCTACTAAGGAAGCAACGCTTGTCACTAAGCGTACTCGTCCTAAAAATTCTGGTTGAAAATGTAATTCGTTTGTCGTAAAGAAGAAAAAGGCTGATTCAGCAGTTGGCGTAGCTTGCCAGATGAAAAGAAATGCTGTTGGTAGCCAAATTGCTTTTTGAGTAATGGCTTGGCGTAGTTGTCCAATTTGATACTTGATTGATTGGAAGTTGGGATTGTTGTTGGTGTTGATATCATGCTTGACTGGGGATTCAGCAATTAACCAAGCTACTGCTGAAACTATGAGGGGAAAAGAGGCAGTAATCCAAAATACGGTGCGATTACTAAAATGCTCTAAGAGGACACCACTAAAGTAAGCAGTTATCAAACCACCGAAGGCGGAAGCACCCCAACATAGAGATTGTAAAGAACCTGCTTCCGCCTGAGATTCTACCCTGGCTCGTTCTACAACTAATGAGTCAACGATGACGTCACTCACAGCAACAGATACCGAACCAAGAGCGATCGCTGCTGTTGCAACTACAGGTGTGTGAACAATTGTGGCTAGGCTCACCCAAGAAGCCGCTCCTATTATCCCCGATAACACCAAATATGGTCGTCGTCTGTAGCCAAAAATGGGGAAGCCATCAGAAATAAAACCAAATAATGGTTTGACAATCCAGGGTATGGCAACTATACCCATTAGGGCTGATACTTGGGCTGGAGTTAGTCCTAGTTCATCTTTGAGAAAAAAGCTGACTGCTAAACGTGCCAATCCCAAAATACCTTGGACAAAGTAAACGGTAAGAATGGCAATTAATTCGGCTGTTGGTTCATTGCCAAAAAAAATTTTTTCTTTTATTGATTCTTTGACCTTGGACAAGCCAGAGGAGGAAACCAGCATTAGATAAATAATTTTTAAGTTTTATCGACTTTTATTATCATATCTATTTTATCTAAATGACGTCTAAAAGAAGCATTTGTCAGTCAAAATCTGTTGAAATCACAGAGAATTGACAGACTAACTTGTAAAATTTAGTAAATAAAATTTACGGGTTATTTATTTTTTGAATTAGGCAAATTAAATCTTGAATTTTTATTTTTCTAGTGCTAAGACAGCATTTTGCCCTCCAAATCCAAAACTAAAACACAATACCCGTTGAACTTTACTTTCACGTGCTTCTCTTACCAGATTTAAATCAAACTCTGGTTGCTGTAAGCCTACACATGGCGGTAATATTTGCTGCTGTAATGCCATCAGAGAAAAAGCTACACCTAAAGCTCCTGATGCTCCGAGAGTATGCCCTGTGGCTCCTTTCGTAGAGCTAACTGCCACCTGTGAAGAAAATAAGCTTTGTATTAATTGGCTTTCTACTTGATCGTTAATTTGCGTAGCCGTACCGTGAGCATGGATATAATCAATGTCTTTTGGCGTTAAGTGACTGCGTTGCAAACATTGCTTAATTGCTGCGATCGCACTCTGACTTTCTGGTTCTGGAGTATTGGCATGATATGCATCTGTTGTTAAGCCAAAACCAAGTATCTTTCCATACACCTTGGCTTGGCGCTGTTTTGCTGATGCTGCCGATTCTAAAATCAAGATCGCTCCCCCTTCTCCTAAAACTAAGCCTTCACGACGCAAATCGAAGGGATATGCCCCAGTTTTAGCCAAGGCGCTCATCTTGTGAAAGCCAGTCAAAGTCAGAGGCGTAATTGCTGCTTCTGTTGCTCCTGTCATGACTTGCTGACATTGTCCAGATTTAATCAAATATGTAGCTTGAGCGATCGCCCAAATACCAGTCGCACAGGCCGCCATCGGTGCTAAAACAATCCCAGTCGCACCAATTTGTCTCGCAGCTGCGATCGCATTCATGTGTGGGAGGGTGTCTAGCCAATTATCTAGGGATCGGGGATCGGGGATCGGGGATTGGGGATTGGAATTTACCATTTCCTCTGCCCACCTATTTTTCGCCATCTCTTCCCACGTCGCCTGATGACTGCGACTCGAACCAATGACAACGCCACAATTTGGCAGAGGATAAACTAATCCTGCATCTTTTAATGCAGAAGCAACCAGCTGTTGAGTCAGTAATCTCAACTGTGCTGGTTGCTTGTCAATTAACCCAAGAGGACGTGGTTCTAATTCTGGAAATGGTTGACAAATTTTAATCCCAGATTTACCTGCTAGCAATTGTTGCCAGCTATCTGCTAGGTTTTGACCTAAGGCAGAAACTAAACTAATACCAGTGACAACGACTTCTACCAAGTTTTGGGGATCGGGGATCGAGGATCGGGGATTGGGGATCGGGGATTGGGGATCGGGGAATAGGGATAAGGAAGACAGGGAAGACAAGGAGGACAAGGAAGAAATTTCTGCCCATTCCTGGTCTCTGATCCCTGATCCCCGATCCCCGATCCCTATTTTCCAGCGTTTTTCAAATTTTCTGCACCTTGGGTGACTTTGGCTGATTCGATGCGATCGCCTTGCTGAATTTTGTTTACTACATTCATACCTTCTGTGACGTAGCCAAATACGGCGTAGCTGCCATCTAGAAAGCCTAAGTCAGCTAGGGCAAAGTAAAACTGTGAAGAAGCAGAATCTGGCATTTGCGATCGCGCCATTGCGACTGCACCCAGTTTATGTGTCAACACGGGTGGTTGATTGATACGAGCCGATTCTAATGTTTTGCCGTAAATGGGGGCGTCTGCTCCTTTAGGCTTAATTTCCAGGGGAATATAGCGCTCGTTACCTGTTTTAGGATCAATAAAACCACCAGTTCCTAACCTGTTAGCTGCTACTTTTGGGTCTTTACTTTGGGGATCGCCACCTTGGACAACAAAAGGTTGGGGTTGACGCACAACTCGGTGAAAAACTAAACCATCATATACACCACGTTGTACTAAGTCTATAAAGTTACCAGCAGTGATGGGGGCATTAGTACCATCTACTTCAATGGTAATTGGAGAACCATTGACGGTCATGACCACGGTAGCTTTGCCTTCAAGTCTTGGTAAATCTTTCATTCCAGGAATAGCCTCTTGTGTAGCTTGAGATACAGAAGTTGTTTCTGTAGTTGTTTCTGCTGTCGCCTGTGTAGTTGTATTGGTGCTTGCCTCCGTGGCTGTGGGTGTGGTAGATGAAGTGTCAGAAGATACTTGTTGTGTCGAACACCCACCCACTATCAAGACACTGACAATCACAAATACAACCAAAAGCTCCGAAAATTTTAACCGCATTAGCTAGTTCTATAGACTCAACCAGTGTATCTTAGCTTCTGATTGCGAGTATGAGTAATGTGTAGAAATTTAGTAGTCAAGCGTCAATGGTCAATAGTCCAAAGTTTTTACCCATGACAAATGACCAATGACAAATGACAAAAAGCAACCTACAAACCTTCCAAAGGTACTCCCAGAAATCTAGCTAATTCTGCTCCTTGAATTTCCAAGTCTTTTAAAGACATCGGTTGACCTACCCTTGTTAGGGGAATATCTCGACGACCTTTGACGCGTAAGTAGAGGGTACGACGAGGATTTAGACCTTCTTTGATCTGGACTCGTACGGATTGTACATCTTGGGTGTTAAAGTCAAGTTCGATACGACGATTCTTGCCAGGAAAACCCCAACGGAAGATTTTGACTTTGCCAGTTTCCTGGTTAAACTCGTTGTATCCGCCACCCACATCCAAGAGAATTACTGACCACAGGTACAAAGCGAGAAGCAGACCTGCTGCTCCGTACAATCCCATCACCAATCCTTGTGGGACAAAAATAAGTTGAGTTGGGTCGGTAACTATGAGTAAATTAACTTGTAGGTAGCTGGATAGCGCAGCCAAGAAAAAGCCTGTGGCACCTAAAGTTACAATACTTGCCCACCAGTAGTTACTCAACCGACGTGAACCGAGAACCTTTTGATGCAAGACGCGTTCGTCTTTGTTGATGGTTGTTGATGTCGTCATGGAACTACCTTGGCGTTTGATAAATTCCCTTTAAAAGTCTGCCACTGTCTATGGATCTATTGCAAGTTTCTTTTAAGATTTCTGAGAAAAGTTGTGTCAAATTGTAAAATTTCTGATATTGATAATATTTAATAGGTCTGTGCAAAATACCTGATTTACGCAGGTGCATCAGGCACAAAACAAGACAAATTATGATAAGTTAAGAAGCATTAAGGAATCACTAGCTAAATTTACAGCTGGTGTTATTGGGTAGTGACACAACCCTGAGAAGAACTGACTGAATCTAGCAGTAGTTTCTCATAAAATCAGGTACATAAAAGTATCTGTGTAGTGTCAAAAAAACGTTAATTCCTCAATAACGTGCAATTTTAGTAAAAAAGAGGATTTTAGTTCGATGACCATCGCAATTGGACGTAGTACTACCAGAGGGTGGTTTGACGTTCTCGACGACTGGTTGAAGCGCGATCGCTTCGTATTCGTAGGATGGTCTGGTTTATTGCTTTTCCCCTGTGCAT
>JANBVI010000049.1 GCA_024239075.1 Fischerella sp. CENA71 | reverse complement strand
ATGACCATCGCAATTGGACGTAGTACTACCAGAGGGTGGTTTGACGTTCTCGACGACTGGTTGAAGCGCGATCGCTTCGTATTCGTAGGATGGTCTGGTTTATTGCTTTTCCCCTGTGCATTTTTAGCATTAGGTGGATGGCTAACCGGCACAACCTTCGTCACCAGTTGGTACACCCACGGATTAGCATCTTCTTACCTAGAAGGCTGTAACTTCTTAACAGTAGCAGTATCAACACCAGCGGATGCAATGGGACACTCCCTACTGCTGTTGTGGGGACCAGAAGCTCAAGGCGACTTCACCCGTTGGTGTCAACTGGGTGGACTGTGGCCGTTCGTAGCGCTGCACGGAGCATTTGGATTGATCGGCTTCATGCTGCGTCAATTTGAAATCGCTCGGTTAGTAGGGATTCGTCCTTACAACGCGATCGCTTTCTCTGCTCCGATCGCAGTCTTCGTCAGCGTCTTCTTGATGTACCCCTTGGGACAGTCTTCCTGGTTCTTTGCACCCAGCTTTGGTGTCGCAGCAATCTTCCGTTTCTTGTTGTTCTTGCAAGGATTCCACAACTGGACACTCAACCCCTTCCACATGATGGGAGTCGCGGGTGTACTCGGTGGGGCGCTGTTGTGTGCGATTCACGGTGCAACAGTAGAAAACACCCTGTTTGAAGACGGTGAAGGTGCAAACACCTTCCGTGCTTTCAACCCCACCCAAGCAGAAGAAACCTACTCAATGGTGACAGCAAACCGTTTCTGGTCTCAGATTTTCGGTATTGCTTTCTCCAACAAACGCTGGTTGCACTTCTTCATGTTGTTTGTACCAGTCACTGGTCTGTGGATGAGTGCGATCGGTATCGTCGGCTTGGCATTAAACCTGCGAGCTTACGACTTCGTATCTCAAGAATTGCGGGCTGCTGAAGACCCCGAATTTGAAACTTTCTATACCAAAAACATTTTGCTGAACGAGGGTATCCGCGCTTGGATGGCTCCTCAAGATCAGCCACACGAGAAATTTGTATTCCCTGAGGA
>JANBVI010000048.1 GCA_024239075.1 Fischerella sp. CENA71 | reverse complement strand
TGAATAAACTTATGCAAAAAGTCGCAAACTCTATCTCGTTAGATAGAGAAAAAATTTTTTTTAAGTTATTTACTAAAGAAAGGCAAGAGAATCGAGGGCAGAAACCAGAAGCTTAAGCGTGTCAATCAAGACTTTAGTTTTGAGTCTAAAGCCTAGTTTTCGGTTTAAAGCCATAATTATACCAAGATAGCGCAATAGCAAGGTATACCTCTTGTTTCAATTCCACTCTTTTAAGGGGTGGGTTACCTTCTGAGGCGATAAGACTTTTAAGCTTAACTCGGTTTTTTGTTCTAATGATTCTCATGCCCTGACAATCTGAGTTGAGTGAGACATTAACAATACCTATGGGGGGCAAATATAGCCAAGCTGTTACCAAGTGCAAACTAAACCGTCTAGTATATGCTGTGTTTCTTATCATTAAAGGCTTTCAGTCCTTATCACCTACGGCACTTTTCGCTTGGATATGAATGAAAGATTGTCTCTGGAAAATGCGGTGTAAATATCTTGAAAGTCACTAGCAATGGGAGTTACGGCGTACACTAAACCGTCTAGTTTGCACTTGGTGACAGCTTGGCTATATCTACGCCTAAGTCTAGCTAACACTTGTAAACAAGGAGACTAGAAATGAACGTTGCTCTCACCTTCGATGATGGTCCGAATCCGAATGGACTGACGCCACAATTTCTTGATGTTCTTAGTAAGTATGGCGTTAAAGCGACTTTCTTTTGCATTGGTCAAAATGTTGATGCAAATCCAGATGTTGTTAAGCGGACACTTGACGAGGGTCATGTTGTCGCAAACCATACTTATACTCACCCACATCTTCCCACGTTAGATGATAATGCTGTTGTTGATGAGTTAGGTAAAACTAACACGGCAATCCAGAATGCTATCGGACAGCGTCCCGTATATTGGCGTCCCCCGTTTGGTGAAACGGATGATCGAGTGAATGGTTTGGCAGATCAGCAGGAGCTTAACGGTCCTATACTTTGGACTATCGATACAAGAGATTGGTCAGGTCCGGGAGTAGATGCGATTGTCGCCTCCTTAATGTCTGCACAAGATGGATCGATCATTCTATGTCACGATGGTGTTCAAACTTCGGATCAGACCCTACAGGCAATTGACCTAGCCATTCCGCAACTGCAACAACAAGGGGTGAATTTTGTCACTATCCCTGAACTATTGGGAGAAGGCATGGAACCAATGCAACTGATGCGTGCTCTGTCCACAATCAAGATTCCTCACCCTGCTACTCCGATTCTTGCCAAACCCCGCGCAGTAGTCTAAGCATTCGTTAAAAAAGTGCCAATGTTTACTAGTAGTTCACCAAGGCAACGCAAGCGGGGTTAAACAGAGGCATATAACCGTCCAAGTTTCTTGGGTGCTTTATTTCCGCGCCTGCTCTACTAGTAATGTTGGCACTTCCAACCGAAATTGCAATGATTACTAACCAATTAAAATAAAAGGAGAAAATCATGTCTACGACATTTGATACCCAGTTGAATTTAGATGCCACATTTTACAGCAGGGAAGAAACGATGTGTCATCTGCCTAAAACAGAGGTACATGGGCTGACATTGAACGAAACACTTGCAGGGCAAGAGTCTCCACAGTGTGGGGAGCCATACGTTGGGCGTCTACAGTGTGCGGTAGACCCAAACGTTATCCCTCTACTTACCGAGTTTATTTTAAGACTTTGGAATGGAAATGAAGTCCCCGCAGTTGCACTAGATATAGGCACAGCAATTATTGGTGACAGGATTGACATATTTGTTGATACAAATCAAGAAGCGATCGAGTTAGGTCATAAAGAAGTCACGGCATTACTTTGATTTGATTCAAAGGAGTTGCTGTAGAGCAGTTGAAGACCATGATTTTTTTTCAAACATTGTTTGAGGAGTTTCATCATGAGTTCAAATTTGAAAAATACATCACTAAATAGTCAAGAGAATACATTGACATCATTGGCAATGACATTCTATAGCTGGCCCGATAATGACCCACCAGGTAATGTCATCAGCTATCCAATCATCCACAACGTGGCTGGAGGAATAGGAACCTACGATGACCCGATTACAGTAGCGATAGTTACAAAAGACAAAGAAGGTAATTGGTCGCCTGGTACTTTGATGTACGTGCCCTCTTTGAAAAAGTACTTAATTGTGGAAGACGAGTGCGCCTCATGCGTTCCCGACCAAATTGATGTTTGGATGAACAGTGATGCCAATTTTCCTTCGGAGGTTTTAGAGTGCCAAAAAACTTGGACACCAAAGGAACCCGTGGAAGTTGAGATCAATCCACCTGCCGATTATGAAGTAATAACCACTCCGTTGTTCGATATTAGTACTGGTAAGTGCAGTAATCCCTCTTTTTCCAGTTAGGTCAGTAGAACAGTCCACAGAATCCAACGGATAATTGCTAGTTACTAGAGGCAGGAAAGACAGATAATTTACCTGTCTGTATTTAGGGTTTGGGCAATCAGAGCTACTGAACAAACTTTTAGGCATTCCATCTGTCGGCTTGAGAAGCGCTCTTTACACCATAAAATCAAGCATTTTTCTGAAAGGAGTCATTATGACCAAGTTAGCGGTTTACAATGCAACAAATGAGGCGGTCACGGTTTACCTGACATTCGGTGCATCAGGACCAGTCTGCCCAAATCCGGTCGGCGTGGGTGATTTTCCGATTCTGTCACCTGTCCCGGATTCTCCGGGACAAGGGACGTTAACCTTGGTGGCCGGTGCAACCGAGGAGTTCGACCCAAATGGGAGATGTTTCACTGGCAATGTCGGATTTTTCATTGCACCGCAATGTCCGGTCACAGGAGCCGACTTCAATCATGGCAAGGAAGGTACAAATATTGGCGAGTTTA
This sequence comes from Fischerella sp. CENA71, assembly GCA_024239075.1. Taxonomy (GTDB): domain Bacteria; phylum Cyanobacteriota; class Cyanobacteriia; order Cyanobacteriales; family Nostocaceae; genus Pelatocladus. The sequence continues at coordinate 3,413 of JANBVI010000048.1, read as the reverse complement.
CCTTGAACGTCACTCAAGGCGACGAAGCCTTCGATATCAGCTGCGTAAACGGAGTCAACTGCTGGATGAATATGAGCGTAACCGGGTCTGATTGGTCTGACGGGGCGAACAATACCTCCATCAACTCAATTGAGAATAAGGCGCTGCAGAATAATGAGGGAAATCCAGGCGTCTACCCGGTCAACTGCACTGACTGCATACAGTTGGTTGGTGATCCGCCGTGTCCCAGTCTGCCAATAGGACCACCGCAGACCGAGCGTATCTGCAATATCCAACGCGCCGTGCAACCCGACTCGGATGATACTCTCACCATTACGCTCAAAGAAGGCACCCCACCATCGTAAAATTACAGAGATTGATTGGGAGTCCGGCACGTCTTGGCGGCATAACAAATCATTCCAGCCCACGCCACCGCTGACTTCGTCGTTAGACCATGCGCCTGGAAGTCCGCAGCCGTGAGACGAGGGGAGCAACGCAATTTTCTGAAATCGGACAAAAACAAGTGACAATGCTCCACCCCAAGGCCAGGCGATGCCTGCGGCGGACTACGCCTACGCTAAAACATACACTTAAGTAAAATATATAAAATGTTCAGGCACTGCCGTGATTAAGGAAAGAATTAAAAATTGATTTTTTTGCACAAGCTCTAATTGCTGATTCCAATAATTATCAGTCTCGCCCTTCTTTACTTCCGCAATATTAGACCTGAATCCTTACATCTTTATCCTGCTCCAAACACACCTACTCCCCAAGACGGTGTGAATGGGGTAACTCAAGTTTTCAATACGATCAAATCAGCAGTTGCTCCCAATCAACCCACAATGCCGAGTGATGATTGGCGAGACTGGGTCGCCTTCACAGGGAATCAGCTTCAACAACAGGGATAACAACGTGAATAACCTCCGGGCATACTTTGAGGCGATCAATAAGTAGGCATCACAGCAAGGTGTAATTACTTACTTGTTTGAAGCAATTGACGAACCTTGGAAAAGCAACCAGAACATACTGAATCCCCTTGGCGAAGACCGAACGGTGCTGAAGGACATTACGGTCTTTGGTATCTCAATGACTCTGGTGGTTATACACGGGCTTATCGAAAGATAGTGTTTCCAGTATCACATTTCACAAAAGTAGTTTAACGGTGAAGAAAATGATTGAGCAAAAAACCATTAAATTTTCTGGCTATGTATGGGAAGTACGCTCCGGTGATGGTGATCCAGGTCACAACCACTGGAGCAGTGATAATGTCTGGGTTGACCAAGATGGTTATTTACACCTGAAAATTACTCAACAAGATGGAATCTGGTACTGTGCCGAACTCTCTACAACAACAAGTATGGGATTTGGGGAGTATGAGTTCTACATCATTAATCGCATAGATCTATTTGACCCAAATATCGTCTTCGGATTATTCAATTATCCTCCGGCATCAATTGGTCCGGACAGAACAAATGAAACAGATATTGAAATATCAAGATGGGGGAATCCTACATATCCAAACGGGAATTTCACTGTTTTCCCTACTGTTTACGAAACCGAGGTAGGTAATTATACTTTCAACTTTTCTCTAAATGGAAGCTACACAACTCACCGATTTGTCTGGACTAGCAACGAGGTACATTTTCAAAGTTTTCATGGTCACGGAAACGACCCGCAGCAAAAGATAGATAAAGCTGATTGGCTTTACAAACCGGAAAATTCTCAAAATATTCCCCAGCAGCCTCTACCAATTCATATCAACTTATGGTTGTTTGACGGTCAGCAACCAACTGATTCACAATCGGTAGAAGTCATCGTAAGTAAATTCCAGTTTACACCTTCTTCATAGTCCATAGTGGCGTTGTTGTATAAATAGGGAAAAGGGACTTCCAAGGAATAAATTACTCCCAGTTCGCTCATTTTTTTTGGCAGTTAGAAGAAAGACTACTCAGGGGTAAAAGATTGACCATCAAGTTGGGTGTAAATACTAATGGGAAAGCCCACTAAAGCCAGAATACGCTTCTGTTAAACTTTTATCGGTGAAAAATCATGTCTAATAATTCTAAACAATCCCTAAAAAAGAAATTATTGCTATATCTCTGTACAGTTATTATTGGCAGTTCTGCTATTTTTAGTTTTTATAGTCAAGCTTCTGCTGATAATTGCGATCCCCAAGTGATTAAAAAAGGAGAAGGATGTTTTCTCTACCAAGTAAAATCTGGTAATTTTTCGATTCCTATTTACTACTATGTACCTGAAAAATTATCAGAAAATACTAAAGTATTATTTGCTATGCACGGGAAAAAACGTAATGCCCAAGATTATCGTAATGATTGGAAAAGTATTTATAATAACAACAATAATGAGCATAATAATTTTATTTTACTTGCTCCTCAGTTTGAACAAAAGTGGTTTCCCAAAGCTGCAGGATATAATTTGGGGAATATGTTTACAGAAGATTTAAATATTTTAAATCCTCGCAACAAATGGGCATTTACTGAAATTGAAAATATCTTTACTTTTGTCAAAAGGAGTACGCAAGTCAAAGCTAATAATTACTATATCTATGGACACTCTGCAGGGGCACAGTTTGTACATCGAATGGTTATTTTTATGCCGGATGCACATCTTGAAAAAGCTGTGGCTGCTGAAGCTGGTTCATATATAATACCCGATGAAAATAGCGAATATCCCTGTGGTTTGAAGAAACTCACTGGAGAATCGCTACCATCTGTGAATTTGAAGAAAGCTTTTACGATACCAATGACAATAATTTTAGGTACAAAAGATAATAAAGTTTTATCTTCTGAACATGATTCTTATGCTTGTGCAGCACAGCAAGGTAATAATCGTTTAGCACGTGGCGAATATTTCTACAATCAAGTTAAAAATATTACTCATCAAAGAAAAGAAGATTTTAATTGGACTCTTAAAGAAGTTACTGCTACTCATATTGTTGCGAATACGAACCCTCCGATTGAAGATCCTATGTTAGTGTCGTGTGCCGCTTTAGAATTTTTTCCTAAATTGACCTCTGTTAATTGCAAGTAAGCTAATGCGCGCTTAAAAAGCATAACTACTAATAACACCATTTCACTAAAAAAATGATAAAGATAGTTAGGGGTATTACAACGATTCAAGAAAAATTCAGCCATATTGCTTGAAACACTTATCCAGAGGGGATTTCATTGATTTTGGAATTCCTCTCATTTAACATCCAAGCAAGTGTCGGTGGGACGATAAGATTGCCGGGACTGGGTGGAGTCGAGGGCGGGTATTATCCCGCGCCCCTCTCCTTTAGATCCGTGCGTGTAAGTAGGGTGGGTAGCCAACGAGTTACCATTACTGGCACTTTTCCAACCACCCCCCTCCAAACTACGCATGACCGTTTCCGTATCACGTAGCTTTCCAGTAATCATTACGTTTTGAGAGTG
>JANBVI010000047.1 GCA_024239075.1 Fischerella sp. CENA71 | reverse complement strand
TACAGAGTTCGTGACCGAGCTAATGAAACTAAATCGCAATAAGCAGAAGTATTATCAACGAGGTCTGAGCGCTATGAAGCTTATCATGTCTGTATCCTAGCTATTTTTGTCGCCCCGTCAGATTTTCAGCACTTCTACATATCTCTGGTAGAAGCAGCAGCAAGGGGGTTTGTAGTTTCGTATACCATTCTCCACTCTCAAAACCCCCTTGCTGCAAAGGTTGCCCAGTTTTACATACTTTCAATGAAAGTCCAGCAGTTTTGCCAATTTCCTCTTGAGGACACACGGGTGAACGACTTATTCACCCTCTCAAATTGACCCAGAAACTTTCAATCCCCAACACTATACATATCTAATTGTTTCTGACAATAACTAAACTTACTTGTGTGACACTTTAAGACTTTATTATTTTCTGTTTTTCTGGTTTGCGGTTTTCACCTCTCAAACTTCAGGACTTTATCCCGTTTCTAAATCAAACCATAGCTACGCTATTTCAAGGCTTTCACGATTCTCAAACTTCAAGACTTTATTTTAAATGTACAACAGGTTGGCATATGATCATTCAACAAGTAGCCTTGCGAGACTGGGCAATGCCTCACCGTAAGTTGGGTGAATGTGAACCGATTGTTCAAGTACCTGCCACGTTGCTTTAGCTTCCATAAGTGACAAAAAGACATGCACGAGTTCAGCCGTTTCGTACCCTACCAGCGTTGCTCCTAAAATCAAATTTGTGTGGGTGTCGATGACCATGCGGTAGAAGCCTAGATCGTGTCCCCACTCAATGCTGCGAGCGATATGAGCCATCGGCAGGGTGACTTCGCGGGCAGCGATGCCCTGTTTCTGAGCCTGCTCTAGCGTCATACCCACTCGACCTACTTGCGGCTCTGTGTAAACGGCATAGCCTAACACTCGATCGTTGCGTGTCCGGTATTCGCCACACAGAATGGCTTTCAAGCGCCGATAGTCTTCCCAAGAAACATGCGTAAAAGCAGGCTGTTTGGCAACGTCCCCGATCGCATAAATTCCAGAATGACTCGTTTGAAACTGATCGTTGATTTTAATAAAACCCTGTGCATCTAATTCAACACCTGTCACCGCAGAATTTAATGCCCCAGTATTTGGTTTGCGCCCAGTCGCAATCAGCAATGCTTCTCCATCCAAGACTGCGCCATTGTTCAGCGTTAGGGTAAACACACCGTTGGTATAAGCAACCTGCTGAACTGTCACATTGAAATGCAGTCCAATTCCGTCTTGCTCAAAGGCATCACTAAGCACAGCACTGACATCAGATTCTTCTTGAGCCAGCAAGCGATCGCCCCGCACAATCAATTCGGTTTGGCTCCCTAAACGCGCCATTCCCTGCCCTAACTCCAGGGCAACATAACCCCCACCGACCACGAGCAACCGGGGCGGAATCTGCTGCAAATCAAAGAAATTTCGGTTGGTGAGATAAGGTGTTCCAGCTAAACCAGGAATGTCAGGAATGTTAGAGGATGTTCCTGTGTTGATCGCAATGAGCGGAGCCTGCACCGTCACACCACCTCCGCTCACAGTTCGCTCTCCAGTGAAAGCAGCTTCAGCATAGACAATTCTCACCCCTGCACTTTCTAATCGCCGCTTAGTACCCTGGTTAAACTGGCTGCGAATACCACGCACACGCTCCATCACCGTAGAAAAATCGACTTCAACCTGTGCGTGTATGCCTAGCTTTGCAGCTTGTCGAGCGCGGCCTGCAGCATGGGCTGCGGCTAAAAAGGCTTTAGAAGGAGTACAGCCATAGTTTACGCAACTGCCACCCAACGCATCGCGCTCAAATAGAACAACTTTTCGACCTGCTTTGGCAAAGTCAGCCGCGAGTGGAACTCCACCCTGGCCGCTTCCAATCACAATTACATCTGCTGTTTCCATTGTTACCTAATTCTCCTTGTCTACTGTTTGTTGTGTAAATCAATTAGTCTTGAACTAACGCACTGATTTGAACGCCGCGCGGATCTCCTCAGAGAAGAGCTGAGGCTGTTCCCACGCTGCGAAGTGTCCGCCCTTGTCAGCCTCATGGAAGTAGATTAGGTGACGATAGGCACGCTGGGCCCAGGTCTGTGGAGTTCGATATACCTCCTCTGGAAATACCGTGATGGCTACCGGGAGCGAGATATCGGTGGTCTTCTGCACGGTCGCGTTCAAGATGTTGGTGTTGTTCTCCCAGTACAGCCGAGCTGACGAGACCGCGCTGTTCGTCAGCCAGTACAGCGTGATGTCGTCCAGCACCTCATCTTTCGTCGGAGACTTTTTAGAATCGCCGCCGCTGTACATCCACTGTGCGAAGCCTGGATGCCCAAGCATCCACGCTGCGAGGCCGACCGGCGAGTCCGTCAGTCCATACCCGACTGTCTGCGGTCGCGTACCCATAACTGCGGCGTAGGCCCGTTTATTCTTTAACGCGTCTAGTGAGTTGAATGCCGCGCGTTCCTTCTGGGAGAGTCCCTCTGGCGGGGGTCCACCGCCGGCAAGTACCGTAGCCACTTCAGGCGGTATCGTCGCCGGCAAGTTGATGTGGATACCGAGTAATCCTGCCGATGCCTGACGCGCCATCGCGCTAGAGATGGGAGAACCCCAATCGCCGCCTTGGGCGACATAGCGGGTGTACCCCAGGCGCTTCATCAGCTCGGTCCAGGCGCGGGCGATGCGGTCGGAGTCCCAACCGATGTCCGTCGGCTTGCCGGAGAAGCCGTAGCCGGGAATCGATGGGATTATCAGGTCGAAGGCATCCTCTGCACGCCCCCCGTAGGCCGTTGGGTCGGTCAGTGGGCTAATAATCTTTAGCTGTTCAAATACCGACCCCGGCCATCCGTGCGTGACGATCAACGGTAAAGCATGAGGATTTTTGGAGCGGACGTGGATAAAGTGAATGTCCAGTCCGTCGATTTTGGTTACAAACTGCGGTAACGCATTCAGTTTCGCCTCAGCTTTGCGCCAGTCGTACTTCGTTCCCCAGTAACGAACGAGTTCTTTCATTGTCGCTAGTTGCACGCCTTGCGACTGGTCGGCGACAGTCTCCTTGTCAGGCCAGCGAGTCGCTACGATGCGCCTGCGGAGATCGATGATCGCCTCTTGCGGAACGTGGACGCGGAAAGGACGGATGGTATTGTCTTCGGTGGTGATCGCCTTGGCTGTCACTTGGGCTTGTGCACTGGTCTGGGCAAATTGCTGTGCAAGCACACGAGCAGGCGGCCCCAGAAACACCGTTGCCGCCAAGAGCGCGACAAGGAGTCGCGACAGGAAGAAGGCTTTTGCGGTGTGGGCTTTGGTTTTGTAATGTACTTTTTTTAGTTTAGTCATGGTGTTTTCTCTTTGCTGCAAATTTTCCGTTTTACAACTCAGGCTAAACCCAATTAATAACCGTCAACTTCAATGACAGCTTTGGCAAACTCCCGTGACGCTTCCTGAGGCAGATTGTGACCGATGCCGCCCTTGACGATCCGGTGTGCGTATTTGCCGGAGAATTTCTTTGCGTAGGTGCTGCTGTCAGGGTGTGGCGCGCCGTTAGCGTCACCTTCAAGCGTGATGGTGGGTACAGTGATCGCAGGGGCTGCGGCAAGCCGCTTCTCAATCTCGTCATACTTCGACTCGCCTTTGGCGAGTCCCAGCCGCCAGCGGTAGTTATGGATGACAATACCGACGTAATCCGGATTGTTAAAGGATGTGGCGCTACACTCAAACGTCGCGTCATCGAAGTGCCATTGCGGTGAAGCAAGCTGCCAGATGAGCTTATTAAAGTCATGTCGGTATTTTTCGTAGCCCACGCGCCCCCGCTCCGTCGCAAAATAAAATTGATACCACCATTCGAGTTCGGCCTGCGGCGGCAACGGTGTCTTGTTGGCTTCAGGGTTACCGATCAGATAGCCGCTCACGGAGACCAAAGCCTTGCAACGTTCTGGCCAAAGCGCTGCGATAATGTTGGCGGTGCGCGCTCCCCAATCAAAACCGGCGAGGATCGCCTTCTCAATCTTCAGCGCATCCATCAAAGCAATGATATCGGCAGCGATCGCCGACTGCTGCCCATTGCGCAACGTCTCGCTCGAAAGAAAGCGCGTCATGCCATAGCCACGCAGATATGGAACGATCACCCGGTAGCCCGCCGATGCCAACAAAGGGGCAACATCGATATAGCTGTGAATATCGTAGGGCCATCCGTGTAGGAGGATTACCGGACGACCATTCGCGGAACCCGCTTCAGCGTATCCGACATTCAAGACACCAGCATCGATCTGCTTGAGCGAGCCAAAGGATATGTTTGTCCCCTGCTTCATCATGGACACAACTGCTGGTTTTGTTTTGCTCGATTGTGCTTTGGCAGAACCGAATATGCCTAGCTGTGTAGTAGCAATGGTCATGGCCGCAGTGGCTAAGAAGCGGCGACGCTGATAGTTGATTTTTTCGGACATTTATCTTATTCCAATTAGATTCAACTCAACTTGCTTGTCTTCCGATGACAAAACTCTATGCAGGATATTCCACAGGAGAGTCCAGCCCACAAAAACGTCCCAGAGCTTTAGCGGGCTGCCATCTGCTCTTGCAAATCCATTTCTAATCCTGTTCACCGAGCGTTTGGGCGTAAGTTTTGCTGTATGGGTAGAAGGATTCCTTGCGATCTAGCTGCCACGCCGCTTTCAGTTCAGGTGTTGTGATGTCCCAATCCGGTCGGCATTTCTTGAGAACGGCGCGCAGGTCTTGGCGGAGTTCTTCGAGAGTAGGTCGCCCGAAGAACCAATAACCCATGTAGATTTTATAAATGACCAGACCCGGCTCCAGGACTATCGTGTAGGGGATCATGGGATTGTGGAGAGGGTCAGTGTATTCGGCGATGTCGAGGTCTTTTTGGATTCTGCGTCCCGCGTCGGAGAGGAAGGGCCAGTGTCCACCAACACCACTGCGATATTCATTCGTCTCGGTGATGTTGTCGGTGCTGATCGTGACCAGTCGGCAATAGCCCACCTCAAGCTCACGATGGAGTTCGACAAGTCCTTCAGCCTGTCGGCGATCCTTGGGGCAGTACCCTCCACGACTGAGGACGAGAATCATCGGATGTTGCCCTTGTAGCTCGGAGAGCTTCCGGCGCTTCGTGGTGTGGTCGGGCAGTTCGTAGTCGGGGAAAACCGCCCCTGGAATAATGTCAGATCGCATAGGAAATCCTCCTGAGGAATGGCAATTAAATAGGTTCAATATTTGGGGTACGGGCGGGTTTTGCAGACCAATCTGTACCCGGCAATGGATTTGACGGCAAAACCCGCCCCTACAGTTTGGGAATTTATTAAATCCACGAATTATTAATGTTTTCATGTCCGTTGCTGGGCATTTTAGAGATCGATGACCGTGCCTTCCTGTGGGCGTGAGCAGCAAATCAATAGGTTTCCGACTGCTGGAGCATCAAGTGGTTCGGGATCATAGTTTACTGCTCCAGAAATCAGCCCAGACTCGCACATGTGGCAAACTCCGGTTCGGCAAGACCAGCGCACCGGAACATCACAGGCTTCGGCGAGTTTCAAAAGGTTCTGGAACCTGGAGTCCCAGATGAACTACTGTTACTGCATGGTGTATCCGCTATCTACCACGATCGCTTGTCCAATGACAAAACTGGAAATATCTGAACAGAACTACAGCATTGTATTCGCTACTTCTGATATACTAATTCGCCCCATTGGTAGCATTATTTTGAAATACTCCATTGCTTCTAATTAGTTTGGAAAGAGCGATCATACATCTCGGTTTCAATTAGTCCTAGACAGGCAACATTCACCCAAATACCTTATTTGGTATACTCTGATGCAACGGTATGCTATCTTGCTTCCTCCAGCAGTTGCTCCCTAGAGCTGAGTACGCCCGCCGTCAACTGCGAGTTCAACTCCTGTAATGTAGGAGGCTTCCTCCGATGCCAGAAAAGTCACAGCCTTCGCAACTTCCTCTACAGTGCCAAACCGCTGCATCGGCATCTGTTGTAGGAGACTTTTTCCCATTTCTTGGACAGCCTCTTCTGGCAAACCAAGCTTACCAAATAGCGGTGTCTCGATCACGCCAGGACTAACAGCATTGACCCGGATCTTGCGTGGCAGTAACTCCGTTGCCAGTGTCCGTGTGAGCGATCGCAGAGCCGCTTTGGTCGCAGACACCGCTGACGTTCCGGCAATGCCGACCTCCACAAACCATGATGTGGTGAATACAATGGCTCCGCCATCCTTGAGTAGGGGCAGCGCCTTCTGAACGGTGAAGTAATTGCCTCGAAAATTGGTATTGAACAGTTCGTCCACCACTTCTTCAGGTGTACTCTCTACCGAACCCAGCTTCGCTATGCCAGCATTGGCGAAGAGGACATCAATGTGTCCATACTTCTCGCGCACCTGCTTGAACAGTTCGTCAAGTTCAGCAGATTTGGTCACATCCGCTGAGACCACGAGCGCGTTTGGGCCCAGCGCCTTCGCCGCTTGAGAAAGCGTGTCGGGAGTTCTGCCGATCACCACGACTTTAGCCCCTTGGCGGATAAACTCCTGAGCGGTTGCGAGACCAATGCCGCTAGTACCGCCAGTAATCAGAGCTGTCTTACCTTCCAGTTTCATAGCAATCTCCTTTGGAAATAATGTGTAAATGTTGCAGATCAGGTGATGGTCGAAGCCGTTTGTTCTTCTTTAGGTTAATAAGCTTGCTGCCCACCTCGGTTACACTTCATTGTCCTGCAATCGCTTGATTCAGACCACTCAAGTTCGTTGAGTTAAAGCGCAACTTAAATATCGTTAGCTTGCTGTCCGACGGCCACGTAGCTTCCGTTCCACCAGCCCGTGACAAGCGCTACGTACTCGTCGGCTGCGTCCTCCCACGTGTAGTGTCCCGCATTGAGGACGGCGAGTTTGCTCGCCGGCAGCCGTTCGAGGAGAAACTCTGCGTTGACCGGGGGTACGATTGGGTCTCGCCGGCCAGCGATGATTAGCACCGGTGTCCGGATACGGGGCAGCAGTTCGCCCAGTATCGGCAGGTCGGATGGGAAAGTGCGCACGTAGCGCATCGACTCGGCGAAGCGTTCGCCCTCGTAGGCCGAGAGGTAGTCCTCGCGGGCGGTGTCCGAAAGAATGTATCGCTCGATCCTCCTGATCGCCGCAGTGACGAGCTGTCGCCCGTTGATGCGGCGGTACGGCTCGATGTCGGGGGCCTCGACCAACTCCTTGAGCCTCCCGCCCAGCTGTAGCGGAACTGCCGCGCCCCCACTCCCGACCACGAGGCTACGCAGCGTCCCCGGGCGAAGGACCGCGGCGAAGAGCGCGGCACTGGTGCCGATGTCGTGGCCGACGACGTGCGGCTGCTCCAGCCCGAATGCGTCCGCAAGACGCACAACGAACTCGCCCATCGCGCGCGAAGACATCAGCGCAGCGCGTCGCTCGGAGTGTCCGAAGCCTGGGAGATCCACCGCCACGAGGTGCGCGTGCTCGGCGAGCCGCGCCCACGTCGGCTCGAACGCATACAGGCTCTCCGGCCACGGACTGAGGAGCAGGGCATGCACACCTCGCCCCGGGTCATTACTCTCGGCGTAGCGGATGGATAACCCGTCAACAGTACGGAACTTTGGTTGGATAGACGTGTGCAACGAGACGGTCATGGGTTCGTTCCTCCCGATCACACTGCCATCAGATGCCTGCCCGCTGTTTGGTTGCGTAATTTCTGATTGAGTCATAGTGTACTCCCTTTGAGTAGTTTTGGATTTTTTGGGTTTGTGCGTGGACGAGCCAACTAGCGTAGCGATCGAAACGCGGCACGGATCTCCTTAGAGAAGAACTGCGGCTGTTCTCACGCCGCGAAGTGTCCGCCTTTATCCACTCGACGAGCGACCTGCCCCTCAAACCGTGGCTTCAGTTGGCGTGAATTCAGCAGCGTGCAATTTCACGAAGTCGTACATACTCGTCGGCATCTTGCCGATGAGCTTGAACAGGTCATCCGTCATCCGGTCATATCGCCCCTGCGCATGAAGTTCGGCCATCACCGCGAGATGGTTGAGGACGTGTGTTGGCACTCCAAACTCACGAAGCGTATCAATCCACCCGGAGAGCGGCACGTTACGATAGCGGATCGTTCGGCCGAGTGCCTCGGAAAAGACGCGCGCGTAGTGATCCAGATCAGCCGACTCAAATCCGGTCAGATTGTAAACATGACCAATGTGCGGTGCCGGATCATGGAGGATCTCAGAGACGGCGCGCGCCACATCAACAGCCGAGATCGGCGAGGTCTTGCTGTTACCCAGTGGCAGCGCCAGTTCGTTGCTGTCGCGGATGCCAACAGCAGCCAGACGCAGGAAGAAGCCTTCGAGGAAGACCGTCGGCCGCACCGTGACGACAGGCAGCCCCGACCACGCCAATGCCTGTTCCGCAAGCCAGTGCAGCTTGTGCTGCGGACTGTCGGTGGTCTCGGTGATGCTCATCTGCGTCACCGTCATCTGCGATATATTCACGAAGGCCTCGACACCGTGGTGGCGTGCCACCGCGGCGACGTTGACCGTGGCTTCGAGATACGCCGCCGAGACTGACATACCAAAATAGATGCGCGCAACCCCTTCGATCGCACGGTGCATTGAGGTAAGGTCGGTCAGATCGCCCTGCACTACCTCGGCTCCTAGCTGGCGTAGGGCAAGAGCGCGTTCATCCTCACGCCGAACCAAGGCACGCACCTTGTGTCCCTTGTCGAGCAGCATTGCGGTGAGGTTGCGGCCGATCGCACCGAGATCGCCAGCCGCTCCGGTCACGAGGATTGGGCTGTCATGTGTGGATTTCATCGTCATCTCATTTACCTTGCGTTCATTTTCTTGTCGCTTGTTGCGGAGGTGTATCTGTTTGCGTTATCAACCGAACGTGAAGGCAAAAGCCTCTATCCCAGAATCTAGAAACTCAATCTCGAACTTTTGATCGCTGATGGGCTTCGGCTGTCGAACCAGTTGGTACAACCTCTGTTCAGTAGCCGTGCTTTCGCCTCGCTCATCAACATCAAGTCCGCGAGCCGCAACTACCGGCTGCCCGTCTACGAGAACGCGAAACCGCACGGACGTTCCTCGGTCGGCTGGTCCCATGACGAGATGAAGGTCGCGTGCGTGGAAGCGGTATGCGATCCGCCCACCGGACTTGTTCAGGACAATTGCTTGTCTTGTGATTGTCCAATCGCCCGAAAGTGACCATTGATTAAGTTTCAATTGCGCGGGGGCGGTATATAAATGACGCTTGTTTAACACCACGCCGCCAGGAGACGTGAAATTCTCCGTTCTGTCGTAGCCGAGGTAGTTTTCAGGCGATTTCAGGCTATCCCAATCGGCGGCGGCTTCAAAACCGTGAGCTTCAACTTCGACCATTTCCTGACCGACAAGGCCAGTTCCAGACTCAGACAGTAGTTGTTGAATTACCCGTTCCGATTGCTCGTACTTGCCCTCGCCGAATTGGTGATGACGAATGCGTCCTTGCGTGTCTATAAAATAAAGGGCAGGCCAATAATGGTTCTCGAAAGCACGCCACACGGCATAATTGTTATCCACGGTGATCGCATAGTCAATTTTCATTTCTGTCAAGGCGCGGCGGACATTATCGATATTCTTCTCAAATTCAAACTCCGGTGTATGTATGCCAATTACCACTAGTCCTTGATCCTGATACTTCTCAGCCCAAGCGCGAACATAAGGGAGTTGGCGCAGCCAATTGATGCAGGTATAAGTCCAGAAGTTGATCAGTACGACTTTTCCACGCAGTTCGTCAACTGTTAATGGCTGCGAATTGAGCCATGTGGTTGCGCCGGCAAGAGAAGGCAGTTCGCCTTCAATCGGTAACTCAGCCGTTGCTGACGTAGCGTGTTGTGTGGTGCAGCCGATCATGCCAAGCTGGGTGGCAGCAATAGTTTTAAGCATGGTTGTTAAAAAGTAGCGGCGATTATGATTGATTTTTTTAGACACGCACTGACCTCGCTGTCGTTGCGTTCGGATAGGTACAGTGGAATTAGAAAACCTCGACAGTTTTCTCCTCGACAACCACGTGCGAGCCATTACCATTGGGGTGTGCGGTGCGCTCATGGACGGGCGACGTGGGTGTCCGATCAATCAACAAGCTGAGTAGTTCGGGGCGGCTGTAATGACCGCGCGCATCCATCAACCGCTTGCGGGCATCGATCTGGGCAAAGTCAAGCTCGGCAATTACTTCGCCTTCGCCCACTTTGAGAGGCTCGCCGATGATTTGGCCGTCCGGACTCACAATGGCAGTAAAGCAGCCGCCAGAAATCGGCTCGATCGCGCAACCCGTGTCCTTCATGATCTGAGCCTGCTGATCCGCATCTAGCCACGCGGTCGCACAGACGACAAAGCAGGCGGATTCAAGGGCGTGCTGGCGGACATTAATTTCCGCTTGCTCCGCGAACAGCTGGCCGGCGAACGATCCCGGATACATGGCTGAGTGGATTTGCTCACCATCGGCGATCAGGGCGTAACGTGCCAAAGGATTGTTATGCTCCCAGCAGGCGAGTTGCCCGATGCGCCCAACGGCGCTATCAACGGCACGCAGGCCCGAACCGTCACCCTGACCCCAGAGTATCCGCTCGTTATAAGTCGGCGTAAGCTTGCGGCGACGCTGGATCAGCGTACCGTCTGCGTCGAAGAGAAGTTGCGTATTGTAGATCGAGCCGCCGTCGCGCTCATTGACGCCGATCGAAACGACCATGTTTGCTTCCTTCGCGGCTTCGCCGATCGCCTGGGTTTCAGCAGACGGCACCGTGACCGACTCTTCAAGCAACCGTAGATGTTCCTTTACCAACGCAAACGGGGCTAGTACATAGGAGAAGTAGGGGTAATAAGGAATTATGGTCTCGGGGAAGGTTGCGAACTGAACGTCCAGGCGGCCCAGTTCACGAATTTTCTTAACGATCTTTTCTACGGTACCCTGCCGACTGTACAGTACCGGGCTGATCTGCACAGCGGCGGCTTTAATGATCGTACTCATTGCGTCTTCCTTTCTCGTGCTGAGACTAGTTTTATCAGTGCCGATGCCTCTTGGCGGGCGATCGCGATCTACACCGACAGCGAAGGTCTCTCCCACTCCCAGTGCTTGGACTTGATCGCCTGCTGTGCCAAAGCTTGAAGCGAGCTTGCGTGCCCTTCTACTCCAGCGAGGCAGTCCGGGCATAGAAGTTTCCTTAATGCGCGTGCGTGCTATTGTAATCAGGTATAGTGAACGTCTGCGTCACTACCTGTCCGGGGAAGACGTTGTGGTTAGCGTCAACCAACTGGATCTTCACCTTATGCTTACCAGGCGGCAGCCCAGCTATGTCAACAGTGTTGTTGTCACTCGCATCCGCCCACCACCAGGGCAGATCATCGACAATGACATGCAGGTGTCCAACACGTGGAGATACCTTAAGGGCGCTCGTCCCAAACACGGGTACAATATGCAAGTTCTCCACCCGGTACTGCGCCCAGTAGACACCCTGAACCAACCCTTCAGGAAGCGGGGGGTCTACAATCAGCTTAGGTGCGGGTTCGTTCTTAATCGCGACGTACGGTGAAGCGCCACGAATATTCCTGGCACTCACCTCAGTCACGTCCTGGGTTTGGGCGCTGGTTTGGATAGATTGATGCGCTAGAACGCGATCAGGAGTTGTCAGCAACACTGTTGCTGCAAAGAGCGCGATGAAGAGTCCCGAGAGCAGGACGAAGACACCCAATGTGCGGGCTTTGGTTTTGTAATTTACTTTCTTTAGTTTGATCATGGTGTTTTCTCTTTGTTGCAAATCGTCCGTTTCATGACCCAGGCTAGACACGAGCAGTAACCACTAACTCAATGAGCACTGGACATTGATCTTGCTCCAATTAGATTGAACTGAGGTTACGTATTGTCTGCCCACATGACTTAGCTGTGATGGTGAGATGAACGATGGGTGAGAGTTCCGTCGCTCGCCCCATCACTCAATTCAGTAAGGAGAAGGTAGTTCAGAACCCGACCTAGCGGATGCTATTCTGACCGCATCATCTGGAAAGAACAGGCAAAACCTCTTCCATGTAAAGGTCAGCGGCGGCGGCTGCCTCTTCTGGACTGCTGCCATTCTGACGCGCACTCAGATAGGGTGCGTACCAGTCCCACCAGTGATGCTCGGCGTGAGTCTTCTCGTAGTGGTCGTGGTACTCTGCCGTCTCGTGGAGAAGGGTTGCCAGGGTTACAACATCTGCTGGTGGAGAATCCCACAGGCGACCAGGAAGCCGCGTTGTAATTTCCTGGAGCAGCCAGACGTTCCCGTCCGGGTCCTCAAACGAGGCAAATGAGAAGTAGGAACGACCTTGCGGGTCGCGCCCGCCGACGTGCGGGTTCTCCACGGCGTTGTTGAAGGGGCCGCCAGCGTAGTGGAAGATCTCGCTCACGTTGACACCGCGAGCGATCAAGTCTTTGCGGGCGGCATCAAGATCGTCTACGGCCAGAACCAGGTTGTGCGCCGAGCCAGAATTTTCCGGAGTGACTCCCTTGCCGAAGAGGATTGAGGCGTCCGAGTTGGGTGGTGTAAAATGCACGCCGCGAAAGTCGCCCTCTACCACATCGATGTCGAACCGCCAGCCGAGATTTTCGTAGAATGCTTTGGTGCGGTCAACGTCGGAAACGTTGAATAACACAACTTCTACCTTCATGTTTGGACTGTTTACGTGATTGCTGCTCATTTTGTTCTCCTTTTGGTTGGTAAATTTGATGTTCAGATTGATTACTTTTCATTCTTGTGCGATCGCCCAATCCACACCACTCAAGTTCTTTGAGTTAACACGCGACTTAGATGTGCGTCTGCCAATGAAAAGCGCGGTGATTTTATGGCGCGCCTGAGACTGTTTTTACACTGGTTTGCAGTTGGTGTTCTAGCTGTAAAATTTCCGCTGCCCGCTCCCCAACGATCACGCAGGGAGCCATCGTGTTGCCCGTGGTTACTCGCGGCAAAATCGATCCATCCGCAATCCGGAGATTGTCGATTCCATACACTTTCAGGTTGCTATCCACCACTGACAGATCATCTCGACCCATCTTCGCGGTGCAGGTTTCGTGCCAGAAACTTGTCGCCGCATCTCGAACAAAGCGTTCGAGTTCGGCCCCTTTCAAATTACCTGGCATGACTTCACGCTTAACAAACGGACGAAGCGGAGCGGAGTTACCGATTTCTCGGCAGAGTTCTACGCAGGCGATCGCGGTTTTGAGATCGTCCGGGTCAGACAGAGTATTTGCATCAATCAGAATCGGGTCGGATGGATCGGCCCCCGTCAGGCGCAGACGGCCTCTGCTTTTGGGGTTCGCGATCGCCCCAAATAACGTCCAGCCTGCACTAGGCAGCCCAAACCGGACGGCATTCTCAGCAGTGGATTTCGGCACCTCAGCTTGACAGGCAAATAAGTCTGGACTGTCAAGCCCGGCCTGGCTCGTTGAGAAAAAGATGGCCTCGGACAAGTTGTTTCTTGGTTCGAGAGCGGTTTCATATTCCCAGACACAATCAAATGCAACGTGGTCTTGAAAATTTTGCCCCACACCAGGAAGGTGCTGCACGACAGGAATTCCAAATCGCCGCAACTCGTTCTCATCACCGATACCAGATTGCATCAGCACTTTCGGCGTATGAATTGCACCGAGCGACAGCACGACTTCGACTGCCGCACCAATGCGATAGATCACATCACGATAAGCGATCTCCACGCCAGTGACCCGCTTGCCTTGGAACATCAGCCGTGTGACCAGTGCATGACTGAGAACCGTCAGATTTGGCCGATCCATATAAGGGTAAACGTAGGAGCGGAATATCGATTCGCGCTTGCCATTGCGGACTCGCACATCGCTGATAGAAGCGCCCTTCGCCGCTTCCATCATGCGTCCGTTCGGATTTTCAAAAGTAGGAATACCCACCACCCGCGCGGCTTCGACCGTTGCGGGTGCAAGCGGGTTTGGCTCCGGCGCGGGCTGGACAAATACCGGCCCTCCCGTTCCGCGATACATTGGGTCTGGTACGCCATGCCAATCTTCCAGGCGGCGATAAATCTTCAAGACGGATTCATAACTCCATGCCGGATCGTTGGCAACGGATGCGAAGAAATCCCAATCCTGCTTGTGTCCGCGAGCCCAAACCATGACGTTGATGCTCGATCCACCGCCGAGTGTCTTGCCCATTGAGAACGGAATCGAACGACCGTTCACATGTTGATTTGGCTGTCCCTGGAAGCTCCAATCCCGATCGCTTCCCAGGTTCATCGGCCATTGATTCGCTTCTATGACATTTGGCACATCATCGCTGCCTCCAGCTTCAAGCAACAGAACGCTGACATCGGGATTCTCGGCAAGTCTGCGGGCAACCACCGAGCCAGAAGATCCAGATCCGCAAACAATAAAATCGTACTGGTGCCTTAACTGGGAGGTGAGCTGGCGCTGGTTGCTGCGGACACGTTCGGCGAAAATATCGAGGCTATCAGTGCTATGTTGATAGTTCTCATGTTCATCCTCAAAGGGCTTGTTCTCAAAATTCGTCTTCATCGTGCGTACCTCGCTTTCAAAATTGAATTAACTCAGGTTGTTTGTTGTCCGTTTCCCCCGCTTTAGGAAAACTTCAAGTTCTCCCTACGCCGTAGAATCATGTGAAGGGTAATCTCCTTTAGATTAGTGAGCTTGCTTGCTGCCCACCTCGGTTAACTTCATTCTTCTGTGATCGCCGAATGCATACCACTTAAGTTCTCCAAGTTAAAACGCGACTTAAGTGTGTGTTATCCTGGAGTTTCAACATCCAAGTGAATTTAGCTTTGGTGTACCAAGGGGTGGCATGAATTCAACGAATACCTCTAATTCATCTGATATTCAATTCATTCCTGGGATCAGCGGGTGAAAATCTAATTATCTTGAGTTGCCTACGTTGGTTACCAGCGCGATGATTACTGGTTTCATCACGGCTTTATGAGCACGATCTTTAGCGATGATTTGAGAAACGGTAAAGGCTAATTCTTGTGATTAATGATAAAACTTTCACTCTCAGCAACAACATAATTGGCGATCTACTGCAAGGAGTTGTTCAAAGATAGACTTTGGTCTGAACTCTTACAGCAGATTGCAAGTAAGTGAGAACAGGACTGATTCATCAAACATAAAGAGTTTCTTTCTAACTCTTGCCTCCTCCTGCCTCCGTTCGGCTGACGCTCACGGCGAAGCCTGCCTCAAAACCTGTAACTTTGTACCTCATGTAAATGAAAACTGCTGTAACTTATTATTTGAGTTGTAAAGAAGCAGTTACGGCAAGAAATTCTTGTATCATTTTTTCGATCAGCTCACCTGCTGGGAGAGCTTCGGCTAATGCTGCTCCCTGTCCTGCCCACATACTGACAAAATCTGGACTTGATTTTTGAGCAGAAGTCTGATATAGAACCCGCCCTATAGACATCTGAGCCGGGAAGGGCAGCACCTTATCCCTGTTATTTTCCATTTCACGGATAAATCGATTTCGGATGGCTCTGGCGGGTTTGCCGGAAAACACTTCAGTAATAACTGTGTCTTCGTCCTTAGACTTGAGTACCGCCTGCCTATAGACTTCTGGGATATTGTTCTCAGGGCAGGCGAGAAAGGCGGTTCCCATCTGTACCCCGCTTGCCCCAAGTGCGAATGCCGCAACGATTCCACGAGCATCCATGATTCCGCCCGCCGCCACGACCGGAACCGATACCGCATCGGCTATTTGCGGCACTAACGCTGCTGTTCCAATCAATCCGTGTTCATAAGGCACAGCAAAAGTACCACGATGACCTCCGGCTTCAAAGCCCTGGGCGATGATGACATCCACTCCTGCTTCGACAAGAGCTTTTGCTTCATGGACGGTCGTGGCGGTTGCTAATACAATTGAGCCGATCGCATGTATCTCACGAATTGCCTCAATTGGCGCAGGTCCAAAGTGGAAACTAAAAACAGGTATTTTCTCCTCAAGCAGGACAGTAAATTGCTCCTGGAATGGCCCTAGTATCGGTATTGGTTCGGGCACAGGCCCGGCATTTAGTTCGTTGTGCCATTTTGTTAATAGCTCAGACATCGGTGTTTGCTGCTCAGGCGTAAGTTGATAGGATTCAACTGCTGGGGCAAACAAGTTAACTCCAAAGGGTTGGTCTGTCAGATCTCGAATTTGCTTGATAATAGAGCGAAGTTTGGCTGGTGGGGTGGCCGCACCACCATAGGAGCCAAGACCTCCTGCATTAGAAACAGCCGCAACCAACTCAGGTGTGGAAGCACTAACCATTGGAGCCTGAATGATTGGATGCCTGATCTTGAGCAAATCTATCAGTTCTGTTTTAGTCCACATAAGTATCGTCCCACGCCTGCTAATAGAAGCAGCAAGATATATGTCTTTCAGTAATTGTCTGCATGATTCAGTTGTGACGGTGGAGGGGAGTCTGCGTACCAGATGCCACGGATTCAAGTTCCGTCACTCCCCCCACTGCTCAATTCACCGAGGAAAAGGCAGTCGGTGCCAGCAACTCGCTGCTGATGTTCTGCACAAGTTGACCGTCCTTCTCGGTTTCGGCCTTGATCGCGATCCATTCGGGGTCGGTGAGGAATGCACTCCAGTGCTCCTCACGCTCAGCCATGCTGTTCCAGGCAAGCAGGTAGGTGAGCCGATTATTCTCGCTCGCGCCGATTAGCGTTGTCCAGAATCCTGCCTGGCGGATGCGATGCTTTTCCCAAATCTGTAACGTGTGGTTCTCGAAGCGCGAAAGCAGCGCTGGTAGTCGTCCGGGCATGGCATCATAAATACGTAATTCGTAGATCATGCCTTTTTCGAGTGGGGTCATGGTATGCGCTCCTTGGTCAGCAGGTTAGACGATCACGCAATTTTGCTTGAGAGCGTCAGAGTCATTTTTCTAATCGCAAGGCGATATCAGTGTCCCGCACTCTGGCCACCATCGACGTGAAGGATTTCGCCCGTCACAAAGTTGGCTGATTCGAGATAGAGAACCGCATCGACAACATCGGATATCTCGCCCATATGACCGATTGGGTGCAGCGCATCGAGCTGTGCATGGGTCTCGACAGAATGCATCGGGGTTTTGATGGTTCCCAGCGCGATCGCGTTTACTCGAATCCCACGCTTGGCATACTCGATCGCCAGCGATTTGGTCGCGCCATTTAGTCCGCCCTTCGTTAGCGATGCGAGCACGGAGGGTACGCCAGCGATCGGGTTGTCAACCAGGCTCGTCGAAATCTGCACGATATGACCGCTACCCTGCTTCTCCATCTCGGCGATGGCGAGTTGCGTCATGTGAAAGAAGCCAGTGACGTTAGTGCCCAGGTACACTTCGTAGTCTGCCTCGGTGTATTGGGTAAATGGCTTGGAAATAAAGATGCCAGCGTTGTTGATGAGCGTGTCGATGCGCCCGAAGCGGGACACGCCTTCGGAAATCGCACGCTCGGCGGTTTTTCGATCGGCAATGTCGCCGGGCACTGTGAGAATTGCATCATCGTTCGACGGCTCGATCGAGCGCGAGGTTGCGACCACCCGATAGTTGCGATCGCGGTACGCCTTGACAAGGGCTGCGCCGATGCCCTGTGACGCGCCGGTAATAACAGCGACTTTCTGTTCAGTGCTCATAGTAAAACTCCTTTGAAAATAATGTATGAATTTTGCAGGTTAGGCTATGGTCGAAGCCGTTATGCGTTGGTCATGGTCGGTACTCGTAGCAACTGGTAGCCATGTTTCGATTTCCTGTGCCATTTTCGCGGCGTTGTTTTGGTACATCGCGATCGTGTCCTTGCCGACGGGCAAATGCAGTGGCGGACGTTCTGTATTGGCAAGTTGAATAATCACAGCCGCAAACTTTTTCGGATCGCCGGGCTGATGCTTGTGTAGCGCATCGGCTCCAGTACGCATCGACCCTACTGTTGCCTGGTAATCGTCGATAATGGTTTTAGCAGCGGTATATGATTCAGTGCTTAGGAAGTCGGTACTAAAAAGACCGGGAGCCACTACTGTGACGTGGATGCCGAGCGATGCCACTTCGGCTGCCAGCCCTTTCGAGATCCCTTCGACCGCAAATTTAGTAGACCCATATAATCCCCAGCCCGGAATTGCATCGTAGCCGAACAGCGATGAGATATTGATCACCCGCCCGGACTTTTGCTGGCGCAGGTACGGCAACACGGCACGAGTAACGTTGAGTAAACCAAATACGTTGGTGTCATATTGTTTGCGGACTTCGGCATCCGTAGCTTCTTCGATGGCGCTAACCATGCCAAATCCGGCATTATTGACTAAGACATCAACCCGACCGAAACGAGTAATACCTTGCTTAACAGCCGCTTGTACCTGGTCTTCCTGGGTGACATCCATCTGCACAACATAAAGATCCGGGTGGTTGTCCAGGGTAGTGGCGAGTTGTGTGGGCTCTTGGCGAACTGTTGCCACTACTTGATCGCCCACTGCCAGGGCTGCTCTGGCAATTTCTAACCCAAAGCCTCTGGAGGCTCCGGTAATAAACCATACTTTCTGCGTTTTCATCTTGTTCTCCTTGAGATTGGCGAAGCTCAATGCCCACCTCGATTAACTTCATTGTTTTGCGATCGCTCAATTTACACCACTCAAGTTAGTTGAGTTAAAACGCGACTTAATCATTCGGGTTGGAGGAAAGTAAAAGGAAGTGAGATGGAAGTCGTTAGACTTGATATGCTTTAGGTGAGCTGCGTGATGAAGTAATTCTGGATTATCCTGCTCAAGCACATAAAGTTGAGTGATATCGGCAACGATGATGTTGTTATCATCCCGGCTCACTGAAATTGTCAGAACTAAGTAGAACGGTGCAAATAAACCAAAGTATGTAACAAAAAGTAAATTTGCCTCAAAACCTCTTCCCTTCTGACTTGAAAATCAAACTTTGGCTTAAACCCAAGGTCAAGATGTGGCTGAAGTCGTTGAATGGCGACAGCCAAAACTAAAATATTGATTACGGGTTTAGATTGCAACCGGAGGAGGTTCAACAGTAACTTGATAACCAAGTTTCTCCAAGCGTTTAATCAGTAGTTTCTTAACACTTTCTGGTCGTTTTTTGTCAAAATAATCAACTCCTAAATCTTTATAAGTTTCTTGGCGAGATATCAGATAATATGCGAGCGTTAAAATGGAGTGTGCAACTGCAACAGCAGCACGTTTTTTACCCCTTCGCGCAGCAATACGACGAAATTGGGCAGCAAGGTAAGTTTTAGTACGAGCCAAAGCATGAGCAGCTTGAACCAAAATAGTTCGTAAGACTCGATTGCCTTTATGGGTTCCGGTTGAAACTTTCTTGCCACCGCTTTCGCGCATTACCGGGAGCAAGCCCAGCCCAAGCCGCCAAATGTTCGGCACTTGGGAAACGGCTCATGTCTGTGCCAATTTCACCAGACAATAATCTCGGCAGTTCGACGAGCGATACCAGGTATGGTATCAACAAGCTCAATTGCTTGTTCAAAAGGGTGGCAATACTCCTCAATTTGTTGATCGAAAAGTTGAATTGTTTGGTCAATACTATCAATTTGAGCAAGTAACTGGGCAAGGATAAATCGTTGATGGGGACGAACTTACCTTCGAGTGCTTGCACTAACAATTCTCGCTTATCTCGCATTTGGTCCACAGGGGGAATAAAACTCACACGTAGTAAACCATGCTGTAGTAGTTCGGCTATCCATTGAGCATCTTTGATGTCCGTTTTGCGTCCTGGCACCGCTTTTATGTGGCGGGCATTGACTAAAATAACTTCAAAGTTTCCTTACTCGATATTAAAAACAGGTCGCCAGTACTCTCCAGTACAATCCAAAAGCTACATGGGTACAATCATGACTTGTTAACCAATCTGAAAGATTTAACAAGTCTTTGGTCATTGTGCTAAATGTACGAATCTCCTTGTGCCATCCTCTCGAATTATTGGGAGTGATTACACAAGCTACCACGCTCTTTTTATGTACATCCAAGCCCGCACAACGACTGTAGACTACCTGCATATCCCTTGACCTACTACAAAAGTGTCAATTTGATAGGGGGCTAATACGTGGATATCTCTAACGGTAGATTCGCTCCTTGCGTGCTTACTACAACTATCAAATAGTATAGTAGCGACAATTGGCGATGCCTCTCGATATCCGGGTTCGACTGCCTTTCAGGCTCTGGCGCTCTACTAAGGGAACAACCTCGTTTGTATCAGCCTTATCTTGGAAACTAGCATATTTTCATTCATGGCGGTGATTTTTTTTCATTGGGACTGCCTTGTCATAACGACAATTTTTAACACCGACCTACTTAAATATTCAAATCTCGTCTCTTTTTCAGAAAATCCCATAGCCCAAGTTGATGGTGCGCGTCGAGCAACAGTGAGGGCAATCTATAACAAGCGATCCTTCTTTTGTTATTACGAGGAGAGAAAAATATTGCCCTAACTCTGAACACTACACAAAATAATGAATTGTGCGATCGCAGTCTAAATTTGTCATTTATATCTCTTTATTGAAAAGATATATAAAAATAGAGGTTACAGATTATTCTTTGCCGAAAACAACACAAGAGGGGTGATACTAAGTTGCAATCATACGTAGTATTTCTACCTCCTCTGCCCCGGTTGTTGAATCTCGACTTCGCTCGATTACCGCGTAGTCGAAACACTGCTCCCTTGCCCCCCTGCCTTCCAAAACTAATATTTTTGAACGCAACTCGCTCGGTATGATCTGGCAAGAGATTGAGGGCAGCAGTAGCCAGTCTATCAAATCGGGGATCTGCCCTTAAGTTTGCTCCTAGTTCAATTTCCTACCAGTTTGGTATGTTGGTGGCGGCACAGGCGACAAGTACGATGCACCTCAGCGCGACCTTGAAAGAGAAGGACTGGCTGTTGAATGTTGGTGGCGGCACAGGCGACAAGTACGATGCACCTCTAATTGAATGGAATAGTGAGATGTGCTAAGCTCGTAGGCAATCAAAACCATTCCCCCAAATAAAACGGCAATTCCACCAAGAAAGACTATTAGTGCCATCTGTGATAGCCAACTGATATTAGTGGCAACTGCTATGGCAATGACCAGCATATCCAGCATAAAGACTAGAATAGAAGTATAAATAAGAACAAGGGCATCATGCACGAAATGATGGTGCCTCAGCAGATCCCTCAGCAGGAATTCAAGTTCTTGTACCCTCTGAGCTTTGTCCTGATTGCCAACCAGATCGGACTCCTGCAAGTCGCTCAGTCTCTGGTTAACGGTACGTAGGCGATCGCCGAGGGAACCGTACCGGATAATCAAGCCGTTTACCATGATGGCACAAGTCGTGATCGTGACGACAGGCGCAATGATCAGGTTAATTGTCTTTGTCACTTCCTCAATTGACGACATCATGCCACGCTCCCTTAGATAAGGCGTTATACCGCCCCCAGTAGTAAAAATCCTTGCAATGCGTGCGTCTTACTCTTTGTCGTTTATGACCAGGTTCTGTTCATTGGTATCAACGACAAGCACTGCTAGGAGGCGTGCAGGTTCAGTATCACTGGCATTTGCGCTCTTCAGATGACGATCGCCAGGTGCTTCAAAAAAGTTCTCACCAGCGTGATACACCTGTTCTGGATTATCATTGATTTTACTCCGAATTGCACCTTCCAGGACTGTTGCATAGATGAAAGCTGAGGCTGCATGGGTGTGAGGGAGCGATGAGACACCTGGCGCATATTCGACCAGCTGGACTTTCATGCTCTTACCGGGGACATTGGGAAGGGCATGGTCGAAGACCAACGTTACCTTTTCACCCAAAACGGTTGAAGCTGCAAATACAGGAAGAGTTGCGAATAGGAAGAGTGCTATGAATAAAGAGAGAGTCATGAATACAACTCTATGGAAAAATCTAGTAAACACTTCCGTTCTCCTGGCGTGAATACAAACGGGTGGATATAAATCCGTCTGATTTGCCCTCATGCTGAATCAAGCAGATCGCGGATTAGACAGGTGTAGGTTGAATTGAGCTTTGCAAAACTCAGTAGTTGCGGGATGTTGGGCTTTGTGTCCTCAACTCAACTTATGTCAGTTTTCATGGCAAAACCTCTGATAATTTAAAGAACATGGTTGTTAAGTTTTGAGCCATCCGCAGTCAGTTGTGAAAAAACGAGAACTTCTGCTCAGGCAGGTAGCAGGTTTCCTTTTAACTAAGAGCCACGGTGGTGTCAACCACCCATTTCAACGATCGCGGCTGAAAATTAAGTTCGCGTTTTGCCTTGGCATTCGATGCACCTCGCATCTGAGTTTGGTAGTAAACAATGTCCGCACCACCCTCCATTTTCAGAGCATCTTCAACCGATACTCGCGGCGGTGGGGAGGCATTCAGCGATCGAGCAAAGGCAGGGAGCCATTCGCGCACTACTAAAGGCTGATCATCGACAATCAGATAAACCCCAGGATTGCCCTGCTCTACTGCTGCAACGGTGGCGATCGCTGCATCCTCAATGTGTAACCACGACCATACGCCCTCCCCATTCCCGACGATCGGAAACTGTTGCTGCCGCACCTGTTGCCCTACATCACCATCTGGGTTGAACCAGGTGCCGGGTCCGTAGAAGAAACCATAGCGTAAAGCAATTCCTTCGAGATTGGATGTTTTCAATAAACGGTGTTCAATTTCAGTTATGAGCCGAGCATCTGCGGCAACGGCGGGCGAGGCATCAAGCGATAACGGTGTTTCCTCATCTGCCAATCCAGCACCGGGAATTCCCCAGAAGGCGATCGACTGTCTCAGGTAACGGCGCACCCCTGCTGCCTGTGCTGCCGCTAGCACATTGGCACCCCCTTCTAACCGAATGCGCGTATTCACAGGTGCTGCCGCAGTCATAGATTCACGACTGTAAGTCCTGGGTAGGGCGGTGAGTTGTTCAATCACCACCTCCGGTTGAGCGTGGGCGATCGCTCCTTTGACTGAATCTGGGTCGAATACATCGGCGATCACCGATTCGATTCCCTGTGCCGCTAATGACTGTGTTCTTTCTTGGGAGCGAGTCAGCGCGACAACGTTGTGTCCTTTGGCAAGTAATTGCTTGAGTAGCGGGCGACCGATCGCTCCTGTTCCCCCGGCAACAAAAATCTTCATTTGTGAATCCTCCAAAACTTGTTGGCTAGTACGGCACTACATTGCGTTGATAGAGGAGGGGGTAGAGTGGATAATAGTAGCTCCTCTACTTCTCCACCCATTTCCTTGTCATAATCTCTGTTGTGAACTTCGCTTCTGTCCTTAAGCGATCAATGTCCTGTTACCGTCCGGGCTTCCGCACCCTTATCTCCTGAAGCATCCAACCGTTGCCGTCTGGATCGCTGAACGAGGCATAGGAGGCATAGTCGCGACGTTCCGGATCGGGACCCGGTAGCCGTCCCTCGGTTCCTGCGTGGGGGAAGATCCCGCCGATGTCGTGGAATATCTCACTCACCTCGACCCCCCGATCAACCAGTTCGGCGCGGGCTGCTTCAATGTCGTAAACGATGAGGTACAGACCCTGAATTGAACCCGGCGCGCCTGACGAAATTCCTTTACCGAAAATGATCGAGGCTTCCGATCCGGGAGGAGTGAATTGCACTACTCGGAAGCTTTCATCGGTAACAAAGTCGGCATCCAGCCGCCATCCCAACGTTTTATAGAAGTCCTTGGATCGATCAACATCGGCAACGGGTATCACCACAAGTTCGAGTTTCATGGTTTGACTGGTTACTTGATTGCTAGTCATTTTGTTCTCCTTTGGGTTGGTGGGTTTGATATTCAGATTGGTTACTTTTCATTCTTAGGCGATCACTCAATTTAGACCACTCAAGTTATTTGAGTTAAAACGTGATTTAATCGTTCGGCATTGGAAGAAAGCAGCAGGAAATGAGCTGGAAGTAGTTTAGTAATTCATGAACTTGCAGTACAGCACCACCTATGAAAATTAGTATTCCTTCTGCCGTCTGCCTTCTACCTTATTTTCAGAGTAGACCTAATATGCTTCAGGGAAAGATCGCATCATTCGCTGATTAAGCGGCACTGTAATGTAGATATATTCGTGATGTGTGTCCTCCTCATCTGTGAGAGGTTAAGTTAATTGCATTTTTGTCAATGAGTTAAAATACTCGAAATAGCTATAATGAAAATGATAATCGTACGCGGGGGAGGGGGAAGTGGGGGGGGGGGGGGGGGGGGGGGGCGCCCGCGAGTTATTTATATTTTATCTGGCCGGGGGGGGTGGGGCCAGTGGTGATCAAGAGACAGGACTTCCCCCAGTATTTAATTATCATTATCAATGAAATTTTTGATAGCTAAAATCTCAATTGAATCAGCGCTCATCTTGTTCTTTTTTAGATTGATCAAGCTCAATGCCCACCTCGATTAACTTCATTATTGAGCGATCGCCCAATACACACCACTCAAGTTCTTTGAGTTAAAACACGATTTAATTGTTCTGTGATTGAAGAAGACCGCAGAAAATAAGCCAGAAGCAATTAAATCTGGTATACTCTAACCAAAATGGAATCATCTGCCTGCAATCTGTGTTGCTGAAACTCCCCGTCAGTCCTTGATTAACAAAACGCCCGATATCTTAAGAAAAGATTCGCTCTGTCCTTTGCACCATCGGCTGATCTATGGATTCCAACTCATCAAAAACTAGACGAGGTCGCTCCACTTCTTCTCGAGTGCGAGGAGCCATCCTATCGCCTCAAGGGTGGCAAAAGTTTCAGACGGCAAAACAGCAGGCGGAATCCGACGAAACTTGGGGTAAGCGCTTCACTCAAGAAGATCTAAGTGATCGCACCGGACTCTCTCTAAATACCCTCGCTCGCATTTTCAAGCGCGAACTGGGGGTTGATCGTCAGTCATTGGAGTATCTCTTTCGGGCGTTTGGGCTGGAATTAACGCAGGCAGACTTGACATCCCCTGCCTCATCCCAAGAGACTCTGAGCCGATGGACAAATCCCCAACAGGACTGGGATACGGCAGTCGATGCCTTAGTGTTTTATGGGCGTGAGGTAGAACTGACACAACTTTGGCAGTGGATTGTATCTGAGCGCTGCCGCATAGTCGGACTATTGGGCATTGGTGGCATTGGCAAAAGTACGATCGCCGTCAAAGCTGCGCTGCAAATGCAAGCAGAATTTGAGATTGTTGTCTGGCGCTCCCTGGCTAATGCACCACCATTGGATGAACTCCTGTCAAGCCTGCTGAAGTTTCTCATGCCGCTCTATGGGGAAGATCCCATCATTCCCAGCACGGTTGCTCAACAGCTTTCCAAACTGATGCAATATCTGCGGTCGCGTCGGTGTTTATTGCTACTGGATAATGCTGAAACCATTTTGCAGCGTGAGCCAGTAGGACAATGGCAATCGGGCTACGAAGGTTACGGACAATTGCTCAGAGCCATTGGCGAAGCGTCCCACCAAAGCTGTTTGTTGCTCACTAGTCGAGAAAAGCCACGGGAAATGGTACTGATGGAAGGCGCACAGGCGCTAGTGCGATCGCTAACCTTGAGTGGACTAACCCCTGCTGATGGACGCGCTATCTTTCGGCAAAAAGGAGCGTTTACAGGTTCAGAAGCCGAATGGGAGACTTTAATCCACCACTACGGTGGCAATCCTCTGGCATTGAAACTGTTGGCAGCCGCAATTGGTGATTTATTTAACGGCAGCATTACAGAAGTATTACCGTATCTGAGTCAGGGATTGGCTGTTTTTGAAGACATCCGCGATTTGCTAGATCGTCAGTTCGCTCGCCTATCCGAAGCAGAACAGAAAACATTGTTCTGGTTTGCAATTCATCGGGAGCCAGTCTCGATCCCAGATATTCGAGAGAACGTGGTTGATCCTGCTGCTCAACAAAGTGTACCTAATTTGATCAACTCACTGCTGAGGCGATCGCTCATTGAAAAAAACGATCGGTTATTCTTCTTGCAACCTGTGGTGATGGAATATATCACAGAACGATTTGTGCAGCTTCTTTGCATGGAATTTGAAACGCAGAAGCTTAACGTTTGGCAAACGCATCCCTTAGTGCAAGTACAAGCAAAAGATTACATTCGAGAGATTCAGACGCGCTTAATTGTGCAACCAGTGATGGAACAGTTGCTGTCTCGCTTTGCCAGTGTGGCGGCGATTGAGGCGCAAGCAAGGCACTTATTAACGCAACAAGGGAATAAAGCAGGATACGTAGCAGGTAACCTGATTAACCTGCTGGTGCAGTTTCAAGTAGACTTACGCGGCTGGGATTTGTCTGGTCTTGTGGTGCAGCAAGCCGACTTACGGCAGGTCGATTTAGCCGGAGTCAATTTTCAGAATGCCACTTTCGCCAAGTCCATCTTTTCAGAAAAACTCAGTATTGCCATGTCGGTAGACCTGAACCCAGACGGACAGACCATTGCCGTGGGTGATTCCATTGGCAACATCTATCTGTGGAACATTAGCACAACCCAACTCTTAGCCACCTTTTCAGGGCACAAAGGTTGGGTTTGGTCGGTTGCCTTTAGTCCCGATGGCAGAACGTTAGTCAGCAGCAGTAGTGATAGTTCGGTACGCTTGTGGAATATCCAGAGTGGGCAATGCTTGCAAGTGCTAACAGACCATACAGGTGGCGTTCGATCGGTGAGTTTTAGTGCCGATGGTCAGCAGTTAGCAAGCGGCAGTGAAGATAAAACGGTGCGCCTATGGAATTTGCAAGGGCAGTGTCTCCATGTTTTGAAAGGACACACCCAGAGTGTTTATTCTGTCCACTTCGCACCCGATCGACAAACCTTAGCCAGTAGCAGTAATGATACAACCGTTCGGATTTGGGATGTGAGCAATGGGAATTGCCTTTTGGTCTTACAGGAGCATACCACCGGAGTTCAGTGTGTGCGCTACAGCCCGGATGGTCAACTGCTCGCTAGCGGCTGTCGGAATGGATCGATTCGACTGTGGAGCGCTCATCTCTCACATGATCGACATCGAAAACCCCATGTCATAAATTCTAGCGTTAAGGTGCTACAAGGACACACTGATTGGATTTGGAACATTGCCTTTAGCTCGGATGGTCATTGGTTAGCCAGTGCCAGTCTTGACGGTACACTACGTCTTTGGGATATTCAAGACGGGCAACCCATTCATGTCCTTGAGGGTCATAAGCATGATGTTTTTGGTCTTGCCATCAGTGCTGATAGCCAATTGTTGGTCAGTACAGGAGAAGACCAGACGGTGCGGCTATGGGATTTACAGAGCGGACGAAACCTGAAAACGTTGCGTGGATATACTGGCGGGGTTCATTCCTTAAGCCTCAGTTCGGATGACCAGATACTCGCCAGTAGTGGTCAGAATGAAATGATTCACGTGTGGCATTTGCAACCAGATGGCAATCCGTCATCGTATCACCCTTACAAAACGTTTCTCAGCCCAACCCGTCAGATGTCCTCATTCAGCAACGTCAGCTTTAGTCCCGACAATCAAACGCTGGCAATCAATCGACATGATGAGTCGATCTCTTTATGGAATATTCAAACTGGGCACCTTGAACGATGGTCAGCACACAATGCAGCCGTGTGGACAGTGTTATTCAGCCCAACGGAACCAATTCTGGCAAGCAGTAGTTATGATTGCACCGTGCGACTTTGGGATGTGCAAACACATCACTGTTTGCATGTGTTACGCGGACACCAGAACGGGATTCCCACGATCGCGTTCGACCCGAGCGGTCAATGGTTGGCAAGTGGCAGTTTCGATCGCACCATTCGCTTGTGGGATGTGCAAACTGGAGCATGTCTGAAGGTTTTGCAGGGACATATAGGTACAATTTTCTCACTAGCATTTGATTCCGGTGGTCACCGACTGGCAAGCGGCAGTCAGGATCACACCATTCGCTTGTGGGATGTGCAAACTGGAGCATATCTGAAGGTTTTGCAGGGGCATACAGGAGCTATCTGGACGGTTGCCATCAGTCCCAACGGTCGATTTTTAGCAAGTGGCGGTGACGATCAAACGATTCGACTGTGGGATCTGCAAACGGGGCATTGTCTCCATATCCTGGATGACCATAGCGGTTGGGTTCGGTCGGTCATCTTTAGCTCTAACGGCCAAATCCTATTCAGTGGAAGCGACGATCGCACCATCAAGCTTTGGGACGTGGAAACAGGATGCTGTATCAACACGTTGATGGTCAATCGCCTGTATGAAGGCATGAACATTCAAGGCGCAACTGGGTTGACAGTGGCTCAAAGAACGACTCTTAAAGCCTTAGGGGCAATTGACCATTGAAGCGATACACATCCAAATTCAGTGCCTTCGCTTATGTTCAATGGTGTTTAGCAACTGTTGAAAGGCGTTGAGCGATCGCGCCATTTCCTTGTCCACAAGTTGCTCAGTCTGTTCATCCGAGAGAATTTCTGTTTCGCTTGTTATAATCTGTTTATCGCTTTCACCGTCAATTTTCCTTATAGGAAGCAGAGAAACCTTACGATACATCTCGAAATTTGATGGTGATAGCAGCATCACTGTTTCAGGAAGCGTTAGAGCCTGAATATAATGCCATGTGAATTTAGGTGGAATATCTGTGCAATCCCACACCAACCGCAGTGGCTTTGCCCCTTTAGAGAGCGAACGCTGGCGTTGACTTTGATAGTGTTCATAGAGTAGCCTGGATTGCATCATGCCAAAAGATGTTTCTAAGTGAGAAATGAGTGGATTAATCGCCATATGCAACCGATCAATGGCAAAACTGACAAAGCAAACGCCGTTACTCCCGGACTTTCCTAGCTGAATCTGCTTCTCTAATCCTCTGAGATAATGGTCAAAGACCTGGTTGTATACGTTTAGAGAAAACACTAACGTAGCATTCACGTTCATGCCTTCCTTCAGCAGTTGTTCAATCACTGGCATCATTAGTCGAGTCGCGGGGATTCTGAGTAACAAATTACTCCACCCCACAGATCGCCAGATTCTTTGAGCTGCAGTGATCGCAGTTTCAGCTTCAAATAACGTGTCAGATGGCAGATCGACTTGAACATAGCCATCTTGTCCTTGTGTATGAGCATGAACTGGTTTCAACCGATCAGCTGCTAATTGCAGATCTCGCACAAGCAAATATTCATAATCTGATCGAGCGCTCCGGCTCATCCCTTGTTGTGCCAGCGTGTTGAAGTCGCGATCGTACGCATGTCCCTGGATGGCAAGGTTCAACGCGTCAAAGTTTGATCGTATACCCCTTAACCCATCCTCTTCAATGGATTGTTGCAACTGACCACTGCTCACCCAGCTTCGCTCAAACCCATCAAGCCAAATGGATTGTCCAGAGTGACGGAGTGACTGCAACAGGTTCATAGCTGACAAATTTTATGCTCAAAGATTCAAACTTCAATAAACCAGTTTGGCAACTTTCTTCAAATGACACCACGCAAGATCCATGAGTTAAGCACCAACTTAAGTGCGATCGCCAAAATTGGGGCAAATATAGCCAAGCTGTTACTAAGGGCAAACTAAACCGTCTAGTTTATGCTGTATTTCTGATCATTAAAGGCTTTCAGACCTTGTCACCTACGGC
Source organism: Fischerella sp. CENA71 (assembly GCA_024239075.1). Classification (GTDB taxonomy): domain Bacteria; phylum Cyanobacteriota; class Cyanobacteriia; order Cyanobacteriales; family Nostocaceae; genus Pelatocladus. The sequence continues at coordinate 42,172 of JANBVI010000047.1, read as the reverse complement.
ACTTTTCGCTTGGATATAAATGAAAGATTGCCTCTGGAAAATGCGGCGTAAATATCTTGAAAGTCACTAGCAATGGAAATTAGGGGGTACACTAAACCGTCTAGTCTGGACTGGGTAACAGCTTGGTTATATCTACGCCAATTGGCGAAAAAGCAGCCGATTTCATTAAAGCGGAGCGCACTCCGCCTTGAGAGCTAAGGTAACGTACCTTTGCACAGTTCTTCGCTTAGGTGCTGCGTCACGCGCTGAAACACAGATGGATCATCCAATCCTTGAGATACAATCAATGATCCTTGAATCGCGATCACCGCATTTTCTGCACGCTGTTGAGCAAGTCTCTCATCCATACCAGACTCAATTAACACGGTGGCGATCGCATCAATCCAATTCCGACAAATTGCTTTGACTCTATCATGAAACACATCGCGGGCCGAACCCAAGAGCAAAATCGCAAATAAGCAAGGTTGCTTTCCCCCGTCATAGGCTTCATTCACGCGATCGCACATCTGCTGCAAGCGAGATAAGGGTTCACCTGGGCTGTTGAGCGTTTGCAGAATACTTTGATCTAACCAGTACTCAAGATAATTCAGCACTGCTTCAACCATCTCATCCTTGCCGCGAGGGAAGTGATGGTAAAGGCTAGCTTTCCCTAATCCAGTTGCTTGAGAGATTTTAGATAGAGTTGCACCATCATAGCCATACTGCCGAAACAGGCGCAGCAGACAGGGAATATAAGTTTCTTTAGGCATTTATCGTAAGTTTTAAGTTTTCTATTGACATTGTACCAAATGTTCGGTACATTAAACCTATACCGAACGAACGGTACATTATTAACATCTTAAGAGGGCATTATGCCACGTAAGTTTGGAGAAATTGCTTTTACACCACAAGTGCAAGCCGCACAAAAACAAAGGGGTTCACGGCAGACCTATGAACGCTATATTGCGAATGGTCCTGACAATGATTCCATTACTCCCAAGATTGAGGAATTCATAGCGCAACTCGATGGGTTTTACTTGGGAACCGTCAGTTCTAATGGCTATCCCTATATCCAGTTTCGGGGCGGACCGTCCGGTTTCCTGAAGGTTCTCGATGAGAAAACCCTCGGCTTTGCTGACTTTTCTGGAAATGTGCAGTACATCACGGTGGGCAATTTGTCTAGCAACGACAAAGCATTTTTGTTCTTGATGGATTATCGTCATCGCAAACGCATCAAGATTTGGGGAAGAGCCGAATATGTAGAAGGGGATTCGGCATTAATTGAACGACTACGAGTTCCAGATTATCCTGCCGCAATTGAACGCGCTATCCTCTTCCACGTGGAAGCCACCAGCGAGAATTGTCCTCAGCATATTCCCATCCGTTATTCAGAAACAGAAGTTGCAGCGATGATGGCTCCCCTGCAAGCCCGGATTGCCGAATTAGAACAGCAGTTGGGCAATCGCACTTCTTCAATGACTACTAATTACACAAATTATTAATTATTAGGAGCAATCTCATGACACAATCTTTCTGGTTTTTTGGTTCTCGCGTCACCATCCTTGCCGACCACACCACGACCGGAGGTCAGTACGATCTGATTGAAGGCTACTTTCCACCTGGCTCACAGACTCCTCCCCATCGCCACACACGTTATTCTGAACAACTCTATGTGCTGGAAGGAGAGTTCACGGTTTGGGCAGGCGAGAACAAGGTTGTCCTAAACGCAGGTGAAAGCTTCCTGATTCCGATTGGCACACCTCACGTCGTCGCCGCGCTCAGCGATAAACCAGCTCGCGGGTTGGTCGTTGCTGTGCCTAGTGCCTTTGCTCGGCTGATCGAAGCAGTAGGGACGCTCTCTGAAACAGAACCCACGGACATGGAGCTAGCGGAACGCATTACTGCCGAAATTGGCGACGAAATTCTGGGACCACCCGGAGCTTTGCCCGCCACTGTTACGAGAACATAGCAATCCTCGAGAGCCCCGAACAAAAAATAAGTAGTATTCCGTTGGTGGCAGCAGGTAAAACTGAGGATAAAGCATATGAGTATTAAACCCTCCTTAGTTGGTATTATCGGTGCAGGAAATGTCGGCGCAGCCATTGCTAACGCTTTGGTGCTTCTGAGTAAATCCGTGACAGTAGTACTGTTTGATCGCAACTTATCCAAAACTGAAGGACAAGCTTGGGATATTAATGATGCCATTCCGTTGTTAGAGGAAATGGATGTTATTCCCTCCAATCGCTACGAAGATTTAGCCGATTCCGACATCATTATTGTGACTGTTAGCGCAACCCAAACATCCGCACAGTCACGCTTGGATCTACTCGGCGCAAATGCAGCAATTCTACGTCCGATTGTGCGGAAATTAGATCGAGTCGCCCCTGATGCGATCATCATTCTCGTCAGCAACCCCGTCGATATTCTCACCCGAATTGCGATCAAAACGTCCACGCGATCAGAGCATTTAATTTTTGGCTCAGGAACGGTTTTAGATACAGCCCGACTACAATATCAGCTTGGCAAGCGACTCAATGTTGATAAGAACGATGTGCGTGTGCAAGTGATTGGGGAACATGGCGATAGTGAGTTTCCAGTTTGGTCAAATGCTGCAATCGGGATGATTCCGTTAACTGAGTTTCCGCTACCTAAAGGTACGTCATTAGAACAGATTCAGATAGAACTCGCCAACGTAACTCGCGATCGTGGTAACGCAATCATGCAGCGAAAAGGATACACCAGCTATGGCATTGCCACAAGCGTTGCTCAATTGGTCGATGCCATTGTGCGAGATGAAAAGCGAATGTTTACAGTTTCTGTTAAGGCTGCTCCTCCCTACGGAGTGGGAAATGAGGTCGTGCTGGGACTGCCTTCTATCATTGGCAAACATGGCATTGAAAGCCGCCTTGTATTGCCTAGAAATGCAGTTGAGCAACATTTACTGGAAGTTTCTGCCGCAAAACTGAATCATGCTTACAAACTGTTGTTTGAGCCACAACGACGAGAAAAAACTTTCAATACCCAACTCATTGCAAGCTAAAAGACAGCAAAGTATTACAACTGCTTGAATTCGGGAACTTTAACCTTGAGCTAACTCATAGAAGCGATCGCGTACTCGATCAGTATCTGAAACGGGTATGTCGGTTCAAAGACGGCAGGATCGCCACCCTCGAAACGGGAAAGTAGGGGCTAGGACACTTTTGTGTTCCAATTATCCGGCTCGTGCGATAAATATCCCTCCTTCCATTCTTCAACATTAATCCGGAGATGCATCATGAGATCTATAACACTTCAAAACTCAATCCCTCAAATCACTTTTGTGGTGTCTAAAGTATTATTGTCAACAGCACTAGCAGTAGAACTGATTGGAATTTCAGTGACCAGTACAGCGGCAGCAACGTTAGGAGCGTCAGCGCAGAGCGCCACAACATTTCCACAACCAGGACATCCCATTTTGATTGCAACAGCGTATACCGATTTATCATTACCCACCCTGCGTCCTGGGGAGCGAGGTAGAAGCGTTCAATTGTTGCAGCAAATTCTCTCAGATAATGGTTTTTTACATGCGGCAGGAGTCAGATTAGGAAATCCGCGTGGTGCGATTGTTAATGGAGTGTTTGGTCCCATTACGGAATCTGCGGTGAGAGATTTACAGAAACGGTACAAAATTCCAGTTACAGGGCAAGTGAATCCTCATACATGGGAAGTGTTGGATATGCATGAAAATCCTTATCGATCACCACTTCCCTGGAAATCATAACTCTTCACCAAGCTTGGAACTATACCAATTGGGTTTGAGTTTGAGACCTATCGCTCTGATGTTGACGGTATGAAGCCTTCTTTATCTGAGCCGGAAGCTTGAAACAACAAACCAACTAAAAAAAGGAGACTCTAATGCCTTACGTTACTGTCGGTAAGGCACTTCCAAGTAATAAAATGCCCAGCCGTATTAAATATATTTTGGCCAAGCCCAAAGTAGAGCGCGCTTTCGCCGTGTAGGCGAAAGCGAAGGCTGGGCATTTTATTATTTGGAGATCCCTAAAGAAAACTCTGGAAGCATCGATTAGTGGGATAGATTCAAGTTTAAGGGGACTGATTTAAAAAGCTTGTACAAACCGCAGCGACTTAATAAAGTGCCTAGCGATTTCTCGCTGTAGTTGGTTTGTTGTAGCCATGCGTTGAAGCTAGAGCAGTGGGGTTTAATTTCCTCAAGGCTGTGTAAATCCTTGGTTGCCTCGAATAATTCCTTGATTTTTTCTAAGAGTGCCTTGCTCATCTCCTCACCTCCTTAACTAGTTCTATTATACAAGACTGGTTCTATTATGTCTACAACTAGTTCTATTTGTTTTTGATATTTTAATAGCCCAACATGATAGATGCTGGGCTATGGGTGCAAAGAGACGGTGTATATTTTGCACTCATTTTCCCTTCTGCGCGATCGCACTGGAGTTCAAAAAACAAAGGGGAGGTTTAACGCCTCCCCTTGTTGTCTTCGTTATCTCTGTACTTTGTATAGAAACCTATCTACACAGCAGTAATGACAAAAAAATACTGATGGCAGGATTGTATACTCATCAGTATTTATCCAGGTGATGGTCAGAATAACTCAAATTTGCAAAATAAGATTTTTATCAGCACGCGATCACATGATTGACCCACAAGCGGTCAGTTAATTCGGGATCGAAGTCAGATAATATGGAACTCGACACTAGTTGACTGTAGACTTACGCTAAACATTTACCCGTTTTTTGTCCGCAGTTTTTGCACACTATTGGTTAACTCAAAACTGCGGACACCGTGCCTAATTGCTAGTTTTAAGTATATCTTTAGACAAAAACACCCCTTTTTTCTAGGTATGTCCGCAGTTTTCCTATATATATATATCTATAAAAAACTGCGGACAGGTTTATTCCCTTTTCCCCTTTGGCTTCTCCTCTTTAAGGGATCTCCAAAAAATAAAATATCGGTGCCCTATCAAATATATTTTGGCTCAACCCAAGAATTGGTGAGCGTTCCCACATTCGTGGGAACGCGAGGGCACCGATATTTTATTAATTGGAAAGGCCTAAAACTGCGGACAGGGTAACTGCTAGTTGCTGGTGCGTCGATATTCGGGATGGCAGGCAATATGCCATCCGGCACACTTCGTGAACGCACTAACCGTACACTACTGGTTATTTGGTTATTGGTCGCGTCAATAGCAAACCCCTCGCACGGCAAAGCGGAGGGGCTAGCGATGGGAAGAGGGAGCAAATTAGGAGTCTATGACAAGCTTATAGATCAAAAATAAGGACAGTCTAATCCTTTTCTCTGCCTATGTTGCATATGCTCCAAGGCGACAGCAAGCGCGATCGCACCAACCAACAATAAACTCCTCACCAACGAGGGGCATAAGAGGGGTAGAAGGGGAGAGGGGACGGCGGGGGCGTGGGGGCAATTTCTCCCATTTCAAATGGGGCAAAACTTTTTGACGTTAATGTCAGGCGATGCCAACCAAAAAGACAACCGCGTCCCAATGGCGAACCCTCGGAGAAGCAACAAAAAGCCCCTCACAAGGAGAGGCATACAGGATGATTATCAGGGTTAAGTTTGTGATTTCGCAGTTTTTCTTACACTCATAAGTCTATAAACCAAAAATAAGGGTAAAGTAAGCGTTTTATCTGGTTATATTGCACTTACCAACCACACCACACACGATAATGCCCTACAACACAATCCAGCTACATTTACACTACCCACCAACAATAAACCCCTCACTAACGAAGGGCGATCGCACCAACCTCACACTTATGTAAAATTTGTCAGAAGTTTGTTTTAAGTTTTTAAACTAAAGCAACAATTTTTACCACAAGATTGATCCGTCAATGTTATATATCTTTAATGACAGCCTATCAAGCGATTTAACAAGCTGTCATATTCTAAGTCAAGTGAGTAATCCACTTGTTGTTTCAGGTGGATTTTCTTTAGATATCATATGCTAACAGATATCATATGCTAACTGTAGCAAATTGCTAGAATCGCGCTAAGTTTTCCCGCAAATAACCTTAATTTCGTCAATATCGGTTACAAAACAGTCAGCATCATAAGCTTCAGCCGCATGGCGACGACTAGAGGCGCGATCGCTGTGTCCCATTACTTCGGTCAAAACTTGGTTTAACTTTCTGCCTGACTTCTCAAAATAAACGGGATAGACCACTTGACCATATATCTGGCGAAATAGGTGACATTTGCGGCGGTCTTTCTTTTTCCCCGACTCATCAGGTAATTCCCAGTCAGCGCCTTCACCCAAGACAATATATTTGTTGCAAGCGTCTTTGGCTGATTCTGACAAGTAACGGCTAAATCTATCGTGAGACTTCTTGGCGGCTACTTGCTGTGACTGGTAAGTTTCATCAGAGGGGATAACACGCTTGTTATTGTCTTCTAACCACTTCAAGCCAGCAATTACTGCTTCAGCACTATTAGCTAGCACAGGAATTTCATAAGCCCCTACTGTTTCTCCATCGTGCCGCTTTAACTGACCACTAAACTCAACATAACAATCAGAACCCACAGATGAGAATTTGGCACTAGACATTATCTCTGACTGCCTGCGACCAGTAAGGATCATTAGGGCAACTGCGACTTGATGCCAAAGCGATGGTACTTCTGGCAAGTTGGTTAAGCGATGTTTGGCCCATTGAACCAAGTTAACTACTTTAATGTCGATAGCGTTGTTTTGACGACGGTTGAGACCTTTATTAGAACTTTCCGCCTTTTGACGTTGGACGTCGGCAAAACTGGCTTGTATTGAATCGTAAAATAATTTAAATGTTTGACTCAATAGGTTTTCGGGGTAACTGTCGTTGTCGCGGTCAACCATTTTTTCGATTCGCTTAAGAATTTGCGATCGCCAGTTGGATAAAGTATTAAACTTCACCTCACTTTCTCCAGTGCGGTCTTTGATTCTACGCTCTAACTCAGGACGAAAAGCAGAAACCATAGTGAAGAATTCGGGCAATACTGGTTTTTGCTGAACCGTTAACCGCGTGACATATTCTCTTAAGCCAATAAATCCCCACTTCTTGGACTCAGGGTCAAAAATGCCCTCGTAATATTTTTTAGCAACCTCGCTTACTTCTGCTTCAAAGTCGGGATATTCAGTTTCTTCAGATTCAACTTCAACTTCAGACTCAAACTCGGTTTGTGTGGTGGTTTCAATTGGGGTTTGCGCGATCGCACTGGAGTTCAAAAAACAAAGGGGAGGCGTTAAACCTCTCCTTATTGTCTTCGTTATCTCTGTACTTTGTATAGAAACCTATCTACACAGCAGTAATGACAAAAAAATACTGATGGCAGGATTGTATACTCATCAGTATTTATCCAGGTGATGGTAATTTAGTTAACAATGTTTTCAGGTAACTGAATGTTATAGATTTTGATGATAGCTTATTAAACTCTTAAGTAACTGGACAGAATTAATTACACAAATAATAAGTATAATATATCAGGATAAATAAGTTGTGTATTAATTCCTATTGAAGATGATATTCATCCGTGAAATAAATCCCCTCTCAGCTAAATTACTGGAGCGAATTTATCGCCAAAGCCAACATTATCAGGTACGTCAAAGAGCGCATTGCCTTATATTAGCTTCGCAAGGAGTAAAAAAAGAAGAATTAATGAAGATTTTTCAAGTAAGTTATAAGACACTTTACAACTGGTTTAATCGCTGGGAATCAGAGGGAGTAGTGGGGCTTTATAATAAACCAGGAAGAGGTTCTAAGCCAACTTTTAATAATGAGCAAATATCAAAAATTATACAGTGGACTAAAGAAGAACCAAGACAATTAAAAAAGGTCGTGCAAAAAGTTAAATCAGAATGGGGAATTGAGATAAGTACTAAAACAATAAAAAGAATAATTAAAATGCTTTCTATGAGTTGGCACCGTATGCGTCGAGATGTTGGTGGTCAGCCAGACCCCTTGGAATACAAAGAGAAAGAGGCACAATTAGAAGAGTTTAAGCGCTTGGAGGATGAAGGCAAAATAGATTTATATTACTTAGATGAAACGGGATTTTGTTTAATACCTTCAGTGCCTTATGGATGGCAGGATATCGGAGAATATTTAAAAATTAAAAGTAGTCGCAGTCGTCGCTTAAATGTTTTAGGGTTTTTGAGCAGAAAAAATAAACTTGAAACTTATATTTCGCATCAAAGTATTAATTCGGATGTTGTTGTCCATTGTATCGATAGTTTTTTCTCTGTAGTCAATAGACCAACAGTTATTGTTGCAGATAGAGCTTCTATTCATACCAGCAATCTTATTCTTGATAAAATTGAAGAATGGGAAGAGCGTGGTATTACTATTTTTGAATTGCCATCTTATTCCCCAGAATTAAATTGGATTGAGATTTTGTGGCGCTTTATCAAATATCAGTGGATTGAAATAGATGCTTATTCTAGCTGGAATACTTTTGTTGAATCTATTGAAAAAATCAAGAGAGAATTTGGGAAAAATTATGTAATTAATTTTGTCTAACTACTTAATAAGCTGTTGACTTCTAAGTCAAACAAATAATCCACCTGAAACAATAGGTGGATTTTTCTTTAAGTACCATATGTTAAATGTAACTTGCAGCATCAATATCAATCTCAATACAAAGAATCTACTTTTGGGTCAAATCAGACTGAAGTTTAGAAATGTCGTCTAATGTTGATTACCAGTAGTAAAGTACACTATTTCTGCGAAAGGGGCTTGATTGCCCCTTTTGTTAGACCATCTATCTCTGGATGTAGCTTTTTCTCCCCTTGGGTCAATGATTCCGTATTTTTTTGCTAGGCATAATAGGGCGATAATTTCTACCATTTGCAGATATGGGGCAATCAAGCCCCTTTTTTGTTAATCTTGCTCTTTAACTTTTCTAGCCCACATTCCCCAGGTGCAAATAGAGATTTTGGTATTTTTTTAATAAGGCTAAAATTTTTATCCTGTAACGATTTTACCATAAATAGACCCCACCAGTATCATCCAGGTGAAGTCGCCAATTGGTTTCGGCACTTACTCGTAATAAAAGCAAGCGCCGTATTCAATATATTTTGGCATCCGCCCAAAAATTTAGGCGCTTTCGCTCTTCAGGCGCGCCTCGACTTAAGGGCATTTTATTATTTGCAGATCCCTTCGGTCTGAGGCGGACGCTTAGGGATCTCCAAATAAACTTAATTTCTTCTGTGTCTATCACAAAACAATCCGCGGCGGAAGCTTATGACGCGTGGCGACGACTGGAGGCGCGATCGCACCTGGGCATGACGGTGATATGGAGACGCAGTGACCCAGACGAGCAGCAAGTTGGTCAACGTATTAAACTATATGGAAAAACTATTCAAAAGCAAGCGCAGCAATCTTTGCAAAAGGCGCAACAATATGTGGATTTTTGATCCACAAACCCTGGCCTTTTTGGCAGTTAATCAAGCAGCGATCGCTTACTATGGGTATTCTGAATCAGAATTTTTATCTATGACTCTTCTCGATATTCGCCCACCTGAGGATATTCTTGACTTCCAGCAGTTGGTTGAGCAATATCGCCGCACTGATGATGAATTTGTTTATCGAGGAGAATGGCGACACTCGGCAGCGCAGAAGCACTTAACTTAGCAGATAAAATCGGTGCAATTAGGGTGGGACTCCAAGCAGATGTGATTCAAGTCCAACTTACAGAACCACACCTGATCCCACTTTACAATGTCATCTCGCATCTGGTAAGGGAAAAGTGATTCATTGAATAAACTTATGCAAAAAGTCGCAAACTCTATCTCGTTAGATAGAGAAAAAATTTTTTTTAAGTTATTTACTAAAGAAAGGCAAGAGAATCGAGGGCAGAAACCAGAAGCTTAAGCGTGCCAATCAAGACTTTAGTTTTGAGTCTAAAGCCTAGTTTTCGGTTTAAAGCGATAATTATACCAAGATAGCGCAATAGCAAGGTATAAAAACCTCTTGTTTCAATTCCACTCTTTTAAGGGGTGGGTTACCTTCTGAGGGATCTCGGTGAAAATAAAATGTGCCGCCCTATCAAATATATTTTGGGTTCACCCAAGGACTGGTGAGCGTTCCCACCACGTGGGAACGCGAGGGCGGCACATTTTATTGAAAGGCCTGAGGCGATAAGACTTTTAAGCTTAACTCGGTTTTCTGTTCCAATAATCTCATGCCCTGACAATCTGAGTTGAGTGACACATTAACAATACCTATGGCCGAAAATACAGCCAGCTCGAAACAGACCGAGCAGCTGGTGATGACGATCAACCCAGGAACCCACGAAATCGTCAAGGTCGAGAAGGTCGATAAGGACGGAGAGCGTGAAGAACTCTCAGAGGAAGAGTGTGCGAAGCTGGCCGGCGAGGATGAGGTAGAGGAAATTGAGATTGCTCTTGAGACAGCCTTTGAGGCCGGCGTTGCTAGTGCGCTTGATGAGGACGATGAGGACGATGAGGACGATGAGGACGATGAGGAGAGAATCCTTCGGGGACTTCTCATAACCGGGTTCCTCACACCCAGACGCGGGCCTGTTGTGAGCCGGTTGCGCCGTCGATTAATACGTCAACTAGTCCTGCGCCGACTGCTTCGCTACCAACTCCTCCACCAACTGTTTGGCAAGGAGAAAACCAAAATCCCTAAATATAGCTAATGGAGGGTGAAATGTTGGAAACCAAGTTGAGAGACGAGTTGAGAGACGAGATCGAGGGCGGTGGCGAGAACGGGGATGCCCTGCGCCTGTTAATTGGTCGCCGCGCCCTGCGTCGCCGCGGACTCCGCCGCTTGCTTGTGACCGAATTGCTTCGCGAGCGGGGTGATGAGGACGACGATGAAGACGACATTGAGGGCGACGACGATGACCGACTCCTGCGCCTGTTAATCGGTCGCCGCGCCCTACGTCGCCGCGGACTCCGCCGCTTGGCTCTAACCAAACTGCTCCGCGACTAGTCGCTGATTTGCTGCCCATTTTGGTGGCCAGCTATTTCATCGGCCTGGTGGGCAACCACCGGGCTGATTTCTGAGGTCGGTTGGCAATAGTGGGGTCCAACGGATTAAGCCGCAATCAAGCAGGCCAACCAAACACTGGCGGCGGAGACCTCTGGTCGGGCGTGGGGCGTGGGGAGGATGGGGAGTTCCTGACCAAAAAGACAACCGCGTCCCGATGGCGAACCCTCGGAGAAGCAACAAAAAGCCCCTCACAAGGAGAGGCATACAGGATTATTATCAGAGTTAAGTTTGTGATTTCGCAGTTTTTCTTACACTCATAAGTCTATAAACCAAAAATAAGGGTAAAGTAAGCGTTTTATCTGGTTATATTGCACTTACTAACCACACCAACCAATAACAAACCCCTCACAGGCGATTCTGGAGGCGCGATCGCGTTAACGATTCGTGTATCTATCCCAAATTGCGGACGGTCGATGAGTATGGTACTCTACAGAACCATCATGCGATCGCGTCCAAATCCCAAATGCAAATCTCTAGTGTACTCATGTCAAATATGTACCATCCAGTTATACTTGTCAGTAGACTACTAATAAAAATTAATAGCCTAACCTGAGTTCGACACCATTTCTTTGAAGATACAAGGTTGGTTTAAGGAACCCTAGTCGATAACTGTCTCCCCAATCTACGCAATTTTAGGTTTTTGGCTAACACCAAGCGTATTGGGGTGTAAACTCTTTATTACTTATATATATCAATGCAATTTATTGATTTTTGTACCCTAAAAATCAATTTTACTAAATCAGCCCTATGATAGATGTGAATCTTAAAATACCAGTGACCTAAGTGTTAAAAAAGCTACTTTTCTTATAACGTCAAAATAATAAATGTATCAGTTTTAACTCAACATCAAAAGCTATAAATTTTACTGATATAAGTATTACTTCTTAAAAAGAATGTCAAAAAAATAACATTCATTCTAGACTTTTTTCATAAGTTAAGTAGTTAATATTTCCTTAAAAATTGGTTAATAAACCTGATGACTACTTACTTTTACCCATGTGAGCATAATCAAAGTTTCTAAAAACAATATCAATGGGTAACAAAAAAAGTTTATCCGGAGGTAAAAATTAGAATAATGTAGTTCACAGAAAATACGATGTTATGTTCAGCAATAGTTGGTTGCTGATTATTATTTTCACAAGCCGTAAGTAAAACGGCGTGAAAAAACCAAACTATGTAAAGATAAATAAATACGGAGAATATATCTACTGAGGTAAGTAAGATATGGGTGCACGTATCAGGGTATTCCTAACTTGTGAGCAAGACAAAACCCTGTTCAAGCTAAGATCTGCGGATGTACCACAGAAAGTTAAAGACCGAGCAGAGGTCGTTAGGCTAAATGCACATGGTTGGTACGTTGAAAAAATAGCTGCCCATTTTAATTGGACTTCTCAAACAGTAAGAGAGGTTTTACATAAATGGCAAAAGCTAGGTCTAGAGAGCCTTTGGAAGTTACCAGGTCGAGGGGGAAAACCCAAGTGCAAGGAGTCAGACATAGTTTTTTTGGAAGAATGCCTGAAAAAGGAACCACGTACATACAACAGTGTTCAATTAGCTCAAAAATTAGAAAGCGATCGCTCTATTAAATTAAGTCCCGACAGGTTAAGACGGGTGCTAAAAAAAGGGGGTCATATGGAAGCGAGTCAGGAAGAGTCATAAAGGAAAACAAGACCCTGTAGTACGAGAAGAGAAGCAAGCTGACCTAGATATGTTGGAATTAGCTGCTGCTACAGGAGAAATAGACCTCAAGTATTTAGATGAATCAGGGTTTTGTATATGGAGTGAGCCAAGTTACAGTTATTACCAACGGGGTGAGCAAAAACGCTTAGAACAGACAAAGTGTCGGGGTCGAAGACTAAGCATTATCGGTTTTTTTCAACCTCTAATCAGTTTTGTTTACGGTTTAGTGATTGGGGGTGTTAATCGCAAGTCTTATATCCAGATGATGGAGAAAGAAGCCCGTGAAGCCTCTGATGTTGGACGCATTAGGGTAATCGTGCAAGACAATGGCCCAATACATCGGTGCAAAGAAGTCCAACAGATGTGGTCAAAGTGGGAAAAGATGGGTTTATATATCTTCTTTTTGCCCAAATATTGTTCCTAGTTGTCCCAATTGAATTAGAGTGGCAACACCTTAAAAAGGATGAACTAGCAGGACGAATGTTTGATGATGAGTTAGACCTTGCCTACGCAGTAATTGATGGTATTCAAGCCAGGGGAGAAAGAGGAAACTACAGCACACAACGTATTAAATTCAACTTTAATCGAATTGGTTAATTTTTCGTTACATACTTATAAATTTTCCCGCCGACTTACTTAACTAGTTGTTGCTACTTAAGTTTTGTTAACTTTTTACGGTCTCAAATACACTCAAACCCTTATCTAATATACCTTATAGCCTCTTCACACCACTTTGTTATCATCTGTTACTGATTTTTAACTCAATTACAATTTTCTTCTTTCTTCTACATTTTCTGTTTACTTTATACACAATTCATATTTACTTTTATTGCTTTTTACCTTATCTCCACTCTATTTACTTAATTCCTTTTTCTCTCAAACCCTTACTACGCACCTATCCTACCTCTTCACCCTTTTGTTAAGAAAGATCTGACTAATGCATAGCTGTGGATTTAACCTCCGAAAGCTTTATCGCTTTTTTGTTACTGCTCCACTTATTCACCTTGTAGCTTAGATTACTATCCTTTTATTTTTCAGGGACGACTAACTATGCTTCTTCAACTACTGTAATATTTTGCTCTCTTCATTTGTTGTTATGGATTCTTCTTTACTAACTTTGCTTATTTCTTCTTCTAGAATTTGAATTGCTCCACTAATCCGCAGTAAGGTATCTCGCAGATTAGCTTGTTTCGCCTCTAAATCTGCCATTAATTTTTCGCCTGATGCAAACTCGGCTTTGAGTTCAGCTAGGCGTTTTTCCAGTTGTTCTTTCATGTTCCTTTGACTTTGATATTCGTAGAAATAAATGTACCAGTACCGGAATACTGGGGGGTAGCATCAGGAATGGGACTGGGTGCAGAGGGTTGTTGTGCAGGAACCATGACTTGAAATTTGGCTTTGAAGGATGCACCTTTGAGTAGTACTGGCTTACCACCAGATTTGGTCTTTTTGGCTTTTTGGTTGCCAGCCAGGGATTCAATTGAGAGCATTCCCACTCCAGGGATACTATATTGGGAGGTGATATAGGTGCAACCAGGGACGATGACTTTTTTCTCATCACCATCAACGCAGACTAGTTTTTGGTTAATTTTATCTTTGCCTGTGCCAATTAAGTCTCCTGGACGCACGGTGACAATAGCTTGTCCGAAGGTGGGGTTAAACATGGCTTTATCGCCAGTGATGAGAATGAAGTCAGCCATAGAATTCGCTCAGATTTATTAATAATATTTAACCTAAATTAGGTGCTCCTAAATTCAGCTTGTAATTTTAGATTTGTGATTTTTCCAACTCAGACATTAGGCTTTTTAAAGTTTCCTTGATATCAATAAATTCCATTTTTATGCTATTGATATAATTCTGCATATCTTGATATTTTATTTGTCTTGGATCATTATCAGGTTTATTTTCTTCAATCCACCCCATATAGTCCTTCGTTATTTTCATTTCGTAACTGCTATTGTACTCTTGTGAAACTTTTCGTTCAATTATATTATTGATAATGTCTAAAGTTTTTTGACATTGTTCAATCGTCTTAAACAGATTATTGCTCACTAATTCATTGATTTTACTTTTGCAATAATCGCTGTCATCTAAATGCTGAGCAAGTGCAGATTCAATTGACAATATACCAAGACCAAATTGTTCTATCAAAGGCATTTCAATGATTTCATTATTTTGTCCTATCTTGAAATTAGCAGGAATTAATTCATTGGTTTGAATAATCTCCATTGTTGCCGCAGAAAAGTTTTCATATACCTCAGTATCCGAGAGATTTTTGCTCAGATTTGATGTGTTTATATGAATAACTTCTTTGGTTTTTTTGTTAATAACAATGTACATAATTCCTTCTCCCAAAAACAAACTTAAGCAGGGACTTGAGGACAATCTAACTACCAAGATTTTTTGCTAACATGAGTTTTTTGTAAATCAGTATCTACGGTAGTTTTTATATCAAATGTTTCATTATTAGCGAGAACTTTCTTCGTTGTATCAAAATTCGCCACTGCTACTGGATGATTGGAACGCCAATAGTAGGTAGTTCCTCCTCCTTTTAACCAAACTATAAAGTTTGCACTATGATAAGCATTCATATAACTAGCGATAAAATAGGTACTTTGATGAATCTCAGCACTGGTAAACTCTGATCCATGTCCCCAATTACTGGAATGACAAGTAAATGTACTAATCAGGGAACCTCGCCATCCACTATCAGTATGAGTATTGGGTCGAGAAATTTCCAGAATCATCGTACCATTACTCCAAGCATTGTCTTGAAATACTACCGGATAATAGGTTGAAGCGTCTCCCGCAACTTTAAAACTTGATAGAGTCAAGTTAAGAACACCACTTATCACGCCTGTTACTGTGAGATTACCACTAACAGTTAAATCACCAGAAACTGTTCCAGAGGTAATTTTACTAGCTGATAAATTAGGGATGCGTTCAACAGCTAATTCTCCAGAGGTAATTTTAGTAGCTGGTAAGTTAGGGATGCGTTCAACAACTAATTGTCCTGTTGTAATATTTCCTGCATCTATTTTTCCTGAAATTGTCCCACTTACAGTTAAATTACCAGAAAAAGAAGAATTGCCTGTTCCAGTAACTGTTAAATTATTATTAATAGTTTGAGCGCCACTAAACACATTAGTACCTCGTGTTGCGACTTCGTTCCAATCAGGATTTGAAGCTGTAGTTCCCGCTAATGCAATTTTTCTAAAAAAGAGTCGATCATTATTTTGATATGAGGCGGCTATTTGGAGTTGATGATTATTGTTTATATTACTATGTCTAGCGATGATTAAATGTGTCCAAGGATGTGATGTATCTGGTACATCTCCTGTAATTTCTGTACCACCATTTTGATAGAAACCTGACAACATAGGATTACCAAAATTTGAGATATTACTTTCATATCCCAAGTTAGCAGCGCCATTAACAGTTAAATTACCAGCAAAAGTAGAATTTCCACTTCCATTAACCGTTAAATCCCCATCAATCTTTAAACTACCTGTCAAAACTGCTAAGTTGGGATTGGCATTTCCTCCAGAACGAAAAGTTAAAGCTTTACTATTAGAGTTGGGTAAAGATAAACCGGAATATTCCCGAACATTAGTATCGAGAGTAATCGTATCTCCAGAAATTGTCAGTTTTGCCAATTTCACACTATTTGCAGGACTTGTAGCTGCAAATCCAGAAATAGGATTTTCAATCCAACGAGTGTAGCTATCGGCTACATCTTCTTGCTGTTTAACTTGTTTTTCTTGGGAAAATTGGATATATAATTCACCGTTAGCCAAATTTTTGAAGTCAGAAAATGTGATATCTTTTTTGACAACAATAAGTTCTCCATTACCATCGATCGCAGAACCAAATTTAATCAAAACAGATTTTTTACCTGTGATTACTTCAACTTCCAGCCCTTCAATAATTCCGGAGATATGAAGTTTTTGATTGTGATAGCGTTGGCGATCGCTAAAATATTGATGTTGAATTTCAAAGTCATCTTCTAGCAGATATTGCCCGGGAAAATAGTTAGGGTGTTCGTTAGCAAAGTTAGTAAAGTCAGTAGTTTTAGCCATAGTTGCTCCTTAAAATTAACTCAATGATTGACTAGTTGTTCCCAGAATAGTATTGCCCTCAACAATTTTACCTTCATTATTTTTACGGCAAATTTGTAAAATATTATAGGGAAGGACGGCTGCGAGATTAAAGCTTTGTTCTAGTAATTTATAAGCAGATACACGTTGGTTAGTATTTAAATATGCTTGCACAATTACTTTGCCAACAATATTAACATTATTGAGATTTTTGATTGTTACTGTTAACCTATCTATCGTTTGCAAAAATTGTTGATAGTAGAGGGTGCGCTTAATTCTAATTTTATTATTTTCTCTGATAGTTTCTGGTGTCAATAAATAATAATCAGAAAAATCATCTTTGAGGCGAACTGTAATTTTATTGAGCAAATCTGTTGTGACTGTGCTGGTTTGGGTGATTTCAACAATAGCTTCCAGTTCTAATTTTTCAATAATTGCAATCATATTAGGTTGTAATTCTTGAATTTTGGGTGGGTCAAATACCTGAAAACTATAGGGTTTAGTCCATATAAATTCTGTCAGCTTCATTCCTGATAGTTGCGGTTGACTAGATTGTTGAAAAATTGTATTGCCTTCAATAATTGCTCCCGTATTGTTGCGACGACAAATTTTGAGAACGGGTGATAGATTTATAGGTTGCTCTAGTAGTGTATTGTTATATTCACTTCCATTGATATAAAAATAAAATTTGATTGCTAAATTTCCAATAAAAGCTTTATCTGTACGGTTCGATAAAGTGACATTGAAACCTGCCAAATTATCCTGCAAATGCTGATAATTTAGATTTTGTTTAACCGAAAAAGATTGATTATTGATAGTTATTTTAGCCGGGTCTAAAGCAAGTAATTTTGAGTTCCCTTGGAGTTGGATAACTAACTGTTTAGCTAACTGATTAACTTGACTACTATTAATTTGATTGGGAGTCAGGGTAACTTCTATAGCAAATTTTTGATTTTGGATTGGTTCAAATAATTTAAAAGCATAAGCAACGTGCGATCGCGTAGTTAGCTGCATCGTTGGCACAAGAATTTTCAGGGTATAATATGTCTGTGCAGGCTTTTCTTGATCAATAATTGCTTTAGCGATTTTAGCCTGTCGCCAATACTTATCAGGATTACGGTCTTTGAGAGTTAGTTGAACTTGAAAATAATTGGGAAAATTATCAAATTGATCGAAAACTTCGACCTTTTCTCCAAATCCTGAATTTTTTAAATAAATACCCAAAATTTCGATTAATCCTTGTTTTGTTCCTCGCAAACGATACAGCCTAACAATTTGTTGAATAAATGCTTTTTTGACCTCTACTTGCCAATCATCCCGTAAATTCAAAGCTACCCAGCCTGCTAACCAAGGTAAAAATTCCTCTGGAGTTTTTTGAGGATTGAAATAGGTATGAATATTATCAAGAATTTCTTCGATTCCGGGTGGATTTTGAGTCTTGGCTGTAATAATTTGCTCTTTGCTAGGAGTTTCATTCAGCCCGGCAAACATCTTTTCAAATGCCAGCAAAAACTGACCAATTAAAACATCTTCTTGGAGAATTGCAGGTAAATATTGCTGATAACTACTGACTGATTCAGATTTCTTTTCGTTCATTGCCAACTTCTACTACTACTGTAAATTTACTATCTTCGATGTTGATGTTCACTAATTGATTATCTGCTAAATATATTTCAGATTTAGTAGTTTTATCTTTATCTTTAATTTGAAGATTCTCAACGTAATCAACACCTTCCAAATCATCTAATAATTTATATAATTCTGACAGGTAAACACTCCTGCCAAAAGGCCATCCTTGTCCCTGCCAATATTTTTCTGAGTGCAGAGGTTCAAAAAACATCTTAACTTCTGTTTTTGCCTGTTCTTTGACACTTTCTGTATAGGCACCATCTTCAAGTACTAATTCTGCTTCTACAGTTAGAGATACATAATCAGGTTCTACAATATGAAGGCGAGTTGTTAAAAGTCGTCGTTGGTCGAGAAAGTTAAATAAGGGTTTATATTTGTTTTCTTCGTCCTTAACTTGATTATTATTTTTGGGAACAACTACTAAACTAATATGTCCTTTGGCAAAAGTATCAGCATCAGACTGAGCTAAATTTCGTTGCCCTAAACATTTAACTCGTGCAATTTTTAACTCATCAGATTCTTTTGATTGATTCCAATCCACAAGTACCAGATTCTCAAAATCTTCGGGAGTGATGGCTCGATAAATTTGTCGTAATTCCAATAAAGTATTCTGAATTGCCGATTGCAAATTTTTTTGCCGTTCGTCAGCAGAAAGATTAATCGGTAAATTCCATTGTTCTCCTTTAAGTAAACTTAAAAAACTGGCATAATTATCATCGGGAATTTGATTAACCCGATAGAGAGTCATTTCTGTTAACCAAGCCAACAATTCAATCAGAATAATTCCCGTATCCGTCGGGTTATGATCTGTCCATTCTGGATACTCAACTGCGATTTGAGAAATTGCTTCTTCTACTAAATTGGCATAGGTA
The DNA here is from genome assembly GCA_024239075.1 of Fischerella sp. CENA71. Taxonomy (GTDB): domain Bacteria; phylum Cyanobacteriota; class Cyanobacteriia; order Cyanobacteriales; family Nostocaceae; genus Pelatocladus. Next base: position 22,894 of record JANBVI010000047.1, on the reverse strand, counting down.
TGATCGTCGAGATTGGGTAAGGGTAAGCTCATAGGTAAGTATGTCATAGTAAATAGTTGAGATAGGCAATAGCCTATTGCCTATTGCCTTGCAATTTAACGGTGTGATTACCTGAATAAATTAAAGTATCGGCACTTAAAGATGATAAGTTTGCTTCTGAGAAAGATAGTACTTCCAGAAAATCCACATGATCTACTCCTGAAATAGATTGAATGATGGCGTAAAAATCCGATTTTTGAGGATAGCGGCCAAATTGCCATCCCTCCCCTCTTCCTCCAGTCAAGGGATGCAGAAATGCTTCTAAGCTTTGTTTGACGGCGCTTCTAACTAAATCTGCGTTTTCGAGGGATACAGGAGTTATAGTTGCAGACACGCTGAGTTCTTGCCATTTTGGGGCTGTTACTATTAAATCCACAGTTGCTTGACAACGGGAACGGATATAGGTTTCGACTTGCTCTAGTAAAGCTAAACTAGGGGTTGGTTGACGATCGCTACTATGGGGCAAAATAATTACTTGAACTTGCCCTGCACGGCGGTTAATTTCCCGCATCATCTTTTCAAAATTAGCTCTTTCGCTATCGTTGGTAATAGCCTGCAATTTCTGACTCAGAGTATCTTCAAAGGACACATCTGCTTTGGTTGGATCGAGCCAAAAATTTTCGTTCAATGGACTAAAGTTAGTTGTGAGCAAATCTGGAGGAACAACTTTGACTCTGGCGACATCTGTCGAAGCTTCGTATGCTAAATCTGCAATATCCTCAATGGTGACAGCGCGATCGCGGTGACGTAGTTGCTTTGGTACTCGTTGTTTGAGACTGTCTAAAGTTTCCTGTTGTGCGCCACCTGCTGCTGCTTCCAGGTTAATGACTCGATCAATGTAGGGAACAGTAGTTTTCAGTTCGCTAATGGTTTGTGAGGTGACGTTTCCCTGTTTACCTCCTCCAGTGCGATAAAAAGATAGGCGGATATTATTCTGTCCTCTGGGAGGAATCATCCCGGCTTGTCCGTTCCCAAAGCGAATTTCCCCAGTTTGGCGATCCAAAGTGTAATGGCGATCGCTTGCACCAGAACCGTAAAAATCTGCTACTTCCTGCCAAAGTACCCAAACTGCTTCGATTTCTCCTAAATCATCTTGAATGACTTTGACTCGATCAGATTCTAATTGGAGAGGAATTTGTCCTTCTTGAACTTCCAATTGCTGTCCCATCAAAATCGGGGTATTACTAGCAACAAAAACTTGATTTGGATCGTAGTTACTTGAGCCTAAAACTTCTTCCCGAAGACTAATTGCCTGAACTGCCCAAATGGTATTTGTTAATAAGCGACGTAGACGAGGCTTGATCCGAAAATTACCTGCTTGCCAACGCACTCGCAACCAATATAATTCTTTTCCAAAGGTTTCTTCTTTGCTGAAGTCTGCGGGAGCAATAAATTGAATTAAACCTTGTTGAGAAAATGCTTGAGTTTCGTCCCCTACCCCTAATGGTAGCCAACCCAGAGGACTAGAATATTCCCAAACTAATTCGGGTTGTTTGGGACGAATAACTGAGTTTCCCTGAGGATAATTTTGTTGCAGAGGTTGATTGATAGTAATTTGATGTTCGCTAATATTGCTAATAGTATATCTATCGTATTGTTTGGGATTACGTGGGTTTTGAATTTCCAGGCGATCGCCATTTTGCCAACCAGTGATATCGGCAAGTTTCAATGTTGTTTGTCCAGAGTTTGCAGCTTTTGTGAGGATGGTTTCAGCTGTAATATCAGTTGATAATTCATCTGGTAATGGTGGCTCAACCTGTGCATAAAGTGTAACTGTTTTATTATCAAAAGAATCATCAAATCCTAGATATAGGGTTGGCTCTTGATCTATAGTAGATGTAAAGGGTCGAAAATAACGATTAATAGCAGTATTTGTACTGTAGTTTTGACTAAGTTTTGATGTCAGGCTCACTCGGTTAGTAGCGGAATTTATCGCTTCTATCTGATAAGTCTCAGAATTAATTGTGAGTAACTCACCAACTGCTAAGCCTTGAACATTAGCTAAATTCAGTAATTTATCTCCAATTTCAGCCCTTTGTTTTAATTGTGTGGTAAAACTTGCGGCATGAGAATAGTTAAAATCATTCTCAGCAAAATACTGAGCGTTTTCTGTGATAGTAAAATCGTAGGTTAACTTTAATGACTTAATCAAAGGTGGATCGTAAGTTGGGGGAATCGTTTCAGTAATAATTAACTTACGCATAATCCGAGTCCCGACAGCTAAATCCGTATTTAAAATTCCGTTTTCTAGCTTCAGCTTATTATCCTTTTCAATAATTTCTTTAATTTTATTTTCTTCCGGAAACCCACCAGTCAGAGGGAGAATACGAATTGTATCACCAACTTTAAATAAATCCAAAGTATCAACTCTAATTTCTTTAAGTTCGCCTGTTCTTTTTTTGATTTCCTCTTTCAGAACTGCTAAGTCATCATAGATAGGATATTTGCGCTCACCTGCTGCTTTGCCGTAAAGACCTTGAGTAATCCTAGCGCGAATCCAATAACGAATTTCTCCATTGACGGTGCTAGGAGAAGGTAGATTTTCTTGATTAGGAAATTGTAATTTTGCCTGGATAGAATCGGATTCGATAAACTTAATTGCTGAGGAATTTTCTATCCATCTTAATTCGGAATTTTTATTTGTAATTTCTTGCCAGATTTGACCGTTATAAAACTCCCAATTAATTTTTAAATTATTGGTATTTACAGGTTTATAGCTCAGATTTATATTAAGAGTAATAATTGTATTCGGCTTGATAAAATTATCATTCAGAGCAATATAAAATGTATCATTAAGTTCTGGCTGTTCCCCAAAGGGATAAAAATCTTTGCTCAGGTCTAAAGGACTATTTTTAAATAAACAAACCTCCGGAATAAAATTAGATTGCGTAATATTGATACTACCCTGAATATTAGTAATTTGAGGTACATTTGGGGATATATTAGTTAACCTTGCTTGCAACCATCTCGCGGCTTTTCCCTCAATTTCAGCAACAGCCGGAATCGGTAAATTGCTAAAAGTAATAGTACATTGATTATTTGCGTAACTTTGGCTAGGAATTGGACTAGCTTGCCATTGGAAACCATCCCAATACGACCAATTCAGAGGTAAACTTTGAAATTGACTGATATTATTAGTAGTAATAATCAGTTTTAGTGTTTTTAACTCTGGTAAATTGAAAATCTCGGGACAAGTTATATAAAGAGAATGTGGAATAGCGCGATCGCCAACAAAAGCAAAGAAATCTGCATCTTGTTCTCCTGTCGCTGCGAAAGTGCGATCGCTATAACGATCCTGACTTGGTTCACGCACAAATACTGCTTGTAATTGCGTCTTTGTCACCACCAGTTCCCTAGTCGTTTCAAAGACAATTTCTGCATCTGAACCTTCAGCAGGTGGTGCAGAAACTTGAGTATGAGCAGGAACCAACCCATCTACAGGAGTTCCTTCTGCTAGATAAAAGGTTAAGGGAACCTTGGCTGGTTGAGGTGGTTTGAGTTCTCCCCCAATTAAATCTAGGAAAGCTAGGAAATTTTTCTCCGGAACTTGGTTTAAGCGATCGCTGACTAACTTTACCATCCGACTAAAGATGCGAATTAATGCTCTTCCCGCATCTGTTTTACCTTCAAGTGCAGCTTTCCAACCACTAAATTGTTGCACTAAAGTCTCGCTTTGTTCAACAATCTCATCATAGGTGCGTTGATCAATTTTCGGAGGTAAAGAAGCCATACGAAATCACTGCAAATAAAAAGGATAAACCAAATTAAAAATATTGTTTGTTGTCCGAATTTGATAATTTATTTGAATTAAAATTACATTCGGTTGTTGCGGATCGGGAATCGTATCTACATCTAAAACATCAATACGAGGTTCCCATTCAACTAAAGCATCTCGGACATCACTAACAATTTGTCCAATTGTTCCTAAGCTATTAGGGAAAAACACCTTTTCATGAATACTACAGCCAAAATCAGGACGCATGACTCGCTCTCCTTTAGCTGTACTCAGAATCATCAAAATCGACTGACGGACAGTATCTTCATAACGTGCTACCTCAATTTGACCATTTTCATTAAGTTTGCTCGGCAAAGTCCAGCCTACACCTAAAAAATCAATCTCCATCACATCACCTCTAAGGAACCATCATTGACTTTCACTCCGGCTGAACATTTAATTCCTAAACCTGATTGTGCTTCCAATTCATATTGAGCTTTAGCTTTAATCGTACAATTTGAGCCTGCTTCTAATTGATAATTTTGTTGAGTTTTTATTGATAGATTTTTACACTCAATGGAAACATCATCATCACTACTTTTCAAGATAATTTTACCTTTAGTTTCAATAATTACATCCTTTTCAACATTGACATTCATTTGATTTTCTGGAGAATTAATAATAATTTGATTTTTCCCTGTTTTATCTTGAATAATAATTTGTTCTTTTCCATCAGTATCATCTAAAATAATTTGATGACCACTACGAGATTTAATGACTCGCTGATTATTCTTACCATCATCATTTTGGAGAGGTGGTTTATCTTTCCCGTTCCACAAAGCTCCTAGAACATAAGGAAAATTGATATCACCATGTTCAAAGGTGACTAACACTTCATCATCAACTTCCGGCAAAAAATAAATCCCTCGGTTATTTCCTGCCATAGGTGTTAAAACCCTAGCCCAGTAACTTTCCTCCTCTGAAGAAAGCCAAGGAAATTTTACCTTAATTCGTCCTAAACCATCTGGATCTTTATTATTAGTAACTATACCAACCGTCACACCATAAACATGATGATTTTTGTCATTATTGATTAATAAATCTATACCGTTCATGTAGCGTTTCTCCTGACAGTAAATGAAGTTTGATAACCTTGATTTAGAGAATAGGAATGTTCTGCACTATTGATATAATAAAGACCACTAAATTTTTTGCCAACTCTAGCAATTTCTATCACTTTTCCAGCACGTAAGTTGGGATCACCTTGGCAAGTTCCCTCACCAGTAATGTAAGCGATCGCTCCGTCTTGAAACTGTCCTAATGCCATTTGATCGGCTTCTGCTTTACTCCATACAGGTTGATCTACAATCGTATAACTCGACTCACCAAAGGCTTTTTTGACTGCTTTAGCACCAGAAGTTGATCCTTGCATTGTTCCACCTTCTTTCCCTACCGCAGCCTTAGCTATTACCTCTTTCTTTTCTTTAGGAATCCAACTTCTTACCTCAACCTGTTGTACCTGACTCAAGGTACTTAAACGAGGTAAAAATTCTTGTAAATTTTCTCCATAGGTTAGAGTCAAAACTTTTGATTTAGCATTCTCATGGGGACGAAAATAAAGAGTTTTACTATCCACCACAACTTCATAGCCAATGCGTCCTGCTCGCTCTTGTAAAAACTCCCAATCTGTTTGGTTATGTTGCAAAATATATTCTAATTTTACTTCAGTGTCGGTAACTTTTGCTGCTAGTCCCCTAGTTCTGGCAATTTGACTAGCAATCTCACTATCTTTCATTTTCACAAAAGATTTTGTGTGGCGACCTCGCAACAAACGGTGGCGTAAATCATGACCTCGCACCACAAGTATTGGTGTCATATCTTGGCTATATTCTGGTTCTAATCCCGTAATTTCTCCCACCATTAAAGTTTTAAGTTCTTGTTCATATCCCATCTGAATTTCTACTTCATTCCCAACATCAAATACTTTGTCATCTACCCATGTCATTTCTTGTTTTACTAAGTCCCAAGTCACCAATTGCAGAGTAAACATACTTGGAGCTTCCAAATCCTCTGATACTAAAACCGCTTGCAAATCAGCTTGTATCTCTGAAGCAAGGGGTTTACTTTGAATCAAAATTTTGAGATTAGGATTTAATAAGGAAGCATCACTCGGCATGATTTAGGAAACTCCAAAAAATAAATTATCCAATTCCTACATCCAACACAATTTATTCCTCCTTCCCTTCCCTTATCCCCCTTGTCCTCCTTGTCCCCCTTATCCCCTCTGAGTCACGCTATTAATCCGCAAAGGAGGAATCGTCAAAACCATTCCCGGATTTAATTGACGAGGATTAATCAGGTGATTTTCTGCTGCAATCACACGCCATAAAGAAGGATCGCCATATTCTTCGGCTGCAATACTACTTAAAGTTTCTCCTCGTCTCACAATTCTTACAGGATCATCAATGGGATTAGCAATTTTTGCCTTTTTTCTTGGTTCTTTCCACTCTTTAAATGTGCAGCTTAAAATTGCTCTGACAGGCGTACCATCTTCCAGAAAATGAGTCAGCTTTTTAGTGACACTTTCTAAAAAACCATCAGGTAATAACACACTATCTTTACCAGATATAGTTCCCCAAATTAGCTGACAACGGGGAGGACGTTTAGGATTTGTGCCAACTCGAGGCTGAGTTAAACTAAAAATTTTGCGCGTATAATTTTGGACATTTTCTGGTGGATACCCGAACAGTGTGGTGTCAAAGAATAAATCAAGACTGAGTTGAGTCAATTCTTGAGACGCAACAGGACCGTATTTTTCCATTTTCCAGCCTGTTTTGACGATTTGTACTTGGTTAGGGTTAAAAAGAACTTTGAATTTTTCGTCGAACTTTCCAGAGTTACTTTTTTCTGCTTTGATAGTTAATTTCTCTAGTGTCATCGAATTTTTCCTCTGCGTTCGCTTTCAATTACTAACCGTCGCATTAGTTTGCGTTCAACTTGATTTGCTATGCTATCAACATCAATATTTGATTGAGTTGCTATTGGAGAAATGGAAGTCTCTGGTGTTGATAAAGAACTAGCAAAAGTTCTGGGAGGTGATGATAAAGAATCTGTGGTTGATGCTCTTGAATTCTGGTTTGATAGGGTAGGTTGCTGACTAATGCTCCTTGATGATGGTGTAGTTTTAGCTAGAGGTAAAGGCGAAGATTGAGGCTTTAAGGGGGGATTAATTGGAGAAGTTACAGAAATCTGGGTAAGAGGAGAGATATTTTGATTGTGATGATTTTGATTAATTGGCGAATTGTTCACCAATGATGTTTTTTGATTGCTCAATTTAGCTTGAGAATTTGGAGATTGAGCAGTCACAATGGGAAAATTGGTATAGGCAGTATTAGATTCTAAAATTTGTCGTTTTATTAACTCGAAATTTCCCGAATAATGTTTTTTTTGGGTTTGCTGCGGAGAATCGAAAGTATGCAAATTATTGACTAAAGGAAGAGATGATGATAAAGAAGAATTTAGCAATTTTGCTTGAATAATGGGAAGTGACTGCTCGGAAATACTCACGTCTTCTTGTGCGAATGGTATTTCTGATGTGATTGTTAATTCTTCAGCAATAACTTGAGGAGAAACTATCGGCATTTCTGACGAAGAGTTCGAGGTTTCGTTGATTACTGCATCTAAAATCGGTGTCGATGGAATATTAGTATTTAATGATGAAGCTGTTTTAGAGTCAGTAAATTTACCTTGTAACGGCATTTCTGATATTTGTGCTAATTCTTCAGCAATAACTTGAGGAGAAACTGCCGGAATTTCTGACGAAGAGATCGATGTTTCGTTGATTACTGCATCTAAAATTGGTGTCGATGGAATATTAGTATTTAATGATGAAATTGTTTTAGAGTCAGTAAATTTATCTTGTAACGGCATTTCTGATGTTTTTGCTAGTTCTTCAGCAATAACTTGAGGAGAAACTGCCGGAACTTCTGATGAATATATAGAAGGCTGATTAATGTGTGTTTTTAAAGTCAGAGATTGGTTTGTTTCATCTCTAGAATCAGAACTTGATAAATTAGAAGAATTTTGAATAGGTATAGAATTATTAATTGTCCTTGTCGGGAAAGATTGAGAAGAATCTAACTTTCTTTGAATGAGAGTAACCGCAGGCTGATTTTGAGGGACAGCTGGCAATAAATTATCTCCTTTATTGTCTATTCCCTCTTCCTTTGCTAAGGAAACAGACTGTGCATAAACAATTGGAACCGACTCAGTTGATAGGGTATTAGTATTACCCCAACGTTGCATTTGTTGACTCAGAAGAGGTAAGCGATTTAAAAAGCGATCGCAACGATTAATTATTCTCTGACTCATCCCCATTTTCATCATTCCTGGTTGACGTAATGGACGAGTGAGCCGATTTACCAACTTATGATTGAGCGAATCTTGCCAATTTGATAAAGAATTTTCCATGATTTACAACTTAGAAATTCCTTGATGCACTAGTTCAATTCTTTCCACAGCAATTTCGTCGCTACTGGCTTTAAATTGTGGCCCTTCCCACTTGACAGGATATGCATTTTGGAATGTCCACCACATTATCGGAATTTGTTGATCATCAAGTAAGAGAATCGTACCGTTCAACTGCTGAATCAGTCCTTGGCTAGTTGCTTGATACCAAATATAAAACAGATCAATATTGACTAATCCCCGGCTCAAGATCAAATTTGGATAAGTAGTATGTTTGGGAAATTTATGAACATAACCATTTAATCCTCCTTCCTCATAGGGTTCTAATTCAATTTCACTACTTAAGCCGCTAACTTCGCTAAAACCACCAACAACAACTCCCCCTATTTCCACCGCAAAGTTGTAAGCCATGTAGGGGTCGTGTCCTACTAAACTTAGGGTTGAACCTGCGGACAAAGCTGCATTCAGTCCGATAAGTAGGGGATTCATTTTTTTCCTCTGATGATGATTTGGGGATCGGAGATCAGATTTGTAGAGACGCGATTAATCGCCTCTTTTTCAATCGTTGAGTCGCTGATTAATCTGTGCTACTTGTGTTACCCACTGCTGACGTTCTCGATGTTCCATTGTCATAATCTGTTCGTAAGGCCAGTGAAAATGATAAGCAAGGTAGGCTACCTCATCCAAGAGTCGTTCTGGGGGGTAGCAAACTACTCCCCCACCGGAATTGTTTCTACTTCAAACTCACCTTGACAGTGGGGACAAGCTACCCGGAAACGACTGTGACCGTTTTGGTTAATTCTTTGATAAAAATCTTGTAAATAAACTAAATCTCCTGAAAATAATCCCTCAATTACTTTGGTATTAATTTGATCTAAAGTTCCGAGTTTGATGATTGTCCTTGCTAAGAGAATAATCACCAAATATCCTGGATTCTTCTGTACCCTTGGATCTCGCATCGGAGCAATTTCATCATAGGCAGTTGAAAGCCGCATAATGCCTTCACGGTGGGTATTACCTTCTGAATCAAGATATCCTTGGGGCAATATAAAAGGAAATTCAGTTTGCTGCATGATTGTAATCAAAAGAAATATTGCTCAAAGGAAATATTAACCAACGGTGATACCTTCATGAACTAGTTCTAAGGTTTCGATCGCCACTTCGTCAGAGGTAGCATTAAAGTCTGGAGCATTCCAAGTTGTAGGCCAGCAATTTTCCAAATTCCACCGGATTTTTTCTTCTCCCCTATCATCTGCCAAAATAATCGAAAGGTTGCGGCGATCCGTTTCTCCATTTTGTAATTTTTTGTGCCATTCCCATAGTTCTTTATTGTCAGTAATTCCTCGTTTTAGGGTAATGTTGCCATAACTATTAAGTCCTGGAATTTGACGCTGACTTAAGGCTTTATCTGTTCCTTCTCTGTAAGTTCCTGCCTTTCGAGTCGCTGTTAAACCACTACATTCACGAAATCCAGCGTGAATAATACCATCCCACTCAACCCAGAAATTATAACCACTGTAGGGATCGTGAGGATTAGAAATTGTTGGCATAAAATCATCTCCTTCAATAATCAGTTATCAGTTATTTCATAACTTGTACCAACTTTTCGTCCCGCCAAGAAATAAATTTCTTGGCTATAAGCGAAAGTCAGATCAATCTGACTAGGAAAGCCTTTGAGTCCGTTTAAACGGACTTATGCTATTAGACTCGGAATTTATTCCGAGGCGGAATATGGGGTAGGTGCAAGATGTAAGTTATGGGACTCCTATTTGATTTTTGAAAAAATTCAACACATATCTACCTCCTTTCTTCCCCATCTTTTCCTATTGCCTATTACCTATTGCCTATTGGAGTGTAATTCCGCTACTACTTTGAACAAGTAAAAGTTGGATAAATTCCCCAGGAATAGTGGGGGCTAAACCTACTTCTGCGACTACCTGTCCCACTTCTCGATTTTCAGGGGGGTTAGTTTGGGCATTACATCTAACGTAAAATGCTTCTTGGGGTACAGCACCTTGGATAGCACCTTGTCGCCATAGAGATTCACAATAAACGCTCAATTCCCTTTGCAGTCGCACCCATAAAGGGAAAGCATTGGGTTCAAATACAGTATCGGCTAGATTTCGATTTGCCCAGCGTCCAAAAGTCAGAAATAAGCGACGCACATTAACATATTGCCATTCAGTCAGGGGACTGAGGGTACGTACTCCCCAAACTCGCATTCCTCGCCCTCGGAAGCTACAGATAGAATTGACTGTCGCTCCGGTTTTGGGATTAAGCAATTCTTCTCGGTCTGTAGTTGTGAGGTGAAGACTCAAATCCAGCACTCCTTGCAGTTCAAAATTAGCAGGAGGGGCGTGAAATCCAATATTGTGGTCACAAAGGGCGTAAATTCCCGCAATATGACCACAGGGAGGAATTGGATCAGAACGATGTTCTACTTTTAGCCAAGGTGCATATAATGCTCCGTTGTGGCTAGAAAGTCCCTGTCGTTGTTGCTGTAGGTGTGCGACATCAGTAACATTCAATGCATCCAGAATGGCAAAGCGATCGCTCATCTGCTCACAATGCTCTAAGATGGTTTGCTGCATCTTTATAATTTCAGCATCAGAACCGAGCATGGTATCGGGAACACAAACCAAATCAATATTTTCTAGGACTTCGCTTGTTTCTAACCCCTCTTGCAGAGCATCAAGAGTATTATCTGCTAAGGCAATAACGTAACAAATACGACCTCCATTTTCAAAAAACCCTATGATTGCATCTCGCAGATATCCCTTTGCTTGATGAAAATATTGGTCAAAATGAGTCGCCAAGGTTAGCTTTTTTGCTTCGTTCGCACTAGTTTTTACTGATGCCAAGCCAAAAAATACTGGAACACCTGTCAACAGTTCAGGTGCTGGGGTCGGAACAATATGGTTGAGAGAGATACCTGGTATTTTTGGCTTTAAAGTTGGCATAGGAAATAAAGTCAAAAGTCAAAAGTGAATTTCATTTCCCCGAACCAGCCCATTGACTGAGACGGAAAATCACGAATTCTGCGGGTTTAACTACTGCTAGGCCAATTTCTGTGACAACTTGACCTAAATCGCGGACTTCTGGGGGGTTGTTTTCTTCATCGCATTTCACATAAAAAGCTTCTTGGGGAGTTGTGCCAAATAATGCACCTTTGCGCCACTCCATTACTAAAAAAGCACTAATATTGCGACGGATTTTTGCCCAAAGTTCGGGTGTGTTGGGTTCAAAAACCGTCCACTGAGTTCCTTTATCAATTGAGTCTCGTAAGTAACTAAAATGACGTCTGATATTTACGTACTTAAACTCTGTATTCGCATCTCCGCCCAAGGTACGCGCACCCCAGACGCGGATATCACCATTTAACTTGCGAATAACGTTAATCCCATCTGGGTTGAGTCCATCTTGTTTGGTTTTGCTGAGATTATATTTTAAATCCAAAGCTCCCAATATCGTTTCATTTCCAGGGGCTTTGTGTACTCCCCTTTGTCCATCAACCCGTGCGTAAACTCCAGCAATATGACCACTGGGTGGAATATAAATATTACTATTGCTGGCAGGATCGAAAACTTGAATCCAGGGGAAATACAAAGCTGCATAAGGAGAATTGAAGGGTTTGAGAGTATTAATAACTCCTGTACTGCTAAGGTCGATGGTATCTGGACTATCGAGAATCGCAATGCGATCGCCCATCTTTTCACAATGGTCTTTGATATCATCCCTCAAATCTAAATTTCCTGGCGCAACGACGATAGTAATTTCGTCAATAGCTTCAAAAGCATCTAAAACACCAGCAATCTTATCTTCCCCAGTGATCCAGGTGACATAACAACGAGTGCCACCATTTCTGAAAAAGCCATAAACTGCATGAGCTAAAGTGTTTTGTCCTTGAGTATCACCACTAGGAGACAAAAAGTCACCAAAGAATTTCTTAAATTCAGTAAAGTTTGTACAGAGTTTAATTTCCCCTTCTTTAGCAATGTTATGATCAATTGGAATTGGTGTTGTTGGTATTTGAACTTGATAATATCCGGTAATTTTTGCCCCTGAAGCTACGGCATCTTTAAACTTTACTGTTGCAGACTTGTCTGCATCATTATTTGTAATCGGGTTTGCATCATCTAAATTAACAGGATTCCCATCAACAAAAAAGCTATAAGTCCCTGCTGTGGTAACTACGGGATAATCTCCCGACAACAATGGATAATTTTTTTGATTACCACCTTTGCCATCACCAATGCTAACAGGATTTGTAGAACTTCCCACAGACTTAGTTGATGCTGCATTAGTGGTGTTGTTTGATGACCAAGCATTAGCTTTTATCGTGCCAATAAAAGCAGAAATACTGGTTCCAACTCCTACAATTGGGGCAGAACCGGAAGCTATTTCTTCGACGTAAACACCTGGAGAGAGATAGGTTGGCATTTGATTGACTCCTTGATTTATTAGAAAATGGGGATAGGGGATAGGCAATATGCAATAGAAAAATAATATGTTGAATTAATTGTGTGTAGATACTTATTTTATTTATGTTTAAGAGCAAAATTTTGCTCGGCAATTACTTCCCCTAGTTGAATAACGAGTGATTTAGAAACTTGTTGATAGCCTATCGCAGAGACAATTAGAGTTACGGTGTGTTGACCTGATTTAGAGGATTCTAAACCTAATAAGCGGTAATTACCCTTTTGATCGCTTAAGGTACTATCTCGACAGCCTTGGATCTGTACTTTGGCATTAATAATTGCTTGATTCGGCTCATCTGCATCGGTGATTTTGCCTTTAATTCCAGTTGGTAAAAGAAAAATTTCTATCATTGTAGTAAGAATTTTACCATCAACAGCAGCAGAAATGTTTACTGTTTTTCTGCCATTTTTATATCGAGTTGCACTTGCTGGTAAAGATGTTTCTAGAAGATATTCTCCTGGAGGTAAATTGATAAAGTGAAAATCACCATCGCTGGTTGTAATTTTGCGGTCAGGTCGCTCTAACATTTTTTCCCATTGTGAACTGTATTGAAGTGCTTTCAGAGATAAAATAGCTTTGAATGTTTCTGGCATTTCAATAATTTGGACTATCGCGCCAGAAATTGTTTTTTCGCTTTCCCCTTCTAGAACTTTACCTGCGATCACTATTTGTTGATTAGATACACTCATTTTGAGCATTATTATCCTCCTTGTCTCCCTTGTCCCCTGTGATGGGATATTTTTTATTGAGAAGTCTGTTATTGAGATCTGGGCGGAGAAATTCCTACTAATCCTGCTTCTTCTCCTGCTTCATCTACAGGAACGGAGATGGTAACAGTACAATGCAATACGACTTTGGGTCTAGTTCCTTCCTTCCCCCCCATTGCTTGCCAAAATTCCCCAAAACTTTGTAAGTTACTAGGACGCAAACTAGTTAGTCTTAAGGGAAGTTCTTGACCTTCAAAATTATTTGCAAGAAAAGTTTCGGGCAGTTTTCGATAGCGCAGTAACACCTTCATTACTGCTCCTAAAAGTTGGTGTTCTGTCTGGATATCATCTTCATTTTGCGGCCAAGCAGTAATCAGATATGAACAATCCACCCTCGCAGGAGGACGTTTTTTCATTGCTTTACCACTACTTTGGCGTTCCACTGACCATGTACTGTTGCGTAACTCTAGATTCTCCTGTACGTCATAAAGAAAGAAGTTGATAGCTGGCTTTCTTTTAATTGCTCCTTGATAAGGCGTATCAAAACTGATAAAAACCTCCGTGTCTGTTGAAGGAACATCAGGTGGAAGTTCTCGTTTCAATAGCAATTCTAAGGTACTGTCTAGAGCATCTAACATAATCTAAATTAGTTGCACAAAATTAAATTCATTCATGGAATAGGGAACTCTTAATGGAGAACAGGCAACAGTCCAAAAAGATCTTTGAAGTGTACTGAACTTTTTAAGCATAGAGTGCGATGAGTGCGATCGCAGGCTACACCAACAAAAATCAAATAGGAATCCTAATACATAGAAATCCGATTTGATTTATTAAATTATTCGTTGAGTCAGGGAACAGGGAACGGGGAACAAAAACTGTACTAAGTTTTTTCACAAATCAAATAGGAATTTTAATATAGCAATTCCATTTGGATTGTGAAAAATTTTAATATCCATATACCCGACTTATTATAAAACTCGGGTATCTTGTTGTTCACAAAGAATTTCAGACTGCTATAATTCAGAATAATACAGTTAGGTTAGTATATTAGTAAACAAGAATTTCATTAAGTATTGTCAATAAATATTGTGACTATTCGTAATAAATACTATTTAACTAAATAACTCTCTAAATATAGATAGAGTGAATTTAGATTCCACACAAATAATTAAGTAATAGTTAAATCTTGTTTTTCATGCCATTCAATTTATTGTTATCCAGATATAGGAGATGACATGTACCGCAAGCAAATATCTCAAAAGGCTTCACCCTCACTGCGGTCAACGCCAAAAAGTCAAGACATTGCACCCAGTCCAACTTATGGGTCATTATCTGCGGTGGTGCAAAGAGCGCAACAAGACCCAAATAGCGTCAGTGGGGATGAGAGACAGCAGTTAGAGAGTGCGATCGGTACAAGGTCAACACGAGAGATTTTAGCAGGCAAACAAACCCCGTGGGTTCCACAATTTCAGGGGATATCCGCGCAGCTTTGGGGTAATGCTGGGCAAGTTGGCACACCAATTCAGGCGAAGGGAAAAGATGATATTACGGTGTCCAAAATGCAACCAGAAAACAAAACGGGGCTACCAGATCACCTTAAAGCTGGGATCGAAAATCTCTCTGGGATAGCAATGGATGATGTGAGAGTCCACTACAATTCTGCTAAACCAGCCGAATTGCAAGCGTTAGCCTACACCCAAGGGACGGATATCCATGTCGCACCAGGCCAAGAAAAGCATCTCCCTCATGAAGCTTGGCACGTTGTCCAGCAGAAGCAGGGAAGGGTAAAGCCGACTATACAGGCCAAGAATGTGGGGATTAATGATGATGGAAGGTTGGAGACAGAAGCAGATGTGATGGGTGCTAAGACTGGAGAAGTTCAACACAAATGGATTGCCCATGAACTAAACCATGTGATACAGCAAAAGGGTAGTACCGTGCAACGTCAAAACTCTAAGGATACGGTCGTACAAAGGGTTGAGAAGAAAGTGAAGAAAGGTGAGTTGGTTCCAAGTTACTGGACGCTTAACCAAGAAAAAAGTAATTCTGATAAGGAATTTGACTACTACGAAGATCATGCTGACGAAGTTGGATTAGTTCCTCCAACAACACATGGACGAAGCCAGGATTTCAGAACACCAGCTGAACCACAAAAAACCAAAGGGCAAAGACATCTTGTTCCTCGCAAGAAACTCACCCGATCTGAACGGATGATTGACCGAATTGGACGAATTCTTGCAACTGAAACCAATGTCCATGTAGCTGTAGCATTGGATGATCAAGCACTGGTGTTAAGCGCAAATAAGGAAAACCCCAATCGGAGTGAAAGTTTAGTCAACATGGCAGGTAAATTAAAGGATATAGTCAAAAATATTGACCCATTACAGGGAACAACCGAAAATTTGAGAATTCCCAAAAATAAACGAGATTCCGATCTAAAAAAGGTCAAATACTTGTTGAACGATGAATATACTAAAGAAAAGACTGGAATTGAATTAAACGAAGAAGTCCGCGGACAGCTTATACGAATTAAGAACGCGATCGATGCAGGAGTAATTAATAAAACTAAATACTTGAATGGAGATCCTGGCATTTATGTAATACAAACTCCTTCATTAGACAGCGAGGAAAAACATAATATGCATGGTGAATTAAAGGTTACGGAAGCAATTAAAGAAAGACGACAAAAAAATGAGTATCAAGAAAAAAATGTCTATATTGGTGGTACTTTAGCAGACTGTTTTGCATGTAATGCAGCTCATAAAATAATGAATGAAACAATTGTAGAAACTACAAAAGATTGGAGCTTTTATTCTGGAGGAACTCATGGGGGTATGTTCGTTGGATACCGTACAGCCAAGCATATCACATCCAAACGTTTCCAAACGCTTACAGGTGAAGAGATAGAAGGTAAAAGCGAGAAAATTCCAAAAGTTAATGTGAACATAGATCCAGGTGGTGGGAAGGATAGCTATGCAGATGACTCTGGTTCGGAGGATGAAACATACACAAAAACAAAATCTTTTACCAAAAAATTCCGTCAACTAAAGCTCATTGAAAAAGATATTCAAGACCAACAAAAACAACTGACTAAAACCCACCAACAAATCACCAACCAACGAAGCGAATTGGATAAATTGCAGGAAGAATGCAAAGCGGCAAAATTACATCTTCCTGAATATGAAAAACAATTGAAACAATTAGCAGAAGAAATAGACCAGTCCCGCCTCTCATTTCTACGAGCAATAAAAATCCTAGAGGATAGAGACGTACAACTTCAGAAGATGACAAAAACGCTTGAGGAGGCTAAGACAAAGATCACAACCCATTCTGAATTGGCAGGCACAGTGAGAAAACCCAAAACTCCCCCTCCACTAATTTATGATAACGAGGGAAATGTATATCATGGAAACTATAACAAAGGTAAAGCCCCAAACTTTCTACAAGAACCCATTGACAAGGCAGTGAAGGCTAGTGGATACAAAGACGCGTTTCAGGCTCATAAGACTGCCCCAGAAGAACAAATTAAAAGCCAAGCTGCGGTGGATAAAATCAGCCAAGAACTGAACCAATTAGAACTAACAATCCAAGAGATTAAAGCTAAGATCATGCGTATAGATGAACTGCCTGCCTTAATTAAGAACAAGACCATTGAAATAGAGAAATATAGCAATATAGCCGAAGAACTTTCAAAGGAAGTCTCACAAAATCAGAATGTTGCTAAACTTCAAGCAGAGAAAGATACCAAAGACGAAGCAGCAAAACTAAAAGATCAACCTGCTTTAACTAAATTAGATTGGTTAAACGAAAAGGTGATCAAAGACTTTCAATAGAATTAGCGATCACCAATATTATAGGTTCGTTTAAGGAAGCGTGCTCCCTGATAGGGGTTGATATATTTCTGTATAAATAACAACTGCTCACTCAAGGAATATCAATTATCGCTAGCTAGATGTAGGAGATGACATGTACCGCAAGCAAATATCTCAAAAGGCTTCACCCTCACTGCGGTCAACGCCAAAAAGTCAAGACATTGCACCCAGTCCAACTTATGGGTCATTATCTGCGGTGGTGCAAAGAGCGCAACAAGACCCAAATAGCGTCAGTGGGGATGAGAGACAGCAGTTAGAGAGTGCGATCGGTACAAGGTCAACACGAGAGATTTTAGCAGGCAAGCAAACCTCGTGGGTTCCACAATTTCAGGGGATATCCGCACAGCTTTGGGGTAATGCTGGGCAAGTTGGCGAACCGATACAGGCAAAGAAAAAGGATGATGTTGGCGCGTCCGAAGTGCAACCAGAAAACAAAACCGGACTACCAGATCACCTTAAAGCTGGGATAGAAAATCTCTCTGGTATAGCGATGGATGATATCAGGGTTCACTACAATTCCTCCAAACCTTCCGAATTACAGGCGTTAGCATACACACAAGGCACAGATATTCATGTTGCACCAAGACAAGAGCAGCATTTACCCCACGAGGCTTGGCACGTTGTACAGCAAAAGCAGGGGCGAGTGCAGCCAACCATGCAAGCAAAGGGCGTGGGGATTAATGATGATGTGGGACTTGAGCATGAGGCAGATTTGATGGGGGAAAAGGCGTCGGGAATTTGGGACAGTCGCATCTTGCAGGGGAAAGAACATTTGAATTTCCTAACAACCGTAGCTGCCAGGAATGCGGAAGCTCCATCGATTCTGCTGCATAAATACGTTCGCTCAGAAACCAACGCTCAGCATAAGTCGCGAGAATTGACTAATCTAAACTACGGTGCACAATTCCCCGTTAAGGCAAAAAACGTGCATTTAAGTCACGCAACTAGCGGTGTGATTCAGCTATACGAACCAACGAAGAAGGAGCTTGAGGAAGAATTTCAGATTTATATTCCCAAGCGTAAACAATGGATTACGGCAACTTTGGTAGAGGTAATAAAAGACAAAGGATGGAATTTTGAGTCTCAAGACGGAGAAGAAATATTTATTGCCAATCATAGAAATATCAAAAAACTGGGAGAAGAAGAGACAAAGAAAGGTAGAGGGAGAACAAAGTCTTATTTTGACTCACAAACAACCTATACGATATGCCAATTTCCTGACTGCGGTAAGCAATTCAAAAATAAAGACGATCTGTACAGTCACGTAAGTTCTACTCACCCTTTCCCCCAAGAACAAAACTACCCTTACCTGCTTTTTGGCGGGCAAAACGCTTTGACCCATGTGCTCTTGAAAAACGACCAAGAAGCGAATAAACCCAAATTCGAGGGTTTAAGCCGCAAAACAGGCCGCGGGTTTCATTCGGAGTGGAATGCTGCCGAAAATGTACCGCGCAAAGAGCAAAAAAAAGAAAATGTGGATCCTCCATATTCAGCAACTACTAGCGTTTCCGATTTCATGAGCAAAGATGAAGGTGCGCCTAAAAGCCTATTCCTGACTGGAGAACCTCATTGCGGGATCTGCTCAAATACCTTACCTAAAGCCGGACTGCCAGTCGGTTATCCCACAAACGCCCGACCCTGCCAGTCGCAAGGCTACAATATTCCCAAAACAGCGACAGATATTACGTCTATTTTTAAGGACTTTCAAGGCAATCCTAATTATGATACCCCTGATTATCAGGGCTATAAGAAGGAGTTCTTCCCCAAAACCCTAGATACAGCTCAAAGCTACAACGATTCGCTCGCTAAACAACATAAGGAAAAAGGCGGAGAACAGTATATGCGCTTTATGGCTCAGGCAATGGCTTTGAACAAAGACCGTTATGATACTTTTTTTGAAAATCTGGGCGCAGAAAAGATGGATCGGGAGAAATTAAAGCGCAAAATGATCGAATATCCAATTCCAGAAAATCCCCAAACTTTCAAACCTTATTGCCCTTCCCCCTTGCGAGAAGGCACCGAAAAGGACGAAGCTTACAAAAAGCTTCAGAAAACGATAGCATCTATTGCAAGAAGTTTTGAACAATTGCTAAAAGCCAAAAAAATTAAAATTGACAAGAAATACGCAACCTACATCGACCCGCTCAACAAAAACAATTGCCTGATCACGGCCATGAATGGTGGAGAAGAAGCAACTGAAGAACAAGTTACCCAAATCCGCTATGTTACTTATGAACAGCTAGAAATACCTTACGGCGATTATCTTGTCGCCAGCCCTGAAGTTATTTATACCATTGCCAGAGCTTTAAATCTGAGTGGAGTGCAAGTCCGGATTTATGAGGAGGAAGAAGGGGAACCATCACAGATATTTATCATACAGGATGACTTTACTGTGATTGAAATAGAGGGTGACGAAGTAGGTAATTACCCAGAGCCTACCAATGGCTATAAAATAATAAACCACCTTGGAGGCAATCATTTTGAAGCAGATGAAAGCTGAGATTTAGTACGATCGCCTGATTTGTTAAACAGAAAAATGGGATATTTCAATGTTATAATTCTAAGTCTAAACTTTGTGACTTAGCTGCTGCCTATGGGTATGGCTTTGTTAAAAACCATTATTTTGTTGATGGCAACAAAAAGATTGCCTTTGTTATTATGGCAGTTTTTTTACTGAGGAATGGTTACGAACTCGTAGTTAGTGAAGTTGAAGCAGTTGATGTAATGATTAATCTTGCTAAAGGAAATGTCTCTCAAAGTGAATTAGCCGTTTGGTTAAGCAATAATTCTGTAGCCATAAATATAAAATAACAACTGCTCACTCAAGGAATATCCAGTGGATTCAACAGCAGAAGGAGCGCAAATATTTACCAAACCCATCTCCCAAGCAGTAGAAATTAGTCCCGATTTAAATGGTTTGCAACCTCTCTTGGCGCGATTAGATTGGCTAATCAAACAAGCTGTTTCGGTTCTGCAAACACAGCAGAAAGCAGAGGGAGAACTGGGAATTTCATGGTTGCAAACAACGGAGATACCATCAGAGCCAACATCGATACAAATTCGCTCAGATTCCCTTGTCGCATGGTTGCAAAGAACTTTTAGTTTATCGGATTTTGACTTAGATATACTAGCGATCGCCCTTGCACCAGAGTTAGACCGCCACTATGACAAGGTTTATGCCTATCTCCAAGATGATATGAGTAACAAAAGACCTACAGTAGATATGGTCTTGAACTTGCTCTGTACTAGCATTCCCGAAAAACTATCACGACGCAAGCATTTTGCTAGCAACGCACCCCTCATTTACCATTGTCTACTGCATCTGTGTCCAGAACCTCATCAGCAGCATCCGACACTTCTTTCTCATCGTCTGATAGTTGACTCTCAAGTGGTGAGGTTGCTTTTGCATCAACCAGGGTTAGATTCCCGACTGACTTCTTGTTGTCAGCTACTAGAGCCAAGTTTATTTTCCGATACTTTGTATTTAAAGGCAGATATGCAAACTTCTCTAGAAGCCTTAGTGATCGAAGATTGGCAAAAACAACAACCCCTACTCCTCTATTTTCAAGGAAGCGATCGCACTGGTAAACGCTGCACAGCCCAAATTCTCGCCAAAACCCTGGGAGTTCCTTTGTTAATCGCCGACTTAGCAAAGATGGTAGAGGATAAAACTAATTTTGAGGAAAAGCTGCAAATTTTGGCACGAGAAGCCTGGTTTTTTCATTGTTTACTGTATCTAGATAACTTCGATATTCTGTACCTCCCAGAAAATCAAATTCCCTATCAATCTTTGCTCACAGAACTCGAAAAAAATCGAGGAATTACTATCCTCGCAGGTGTGCAAAATTGGATACCCACAGCCACAGGAATAACTGGGTTAATTACAATTCTTTTTTTGATTCCTGAGTCTAGCCAACGTAGAGAATATTGGCAAACCCACCTCAAAACAGCCCAGATTACCCTTGAAGATTCAGAGTTAGATGTGTTGAGCGATCGCTTTCTTCTGACTCCAGATCAAATTGCTGATGCTGTTGCCACAGCCTATAATACCGCGCGTTGGCAACAAATCAGCTCAAATAAAGACAATAGCCACAGCAAAACAGCAAAACCACTACCCTTATTTGTTAACTTATGTAGTGCAGCCCGCGCTCAATCTGGTCACGACTTAGCAAACCTCGCCCGTAAAATTGAGCCGAAATATACCTGGGACGACATTGTATTGCACCTCAATCAACTGACGCAACTACAAGATATTTGCAAAGAAGCAGAATATCGAGATTTAGTCCATAAAAAATGGGGTTTTGCAGATAAGCTATCTTTAGGAAAAGGTCTAAATGTTTTATTTTCTGGTTCTCCCGGTACAGGTAAAACTATGGCTGCGGAGGTAATTGCTCATCAACTGCAACTAGACCTTTACAAAATTGATTTATCTCAAATAGTCAGTAAATACATCGGTGAAACAGAGAAAAACCTCAATCGCATATTTACTGCTGCAACCAATTCTAATGCCATTCTGTTTTTCGATGAAGCGGATGCTTTGTTTGGCAAACGTTCTGAGGTGCAAGATGCTCGCGATCGCTACGCCAATATCGAAGTGGGTTATTTGTTGCAAAAAATGGAAGAGTATGAAGGAGTTGCAATTTTAACCACAAATTTACGTAGTAATATGGATGAAGCTTTTGAGCGGCGACTCCGATTTATTATCGAGTTTCCCCTACCAGATGCCAAGAGCCGTCATCTGATTTGGCAAGGAATTTTTCCCAAACATGCACCTTGTAACCCCCATCTAGATTTAGAGTTTTTGGCAGAGAATTTTGATATCACAGGGGCCAATATTCGCAATATCGCCCTGACAGCTGCTTTTTTGGCAGCAGTTGATCATGGAGTAATTGAGATGGTGCATTTGATCCGAGCTATACGTCGGGAATATCAGAAAATGGGGCAGATTCTTAGGGATAAAGATTTAGGTAAATATGTGGATTTGCGATAAGGTTGTGTGGCAAAAACCTGTGGCATTCCACTCGTGAGAGGTTAGAGTGATTAGACGGTAGTGCATCAAGGAAGTGTGGGAGTGATAAGATAACTTTGGTCTATAAATGATCTCAATCCTATGGAATGTCCTTTGTGTAGTCATGACAAGACCCATAAGCACGGAAAAACCAGCAGAGGAAATCAACGGTACTACTGTCCAATTTGCCGACAGACTTTCACTTCAACATTTGATACTCTCTACTATCGCCGACAAATTGAATCGGAAACAATCCGCACAGTTCTACAAGCTCATGCAGAAGAAAGTAGTTTGAGGGGAGTTATTCGGACGACTAAGGAGGCATATAATACTGTAGTCAGTTTGGTTCGGGCAGCTTCTCAAAAAAGACAAATGATTCATAATGCCCGCCTACAGAATATCGAAACCTCACAAATCAGTGGGGACGAGTTTTGGTCATTCGTCCAAAAAAACAAAAACGCTGTCAACCCAATGAATTGACACAAGCAGGGTGGTTTCATACAACCGTAGAAAAATGAGAATACAGATAAAGGTATTTAAGTATCTACGGATGTACAAGTATGAACCTGATAGAGCAATTGCAACAAATCCCAGACTACCGAAACAT
>JANBVI010000046.1 GCA_024239075.1 Fischerella sp. CENA71 | reverse complement strand
CAGGGTGGTTTCATACAACCGTAGAAAAATGAGAATACAGATAAAGGTATTTAAGTATCTACGGATGTACAAGTATGAACCTGATAGAGCAATTGCAACAAATCCCAGACTACCGAAACATTAAAGGTATGAGACATGAGTTGTGGTTGGTGCTGTTGCTGATACTATTAGGAGCAATGACAGGATATTGGGGATACAGACCACTAGAAGATTTTACAGTTGTACACAGACAAAAGTTAATAGAATTGCTTTGTTTGGAGCCAACAGTTAAATTTCCATCGTACTCAACATTCCGACGTATCCTGAAAAATATTGATTTTCAACCATTAACCGAAATATTCAATAGCTGGGCGCAAGTATTTGTGCCACCAGAACCAGGAGAAAGATTAGCCATAGATGGTAAAGGCATCCGTTGCACAGTGACGGATTACAGCAAATCATACCAAAACTTTATTTCCGTAGTTTCGGTGTATAGCCACAAACGAGGGATAGTCTTGAGAATGCAGCCCATGTCTAACAAGCAAGAAAGTGAGATAGCAATTGTCGAACAATTAATTCAAGGATTTAAACAGCAGCAGGTAGTTTTCACCCTTGATGCTTTACACTGCCATGCCTAAACTGTCCAGCAAATCATCGACAGTGGCAATGACTATTTAATCGGTCTCAAATCCAACCAACCAAAGCTCTACAACATGGCACAATCTCAATTATTACAAGATACTCCACTCTCTTGTGCCACAAAGAGTGAACATCATCATTCACGCACCACTCAACGTGAGTGCAAAGTTTTTGCTGTCAGTGACAACATTCAAAAACAATGGGCTGGACTCAAAGCTTTTGTAGTCGTTGAACGAACTGGGATTCGTAATGCGATGTCTTGGTATGAACGGCAGTTTTACATTAGTAGTCAAATTCATGATGCACAGCAGTTATTAGCTGACACTATTGGACATTGGGGAATTGAAAACCGATTGCACTGGGTTAGAGATGTAACTTTTTCTAAGGACTTCCCGCTACGACGTGGCGGGAATGCACCTTTCAACTGGGCTATTTTACATAATTTCTTTATTACGATCGCTCGTTTTTTTGGTTTCCGCACTATTCCCCAAGCACAACGAGCTTTGTCCAATCAACTCGCTCAGGTTTTTTCTCTGTTTGTATGAAACCACCCTGCTCAAGGAGCTATTTGCTCGCCGGTTCTGGCGAATATGGTTTTAGATGGTTTGGAGAAAAAGTTGAGGGAAAATACCCCAATGTCCCGATTAAGCGGCACTTTAAAGTACATGGAGAAGCTAATCCTTATGACCCTAACTGGGAAGAGTACTTCGAGAAACGTCTTGACGTAAAGATGGAAGACAACCTTAAAAGTAAGCGAACTCTGCTTCATCTATGGAAAGAACAAAACGGCATTTGTCCTGTTTGCAACCAGAAAATTACTAAAATTACTGGATGGCACAGCCATCACCTGGTTTGGCGAACACATGGTGGAATTGATGGCGCACAAAACCTTGTACTGCTCCATCCTAATTGTCACCGACAAGTCCACAGCCAAAATTTACAGGTAGTGAAGCCGCGTCCACAATCGGGCGTTTGAGATGCTTGAGCTAACTGAGGGGAAACTTTCAAGGTTAGTTCGCGCACCGAGGGGATGGCGGTAACGCTATCTTCTTACCCGACCTGCGGGGTGGTGACACCCCAATGTTACCCGACCGACTTTTCAACTGCTTGGTATCCAGTTTGGTGTCAGTGAATCGACAGCAAATGACACCTTTAATTATTGGTTACCACTTTGAAGAGAGTTGTTGCCACCTAGTTTACTTGAACAAGTAAAAAAAAACGAGTTAGATTGTGAACTTGTTAAAGAGATTCTCACAGAATATGAATTAACTATTGACAGCTATGAGCAAGTCAGGCAAAGACCTGTAGATAACGACGAGCAAGAAAAATATTATTCAGGAAAAAAGAGTAATCATACATTTAAAACTCAGATGGTCATCTTACCTGATGGTAGAGATATTGTTGATGTCATTGCAGGTGAACCAGGACCAAAAAGCGATATAACTTTATTCCGTGAAAACCGCGACCGCTTTCATACAAAACAAAAATTTAAAGGATACCTGGGATATATTGGAGAAGATTTAATTGAAACTCCAATTAAGAAACCTAGAAATGGCGAGTTAACAATTGAACAAAAAGATGAAAATCAAAAATTTTCATCTAAACGAATATTTGTTGAACACCGCATCCGTTCCGTGAAAATATTTCGAGTTGTACAAGACAGATTTAAATTGAATTCTAAAAAGTATGAACAAGTGATTATGACCATTTGTGGATTAGTAAGATTAAGAATTGGAGCGCTAATTTTACCAATACCAGTATCTCCTATTTCATCATACGGAAATTAACGCACATTAATAGAGTTTTTTGTCTTGTTAGCAACAACAAATATCTCAAAGTCTTATTTTATCGTCTAGACTAGCTAATCTGCAAAACTTGTATCTACCGCTTATAAATCAGTCACAAAGCAGCTTTGATAATTTTCGGAGATGTCTAATATGTGACTCAAGGATAGCCCACGAATGAATTTAATTTTGTCCAACCACTTATCGGATAGCGGAATCTATGCTCTGTGCTTTTCTCCATGCTTTTGGAGGGATTTTATAAAGTTGACGAAATTGACGAATGAAATACCCTGCATCTGGGTAGCCTACTTTAGCAGCAATTTGATTAACTGGTTCATCGGTATTTATAAGCAAGAAGCGCGCTTCCGCCATGCGTCGCTCAGTAACCCAGCAATGTACACTGCGATTAGTCTTACGTTTTACTAAGTTAGTTAAGTAAGCAGGAGAGTAACCAACTACAAGGGCAATATCACTAAGTTTTATGGGGCGGTAATAATTTTCCTCAATAAATTGAAAAACTTGATTTAATTGAGAACAATTAGGAAAAATTGACTGAGAGCCTGTTAGTAATTTAGAGTTAGCACATTGTATTTCATGAGTATACCACTGCTTGATGATTTTCTGTTTTTCTAATTGTGTTGTAATTGCTTTTAGTATTTCCTCTATCTTACAAGGCTTAATGATGTAATCATCTGCCCCTAATTCCATCCCTCTACGGATATCAGTGTAAGATGCTTTCCCTGTGAGAAAAATAAAAGGAATAATTGCTGTAGCAGGATCTTGCCGTAGTTTATTTAGAACGCTATAGCCATCAAGCTCTTGCATCACAACATCGCAAATCACCAAATCAGGTAATTGTTCTTTTGCCGATTGTATGCCAGTTAAACCATTTTCTGCACTAATGGTATGGAAACCTTCGATATTAAGACAATTTAGAAAAAAGTTCTTAGTTTTTATTTCATCTTCAATTAATAAAATCTTTTTCATTGTTTTGATTTGCTCCTCATTGACTATTTAAGCGACAGATAAGATTTCCGAGATTGCTAATGACTGCTTCATTGGTAATCTAATAGTGAATGTGGTACCTATCCCTACTTCGCTTATCAAACTAATTGTGCCACCGTGTAAATCCACAAATCTTTTAACAATTGCCAATCCGATTCCTTCACCTGGAATATTACTAATATTTTGACCACGATAAAATGGTTCAAATATTTGTTTTTGGCTTATAGCTGGAATTCCAATTCCTTGATCTTCTATTTGAAAAACAATATTTTCATTCTCACAATAAAGCTCAAAATTAATCATGCTACCTGGAGAAGAATATTTAATTGCATTGGAGAGTAAATTGATTAAAATTGGCTGTACTAACTTTTTATCTAACCAAGCTGATGGACAAATATTATGATTAACGAAAGATATTATATGTTGCTGTTGATCATAAAATTGTATTTTGTTTATTGTTTCTTGGCATAATTGAACAACATTAATTAATTGCGGTTCAAATTTGTGTTTGCCTATGTCTGCTTCGACTAACATCCGAGCATTATCTAGTAAATAATTGAGTTGATCGACAGAGGTTTCAATAAAATTTATATACTCAAATTTTTCTAAGTCAGTACATTGTTGACCATAACGCTTTAATAGACTAGCAGAGAAGGAAATATTATGCATGGGAACACGAATTTCATGGGAGATGATTGAAACGAAATTAGTCTGGAGTTCGATGAATTCTTTTGCTTTTTCTAGAGTCTCCCTAATTTTTGCTTCTGCTTTTTTATACTGAGTGATATTAAATGCTGTACCCATTACAGCTAATTTTCCTTTGAATTTAATTGTCTGTACGTAGCAATCTAGCCAACATTCATCACCATTTTTGGTGATAATTTTGATTTCTTGATGATGCTTAAAATTTTTTAGTTCAGAATAGGGAAATTGATTAGATTGACAAGAATGCCAATATTTTTGTATGAGTTCATTAATGTCGGGTTGATTAAAAAACTCTTCTTTTGTGTAACCTGTAATTAATTCTGCGACTGAATTGATATAATATAATTGCGTATCTTGTTTGATAAAAAGGATAGTTTCAGTAGCTTCTACTAAAGTTTGAAACCAATTATAATTATGTCGTATTGGTTTCTTTAATTTTCTATATTTTGTTAATTCCCAAGAGAGTGGAAGTGTACGATTATATTTTTTTAATAAGCAATTAAAATTCATAGTAATAGGCGAATATCCTTCCATTATTTTGCTCCAGAATGTCTTTGATTTCGTGAAATGATAATTATCTAGTACTTAAGCAACTCAAAATATCTGGATGAAGATAGACAGGGAGATTTAGTGATGTGCAGAAGACATCAGACGTGAAGAATATTTATTCATACTTAGCCAATTTGCTTTTGTTCATACTAGTAATAAACTTGATGGATATTCAGCCATATCTAAACATAGATTGCGGTCATAATATCCAACAAGCACAAAAGTCATTTTACGCCTGTTTGTCTTCACGATTTTAACCATCAGAAGGTTCAAACATCGGCTCAACAGATTGTAACCATTGATTGATTAGATAGTATAGGACAGAGCGCATCTTAACCTTTTTCTGAGCACAAATAATTTTGAACTGAAGTTTGAGAGATTTTGAGATGTATCCTTTAACATCCTCTAATTCGTCCTTAGCGAAATTAACATAAGATTCTACAATAGGTGACTTTTTTTGTACCCATTCTTGGATTAATTCTTCTAAAACAGTACTCATCTCTAATTCTTTCTGAATGCACACAACCTTGAATCTATACTTTATGTCTTTGGGTATAGCTCCTTTAATAACTGCATATTCTTCTTTCTTGTTATCGTCATTCAATTCGCAACAACAATAGTTATAGGTTTCAGGTACTATAGGCATAACACAACTGGACTTGGAGCTTGTTTTTGTTCGTAGTAGAAAAATAATTTTACTTGCCTCAAAATCTCTTTAATCGTCAGGTAATGAGCTTATATTATACAATTTAACTGTTTTTACTACTGAACATTAGGAAGTTAAAGAGGAAGTTAACTTGAGTAAAGTATTAACTCGCCATTCGGTAATCGATTCTGGAAATAAAGAATTAATCCAAAGGGCAAAAACCCTTACTATAATATTGATTCAACACATCAAGTCTTTGAAGTATATAGACTTTAGAGATTTGCCCAGTAAAAGTGCGATCGCATTCGGCACATCTAAATTCCTAGCAACATGTGAGCGTGAAAGTCGCATCCGTGAAAATTGCCGATTATATACAAGAATATCAAAGCTAGATATAGCAATGGTTTCAGACATTTTTTGGAAATTAATTATTTCCAATTTGGATTACGCAAACAATGAGTGACATATAATCTCAGACGCTTCATATAACCGTACTTCGTGCACAAAGAAATAAAGGGAAAAAGTACTTAAGGACTTAAGTTCGTGCTTAAGTCCCTTATTTTCGCTAGACAAGACCCCTTAAGAATTGCAAAATTAAGTACAGTTGAATCAAATTCATAACTTAAGTTGACGGAAGCCAAAAATCTAATCTTTGCAAGAGATTCTTTTGCTTTATAACTTTATCAACTGTAAATTCTTACCCAGGTAGTTTTTCATCCTATGAGTGTTACACAACCTCTCAATAATATGAATAAGAGTGCAAAACCGAATTGTCGTACCCCCGGTTCGGTTTCCTCAGAGAAAATCATCCACTTTCAACACCTGTTTGACTCTTCTGCTTCTCTACCATCTCCATCGCTTTTACATTACCCGCTTCTGATAAATTTCCCATCAAACATCACCTCAGATGTTATACCTCTTAACAGTCAGCAGTTAACTACAAATGTTTCAGTTGTCTCTACAGTAGTCAAAATATTAGAAGATTTGGGAGTGAAGTATGCATTCGGGGTTTCCGGGGGAGCGATCGCACCATTATGGGCTGCATTAGAAAACAGTTCGATTAAAGTAATTCATTTTCGCCACGAAGCAGGAGCAGCCTTTGCAGTAACAGAGGCTTATTTTGCTAGTGGTTCCCCAATCGTAGTGTTTGGTACAACAGGTCCAGGAATTACCAATGCTCTGACAGGTCTTTTGGCTGCTCGCTGGGAAGGTGCAAAGGTAATTTTCTTATCAGGTTCTACTTCCTGTGCTCAACGCGGGCGATGGGCGCTTCAGGAAACCAGCGCCCATAGAATGCCTAGTGCAGGTATCTTTACTTCCGGTTCACTATTTCACTATGCTACTGTTGTTGAATCAGGCGCTCAACTTCCCGAAATTTCTCGCAAACTAGCGTCTGGCTTATCACAACCTGGAGGTTTTGTAGCTCATTTAAGTCTCCCCGTAGATGTTCAAACTAGCTTCCTGAAAGAACCATTACCAAAAATTAATCTTTCGCATAGCCCAGCTAGTGCTAATAAAGAAACAATTACAAAATGTGTACATTTGTTGTCAGAAGGATCTTTTGCGATATGGGTTGGATTTGGAGCACGCAAAGCGGCGGGGATCATCCGTGAACTTGCTAAGAGAACGGGAGTAGCTGTGATGTCTTCACCGCGTGGTAAGGGTATTTTTCCAGAAGATCATCCGCAATTTGTAGGTGTAACTGGTTTCGGTGGGCATAATTCTGTTTTTAAATATATGCGGGAAAACTGTCCTTCACGGATACTAGTGCTAGGAACCCGCTTGAGTGAACGTACTTCTTCCTGGAACCCGATAATGGTTCCCTCAAAAGGTTTTGTACATGTTGATATCGATCCAGAGATAGCTGGAACTGCATATCCATTTGCCGAAACCTTTGCTGTCCAGGCTGATATAGAAGTGTTTGTCAAAGCATTGTTGAAACACTTTCCTAAACGCCTAACTCGTCTGCAAACTAAAGAATTACCATTACCTAGTTATTCTGTGCCTGATATCCAAGATAATGGTCTGGTGCGTCCTCAAGTCCTCTTCAGTATCATTCAAAAAGTCATTGTTCAAGCAAGTAACACATTAGTCATGGCTGAGTCGGGTAACTCGCTTGCCTGGGCAACCCATTTACTGAAGTTCAGCAGACCAGAGCAGTATCGAAGCGGCTCTGGTTTTGGGTCTATGGGTCATTTTGTGACTGGTGTTGTGGGTGCGGCGCTCGCACAAAACAGTAAAGCCGTTGCGATCGTTGGCGATGGTGCTATGCTAATGAACAATGAAGTGAGTACAGCTGTAAAATATCAAATTCCTGCCGTTTGGATTGTACTCAACGACGCAAGTTACAACATGTGTAAACAAGGAATGGCACTGCTGGGCTTTAAAAATATAGATGCAGAGATTCCATCAGTTGATTTTGTCATGCTTGCTCGGGGAATGGGAGCCGATGGTATTCGTGTAGAGCGCGAGTCTGATATACAAGCAGCATTGGAGAAAGCCCTAGCTGCAACAGGCCCATTTGTAGTTGATGTAGCTATTGATCCGAGTCAAGCTGCACCAGTAGGAAGCCGTGTCTATAATTTAATGTCACAAAGCGCCAAGCACTAACAGGAGATTGTTACTGTGTATTCCTCAGTAGGATTGCGATCACTTGCTATCAGTCTTCCAAGTACCCTCCGTACCAATGATTATTACAACAAAAATTATCCTGAGTTAGTTGCAACTGCCCAACAACAAACCTTAGCTAAATTATTTTCATTCACCGAGTCCATTCCTAGCAATGAATTCGATATAGAAATGGAGCCTTATCTTCAAGATCCTTTTCGCGGAACTATTCAACAATGGATACTCTCTTCAGAAGAATCAGATCTCATGCTAGAGTATCGTGCTGCCCAAGATGCTCTCAAAGCAGCCAAGCTTTCTGCTGAAGACATCGATCTCATGATAGTTGCTTCAGTCTGGCCTGAACAAATCGGATTTGGTAATGCAACCTTCCTTGCTCGCCAACTTGGAGTCAAAGGTGCTGCCTGGAATTTGGATGCGGCTAGTGGTGTGACTCCAGTTGCATTGCAAACTGCCTGTGCATTAGTTAGAGCGGGAGAGTATCAAAATATTCTAGTAGTGATTTCATGTACATACTCTCGCTTGTTTGCCGAAGATGATACTGTATCATGGTTTATCAGTGATGGAGCAGGAGCTTTTGTAGTCGGTTCACTGCCAAAACAACAGGGAATTCTTGGAACTAAAACTATTCATACAGGTATATTGTCTGATATCTTAATTCCTGTTCTAGAAGCAGACCGCTACGGGAATCCATCGGTATGTGTGCGAGTGAACGAGAGTGCCAGCAAACTTTTGCGTGATACTGCTGCTGATTTACTTCGTACTTGTTGTGAAGGTGCTGTTGCTGCCGCTAATCTCACTTTAGATCAAATTGACTTTTTCCTATTTCATACACCTATGGCTTGGTTTGCGAGTTTTTGCGCTCGCATATTAGATATTGATCCAAAACGTACACTTAATCTTTATCCTGAGTACGCAAATATTGGGCCAGTAATTACATTAGTCAATTTGTATCACGCTGCCCAGTTAGGTAAAATTCGTGAAAACGACTTAGTCCTAGTATATGGATTTGGTGTCGGAGGTGTCGCAGCCGCTAATGTCATACGGTGGAGTGACATAGCACTAGCTCCCATATCTCACCAAAAATCTTACTCAAGAGTAAATTGATTTTTCATTCTTGTTGTCTGAGGAGATTTTATGAAAGGTCAATTAGATGGAAAAGTAGGATTAGTGACAGGAGCTTCATCAGGTATTGGTCGAGCTACAGCAATTGCATTTGCTCGTGCGGGAGCGAAGGTTGTAGTTGCTAGTCGCAGAAGTGTTGAGGGAGAGAAAACTGTATGCCAGATAAAAGAAATAGGAGGTGAGGCAATTTTTGTTCAGACAGACGTGTCAAAAGCCGATGAGGTAGACACACTGGTCAATAAAACAGTCGATATCTATGGTAGTTTGGACTGTGTTTGTAACAATGCAGGATTGGGAGGAACATACAACCTGCTTGTTGATATGTCGGAAGAAAATTGGAACTATTTGGTTGATATAAATCTGAAAGGAACCTGGCTCTGTCTCAAGTACGAAATCAGCACAATGCTTAAACAGGGTGGTGGTGCGATCGTCAATATAGCTTCAGCTGCTAGCGTGGTGGGTTTGACTGGATATGCTGGCTACTGTGCTACAAAGGGTGGGATTGTTGCCCTCAGCCGAACTGCGGCACTGGAATATGCGGACAAAGGTATCCGAATTAATGTTATCAGTCCCAGTGGAGTTGATACTGAAATGCTAGCAACTTTACCTCCCGACGTGCTTGCTAAATTTACAGCACTCCATCCTGTAGGACGTATTGGTAAGCCAGAAGAAATTGCGGAAACTGTAGTTTGGTTGTGTTCAGATGCCTCCTCTTTTGTGATTGGACATAATTTGTTGTGTGATGGAGGATACACAGCTCAATGATCTATGTCACTTTTGACTCTTCTATCAATAACCAATAACCAATGACAAATGACGATCCTAACCAGTTAGCCTTATTTGTACCAATCTACTTATGCTAAAAGACATTGCTGTGTGGGGACGTTCTACCACAGAATATATCCAAATGTTTGATCTCGTTGCAGCAGATTTAAAATTGAATATTCTTGATTGTGCTGGTGGGCCTGCAAGCTTTAATGCCGAAATGACACGGCAAGGGCTTAATGTTATTTCCTGCGATACTATCTACAATTTGACTGCCAATGAAATTGCTCATCGCATTCGAGAAGCTAATCAGCCAATTATGAATGCGCTACTAACAAACTCAGATAGTTTTGTGTGGCAGAAAATTCAGTCTCCATGCCAGCTTCAGAAACTTAGAACGGCAACAATGCAAATATTTCTTGAAGACTTTACATTAGGAGTGCAAGAAAATCGTTACATTACAAGTGCATTGCCTAGTTTACCATTTGCTGATAGACAATTTGATTTAGCTTTATGCTCTCACTTATTGTTCACTTATTCTCACTGTCTTTCTCTAGAGTTCCATTTAGCTTCGATTATGGAAATGTGTAGAGTAGCTAAACAAACACGAATTTTTCCACTATTAAGTACATCTGGAAAACTATCTTCACTTGTGCAACCTGTGATCAACGATTTAAGGGAGCAAGGATACACAATCCAAATTAAAGAAGTTACCTATGAGTTTCAAAAGGGTGGTAACAAATTACTACAAGTGTCAAATCCTTTATGATGTTAACAGAGTTTGAAAATGCAAATTCATAAAATATTAATTGCTAATCGCGGCGAAATCGCACTACGGATTATTCGCACATGCAGAGAAATGGGAATTGCTACTGTTGCAGTTCATTCTACGGCTGATCGTCATTGTCTACATGTCCAACTGGCTGATGAAGCAGTTTGTATTGGCGAAGCTGCGAGTACTAAAAGTTATCTCAACATTCCTAGTATTATTTCTGCTGCTATAACTAAAAATGCCACAGCTATTCATCCTGGTTATGGTTTTTTAGCTGAAAACGCTAAGTTTGCTGAAATCTGTGCGGCTCACGACATTACTTTTATTGGCCCTTCTCCAGAAGCTATTCGAGCAATGGGTGATAAATCAACTGCCAAGGAAACTATGATCCGGGCTGGCGTACCTACTGTACCTGGTAGCGATGGGTTACTCAAAAATGAGCAGGAAGCACAGGCGATCGCTCGAAAAATTGGTTATCCTGTGATGCTTAAAGCTACTGCTGGTGGTGGTGGTCGAGGGATGCGGTTGGTACGAGATGATAGCGAACTTGTAAAGCTGTTTCTAGCTGCTCAAGGGGAAGCAAGAGCTGCCTTTGGTAATGCTAGTCTTTACCTAGAAAAATTTATTGAACGCCCTCGCCATATTGAATTCCAAATTTTGGGTGATAGTCATGGCAATATTATTCATCTTGGTGAACGAGACTGTTCAATCCAACGTCGTCATCAGAAGTTGCTCGAAGAAGCTCCAAGTCCTGCTCTGACTCCGCAATTGCGAGAGGAAATGGGAGAAGCTGCTGTCATGGCTGCTAAATCAATAAACTATGTAGGTGCAGGCACAGTTGAGTTTCTACTCTCGCAAACGGGCAAATTTTATTTTATGGAAATGAACACCCGGATACAAGTTGAGCATCCAGTTACAGAAATAATCTCTGGTTTAGATTTGGTTGCAGAACAAATTCGGATTGCTCAAGGTGAGAAACTACAAATAACTCAAAAAGATGTGGTATTTCGTGGTCATGCTATTGAATGTCGGATTAATGCAGAAGATCCCGAACATGACTTTCGTCCCTACCCAGGTCGAGTTAATAGCTATTTACCACCAGGTGGTTTTGGTGTGCGGATGGATTCTCATATCTACACTGATTATCAAATTCCTCCTAACTACGACTCGTTGCTTGGTAAGTTAATTGTTTGGGGAGCAGATCGTAATGCTGCAATTAACCGCATGAAACGAGCTTTACAAGAGTGTGCTCTCACAGGATTACCCACTACAATTGGATTTCATCAAAAAATTTTGGAGACACCAGAATTTTTGCGAGGTGAGGTATACACTGATTTTGTAGAAAAGGTAGTAACTGCTCGATTTCACTAAGCTAACACAAACTACTTCATCACTATTGTTGCCTCAAGCTACGATTTCTCTGTAGGAAAGTTTGTCTAAAGTTTGTCTAAGGTTAAATTACCAAGCTCTCCAGAGGAGAGGTTTTTATGACTTATGATTCAGAAGATATCCAACAAATTCTCCAAATGGCACTTGCTCAAAAACAAGAAGGTGAATTTTCACGTGAACAATTAGTAGAAATGGCATGTGAGTTAAATATTTCTCCTCAGATGTTGGAAAAAGCTGAACAAAAATGGCTAACTCAGCGATCAGAGCAACACCGACGACGAGCATTTAATAATTTTCGACGCAAAGGTTTCTCGGCACATCTAATCTCTTTTTTGGCGGTGAATTCATTCCTGATTTTGTTAAATCTATTTACTAGTCCTAGTTATTTTTGGGCAGTATTTCCATTACTAGGATGGAGTCTAGGTTTATTTTTTCATGGTTGGAGTGTTTCACGGAATGAAGGAAAAGCTTATGAGCAAGCCTTGAAAAAATGGTGTAGTCAACGTCTTTCTAGCAAAGATTTTTGAGCATCATAACTAAAAAAATCTTCAGCTTATAATGATGAAGGATGAATAATTAAGAGTATATTCCTTAGAGGATGTTTTAAAAGGGTCTTTTAATGTCATGCTATATGCAGCCTTAGACGCACTTTGTGTGGCTTCCCGAAGATCGCTCAGAATGACAAAATTATACCTTTTCAGACTTTTCAAACATCCTCTAAGAAATATCCTATGTTATCGAAAGTTTCTCTATTGAGATTAAATGATGTAAGCGTTAGTCTTAATAGTGTAATTGCTGCTTCAGTAAATGAAACATTTTTAGCTTAATTAGAGTTTTTAACTTACCTAAACTTATATTTTTTGAGATGGTAACAACTAATCACAAACCATTACTCT
The DNA here is from genome assembly GCA_024239075.1 of Fischerella sp. CENA71. Classification (GTDB taxonomy): domain Bacteria; phylum Cyanobacteriota; class Cyanobacteriia; order Cyanobacteriales; family Nostocaceae; genus Pelatocladus. Next base: position 43,499 of record JANBVI010000046.1, on the reverse strand, counting down.
TAGATTTTGAAAAACCCTTGTTCGAGCTAAAATCGCGGATTAATCAAATTCGTGAACTAGCAGCAGAAAATGGAGTAGATGTTTCCGCACAAATCTTGCAATTGGAGTCTCGCACTCTGCAATTGTATGAGGAAACTTTCACTAATCTTTCTCCAGCCCAACGCCTACAACTTGCGCGTCATCCCCGTCGTCCCAATACACTTGATTACATTCAAGCGATCAGTGATGTATGGGTAGAATTACATGGCGATCGCGGCGGCTTTGATGATCCAGCTATAGTTGGTGGGATAGGAAGACTAGATGGACGACCGATAGTAATGCTCGGTCATCAAAAAGGACGCGATACCAAAGACAACATTCTCCGAAATTTTGGCATGGCTCATCCTAGCGGCTACCGCAAAGCAATCCGATTAATGGAACATGCTAACCGTTTTGGTTTGCCAATATTGACTTTTATTGATACACCAGCCGCTTGGGCTGGAGTAGAAGCAGAACATCATGGTCAAGGAGAGGCGATCGCCTACAATTTACGAGAGATGTTTCGACTGGAAGTTCCCATTATTTGTACAGTTATCGGTGAAGGAGGCTCCGGTGGTGCTTTAGGTATTGGTGTCGGTGAGCGTCTATTAATGTTTGAACATGCTGTTTACAGTGTTGCTCCACCAGAAGCTTGTGCAGCTATCTTATGGAAAGATGCTAGTAAAGCTCCTCAAGCTGCTGCTGCTCTCAAAATGATGGCTGCGGATCTCAAAAGTTTAGGTATTATAGACGAGATATTGCCAGAACCTTTAGGTGGCGCACATTTAAATCCGCTTGAGACAGCTAAAATCCTCAAGCAAGCCCTGTTGCATAACTTAGAGGAACTAAGCCGTCTGACAGGACAACAGCGCCGCGAACTGCGATATCAAAAGTTTCGTCGTCTTGGTGTCTTCTTGGAATCTTCTGGCTAGTTTTGTACAAACAAGTCTCACACAACTTAATTCAAAGTGCCGAAGAAGACAAAAAGCGTATCTTCAACTTAGGAACAGGAACGATATTTATGGAAGTTAAAAGGTATCAAAACCTGAGACTATTGCGTAGTGAAGTATTACTAGCAGTCACACTTTCTCTGGGTTTTCTGCATCACATAGATCATATTCTCCGTGCTGATCGTAGTGGTTGGCCATTCACATCTGAAATCACCCCGTTTACCTTTAGCTTGTTAGTTTATCCACTTTTTATCAGCGTTTTTCTTACACGTTCATATCCCTGGTATCGAGTAGTAGCAATAACATTTGCTTACATTGCCACTCAAATGGGACATATCTTTATAGAAACCCCTGTCGATCAGTATTCTACATGGGCGTACGGAATTAGTAATGCATCACATGCTTTCGGTCAACCTAATCTACTAGGAATTGCTTCGCCTGCAATGGGAATTTATGCTGTGCTTCTATCGCTTCTGCTTTCAGTTGCATTTATCTTCGCATTATTGGAATTAATTCGAGATGCTCGCTTAGTTACTTCCAAATAAAAATATTCGCAATTGCTGAATAGTGGGATGATTGAGGCTAACGCTAGGATGCAAAGACACGCAGATACAGTAATTATTTGGTGCAAATTCCAAAATCATTCTGCAATTATGCAAATCTCAAATATTCAATTGCACTACAGATGACTTGGGAAACACGAGGGAAGAATTAGTATAGTCATCTCAAAAGTGTTGCATTGAGTATCAAATTTCAATTTCCATTCACTAATCAAAGGAACGTATTATGTCTAACAAAAATCTGCGAGTTACCATGCGCTGGATTCATATTGTTGGTGCAGGCTTTATCGGTACATATATCTATTCACCTTGGAGCAGTAATTCTGCCTTTACCGCACTTATGCAGTTCGTAATCATTCCAGTTCTCTCACTAACTGGTATCGTTATGTGGAAACAAGCCTTGCTGAAGAAACTGATTAAAGGCAAATCAGATCAAATTAATATTAGGGCTATGAGTGATAGCTAGTAGTTTTTCAAGTTTGAATTAAGAGTTTGTAGTAAGCACTTTAGTGCTTAAAAAATAGGGACTTAAGTCTTTACTACAAACTTTCTTTCTTATCCATCAATTTAAACTTGTGTCATTGATAGGGCGACAAACGCCCCTAAATCTTTTTTAAAGTGATGAAGATACTAGTACTAAATGCTGGATCAAGCAGCCAAAAAAGTTGCCTCTATGAGATATCAGGCGAAGTTCTTCCCCAACAAGTACCTCTACCTGCTTGGGAAGCAAAAGTAGATTGGACTTATCTTCAGGGTATCGCCAAAATCGATATCAAAACAGCTAGCGGTAAAGTGCTGCAAAAAAAAAGTGAAGCCCAAAACGAAGCTGTCGTGATGGCTGATGTACTTGATACCTTGACTCAAGGTCACACTCAGGTAATCAAGGATTTATCAGAAATTGATGTTGTCGGACATCGCGTAGTACATGGCGGGCAACATTACCGAGATAGCGTCATTATCACTGATGATGTCAAAGAAGCGATCGCTCGTCTTTCTACCCTTGCTCCTGTTCACAATCCAGCAAACTTGCAGGGAATACAAGTGATTGAACAGGCATTGGGAAAAGTTAGGCAAGTGGCAGTTTTTGATACTGCATTCCATGCCCAGATACCTGATGCTGCTGCCATTTATCCCGGCCCTTACGAGTGGGTGGAGCAAGGTATTCGCCGCTATGGATTTCATGGCACTAGTCACAAATACTGTGCTCAACGTACTGCTCACATCCTTGATCGAGATTTAGAATCACTGCGGTTGATTGTCTGTCATCTTGGCAATGGTTGCTCCTTAACAGCAATTAAAAATGGTCGCAGTGTTGACACAACAATGGGTTTTACACCTCTAGATGGGTTGATGATGGGCAGTCGTTCTGGTTCCATTGATCCCGGTATTGCAATTTACCTATTGCGGCAACATAATTATTCTCCAGAACAGCTGGAATACATTCTCAATCAAGTTTCTGGTCTAAAGGGAATTTCTGGTATATCTAATGATTTGCGCTTGGTGATGGAAGCGATGATTCAAGGTAACTCCCGCGCTCAACTTGCATGGGATATGTATATCCATCGCTTGCGCTCTTATATAGGTGCGATGCTTGCTAGTTTAGATGGATTAGATGCTTTGGTGTTCACCGCAGGTGTAGGTGAAAATTCTCCTGCTATTCGCCAAGCCGCCTGTGATGCGTTTAAGTTTTTAGGGCTAAAACTCGATCCCAAAAAAAATATAAATTCTCCCCTTGATCAAGATATTGCTACTCCTGATTCAGCAGTGCGAGTATTGACAATCCATACCCAAGAAGATTGGGCGATCGCAACTGAGTGTTGGCGACTGTGTGTTCCTTCTCGGCTTTTTGCTTAGGGGACTCTAAAAAATAAATTATCCCCGTGTCCTCCGTGTCTCCCCTAGTCTGGTTTGATTCGCATTAAATGCTGTCCAAATTCTACTGCTTGGCCACTTTGTACTAGTATTTCTACAATTTGTCCAGATATTTCAGCCTCGATCTCATTCATCAGCTTCATAGCTTCGATGATACAAACGGTTTGACCAACTTTAACGCGATCGCCCACCTCTACGAAAGGTGGCTCACTAGGAGCTGGAGTCCGATAAAAGGTTCCTACCATTGGAGAAACTATTTCAACCAAATTTGACTCAAGTGGTAACGATACAGTCATTGCTAATTGCTCTTGTGTTGAAACTTTAGCAGAATCAACAACTATGCTGTTAGCTGGATTAACTTCAGTACTTAATGCTGCTGTTGAGATTGCAGTGAGTGAGGTTGAGTCGAACTTAGCAACAACACTTTTTCCAAGCTCCAGCTGGTTTTCTAAAAGCAATTGTTCTTTCACACTAGTAGACTTACGCACTGTCAGTTCAAAATCATGAGTTTTTAGTATTAGTTCTGCGAGATTACTTTGAGCAATTGTTAGCAGAAGTTGCTGAAGTTCATGAAAATTTAAAGACACAACTAGTTTAACCTCCTTTTATGAAAGTAAAATTTAAACTTTAAACTTGAGCCATTTTCCAGCATAAAATTTAGACTAAAAGCTTACTCAATCTTATGTGCAAAGACTCAAGCTACTAGCCCCATCATTAATTTTAAGACAGTTGTGAAAACTTTTGATTGAATCTATTTTTAGTCCATCAAAATTTCCGCAGATACATCTTTTATTGACATTAAAAGCTTTGAATCAATTGCTCCTAAAGCTTTTAATGTAGTCTTTTGATCCTCGGTGATACCAGTTGTGCCTATAATATTTGTGCCTTCATAAGGTCTTTTGCTTCTCAAAGTTTTTAAGCATTTAGAACTTAAGAGATCCCAAAGTTTTATTGTTTCATCTTCACTAGCACTAACTAATATTTTCTGTTGATGATTGTAGGCGACTGACCAAACTAATTTGGTATGTCCTAAAAATGTTTCTACACAGCTATTGGTTTTGATGTTCCAACAGCGTACTGTTTGATCCCCACTGCCACTCACTAAGGTGAGATCATTGAGAAAAACTAGTGAATATACACAGTTGCTATGTCCCTGCAAGGTTCCTATGCATTGACTGGTGTTAACATCCCAAAGTTTAATCTTTTGATCGCTGCTACCACTTGCAACGATAGAACCATCGGGACTAAAAGCGACTGACCAAACTCCACCCATATGACCCGATAAAGTTGCAATACACTGACCAGTGTTAATGTCCCACAGTCTTACTATTTGGTCAAGACAACCAGTAGCCAAAATATTACCTTGGGGACTAAAGTCAACTGACCAAACTCGATTAGTATGTCCTTGCAAAGTTTGAATGTATCGACCAGTGTCCACATTCCACAATTTTACTGTTTGGTCATCGCTGCTGCTTGCCAGTAACGTACCTTCAGGATTGAAGGCTACTGAAACAACTCGATTACTATGACCAGAAAAAGTTTTGATGCATTCACCTGTTTTGGTATCCCATAACTTCACCGTTTGATCTTCACTACCACTGGCAAGGATACGGCCATCTGGACTAAAAGCAACTGATGTGACTCGATTATTATGCCCATGCCAAGTTTCAAGACATTGACCGTTAGCAGTGTCCCACAACTTTACTGTTTGATCTCCACTGCCACTCGCAAGCATATCACCTTGAGGACTAAAAGCAACAGACCAAATGCCATTACAGTAACCCTGTAAGCTTTTGAGACATTGGCTAGTATTAATATTCCATAATTTTACCGTTTGGTCATCGCTGCCAGTAGCAATTACACAAGAATTTAGATTAGAAGCAACTGACCAGACCCTACTGCTATGTCCCCTTAAGGTAGTAACACATCTGCCAGTGTTGATATCCCATAACTTCACTGTTTTGTCATCGCTACCACTTGCAAGCATACGGTCGTTGGAAATAAAAGTAACTGAATTTACACAATCAGTATGATCTTCCAAAGTCCGGATGCAACGATTAGTTTTGATATCCCATACTTTGATCGTTTGGTCATGACTACCACTGACAAGAGTTTGACCATCTAAACTGAAAGCAATCGACCAAACTTGGCGGGTATGTCCTTCTAATATCTTCAAGTGTTTACCAGTCTTAATATCCCAGCAATATATTAGATGGTCATCACTCCCACTAGCAAGAATATTACCACAAGGACTGAAGGTAACTGATGTAACTCGATTACTGTGTCCCTGAAAAGTTTTTAAACATTTACCTGTGTTTACATTCCATAACTTCACCGTTTTGTCATCGCTACCACTTGCAAGTGTGCCGTTATCTGAACTAAAACTCAATGACCAAATCCCACCATTATGGCCATACAAAGTCTTTAGACATTGGCCCGTACTCACATCCCATAACTTGATTGTTTGGTCAACACTACCACTAGCAATCACTGTACCTTGAGGGTTGAAAGTGACTGGCCAAACCCAATCTGTATGTCCTTTGCAAATGAGCATTAGCTTTCCATCTGCAACTTGGTACAAACGAACTTCATCATTAGTATCACCTGTAGCTAAAAGTTCTCCATTAGGGCTAAAGACTACAGAATGAATACCACCAATAGTGTCAGTAAAAATACACTTAGCTAAGTTGGCATTTTGAAGATTTACATCATGTAAATTTACACTATGCAAAAACGCTTGCCAGATATTTAAATTAGAAAAATCATAACTATTTAAGTTAGTTTTCAGATAACAAAATAAATTTAAGATATTACCAGCTGTATATCCTAATTGTAAAGGAGATTCATTTTGTAACCTAACAATAATTTGCTTCAAGTGATTTTCCAGATTTCTTTGGTTCGTGAAAACAGTAAAAAGCCCATCGATGATGGGCTTAAAAATAAAACGAATTTGGGCATCTCTGATATAATCTTTTGCTGTCGCCTTCAAAATGGCATGAGTTCTAAAAAGGTTGATGTCTTGAGTAATAATTTCTTTGCAAATTTGTTCTCTAAATCGACATGTCACATACTCCATCACTACAGGTTGTAAAGTGAAGAATGATGCGTTTTTCTCTATTAGCGCTCGCCTCCCAAGAGATTCTAAAGCCTCAAACAGTTTTAAATGCAGTTCATTTAAGACAAAATCCGATTTTAATTCTGATAATGTAATTGAGTCGCGATTGATTGCTAACCAATACATTACACTCTTTTCTAAATTGGATAAGCGTTCAAACTGCTGCTCTAATAACTCATAAATATCACCGAAAATACCAGTTTCTTGTTGAAAAAAATCAGAAACATTACCATCAAATAAATCTTGAATAGTAGTAGCAACTACTTTCAAAGCCAAGGCATTCCCTGCATAGTGATTGACTAAGTTTGATAATTCAGATGGTGTACCAGATAATCCTTTTATTTTCAGGATTTCTTGTCCATCTACACATTGCAATCCATTTATTCTCAATGAACGAACAGGTAATTTTTCTCCTTGCAGTAAAACTACTTCTTTAGGCTTTTCTCGACTGGTGATTAGTAAGCAGCTTTGATGAGGTACTTCCCCTACTTCTTTAAAGAACTGACCGTATTCTTCATATCCTTTTAGATATTGTCCAGAACGGCTACCACTAGCTAGTATTGACTCTATATTATCTAATATAATTAGACTACGGTGTTCTCGTAGATGGCTGATTAACTGCGATATTTTTTCACCTGTAGTTTTTGATAAGTTAGCTTCTGTGTCTCGTTCTTGATAGAAAAATTGATTCAGTTTACTAAGAATAATATTGATAGGTGGAGCATCTCGTAGTGATTGCCAAATAACATACTCAAAGCGATCTTGAATCTGTTTAGCCAGTTTGATAGATAGAGTTGTTTTACCTATTCCTCCCATTCCCAAAATAGCTACTAACCGACAGTTGTCTTTAAGGAGCCACTCTTCTAATATTGCCAGTTCATCTGTACGCCCATAAAACATTGAAACATCAATTGCTTCTCCCCAGTCTTGGTACTTGCTTGCGACTGCATTAGAATAATAATCTTTACTCAATACTAAGTTAAAAGAAGTAAAAAATATTTCCAGTGTCTGTTTGTCAACCCCTTCCTGACGGGCAAGGATTTTTGCCACAGTGCTTGGATTTAATCCAGCGCGATCGCTTAATTCTTCTAACTTATATCTATCTCCATAATTCTCCTGAAGCTCCAGCTCCATTTTCACCTTCTGAAACTTTTGCCATCCTTCTGAGGTCAGGATGACACCACGTTTGCGCCTCTGTTTTTGTGGATTCATTCTTGTATATAAATCTCTAGTAACTACTAAAAGCAAGGATGTAGAAGTATTAATACTTAGATAATACGCTTATAACTGTAAGCTAGCTTTTGTAAATTCTTTTAGTCTTATTATTCTTGTGCTTGGTTAAAAGTACTAAAAGTACTTAGTTACTTAAGTACTTACGAAACTATCAAAAAACAAAATAAATGTCAAACGATAAAACTCCAGATTTTGCCGAAAACTCGCTGAAAGCATAGATATTTAACCCTGAAAATTCTATAAATTTATATATGATGTGTATAAAAATTTTATAATCCAAGTAAATATTTGTAAAATTAACTAATCAAAGTTAAATACAGATTAAGGTAATTATGCTTTAAACCTTGTGATTTAGAAAAGTATATATGCAAAAATAATATATGCAGATATTATAGATGCGTCAGCTTATTCTAGGCATGTAGATGATTTTTATCAGTTAATAAATATGTAAGGATTCAGGTCTAAACTAGAGGAATTAAAGAAGGGGTCTGCACAGCAGGGTTAACCATAGCTTTGATAGCTTGGTCAAAAAAGTCAATTACAGAACCTCCTTGACAACGGCAAGTTTGTATAACCGTCAGTAAATTGGCAGTATCTTGGAACCGCTCCATAGAGCGGGAACCTCCACTAACTTTTCTTTTTGTGACTGCTAAACGTAACGTTCGTTCTGCTAAATTATTATCAGGCGGTATCTCCGGGTGGTCTAAAAAATACCACCACTGTGTAGCTCTGTTCCGCAAGGAGCGTAAAAGTTTACCGGCTTCCCCTCCAGCTTTATCAATCCATAAATGAATAGAAGATTCAACTTTTAGTTGAAATTCGGATGTCCAACTCCAGAACTCATCAATGTTTTGAGTTTGTTGGAATAAATCGTAGTTTTACCCACATTCCGCACTTCAAATTGAATTACAGAGAGATTACACAGAAGAGAAAAGCCAAAAATTAGGATGGTTGCAGATGCTACCTCGCCTCCTCCCCAGGCTCGCACTAAGGGAATGTGAGTTTGGGCATCAACTAATCTGGCATTGGCACTAGTCAGCGTGTCCATGCGGATATAGTTTTGTTGTACCCGCGAGAGTCGTCCGCGAGTTAATGCTGGGACATCTGGACGGATCAATGGCTCCAGTCCAATATTACAAGCTTCGGCTAACAGTACCGCACAAATACTTGTAGACAAGTCCTCTACACGGGCATTTTCTTTGCTCAAATTGCCAGTGCCTCTACCTTGGAAATAGCCTGTGTCAACTGCTCTTTGCTGATGCGTGTAAAAATTTCGTCACGTACCTTCTGGTCATCACAACTAGAATCAAGGAGAATTCCACAAGCTTTGCACAGTTGCAACGCTGCTGCATCCAAGTCTTTGATGGTACGCAGACGTTCTCGCTCCCCAATACGTTTTGACTTCGCTAATAAATCCCCAATTAGCAAATCAAGTAAATCTATGGCATCATCAGTAGCCGTGGCCTCTAAAACATGAACAAAAGCCAGCAGTGTAGCTGTTCTGCGGAGAGGAGGCATCCTAGCAATAGCTTGGGCGCGTGCAGAAGAAGCTGTTCGAGCTAACACCTTCAGTTGGCTTGACGGTATAGCAGATAATGATAGTGTATTCACTCCTATAGCTCGCACCTCAACCAATCGGTTTAAAGCACCAACCAAAGCCGGAGCCGAGGAGCGGGTAGGGGAACGGCGTAGGCGGTCTAGGGGTGTAGTGCGGGTGTTAGGAGTGATTTGTAGTAAATCATCCAGACGTGTCCGTTGTTTGGTGTTAGGAAGCTGGGACAGAACTCGCCACAGACGGTTAGCAGCACGGTCGCGCACACTGGCAACCAAACGTGCTAAAACACTAACACCAGGCAAGAGAACTTTTCGTTCAACTATTCATCTTAGTATTGCAACCCAAGCACGCCAGCAGGCAACTTTAGCCAGTTTCTTCAACTGGGCTTACCGTCAGGAACTAATTGATGCTAACCCAATGGTAAGGATTGAGCGAGTTAAGCTGACTGCGCCAAAGCCAAACAGTATAAGTCGAGAGCAAGTATATAAGATTCTGGCTGTAATTCCTAAATCTGCATCTCGTGACCAACTATTATTTCGGTTGCTGTTTGAAACCGGACTGAGAGTAGGAGAAGCACTGAGTATATATATTGAGGATTTAAGCCTTACCACTGACGATGAACACATCAATGTGTTGGGTAAAGGCAGTCAACGGCGCACGGTGCTGCTGGATGATCAACGATTGGTAGCAATGCTACGTAACTATCTTAAACAAACTGGATATAAATATGGACCTCTGTTCCGAGCCTTTAAGAATTTTAGGGGTGGTTCTCTACGTTACCAATCAGTTCAACAGAAGTGGTCTAGTTATTGTAAAAAAGCTGGTATAACCTGTAGTATTCATGACCTAAGACACGCACACGCAACTGAACTTATCAACAATGGGGTAAGCCTAAATACTATCCGCAAGCGCCTTGGTCACAAAAACTTGCAAACTACTCTCCGTTACACAGAACAGTCAGATGCTACTGCTGACGCAGAACTGCGGGCTTGGCGACGACACCATGAACAAGGTTATCAGTAGCGATCACTATGCGCGTGATTGCTCCCGATTGCCGTTGTCTAGAGTCTAGTGATAGTAAGCTTTTCGGGCTTAACGTACATTCCTGTTCCATTGCTACTCGCGCGCGTAACGCTATTTCACCCAGCTAGTGGAGTAGTGCGAGTCAAAGGTGTTGAAACTTGCCCTAATACTGTGTTACACGCTTGGCTCAAACAGCAATTGAGTGATATTGTCCAGTCTTTGCCACAATCGGTGGCGGCTGTGTCTACTCAGGAAAATTACGCTTTGTGGTCAAGTTGGCGGCAAGGGTTAAAAGTTAAATTTAGCCTACCTGAAGAACTTCCACCTTTACGGATGCTACTGGTGTGTGACAATTTAGTTGGGCATAAGACCCCTGATTTCGTGGTTTGGCTATGCCATCAAGGTATTCTACCCTTGTACACTCCCGAGTGTGGCAGTTGGCTCAACATGGCAGAGTCTATTCAACGCATTCTTAAACATCGTGCACTCGATAGCCAACATCCCAAAACCCCTGGTCAAATTATTGACTGGTTAGAAACTGTCGCACATTCTTGGAATCAAAGCCCAACTCCTTTTGAATGGGCAGGTAAACGATCTGCTCGTCGTCAACGTAATCGTTGGCGATCGCACCAACACCGATTAGGAGGCTCCGGTGCTTATACTTTTCGGCACATTAGAACCCCTAAAATTCTTTTACAAAAATGGCTATAAGCGTGCCAAATGACCCACTAGTTATTAAATCTAAAACACATTGTTTCAAATCTGGTCTGTGGTCACGAGAATATCCTTTAGTTATAATTATTGGTCTTTCTCTGGTTATTCCTGGTTCTTTTTCCTGATTCTCTTCACTGTTATATTCTCCATGCAGATGAAATGATGTTGCATCCAAATGTGAGTATTTCGGAGATATTCTAAATTTCTTAATCACTGATAATACAATTTTCATAAACAGATTATCCAATCCATTTTTATATAATTTATCCATAACTCTGCCAATTTTGTCGTCATTGATGTAATTACTTTTTACATCTTCTCCCAATAATATTTCTATTTTTATTGGTTCACCACTGAATTCCCTTTGACCACAGCATTTACACATTTGCGGTCGTAATATCTCAAACCTATCTACTCTCCCAAAACCCTTTCTCGTTTTTCCCGGATGTCCTGGTTGCCCTCCTGCTTTCCGTTTTGGAGTCTCACTCTCTTCTGGTTTATCTTCAAGTTTGTTCTCGGTTTTTTTGAGAATGTCTCCTGACGGTGGTTTTGATGATGTTGTGCTATCTAAATCTCTACTAACTTTGAGTTTCTCTATTACAGATTCTAGTTCTATTACTCTGGTTTTCAACTGCTCTATTGCGTTTGCCTGCTCAATGATGATCTCTACCACTTGCTCTATCGTCAACTGTCTCAATTTATCACTTTCTAGTTTTGGGGGCAGGTCTTTTTCCATAATTGCTATATTCTGCCTCCCATATCACACTTGTCAATACCCCACCACCTGAATCCTTACATAAATATCCTATCTTGTCAAAAAATATTCCATTGTAAGTATTTTGTACAGCTATTAATATCATGAGTGTAGTTAAGTGAATGAGCAAGCGCAAAGGCTTGACTAAAAATTCTTAATCAGATTCTATCTGCAATAGTAAATGGATAGAAAATTTGAGGTCAAAATTTAATTACTGTATCAACTAAAGGATATACGAATGGCACTTACCTGGGGATTATTGCGTAGAAATTTCTTTGGTGTTTCACTTGAAAACATTGATAAGCTTTGGATTAACTTTCCAGGAGATTCTACTGAAGCACAACGTCACGTCAAGCAGATTAGTTTTACTTTCATTAATGGATGTAATGCAGCTCTTGAACTTGGTAACACAGATGTTCTTGTTAGTCAGCTAGAAGCTATTAAACCTAATTTACGGGGATTTGCCTATGAAGGAGCAGGAATGGGTTTAGCCATACTTGATTACCTCAGTCCCTGGCGACAAAATAGACTAGAAAATTTTCTCAGCAGTGCTGGAGCAAAATATTCCCATTTAATACATATAGGAGTTGGTTTTGCAATTGTTGGTTTACAAAGAGGAATCAAGAAATCTTTAGCATCATTAGATCCTCTACAACGTTGGTTGGCGATCGATGGCTATGGTTTCTGTTTAGGAATGAATCATTGGCAACATTTTGTAAAAAAAGGTATTGTTCCTAAGGGATTGACTGGTTATGCTTGTCGAGCTTTCGATCAAGGATTAGGACGAGCGATTTGGTTTTCACTCAGTGCAGATATCGTAGGTATTTCAGAAATCGTTAATTCTTTTCCTTTATCACGTCAACGTGATCTTTGGAGTGGCGTTGGTTTTGCTAGCATCTATGCTGGTGAAGTAGATCGCGATGCTCTAGAATTACTAAAAAAATCTTCAGGAAAAAATCTACTAGACCTAGCTCAAGGTGGTGCTATGGCAATAAAGTGTCGGCATGTAGCAGAAAATCAAACTTCTTATACAGCCTTAGCATCTTCTGTATTGTGTGGAATGCCAATTGAACCAGTAGTTAGACTTGTTGATACAACACGTGTAGAATTACCATTTGATCGCGAGGACTGGTTTGAAAACCCAGCTTATGAAATATGGCGGCAACGTATTCAATTTCAATTCAATAACTTGCTAGCACAGAATGCAGAAACAGTCATAGTAGATCTTGCTAATAACGGCGTGAGATGTTAATCAACTGGGTGAATGTATCCAACAAAGTTAAATGACTGATGATGTTGATTGATTTTCTAGTGGTTTATCGCATTAATTATGATGGGTAGAAAACAAACCGCCAAGATGCCTTAGACGCGCAAGCGGCTGCTGGAACGGTAGGGCGCCAAGAAAAGAGGAAAAAAGGATCAATTATCAAATTATGTAACCCAGCAAAATTAATGCAATGAACCATTAGTATTCAGTAAAATTTAATCATTAAGGAGCAATTCATGAGTGTAGTAGATAGTTATGATGTCGCCATTCTAGGTACTGGGATTGGCGGAACAATGCTAGGTGCAATTCTAGCTCGAAATGGTCTTCGAGTAGTTATGATTGATGGAGGTAGTCATCCCAAATTTGCAATTGGAGAGTCTACAGTTCCAGATACCTCTATTAAAATGAAGTTAATAGCTCGCCGATTTTCAGTTCCTGAGATTGGGTATCTTTCTAACTTCTATACTCTTCGTGATAACATCAGTACAGGAAGCGGGGTGAAGCGGGGTTTTAGCTTTTTATATCATCGAGAAAATCGAGAACAGCAACCGCAAGAATCAAATCAACTTCCAACATTAACTGCACCTTTTGGCCCTGATTGTCATTGGCTACGTCATGAAACCGATGCCTATATGTTTGCTACGGCTGTGAAATATGGTGCTGTCGCTTATCAAAATACTCGTATTTCTGAGATTAGTTTTGATGAGCAAGGTGTATATTTGCAAAGTAATAAAGGTCAGAAGTTTTTCTCACGTTACTTAGTTGATGGTTCAGGTTTTAATTCTCCATTAAGTAAGCAGATGGGTTTACGTGAAAGTGAACCACGTTATAAAACCAATACCCGTAGTCTGTTTACTCACATGGTGAATGTTAAACCTTATGACGAGGTTGCTTCAGCAAAAACTACATATGGGTTTCCTTATCCGTTTTCTCAAACAACTTTACACCATTTCTTTGAGGGTGGATGGTTCTGGATTATTCCCTTTAATAATCACCCAAACTCTACTAATCCTTTGTGTAGTGTTGGACTGACCTTGGACAGAAATATCTATCCAAAAACGGATATTTCTCCTGAAGAAGAGTTTAACAAATTTATTCAACGGTTCCCATCAATCGCCCAGCAGTTTCAAGACGCTAAGGCTGTTCGTGAATGGATTTCTTCTGACCGTCTTCAATATTCTTCAAAGCAAATAGTAGGTGATAGATGGTCTCTTTTACCAAGTGCAGCAGGGTTTATTGATCCACTTTTTTCTGGTGGATTGTCACTCACATGTGCTGCAATTACAAAACTTAGTGATTATCTACTTAAAGCATGTGTAGATAATAATTTTTCTCGACAACGTTTTGTTCACTATGAAAAGTTGGTAGAGGATGCTCTTACCCACCACGATCGCTTGATTTCAAGTGGTTATTCCTGTTTTACTAAAGGTTTCGAGCTTTGGAACGCTTGGTTTCGTGTTTGGAGTCTTGGGAACATCCTTGCAGGTCAAGGTCAAATTCGATTGTATTGCAAGTATTTGGAAACACAAGATCCTGCTTATTTGGCAGAGGCTGATCTACCACCATACAACGGAGCATTAGCAAGCAGTTTACAAGAATACAAAGCTCTTTTTGATAGTGCAATTTCTGAAGTAGAAGCTATGCAAGAAGAACGTCAGTCATCAGAAGAAACAGCAAATCGTATTTTTAAATTATTTGAAAATATTGATATTGCTCCAGCCTATCTTAAGCTATCATCGCCCTCATCCCGTTGTCCTATAACCTTTACAGTTCCATCTGCTTTACGCTTACAATTTTGGTTTAGAAGTTTAGGTCAGCAAAAATTACATCAGTATTATAGCGACTTCAACTTGTTAGTACTGATTCTGGAAGTTATGAAGTATCTTTGGCGTCATACCAAAAAATATACACAGACACTAATCTCTTTTCCAAGAGACCTCTTTATCACTTGGAATCATGACTGGCTGAATACAAGTAAAGCCTCTGCTGTCAATATAGCATCTGAAGAAATTTCTAGAATTTCAAGTAAGGTTAATCACAACAGAAATCTGAAATTGCATCTCAAACCAGAAACAAATGAAAGTTTCGGAAGCTAGTTCTGTTGCTTCTTTAACGCTAATTCAGTGCGAATCCCCTACTTTTTAGAGTATGGGGGTTTGCAAAATGTTTAAATTCATGCTTATTATCCTTATCTTATGTGACAAATTTTTTAGCTCATATAACATGAACTTAATGCTCCATAAATTAAGCTAAAGACAACATATTAGTTTGCTGTTATTACAAATACAATGTAGCGCAATATCTAAAAGGCAATCGTCAATATAGTTAAAAATTATCCGTAAAAATCAATATAATTTGTTATTCAATTGCGAGTATCAATGAAAGAAAAATTTAAGGACTTTCATATGACACATAAATCTATTCAGAATCATCAAGTCGGTGTTAAAACGATAGCTCAACGGCTTTCTATCTTAGCATTTAGTGTCACCTTAGCTGTTGGTACAGTTACTATTTATAACCTTTTACGTTCTCAGCAAGTTTTGCAACAACCGTTACCAATCCCTAAACAAAATGTAGTTCCTCAAGTTATCAATGTTAGTGCTTTAGGAATCCTAAAACCAGAAGGAGAGGTAATTAAGGTGTCTGCACCAACCCCAGTTGTAGGACAAGGAGCAAGAATAGCTCAGTTATTTGTAAAAGATGGGGATGTTGTGCGTAAAGGTCAGGTGATTGCAACCTTAGATAACCTTGAGCAAAGTCAAACAGCTTTAGTTGCTGCTAAACAGCAAGTTCAAGTTGAACGAGCCAATTTAAAAAAAGTGAAAGCTGGAGCAAAAGTTGGAGATATTCAAGCCCAAAAAGCAATAATTGACCGCTTAGAAGTGCAATTAAAGATTGATCAAAAAGAATTTGAACGTTATCAATATCTTCACCAAGCTGGTGCTATTTCTGCTTCCCTTTTAGATAATAAACGTTTAGCAGTAGAAACAGATCGCGAACAAATAAACCAAGCTAAATCTACCTTAGTAAGTATTTCTGAAGTTCGCCCCACTGATGTGCAAGCAGCTCAAGCTCAGGTAGAGTATTCCATCGCGGCTGTTAAACAAGCGCAAGCAAATCTCAACTTATCATATATTCATAGTCCAATAAATGGGCAAGTACTAAAAATTCATACACGACCTGGCGAAAACATTCTGAATGAAGGAATTTTAGAACTTGGCCAAACTACTAAAATGATGGCAGTAGCAGAGGTTAATGAAAACGATATTGGTAAAGTACGTTTAGGTCAAAAAGTTACTATCACCAGTAACTATGGCGCTTTTCCTGGAAAATTACAGGGAACCGTAATTAATATCGGCAAAAAAATTAGTAAACAAAATGTGCTTGATACAGATCCATCAGCAGATATGGATGCCAGAATTGTGGAAGTCAAAGTTCGCCTAATTCCAAAAGATAGCAAACTAGTATCGGGTTTAACTTATGCCAAAGTTGTTGTAAAGATTAATATCTCAAAATAAAATTTGCTCGTCATTATATTAATATCAAAATTCATTTTGGGATTAGGAAATCTGATGATTAATTAGATTTCTATCCCAAACTGCCCATTTTCTAGATCATTAGATAAAAACAATAATTTTAGGTGAAACAATTATGGCTAGAAAAACATCTTTAGCATGGTTACAACTAACTAGAAAAAAAATTCGTCTTTTTGTGGCATTGGCTGGAATTGGATTTGCAGACATCTTGATGTTCATGCAAATGGGTTTTAATCAATCTCTTTTTGAAAGTGCTGTTAGTTTTTATAAAAACTTAGATGGTGATATTGCTTTAATCAACCCTCGTTCTAAATCACTAGTTGATATGAAAACCTTTTCTCAAAGAACTTTATACCAATCTTTGGGATTAAAAGGTGTAAAGTCTGTATATCCTGTATATTTTGGTTTTAATAGTTGGAAAAATCCTCAGAATCATCAGATTCACAGTATATTTATTGTTGGCATAAACCCAGATAATAATGTTTTTAAAATTCCAGATATTGAACATAATCTAGATAGGATTAGCTTGTTAGATATAGTTTTGTTTGATAGAGGATCTCGAAAAGAATTTGGAGATATTGTTGATGAATTTAATCAAGGAAAACAAATTACAACAGAAGTTGGTAATCGTAGAGTAAAAGTTGGAGGAGTGTTTGAGTTAGGAACATCTTTTGCCATTAATGGTACAATAACCACAAGTGATTTAACTTTTTTACGTATATTTAACAAGCGTAAGTCTGGTTTAATTGATATAGGAATGATTTCTTTAGAACCAGGAACAGATAAAGAAATTATTTTAGAAGAATTAAAAAAATATTTACCGAAAAACGTTAAAGTTTTATCAAAAGAAGAACTATTTGATTTTGAAAAAGATTACTGGCACAGTAATACACCACTAGGATTTATTTTTGGTTTAGGTATAGCTATAGGTTTTTTTGTTGGAACTGTTATTGTCTATCAAATTCTTTATACAGAAGTTTCCGACCATCTACCTGAATATGCAACTTTAAAAGCAATGGGATATACAAATAATTACTTGTTATTTGTAATTTTAAAAGAAGCTTTGATATTAGCAATTCTTGGTTATATACCTGGATTTAGTTTTGCAATTTTTCAATATCATTTAGCAAGGCAAGTTACACTCCTGCCTATGATTATGACTCTTGATACAGCTTTAAAAGTATTAACTTTAACAATATTAATGTGTTCTATTTCTGGTGCGATCGCAGTACGAAAACTCCAATCAGCTGATCCAGCAGATATTTTTTAGTAAAGTTGTATTTTTTGAATAAAACTTATGATGACAATACCTGTTATTGATATCAAAAATCTTGATCACTACTATGGTAGAGGCGCATTAAAAAAGCAGATTTTATTTGATATTAATCTGCAAATTGAAGCTGGAGAAATTGTTATTATGACTGGCCCATCAGGCTCAGGTAAAACAACTTTATTGAGCTTGATCGGTAGCTTACGTTCTGTGCAAGCAGGTAGTCTGAAATTTCTCGGTCAAGAACTATACGGAAGCAGTGAAAAACAACTGGTGCAAGTCCGTCGTCAAATAGGTTATATTTTCCAAGCTCACAACTTGCTAGGATTCTTAACGGCTCGACAAAATGTTCAGTTATCTTTAGAACTGAACGATGGCCTCTCTCAGCAAGAAATACGTGCTAGGTCTGAAGCCATGCTGCAAGCAGTTGGTTTAGAGCAACGTATTAACTATTATCCAGAAAATCTTTCGGGAGGACAAAAACAAAGAATAGCGATCGCCAGAGCTTTAGTTGGAAAACCTAAATTAGTTTTGGCTGACGAACCTACAGCAGCTTTAGATAAAAAATCAGGTCGTGATGTTGTTGAACTTATGCAACGCCTTGCTAAAGAACAAGGTTGTACTATCCTGATTGTGACTCATGATAATCGTATTCTAGATATTGCTGACCGTATTGTTCGTATGGAAGATGGGTATTTAGCCCAAAATACTAATTTAGCGGATGAGGCTCATAAAATAGGTGTGACTGTAAAAAACTAGTACACCACAGCGCAAATAAAGCTAACATTTTAAATCCGTCATCTTACACTATTGTTATTCTCAATAGTTAGTGTGAAATCAGGTAATTTAACTATATGCTAATAAATCACAGACAAAATTTTTCTCAAAGTCAAAGACTCACGCAAGTTTTTTTTAGCATTATAAAACAAATCTTTGCACCTTTGTGTGGTATTGCCACTATTTTAATTTTTTGGCATTTGATGAGTATTACCATTAATACATCCTTACCTTCTCCTGTGGTGGTCATCAACAATACTTGGGAATTGATTATTAATCCCTTCTTCAATCATGGCGGACTAAATAAAGGTTTTTTTTGGCTGATACTGGCTAGCCTCAAAAGAGTCATTTTTGGCTATTTTATAGCTGTCATGATTGGCATACCTATTGGTTTTTTAATTAGCCTCAATCAATTTTTAAGACAAGCCATAGATCCAGTAATTCAGCTTTTACGTCCTGTTGCTCCTCTAGCTTGGCTACCTTTAGCCCAAGCTATATTTTTGAAGCCCAATCCATCTGCTATTTTTGTAATTACGATTACTGCCATTTGGCCAATTATTATTAATACAGCTTTGGGTGTACAGATGGTTCCGAAAGATTACACCAATGTCTCCAAAATTTTAGGGCTATCAATATTTGAGAACTTTTACAAAGTTCTCTTACCTGCAACACTACCTTACATCTTCACTGGTTTAAGAATAGCTATTGGTTTATGTTGGTTGGCAATTGTCGCTGCGGAAATGTTGCTTGCTGATGATGGATTGGGCTTTTTTATTGTGGATGCTTACAACAACTCTAATATTAGTGAAATAATATTGGCAATTATTTATTTGGGTGTAGTTGGTCTGATTCTTGATAAAATTATGGCTTATATAGCTTTCAAAGTTACACCACAAAATTAGCTTTTATGCAGACATAATTTAAAATTTCGAGAATGCAAATATTATTTTGCTCATACAGGAACTCTTCGAATGCAAAGTTTTGTCAATATTCAAGGCATCGGTAAAGAATATCATGCACCCAATGGTGCTAAAAATATCATTCTCAAAGATATCAATTTAGAAATTAAACAGGGAGATTTTATTTCTCTGATTGGTCATTCTGGTTGCGGTAAGTCTACTTTACTGAATATTGTTGCTGGTATGGACAAGCCTTCAAGAGGTTATGTGGAAGTCGATAGTATACGAGTACAACGTTCAGGACCAGAACGGATGATGGTATTTCAAAACTATTCGCTGTTACCTTGGCTCAGTGCTTGGGATAATGTAGCTTTAGCTGTAGATAAAGTCCTGTCTCGCAAATCAAAAGCTGAACGCGCTCGCATTGTAGCTACCCACTTAGAAATGGTTGGTTTAAAAGATGCAGCCTGCAAGAAACCAGGACAACTTTCTGGAGGGATGAAGCAAAGAGTTGCCCTCGCCCGCGCTTTAGCAATTCAACCCAAATTATTACTTTTAGATGAACCATTCGGGGCATTAGATGCTCTCACCCGCAAATCTCTACAAGCAGAATTAATGAATATATGCAACATGGCTCACACAACGGTCATTATGGTGACTCATGATGTGGATGAAGCACTGTTGCTTTCTGATCGTGTGGTGATGTTGAACAATGGCCCTGCTGCTACTATCGGTCAAATTTTAGATGTACCTTTTACGCGTTCTCGCATTTTATCAGAGATTGTGGATAACCCACTATATCATAATCTGCGCCACAAATTGCTCAATTTTTTGCATGATCAGAAGCAAGCCCAGTATATGGAAGTTGAAAGGATACCTGTTTTGAAATCCGCTGCTTGAACTCGATAGTCCCAATGAAAAAATTTCATTGCCAAGCATGAAAATAGGACTCCTCCTACACTCCTACACCCACTTTCAAGCTAGGAGGTAAACGGATAAATCTAGTAAATCTGACAACCCAGATCAAATCTAAAATCCAAAATCGTATCTAAGATATGGCAAAGTTTACTAGAAGAAATTTTATAGCAGCTGGTGGTGCAGCGTTTCTATCCACAACCCTGGGTCATCGTTCTGCGGGTATGCCATCTTGTACAGGTTTATATGCTGGGTATAGTGACGCGCCAGAGGTTACAAGGGTAAAGCTAGGTTTTATACCTGTGACTAGTTGCTGTCCTTTAATTATTGCTAAAGCTAAGGGTTTTTTCGCCAAGCATGGAATGCCTGATGTAGAGGTGTTAAAGCAGCCTTCTTGGGCAGTAATGCGTGACAAACTGATCTTAGGTTCAAATGATGAAGGTTTGGATGGCGCTCATCTACTGTTTCCTATGGTGTATTTGATGACCACTGGTGAAATTAGCTATGGGCGTAAAATCCCGATGTATATTCTGGCTCGATTGAATGTTAACGGTCAGGGTATTTCTGTCACCAATGCTTATCAAGATTTGAAACTAGGGCTAGATAGTTCACAACTCAAGTCGGTGTTTGCCAAAAAAAGTTTAGGCGGGGAAAATGTGCGCTGTGCCATACCCTATCGCAGAGTCACCGGTGACTTTTTTATGCGTTGGTGGCTAGCTTATGGCGGGATTGATCCAGATAGGGATGTGTCGCTGATTGTAGTTCCACCACCGCAAATGGTCGCTAATATGCGGGGTGGCTCAATGGAAGCTTTTTGTGTGGTAGATCCTTGGCATCATCGCTTGATTAAACAAGGAATTGGTTACTCTACTGTCACCAGTGGAGAGTTATGGAACAATCACCCAGAAAAGGCGCTAGGAGTGCGTTCTGACTGGGTAGATAAACATCCTAAAGCAGCGAAGGCTTTATTAAGGGCAGTTTTGGAAGCTCAAATTTGGTGCGATCGCTCAGAGAATAAAGCCGAACTATTTCAAATTTTATCGCAACGGCAGTGGATTGGAGTCCGCAGTGAATTGTTGAGCGATCGCCTCTTGGGTAAGTTCGATTATGGTAATGGGCGCATAGTCGAGAATAGCCCCCATACCATTAAGTTTTGGCGTGACAATGCTTCCTATCCATATAAAAGCCATGATTTATGGTTTTTTATTGAAGATATGCGCTGGGGCAATCGCTCTCCAGATTTTAATCCTAAACCAATCATTGATAGTGTTAACCGTGAAGATTTATGGCGAGAAGCCGCTAAGTTTATTGGTCAAGAACAAGCGATTCCTCCTAGTACATCACGAGGGGTAGAGAAATTCTTCAATGGCTTAGAATTTGACCCAGAAAATCCCCAAGCCTATTTACGTACTCCTGTATAGCAATCTTATCTGATTGCTGAAAATTAAGAGATTCAGATCCCCGACCTCTACCCTTCATAGAGATTTTTTACGTTTTGCCCAAAAAATACTGGTTTTAGGCTGTAAGGGTGTAGAAGTTTATGAAACGACGATTACTTCGTTAGTTTTACAGTCATCACTCATTGCTTTATTAAAAACCTACACCTGTCAGGACTTCTACCCTCCGGGAAGCCACCCTATTGGCGCGTCAAGTAAAATGTTGTAATAAATCTCTTCTTCTCTCTCTGTGTTCTCTGTACCTCTGCGGTTTATAAACCACCGGATTCCTATATTTTCTAAGACATTAGAAAAAAATATCCTATCTTTTCTAAAAAGTTTCAATTGTTATTTTAAATAATACTCTTTAAACTATTTATAAAAGTCAGTATGAAAGAGAAGTAGGAAATAAATACTCTCTCTATCTTAGTAATTTTGTTGAATTTAAGCAGGAATTAGATAGTTTCATTGGCAATTTATAAGTAACGTATCTTAGATAAAGTGTCCCATGTCTTTCAGCCTTTAAAGCTATCTAAATTCGTACATTCTTAATTGTAGCAACACAATCATGAGGAGAAAATAAAGCAATGAATACACAAATAACTCAAGTAGAAGACCAAATCTCTACTACATCTTTTAGTTTTCAAGTTGAAGATAAAGAAGCACTTTTAGCTGCTGTGGCAAAAGAAGGATTTTTGGGATTAATACAAGCTCTTAAAGTTGCAATTGAACAAGCTCCCAAGCATCCGCTAAGACGCTTAGAAGCCTGTGGTGTTGCTTATGTGCAATATGCAAGCAAGCATCCTTCCAATTATCGAGTCATGTTTGGAACTTTCCCAAGTGATAGCAATAAGTATCCATCTTTAACTGAAGTAAGTCAGCAATCATTTATAGGATTGGTAAATATTATTGTGGAAGGACAAGCCGCCGGAGTTATCCGAGCTGGAGAACCCAGACAAATTGCATGGGTTGCTTGGTCATTAGTTCATGGTCTAGCAATGTTGTTAATTGATGGTCAATTACCATTATCGAAGCCTGATGATATCGAAATTTTTGCCAGCTTCGTTACCCACAAATTAGTTGAGGGACTTGGGTGTTGACATGCAGAGTGCAAAAATCAATGTCTTCTATTAAAGACTCCTCCTACACTCCTACACCCTTATACCCCACACCCATTTTCAATACAGGAGCTTGATATAACAAGGTAAACCAATGACAATAACAACACCCACAATAGAATCTTTAACTTCTAAAAATGCGATCGCTGTAGTTGGTATGGGTTGTCACTATGCTGGTGCTAATGACCTCAAACAACTCTGGGAAAATATATTAGCAAGGCGACGTCAATTCAGACAATTACCTGATCAACGATTACCACTATCTGAGTACCATGATCCAGATCCTCTAGCACCAGACAAAACCTACGGTACACGTGCAGGTGTAATAGATGGTTTTGAATTTGACTGGATGGGTAAGCGAATTCCCAAAAAAACTTTTGAGCATACTGATATTGTCCATTGGTTAGCTCTAGAAGTCGCTGATAAAGCTTTAAAAGATGCTGGATATACTCGTGATAGTGTTCCTACTGATCGCACAGGAGTTATTCTCGGAAATACTTTAACAGGAGAGCAATCACGAGCCAGTTCAATTCGATTACGCTGGCCATATGTGCAGAAAGTCCTGCGTGTATCTGCACAAGTAAAAGGTTTACCACAAGGAATTGTGGAAACCCTTTTAGAGACAATGGAGGAAGTTTATAAGTCTGTATTCCCACCAGTAACTGAGGATGCACTAGCTGCTGGTCTTTCCAATACTATTGCTGGTCGTGTTTGCAATTTTTATAACTTTGATGGTGGTGGATATACTGTAGATGGAGCCTGCGCTTCTTCTCTCATCGCCATAGCAACAGCTGCTACAGCTTTAACTAACGGCGACCTTGACTTGGCATTAGCCGGAGGTGTAGATGTCAGCTTAGACACATTTGAATTAATTGGATTTGCTAAAGCTGGTGCGCTTGCTACCCAAGACATGAACGTTTATGATCGCCGCGCCAATGGCTTTATTCCTGGTGAAGGCTGTGGTTTTGTGGTTCTCAAACGTTTAGAAGATGCTCAAGCAAATGGAGATTATATCTATGCAGTAATCAATGGTTGGGGAATTTCATCTGATGGTAAAGGTGGAATTACAGCACCTTCTAAAACTGGTCAAGCAAAAGCAATTCGTCGTGCCTATGATAGAGCAGGTTATAGTTTACACAGCGTTGATTTTATAGAAGGACATGGTACTGGTACACCTCTGGGCGATCGCACAGAACTAGATGCTGTTGCACTAGCCATGAGTATGGAAGGTGAAGTAAAACCTCGTACGATCGGTATAACTTCCTTCAAATCCTTGGTGGGACATACCAAAGCAGCTTCAGGCGTAGGTGGCTTTATTAAGGCGGTTATGGGTGTTAACCAGCGAATCCTACCTCCAACCGCAGGCTGTCAAGAACTAAATCCAGTATTGGAAAAATCTGCTTTGTCTGTTTACCCGATTATCCAGGGAGAAGTCCGCAACCAAACAGACAAGATTCGAGCAGGTGTTTCTGGGATGGGATTTGGAGGTATCAATTGTCACATAACTATTGAATCTGGAGATGCTCCTACACCCCGCCTAAAACCGTCGATAGCTGAACAAGCACTGCTAGTTTCTCACCAAAATACAGAATTATTTGTTATGAGTGCGGTTTCTGTTGAAGCTTTGCTTGAACGTACTCAAGCCGTCAGAGACATAGCAGCAGGAATCAGTATCGCTGAACTTCTGGATTTAGCAGCAAAACTTGCCAATGAAATCAAATCTCAACAACCAGTCCGGGCTGCTGTCATTGCTGGTACGCCAGAAGAATTGATTCAGGGCCTTAAACAACTCGAACAAATGCTCAACGATACACCTCCAGCTGTTGGAGAGGTGGTTGTTTCTCCTCAAAAAGAAATCTGGATCTCGAATAACGTCAAACGCAGCCGAGTTGCTTTTCTGTTTCCTGGTCAGGGTTCACAAAAGTTAAATATGGCTCGTGTACTTGTAGAACGCTACGACTGGACCAGAGAAATAGTTAACCAAGCAAATACATATCTGGAGGAATTAGGAGTTAAGCCAGTTAGTGAATTGATTTATCGTTTTCTAGAGCGTGCTGTGGATGCAGAACAGCTACAAACATGGTCAAAACAGCTAGCACAAACTGAAGTTGCTCAACCAGCTATTTGTCTTGTTTCCCTATTGTGGAAGCATTATCTCGAACGTCTTGGTATTCAACCTGTAGCAGTCGGTGGTCATAGTCTTGGTGAGCTGAGTGCATTCGCCGCGGCTGGAGCATTTGACGAAAAATCCTTGCTTTGTTTAGCAGCAGTGCGAGGACAGGCGATGTCTGCGTCTAATGATAATGCTGGAATTATGGCTAGTCTCGGTTGCTCCTCGGAAGTTGCGACACAGCTAATACAACAAGTAGATGGTTACGTAGTAGTGGCAAATATCAACAGTCCAAAACAGACTGTGATCTCTGGCGAGAGTTCTAGTGTGGAAGCTGTTGTCAAGCTTGCTGCTGACCAAAATATTCAAACCACTGTTTTACCAGTTAGTAACGCTTTTCATTCTCAGCTTGTCTCCAAAGCTGCGGAATATCTACAAGCAAATGCACCAATTCCCCAGGAACTAAAAGCAACTTCCGTAGAATTATTCTCCAGTGTGAATGGTCAGTTAGTCCAGCCTGGACTAAATATGCGTGAACATTTTTCTCAGCAGGTCGTTTCTCAAGTAGATTTTATTTCCACAGTCAAAGCGATCGCATCAAAATGTGATCTCATGGTAGAAGTCGGCCCTGGTAAAGTGCTTTCTAATCTAGTTAATACCATAACTGAACAGCAACAACCCCAGTGCTTTCCTTTAGAATCAAAGCCAGACCGTGATGAAGACCTCAACACCTTTTTAGGTAGTTTCTTTATTCATGGTGGTGAAATTAAATGGAATGCACTTTACGAAAACCGACTTGTACGTGCTTTCATTCCAACTTCTCAACGTGTTTTCATCGAAAATCCCTGTGAACGTCCTCTGCAAATTCCTCCTGCAAAACCATTTTCCGATATGCTAACTGCTGGAGATTTGCTGGAAATGAGACAAATCCTCAACGCTGAATATGAACCAGAACAGCGCTCAGATTTAGCACGTCCTTGGCAAATAGAAGAAGAGTTGGAATCTATGCTATCCAATTACTTTGCTGAACGTGGTTCATTTTTAGCCAACCTGATTCAAGCTGACTTGGAAAGTCTACCGATTATGGCATCCAACAACGGAGAAAATGAGGGTAAATAAAAATCATGCATAACTCCAGTCATTCGTCAAACTCTTTGCCAAGAGAAGAGCTAATTGAGTTTCTATCGAGTTACTTTTCCCAACGTAGTTCATTTTTAGCTAAAGTCATCCGCGCCGATTTACAAAGTTTGCCACACTTGAGAAATCGGCATAACCCGGTTATCCTCAATGGAAACGGTAACGGTAATCACAATTCTAAAAAGCTCTCTAGTGGTTTACCTATTACCAACGGTAATGGCAATGGTAACGGTAAGGGTAAAACTAACGGGGTAGCTGCTCACAACGGTAATGGCAATGGTAAGGCTAAAACTAATGGAATAGCTACTCACAATGGTAATGGTACGGCTTCTACCAATGGCAAGCATCACTCCAACACTGCTGTAATCGATAGAGAGGAAGTTACTCAAACAGCTAATTCTCGTCAGGATACCCCAGATGTTGAAACTGTTTTAGTAGATTTAGTAGTTCAGCAAACCGGATATCCAAAAGAAATCGTTACCCCAGAAGCAAAACTTTTAGACGATTTAAATTTAGATTCCATTAAAGCCAGTGAATTAGTCACTACTGCTGCCAGAAAATTTGGTGTTGTTGGGACAATTGACTCTTCTTCTTTGAATAACTCCACTTTACAAGAAATAGCAACAGTTATTCGCTCTGCTATGCCGGAGGAGGAGAATACACTATCGGCTTCAACAAAACAAATATCTGCAAGTACAGAGTCTGTACAGGAGTCGGTTGACTTAACGCAACTGCTTTTAAAGCTAGTTGAAGAAAAAACAGGCTTCCCTCAAGAAACCTTATCTTTGGAGCTACGCTTACTAGATGATTTGAATCTAGATTCTATAAAAGCTGCGGAATTTATTGCTACTGCGGCTAAACAATTTGGTATTGGAGGTCAAATAGACGCTTCTGCGTTAGCCAATTCAACTTTAGCTGATGTTGCAGCAGTTTTTGAAAAAGCCAAAAATCCTGAACCAAAAGTTAATCGAGCGCCTGCTCCAGTTGCAACAGCAGCAAAGACTCCTCAAGCATCTGCCACTAACTCTCAACAAAGTTTTAACTGGGTGAGAAATTTTGCTGTTGAGTATGTAGCTCAAGCATCTGCTCCACAAACAACAGAAAACTGGTCTCAAGCTAGAGTCTTAGTTGTTGCTGATGTTGTAGAAAACCCAGTAGTCAGTGCTTTGAGCAATCAACTCCTCGGTTTTGGGGCGCAAGTTGAGCAAGTCACTTACCAGCAAATTTTTGCTAACGAACAATCTTTACCAAAAGATTTCTCTCATTATTTTGCGATTTTACCGCAAACAAGCTCTCAAGAACAGCGATCGCCTCTACCAATCAAATCAATGGTAGAACGTCTACAAAGCATTGCCACAATTGCGAAGAAAGATGCTCATACTTGCATTGCATACGTACAATTTGGTGGTGGTCGTTTTGGGAACGATTTGCAAACAATTGCTCCAGATGTCTGTTGCGCTGCTGCGTTTGCTCGCAGTTTACATTTTGAGCGACCAGATGTGCGAGTTCGGGTAGTAGACTTAGCTCCAGAAATTGAGGCTAGCTCTGCTGCAAGCTTGGTAATAGGTGAAGTATCAGGAAACGCACCTATATCTACGGTTGGCTATGACGCTAATTTAGTACGCCTAGTACCTCAACACCGTCTTCAACAGCCAAATAGCTATACTCAACGAGCAATTTCTTGGTCAAAAGATGATGTCATCCTTGTGACTGGAGGAGCAAAGGGTATTACTGCGGAATGTGCGTTAGCTCTTGCTCAGTTCACTGGTACCAAAATGGCTTTAGTTGGCAGTTCTCCTGCTCCTAAAGATGGTACAAACGAGATTACACGTACCTTAGAAAGGTTTGCCGAGCAAGGATTAACTTGTCGTTATTACTCTTGTGACATTACTAACGCTGAAGTTGTATCTCAGTTAGTGACAAAAATTACTGACGAATTAGGCACAATTACAGGAGTTGTTCATGGTGCAGGTCTAAATAAGCCGCGTCGAGTAGAACAGGTCAAGATTGATGAAGCTGTGGTTGAAGTGTCACCAAAACTTCTTGGAGCTTACAATCTTTTACAAGCTTTAGCTGAAAATCCTCCAAAACTTTTGGTTGCTTTTAGCTCCATAATTGGAGTCACGGGAATGCCTGGTAATGCGTGGTATGCTTTTGCAAATGAGTCTCTAGCACTTCTGTTTCAGGACTTTGCAAACAAATATCCTACAACTCAAACTATCTCCTTAGCTTACAGTGTTTGGGGTGAAGTTGGTATGGGTGCGCGCATGGGTAGCGTCAAAAATCTAGAACGTATGGGTATTGGTGCTATTCCTACCCAAGAAGGTGTCGATCGCTTTCTCAAATTGTTTAGTTACGATCCTGGAGTCTCACAAGTTGTGATCGCTGCTAGATTAGGCGGTCTAGATACTTGGTCTCCTGTAAATTTACCATTCTCAACAGGACTTCGGTTTGTTGATCAAGTGCTTTATGTGGAACCCTGTGTAGAATTAGTGACTCGAACTCGTTTGAGCTTAGAACGAGATCTTTATGTTCAGGATCACGTCTGGCGTGGTTCATACCTCTTCCCGACTGTATTTGGTTTGGAAGCGATGACACAAGTTACTGCTTATGTCACTGGTCAACAACAGCCTGCAATTTTACGGCTTGAAGATATTTCTTTAAGGCGTCCTATAGTTGTTCATCCTACAGACGGAACGGAAATTGAGCTTCATGCTGAGGTTTTGGAAGTTAACGCCTATGGAGAAACACGAGTCAAAGTCGGAATCCGTACTGAGCAAAGCGGTTTTACCTCTGATCATTTTGCTGCTACTCTAGTTCTGGGTCAGCCAACACAAACAGCAAAAACGCCGTTGGAATTGGGTCAACCACTAGATATAGAACCTCTCAAAGACCTGTACGGAGATTTACTTTTCCAGGGTACGCGTTTCCAACGGATGGGTAGTATCTTTTCGCTGAACGAAAAAACTAGTGTTTTCCGTTCTTATGTTAGTTCTGTAACTGAGCTTGTAGCAGATAGTTTTGCTCCTGGTCAAGATAGTTATATTCTCTTAGGTGATCCCTATTTCCGGGATGTTTTGCTGCAATCTGTACAACTAACCATTCCCAAGCACATTTGTTTACCTGTACAAATTGACCAGATTGAATTATTCCCCAATCCGAATGCACAGGAATCATCAAGGATCGTTAATGTTGTTTTACAAAAACTAGAAGGACGTGAGTATATCAGTGAGGTTGTGGCTTTTGATGAACAGGGATATATCGTAGAGCGAATTACTGGTTATCGTCTGCGTATTTTGGAAGAACACCCAGAAAATCCCACAGCAGTTGAATTAGCTGCTCCTGAAGCTCGCGATCGCAGTCATCTGCAAAAATTGTTCAATACTACCTTTCCTGGATTTGGGATCAATCAACCAACAGTTAATCTCGCGTACGCTCCTCAACACGAACAACAGCAAAAGCATTCGCTTGTAACTCAGGCGTTGCAGATGTTGGGGTTAAAACCACAAGAGGAAGTAGACTTTGATTTTGAAGCAGCACTTGCTAGTGGAAAATTTACGTTCAAAGAAAATAGTTCAAATGCCATCTATTTATCTTTGTCTGGTTGCGATCGCTACTATCTATGCACAGTCGGAGAACATCCCCAAGGATGTCACATTCAACCAGTCCTAGACCAATCAGAAGATGATGAAATAAGTCAGCTAAGTAACTCTTACCGTCCACTACTAAATCAATTAATTCAGCAGGGAGACACAACAGACACAGCTAGAACTCGTATCTGGTCAGCAGTTGAAGCTATCCTCAATGTTACTGACCAAGCGCAACCAAACTTTAGACTCGTAGCCAAACAGAAAGATGCAGTACTACTAGCAAGTCAAACTTCTTCTGGAGACTATTACGTCATTACCATACCTGTGAAGTTGACTCGTCCTCCACAAAGAATGATTGCCATCGTTGTTTCTCAATCTCAAGAAAAAACAAATTCAACAGAGCGCTCATCAACGTTAAGTATTGCTAAGGACAATGGTCCTCAAGAACAACCAGTTTTTGAACAAAGTTTTCAAGTCAGCTTGAGAGAAAGCGCTAGTATCAGTCGCCATGTATACTTTTCACAATACTTCAATTGGGTCGGAAAAATCCGCGAACTACCAATGAAAAGTATTGCTTCACAGATGTTGACAGATTTTCAAGATGGTGATTGGAGTTTATTGACTAAAACTGTGAGCTTGCGAGTAGTGGGCGAAGCAACTGCCTACGATACCATCCAAGCACGCTGCTGGCTAGGTGATGTAGTCGGTTCCGCTTTTGCTACCTACATTGAGTTTTGTAAAGTATTGCCGAATAATTCTCTAGAGCGTTTGGCAATTGCTGAAGTCAAAGCAACTTGGGTACATAAAGGTAGTAATGGAACAGCTTCATCTCAACTATTTCCCAAATACTTCCAAGAATATTTGCAAGAATTTGGTGCTAAACAACCAGCTACTCTCAATCTCAAACAATCAACGTTTCCATCTCTGCCAATACTACCTGCATCTCTGTCTCAACTAAATTCTGGCAATGTAATTTATCATGCTTCTTCAGACGATAATCGTCGAGGCAGATTAATCAAGTCTGAACTCTTCCAAACGACCTTAGAAGAATCAAACTTAGTCGGTAATATCTACTACAGCAACTATTTCATTTGGCAAGGTCGAATTTTAGACCTCTTTCTTTACTCAGTTGCTCCTGATTACTTACTGAGTTCTCAGTCTCAAGGAGAAATGATTTGTCTTTACAGCCAAATGAATTATTTACGAGAAGCAATGCCTTTCGATAAGATTCGTGTTCTTCTTTATGTAGAGTCTGTTTCAGAGTGTGGAGCTACATTCAATTTAGAATTTTTCCGCGAACTGCAAGACGGTACTACAGAAAAACTGCATGTTGGACAACAAGAAGTGTTATGGATTAAGCACCTTGCTGATGGTACTCCTATAGCCACTCCTTGGCCACAAGAGTTATTCAATGCTCTTGTCGAGACATCTGCAAAGCCAGCTGCTGTACTTGCGCTTTAGTAGTGCGCCACACGAATTATACGGTGTTTGTAGTCAGGGCTTTAGCCCTCTTTCATAACTAGTTTTAGGGCTAGAGCTGCTCACTACAAACCCATAAAGTTGACTTGACAGAGTACTAATCTCCGCGTCACTTCCCACCCATCAAAACAGAAGATACTTTTATGTACACCACTCAATCATTAAAATACGATGTTGTAATTCTAGGTACAACTTTGGCAGGTTTAAGCCAAGCTCGCCACCTAATGCTGAACATTCCTAATATCAAAGTAGCTCTGGTTGATTTGCCTGCACAAGAATTAGAAAATGAACCTGCCATTAACGATTCCACAATTGAAATTGCCGATTTATTTTTTTGTAAGGAATTAGGGCTTCATGATTACTTAATTGAAAACCACATTCTCAGGTCTACATTGAGTTTTCATTGGCCCAAGCGTCCAGATCAAACTACGACTTTAGACGATTACTATCATATTTGGTGTAACCGACAACTTTCGATTGCTTCTTATCAAATTAATCGTACTAAATTTGAGCAGGATTTAGTGCTCATGAATGAAGCCATGGGAGCCATTGTCTACAAAGGTTCTGTGGTTGATGTAGAGTTAACTGAGGGTGATGCTGTTAATATTGTTAAAATTCAAGTCGCTGATCAAGAAATAGCACTGAAAGCCGATTATGTTGTTGATGGTGCTGGTCGTCAATTTATTATTGGACGTAAAACGGATAATCTTCTGCTTGGGCCACAACATCTTTGTGGATTGAATAATGGTACAGCATGGTTGCGAGTAAAAAATGTGAATCGCACCATCTTCCATGATGGTTATAGCCCAAATGAAACATCTACTAGCCGTTACTATTCCACTAATCATTATTTTGGCTATGGTCATTGGTTATGGATGACTCCCACTGATATTCCATCAAGAGAACTTTCTGTGGGTATTGTTCATTATCATGAAGTATTACCAGCTGAGGGAATTGATACACAGGAGAAATTCCTTGCATTTATGCAAGCTAATCATAAACTTGTTTATCAACTCATTGATAGTGGTGAAATCGTTGATTTTCATTACATGCCAAGAATTGCTTATAAAAGTAAAAAACTTTTCTCTGAAGATAATTGGTATGTCATTGGTAATTCTGCTTCTTTCTTTGGTGGTTTCTATTGTATTGAAACTACTTTATTAGCATTTGCAATCGAAAGTGTTACGGAAATTATTCGAGCAAAAATCGCAGGTGAAGCAGATGTAGATAAAAAACGTTCTGCTTACAATGAGTTTAATCTCTATTATCACAACTTGATTAACCATGTCTACTATGATCATGCTAAACAGCTAGGTCATGCAAGTCTGATGAGTTGGCGTATTTATCTCGACTGGATGTGGTGGTTCAGTATTCACGTACCAACTTATGCAGGAAAGTGGCATTTGAATCCAGAATTTACCAACATGTATTTGAAACTTAGCTACAAAAATATAGGAGGATTTTGGATTGATCTATTTAAAGAATTTCAGCAGTTGGTAAATCAAGGAGCAAATATTGGATTAATGGATCTTTATCGAGCAGATCAGTTATTTGGAGGATATCATACACCTAAATATTTCGATGATTTTCTAGAGAATACTAAATTTGAGCCTCTACGATGCAATGTGTTTGCTGGCGTCAAATCTAACTTCTTTAATGCTGCGATTTGGTATGCATTGTTTCAATGGAAAAGTTTTGGTTTAGCTGGTTGCTTAAATCCAAGACATTTGTATCATTTCTTCCGACTCTTAACTGTATCGGGCCAATGGGCGCTCCTAGAGTTAATTTATCGCTTCCAAATCAAGAAAGGATTATCTGACAATAGTTCAATTGAGAAGATGCGGCAAGAATTTAAAAACTATCAATATCGCCCCGAATTACAACCTTGGATACCTGAAGAATTTACTCAAGAAAATCAACTTTCTCAAGGTGAGTTAAACAGTAATTTTGATCAAAAAAAAATTAGTGCTGTCTCAGCGAAAATTTGAGTTTCATTCATCAAAAAAAGCAGGGAAGACTAACTTATGTGTGGAATAGTCGCGCTATTCTCAAATCAAAGGCAGATTTCTGAGCCATCAATCCAGCAAGCTCTGGCTAGTTTACATCATCGAGGCCCAGATGGACAAAAATATTGGATAGACTCTACCCATAGAGTCGCTTTGGGTCATACCCGACTGAGTATTATTGACCTTGTTGGAGGAGAACAACCAATTCAGAATGCAGAGGGAAATCTACGCATTGTTGCTAATGGAGAGTTTTACGACTTTGAGCGGATACAACATGATTTGAAGCGCTGGGGCTATCAGCTGCAAACTCATTCTGACAGTGAAATTGCACTTCACTTGTACAACGAATTTGGAACACAATGTTTACATCATCTACGGGGTGAGTTTGCTTTTGTAATTTGGGATCAACGTAACGAGTTGTTATTTGCTGCACGCGATCGCTTTGGTATTAAGCCTTTATATTACTCTTATTACGGCGGTAATCTTTATCTTGCTTCTGAAGTCAAAGCATTGTTTGCAGCAGGTGTACCAGCTGCTTGGGATTATGAATCTTTTTGGCAATCTAATCACGGTATCCTAGAAAATGACCGTACTTTGTTTGCCAATGTGTATCAAGTGCCACCTGGTCATTTTCTGCTTGCATCTAGCTCTGGTATACAATTGCAGTCTTACTGGGATTTTAATTATCCCCTCGCGCATGACACGATAAAGCAATCCACTCCAAAGGATGATATTGAAAGACTCCGTCATACATTAGATGAGGCTATTCAGTTACGTTTGAAAGCAGATGTCCCAGTTGGTTGCTATTTAAGTGGTGGTCTTGACTCCTCTGCTGTCTTAGGAATGGCAGCAACTCATAGCTCTCAACCTGTCCAAGCGTTCACTCTCGCTTTTGATGATGAAGCTTATAACGAAGAAACAATAGCTCGCGAAACAGCAGCACACACTGGAGCTAATCTCCAAATTATCCCTATTCGCCAATCCGACCTCGCTGAACATTTCGCTGATGCAGTTACAAACTGTGAGATGCTTTGCATTAATGCTCATACAACTGCCAAGTATTTATTAAGTCGTGCAGCTCGAAACGCAGGTTACAAAGTAGTCCTCACAGGTGAAGGTGCAGATGAAATTTTTGGTGGTTATGCTCATTTTCGTCAGGATATGTTGCTTGATAACCAGCATGGACAAGATGAGCAGACAATACAAGACCAACTAGAACAGTTAAAACGGACAAATCAAGTTTCGGTAGGTTTGTTGTTAGCTGAGGATAAATCAAGTCAAACTTTAAACAGTGTCCAGCGCTTGCTAGGTTTTCTTCCTGCTTGGATGAGAGCTTCTGCTGCGGGACATTTGAAGTCTGTTAGCTTCTATTCACCAGAATTCACGGCACGATTTGCCCAACATGATATCTATCGTAAATTTTTCAATCAAATAGATGTACAAGGACAACTCCAAGGTAGAGAACATGTGCATCAATCTCTCTATTTGTGGGCCAAAACGATGCTACCCAATTATCTGTTGAGGATGTTGGGTGATGGTGTGGAAATGGCAAATTCTATAGAAGGACGGCTACCATTTTTGGATCATAAAGTTGTTGAATTAGTCTGCAATATGCCTGCTAGACTCAAAATTCATGGTCTGACTGAAAAATATGTATTGAGACAAGCAGCGCAACCTTTCCTCACCAAGACAGTATATCAACGCCAAAAACATCCTTTTTTGGCTCCTCCTTCTTCTTTTAAACCTGAGCAGCCTTTACATCAGCTTATTCAAGACACCCTCAGAGGTTCAGATATGTCTGGTGTACCATTCTATAACCAGGCTGCAATTATTGATTTGCTTGAGCAACTGCCAAAAATGGACACAAGTCAACGTACC
This sequence comes from Fischerella sp. CENA71, assembly GCA_024239075.1. Classification (GTDB taxonomy): domain Bacteria; phylum Cyanobacteriota; class Cyanobacteriia; order Cyanobacteriales; family Nostocaceae; genus Pelatocladus. The sequence continues at coordinate 8,287 of JANBVI010000046.1, read as the reverse complement.
TCTATAGAACCTTTTTTGATGAGAGTACTCAGTGCTTGCATCATTCATAAAAGATTGCAACTTACTTAACACTTGTTTTCACATTCAAATTGTGGAATATGTATATCTGCAATTGATAACGCTAATTACAACACACTCATTTTAAGGAAGAATAGAACCTGTATGGAAAAGCATCCATTTCGCATTGCTGTTGAAACACACAATTCACTAGAGAGCGTTGCACATTTGTTGAACCCAGACATTATCTTTTTCAGTCCATTAGCAATCACTCCAATTGTTGGAAGAGATTTAGTTTTAAATGTTCTTCAAAATGTTTTGCCAACTATCAAAAATATCAAATGCATTGATGAATTGAGACAAGATAATAAGACTGTGCTTGTTTGGGCTGGAGAAATTGATGGTTATTCAATTCAAGCTGTAGACATAATAACTCATGGGACTGATGGGAAAGTTAAAGAACTCATGTTGATGGCGCGTCCATTTCCAGTCATGAGATTACTATATGAACGGGTATTTGAACGTATGAAATTGATTTTACCTAACGCTGTTTTGGATATTAACCAAAACTAGAGCTTTGAATACATGTGTAAGGAATTAAATTTAGATGGAGATTGTAACTATGTATCAATTAACTCAACTTCCTGAAACTATAGACACTGCTGAAATTAAAAAAGGATTTTATCGTGTTGGTTTGACAATATCAGAATCTGAACTTGATGAACTTAGGGAAAGAAAAAGCATTTCTCTAGAAAGCAGAGGTCTAAGTGAAATGGGTTTAGCTTTCATACTATTAGATGCTTTATCTAAACAGAAGATTACATTTCAAAACTTGCCTCAACAAGACTTAGATTCTGTAAACTCTTCTGGCATCCCTATATATAGCTGGGATTCTCAAGCTCCAGAACAAAGCTGTCTTTATTTCAATTTTGTAGATGGGAAGCCAATTGTTAGTATTAGCAATTAGTCAATGTAAATAAGGCAGAATACAGAAGGGTTTGTAGTAAGCACTTTAGTACTTAAAAAATAAGTCCTTACTACGAACTTAATTTAAGTCAGACAAAGTACTAACAGATAATTTAGGAGGTTTAATGTCTCTATTTGATTGGTTTGCAAATCGTCGCAAATCTTTACCTATAAATGCAAATGCAGAGCGCCAAGAGCGTGATTTTGCCTCTGGTTTATGGAGTAAATGTACTGTATGTGCTATTTTAACTTATACTAAAGACCTACGAGTAAATCAGATGGTTTGTGTAGCATGTGGACATCATGAACGAGTAGATAGCTACGAACGTATCCATCAGCTTATTGATCCTGATACTTGGGTAGCTCTCGATGAACAAATAAGTTCAACTGATCCACTGAAATTCCGCGATCACAAAGCTTATAGCGATCGCCTGACACAAACTCAGAAAAAAGTTGGTTTAGTAGATGCTGTACAAACTGGTTTAGGTCAACTTGAAGGCTTTTCCATCGCTCTTGGGGTCATGGACTTCCAATTTATGGGCGGAAGTATGGGTTCTGTAGTCGGTGAAAAACTTACTCGTCTCATCGAACGAGCGACACAAAAGCGTTACCCTGTGGTCATTGTTTGTGCTTCAGGTGGTGCCAGAATGCAAGAAGGAATGCTCAGTCTGATGCAGATGGCTAAAATTTCAGGAGCTCTAGAGTACCATCGTGAAGCGAACTTGCTTTATATCCCTGTTTTGACTCATCCAACCACAGGAGGTGTAACTGCTAGTTTTGCTATGTTAGGCGATTTTATCATAGCAGAACCAAAGGCGTTAATTGGTTTTGCAGGTCGTCGAGTCATTGAGCAAACACTGCGAGAAAAGTTACCTGATGATTTCCAAACTGCTGAAGACCAGATGCGTCACGGCTTTGTTGATAAAATTGTAGCTCGCACACAGTTAAAGAAAACATTAGCTGAAATCATTTCCCTGCATCAGCCTTACTCGACTACGCCTTCTCTGAAGCAGTTGGAAGAAATGGTATTGATTTCTAGATAACACTAACAAAGCAACCAGGATTGTATACATTGCAATCCTTTTTCAACAACATAAATGAACAAAGTAGATTTGTGAAATAAAACACAAAGTTTTAGCTCTACACTCGGCAAATTATACTAATAATCTGGAAGAGGTGTATTATGCTCGAAAAAATAATTATGTGGCAAAAAGTTTATGCTCATACTAAAAATTTTTTTCAGAGTGCTAACCTATTAGAGACAGTACGCCATTGGCTTGAATCTATCGAGATTCACGAACCTACGATAGCTCGTATTTTATGTAAAATTATTCCTGCAAATTGTCCTTTTGAGCGGAAAATTAAATTGTTTGGCATCACTGTATTTCGCATTCCACCTTTGTGTAAAATTAATCCTGTGTATCAACAGATAATCAATCTTCGCTATAAATCATTATCTTATCTGGTAGATGAATGTGGTGAAGATATCACACCTTATTGCTAGTAGCCAATATATTTATCAGGAAACTAGTTTATAAACACGAAATTTTTGTAGCAGGAACTATTGTATTAGTTAAATATTCAGAAAAATCATGGGTATTTTAGAGATGACAAGTTCTAATTTTATCGGTGTTTGGAAACTTAGTTCTTGGAAAACTGAAAGTTCTGATGGAGAGATTATTTATCCTTATGGTAAAAATCCCATCGGTTATTTGACTTACACACAAGATGGATATATGTCTGTCAATATTATGAAAAATAATTGTTTACCTCTTGGAATATCTTCTGAAGAACTAGTAAAAGCAAGGAAACTTTTATTAAAACCCTGCCTCTTACTGAGGGACGGTAGAAAGTCTATCAAAGCGATAATTAGGTATTTTAAAGCATCCATAAACTATATTTCTTATAGTGGTAAATATGAAATTCAAGGAGATAAAATTATTCATCATGTAGAAGTTAGTTTAATACCTGATTGGATAGGAAAAGACTTAGAGCGTACTTTTGAAATTACAAGTCAGAAATTGTTATTAACTACACCATCTCTAGATGGAGCATCTCAATATTTAGAGTGGAAGCGTATTTAAATCTTCTCTAATTTCTAGAGTTCAGTTACATGTAGCTCACTCTGGCCACCGCCAACATGTAAGATGCCAACCGTTTCCTTCTACAGCTAAAGCTGCTACATATTTAGGGAGTGGCTTCAATTTCTTCAGAGACCAATGGTTTACACAAGAAGAATCACCTCTAATATTGAGCAGTTGAGCTGGTTCATTTGAGGATAAAGAGACATCAAACTGATTCAGGGGAAAAGTTAATCCATCTCCAATGGCTTTAACAAAAGCTTCCTTGCAAGTCCAGCAATGAAAAAGTGCTGTTAGCTTTTGGTTTGCAGGGAGAGCATTAAAAACAGCTTGTTCACGAATCGAAAAAAAACGTGCTGCAAATTGTTCAATATCTGCAATAGGACGAATGTATTCAACATCTATACCTATTTTGCGCTTACGCGTTATAGCATATAAAGCTAAATCTTGAGAGTGAGATAAGTTAAAATTAACTATAGTTTCACCAAGTGTTTCTACAAGAGCTGGCTTTCCATGAGGGCCATAACAAAACTGTAGTCGCTCTGCTTCAATGCCCAAATAACGTCCTAGAATTGTCCTGAGAAGTCCACGACCGACTATAAAACGCTTTCTATCGCGCTCAAAGTAAAAACGCTCCGCCCTCATACATTCGTCTATTGAAAGTTTTTGTGCCAGTTGTTGAACGCGAAATGTTGGTAAGTTGAGGGAAGCACTCCATACATGAACATCATCATTCAATAGTGTCCAATTGGCCGACGGAGGAAGCCATAAATAATTGATACCTACCATAAACTTAGCCCATAATTATCTAATTTAAGAATCCTATTAATTTGGTTAAATAATTTGCTCTATTCAGTAAAAAACTCTGACATGATCATAAAATTGAGGATAATTGAAGCATGAATAGGAACAATCAAAGCTTCAATTATTGAAGATACTTTATCTTTTGATCATCTCAAATTAGATGAGACAATTTTTGAATGTAATCAATGAACAAGAATTGTGTTTTACTCGCACGCTTACTCCCTCAACTAAATACTCAGCTAGTTTCTCTATAGTAGGATATTTACAAACTATATCGTTAGGAATACAATATCCAAGGTAATCTTCAAGCATACTTGTAAGAGATAATTGGTCTACTAAATTCATCCCATAATAATGAAATGGAAGATTAACATCTAACTCCTGATAAGAAATTTGTAAATAGTTGGATAGATACAAAATCAAATAAGCTTTTAATGATTCTTGAGATGGACAATTTATAAATGACAACCTCTGTTTTTGGCTATTGCTCTTTGAAAGTGTATTAGCACTATTGCTGTAATGAGAGGTTTGTACTATTTTTGAACTAATCTTGTTTACTATCGCCATACTAATTTATCGTCTTTTCCAATTTTTAATATCATGACATTTCTTGCCTAATTATCTTTCGCAAGAGATGTTTTACACTATTATTCTGGCATTTTCAGCAAAAATTATCTATTTAAGTTATCTGAATTAAGGATGAACTTAACTTAAATAGCAAATATTTCAGTAGAACAGAGGAAAATTTTGAGTTGAAAAGCCGGATAAAAATTTTTATATAAGCTATTATTTTAAACTTTTCAGCCAAAAAATATCCAATTTTACCGAAATTTTATCTCTTGTAAATAAGCTGTTAAATTTATAAATTTATATTAAAGGTATTTCAATAAAAGTTAAACAACAAATTCATTTATGTATTTGGTAATTAAGTGTAAAATCTATATTTTTCAGTCATAATTAAAAAATAGAGATTTTACATCAATATTGCAAGTTTGCTTGAATTGAAATTAAATTTTCCTATTATACAAAGATTCATATTCAATTCTAATAAATAAAATGAATCTTCGTATGAACTCAAATATTGCACCTAGCTCTGGCGATTATAAATCGCGAATCTACAAAATAAATCTGCCGACGTGCTTCACTCCAAAATCCAAGATTTGAAAAACCTGATCTTGTCTTTTTTGTGTGCATAGCCATGACTGATTATTGCTTGGTGCAACCTCTTAGTAAATCTATTTGTAACTATAAATTTTAGCTACAAATAACAACTTCTTGTTTGTCACTTTCACTTAGTCCAAATTCTCATATTACGTAGGAGTTCAATATGGTTCTGGCATTTAATCCCAAAATTCAACAAAAGTTTCTTACTGCTGAAGAAGTAAGGAAAATTAACGCTTATTGGCGTGCGACTAATTATCTTTCAGTTGGACAAATTTATCTCCTTGATAATCCACTGCTTAAAGAACCTCTGAAGCTGGAACACGTTAAGCCCAGACTACTTGGTCATTGGGGAACCACTCCTGGTCTTAACTTTATATACGTCCATTTCAATCGCGTAATTAAAAAATATGATTTGAATACCATCTACATTGCAGGTCCTGGACATGGTGGACCTGGTTTAGTTGCCAATACATATTTGGAAGGAACTTACAGCGAGCATTATCCCGATATTTCTCAAGATACCGAAGGAATGAAGCGTTTGTTCAAACAGTTCTCTTTTCCTGGTGGTATTCCTAGTCACGTTGCTCCTGAGATTCCTGGTTCCATCCATGAAGGAGGAGAACTTGGGTATGCTCTAGTCCACGCTTACGGTGCAGCCTTTGATAACCCTGACTTGGTTGTTTGTTGTGTAGTAGGTGATGGAGAAGCAGAAACCGGGCCTCTTGCTGCGAGTTGGCACAGTAACAAATTTCTCAATCCAGTGCATGATGGTGCCGTTTTACCAATCTTGCACCTCAACGGCTATAAAATAGCAAATCCAACAGTATTAGCACGGATGAGTGACAAGGAATTAGAACAATTATTTCTTGGTTACGGCTACAAACCTTATTTTGTTGAAGGTTCTTATCCTGTAGAAGATATTCATCAATTGATGGCAACCACTCTTGATACAGTTATCCAAGAGATTAAAGCCATTCAACGCGAAGCTCGTATTCATGGTTTTGATGAGCGTCCACAATGGCCAATGATTATCTTACGGACTCCAAAAGGTTGGACTGGTCCCAAAGAAATTGATGGCAAAGCAATTGAGGATTCTTGGCGATCGCACCAAGTTCCTTTATCAGGTCTGGCAAATAAGCCGGAGCATCTGAAAAAGCTTGAGGCTTGGATGAAGAGTTACAAGCCAGAGGAACTTTTTGATGAACATGGTAGACTCATTCCCGAACTAGCGGAACTCGCTCCCATAGGCGAACGACGTATGGGAGCAAATCCTCACGCTAATGGTGGCATTTTGCTAAAAGATTTAAAAATGCCCAACTTCCAAAATTATGCGATTGCTGTCCCCAAACCTGCTACTACTTCGGCTGAAGCTACCCGCGTTATGGGGCGTTTATTACGAGATGTAATTAAACTAAATGAAGAAGCCAAAAACTTTAGGTTGATGGGACCTGACGAGACTGACTCTAATCGCCTCAGCGCTGTGTTTGAAGTTACAAATCGGGTATCTACTGCCTTAAATCTTCCTCATGATGAAAATGTTGCTCCTGATGGTCGGGTGATGGAAGTTTTAAGCGAACATATGTGTCAAGGTTGGTTGGAAGCATATCTTCTGACTGGTCGTCATGGGTTTTTCTCTTGTTATGAGGCATTTATTCACATTATTGACTCAATGTTCAATCAACATGCTAAGTGGCTTAAGACAAGCCGTCATATTCCTTGGCGTAGACCCGTTGCTTCCCTCAATTATTTACTGACCTCCCATGTCTGGCGTCAAGACCATAACGGTTTTTCCCATCAAGATCCTGGTTTTATTGATCATGTGGTCAATAAAAAAGCAGATATTATCCGAGTATATTTGCCACCCGATGCTAACACCTTATTAGTAGTGACTGACAAGTGTTTACGTAGTCGTCACTGTGTCAATGTTATTGTTGCAGGAAAACAACCTGGATTACAGTATCTTGACATGGATAGTGCTATCAAGCACTGTAGCAAAGGCATTGGTATCTGGAAATGGGCAAGTAATGATCAAGACAACGAACCGGATGTAGTCATGGCTTGTGCAGGTGATATTCCTACTTTAGAAACCCTGGCTGCTGTTGATATTCTCCGACAGATTGCCCCTGATTTGAAGGTAAGAGTGGTCAACATAGTTGATCTAATGGCCCTACAACCGCCAAGTGAGCATCCTCATGGATTATCAGATAAAGACTTCGATAGTATTTTCACAACAAATAAACCAGTTATCTTTGCTTATCATGGCTATCCTTGGTTGATTCATCGCCTGACTTACCGTCGTACAAATCACTCGAATCTGCACGTTCGGGGTTACAAGGAAGAAGGAACTACAACTACACCTTTTGATATGGTTGTGCTAAATGATCTAGATCGTTTTCACCTTGTGCTTGATGTTATTGAACGCTTACCTCAACTGGAAACCAAGACAGCATATGCTAAACAAATGCTTCAGCATAAGTTGATTGAACACAAGCATTACATTGCTCAGTACGGTGAGGATATGCCAGAGATTCGCAATTGGCAATGGTCTTACTAGGTGTTAAGCGACCATAGATATCATAAGCCGCTATGTCATCTCTGAATTTCTGATTGCATAAAAGGTTTTGATATAGCGTTTTTCAATCACCTGAAATACGAAAACCTCCGTCGATATACCCTATGGAGGGCTACGCAAAGCGTGTCTACAAAGGGGAGAACCATCCACTGGCTCCCCTTTGTAATACGAAAAACGCCATATTACATAGCGTTTAACGTCAGCTTTACTAACACCAGGTTATTAGTATCTAGATTCCCCCACCAAAGTTTACAACTTTGAAATTTTTGTACTTAATTTAAAACAATGTCGCAAATTATCATTAACTCAATCCTGCAAGAAAAACGTCTATTCTCCCCCAGCCTAGAATTCTCCGAAAACGCCCATATCAAAAGCCTAGAAGATTATCGACACCTTTACGAAAAAGCTAAAGCCAATCCTGAACAATTTTGGGCAGAACTAGCAGAACAAGAATTACACTGGTTTGCTAAATGGGATCAAGTATTAGATTGGCAACCACCGTTTGCCAAGTGGTTCGTCAACGGTAAAATTAACATTTCTTACAACTGTCTTGACAGACACTTAACTACTTGGCGCAAAAATAAAGCCGCGATTATTTGGGAAGGAGAACCAGGGGACTCACGCACTCTCACCTACGCCCAGCTACATCGGGAAGTTTGTCAATTTGCCAATGTCCTCAAACAATTGGGAGTGCAAAAAGGCG
>JANBVI010000045.1 GCA_024239075.1 Fischerella sp. CENA71 | reverse complement strand
GCATTACCTAGCAAAATTAATTCGATCAACTATTAGTGGTTTGTCGCATTAATTATGCAGAGTGGATTAACTTTTAAATTTCTCTTCTTTTTTCTCTTTCTCGGCGTACTTTGCGTACTTCGCGGTTCCTTCCTCAACCCCTCATAATCAATGCGATCAACTATTAGTCTACTTTCAAAATGTTGGCAACCAATTTACAGTAGTTAAAGAAGAATTGCTATTGGGAACAATTCCATACCCCTCTAATATCCATTTACCTCTTGTTTTGTAATTGAGTAAAGTATAAGAGCCTAAACTTGGTAACTGATTATTAGGTAAATTTCCACCTAAGAGAGTTTGCGTAATTTCCCGAATCACATAAGCATGTGCAACTAATACAAGTATACCAGAGAAATTATCATTTACCCAATCAGCCAATGCCGCACGAGTACGCACTATTAAATCTGCCATCCTCTCACCAGAACCTCTGGGGATATCGCGGCCAGAACGCAACTCTACGACTGCTTTTGGATCTAATACTTCAATCTCCTGCTCGGTTAATCCAGCCCAATTTCCACAGTCTAGCTCACGCAGCCGTGCATCATAATGAATTTCCAGCATTAGATGCTTGGCTATAATTTCCGCAGTTTGTCGCGCTCTTTGCAGATCACTACTGACAATTCGTTCTGGACTATACTGACGCAGTTCCTCTGTTAAAGCATAAACCTGCTCTAGTCCCAAAGGACTCAATGGCACAGGTTGGTGTCCTTGATAACGCCCCAGATTACTCCATTCACTAGCACCGTGACGTACCAAAATTAGTCGGTTTTCAGTAGTCATAAAGTAGTCCTTGTTTGAAACTTTTTAGCGCAGAAATTCAACAAGCTGTTCTAACTTTGTCCAAGCAACCCCACTTGCAATAACGTCTTTAGCAAGAGTCAAACCTTTTGCAAAGGTACTCATGTCATCTCCTGTTTCAGGAATTGCCTCGCCAACAAAGAGTGCTAAAGCTGTATTTAAAGCTACAATGTCTTGCTGTGCTTGAGTACCTTTACCTTGAAGAACTGCTTTGAGAATTCTGGCATTTTCCTGAGCATCCCCACCCCTTAGTTCAGTAGTTGGAGCTGGGTTTATTCCTAATTTTTCAGGAGCAAGTTCAAGCAAGCGCAAATGTTGTTTTGATACGATCGCTAAGTCAGTAATATCAGCTAAACCTGCTTCATCTAATTTTTCTCGTCCGTGAAGCACGATCGCTTTACGAATTCCTAGTTGATGTAAGACCAAAGCAAAGGTTTCAATCAATCCTGGATCATTAACACCTATAACCTGTCCTGTTGGTCGCAATGGATTAATCAGAGGACCAAGCAAGTTAAAGACTGTACGTACTTTTAGTGTTTTTCGCAGTGGGTAACAAACTTTCAGAGTTGGGTGCCAATCTTGTGCAAATAGAAAAGTTATACCAACTGCATCAACAGCCTCTTGAACTTTCTTACTACTTGCTTTCAAATTGACTCCCAAAACTTCCAAAACATCTGCTGATCCAGTTTTACCAGATGCAGAACGATTACCATGTTTTGCAACTTTTACCTTGGCAGCTGCTGTCACAAAAGCGACAGCCGTGGAAATATTAAATGTTGATGCTCCATCTCCACCAGTACCACAGGTATCAATGAGTGGGGAATCACCAACAACCATATCCCGTAATGTTGGTCGTAATGATTGAGAGTATAAAACCTTCACCATACCCAGTAACTCTTGTGCAGACACACCCTTCATCTGAATTGCTGCCAAAATCGCACCAGATAATATAGGAGGAATAGCATCTGTGAGCCAGCCGTACATTAATTCACTGGCTTGATCAGTTGTCAGCGATTGACGATCTAACAATTGTTGTAATAACTCACTCCAATTGGAGGAATCATGGAATGTTGAATTGGTTTCAATTACAGATGTTGTAACCATATTTAAGTAAAAATTTTTACTAAATTACTTTGTCTTCATTTAAGCTGGGTTTAAAAATTGGATAGCTGTTTGTACATCTTTATCACCACGTCCGGAACAGTTGATGACAATTCGCGGGTTACCTGTAAGTTGTGGGCAAAGAGTTTCTAGATATGCGATCGCATGTGCTGTTTCCAGCGCTGGAATAATTCCTTCCAGTTGTGAAAGACGTTTAAATGCTTGTAGCGCTTGTTGATCTGTCACACTGTAATATTCAGCACGTCCTATTTCTTTCAAATAACTATGTTCAGGGCCAACTCCGGGATAATCTAACCCAGCACTGATAGAGTGTGCTTCAACAATTTGACCATCTTTATCCTGTAGTACATAACTCATTGCACCGTGCAAAACTCCGACTCTTCCTTTAGTCAAAGTTGCTGCGTGTTTATCTGTATCAATACCTTCACCAGCCGCTTCAACACCAATCAGGCGCACAGAAGGTTCATCCACAAATTCATGAAACAGCCCAATCGCATTGGAACCTCCACCCACACAAGCCAAAAGAATATCTGGTAGTCCCCCCCATTTCTCAATTGCTTGAGCGCGAGTTTCCTTGCCAATCACCGTGTGAAAGTCCCGCACCATCATTGGGTAAGGATGTGGCCCCGCAACTGAACCTAAGATATAGTGGGTTGTTTCGACGTTTGTTACCCAATCCCGAATTGCCTCAGAAGTTGCATCTTTGAGGGTTCCTGTTCCTGCTTCAACAGATCGAACCTCTGCTCCCATCAGCCGCATCCGGAACACATTTAGGGCTTGCCGTTCCATGTCATGGATGCCCATATAAATTACACATTCTAAACCAAAACGAGCGCACACGGTAGCAGTAGCAACACCGTGTTGACCTGCTCCCGTTTCCGCCACAATCCGCTGTTTATCCATGCGCTTTGCTAACAGCACTTGCGCCAGAGCATTGTTAATTTTGTGCGCTCCTGTGTGGTTTAAATCTTCACGTTTAAGATAAATTTGTGGCCCCGTACCATCAGGTTTAGCATAATGTTCAGTTAGTCTTTGAGCAAAGTAAAGGGGAGTAGAACGTCCAACATAGTCCTGTAGCAGTGCTTGAAGCTCTTGTTGGAACAGTGGATCAGCGCGGTATTGCTGAAAGGCGGTTTCTAATTCAGTCAGTGCTGACATTAAACTTTCAGGTACATACTTACCACCAAATTGACCAAACCTACCATTTGGGTCAGGTTGTTGAGTGAGTAATTGAGTTGCAGCTTGATTCTGTTGTGCATTTAATAACATAAACTTCACACAAAAATATTGTTATACAATGATTAAAATTTGAAGTATTAAATCTCTTATCTTCTGCTTTCTGCTTCCTCTCTTCTGCCTTCTATTGATGTCTTCAAATCACGACAGAAATCTTTAATAGCTCCCAGTCCTTGATATTGTGTACTTTCAGCTAAACGCTCTACAAACGCACTACCGACGATCGCAGCATCTGCGCCCCAATCTCTCACTTGACGAGCCTGTTCTGCTTTAGATATGCCAAAACCAACACCAATAGGTTTGTCTGTAATACTACGAATATCTTGAAGCACATCTTTAACACGAGTTTGCAGCTGGGAGCGCATACCAGTTACGCCCGTGACACTAACGAGGTAAATAAAACCACGAGATTGACGAGCGATCGCCTGTATGCGTTCTTTTGAACTTGTAGGAGTCACTAACAAAGTCACCTCAATTCCCACAGTATCAGCAACCTCTAACAAATTGCTTGCCTCATCCAAAGGCAAATCAGGTACTATTAACCCTTTAATTCCTGATGCTGCGGCTTTTTCTAGAAACGAAACTGTGCCTAAATTTAGAATTGGGTTGTAGTAAGTAAAAATAATAATAGGCGATCGCAACTTAGGTGTAACTGTTTGAGCCATTTGCAAAATATTATCTAAACGGGTTCCCCGTTTTAAAGCACGGGTTGCAGCAGCTTGAATTACTGGCCCATCAGCTAATGGATCTGAGTAGGGAACTCCTAATTCAATCAAATCAGCACCGCTAGAATCTAAAACTCGTAAGGCTTCTGCTGTGATTTCTAAATTAGGATCACCAGCTACTACAAAGGGAATCAAAGCGCACTGATTACTGGCTCGTAAGGATGCAAAGTGATGAGAAATAGAGGTCATTCGATTTTAGATTTGGGATTTTAGATTTTGGATTGACTCTACAGATTTTATTTATGCATTAGCTTTTTTACAGCCTGTTCTAAATCTGTTTGCTTTACCAGAGATTCTCCAATCAAGACTGCTTCGGCTCCTGCTTTTGCAACAAAAGCTAAGTCAGCTGATGTGTACAAACCAGACTCACTTACCACAGTGATACCTGAATTATTTAATTGTTCTCGACGCTTTTTCAATAAACGTTGAGTTGTTTCTAGTTCAACGCTAAAATTTTCAAGATTACGGTTATTAATCCCTATTAATTGCACATTTGATAGTGCCATTACCCGATCAAGTTCAGCCAGAGTATGCACCTCTACTAAAGCAGTCATGCCCAAATGCTGAACAATCTCTAGAAAATTCTCAAGAATTTCATTAGATAAGATGGCAGCAATCAGTAACACTGCATCTGCTCCATTGACTCTTGCAAAATAAATTTGGTAAGGGTCAATAATAAACTCCTTACACAATAGAGGTAATCCTACGCTTTTTCTAATTAACCGCAGATTCTCAAAACTGCCTTGAAAGAATTTTTGTTCAGTTAGTACTGATAGACAGGTAGCACCGCCTTGTTCATATGCCTGAGCAATCTTAACTGGATTAAAATCGGCACGAATCACTCCCTTACTAGGTGAAGCTTTCTTAACTTCAGCAATTAAGCTCGGTTTATTCGGATTCTGGCGCAAAGCATCCAGGAAATTTCGTAAAGGAGGAGCAGTACTAATCTGATTTTGTAAGTCTGCAAAAGACAGTTGCTCATCCATAGATGCAACCTCTTTTCGTTTGTGCCATACAATCTCTTCGAGAATATGACGCGGTTTTGCTAAGTTTATTTCAATAGTGGAGATACTCTTGCGTACATCCATATGAGATGGGGATGATTGGTAGTGACTGTAAAAAATGAACTGCCATACACGCAAAGGGGGTTCCCGGAGGGTAGACGCCAAGTGTGCCAAGAAAAGAGGAAAAAATGATTAATTATTAAATTAATTACTTATGTAACTCATCAAAATTAATGGGACACTAGAGGCATATCTAAAAAGATATTTATGCAACGACAACTGAAGAAGGTTTTTTAGTTGTACATGCACCAACTATATTCTTAATAATTCCTAGACCAACTCCTCCAGCTAAAGTCATGATTGATTCTGGGTGGAATTGAACGCCGATAATCGGTAATGTTTGATGTTCGATACCCATAATTACGCCATCATCTGAGATTGCTGTCACTTTTAATTCTGTGGGGAGAGTCTCAGGTAAAGCAAATAATGAGTGATATCTACCAACTTCAAATGATTTGGGTAAGTTTTTGAAAGTAACAGATTCTGAATCCATAACAGAAATCCGGGATACTTTACCATGTTGAGGATAATTTAGAACTCCCAGTTTACCTCCAAACGCTTCAACAATGGACTGCAATCCTAAACAAACACCAAAGATGGGAATCTGTCGTTTTATACAAGCTACGATTGTCTCTACTACATGAAAATCGCTAGGTCTACCGGGCCCAGGAGATAAGACAACAAGATCCGGCTTTTCCGTATCAAAGACTGATTCGGAAAAGCCATGGCGTAATGTTTTGACGACAGCACCAGTTTGACGAATATAGTTTGCTAAAGTGTGAACAAATGAATCTTCATAGTCTATCAATAATATTTGTTTACTATTTTCAGCTTTAGATTTGATAAAATTTTGATTGATGTCGATGTTGTTGACAACATTATCAGTCTTTTGTTGAGTCTGGTAAAGTGTTTGAAACAGAGCAGCAGCTTTAGTGAGAGTTTCTTGAGCTTCTGCTTGTGGATCTGAATCGTAAAGAACTGTCGCACCCACTCGCACTTCGGCAATTGAGTCCTTAAGCTGGATAGTTCGCAAAATCAGACCTGTATTCAAATCTCCTTTGAAAGTTAAGTAACCAACCGCTCCACCATACCAACGTCGAGAACTGCGTTCATGCTGTTCAATAAACTGCATTGCTGACCGTTTTGGCGCTCCTGTAACTGTAACAGCCCACAGATGAGTTAGAAATGCATCTAAAGCATCAAACTCAGGTCTGAGTAAGCCTTCCACATGATCTACTGTGTGGATTAAATGGCTGTATATCTCAATTTGACGACGACCAATTACTTGTACTGAACCTGGTTCACATATGCGTGACTTATCATTGCGATCCACATCAGTACACATGGTCAGTTCAGCTTCATCTTTGCCTGAGTTGAGAAGCTTCTGAATTTGAGCAGCATCATCAATTGCATTGTCTCCCCGACGTATCGTACCACTAATTGGGCAAGTTTCTACACGTCTACCTTCAGTTCGCACAAACATTTCTGGAGATGCGCCAATCAAATACTCTCCACCTAAATTCAAAATGAATCCATAGGGGCTAGGATTGATTTGTTGTAAAGTGCGAAATAATTCTGCCGGAGACTGTTGACATTGTCTATAAAAGCTTTGACTAGGAACAACTTCAAACAAGTCACCACGACGGAAATATAAGAGTGCTTTACAAACTTGCTGTGCATATTCATCAGGTTCATGATCTGAAGATTGAGCAGGAGTAAGACACTTACCTCTGTAATCAATTACTTCACCACCGCGAAAAAGTCCCTTAGTACTACCATGTTTGGTTTCAAAATCATATTGTAAACAAAATGCACGTTGTAAATAATAATCAATGATGAATAATTCATCTGGTAAATAAAGTAATAAATCTTGCTGCTCTGTAGAACGTGGGAGCAGTTTTTCCATAGATTCAAATTGAAAAACCAAATCATAACCAAAAGCACCATACAGTCCTAAATTTTCATCTTCAGGACTTTCAAAGGCATATAAAATTTCGCGAATGATACTGAAAACTGATGGTTGCTTACTTCTTTCTTCCTCTGAAAAGAAACTTTCTTTTGGTTTGATAGAACCAGTGATATGCTGGTCATCCTGGTCTATTTCTTGCAGTTGTGGGTGCTTATCTAAAAATTCTGCCAAATACGAAAGTATTACTTTGCCTCGTTGATTGTGAGCGGTGAATTTAAAAAAGTTCTCACGAGTAACAAGTTCTAAGGGTGGATTAACAAAACCAATTGCCCATCTTTTGTATCTTCCTGGATATTCATAGCTGCTTTTGAACAATCCTCCACGTTGAGAATCAATACACAATAAAATATGTTCGATCGCAGTATCTATGAAAGTCTCAGTAACGAAGCGAGATACCTTAACCCCAGCTTTAGTTATGTAATCATGATTATTCAAAAACATTAATAATTATCTCCAATAACTTGAAGCAAATTTCCTAATTTTGCATTAGCTCCTTGTCGTCTTTGTCCCCCTTGTCTGCATATCATGTGTTGGTAGCATGTATTGGTAAAGCAAGATGTCCTGTAGATATAGGATATTTTTGAGACCAACGACCAAAAATTTTACTAATTCCAATGACGTCCTGAATTAACTTGCCATATTGCTCTGGCGTTAAAGATTGAGGACCATCAGAAAGCGCTTTGGCTGGATCAGGGTGAACTTCAATCATCAACGAATCAGCGCCAGCTGCTATAGCAGCCATAGCCATTGCAGGTACATACTCTGCTTTACCTGTGCCATGACTGGGGTCAATTACAATCGGTAAGTGAGTGAGCGATCGCAGTACTGGTATAGCACTCAGATCCAATGTGTTACGTGTATACTGTTGGTCAAACGTGCGAATTCCTCGTTCGCACAAAATTACATTCGGGTTTCCTGCTGTCAGTATGTACTCGGCTGCCATTAACCATTCTTCAATAGTGGCAGACATGCCTCGCTTCAGCAAAACTGGTTTATTTATTGCTCCCACTCGCTTTAAAAGTGAGAAATTTTGCATATTACGCGCACCGATTTGGATAATGTCTGCGACAGAAGCAACTTTCTCAAGGTCAGCTGTATCCATGACTTCCGTCACAATACCCAAACCTGTAACTTGACGAGCGATCGCCAGCAAACTCAAAGCACTTTCACCATGACCTTGAAAAGCATAAGGAGAAGTACGAGGCTTATAAGCTCCACCTCGTAAAAACTTAGCACCAACTGCCTTGACTTGCAAAGCAGTATAGATAATCATTTCTTCATTTTCTACAGAGCAGGGACCAGCTATTTGAACAATCGGATGGTTTTGACCAAAGGCTACAATTTCATTAGGTGTTGAGACAAAAATTTCACTTGGCTCTCCATTGTGAAATTCCCGACTAGCAAGTTTAAAAGGTTTATTTATCGGCATAATATTCCCAATATCTCAGTAAAGGAAATTGAGGAGACAGGAGAGATTGGTAAGACAAGGCAGACAAGGAGGACAAGGGAGACAAAACAAGTCAAAAGTCAAAATTGGGAAGGGAGACAAGGGAGAGAATAAACACCAATGCCCCATGCCCGAATCCCTGATCCCTGATCCCCAATCTTAAGGATCGACCCAACGGCCATCAGCTTTAATCAAATTAATCAGTTCTTCAACTCCCTTGGATTCTGGTACTTTTTTGATTTCTTCTCGCCCACGATACAAAGAGATATAGCCAGGTTGCTTACCTACATAACCGTAGTCTGCATCTGCCATTTCTCCAGGGCCGTTGACTATACAGCCCATAACAGCAATGTCCAAACCTGTAAGGTGTTTAGTAGCTTCTCGCACTTGGTGTAACACTTCTTCTAAATTAAATAAGGTGCGACCACAGGAGGGACAAGCTACATACTCTACCATGGTCTTACGTAATCCCAGAGCTTGCAAAATACTGTAGCAAACAGGAATTTCTTTTTCTGGTGCTTCTGTTAGAGAGACGCGGATTGTATCACCAATACCATCAGCTAAAAGAGTTGCAATTCCAGCAGTGGATTTAATGCGACCATATTCTCCATCGCCTGCTTCGGTGACACCAAGGTGTAAGGGGTAGTCCATACCCAATTCATCCATCCGTAGAGCCATTAGACGATAGGCAGCAATCATTACAGGAACTCTGGAAGCTTTCAGAGAAATCACTAAGTTGCGGAAGTTCAGAGATTCACAAATGCGAATAAATTCCAGAGCCGACTGTACCATACCTTCGGGAGTATCACCGTAGGTAAATAACATTCTCTCTGCCAGCGAACCATGATTGACGCCAATCCGCATGGCTTTTCCCTGATCGCGCAGAGAGAGGACTAAAGGCTCTAAAGTTTCACGAATTTTATCGCCAATTTCATCAAATTCAGCTTGGGTATATTCGGTACGATTGGTGTTGGGCTTTTCAAAGACATACAATCCAGGATTAATCCGCACTTTATCAACATGTTTTGCCACTTCTAAGGCAATCTTCATGCCGTTGTGGTGGACATCAGCTACTAAAGGAACATCTTGGTAAATTTCTTTGAGCTTTTGCTTGATTTCAGCTACAGCTTTAGCGTGAGCCAGACTAGGTACGGTGACGCGGACAATTTCACAGCCAATTTCATGCAAGCGACGAATAGCATCTACAGATGCTTTTACATCTAAAGTATCTTCATTAATCATTGACTGGACTACTACAGGGAAACCACCACCAACAGTGACATTAGCCACACGCACTGGGCGAGTTTTCCTGCGGGGGATAATGGTATTAGTGAATGTCTGCTGAGAAGAAGAATTGGAGATGATGGGAGTTGAAAGAGTTTGCATATGTTGCTTTGACCAATAATTTCTTGATGGTACAAGCCCTCGGATTTATCCGTAGGGATGACGCCTACAACAGAAAAATAGAAAAGCAGTAAAACTAATTTTTAAGTTTGAAAAATCATAAATTACTATTAACGGCGAAAGCTATCAGTTTTTTGCTCAGAGGAGCCATTTTGCAATACTTGTATATCCAATTTGGATTGTTGTTGAAATTCTTGGAGAATGCGATCGGCAATCTTCGGAGCAGTTAAACCTAGTTCTGATAGAGATTCTTCGGGAGTAGCATGTTCAACTAATTTGTCTGTTATACCCAGACGAATAACCGGAACAATCACACGATGTTCAAGTAGAGCTTCAGCAACTGCTGAACCAAAGCCACCTATTAAACAGCCTTCTTCTAAGGTAAAAACTTTACCAATTTGTTGAGCAAGAGGCATGATTAATTCAATATCTAAAGGCTTGGCAAAGCGAGCATTGACTACAGTTGCTTGAATGCCATGTTCATTCAAAATGGCAGCAGCTTGCAGTGCTGGATATACCATAGAACCATAAGCTACCATCAACACATCTTCTCCCTGACGGAGGATTTCTCCTTTGCCAATGGGTAAGGTTTCCCAGCCTTCTGACATCAGGGGAACTCCGTGACCTTCACCACGTGGATACCGCATGGCAATAGGGCCATCAGTGTAGTTGATACCAGTGATCAGCATTTGCTGGAGTTCGGCTTCATCTTTGGGAGCCATCAATACCATATTAGGAATGCAACGCAAATAGGCGATGTCGTACATTCCTTGATGGGTGGGGCCATCTGCTCCAACCACACCAGATCGATCCATGCAGAAGAAAACAGGTAAATTTTGAATGCAGACATCATGGATGATTTGATCATACGCTCGTTGTAAAAAGGTCGAGTAGATGGCAACAACAGGACGCATACCCTCGCACGCTAAACCTGCTGCTAGTGTCACTCCATGCTGCTCGGCAATCCCCACATCAATATATTGCTCAGGTAGATTTTTCTGTAAGATATCCAATTTTGTCCCGGTGGACATGGCTGCCGTGATGCCGATGACTTTGGAGTTACCCTTAGCAATTTTGGTAAGAGTTTCACCAAAGACTTTAGAATAACTTGGTGGTTTGGGCTTGCTAGAGGTGATTGCTTTGCCTGTCGCCAAATTGAATCTGGATTGAGCATGATAGCCAACTCTCTCTTGTTCAGCAAATTCATATCCTTTGCCTTTGATCGTTGCTACATGCACTAACACTGGCCCAGTTTGGTGATGTGCTTGGTCAAAAGCAGCTATCAGTTCTGGCAAATTATGACCGTCGATTGGACCCATGTAGGTAAAGCCTAATTCTTCAAATACTGCCCCCACTTTTGGCACTGCCAAACGTTTTATACCTTGCTTAATCCGGTTCAATTCTGATGCTAAGAAATTACTTACAGGTGATAGATGCTCAAACTGTTCTTCCAGTTGTTTAAGTAACTGGACTGGAGAGCTAAACCGTAGTTGATTGAGGTGAGAAGAAAGCGCCCCGACATTTGGAGAAATCGACATCTCATTGTCATTGAGTACAACTAACAATTTAGTTTTGGGCAAGTAACCAGCATGGTTAATTGCTTCTAGAGCCATACCTCCTGTTAATGCACCATCACCGATAACTGCGACAACTTTGAAATTTTCTCCTTTCATATCTCTGGCAAGAGCCATTCCTAAAGCAGCAGAGATACTAGTAGAAGCATGACCTGCACCAAAATGGTCAAACTGGCTTTCGCAACGTTTTAAATAACCTGCAATACCATTCTTTTGTCGCAAAGTATGAAAGCGATCGCACCGTCCAGTTATTAACTTATGTGGATAAGCTTGATGACCCACATCCCAAATAACTTTATCTCGATTGAGGTCTAAAGTCTGGTAAAGTCCCAACGTCAGTTCAACCACGCCTAAACCTGGGCCCAAATGACCTCCACTAGCAGATACTGTCTGTAGATGCTTTTCTCGAATCTGACGTGCTATTTCTTCCAATTGTGAAATTGACAGTCCGTGTAATTGATTTGGATGAGTAATCTGACTCAGTTTCATAAGAATAGTTACGTTATAAGTAAAATAGCTAGCTATAGTTATTCAATTTGATTCATGAATTTAATTTGTGAAGACTCTTAACAGAAAATGAGGAACAGAAAATGAGTAAGTTTTTTTCAAAAATCAAAGTAGTAGGGTGAGCTTTCTTGACCCACCCATTAACTTGAAATTAACTGTATTGAATCACTCTTTTTTACCTAGAGCAAAGAGTAATTTCAACTCTTGTTTTTACACACTTTATTTATTAAGTAAGAGCAAAATCAGCAGCTTTAGGTAATGGTTGGCTGTGTACTTTTACAAATAAAGGTACAGTTCGACCATGGTAGTCTACGTCAACTTTAGTGTAAGTTCCCTTGCCCCCTTGTGGACCGAATGACCAACCTAAAATAAAACCTGGATTATCCACTAATGCTGGAGCCTCGTTAATATATTTTTTTAGTAATGGAGTTAGAAGATTTTGAGGCACAGCTTCACGATTTAAAAAGGGAAGGTAAAAACACAACCGCTCAATTCGAGGAGAAGCAAAATTAAAGGTTAGTGCAATTTCTCGATTACTTGCTAATAGTTCAAGAAGTTCATCAGAAGGTGATTGAAATTGTAGATCCTGTAAAAGATTTTTGTAATACTCAGATGTGTGATGTTTTGAATGGTAAGTGTCGAAATATAGATTGACTGAACTGTGGTGGTAGTCAACTCCAAAAGCGTAAAGAGCATCAAGATGGTGATTTTTAAGAAAATCTGCATGAGTAGTAACACTTTCTGGCAGAGATAATTTAAAAGCATCTTGTACAGGGACAACTCCTTTAAGACTCTGCCAGATTTTTGCTAATCCGTGTTTAACATCAAAATCTACACCATCTGCCATGATTGGAAAAGTTTCACAAATTTCTGGTATCAGTCGATCTACTGGACGACCTTGATCAGATAAAAGACCTGATTTTCTAGCAATATTCCATGCAAACCCAAGATGACTTTCATCTTCCTCATGATAACGAAAATAGCAACCTAATTTATCTGGTTGTTTGTTGCTTGTCCGAATCATGAATGAGTTATCGGCAAATTGATCACCAAAAACTTGGAATACTTCGTCCAAAACTTTTTCAGAATATTCTGCTCCAAAAGTTTTAGCAACATTGACGATATCAGTGCGTATACGGTTAACGTCGTTCATTTGCTACTTACCTCAATTTCAAGTTAGATAATCATGAACTGTGATGAGAGCAGACGGATTTCAAACTGTTGCTCTAGCATGGGGACTAGGATTTGAACCTAGAATCTTTGGTTTTGGAGACCAATGTGTTATCCAGTTACACTATCCCCACATTTTTGGTTGAGAGTGGCGGGAATTACTTAAGTGATAATTTCAGTAAATTACCCGCCAGTACCTCTTTCTATGTCTGCGTTCTCACTTCTCTTCTCGTCAGCCTCAATGACTGGTGTTTAAATGGAGATCACATAATCGCGATCGCTCTTGATCGCTGCCAAAATTTATAAAATATGTACTCGTTGCAAATGTCTCTGGGAATTGGAAAGAAAGGGGTTACGACCATGTAGCAGCGCATGATTGTCAGCTACCAAAAAATCTTCTTCTTGCCATTCGTGTGCAAAACAATTTTGCGGTAAGTAAAGATTTTCTATTAGCTCACTCAGAAATTGGTTTTGTTCTTCGGCTGATAGATTACAAACTTCAACATACAACGGGTTGAGATGCACGCTTCCATCGTTTAATGGTTCTGCAAAACGAAGTGTTGAAAGACCAGTTATGGGATGCTTACTCACAAGAGGTTTGGTAATCTCTCCACCATAGTGAGCAACTTTTTGAGTTTTGTAACTAATCTCAGTCTTTTGCCAAACTTCGCGTTTTTGGGGGCTTACATTTTCCAAAATCCGTACTGTATCGCAAAATAAACTTTCGCCACCACTTCCTGCTTCTGGAGCTTTCAGACATTGAAAAAATAGAAAGCGTGGTACAGCTTCAGCAAAAGCTCCATCCCAATGAAACGGTACATTTCCATTGGTAAATAAATAGTTTTCAGGATTTTGGTGAACAATCAAATCAAGAACCGTACCAAAATTCCAAACTAATAGCTCACCCCAACGTTGGCAGTAGCTTGATAATTCTTCACGCTCTAACAGTGAAAAACCACGCAGGACAATCAATCGGTGTTCCCAAGTTAATTGACATAACTGCTCAATGGACAGTTGCTTAATATCTGAGTGGTATTCAGTTGATTCAAGCAATGCACCAAAAGGAGTTAGTGGTTTGACGCTAAATTGCGTTGATTGCCCAAAAGAAGTAGAAACCATCATTGAATAGCCTCCTGAACGCTAAGACGAGTTTCTAATGGCTGTTCAGTCCATGCAAAATGACTAGGATGACCATTTTGGCAAACTAAGGTAGCACCCATACTTTCTAGATGGCTTCGCTTCATGAGCATAAATTCTTTTCCATCAAAGACTGTAGCATTGTGCCATGGAGTCCCCCATTGATCTAATGTCTTGATCATGTGGATACCAATTTTTTCTGAATGGTAATGTTGAGGATGTATAGATAAGCGTACTGAGTTAGGGTAAAGTTCTGAAATTAGTACACTCCAAGCATTACTGCGTTGAATTACTTCGTAAGCTCTTGCCTTACATTCAAGTCGAATTTTGTTACGACTTTTATCAGCTTCCAATACCTGATAATCTTCAACCAAAAAACGGTGAATACCATTGAACATTTGACACTGATGATCATCGTTTTTCACAGCTTCTTTAATAGCTTCGATACTTTGACTATAGAGTTTGACAAGTTTCTGTCTCATCTCATCAAAGCTGAGGTCAGTATAGATGTCTTCCAGATTGAAGACATTGATTGCATCTGCCTTTATTTCCTTTAGCAGTGCTTGAATTCTTTGACCATATAAAGTCACATTTTCATCTGTAACAGCGACAAGATCACTAAATACCCGACCATCAGAGCAAATTGTTAATTTAGCTCCAGGAGCATATATTTCACTGATCTGATCACAAAGAGATTGAAGAAATTTAAGTGAAACTAGTTCTCCCATATCTGGCAAAGTACCTAAAACTTTTTGAGTATTAGGTGATTTTGCAGGGAATGCTGGAAGAATAAAATGAATTGGCTCGTTATGTTCAATAAAATATTGAACCTTTTTAAGGTGAGGAGCTAGACACATTGAACAGGGTTGACGTACACAAGGCTCTGTATTTGAGATTAAACGGCGATGACGAAACACATGTCTTAGAACCTGTTCACTCATCACCTTTGATTGAGTCACATTTATAATTTGAGTCATTTTAAACCTATGCTTTGTGACTAATACTTAAATTGAACAAAATTCTCTGCATTGGAAATATATTTATGTACTAGTTCCAAGTTCATTAATAGGGTAAAGGAAACATGTATTTTATTCCTTGTTTTTCCCTTTAATCTTTCTGGTGGCTGCACTCATCAATTTTTAGTTGGTGAAATACTGAAATAATTTTAAAGATGTATGCATTTAGGATTGAGAAGTGCTGGTTTTGGTGAGCAACCTCATGCTCTAGCGTGGGGACTAGGATTTGAACCTAGATTCTTTGGTTTTGGAGACCAATATGTTACTCAGTTACACTATCCCCACATGTTTTTTATTAGCAATGTGTGAGGCTGTTCAATTTGAATTTAACAGAGATTAAGGTAGAGTACCTGCTAATTGAATTGCGTAACCTGATGCTCTATTTAACTCTTGCTGTCAACAGTGAGTAAAGGTTGGGATACTTGTTTAGATAAGATGTAGTGACTAGGATGACCATCATGCCAAACTAGTGAAGCACCTATATCTTCAATATGCTTGCGTTTCATTAGGAAAAACTCTTTACCATCAAACACCGGAGCATTGTGCCATGGAGTTCCCCACTGATCTGAGGTTTTAATCATATGAATACCAATCTTATCTGAGTGATAATGTTGAGGATGAATGGACAAACGTAAAGATCGGGGAAAATGTTGCCCAACCAATGTAGTCCAAGCATTACTTCGTTGGATGACCTCATAAGCTCGTATATGACATTCAGTTTCAACCAGATTACGAGATTTATCAGGATATAAAACGAGATAATCGTCAAATAACAATTGATAAATACCATTGAAAAATTGACGATGTTTATCTTCACTGTTTACCCGCTCTTGGATACTTTCAATAGGTTGAGCATATTGTTTGACAAGTGTTTTTCTCATCTCATCAAAGCTCATTCCATTGAAGACATTTTCAAGACAGAAGGTATCAATTGCATCTGCATTAATTTCATTAAGTAGCTGTCCAATTCCTTGACGATACAGACTTATATTCTCATCTGTAATAGCGACTAAATCAGTAAATACTCGACCATCAGAACAAATAGTTATTTTTGCTCCAGGAGTATATATTTTAGAGATTTGATTGCACAAATTTTGAAGGAATTGGAGTGCAACTCGTTCTCCCATATCTGGCATTGGTCCTAAAACTTTTTGAGTATTAGGTGATTTTGCAGGAAATGCTGGGAGGATAAAATGAATTGGTTCATTATGTTCAATAAATGATTGTATTTTTGGAATATGAGGAGCCAGACACATTGAACAGGGTTCTTTAGTACAAGGTTCTGTATCTGACAATAAACGGCGATATTGGAATATATGTCGGAGAATTTTTTCACTGAGCATTTTGGATTTTACATTATAGATTCTTGAGTTTTTATGAACTAATTACTTTGATTACCAAATATGTTACCTAAATCAATGATCTTATTCAGAATTTGAAAAATATTTTTTTTGCATTACTTGAAGCAAAAAATCATATTTTGAGTAATTTCTATCGAAAACTAATTACTGTAATTTCTTTACTCAATTTAACTTGCTGTTACAAAATCTGATAGTTACATAAGTACTTTTTTGAACAACATTTTAAGAAGAAAATTCTAATAAAACTTGTATAAATTATGTTGTGTAACTGTAAAGATGTAGTCCTCTTTGAGCGAAGACAGCACTCAAAAAGGACTAAAGTCCTTACTACGAACCTTTGAAATTTAGTGGGGTGGAGTACTCGATTAGAAGATATTTAGGTAAGTGTTAAAGTTTTTTGTTTGGATGAAACTTTAGTTATAGTCGAATGCTCTAAAACTTGACTAGCATTCATGAGTTCCTGTCTAGCCCATTGATCTGCTGTAATGATGTCTTCAAGAGTTGGGCTAGAACAGTTATGGATAACGTAGCGATCGCAGACTTGTTCAATCAAACGAGGAATATCAAGAAATTGAATTTTTTCTTCCAGGAATAAAGCTACAGCTTGCTCATTGGCTGCATTCAGCACTGCTGGCATACAACCCCCAGCTCTACCTGCTGCGTAAGCTAGTTGCATACAAGGATACTTTTGATGATCTGGAGCGTAAAAGGTTAACTCTTTAAGCTTTACTAAATCTAACTGTTGCCAATCTGTAGAAATTCGCTCTGGCCAAGATAAAGCATACAGCAGTGGTAGGCGCATATCAGGCCAGCCTAATTGTGCTAACACAGAGGTGTCTTGTAGCTCAATTAATGAATGAATAATGCTTTGAGGGTGGATGACAATATCAATATGGTCATAGTCAATACCAAAGAGCCAGTGAGCCTCAATGACTTCTAACCCTTTATTCATCAAAGTGGCGGAATCAATGGTAATTTTACGACCCATTGACCAGTTAGGGTGCTTTAAAGCATCATCTACAGTAATACTGGATAATTTCTCAACTGGCCAATCACGGAAAGCACCTCCAGAAGCAGTCAGTAGAATTCGTCGCAGTCCTTGATCGGGTACTCCTTGCAAACACTGGAAAATTGCTGAATGTTCGGAATCGGCAGGTAACAGTTTCACACCATATTCATGTATTAAAGGTAAGACAACTGGTCCCCCAGCAACGAGAGTTTCTTTGTTAGCTAAGGCAATATCTTTACCTGCTTTGATTGCAGCAATTGTAGGTAATAAACCTGCACAACCGACAACACCTGTAACTACAATTTTTGCATTGCTGAACCGAGCAACCTCGATAACTCCTGATTCGCCCGCAAGCAAAATAGGTTGGGGTTTAACATCAGCGATCGCAGCTTGTAATTCTGGTAATTTTTGTGAATCACCGATAGCTGCGATCGCAGGTTGAAATTTGCGGATCTGTTGAGCTAGTAATTCTACATTTTTAAGAGCTGCTAATCCCACAACCTGAAACTCATTAGGATATTGGGTAACAATATCCAAAGTTTGAGTACCAATAGAACCTGTGGAGCCAAGGATTGAAATTGGTTTCACGATAGTAAAATTCCTACAAATGATCTAGATTGCCCTGATTTAATAAAATGTTAAATCTGTTATATATATTAATTACTACAGATATTCAAAGAAGAATTATGCAATATTTCTGTTAAAATTATTTCGATTTTTTGATGTAACTGGTCTTGTGTTCCATCATTGACTATAGTTAAATCTGCCATAGCAATTGGCCCTCCCTTTTCAATTTTCTCAATTTCCATGAAGTCTCTTAACTCAGCTTCTTCTGCTGTCAAAGGTCTAATTTTTCTAAAAAATAGTCGTTTGTATCTAAGAGCTTTGGGAGTAAAGATAGCTATCACTAACAATTCATGACTAAAAAAATTTTTGAGAGTTTTATATTCACTAAAGCTATAAAGACCATCAATAATAACTAATGAATGATTTAACAGTTTTTCTTGAATAAGTGGTAAAGCCATTTGCACACATACATCCATTCCATGTTTGGCTCTAATTTCTTCTCTAACAAGCTGCTCATTTTGTGGTGTGAGCATTAAACCTTTCTTTTCAACCTCGGATATAATAATTTCACCGAGCCAAATTATAGGTAGACCCTGGTTTTTAAAGTGACTAGCGACTACACTTTTACCTGAACCAGGCATACCAACAATAGCAATAATTTTCACCATATATGCTTCTATATAAACATTTAAAATTTACTTGTTATATTTTCACCTAATCAAGGATTTATTAACTTATAAAGATGCATATTTGAGAATATTGGTACTGCAAAAAAGTCCGCCTAAACAGACTCATATCAATTTGAATAAACAATACTACAGGTCTTTTAGTAGGAACGTCCTACAGATGATTGATGTGCTACAATTGTTTTTAAATTGGTGTAGTACTAAATTGTGGTCGTAGTATTGTTTAAAATTTATGAAACTGTCTAATCGTAAAGATTCTTAGTCCAAAATCCAAAATTGGTATAAGTTCTTTAACTGTTGTTAAATTTTCAAAAAATTATATATGCGGCAATTACTTATTTTTTATTGCCTGATTTGTATTTAATCAATCGAGTAACTTGCCGCACCAAAAGCTGTCTGAGATATTATCATCTATCATTAGTTGTACTTCACTTGCTTGATAATTATAATGTTGCTTTGTCCCACTCATAACTAAAATTGGAGTTCCTAAAATTCTGCGGGGAGCATCTTTATTAATCAAAGGCAAACTACTCCATAATTCTTGAGCATCATCTAAAGTAATAGACCGATTCTCTATGTATGCTTGATAGTAAATTTCGAGAATAGGCTTTATCGGAAGCAGCACATGATTTTGATTTATCCAGTTAAAAGCATCCTGATAGTAGAAGTTTTGATCAATCTCTATGACAAAAATTTTGCCTCCTGGCTTTAGCACGCGCAGACATTCTGTGATTCCTTTTTCCTTATCATTCCAATATTTTACAGAGTCTATAATGTAGACATAATCAAAAATTTCCTCATCAACAGGTAACTCTAATGTCATTCTTTCGATAAATTTAACTTGTTTGTGCAACCCTAATTCACGAATTATTATTTGGGCTTGCTTGACTTTTTCTGGTGATGAATCCAAAGCAGTAACATGGATATCTGGTCGATTTTGTACAAAATTAATAGCACACTGAATGCTAACACAACCCACGCCTAAAAGGCGAGAATGCAACGGGATCGATTCCAAAAAACTTTTTTGAAATTCCTTGCATGAATTTTCTAACGATATTATTGTTAGAAAATAATCATAGAATGCAGAGAAAAGCGAAGTATGGGGTATCAATATTG
Organism: Fischerella sp. CENA71; assembly: GCA_024239075.1. Taxonomy (GTDB): domain Bacteria; phylum Cyanobacteriota; class Cyanobacteriia; order Cyanobacteriales; family Nostocaceae; genus Pelatocladus. Next base: position 43,322 of record JANBVI010000045.1, on the reverse strand, counting down.
GGAATACAGACATATTTAATACTTAGCTCCTCTCTGTTTTACATAGTGTCAGTTTTTAAAATCATGCTCAATTTTGCTTGACCAAAATATTTTGTCCTCAGAGTTCGTTAGAGAAGTTATATTTCAAGAATATAGATGTCAACTTTATTCAAGAGGTAAAGTTGAAAGTAAATAGAGAACAATATATCGCATTACATGTTAAGGCTATCTCAACATCATAAAATTTGTATAGTTACACAAGTACCTTGCTTGCTCATAAAATACATACTTTATACCATTTCACAAAAAATCTGATACAAATACAGACCCTGTAGAGACGCGATATATCGCGTCTCTACAAAATTTATGTGTATCGTGATTAACCTGAAATGGTATTAGAACTCTTATTTAGTAAGAGTTTTATAATTTCCAAAAAGATGTGCTTCTTTCAATTGTTGTGAAGGAGGTTTAATTAATACTTTTAAATGTGTGAATGGGTGAATGGGTAACTTTCCCCTGATGGAGGATCATCGCCTGGATTACAATGTCAATCTCCCAAATAAATGCTCAAACCACGAGCAGTTTTGACTAAAGTATCGTCTGGGTTGACAGCCCTATACTGAGCGATCGCCTCAGCAATTGGTACACTGATAACTTGACGGTTTTGCCATGTCACCATGTAATCATATTTATCTTCGGCAATGAGATTTACCGCAGCGACACCAAAAGCAGCAGCTACTAGTCGATCTAGTGGTGAAGCAGTTCCGCCTCGTTGGATGTGTCCTAAGACTGTAACTCTGGTTTCTGCACCAATGCGATCGCTAATTTGATCGGCTAGGTACTGGCCAATACCACCATATCGAGATTGACCTAAACGATTTGTCATTGTGAGAGTTTCACCCTCTTGAGTACGAACTGCCTCGGAAACAATTATTAAACAATAGTTTTTCCCTTTCTCTTGGCGCTGTTTAATTTTGTAACAAATGTCGTCAATTGTATAGAGAATTTCTGGAATTAAAATCACATCTGCTCCCCCAGCAATTCCCGCAGCAATTGCAATGTGTCCTGCATCACGGCCCATCACTTCTAAAATCATAACTCGACTGTGAGAAGCTGCGGTGAAATGTAAGCGATCAAGGGCTTCTGTGGCAATATTAACTGCTGTATCAAAACCAATGGCATGTTCGGTAATGCCAATATCATTATCAATCGTTTTGGGAATACCTACTAAATTTATACCGCCTTGTTGTGCCAAGCGGCGAAGAATTGCCAAACTACCATCACCACCAATTCCAATCAAAGCATCTAAACCTAGTTGATGATAGCCTGCAATAATTTCGTCTGAGCGATCGCATAAACTTCCATCAGGCATTGGAAAAGCAAAAGGATCGCCTTTATTGGTAGTTCCTAACATTGTTCCACCAGAAGTTAACAATGGGTCAACTTGATCAATTTCCAATTTTGTGTATTCTGGTGGACGTGCCATTAATCCCAAAGTTGCTTGACGAATTCCCAGTACTTCCCAACCTTTTCCTGAAGCACAATGGACAACAGCTCTGATCACTGCATTCAAACCAGAGCAATCCCCTCCACTAGTAAGAATGCCAATGCGCTTAATTTTTTCCATATGTTTTAAAAATTTCCAATGCGAAATATATTTATGTAGTAGATTAAACGATTAGAGGCATTCAGTAGCAAAAATTCAGAGTGATCTTATCATAAATTGATGAGCGGCAAGTTGCAGAGTTGATGCAACACTACCAACTAATAGCTCTATCTACATAGTATTAATGACGGCTATTGCCTAAAAAAATGCTGACAACTGTTCATGCAGTGCAGTTATCAGCAGTTTAAATACTAACCAATGTTGTCTAAGATTATGTGGGTACCACTAACAGTGGATTATGCAGTTGGTGGTAATTTAGTTTCTGGAATTTCAGGTAAGCGTCGAATTAGTTCTCTGATGATGTCTGTTAGTGGCCTTCCGGTTTCTTGGCTATATTTTTCCAGTTTTTCGATTTCACTCGATGTCAAGTTTATAGTGAGTCGCTTGACTGCCCATTTTTTGCTCATTCTTCAGTTTACGCTAATGCTAGTAATCATTTTTATATACTGCAAGTAATTTAGTTTTGAGTCAATTTTGTTAACTAAGTTGACAATACTACTTTTGTTGACAAGTGTAGGTCTACACTTTCCTCACTCAGTTGTGTCAGTTTGCTAGCGATCGCATCAACATTTTTCTTAGCGTCACCAAATAACATACGGGTGTTGTTTTTATAGAATAGAGGGTTTTCAACTCCAGCGTAGCCACTAGCCATACTACGCTTCATGACCACAACTGTACCAGCCTGCCAGACTTCTAATACTGGCATCCCAGCAATTGGGCTATTCGGATTTTCTAAGGCACTAGGGTTAACAGTATCGTTAGCACCAATTACCAAGACAACATCAGTTTTGGAAAAGTCAGAGTTAATCTCATCCATTTCTAGTACAATGTCGTAGGGTACATTCGCTTCAGCCAAAAGAACATTCATGTGTCCGGGCATTCGGCCAGCTACCGGATGGATGCCAAAGCGAATATTGACGCCGCGATCGCGTAACAGCTTAGTAATTTGTGACACAGCATGTTGAGCCTGAGCAACTGCCATGCCATAGCCAGGTACAATAATCACACTCTTAGCGTTGTGCAGAAGTTCGACAGTATCTTCAACTGTCGTTGCATTGACTTCACCTGTATGTTGTTCATCTCCTTTGATGGTAGCGGCACCTGTTTCTGCGCCAAAGCCCCCCAGGATAACGCTGATGAATGAACGGTTCATTGCCTTACACATGATATAGCTGAGGATTGCACCACTACTACCCACCAACGCACCTGTAACAATTAACAGATCGTTTGATAACATAAAGCCAGCAGCGGCGGCAGCCCAGCCAGAATAGCTGTTGAGCATTGAGATCACCACAGGCATATCAGCGCCACCGATAGCCATGACTAGATGAATGCCCAAGACTGATGCGATCGCGGACATAATTAACAAAGGTTGCAGCCCACTCCCGTTTTCTGTTGCCAAGAACTGCACACCCAACCATACACAAGCCCCTATTAATCCTAAGTTGATGAAGTGACGTCCTGGTAAAAGTAGAGGTTTGCTACCAATGATACCCCGCAGTTTACCGAAGGCAATTAGGGAACCTGTGAAAGTCACAGCACCGATAAATACACCTACAAAAATTTCTATTTGGTGGATTATAGACTCAATGGGAGAAATGTGCAATGATTGTTGCAAATAATTAGCAATTCCTACTAGGACTGCTGCTGCACCAACAAAGCTATGTAAAATGGCTACCAATTCAGGCATTGAGGTCATAGCCACACGAGAAGCTACGATTGTACCGATGACAGCTCCTGGGATAACGACTGATGCCAAAGTCGGATATGCTGTCAAATCGAGTGAGAGTGCGGTAGCAATAAAGGCGATCAGCATCCCAATGATGCCATAAATGTTGCCTTTGCGAGCAGTTTCTTGATCAGATAATCCCCCAAGACTCAGAATAAATAAGGCACTAGCCAAAATATACGCTGCTGTCAGTAGGTTATTAGACATAGTTTCCGATACTTATTTGCTAACGTTTGCAAAAAATACATAAATTTGAGGCCTTATCTCAATAAGACGTAGTTAGCATTCTACTTTTGGAACATTCTGAGCATACGCTGGGTGACTAGGAAACCACCGGAAATGTTAATTGTTCCAATCAAAATCGCGATCGCACCGAGGATTGTGCTGGGTGAACTCGATAGCTCAGAGATTTGGAGCATACCACCAATAATAATGATGCCGCTAATCGCATTAGTGACGCTCATCAACGGTGTGTGTAGAGCAGGCTTGACATTCCAGATCACTTGCCAGCCAATGAAGCAAGCTAAGACAAACACACTGAAGTGAGATAGAAAGTCACTCGGCGCACTGATACCGATACCAAACAGGGCTAAACCAATCAGGATTAACCATAGGTCTTTGTTGATTTTGGATGTAGGTACAGAAGACGATGCGAGAATGCGCGGAGAAACAGACGCGGTGATGTTGGGAGAAGAAGACACAGGGACGCGGGGAGAAGGGGAAGGGGAGAGTTTGACTGAGGAATTTGGCATTTGTTCCTTGTCTGTCTTGTCCTCTTTTTTCGGTGGTGGCCAGGTAATTTTTCCATCATGAACTACTAAAGCACTGCGAATCACTTCATCTTCTAGATCAATTTTGAAGCGATCGCCTCCGCCCATTTCTTTGAGAAGATGGTAAAGATTGATGCCATAAAGTTGACTTGCTTGCTGGGCCATGCGGCTGGGGAGATCAGTAAGACCGACGATTGTCACCCCTTTGTAACAGTAGATTTCACCAGGCTTAGTGACAGCACAATTGCCACCCTGTTCTGCGGCTAGATCGACGATCACCGAGCCGGCTTTCATACTCTCAACCATTTCTTGTGTCACCAACACAGGTGCTTTTTTACCTGGTATGAGCGCTGTTGTGATAATAATATCAATCTCTTTAGCCTGAGTAGCAAACAGTTCCATCTCAGCGGAGATAAATTCGTCACTCATCACCTTGGCGTAACCACCCTCACCCGTACCATCCTCTGCAAAATTAAGTTCTAGAAACTCTGCGCCTAAACTCTGTATCTGCTCCTTAACTACAAGGCGTGTATCAAAAGCACGGACAATTGCACCCAGACTCTTAGCAGTGCTAATAGCCGCTAGTCCTGCTACACCAGCACCGATAACTAGCACCTTCGCGGGTGGCACCTTGCCTGCTGCCGTAATCTGCCCGTTAAAAAAGCGTCCAAAGTGATTAGCAGCCTCAATGACAGCGCGGTAGCCAGCGAGATTGGCCATTGAACTGAGGGCATCCATCTTTTGGGCGCGTGTAATTCGTGGTACCGCATCCATTGCCAACACTGTTGCTTTGTGTGCTGCCAGTTTCTCAAGCAGTTCGGGGTTTTGGGCTGGCCAGATGAAACCGATGAGTGTATTCCCTTCGTTCAGCAGTTCAGCTTCATGTTTACCTAGTTCTGGATGCATCTGGGGTGGACGAACCTTGAGTACAATATCCGCCTCTGCCCATAGAGTCGGAGCATCCGGAGCAATTTTGCATTCGGACTCTATATAGGCATCATCTGTAAAGTTTGCACTTTTGCCCGCACCAGACTCAATTAGCACATCAAAACCAAGTTTTACTAGATGCTTGGCTGTGTCGGGTGTAGCAGCTACACGACATTCGCCTCTGTAAATTTCTTTAGGGATACCAATCTTCATGGGTGTCTCCTTTTAATTTAGCTGAGTTCCCCAGGCAGATAGAGACAACAACTCATCTAGAGCTTGGTTTTTAACATAGCATCAAGACCAAAATTTTATAAGTAGATAGGCATGAATAAATGTAACTATGGGATTCCCATATATGGTTTCGGATAAATTGTCCTGACAATTTTCTCAAACTATCGCCATTTTTTGTAATAAAACTAAAAATTGTACCCGATCGAGGACTAGGCATATTTATGTAATCCAGACTATCGTAGCTTTAGTCGTTGATTTCATGTATTGCTGAAGCAAACTAAGTAGATCGGTACAAATAAAGTTAACTAGTTAGGATGGTCATTGGTCATTTAGTAAGGATTTTAGGCGTATCTACTTTTCGTAATTATTAGTTAGTTAGGTTTATTTTCATTCACCTACTTACATAATCAGCAATCCTTTATTGATTTATCTTAAAGGACTACTTTAGTATGGCAATCAGTTCTAGCTCTAACACTGTACGGACTTCTACCTATTGGATTCAGATCGCTTTTTTCTCAGTAGTTGTGCTTTTTAATGTCTGCTTAAATCTTCAAGTCTTAAGTGTTGGATTAGCATATTTTTCTGATCCTGAATGGTGGAAGGTTCATGTTTGGTTGGTGCGTGGTTACAGTGGATTGGCACTACTGCTGTTAGGATTGGTGTTTTTGAGTCCATTTCCTAAACGAGTGCGAGGCCTGACGGTAAGTATGCCAATACTTCTTATACTACAGTTTAGTACAATTCACTTAAATCTGCCTTTACCCTTACCTTTGAGCGTATTACACCCATTAATTGGGTTCAGCCTGTTTTCGGCTTCCACAACTTTAGTGCATCGCACGCAGCGCTTCATATTTCCTAAGCCAGATGATGAAAGCGATGTTAATTTGACCAAATTTTAGATTTTAGAAAATGGAATTTGAATATTCAAAATCTAAAACCCAAAACCCAAAATTGTGTAACTGAGTAATGATCCAAAGATGGCAAAGGATACCATGGAACTGAAATGGCTAAAGGCTATCAATTGGCCGATAATTGCACTCGTAATTATAGCTACTGCTTTGGCCGGAGGATCATTTTACTATAGTGTTTCAAAATTTGGACGCAAGCCTACTGAACCTGTGGTTGCTGCTCCCACTCCTGAACCGATCACGGCTTTAGGACGGTTAGAACCTGTATCTGAGGTAGTGCAAGTATCTACCCCGACAACACTCAGAAATGATCGGGTTGCTGAACTTTTGGTAAAACGAGGCGATCGCGTTAATCAGGGTCAGGTGATTGCTAGTTTGGCAAGTCATGACCGCCTTAAAACAGTTTTACTAGAAGCACAAAAGCAAGTCAAGGTCGCTCAAGCAAAGCTGGCTCAAGTTAAAGCGGGAGCAAAGTCTGGAGAGATTTCAGCTCAACGGGCAGAAATTACTCGTCTTGAAGAAGAGTTGCGAGGTGAAATCACAACTCAAGCAGCTACCATAGCTCGGCGGCAATCCGAGGTTAATATTGCACAAGCAGAATATAATCGCTATTTAGCGTTATATCGCGAAGGCGCGATCGCAGTCTCTGATCTCGATCAAAGACGGCTGACGCTAGAAACTGCTCAAGCACAACTCAATGAGGTTAACGCCAACCGGAATCGTACTGCTGACACATTACGCGCCCAAATCAATCAAGCCAAAGCTACGCTAAACCAGATTTCTGAGGTTCGTCCTGTAGACGTCCAAGTAGCACAAACAGAGGTTGATCAAGCAAATGCAGCAGTCAAGCGGGCTGAAGCTGAGTTGAAAGAGGCTTATATATATGCACCGATCACAGGACAAGTCCTAGAAATTCATACTCATGCAGGTGAAGCGATCGCCTCTGAAGGAATTGTTGACTTGGGAAAAACTGACCAAATGGAAGTCGTTGCCGAAGTCTATCAGAGTGACATCAGTAAAATTAGTAATGGTCAAATAGCAATTATTACGGGTGAAGCATTTTCTGGCGAAGTGCGTGGAACGGTTCGCCAAGTTGGACTGCAAGTTATCCAACAAAAAGTTTTCAGCAATCAACCCGGAGAGAATCTTGATCAGCGTGTGATTGAAGTCAGAATTAGTATTAATCCCAAGGACACCCCAAAAGTAGCAAGTTTGACCAACTTGCAGGTGCAGGTAGCAATTCAACCGCCAACGCAAAAATAATTGCTTGAACTTAGTAACGTTGTCTCGCTTGATACTCTTAAAAATTTATGTTGCGTAAGTTACTTCGCAGAACACCTCTAGCCTGGCTACAAGTCAAGCGAGAAAAAAGCCGTCTTGTTGTCGCTTTGGCTGGAATTGCTTTTGCTGACATTCTCATGTTTTTTCAGCTTGGTCTGATGGAGGCTGCTTTTACTTCTGCTACAGCAATGCACAGCTTATTGCAGGGTGATTTGTTTCTGATTAATGCCATATCTGATAATGTACAAACCATTAAACCCTTCTCACGCTCCAGGCTGTTTCAAGTCATAGGTAAAGACGGGGTGGCTTCTATCAATGTTTTATATATCGGAATAGGGAGTTGGCGTAATCCTGACAATCGAACGTTCTGGCAGGTACAAGTCTATGGTTTCAATCCAAGTAAGCCATCAATGGATGTACCAGATGCTACACCCCAATTGAATAAAATCAAGCTGTTAAATAATGCACTTTATGACCGAGCGGCACGACCAAATCTAGGCAATATCACTACTAATGTTCAGAAAAAAAAGTCACTTTCAGCACAAATAAATGAGGTACAAATTCAAGTAGTTGGTGTTTTCACTATGGGAAGCACATTCGCGGCTGATGGCAATTTGATTGTCAGTGACTCCACGTTTTTGCGTTTGTTTCCAGACCGTCAACCAGACAAGATTGATGTTGGGCTGGTCAAGCTGAAACCTGGTGCAGATATTAAAAAAGCGCAAGCAAATTTAAGAGCAAAATTATCAAATGATGTGCTAATTCTTACAAAAGAAGAATTTATACAACGAGAGAAAAACTACTGGGGACAAACTAGGCCTATCGGTGTGATTTTTGGCTTCGGAACTATAGTTGGTTTTTTAGTAGGGACAGTTATTGTTTATCAGATTCTTTATTCTGATGTTTCTGATCATTTACCCGAATATGCTACCCTCAAAGCCATGGGTTATAGCGATCGCTTTTTAATTGGGCTTGTACTTCAAGAGGCTATGATTCTGGCTATTTTGGGCTTTATTCCAGGATTTGCAATTTCCTTTGGGCTTTACGGACTCATTGCACAAGCAACCTTTCTTCCCGTGCTGATGACAGTGGAGCGTGCCACTTTGATTTTGTCTTTGACTTTTATTATGTGCATTGCATCGGGAGCAATTGCAATGCGGAAGTTAGGCTCTGCTGATCCCGCTGATATTTTTTAGGTGAACTACCTACACTCACCGCTTGCGGGAGTGTAGATAGTTTACCCTCTTGATCGACGGAAGAACCACCGGATAAATAGCTTCTCGGCTTCGATCCAGATAAAGATAATGGCACTAAAGCCAATACAAACCATTAACTCTTGGAAAGTAATATAGTGAGTGCCGAAGAAGTTTCGGAGTGGTTCGATATAAATCAGCAACAGTTGCAAGATGCTGGTTAAGATCACAGAAGCAAGGATAAAGGGGTTGGAGAAGGGATTGACTTGAACAAATAAGCGAGTATTAGAACGAATAGCAAGGGCATGTCCCATTTGAGCTAGACAGAGGGTAGTGAACACCATTGTCTTCCAACGATCTGGATCAAGTGTTCCGCCTGCGGTGTTCTGCTGAGTAAAGTTATATGCCCACATCATCATCAAGATGGTGACTATGGCTAAGACACAGCCAATGCGAATCATATAAGCTCCCAAGCCTCTAGCAAAGATGTTTTCTTTGGGGTCTTTGGGTGGCTGCTGCATGACAATCGGTCTACCTGGCTCAACTGCTAAAGCTAAGGCAGGAACACCATCTGTTACTAGGTTCATCCAGAGAATTTGTAAGGGTGACATCGGCACACCACCTAGTCCTAGTAAGGGTGCAGCAGCAATCGTTAACACTTCCCCAATGTTACTGCCCAAAATATAGCGAATGAAGCGGCGAATGTTGATGTAAACAACACGCCCTTCCTCTACAGCTGAGACGATGGTGGTGAAGTTGTCGTCTAATAGCACCATATCGCTGGCTTCTTTGCTGACGTCTGTACCTGTGATTCCCATTGCGACGCCAATATCTGCCTGCTTTAATGCTGGCGCATCATTAACCCCGTCTCCTGTCATCGCCACTACATTGTTGCGATGTTGCAGTGCTTGGACGATCCGCAGTTTATGTTCTGGTGAGACACGAGCATAAACGCTGACTCGATCAACCTCTGCTTCCAAGTCTGCCATGCTGAGTTTTTCTAGTTCCTGTCCGGTAAGACACAAGTCCCCTGCTTTCGCAATACCTAAATCTTCTGCGATCGCCTGTGCTGTTAATTGATGATCTCCAGTAATCATCACAGGGCGAATACCTGCTGCTCGGCATTTTGCTACTGCTTCTCTGACTTCCGGCCGGGGTGCATCCAGCATCCCTACTAATCCTAGCCATGTCAATCCATTTTCGGAGACATCTTCAGAGGCTTCTGGTGGTAATTCTGTTAAGAGTCGAGTGGCAAATCCTAATACTCGCAAACCTCGACTTGCAAGCTGATTATTTTGTTGAAGAATTGTTCGACGCTGTGCATCTGTGAGCGGTTGCCAACGATTCTCCACCTGAATATGAGTACAACGTTCTAGGGTTAATTCTGGCGACCCCTTAGTAAACATGATGTAGGGTGCAAGCTGTAAATTATTGAGTGGAGAAAGTATTTCATTACTTCTGTGAGTCTCCACCATTACACTCATACGCTTCCGCTCTGAGGAGAAGGGGAATTCTGCAACACGAGGGAAATAAACCTCTTGCTCATGCTTGCGGAATCCAGCTTTACCTGCAACAGATAGTAATGCTCCTTCTGTCGGATCTCCCAGAATTACCCACTCACCACTTTCCTTTTGCAAAATTGCATCATTACACAGCACACAGGCGAGCATGAGTGTCAAAAGTTCTGGCTGCTGTTGAGGTGAAATCATTTTAGATGGTTGGTTGACCATACCCATCTCATAAAATTGACCTTCAGGACTGTAGCCTTCTCCTGTAATACTGACAGAATTGCTCGGTGTATGTAGTGCCTGCACTACCATTTTGTTTTGGGTGAGAGTTCCGGTTTTATCTGAGCAAATGGTGGTGACAGAACCAAGAGTTTCTACAGCAGGAAGTTTGCGAATGAGAGCGTTGCGCCTTACCATGCGCTGGGTTCCCAGTGCCAAGGTGACGGTGATTACTGCTGGTAAGCCTTCTGGAACAACGGCGACTGCCATACTGAGGGAAACTTTGACTAATTCTTCAAACAGGGAGGGATGAAAAATCGTGCCACCCACTATGACTATCGCCACTAGGATTAAGGAACCTGTAACTAGGGTGTTTCCTAGTTGGCTCATGCGCTTTTGCAAGGGGGTAGGCTCAGATTCCACTGATTGGAGGGCGGTGGCAATCTTGCCCAGTTCTGTTTGCATTCCGGTTTCTGTCACCATCACTGTTGCTCGCCCTTGAACAACTTCAGTTCCTGAAAAAACTAAGTTGATGCGATCGCCCAAAGGTGCATCTATCGGTAACAGTACTTCTGCTTGTTTATTGACTGCGTGGGCTTCTCCTGTCAGGGCTGCTTCCCGTACTTGCAGATTTGCTGCTTCTACCAAGCGTCCATCTGCTGCTACTTTGACTCCGGCTTCTAGGAGCATGATGTCTCCTGGTACCAGTTCCTTTGACTCTACTTCTACTGGCTTGCTGTCACGGATGACTCGCACTTTTGATGAAGCTAGGTTTTTTAGTGCTGCTAAAGCTTTTTCGGCACCACTTTCCTGAATATAACCTAGTACACCATTCAAGATTACCACTACAAAAATTGCGACAGCATCTTTTGGAAAAACAAACTTCCCAGCTGTAAAAGATTCGCGCACATCCAAAATTGCAGAGATGATTGCAACTGCAATCAGCATCAACAACATGATATTTTTGAATTGATCCCAGAAGATTTCTAGGGGTGTACGTCCCCCCGTCTCTACCAACTCATTAGAACCGTAACGCTGCTGTTTTTCTGCAATTTGTGTGGTTGTTAAACCAGAGGTGCGATCGCTTGTCAGCTTCTGAAGTGCTTGATCAACCTCTAAGGTATGCCAAGCCGGAGCTTCAGGCTTCGCAAAAGCTGAGTCTGATATGGTACTAGAAGACATGGATCGAAATTCCTAATAATGCTACTCTGTCTATTTGCAATATTTAATAGTACTCATTTTAATACATAGCACTATTAAATAGTATTAGCTATAAGATATATTAATATTACTCTTCAATGATTAGTAATTACCAAAGTTGCCAAAGATCATTGCAAAAGAACCGATTTGTGAAAAACAAGATCCCCGACTTTTACAAAAAGTCGGGGATCGTGATGGGCTGAATTGTTCACCATTCAAATAGGATCGTTATATATCTATGACAACATATAATAGTATTTGTAAAAGATTTAAATACTATTAAATGGTATTAACTATAATCTGAAATTATAGTTATCAATTATAACTCTTACCTTAAGCTTATAGTACTTTCTAATCCTTAATCCAATCCCTGAAAAAATGGTCAGTAATCCTTTTGTCCCCCGATATTTAATAGGCAGGCAGGCAGAACTAGAGCAAGTCAGTACAATTCTTGCTCAGGATGGCGACCTAATGGTGGCAGGTATTCCAGGAAATGGGCGACGAGCGCTCATCCGCTGGGCAGCCAAACAGATAAAAGCCAGGGTTTTAGAAATCGACTGTCTGCGAGCAACAAATTCTTCTCGCTTTTTGGAATTGTTGGCAGAAGGACTGCTAGAAGTATTCTCAGATGCATCTGAACTAGAACTCATCCAAAGATGGAGTACTGAACATCCGTTGATTCTGGAACAATATTTGACGCGACGAACTCGCTTAGTATGGCATGTCCTAGCTAAGGATAACTGGATGATCCTACAAGCTCTCTTGACCCTGCCGCAAGTGATGGCAGAATGGCTAGATTGCCGAGTTGTGTTAGTATTTCAAAATTTTCCCCACATCCGCTCTTGGGATCGAACTGGTAAGTGGGAAGATTACCTGCGCCAGGAAGTTGAACGGCAAAACCGTGTCAGCTATGTTCTCATTGCTACAGTTCCAGAACCCTGGGTTTATGAAAGCAATTTGCATGTTGTTACTTTAGCGCCTCTGGAGCGTAAAGACCTCCAATCCTGGGTTATCAATGCGATGGTAGCAGAAGGACTCAAGTTTGAAGCAGATAGTCAAGCACTTGATATGTTTCTCAATTACGTCCAAGGTCATCTTGGTGATGCTGTAGCTCTTGCCCGTCGCATTTGGCTGGACTGTCGAGCTTTTGCAAAGATGAAGGATGAAGGCATCCTCAAAAATGCGTCTGAAGTCATAAACTCTAAACAGCAATCTTCTAGTCATCCTTTAATTCATCCCTCATCCCCAATAGTTTATCCTTTTGAGGATGGATTGATTCAAACTCACCATGTCCATCGTAGCACTCTAAGTTTAGTAGAAGACCTATCTCTAACTTTTGAGTCCTTACTTTTGCTACTCCCACCTATTCAGGCTCGTGTTTTAGAAAGTCTAGCTCTTGATCCAACTGATAGCCCTCACTCACGCGAGTATATTGAAAAACACCAACTTTCTAGAGGAGGAGGTCTGCAAGGGGCGCTGGCTGGATTAGAACAAAAAGGACTTGTTTACGGCTCTAAATATGGCTATCGAATAGCAATGCCGCTGCTGGCATTTTGGCTCAAGCACCGTTTGGGTTAAATGATAATTAGGAAAAACGGCATGATGGGAAACCCTGCGATCGCGCTCAAGCCATAAGCAAAAATCGTCAGTATTATTGAGCCAATAATAGATACGACCAGTGATAACAGAATATTAGGAAGCAATAACGCAAGTGTGTTCATAAATCGGTTGAATGGTTGAGTCCAACCACTATTTATAGGGGCAAAGCTGAATGAAGAGTACATAAGTACCTCAAATTCTATTTTTCAAAGGAATACATAACCGTTAAAATCACCTTACCACCAATTTAATGCAACGATGATAGAATTTTCTACTAAAACTAGGGCAAAGGGATGAATCTTAGCTTATCATTGCAATTAACTATTAGTATAGTAACGCACTATTAATTTTATGAGTCAAGTGGTAATTTTTCTGCTACATTTCAATTAGTAGGAAACAGCAAGTATTTGGAAAAATGAATTATGTTTAAGCAGATAAGAAATGCCGCAAGAATTTTTGTTGGCTCGATATCCGCTGTAGTAGGTGTTGTTGGGATACTTCTGCCTCTAATTCCTGGTACTCCATTTCTTTTGATAGCTGCGGCTTGCTTTAGTTCTTTAGAACCTTAAATTCCGGATTGATTGGCCAATTTTTAGACAAATTGGCCAATTTTTTAAAATTTAGTCAATTTCACTAATTCGTCCTTGATTATATAAAATGACTTGAAAATTTACAGTCTGGGTTAATTAACTCTACCTCATACTGACTAGAGTTTTTTTAACCCCTACTTTCAGATGGATTTTAGTAATTCTAAACTGAAAGGTTAGTATTTCAATGAGCAGAATCATTACATTTATAGGTAAAGCAGGGATAGGGCATACAACACTAGCGATCGCTACTGCCAAATGGTTTTCTCAACAGGGGAAAGAAGTACTGTTTGCCACTCATAACCCTAGTCCCAATGCTGAAATTTTGTTGAAGACTCCTCTGACCCATATTCCCCAGGTTGTTGCTCCCAATCTCCAAGCTGTGCAGTTGCAAGCTACAACAATGCTAGATCAAACCTGGGAAGAAATTAAGAAACTATTGTCTCTCTACATTCCAATGCCTGAATCTGAAGAAATCTACTCAGGAGAGTTAATTTTGCTCCCTGGATTTGACAGTCTCCTCTATTTTAATGCTATGCGCCAATACTATCAGAGTGGCGAGTATGACGTCATGGTCTATGATGGTCGGGGAGACTTAGAAACGCTGCGGATGTTAGGCATACCAGGGATGTTGGACTGGTATTTTCAGCGTTTTGGCAGGATGTTTGAGGGATTTAGCTTACACAAAATTGCTGATTCTATTGGTGGACCAATTGCTTCTGCAATTGTTTCGGCAAACGTCGATACTGAAAAAGTGCAACAAGGTTTAGAGCAAATCCGCAGTTGGATTGCCGAAGGTATGGCTGTTGTGGGAGATGCAGGTAAGCTGACATCTTACCTGGTGACTAGTAATGAACCGGGAGCGATCGCTGAGACTAAATGGCTTTGGGGAAGCGCTCAACAAGTAAACTTAATCGTGAGTGGTGTTCTGGCTTATCAGTGTCAGGAAAGTAACGATCTAAGCAATTTACAGCAAGTCTTTGCTCCCTTGAATGTCAGTCCAATTCCCGCCTTGGAGGAGCATAATTGGCATCCTTTGTTAGAAGCACTACCTGATTTTAATGACAATCATCAAGTTCCTTCGTCTATCAAAGTTGATCTAGAATCCCGTCAATTATTTGTATTTTTACCAGGATTCACTAAAAAACAGGTTAAGTTAACTCAATACGGTAAAGAACTTACTGTTGAAGCAGGGGAGCAACGACGAAATATCTTTTTACCTCCAGATTTGCAAAAGTTATCTATTAAAGCAGGCAAATTTGAAGAACCATATTTAATAGTTGCTTTTGAAGAAAAGCAAGAACAGGCTTAGGTCATACAATTTTGGATTTGAGAGATTGAATTGATTCCATAACAGGTGAATGTATGAATTGGTTAATCACATTAGTGACGGAAGCCATCACTGAATTTATTGTTAATGTCTTGGCGGAGTGGGTTAGGTCGGTAATTGTTGAAGCGATCGCCACCTTCTTTACAGAAATAGTAATAGGCTTGATTGCTGAATGGATTGCAGAAACAGTAACTGCATTAGCCACAGAGCTAGCACCATTTATCAGGAGGAGCCTGGCTGTTTCTTAAATGTGAAATTATTACTTGAACTGAATTAGATTATCTAAGTGGATAACTCAGATTTTTCTACCATAATCAGTTGGATTCTCATGCTAGGGTTGCTGGGGTTTTCTCTCTGGCGACTTTGGAAACGCAGATCCCGAATTCCTTAAATGAAAGTAAATCTAAATCATAGGGAATTTCCTCAAAAAACTCTGCCTTCCTTCGCGTCTACATCTCTACAGCATCCCTCTGCGTGATTTTACGCAAAAGAGTACTTAGCTTATGAGAAAACTAATTAGAGGTCTGCAACAGTTTAAAACCAGTTATTTCTCTACCCATCTGGAGTTATTTGAGCAACTCTCTCACGCTCAAAAACCCAGAGTTTTATTTATTACTTGCTCTGACTCTCGGATGGACCCGAATTTGATTACTCAGGCTGAAATAGGTGAGTTGTTTGTGATTCGTAATGCAGGTAATATTGTTCCACCTTATGGAGCAGCTAATGGTGGTGAAGGAGCATCAATAGAATATGCAATTCAAGCATTGGATATTGAACAGGTTGTGATTTGTGGTCATACCCACTGTGGAGCAATGAAAGGATTGCTAACGCCGGATAGCCTCAGACAAGACATGCCCTTGGTTTATGACTGGCTCAAACATGCAGAAGCAACTAGAAGATTAGTGAAAGACAACTACAGAACATTCCAGTCTGAAGAACTATTAGAGATTGCGATCGCTGAAAATGTTCTAACGCAAATTGAAAATCTCAAAACTTATCCTATTGTTCATTCTAGGTTGTATCAAGGGAAGTTGAAGATTTATGGCTGGATTTATCACATTGAGACAGGTGAAGTACTAGCATATGACCCTGTAAGTCATGGCTATGTATATCCTCAGAGTCAACTGAGCGACTATGATTCTGAAACAGGACCAATTCCAGGACAATTTGCTAATACCTGCGCTCCTACAGTAGCTTTAGAACTACCTCAGCATTATCTGATCGCCTGTCATTATGGCAATGACTCAAATAATTCACCGCATTAATTTTGATGGGCTACGAGATCCCCGACTTCTTGAAGAATGCAGCTGACGGTTCAGGGGTAATCTAATCGTCATTCATTTTTTCAGACTGATTCGCTTGTAGTAAGGGCTATCCTACGGGGCAAAGCAGTACAGTCCTGGTTTGATGCAAATTAAATGCTCATTAGCTGATCACCCCTCATTGAATGAAGATTTTTGGTCATCCCAATAGATGTAGAGACGTAGCAATGCTACGTCTCTTTGACTCTCCAGCCTAAAAGCCTAACCATTACCTATTATTAATTACAAATTAAGTTGGATCAAAGTAAAATAAGACACCAATTACTCCAAAAAAGATCAGCATTTGCAGCCCATTCAACCAGTTACAGCGCCCATCTTGGGAAATCTGAGCTACAATAATTACACTGCCAAGTAAAGCAGCAATTTGAGGCGGGCTGAATAGGAAATCAACTGGCTTACCCACTACATTGGAGCTGATTATTAGCATCGGAATCACTAGCAATGCAATTTGAGAGGCAGCATTCATCCCAATCTCAAAGCTGAGATCCATTTTGTTTCTGACGGCGACGAGTACTGCACTCATTAACGCGCCTACGTTGCCAATAATTCCAATGATGATTGCACCTACAAAAATTTCGGTCCATCCCAACCCAGCCGTGATTGAATCAACGCAGTCGGCAACAAAGTCAGACAGCATGGCGATCAAAAAACTGGAAACAGCCAGCACTCCCACAGAAAAGCCGATACTCCAAGGTAGTTTAGCTTCTAAAGCTGGAGTTTGTTCTGATGGATTCCTCTCAAATACACCGAATGCCCTAGATTTAGCTAAGGTATAAACTAAACTGCCTCCATATGCCATGAGTAAGAATACGCATAACCAAAGCGAAACGTTACTGATGACATCATCAGCGCTGATTTTCTCGCTTGAAAAATCAACCGCATGAGCATAAATGGACGGCATGAGGATGGCAGCCGCCGCAATCATCAACCCTGCTGCGGCATCTTTAGCCCGTTCTAGAGGAAATGTGACTGTGCCATAGCGATAGCCGCCAACAACAATCGCTGCGCCGACAACAACCAACATATTACTGATAATCGCCCCTGTCCAAGCGGCTTTTGCTAGCGATCCCAAACCTTTAGTTACGGCAATTAAACCAAAAATCAGTTCTGGCAAGTTACTAAAGGCAGCATTCAGCATCCCGCCCCAAATCACGCCGACTCTCTCAGCCAATTGATCTGTTGCTTCTCCAATCCAATAAGCAACTACGATCATTCCCAGGCAGGAGGTAAAAAATAGCCCGATTTCGTTTCTAATTAGTGGTATGAATGCTACGGCAAAACTGATGGGCAGAAAAATAGCTAGCCAGTGAATACTCGGCTGATAAATAGCTGCTCTGGTAAATACAGCTTTTAACTTTACTTTTTGCGGTGCTTCATCTGATTTTTTCAACATCTTGTTACTTCCTACTGTAGGTCGTCATTTTTACAATTTCAGAACAAGTAAAAACCATATTTATGATGTCTATCTTGAAAATAAGGAAGAGGAGGGGTGGGTTTGTCACCTGTGGGCGAACAATGAGCGCCGTGGCAGGAGGGACAGTTTTCATTTCCTCCTTGTATGATTTATCACAAGACCGTCTGACTAGAAAATTTCTGCACGCCTAAAATTAGGGTAATATTTGCAATTAACCCTGATTTTGCCTAGGGGGGAGCAACATAGAGAACACCAGATACAATGACGGGGAAATATTTACCGTGTCCCCACATCTCCCCATCCCTGCGTTAGTCTTCATCTATCAATTTTGACTGCCAAACCACTAGCCTGCTAAAGAAGGATGCAGGAAGAAAGCAGTAGCTAACATAGCATAAGTTATCAATAGTAATATTCCCTCTAGCCAGTTAGCACGTCTGTCGGTTTTGACAGAATTTGTCATTAAAACTGCGATACCCAACCCCAAGACTGTAAAGTTGTCAAAATCCAAGTTCATTGGTTTACCCATAATCAGACCAGTAAAAACTAAAATCGGAGTCACAAACATTGCAATCTGTAGGCTAGAGCCGATCGCAACTGAGGACGCTAACTCGACCTTATTTTTGGTGCCGCAAATGCCACAGGTTATAATTTCGACTGCTGCTCCAAACATAGGAATCAGAATGACTCCAGTAAAAAGCTCTGTCAAACCTGTGGTGGTGATCGCTTCTTCTAAACTACTTACAAGTACTTCAGAAACAAATAACAGAACTATTGTTGTTCCCAAAAGTAGTCCTATATGCAGTTTTAATTTATACAATCCTCTCGCTTCACTGCCGTAACTTTCAGGTTCAGCATCTTCATCTAATCCGTAAAGATAGCTATGGGTTTTCATTGAGAACAACAGCATCAAGATATAACAAACAAGCATGAGTGCTGATGCAATATAGGAAAAATCATTGGTTGTTTCTAGGTGTAAAGAAATAGAAGTCAACTCAATAGCAGTTGGTGCTAATAAGAAAACAACCACCAAATTAAGTAAAGACGCATTAACGCGAGCAACAGTACCAAGATTTTCTGCATTCAGTTGAAAAGGTTGCTTCGGGACATGCAATCCCCCTAAGAAGAGAGCAAAACCTAGACCTAATAATAGGTTTGCCATCATTGAACCCATTAAACTAGCTTTGACTACTTCTATCATTCCAGCTTGGAGGGCAACAACAGAGACAATCATTTCAGTCGCATTGCCAAAGGTTGCGTTCAGCAAACCGCCAAGAGTAGGACCAATACGAGTAGCGATCGCTTCTGTAAAGTTGGCGATCCAAGCTGCTAAGGGGATAATTGCCAAACCCGCCATGATAAAGACAATCAACGGATCAACGTCAAGTCTATTCAAAATCAGGCAGATGGGTACAAAAATTAGCATCCGTAAAAGCAGTGCATCTTTACGGGACATGAAGCGATTAGTTGAGCTTAATGTTTCTTTGTTAGATTTTGTGACTGACATCGTTATCACTCTAAAGTGTTTGACTGGAGAAAATGAAGAACGTGACAACTTTGATCTGGTAAGCAAAACCACCTATTTTCTACTCAGTACTAATGTTTCAGTACTGTTTTGATTGGTTCTCAAACCACTATAAATCAGCAAATTTTTGCTAATTTACTAGAAAAAATGTATTTACTTTTTCCTAATACCAAAAATTTCCTAACAGGAGCAGCATATTAAGATTATGTTTAACACTATATAAATTTAGTGTTAAACATAATCTTGAGCAAAATAATTGAACTACCATTTCTTGATGAGACTGCGCTAAATCTTATTGACTGTTCCTTATATAATTAGACGCATCTTCATACAGAATTGGTATATAATTTGAAATTATTAGGTGTAGAAGCAGCGTTTATTAAAAAGAATCACAAACTAGAATACATGGTATTGTTTAGTGAAGTTAAAACAATACAATTGTACAAATAAACAATTCAAAATCTAAACTCCTATTTTGCATTAGATAGTATTTGCTAATTGATTTTCTTTGAGATTTTCAGATGTAGCTGAAGTTGAAGATTGCACTACCAATACTGAGCAAGGTGCATGATGAGTGACATAGTTGCTGACACTACCCAAAATTAATTCACTAAGTCCTGAAATGCCCCGACGTCCCATGATTATTAAATTGGCTTCCCAAGTTTTAGCTATTTCACAGATAATGCGGCTAGGACTACCTAAAATTTGAGAATATTCAGTTGATACGCCTGCTGCAATTGCTTGATTTGCAAAAGATTTGAGTAGATCCAAACCTGGCTTTTCAAACTCTTCCCAACGTTTCTTACTTTCTGGAGTATTCATTAATGCCAATATACCAGGAGTGTCTTTGTCATCTAAAGATAGAACATGTAGTAGTCTCAGGCTTGCTCCAGTCGCTTTTGCTAGGTCGAGTGCTTCTTGATAAACGAACTTGCCAACGCTGTCAGAATTAGCAATTGGAACCAATATTCTGTGTAGCATATTAATCTCCCAGGTTATGAAATGTAAAAGGGAACAGAAAACGGGGACAAAGGGGATAAGGGGGACAAGGGAGAGAATAAACACCAATGACCAATGACGACCTAACTAGTTAGCTTTATTTGTGCTGTCCTACTTAGCACTGCTGATCGCTATGTTGATTGTATGGTTAATACTGAACATGGTGCGTAGTGCATAACGTAGTTGCTAACACTTCCCCGAGCTAGTTTTTGCAAGGGAGATATTTTTTGATGTCCAACTACAATTAGGTCAGCCTTCCAACACTTAGCAAGCTTGCAGATAGTGGAGGGAGCAGATCCAGGAATTTGAGTGAAGCCAGTATTGACACCTGTGTAAGTGGCAACATTCTGACGCATTTGTAATAGTTCTAGTCCCTTTTTACTGTACTCTTCCCATTTATCTAAATGTTCGTCTAGATTTTTGACATTTGGATAGCCAATATCTAAATCCGACAAAACATGTAGTAGCATTAAGCGTGCATGGTTTAGTTTAGCAATAGATAGTGCTTCCTCGAAAACAGATTGACTTTTTTCTGAATTATCTAATGCTACTAAAATTCTTTGGAACATACAAATTATTGTTGTAATTCAAATTACAAATGTTTTATTCAGTCCGTTGTTTTCTAGGTATAACTTCATGACGAGTTTGAAATTGCAGGATTGTAAGTTGATTTTTTTGAACTCATTATCTGTTATATATGAGTTCATTTTGAATATAGAACTGTAGAATTCTAATTTAGCTTGTTCAAGCTTCTTGGTTTCAGAATGAAAGTTCATTTTGAATTTCCATAAGTGGGTTCAATTTAAATTTTAAAATCCAAAATTGTTTCGCAGGAGAAAGGGACATCCTCTGGATATCCCATACTCCACATTTAGCTAAACTAAACTCTCCGCAGGTGATTGTGTTCCATAGATTACAGAATCAACTACATGGAAACACTTAGTTGTTGGTTCGTATACCCAAGCAACACCTTCTGGATCTTGGATTTTACTCCACTCAATGAAACCTGGTCTGGAACGGTGACGTGTTAGTGCTTGTGGAGATAATCCTAAGCGTTTTGCTAATTCACTTTGCTTTAGTTGTACTGTTTTATTGTCAGAAGGTTTTGCAACTTTAAGTGTGGTTGGTTGGGTCTTAAATTGGGAAGTATTTCCTCCATTTGGAGTGATGGCAGGATGTTCTTTATGACCATTACCATTGCCATTTTCATGGTTGCTATGTCCGTTGGTCTCAGCTAGCTTGTCTTTCACCTCAGATTGCAACTCAGAAGAAACAATTACTTCCTCAACTTCTACCTCATAGGTTAGTAGAACTTCGTTAGATGTAGATGTGGGTTGATGCTGGTGAAGCCGATTCTCTTCTTCGGCTATTTCGGCAGCAGTGAGTGTATGTCCTAGTGGAGTTACATCACCTGGTCCCATCAGCGGACGCAGACCGTTTAGTTCTGCCAAAATAGCAGTACCATTGTTGATCACGACTGCCAAAATGGGGTCAAGAGCAAAGAAAATACCTGAAAGTAAAGCGCCGAGGTTAGGAATTGCCACGATCGCTGTATTCTGCCAGATAATATCCATTGCTTGGCGCGCACATTTAATTGCCATGATTAAGCCGCGTAGATCGTCTTCCATCAACACCACATCAGCGGTTTCTCTGGCGATGTCTGTTGCACCCGCAAAGGAGATAGAAACATCGGCATATGCTAAAGCTGCTGAGTCGTTGATACCGTCTCCGCAGAAGGCAACAGTTTTACCACTATCGTGTAATCCTTTGACAACTTCGACTTTCCGCTCTGGGAAGGCTTCTGCATAGATATTATCGGGATTCATACCCAAGTTACCTGCGATCGCTCTGGCTACTCGTGTGACATCACCGCTTAACATATAAGCATTGATGCCCATTTCTTTGAGTTCCTTGATCACTGCCTTACTTTCTTCGCGTGGTGGATCACTATAGCGAATCACACCTATAAGTTTGCCATCACCTGCCACATAAACCAGAGATTGTCCTCCAGACTTGGCATCTGGGTAGCGGCGATCGTATTCATCTAGATCGACGTTTTCCTGAGTCATGAATCGGGGGCTACCCACAATAATCTGCATTCCATCGATTTTTGCTGCTGCACCCAGACCGACTTTGTACTCCCACTCTTCACATTCCTTGAGAACTAGTCCCTTATCTCTGGCGTTGTGAACGATCGCTTCCGCAATTGGGTGGGTCAATCCTTGTTCAGCCGTAGCAGCTAGACATAATACCTCATCCTTTGTGAAGCGACCATCCATAATATCAATGTCATTGACACCTGCGTGTCCGATGGTCAATGTTCCTGTCTTGTCAAAGACAACGGTATCGATGGTTGCTAAGATTTCAATCGCACGACCACTGCGGATCAGGACACCATTACGAGCTGCGTAGGTGAGTACAGAAAGAATTGTTGTGGGAACGGAAACCCGAATACCTGTACCAAAGTCTAGTGTCAACAGCGCAACTGCTCGATTCATGTTGCCCGAAGCAAGCCCAACACCACCAGCAATCAACAGGGTAGGTAGTACAAACTGATTTGCCACCGTCGCTGCATAGTTTTCTACGCGAGTATCATGCACCGGAGCCGCCTGCATCAAGTTGACGATCACACCAGCACGGGTGTTATTGCCAGTTCGCTCTGCCAGTATTGTTAAGCTACCATCTACTAACAACGTTGAAGCAAACACCTCATCGCCTTCTCGCCGAGTCACAGGTACTGATTCTCCAGTCAGCTTGCACTGGTCAAGAATGCCAGTACCCGTTAAGATAATGCCGTCAACAGGAACCTGATCACCAGGGTAGACTAGGACATGATCGCCCGGTACTACATCTTTCGTGTCAATTTCTATTTCCTGACCATCGCGAATGACGATGGTGGTTTTGCTCAGACAAGACATCAAATCGAGATTTGCCCGCTCACTACCGCGAGCAGTCATATCCCGAACGGCTTCACCACTTTCCACTAAACCCAACATAAAGGAAGGTGCAAAGTAGTGTCCTTGCAAGGTATGTAAAGAGATTGCCAAACCATCAAGAAAATCAATAGTTAGTTGTCGATCCTGCTGAATTGCTTCCCATGCTCGTTTAAAGACTGGCATCGCGCCGACAAATACAACACCTGCAATTACAAAACCTGGAATTGGCAAGCCTGCTAGCGCTCCAACACTTAACACTAAACCAGCAATCGGAAATCCTAATCGTTCGACAAAGTCAATCTCATTATTAGCTTTTTTCTCTTCTTTTTCTCCTGTCCATCCAAGGGGAACTTCAACCTCAGATGCTCGCTGAATGGCAGTGAATAGCTTTTCTTGAACTATGGCAATGGCAGTTGCAGTTGGTTGATGCTTATAATTAACTACTAAGCAACTAGCTTGAGCGTTGATTTCGACTTCCGTCACAAATTCGATTGTGTCAAGAACATACTTAAGTTTGTTGTTGTACTCTTCATCTTCATGCAGTCGAGGAATTCGGATGCGAAAACGTCCTGGTATCCAATGCACAACCTGATAATGGATATTTTCTGCCTGACTGGAGTGAGCCTCTACTGATATAACCAATTTATCTGCAACTGCTGTAATCGTCATAAGGCACTCCTAAATTGAATTGTTGTCCAAGGTACAAAGTTTTAAGGCAATAACTTGCTGTACATTTTTGCAAGTCTTTACACACTGATAACTCTAAGTGTGTATTCCAGAAGCTTTTAATTAATCTCCTGAATAATCATGCATACATCAAAGATTGGTAGGATTTTTTTGCCAAGCTTTGAACTATTAGGCCTTTCCAATTAATAAAATGTGCCGCCCTCGCGTTCCGCCTGGGGGCGGAACGCTCACCAGTCCTTGGGTGAACCCAAAATATATTTGATAGGGCGGCACATTTTATTTTCTGGAGATCCCTTAAGTATTGAATAAATCAAGTCATTTTTCTAATTTAATTGACGTTTTTGTGGTACTATAAAAGAAGTTGATGACTCTTATAGTTAGACAATCATCGAATTACCAAAACCTAAGCAATATAAAAGCTTTGGCAATCTTATTTTTTGAGACGAGTTAAACAGTCATCCCAAAAATGAATACAAGTGAGATAACCATTCCACAAGCAATGATTTATGCGTAGAAGTGTGATGTGTGTTTATACTTTGAGGCTATCTCTATATCTCTAATTACAAAAGAGTTTACATAAAAAATCACATAAAAGATAGAAAGTTTTATTAAGTTTATTTTAAGGAAGTCATCGATTTTAGAAGAAATTTTAAATTCAGCATATGAAATTATCAATGATTATAATTTTTTGAGCAGGAAAATTTTTATTGCTTAGAGTAGTAATGAACAGCATGGGAAACTTTTCACTAGGATAGGATGAGCAAATAAATACCGAACATCGATTATTTAAAGATAAATATACCAATTTTTTGAAAAAATAATGCTTTTACTTGGTTTTATTCACATATAGTAGAAATAGTAAAAGTTTCTGCGATCATACAGTATGAGATTCCTCTTGCATAAATATTATTTTTTCTTATGTTCCAAGTGTGAAATAAAGGAGTGTGGGAATAAATTTGGCAATAGTTCTAATGAAAACTATCAAGAATCTCTATAGTTATTTTAAATTCAGAGCCAGATTAGGAGAGTAGACTTTTACAAATCAAAATGGTGACTATAAAAACAAAGCCTGCATCAGCAGGCTTTAGATAAATTAAGTTTTTGATGGCGAAAATTTATCAATGGATGATATTAGAATAAAAATTGTCTCATCAAAGTTAATATATTTTGGTCGATATATACCTCGACTTCTTGGTAGGTAAAACTATAACCGAGTTCGGTTCCTAACTGTACAGCTATTCTTACGAGACTGGCTTGATCTGTCGCTACTTTTAAACGCTCTTTTAAAGAGGAATCTTGAAGAATTAGTTGATGAAATTGCTTGAGTTGATGCAATTGTTGTACTTGTTGTGGCGACACGTTTATCCTCACTTTCATCTATTGAAAAGTAGAAAATAGAAGCTTATCATCTTTATCCCAGCTTAGAGTTAGGTAAAAAGATGACAAATTTTAGTCAGTCAATATCAAGTTGCATAAATATATATCTATGAAACTTAGATATTGCTGACGACAAGATACAAGCTAAATAGGTAATTGTTGGACAAAACTAGAAAATCTACAAGGAAAAGCAGCTAAGTAGTTGCTTTTGAAAGTGATTTTTAAAAAATTTGGCTTCTACAGTTTTACTCTCAATTTTTTTATATCATAAATTAAGGATAAATAACTATTCAATCATGATTATTTAGCTTGCAAAACAAGCTACTCGAAAACCCGTACCACTACCTGCATGATCTGCCTGATCCCAGTGCCGTTGGGCTGAACGGCAGAGGGCAGGGAGGCAATACCACGCTCCACCTCGCAATACACGACAGTTATTAGACTTATCCAACTGCCAAATACTGCCATCAGAGGGAGCATCTTGATAGTTTTCATGCCAAGAATCAGCACACCATTCCCAGACATTGCCGTGTAAGTCAGATAGTCCAAAAGCATTGGCTATTTGGAAACACCCAACAGGAGTAGTTTGTTGGCGATATGGTCCTTCTGCTCCAGAAGCGTAAATATAGCTACCGTCATAATTAGCGAGGTTAGAGGTTATGGTTTCACCAAAGTGGAAAGGAGTTGTAGTTCCAGCGCGACAGGCAAATTCCCACTCTGCTTCACTTGGTAGTCGATAACTATGGGCTGTGAGTTGGGAAAGTCTTGCACAAAACTCAACAGCATCATACCAGCAAACTTTTTCGACCGGAATATCTGGATGTTTGAAATTGGAGGGATCTGGGTTGAGGTATCTGTTGATTTGGGGAAGTTGGGCAATTTCCCTCCACTGGGCTTGAGTAATGGGATATCTGCTGAGATAGAAAGGTTGGAGGGCGATTGGATGTTGGGGTCCTTCATTACTCTCTCGATTTAATTCATCTTCAGGAGATCCCATCAAAAATGTTCCTCCTGGGATGTAAACCATATCCAGAAAGACACTATTTCCCAGATGGTCTTGAAAATATTGTGCCTTGTTGATAGAACAGTTGATTGGTTGTCCCAACTGGTTTAAGGTGACAACTTCAAAGCTAAACTCTTGTAATTTGACTGATGAAGAAACTTTCTGTAATTGGAAGTGGGGCACTATTGTGTGCTTGTGCTTGCGCTCTTGTTTAATGTCATCTAGTTCAGTTCGCAGTTGCGCCATCTGTCGAGCCGATTGCTGCAACTGCTCCTGTAAGAGTGTAAGTTTAGCTTCTTGTTTGTGTAAAGTTTCGGTAAGAGCAGATCGTTCTTGATAGCTTTGTTCAAACTGCAAACTAATTTGTGATGCACGTTGCTTTGCTTCCTCAAGCTGCATCTGTGCTTGCTTGAATCGTTCTTGGGCTAACTTAAAGGCTGTCCATATTTGTTTCGCCCAAGCCAATCTGATGTTTTCTTTTTGAACAATTTCGGGAATCCACCCCATAGGAAATGGGTAAGGTGGCAAATTCCAATTACAGCAAGGACAATAATCGTCTTTGTTGTGAACGTACTTACTTTGACAGACGGGGCAGCGAGGCATGATGATAACCTCTTTACCTAAGTTAAATCTTTGATCGTGCCAATTTTAGATTTTGGATTGCGGATTTTAGATTGAGGTTTTTGGTTTATGTCCCACCGGAAGAAAGGCGGCACAAATCTAAAATCGCTGGCTCTAAAATCTCCAAGCTGCATCCTATAAATGGCGTACAGTCTATCTAATAATCGCGAATCTAAAATCCAATATTGATTGACTTGCTTGTACCATCTCTATAATTCTCACATATTTTATGTTTTAAGTAGGCAATAAATCAGAAATAATAGTTTTCTTATTTTTGGTGTAGCTGGAATTATGGGCTTCCTGAGAATTAGCGAACGTAGAGATTAAAGATTCGTCTACTACATACGAGTTGGGGTCTGTGTCAGGTTCAAATAGAGGTCGGAAGCTGTTTAGTTCTGCTAGTAAAGCTGAACCATTGCTGATAATGACTCCTAGTACTGGATCTAGAGCGAATAAAACTCCTGCTAGGACAACGCTAATATTGGGAATTGCAGCGATCGCTGTATTTTGATAAATAATTTCCATTGCCCGTTTCGCAATGGCAATGGCATGGGTAATGCCTCGCAGATCGTTTTCCAAAAGTACGACATCAGCCGTTTCTCGGGCAATATCGCTGCCTTCCAGAAAAGATATTGAGACATCGGCATGAGCAAGGGCAGCAGCATCGTTAATACCTTCACCAACAAATGCAACCGTCTGCCCTTTGTCTTTTAAACTACAAATAACTTCAACTTTTTTGTCAGGGAATACTTGAGCATAAGTGTGATCCTGGCTGATACCTAATTGAGTCCCGACATGATTGGCAACACGTTGATTATCTCCTGTTAACATGTAAGTTGTCATACCCTGACATTGTAAAGATTCAACAACTTTTGTACTTTCTGGACGCAGAGGATCAGTAAACAAAATAACTCCCAGTAATTGATTATTCTTAGCCACATAAACAAGGGAGTAAGTGCTTGTTTTCAAGTTTGGATATTTTTTGTGAATGACATCTAAATTAATACCCTCTTGTTGCAGGAGCAATTCGCTACCCACTAAAACTTTTGTATCCTCAATTAGGGCAACAATTCCTAAACCAATACGATAGTCTTTGGTTGTAGAAGGTTTGATTTCAACTCCATGTTCTTCAGCGCGGCGAATAATGGCATCAGCAACGGGGTGGGAATTACCTTGTTCGGCAGAAGCAGCAAGCGCTAGGATTTCCTGAGGCGAAATTTGCTCGTGTGCGGTTTCAATCGCCACGACTGCTGCATTTCCTTGAGTTAGTGTTCCAGTTTTGTCAAAGACGACGGTATCTAGACGTGCTAGCATTTCTAAAGCTCGACCGCTGCGGATGTAAATTCCCTGACGAGCAGCATAGGTGACTGCTGCAAGCGCAGTGGTGGGAACAGCAATCCGAATTGCGTGTCCAAAATCAAGGTGTAGGGGAGCAAGCGCCCTCGATACATCTCGCGTTAGGGCAAAAATAACTCCACTTAATAACAATGTCGGTGCAATTAGGGCATTAGCGATTTTAGAGGCGTAATCTTCCACGCGAGTATCATGTACTGGCGCAGATTGCATCAGTTGTACTGCTAAACCGAGGCGAGTATTCTTGCCAGTTCGTTTTGTGAGGACACAAATTTTACCTTGTAATACTAAAGTAGAAGCGTGGACGACTTGTCCCTCTGAGCGAGAAACGAGTTTAGATTCTCCTGTTAGCTTATGTTCGTCGATTAGGGCAGTACCCCTTAATACTCGACCGCTAACTGGAATTGTCTCACCTGCATAGACAACGATGCGATCGCCTTTTTTCACCTCACTTAATTGAATACGCTCTTCTTGTCCATCGCG
Organism: Fischerella sp. CENA71; assembly: GCA_024239075.1. Lineage (GTDB taxonomy): Bacteria > Cyanobacteriota > Cyanobacteriia > Cyanobacteriales > Nostocaceae > Pelatocladus. Next base: position 14,478 of record JANBVI010000045.1, on the reverse strand, counting down.
CTCTATCCTGACGTACTTGTCTACTCCTTGCAGCAAATCTAACATTTGTTGTTCATTAGCACGGGCGGTAGCATCCCTTAGTACATCTCCTGATTCTATGAGACTGACCATTAATGCTGGGCCAACAAAGTCGCCTTTGATTGTATAAAAACTCATCCAGAGTATATCCAAAATATCCGCATCCAAACGACGCTCCGTCAACATGAGATCGAGTGTGCGTTGAATAAATGGAATTGCTGCAACAGCTACCACCCCTGCTAGCAGTAAAGGCGGAATCGGTAATAATTGTTGAGCTAGGAGTGCTAATCCTAAACTAAAAACTGGCATCCCAACTCTCTCTATCACCCAGTCGATCGTTGGTTGAAATTCTGTTTGAGTTCCGACAATTTCCGTCGAAATTTCGGCGATCGCTGCTTGCTGAATAATCATCAGTAAGCTTTCTTTAACTGTAGTACTTGAAACAAGGTTTTCTTGATAATGGATAATGAGTGACTCTGCTGCTGGATTGATGCGAACACTAATGATGAAGTCGAAAGATTCAATTAACCAAATCAGTTGATTAGTATACTCTAGGTCTCTAGATAATCGAGGAATTTTAATCCGGAAGCGACCGCTAGTAGTGTGAATGATTTGATAATCTATTTCTCCAATATGCTTATCTAAAGAAAGAGATTCTGTTTCCGCAACTAATTTCATATTGTTCTACCCTTTATCAATTGGGTTTAAAAAAATAATTTTCAGAAGAAATTGACAAACATCTTGACAGAAATAGCCTTTTGTTACAACTATCTCAAGAACGATTGCTTCCGAACAGAGTGTAAAATTACTGATTAAATATATAACTTTTACTAAATTCTTTTCATATCATCTATACCTTAAGAGAGATACCAGTATCAAGAATATCTGTCAATCAGGGTATATCATTTTGAAATGATTTAGATTTATATAGATTATAGGAGAAAAACTGAAGGTATCAAAATGCTCCAATCAAGCTAATGTCAGCGACAGCTATGGAGTTGGTATTGAAGAATATTGATTGTAAATGAGGCTTTTTAAGCTTTTTCAGGTAAATAATTACTTTTCCTCTGCTGCATTAGTTGGAAGAAACTTCCACTTTACTTGCAATGCATTCAGTATTTGGTGAAAGCAGGGGTTTACCGTCTGAACTAAACTTAGCTACAAAAATGACATATTTCTGACGTCCAGTTAGATTTTTAACTTTTTCTTAATTTTTTAAGTAGTCGTAGTGACTAATTATACAACTTATTGGCATTTTTTTTAATGATACAATTCTAGCCTCATCTACTAACAAACTCTGCAATAACAGTGTTTCATAGCAAAATACCAGTACAATAACTTATACTAATAATCAAGTATAGTTGTTAAATGTGTATTTCGTACTTGGAGGTGTATAACCATTGAATTCCTAATTGAACATGTAGTAAAGATTGCAAAATATGTGCAAAACAAATTTAAATACTTATAAAACCTGTAATAGTGTCTTTTCAATTTTCGATTATGACACTTCGATTAAATTTTGGATTACATAGAGAAAGAATGTTATGTCCTTCATTGACATTAATCGTGTCAATATTCTCCCTAACAGGCGTCCTCTCAATGACCATAAAGTCGCTGAGTTGATGGAGTCCATCAAAGCTAATGGGCTTTTAAACCCTATTACTTTAGACCAAAATCTCAATCTAGTTGCAGGCTTGCACCGTCTTACCGCCTGTAAGCTCATTGGTTTTCAAGAGATTGAGTGTCATGTGATTACTTGCGAAGACAAAGATCATGCTCGTCTAGCAGAAATCGATGAAAATTTGATTCGTAGCGAATTAGATGCTCTGGAACGATCTGAATTATGGTTAGAACGTGATCGGCTTCTAGAACGGATGGGGCTGAGGGCAAGGGTAGGAGACAATCAGTTTACTCAAAGAGGTGGTGAAAATATTTCACCACCCCCAAAAACTACATTGGAGTTGGCACAAGAAATAGGCTACACAGAGCGCACCTTACAGTATGGTAAACAAATTGCTAAAAACATTGCCCCAGAAGTAAAAGAGGTAATTAAAAACACGCCTATTGCTAAAAGTACCTCAGCGTTACTGAAAGTAGCCAGGGCGGGTAGTAAAGAACGGCAAGAGGCAGAACAAGCAGAACAAGCAGCAGAAGAAGCTAAAGCACAACAAAAAAAAGCTGAACTAGAGAAGCAAAAAAAGCTAGCAGCACAGGCAAGAGAGAAACAAAAACAGCTTCAGTTAATTGCTGTTCAAAATGCTATAGCCCACAAGGAAGCTAAAGAGTCTGGCAAGTCAACTCAACAGGTATCAAAAAATATTAAAACCGATGAAATTCAGATACACACTGATGAAGTCTGGATTCTAGACCGACACATGGTTTATTGCGGTGATACCACCAATGAAGACTTTATTCAACTACTACCATCCAATGCTGCATTAGCGATCGCTCCTCCCTCTTGTTCTTGGAAGCATGACTATTTAATAAACGAAGCTCGTGTTGTAGCTGTGATGTGTCGTGAGGGATTTATTTACAATCTTTGCAGATGCAGTCAAATGCCCTTTAGATTTGAATTAGTTATAGGAAATATATACACTGCTATTTTCTCGCCAGAACCTTTGCTCAAACCAAATCATCATCCCGATATTGAGGGTATTGAAGGTATAGTTTCTTACTTAGTAAGCTTTTTCACTAAACCCGGTAGTTTCGTCATTATCCCTTCAATAGGACATGGTGAAGCACTAATTGCTTGTGAACGTTTAAGACGAATTTGTTTTGCTGGAGATGAAGATCCTAAGCGAGTCAGTGAAGCAATCCTTCGTTGGCAACGATGGACAAAAAAACAAGCGATGAGAGCTTGACACAAGTTGCGTTCAAAAATATTACTTGCCTAAGAGACAAGGAAAAAGCTGAGGCTGTATGAGTGCTATTTCGTATTATTTCAGTTCCAAGGCATAAGAAGTAGATCACTGTTGTGTTCCCCGTTCCCTTTGAAAAAAATGGAATGTAAAGGTGCAGGTTAATATACAGCCGTAGCCAGTTGTCTGCTAAGTATTGGTGAGTTCTAACTAACCAATAACAAACAACAATGGATTTACACCTTTACATCCCCACACTTGTAAAACGCTGCTTCTGTTATAGATGGTAGTAAAGCAATCCTCAGCAAACCGTAAACCTCTTGTAAAAGTAGCTTAGAGCATATGCAAACTTAATATTTGCATTTTCTTACAAAGTCCGGATAGGTTTGTAACCTTGTAATGAATGCAATGTTTTGTGCTTCTGCTAACTCCTGTGAAAAAGTTTTCAGAATGCAAACAGGATTGCTACACACATTTTAGACCCATTTTTATCATAATTATCCTAAAGTCTCATTAGTATCTGTTAGCAGTCAGTTAGAAATTACTGAACTGTTATTTGTTTAAGATGGCAATTTATATAGACTACAATCTCTATAAATATACATCAAGAATTAATGGTATTGGATTTAATATACTCAAACCCTCATTTTTACATGGTTTTTAGATTAAGTTGTTTCGGACTACAAAAATCATGGCATTCATAAAAATTGACAATATTGTAGTTAACACAAACTATATTGCCGCTATTCGATTACAAGGTCGAACCCGTTCTGGCGAAGAATGTGTTTGTTTGCTGATCGCAATTCCCAGCGCTTCTTTACTTCAGGAAGATAGTATCTCATCCAATCTCTATCATTATGAATGGATAGAGTTTACGGGTGATTCTGCTAGGGCACTACGAGACTATTTCACAAGTTTCAATAATGTCATTGATTTACTTCCGTTATGTCATTAGCTAACAGTAATCTAACATGATTGACTTGTAAAGTTGATAGTTAACTAGTTACTACCCTACCTAACTCAAATCACAAAGTATTCGTATATTCCTGTGGCAATGATTAGGAATCCAGAAATAGTTCCAGCCCACAAACCAGGTAGTCTTGTAGTGAAGCGATCGCCTAAAACATATCCTCCCATAATTGCCAAAACACTAAATATAAAGGTAAGAACTGTTATGACCATCAAATTAACTTCGGAAATCCCAGCACCGATACCACTGCCTAGATTATTGAATGTTAAACCAAATGCAAGGGCTATTGACTCTCGAACATCAATATAACCTGATTTATCTATATCTGCTTTTGCAGGATTTTCTATATATGTTTCATAAGAAAACTCACGAATAATTTCTTGAGAAAATTCCTCTGTCATAATTGCTGGAGATTGTTCCATCACAGCTCTTGAGGAAGGCGAAGAAAATCTTGTTGTCACAGGGATTTGCATCTGTTGCATTCTCAAGAGCATCTTCGTCCTTTTTCGCTCTCGTTTTAATGTTTCTCTAATTACCCAAATTCCCATACCTACGAGAACCGCACTACCAATAAAATTGGCAACACTTATATTTAAACTTTTACTAATGTCTTCCCCAACCGATGTGGCAAGATAAGTACCTAAACCCGAAATGAAGGCAATGAATAGATTTGTGGCTAAACCAATTTTGATTTTTTTGAAGCCGTAAGCAATTCCTACTGCTAAGTTATCTATATTTGCTGAAAATGCTAGCAGAAAAGCTGATATCAAATACATATTAAATTCTCCGATACATTCTAGGGAACAAAATAACCGTTTTACGAAAATTTCGCATGGTTCAAAATAACCCGGAAATTATACTCACTGTTAAGGTGATAACTACGCTGTAGAAAAAAAATGACATAATTGCATGTCCTAGTGATAACCGCCGCATAGCAGACGAGGTTATTTGTGTGTCAGACGTCTGGGATGTCATTCCAAGAGTGAACGTGAAATAGAGAAAGTCTAAGTAGCAGGGAAATTCTACATGAGAAAATTCTAAGCCTCCCATTGCTTCGCCCTCAGAATTTAAGTCATTGTTCCGGTAATAAAATGTTGCATAATGCAATGTAAACATTGTGTGCATCAGAACCCAGGAGCTAAAAATTGCCACAATAGACAATGCAACTGGGAGATTGAAAGAATCTTTATGTTTCGCTAACACGACTGCGATCGCAAAGAGACTACTAAAAGCAATAAATACAACTAGTAGAAAAACAGCAAGGTGATCAGCTTCTTGGCACTGGGCGCGGTAGCGAGTTTTACTAAGATTAGCATCAAACATCATCAACCAGGCTAGAGCTACAAAGCAGAGAACTCCAGCACTCCAAGCTGCAAGAATGCGTATTTCTATCGTGAAAGAGGGCATTAGCAAGAAAACCAAAGTAGCTAACCACAAAGATATAATGGTGCGGTATTTTGGACTTAGGCTTTTGCAAGTGATGAGTAAAGAACTAAAATTCATAACTTACTTTTCCACAAATGTTGTGATTCACTAAATACCTAAATCAATCCAGAAACAGCATTAACGCTAGAAGCCAGTATTACCATATAGAAAAGAAAAGACACAATTGCATGTCCTAATACCAATTGCCGCATTGGTAAGGATGTAATTGAGACATCAGAGGTTTGAGCTGTCATCCCAAGAGTGAAAGAAAAATACATAAAATCCCAAAAATCAGGCTCTTCCTCACCAGGAAAGTCTAATCCCTTCGCATATCCTTCCCCCTGAGTTATTTGTTCTTGACGGTAGTAGCAGGTAGTGTAGTGGAGTGCAAATACAGTATGAGTTAAACACCAAGAACAAAGGACTGCGATCAAAGACAAACTGACTTCAATAACAAGAGCAAAAGTTGCTATGTCTTGATTGTTTGTCTCCATCAACCCAATCGCAAAGATACTAGTGCAAGCAGTAATCATAACCAAGAAAAAAGTTACTGAATGTTGTGCTTCTTTACCTTGGGCAAGATAATAAGTTTTTTGGGGAGTTGCGCTGTTTGCCATCAACACAAACAACATTAAGAAACAAAGCACACCAGAGATCCAAGCAGCAAGAATTTGGATATCAAGGTGCATAAAGTCTGGCATGATGATAAAAGCTGCCATGCCCACCATAATTGAGACTCCCAAACGGCTGCGTGAATCTAAGTTCTTGAGTAGACTGAGTAAAACTGCTAATCTGGCTTGCTCTACAAACAGAAACTGGAGAGTTTTAATTTTGCCAGTATGAGGCTTATTTCCTGATAAGAATTTCATAGTTTTTTAGAGGTTCAAGGTTAGTAGCAATCGCGGGCTTCAACCCAACCTGAACAAGCTCGCAATCCAAAATTTCTACTTGCTTGTTGAAATCAGCTTTATTGAGTAACCAATCTGAATGAACTAGAACACAGCAAAGTATTTTGTGTATTAGCAGTCTGCAAAAATACTCAACGCCGCTAGGTCATTTATCTATAAATTTCAAAAAATCTTTTGGAGATACTCTAGTAGTATATACACAACAGTAGTCAGTGTAAAGAATTTCAGCCCTCTCATCTTAATGAGTTAGGGTAAATAAATACTATCCTACTGCCTGCTTGAGTCTACTGAAAAGAATATTTGCTATGACTATTTGCTTGTAACGAGTAACAAGTTTCGCAACAAGCTGCAATATATAGTCTTTGCAAATAGAGCTAATAACTGATCATTCAGTTTATAAAGGCACGAAATATCAAGCCTTTACACTGAAAGTATAAATTTGAGCAAATAACTCACATCAAACGCCTTCTAGAATTAACTAATAGCTGATGGCTAATAGTTAACTGTTTGACCAAGTTAGCTACTAGCAATTAGCTACTAATAGCTTTAATCAATGTTTTTCCTGATTTGCCTGCATACTTCTTTGTGATTTATTATGAGTGAGTTTGATCAGCAATTAAGATACTAAAGCTATAAAATATACAATAATTTGCTAAAATTTAAAAATATATTTCATCATATCTACTTTTGTAACAAAAACTTAATGTTCTTTCTAGTACTTTATTTTCCTGATAATATGTAATGTGGACTCAACTAGGTGGAAACTTTTAGAAAGTTTCGCTACCTGTTTTCCTACAGTTTTTACTCTCACTACCTAGCCTTCTTGTAATTCCTCAATGTAGCTATTGAAAGATTCGTATCTACTTTTTTCATTCAGTATTTGAGGTGATATACCTTCATAACTTAAGATTCGAGTTGTCTAAATAGCTGCAACTTGAAACAAGCAGGTTTTTCTATCAATTTGGAGGTAAAGTAAATATGGAATTAGAGGCTCTTTTGCTAGGCCTTGAACCAATGACTGCTGCCATAATAGGAGTTGGAGCATTGGTGTTAGTTCCTGTTGTCAGCGCTCTTGATTCTGCAACTGGCCACAATGTTTCTGAATCTGCAAGGGGTGCAGCAAAGACTGGATTAATTTGGACTTTTGAGGCCATTGATAAGGCTCAATCTACTTTCGCCGAAGCAAGTGAATCCTTCAAGGATTTAGTTGCCGAAGCAAAAGCAGAACGTTCATCTTCCAAAAATGGAACAAGCGAAAGTACTCCCCGTGAGGTAACTATCGGTTAACCTCTGTAAAGCATGGAAGTGAATAGCTAACATCTTGCCAGAGACTGATAGCCTCTCGGTTGTCAGTCTTTATTGACCAATTATTCTGAGCAGGGTACAGAGCTTCTTCCCCTAACCCCAATTAGGGGGAATGGGGCTGTGTATGGGTCAATCCAAAATCGTTCGACTGACTTGTACTGAGCCTTGTCGAAGTAGCGCTCACGACGAAGTCTCAAATCCAAAATCGATTCACCAGTCTACTAGTAATCTAATGGCAAATTTTGTCAAGAATCGCATTATTAGGCGATTTTCCAATATCTATTAACCTGAAGGCTTTACCAATAACCTTAACTTTCACCACTTAATACTTGCTTATCTCTGCATTATCAAAGAAAGGTGAAGCTAGTTCGTCATGTCAAAGTTGCAGACTTTTGTGTGAGCGGGTAGTATCAAGTAACTTGCTAAATATCGCAAAGATTACAGCAAATTTCATTGGTTAAAAAACCTCACCCCGCCTTCAGTATCTCTTTTCTAATACGATTCGGATAAGGTCAAAAATCTTGTGTAGAGACATGTAACTTGCTTGGTATAGGATAATTTCGCATCTCTACATGACAAAATCATGCTGAAAATCTTTAACCTAACCGTATTAATCCCTCTCCTTAGTAACTACGGTGTACACATAAATCATCTGATCCCCCTAAATCCCCCTTAAAAAGGGGGACTTGAAGAAAACTTCCCCCCTTGAAAAGCAGGGGGGTTAGGGGGGATCGAAACGCTGTTTAGCAACTTTATAAGACTTGTGTGTACACCGTAGTTCCTTAGTAAGGAGAGGGGTGAAGTTTAACAGGGATTATAAGTAATCTGCAAACTTGATATTACTTCTCCTGATTAGAAATCAAGAAAAAACAGTTCCCTCTATTGGAGATTTTTTACCATGCTTGAATATCCAGAGTTCTTTAAATTACGCAAGTTAGCGATTACCCTTGCTGTTGGCCCATTTGCTTTTCTTTTGCTAGTCATTCTCACTGATTTCTCAGCCCATCTATTCGTGACTCAACAAACAGCAGATGCTCGATGTGCAAATGCATATCTTCATGAGAATCCAACAAAGCTTCAAGCGGGTGAATGTCGATAGCGCTTGGCTACTGGATCAAAATCCCATGCTATTCCTTCTGGATCTCTAGCCTGAGTCCATATAGGAAACTCAGGCTTTAATCTTTTGTAGGTAAGAGATTGAGGTGAAACTCCCAACCGCTTTGCCAATTCGCTCTGTTTGAGTGCTTTACCATTTGATGAACTGTATTCTTCAATATTTCCCAAACTGATTCTTTGAGAACTGCTTCTCAGAGGAGGTAAGAAGTTTGTCTCAAAAAGTGGGCGCGAACCATTTAAGAATTCAGCTACAAAAGCAGTACCATTATTTACAATCACATTGTACACAGGATTTACACCCAACACCATTCCACCACCTATTTGCATAAATAGGTTAGGAATGACAATAGTTGCAGTGTTTTCGTAGATTATTTCCATTGCTCGTTTTGCGATCGCAATGGCATGGGTGACTCCGCGTAAGTCATCTTCTAAAATGACAACATCAGTTGTGGTGTGGGGAATCTCACTCGTTTTGGCAAATGCAATCGAGACATGAGCATGGGCAAGCCGTATTGCATCATCTTTCTCATCTCCTACAAAAGCCACTGTCTTACCTTGGTGCTGCAACCCACGAACCAGATTAATTTTTTGGCTTGAAGGAGCTTCTGCACAGACATGATGGGGGTGGATACCCAACAAAGCCGCAACATCAAGAGTTATTGATTCAGGAGCATCAGAGACTAAGTAAATATCTATGTTTTGACTCTGGAGAATGGTAATAGCTTCCAAAGTATCAGGGGAATCTAGAACCAATACTTTTGTATCAAAGACAACAGCATTGACATGGGCTAATGCTTCTAAAATGCCACCACTGCGAATGTAGATTCCATGACGCACAGCATAAATCAGTGCTTGCAAAACTGTTGTCGAAATCGAAATCGGAATACCACTGCCAAAATCAAATTGGTAGGGTGAAATAGCAGCACCAATATTACCTGTCATTAGATAGATTGTGCCACCTAAAGCCAGAGTTGGTAAAATTGCATTTTTCACGAATTCTGCTTGCAAAGCACCAATTTTTGTATCATGAACAGGTGCTAATTCAGCCAGCAGAGCAGCTAAACCAGCGCGGGTATTTAGTCCAATTCCTTTCACCAAAACACATAACTCACCTTCAAGCAAGATTGTAGAGGCGTAGATATCGTGTCCTTGGGAGCAAACAACAGGTTTAGAGCTACCTGTCAAATTCTGGGAATCGATTAAACCATAACCATAAAGAACGATCCCATCTACCAAAATCATTTCACCTGATTTAACGATGATGCGATCGCCTTCCTGTAAATTGCTTATATGGACATGTTGTTCCTCTCCATCCAACTCTACCCAAACATACTGATCTAATTCCTTTAACAAATTTAAAGAGAGTTCTTCTCTGGTGTGGGTTGTATTCCCCCTGAGAGTTCTCCTCACTTCTACCAAAACTGTCTTGAGTGAAGGTGCGATAAATTGACCTTGCACAGCCTGCATAGTCATCCATGCTGAATCTAGCAAATCAATATTAGGCTGACGTTGATTAAGCAGATTATCAGCAGCACGGTTTAACCAAGGTGTTGCAGCTCCAGCAATTGCTAAAAATAGAATCAAAGGTGGTAACTCCAAAGGAGCTGCTAGCAAAGCCAAAGTAAGGCTGAGGGTAGGAAATCCTAAATCCTTCCATTGATTAACTTCCGGTTTTAGGTCTTCTCCTTCAGGTAGAGATTGTGTCAAGGGAATTTCACTACCGTCTACCGCCTGAATACAGGCGACAAACTTTTCCAGTGCTGTTGTGCTGCAAAAATCATCTTGATAGCTCACAATTAGTGAACTTGCTTGTGCATTAATACGAACCTCAGTAACAAATGCCAACGATTCAACTAGTACCTTAAGTTTGCTAGCAAACTCTGAATCATAGGCAAGCTGAGGGATACGAATACGATAACGTCCAAAAGTAGAGTGAACGATCTGATAGCTCATTACATCGAGAGAATTTTAATGAAAGGGTTTTGACTTTCGTATTAATCAACATCATAAGCTACAACTAAAGTAAGGAAAAAGCTTTTGTTATAAAATTATGTGAGAATTGCTCAGTGTATTGAATCTCTACTGCCCATCAAAAACCCTTTCAAACAACCTCTACATATATTCTCAAATTATTTCCTTTTCCTGCGATATTCAGCCAAAATCATCCTTCGTTCGATAGTAAACTCCTCAACTATCAACAATGTCATTCCAAACAAAATTACAAAACCAAGAATAGAAACTAATAAAATCTCATCCATAAAACTTACCCGTCAATTCACTCTCTACTTTGATAGAATATATAAAAAATAGTTATATTTTCTCTTTCTATTTGGATAATAATTACTATCCAAAAGGTATAATTAATGGATTTAAATCAAGATAGTTTATAAGTATTACGGAATAGGGGATAGGGAACAGTCCCAAGTATTTTCTGTTGTCTGTTAAGAGTTGCCTACCTCTTGCTGTATGTGGTGATATTAGTTCTTTTGTTGATTTTTTGACAATTAATATAATCTTTCGTTTTAATTTTTATTTTTGACTTTACTATTTATGTATGTTAAAGATAATGAATTTTTTAATGAGATAATTTTAAATGTGATAAATTGTCGTGTAAGTAGAACAGCGTAAATAATTAAAGGTTTGTAGTGTAGCCGCTCTTACGAGCGTCTACTTGCCCTTTGGGAACCCCTTCGGGGAACAGAAGCCAGTACTCTGCGAGAAGGCGGACTTCGTCCGTCTACGAGCTAGATTCTAATAATCTTAGATTACTTCACATAGTTTGTTTTTTCAAAAGGCGAAATGCGATCTTCCCTTAACCCAATCGTATTGAGATAAAAGTAATTAATAAGAGAGAACTTTTTTATTTAGGAGTCGCAAAAATGACTCAAAAAGAAGTAATTCTGCTACGTATGTTGGTTTTTTTACCAATTGCATTCATAGCAGAATGGTTAGATTTTCCCTCCATAATAGTTTTTATTGCTTCCGGGTTGGCAATTATTCCCTTAGCAGCATTTATTGCTGACTCTACAGAAGCGATCGCGGAAGTTATTGGCCCATCTTTGGGAGGTTTGCTTAACTCTACCTTCGGCAACGCTACAGAGTTAATCATCGCGATTGTTGCACTTCGAGCCGGGTTGGTAGATGTAGTCAAAGCTAGTATTACAGGTACAATCGTTGCCAATCTTCTCTTAGCACTCGGAGCTGCAATTCTGTTAGGAGGATTACGGTTCAAAGAGCAAAGCTTTCAACCAACAGTTGCCCGGATTAACGCCTCTTCGTTGAATTTAGCATTAGTAGTACTGCTTTCTCCGACTGCCATTGATTTCACATCTAAAGGCTTGCAACCTGCAACAATTAATCATTTTTCGATTGTTGCTGCTTTCTTGTTGCTACTTTTCTATGGATTGACCTTGGTTTTTTCGATGAAAACCCACAAATCCATCTATCAACTCAGAGAGCTAGAAGAGACTAACCAAGATACACTTGCATCTGAGACACATAAGACCAGTTTATGGAAGTCAGTTGGAATTCTGCTCATTTGCACTATTGTTCTGGTCTTTGTATCTGATACTCTAGTAGCAAGTCTACAAGAAGCGATTTCTACCTTAGGTTTATCTAGTCTTTTTACAGGTGTCATTTTAATTCCCATTTTTGGAGGAGCAGTCGAGTATATCACTGCTGCCACCTTTGCGATGAAGAACAAAATGGATTTAGCCGTAGCAGTGGCGATGGGATCGAGCTTGCAAATAGCTATGTTTGTTGCTCCTGTTTTGGTCTTGGCAGGTCAGTTAATGGGACAATCAATGAATCTAGACTTCAACCCCTTTGAAGTACTGGCAGTGGCGATCGCAGTCTTAATTACCAATTCTATTAGTACCGATGGTCAATCCAATTGGTTAGAAGGAGCTTTGCTTCTCATTACCTATGCTGTTGTTGGAACAGCATTTTACTTTCACCCTTAATATTGTTAAATCTCCCATACTAATTTTATTGAGGTTATCTGCATGTCAAGTGAAGCAACAATCAAAGCTCAATCCTCAGATATTGAAGTCAAAGCAGAGGTAATCGAAGTTTATTCCCAATCTTCCAGTATTGAAATAGCTAGAATTTCGACTCAAAAAGCTCCTCGTTTAGGATTTTTTGCCACAGTTGCGAATGAAATAGGACAAGCAATCACTGATGCAGCATCCCAAGCGGGAAAACTTATGACTGACACTACCACAGGTATGGCAGAAGTAATCAATGGCATGGCATACCAAGCAGGAAAAACAGTGCTGGAAACAGCTGCTAATGTTGGAGAAGTTCTTGATAGTGTTACACCTCCTGGTTTAGCATATTTGTCTGTAACAGCCAACAATATGGGTGAAGTGATTGGAAGTGCTGCTTTCTTCACTGGAAAAATGGTAGCAGGAACAACTGCTGGTTTTGGCGAAGTCATCGGGAATGCTACCTCCCAAGCAGGGCAAGCTGTTGCTCATAAAATATCTGAAGCCATAGAAAATATTCCTTCTCCGACATCCAAAGCCACGATTCAAGAATTTGGAGGTAGCTTAATTGGAGCTACTGTCGGAGAAACAGTAGGGGGAACAGTTGGAGCAGTTGTAGTTGGGATGACAATGGGACCAGCAGGTGTGATCGTTGGTACTCAAGTAGGCAGTGTTGTCGGTTTTACCATTGGAGCGCAGCTTGGCGAAGGTGCAGTGCGGCAAGTCAATCAAATCACTCAAAAAAATTTTGAAACAGTTTCTCATCTAAAACCATCGTCTTCTCAACAGCATAAAGGAAGTTGGTTAGGTGATACTACCTGCAATTTTTTAGGTGAAACTGGTACAGCTGTTATCGGTGGAGTAATTGGAGGTACGGTGCTGGGGCCAAAAGGCAAAGAAGTTGGCAGAAAAATAGGCATTTTTGTAGGTAGACGAACAAACTGGAACCCCACAAAATCTGGAACGCTTGAAGGGTAAAGAACGAACCACTAAGAACACAAAGAACGCAAAGAAAGAGGTTTTACCGATTTGTCCAAATTGTTTTACCTAGCCAAGTTTGTGTGGTGGACTACTAGGAGTAAACTTTCAATTAGGCGATCGCTGATCACCAATTGCTGAAACTGGAGTGACGATCGCTTTACAACAAGTGACCAAAATTGTTGAATCTAAAAAATCTCAAAGGCTCTGAAGATAAATCATAGGCAATTGAACACTGACTATAGTACCTGTTGATGTATCAGATTGAATAGATAATTCCCCACCATGAGCCTTGACTATGCGTTTGGTAATGGCAAGTCCTAGCCCTGTACCACTAGATTTTGTAGAAAAGAATGGCTGAGTTAGTTTTGACAAAACTTCTGGAGGAATTGGTTCACCACCATTGCAAACATTGATACAAATTTGATCTTGAGATGAAATGTTTATTTCGCATTTAATAATATCTCCTGGGGAAACTGCTTCACAAGCATTGCGAACAATATTAATAAAAACTTGTTTGAGCTTATCTTTGTCTGCCAAAATTTTGACTGCAACTGACGCAGGCATAAATTCGATTTGTCGTGAAACTGCTTCTTGCATCTGACTAATGAAACTTAGCATCTCACGAATGAATTCATTTACATCCAATTCACACAATTGCAACACTTGGGGCTTGGCATAAAGCAAAATTTCACTCAACAGATTTTCTAATCGGCTGGCTTCGCTAAGTGCTAATGATAATCGCTCTTGTGCTGGTTCAGTTAAAATTGTTTTCCGGAAATACTTCAATCCCCTGACGGGGCGACAAAAATAGCTAGGATACAGACATGATAAGCTTCATAGCGCTCAGACCTCGTTGATAATACTTCTGCTTATTGCGATTTAGTTTCATTAGCTCGGTCACGAACTCTGTA